>JAIUOW010000016.1 GCA_020161775.1 Pseudomonadota bacterium
GCTTCCCATCATGGCCGCTCCTTCGATTTAGTCGTGGCGAAAATCTAGGCGGTCAGTGGGAGTTTTTCAACACAATAAGCCGAAAGCGGACGTGTAATCAGGATGAGGCTGTGGCGCGGTGAGTGTCGGCTGAAGGCTGATTGCAGCCTCCCGATTTTTTCGAGTCAATGACAGCATCGAGAGAAACCGGTCACTGAAAAAAGCAGTCGCTAGATTGCCTGCGTGCGCTCACAGCATTTGTCGTGCCTAACACTGGGGCTACACCGGAAACCCAGCGTCCTTTGAAAATCTCGGCTCATCCCGGCGTACTCCCGATCGGATTGGCACATTCGATCAATGAGGCTTTTGCCAACTTTGGATGGAAGTCTGAGTCCTTGGAGGATCAGATTGCGACGGAAACGCCCGAATATGACCCAATATGGTGCGTTCTTGGCTGTGTTGAACCGAAATACAGGTTAATTCGTGCTTCAGTATTGGCATTGAATTTGCTTACTGGTTGATTAATTAATTCTCGGGATAACCCTAGATTGCAGCCCATGCATTGCAGTTTATAGTTCTTTTCTGAAATTAATTAAACGTTTAATTCATTTAATCCCAGTTCAGCTATGCCTCAAGGAGGGGCGGTCTGGGATTTTCCTAACCCTACTTGGAGAGCCACATGGAATACTGGAAAAAGCTACTTATCACCACGGGTCTGGCGTCGCTGTCATCGCTGGTTGCAGCGCAGCAGACCATCAAGATTGGCGTAATTGAGCCGCTTACGGGCTCGGTAGCCTACAACGGGCAAGCATCTTTGAACGGTGCAAAGCTGGCAGTTGAACGCAGGAACGCGGCGGGTGGGGTGCTTGGGCGCAAGATTGAGCTCGTCATTGAGGACGGGCAATGTCGTCCGGCCAACTCGGTCAATGCTGCGGAGAAGTTGATTCAGCGCGACAAGGTTGTGGCCGTACAGGGCGCGTTCTGCAGCTCGGCGACAGCGGCCGTCATGCCGCTCGCTGAAAAATACAAGACGCCTTTCATCACGGGCGTGTCTTCTAAAGCGGATCTGACGGAAAAAGGGCTTCAGTACTTCTTCCGGTCGGCAGAAACGGACCGCCTGATGTCCAAGACTTTCAGCAAGATACTGGCTGAAAAGCTGCAACTCAAGACGGTGGCTTACATCGGTGTGAACGATGACTGGGGTCGTGGCGGCGTAGAAGACTTCTCGAAAGACTTGGAGGCCCTGGGCGTCAAGACTGTGATGAAGGAGTATTTTGATCACGGCGCGACAGACTTCTACACCTTGCTCACCAAACTGCGTGCCAGCAAGGCCGATGGGGTGTTCGTCGCTGCAGAAACTCAGGATGGATCCATCCTTGTGAAGCAGTTCAAGGAAATTGGTCTGCAGACCAAGATTTTCGGAGTGGGGTCCTGGGCTACGGCAGACTTCATCGGTCTGACTGGGCCTGCGTCCGAAGGCATCTATGCAGCTGTGCCCTATGCATCGAGTCTGCCGGGTGAGCGCAACAAGGCATTCGTTGAGTTGTATGCGACGGCCTACAAAGAAAAGCCGGGAAAGTATGGCGCGGCTGGCTACAACTCCATGAACATTCTGCTCGACGCCATCGCGCGTGCTGGCAAGACAGACGCAGATGCCATTCGCGATGCATTGCGAAAGACAGATTACCTTGCACCAAATGGCCGCTACCGGTTCACGGACAAGGGAGAAGGCTACGGCTTTGATGTCGCACTGGTGCAAATCGTGAACAAAGAGCCGGTAGTCGTGACCCAAGCCCAGACGGACAAGCCCTAAAGCAAGGCAGACGTTGACTATGGAACTGCTGCCACAGTACCTCGCCAACGGTCTGGTGATCGGGTCGTTCTACGCGCTGTCAGCGCTGGGACTGACCCTGATCCTGGGGCTGATGCGCGTGGTGAACTTTGCCCACGGCGAGTTGTACATGCTCGGGGGTGTCATGGGCTGGTGGGCGACCACTCGTCTGGGCCTGGATTTTTTCTCGGGCCTGATGCTTGTCGCGATTGTCATGGGCGCCTTTGGATGGCTGATTGATCGGCTGCTGATCGAAAGAATCCGGGACCAGGGCGAAGAGCCCGGCATCCTGTTGACCATTGGGCTGTCCATCTTCTTGGCTAATACCGCCTTGCTGGCAGTAGGAACTGCACCATTGAAAGTCGAGGCACCGCTGTCGGCGGGGCCGCTGATTCTCGGGCCCGTGGTGTTGACCAAGTTGCGGGTTTTTGCCGTCCTGGCGTGTGCGGTGCTGATTGCCGGTGCCTGGCTGGTGATTCACAAGACGCGACTGGGTCGGGCAATGCGTGCAACATTCCAAGACCCGATGGCGGCTCAGCTGGTGGGTGTGCGAACAGCCAATGTCTACGCGGCAACATTCGCCATGGGCACTGTGATTGCATCGCTTGCGGGCATGTTACTGGGATCTATTTATTCCGCGCAGGTTGCAATTGGTGGGCTGGTCAGCATGAAGGCGTTCGTGGTCGTGATCCTGGGGGGCATGGGTTCGTTCGCAGGCGCCATCCTGGGGGGGGTGCTACTGGGCATCGTTGAAGCCCTGTGGGGCGGCTATGTTGCGACTGGCTGGGTGGACATCATCGGCTTTGCGCTTGTGATTCTCACGCTTCTATTCCGTCCCTATGGACTGTTTTCTAAGCGAGCGGAGCGCGCATGAACTTTGAAAAGAAAACACTGTTTCTCCTGATGGCCTTGGCCGCCATCTTCCCCTTACTGGTTCAGGATCAGTATGTCCTGCACATCACCATCATGGTGCTGTTCTATGCGATTCTGGCCAGCGGGTTGAACCTGGTCGTGGGTTACGTCGGTGAGTTTTCGTTGGGTCATACCGCGTTTCTGGGAACGGGGGCGTATGCGGCTGCCATTCTCTCTACCCAATACGGCTGGCCACTGTGGGCCACGATTCCAGCGGCAGGCCTGCTCGCTGCACTCATGGGATTCATCATCGGCGGACTCACACTGCGTCTGCAGGGGCCTTTTTTTGTGATCGTGACGCTCTCTTTTGCAGAGGTGTTGCGTCTGATCGCTGACAACTGGATCGGTCTGACCAACGGCCCCATGGGTATTGCCGGCATTCCGCAGCCTGAGTCGCTGGTCGATGCCAGTACGCTTGAATCCAAGCAGTTCTATTACGCGGTTGTCTGGCTCTTGCTGGCGCTCACGCTCTATCTGTCGTATCGCTTCGTCTATTCGAACGCAGGACGCGCAGCAGTAGCCGTTCGCGAGAACCGGTATGTGGCGCAATCAATTGGGATTCGACCTCTGAATTACACCTTGCTGGCCTTGGTGCTGGGAGCGCTACTGTCTGGCATGGCGGGCGGTTTCTATGCGCATTACATCTCTTTCGTTGGTCCGGAAGTCTTTCGATTCGCGTTCATGGTCAGCATGATCATCATGGTGCTGATAGGTGGCAAAGGAACATTGGTGGGGCCCTTGATCGGCGCGCTGCTCGTGACTTTCCTGGAGGAATACTTGCGGGAAGCCAAAGAACTGCGACTGTCTCTTTTTGGACTGGCAGTGATTGGTATTGTTTTGTTCCTTCCGCGCGGAATGATGGGCTTTGTGATGCAGCGACGCGAACGCATGGAGAGAAAAAAAACTGCATCTGCCATGGCCCTCAAGGCTAAATCTGGGAGACCTGCATGAGCACAAGCACGCTATCTATGCAACCGCGGGGCTTGGAGATCAGCGGACTGGGCAAATCCTTTGGCGGTATCCACGCTGTCAGGGACATCAGCTTCCAGGTCAATCCAGGCGAGATTGTGGGACTGATCGGTCCCAACGGCGCCGGCAAGACGACGTGCTTCAACCTCATCACCGGCTTCTATACGCCGAGTGCGGGGGAGGTGCGTTTCGGTGATGAGCTCGTCACGGGGAAAAAGCCTTTCCAGATGGCACAGCGCGGCATCGTGCGAAGTTTTCAGAAGACAAATATTCTGAAATCCCTGACCGTTTTCGAGAATGTGCTGACAGGTCACTACATGGAGGCCAAGCAATCGCTTTGGCGCACTTTTTTTCCTAATCAGGCTGTGAGGGACAAAGAGGTGAGTGTGCGAGAGAGTGCGCAGAAGATCGTTCACACGATGGGATTGGCGCACCGGATTGATACACCAGCGTCGGCACTGTCATGTGGAGAACTTCGTCTTCTCGAGGTTGCGTTGGCGTTGGCTGCCAAGCCTGAGATCCTGATGCTGGACGAGCCAGCGGCTGGACTCAACAGCCAGGAAGCGAAGACCTTCGGGGGGATTCTGAAGACACTGCGAGGCACCCTGGTACGTTCGATTCTGATCGTCGAGCACAACATGAGCCTGGTGATGGGCGTGTCGGATCGGGTGGTGGTAATGCACTTCGGTCAAAAACTGGCGGAAGGAAGTCCTGCCGAGATCCAGGCAAATTCACTGGTAATCGATGCCTATCTGGGCGGAGGTAAGAAGGAATGAGTGAAGCAGTGATGGCTTTGATGACAGCATCCGATTCCAACGAGGATGCGGAAGTGAAAAATGTGCATGGCCGGGCACTGCTTGAGTTGCGTGATGTCCATGTGAGCTATGGCAAGACAGCAGCCTTGCATGGTGTCAACCTGTCGGTTCGTCAAGGCGAAGTGGTCGCCTTCATCGGAGCAAACGGGGCGGGTAAAACGACGACGCTGCGCACCATCTCAGGTCTGCTGAAGCCCACGCGTGGAGAGATTCTGCTTCGTGGCAACAGCATTGCAGGCATGCCTGCCGACAAGATCGTGGCGCGCGGCATTGCTCAGTCGCCCGAAGAGCGCCATGTCTGGCCGACGATGACGGTTGATGAAAATTTGGCCATGGGTGCATATCTTTGCCGCTCTGCCGCTGACGTCGAAAAGCGCAAGGGGGTTGTCTATCACCGGTTTCCGCGCCTCAAAGAACGCTTTCGACAATTGGCTGGTACGTTGAGCGGTGGTGAGCAGCAGATGCTGGCTATTGGCCGTGCCTTGATGTCGGAGCCTGACTTGCTTTTGCTGGATGAGCCGAGTCTGGGCTTGAGTCCGCGCATGGCCGATGAGGTCTTCGAGTTTGTGCGCGAGATCAATGGCCACGGCGTGACAGTGGTGCTGGTTGAGCAAAACGTGCACAACGCGCTCAATGTGGCTACTCGCGCTTACGTGTTTGAGACGGGCCGTGTTGTCGCAGATCGCGACTCTGAAAGTCTGAAGCATGACCCGGAGCTGCTGAGTGCCTACCTAGGCGCCTAGGTCCTCCCTGGAGCAAGAATCGCGGGGCACTTCCCCGCGTTAATAATTAATTTAACAACTAATTAACTTGGAATCGATCACAGATCGAAAGACTGGAGAAAAGATGAAGAAAACCTTGCGAGTCGGCATTGTGGGCGCCGGTATTGGCGGTGTTGCCTTGGCGCGTGCCCTGCATCAAAAAGGCATTGAAGCCCATCTGTTTGAGCGAGCACCGGCTTTCGGAGAAATTGGCGCGGGGGTCCAGATGACGCCCAACGCCGCCAAGGTACTCAAGGCACTGGGCGTCAGTGAAGGACTGATGCGTATTGGATTTTTGCCCAATGCCATGGTGGGACGGAACTGGAACGATGCGCGTGAATTGTTCCGCACGCCATTGCGTGAGGTGTGTCCCCGGGCTTTTGGTGCGGATTTCTGGCACGTCCATCGGGCAGATCTGCATACCATTCTCTGCGAGGGGCTGCCGACCGAGCGTGTGAAGTTCAACGTGGTTTGCACCGGTGTGACGCAGCGTGAAGACTCTGCAATCGCACATTTCAACGATGGCAGCAGCTTTGAGGCTGATCTGATTGTCGGTGCTGACGGCATTCACTCCGTTGTTCGTGATGCGACATGGGGTAAATCTACCGCGCAGTTCACGGGGCATATGTGCTGGCGCGCCTTGGTGCCGGTTGAGCAGCATCCACTGCCTTTCGTGAGTCCGGATGCCTCCTTTTGGATGGGGCCCAAGGCGCACATCGTGACCTACTACGTCAAGGGCGGTGCAGCCGTCAACATTGTGGCGGTCAACGAGAGCGCAGATTGGGTCGCCGAATCATGGACCGAACCCAGCACGCGTGAAGAGCTTCTGTCAGCATATGAGGGCTGGCACGACAACATCATTCAGCTGTTCAAGAGAACAGACAAGCAACAGATCTTCAAATGGGGTCTGTTTGACCGCGATCCTATGGAACGCTGGACGAAGGGCCGAGTGACGCTGTTGGGCGATGCTGCGCACCCCATGCTGCCCTTTCTGTCACAAGGTGCGGCCATGGCGATCGAGGATGGGTACGTGCTCGCCGAGGCCCTGGCGCATTTTGGCCAAGACATCGAGGAGGCCATGAACGCCTACGAGGAAGAGCGTCGCCCGCGCACGGCACGCGTGCAACTGGAGGCTCGTGAGCGTGGCAGGACTTATCACCTGGCCAGTCCGGAAGAGCAGAAAAAACGCGATGAGGCTTTCCAGCAAGCCCAAGCCAAAAATCCCAACGCTGTTGGCATCAAGGCCGAGTGGGTCTACGAGTATGACGCGACGAAGTGCGTCGAGCGCTTTGGTGCATCTTCTGTTGAAGCTACTGCATAAAGGTATTCCTATGACAAGCAAGAAAAACTTCCGCATCGGCCAAATTGTCCCCAGCTCCAACACGACGATGGAGACGGAAATCCCCGCGATGCTTCGTCTGCGCGAGCAGGTTCGACCCGAACGTTTCACATTCCATTCGGCGCGCATGCGCATGAAGCACGTCGTCAAGGAGGAGTTGGCGGCGATGGACGCTGAATCGGACCGTTGCGCTCTAGAGCTCAGTGATGCCCGAGTGGACGTGCTCGGTTACGCCTGTCTGGTGGCCATCATGGCCATGGGGCACGGGTATCACTGCCAGTCACAGGCACGCCTGGGTGGCGTGACACAGGCTAATGGCGGCGAAGCACCTGTTGTGACCAGCGCGGGAGCTTTGGTGGACGCACTCAAAGTCATGGGAGCCAAGCGCATCGCGGTGGTCGCTCCCTACATGGTTCCTTTGACCAAGCTTGTGATCGACTACATCGAAAACGAGGGCTTTGAAGTCAGTGATTGGCGCGCACTGGAAATTCCGGACAACTTGGACGTCGGTCGCCATGATCCGGCTCGGCTGCCAGGTATCGTGGCCGGCATGAAGACTGATGATGTGGATGTGATTGTGTTGTCTGCTTGCGTGCAGATGCCGTCACTGCCAGCCATCGCTCAGGTCGAAGCTCAGACGGGCAAGCCCGTGCTGACGGCGGCGGTCGCCACGACCTATGCCATGTTGGGTGCCTTGGGTCTTGAGCAATTTGTCCCGGGAGCGGGTGCGCTACTTTCCGGTGATTACGTCAAGCGGAGCAAGGCATGAGCGCCAGCACGTTCAAGTATGGAGCCAACGTCCATGCCAACGGCATCCGTCAGCACTACTTGCGATACGGCGGTTCAGACGGTGCGCGCATAGACCAAGATGCCGTCGTACTGGTCCCGGGGATTACCAGTCCGGCAGTGACATGGGGCTTTGTGGCAGAACGACTGGGGCAACAGTTCGACACCTATGTGCTGGATGTCCGCGGAAGAGGTCTGAGCCAGTCCGAAGATGAGCTGGACTACAGCCTCGACGCGCAAGCCAGCGATCTGCTGGCCTTTACGGCGGCTTTGGGGCTGCCCCGTCACGCTTACCTGGGGCATTCCATGGGGGGGCGTATCGCCATCCGGGCTGCCTCACAACAGCCAGCCGGGCTGACCAAGGTGGTTGCCGTGGATCCGCCGGTATCGGGACCGGGACGTCGGCCCTATCCAGCGCAACTACCCTGGTATGTGGATTCGATTCGTCAAGCCCAACGGGGCATGACTGCAGAGCAAATGAAGGTCTTTTGTCCGACGTGGACGCTGGACCAGCTGAGACTGCGTGCCCAGTGGCTGCACACCTGCAATGAGCGCGCCATTGTGACGAGCTTCAATGCTTTTCAGACGGACGACATCCATGCCAACCTGCCGGCGATAGCGGTCCCTCTCATGCTGATGACAGCTGAGCGCGGTGACGTTGTCCCGGAACGTGATGTCCAGGAGTTTCTGAGCTTGGCACGCAACTGCGTGACCGTTCGCGTTCCGAATGCCGGCCACATGATCCCTTGGGACAACGAAGACGGATTTTATTCGGCCTTGGGAGATTTTCTTGGCGCTAGCGTTGCCTGATCGATCAATTCTTTCCATCAAGGATTCCATATGCCCATACACGATACCGACCTTATCCGTGCCTGGACCCAGGTTCTGAAGTTGTCCAAGCTTCAGCCTGGGCAGGCCGTCACGATTCTGACCAGCGACAATACCCATCCGCAGACGCTGCGTTGTGCCATCACGGCGGCTACGATGTTAGGAGCCACAGTCTGTCGACTTGATTTGCCGCCTGTCAACGGCGACAAGGCTCTGAGCCGTGATCCACTGGCCTACCTGGGAACGACACCGCTGACAGGTAATCCTCCTGCTATCGCGGCGCTCAAGGCCAGTGACCTCGTCCTCGATCTGATGACCTTGTTGTTCTCGCCGGAACAGCACGAGATCCTTGCCTCTGGGACCAAGATCCTGCTTGCGGTGGAACCTCCCGAAATCCTGGCTCGTCTGGTTCCTACCGAGGAGGACTATCGTCGTGTGCAGGCTGGCGTGAAGTTGCTGAAAAACAAGAGCCTCATGCGCGTGACGTCGACAGCCGGTACAGATCTCCATCTTCCCTTGGGTGAATACCCGATCACGGCAGAGTATGGTTTTGTAGACCAGCCAGGTCGTTGGGATCATTGGCCGAGCGGGTTTGTATTCACTTGGCCGAACGAAGGCGGGGCTCGTGGGCGTATCGTCCTCGACAAAGGAGACATCCTTTTGCCGCAGAAGAGCTACGTGACAGAGCCCATCACGCTGACCGTTGAGCAAGGGTTTGTCACCCGTATTGAGGGAGGTGTCGAAGCTGAGCTGCTCAAGGAATACATCGACTCCTTCGAAGATCCGGAGGCTTACGCCATCTCGCACATCGGCTGGGGTCTGCAAAAGCGAGCCTTCTGGTCGACCTTGGGGCTGTATGACCGTGAGGCTTCGATAGGCATGGATGCACGGGCAGTCAACGGAAATTTCCTGTTCTCGCTGGGCCCAAACAATGAGGCTGGGGGCAGCCGGACCACCACCTGCCACATCGACATTCCAATGCGTCGTTGCAATGTCTTTGTCGATGATTTGCAGGTGGTTAAGGAAGGGAAGGTCGTGGAGTCCTTGATGGTTGATCAAGGAGATTCCCATGCAGGATGAGTCCGCGGTCTACCAGCGGCAGGGCTTTGGTGCCGGACTCGGACTGAAGCCGCCCCTAGGGCTGCTGATCATCGACTTCGTCAACGGTTTTGCTGATCCGGACGGATTCGGTGGTGGCAATATCTCGGCGGCTATTCGCAACACCATTCCCCTGCTGGCAATGGCCCGCGACAAGGGCTGGCCAGTGGCGCACAGCCGTATCGTCTATGCCGACGACGATAGCGATGCCAATGTCTTCAGCGCGAAGGTGCCCAGCATGCTGCAGCTGAAGGAGCACGCACCAGCCAGCGCCATCGTGACGGAGCTCAGCCCTCGTCCGGGCGAGCTGATTGTTCGAAAAAACGTACCGTCTGCTTTTTTCGGTACGGCACTGGCTCCGTGGTTAACGCAGCAGGGGGTAAAAACCTTGCTGGTGGCCGGTTGTGTCACCAGTGGTTGCGTGCGTGCCAGTGTTGTGGACGCCATGTGCTGGGGCTTTCGCCCCGTCGTACTGTCTGATTGTGTGGGCGACCGCGCCATCGGCCCGCACGAGGCCAGTTTGTTCGATATGCGGCAGAAATATGCTGACGTCATCGACCTTGCGGCCTTGCGGCAGCAGGTGTAGGCGGATAAGAATCAGGGGGCCTCAAACCCCCCGGTCACAAAGCGCGTGACCTGATCGATCAAACCTTCGGTGTCTTCCGCGTCGTACAGCCCTTTGGGCACCATCTCTTCCATGCGGTGTGTATCGGAAAAGGCATAAAGGTAGGTGCCGACCATCAGGGTGACACGCCAATAGGCGTCCAACTCTCCCAGCGTGGGAAGTGCCAGTCGCATTGCGTCGACATAGCGCTGTGTTGAGGCTCCGTAAGCATCGGTACGCAGCGGGTACGAGATTTCGGGTGGCTCAGTGTGCAAGCGTGCCTGCAAGCGCAGGAATGAGCGGCCCTGGGGCGTGGCGCGCAGTGCCAGCGTGGGTGAGAGAAAAGAGCGAACGATCTCCCTGACCGTCGGCTTGCCGGTGGCCAGCAAGCTGTCCAGGAGTTCAATGCGTTCAGCCGATATCTTCTGGCCGCGGCGTAAAAATGTTTCTTGGAACAGGCCGTACTTCGAGCCGAAATAGTAGCTGATCAAGGCCTGCGTCACATTGACAGCCTCGGCAATTTCGCGCAGCGTGGTTCCGGCGTAACCGAGATCTGCAAATTTGGATTCAGAGGCATCCATGATTGCGTCGCGGATGTTGCTGAGCCCTTCAGGACGCCCCGGCCCCTTTTGTTTCGGGCGAGTGCTGGCTTGTTTAACCATATCCCCTTCTTTAATTGATCGTTTGTTTAATTATAGTGGGCGATCGGCAGGGTCTACGCTAAGCGACCATGATCAATAGCGGAAAGAACAGTTCTCTCGATTGCTCGCGAAGCAAAGGTTGAGGTTGTTTGCAGACGGCCCAAGCGCGGGTTCCGATCCTGATGGCTTCAATATTGAACGCTTCTGAAAGCTGACCTACGCAGGACCGAGATACTCATCGAAAAGTGAACTACGTTGGCCCTACCTTGTAAGTTTTAAAGGCAGGGGGAATGTAGCGGCAACTTGGTGGCCGAAACCAGACATCAAAAGAACGGAGGCGAATGGCAGCAATCGCTGCAAAGCAGTCATTGACGAGCGATGAGCGCCAGATGTCTGCTTTCGACCCAAAGCTGCCGTCGATTCACCCAAGTTGTGAGTGACGCTCAAAACAGCCCATCCTGCTCCGGCAAATCCGGCTTCACCACCTTTCCACTCTCCGCCCTGGGCGCCTTCTTCCGAGCCGGCGCCGGCACATGCTCTCCCAACAGCGGCCCACGCCAAGGCTTCAGCAGCGAAGCAGCCTCCTCGACGGTGCCATCCAGCCACCGCTGATACTCCTGCGGCGCCAGCACCACCACCATGCGCTTTTCGTCTTCAGGCTTGTGAAACCGCTTCATGAACGGATGGTCGTCCGCATTCACCGTCAGCATCGCCATGGTGTACAGGACCCGCCCGTCAGGGTGCTTGACCTCGTCGTAGATGCCGGCGATCCCCATGGGCACGAAGCCCGGCTGCCAGATGCGCCAGCGCTCATAGTGGCCGCTTTCATAGTTCGGCTCATACACGCACTCGACCGGGATGATGCAGCGCCGCCCAGAAGCCCAGGCGCCCTTGTAGGTCCGCTTGCGCTGCACCTCTTCGCCCCGCGCATTGAACGTGTTCCGTGCCCATTCCAGCTTGGCCACAAAGTCCGGCACAAACCGGAAGATCGCATCCACCGCTTTCAACGGCGGCGCCGTCGGGTCTGGCCCCGTGGCCCTGATCAGCATCGGTGAGAACTGCCCCGGATAGGTATCGCTGGGCGGCCCGGGATCGCCCTCGGTCGAGGCATTGAAGTACTGCAGCAGCCGCTGGGGATCGGTCACGCCAAGGAAGTTGGAGCACATCGCCAGATGGTACGGCCACGCGCCGCAGGCTCGCCAGGTAAAGCGCTCGCAGGGGGAGTGATGATACTGTATAAATAAACAGCTTCAAAGTACCTCGGAGCCCACCATGACCACCACCGCCGAAGACACCCGCCCCTTTGCCATCCAGATCACCCTGAACAAGGCCGACCACCTGAGCGCCGCCGAGCGCCAGGAACTCATGCAAGCCTTTCGAGACAACCTGCAGATCATCCTGGGCGGCCGCGAAGCCATGCAGGCCACCCTGATGGAGCAATACGCCCAGCACTACGGTCCTGGCCGCGATCCCATGGCCGATGTCGAACCCCAGGGCGCCTTCCGCCGCGCCTTCATCGTGGCCGACTACACCACCTGGATGGGCCGCGACCGCCCGCTGGGCGCGCACTTCGGCATCCTGTTCGACCAACTTCCCCCGAATTGATGCACCGTGTACGAGCCGCCAGCCGTCTTGCTGGGCGCATACGTGCCCAGCCCTGCCTTGCCCCTGCCGTGGGTGTCGGGCACCGTGCGTGCGGGCTTCCCGTCCCCGGCCGATGACTTCCTGGTCAAGCGCCAAGACCTGAACGACCTGCTCATCACCCACCCCGCCGCCACCTTCTTCTGGCGGGCACGGGGCCTGTCCATGCAGTCCGCCGGCATTGGCGACGGCGACATCCTGGTCGTGAACCGGGCCCTGGCCCCGCGTCACGGCTGCATCGTCATTGCCGAGGTGGACAACGACTTCACCGTCAAATACCTGTACCAGCGCGCCGGGCGCATCAAGCTGCGCGCGGCGGACCCGACCTTCCCCGACATCGTCCCCAAGGACGGCCAGACGCTGACCACCGTGGGCGTGGTCACGGCCGTCATCAAACAGTTCAAGTAGCCATGTACGCCCTGGTGGATGGAAACAACTTCTACGTGAGCTGCGAGCGTGCGTTTCGCCCCAGCTTGAAGAACCGACCGGTGGTGGTGCTGTCCAACAACGATGGCTGCGCTATCTCCCGCAGCAACGAGGCCAAAGCCCTGGGCGTGGCCATGGGCGCGCCCTGGCACCTGGTCAAACAGAAGCTGCCCGATGCAGACATCGTGGCGCTGTCGGCCAACTTCACGCTGTACGGGGACATGAGCAACCGGCTCATGAGCATTGCCGCCGGGCTAGGGCCGGAACAGGAGATTTATTCGATTGACGAATGCTTTGTGGGGCTGGACGGGGTACGTGGTGACCTGGTGGACCGCGCCCAGCGCGTGCGTGAACGCATCCTGCAGTGGATCGGTATCCCTTGCGGCATTGGGATCGGCACCACCAAGACCCTGGCCAAGCTGGCCAACCACATTGCCAAGAGCGCGGACCGCAGGCCGGGGAGCTATCCCATTGAACTGGCGCGGGTTTGCAACCTGGCTGCGCTGGCGCCCGGACAACTGACGGAAATGCTCGCAGCCACGGATGTGAGAGAAGTCTGGGGCGTGGGGCCCAAGAACGCCGAGAAGTTGCGCGCATTGGGCATCACCACCGTGGCCGATCTGGTGCGCATGGACCCGGTGATGGCGCGCATGAAGTTCTCTGTGATGCTGGAGCGCACCGTGCGCGAGCTGCAGGGGATGCCTTGCATTGCGTTTGAAGATGCCCCCGCCGCCAAGAAAGAAATCGCCTGCACCCGGTCATTCGGCCGGGCCATCACCGATTTACCGCCGCTGATCGAGGCCGTGACGGAGTTCGCCCTGCGCGCCGGCGAGAAGCTGCGCCGCCAGGGCAGTGTGGCCGGCAACGTACTGACCTTCGTGCACACCAGCCCGCACAAGGTTGGGCCGCAGTACAGCAAGGCGGTGACCATGCCACTGCGCAGGCCGACGGCTGACAGTGGTGATCTGGTCAATGCCGCCATCCGGGGGATCCGTACGGTGTACCGGCCTGGCTTCAAGATGGCCAAGGCGGGGGTGATGCTGCTGGACTTGCAGCCTGGTGATGTACACCAGGCCGAGCTGCCGCTGGGTGATTCAGCCGCTGACCGCGGGCCGCTGATGGCGACCATGGACAAGCTGAACCAGCGCTATGGGAAGGGCGCGCTCATCCTGGCCAGTGCGGGCACTGCGGGCGAGCAACGGGCCTGGTCGATGCGGCAGGAGATGCGAACGCCGCATTACACGACGCAGTGGCAGGACATGCCGGTGGCGTTTGCTTGAGGCGTGACAAACGTTCGCGGCGGTCTTCATCGCGTACCGAACCGTGTGAAGCGGGTAATAGTGGCTATCTCAACGTGCCAACACTGATCGTTCAGGGTACGACTTTGTTGCGCCGAGCCTGCATGGAATACTGCAGTCAGCCAACATGCTGGTAGACACCGTCAAGACGCTTCACACGACGTTCTTCGAGGCTACGCAGGGCCTAGGCTACCAATCAGTTCTGCGGAAGTTTGACCTGCGACCAGTGATATTGGGGCCTACTGAACTCGCGGAGAACATTCAGGCGACATATAAGGCTGCCTGCAAAGCACTTGTTGGCATCGGCATCGAGAAGTGGGTCACCAACAGAAAGAAGGAAGCACGTTCTACAGGACGTTCAAGTTTCCCGTTGAGATGCCCCCGCTTTCGCGAAACACGTCAGAAAGTCTTCGAGCTTCCTGCGTCCGATGGCTGAACTGCTCCGGATGGGGTTGCGGTATTCGCCTGACAATGCCATTCAGCATGTCCGTCCGTTCAAGCCATCCGCTGTGCTGATCTTTGAGTACTGAGCGTGTGACCGCCATCCTAGGATTGCCCGACGTCTCGTCGAACACCGAATTCTCCATTAACTCGATAGCGGCCTGCACGATATCCAGGAATTTCAGGTGATCAGGGTGTGACGAATCTGCTTCCGGCGGATCAGCAAAACCGGTGTCAGATTGAGCAGGTTGCGCAGGTTGAGCAGGTTGCGCAAATTGGTGTGGCTGCTTACTAAAGCGGGCTAGAAACGGATTTTCGCTCCCGGAAGTGTTTTCAGGCATTCCAGGCTGCGGCCCCCAGGACCACGAATCCGAGAAGCTGTTCGGCACTACGCCTGAATGCATCGATCCAGCAACCGGCTGACGCCTGAACCAGAAACTTTGCCGGGCTATGAACTGTGTATAAATGCCGGCTGCAGGCATCGCGCGCCGTACAGACGCCATGCTGATTCCATCGCCCTTCGCCCTTTTCTCGACTTCGTTGACCGACATGCCATCCGTAGGAATGTTTGACCTCAGCCAATGCACAGCTGTCTTCACGCGCGCGCCAAGCGGCAATTCGACAGATGCAAAAATTTCCTCGGGCGTGCCATCGAGTGGAGTCAAAGCGTGCACATAGGGCATATAGACATCTTCAACAAGCGACCAATTCAAGTCGAGCTGGAACCCACCGTAGGTGCTGCCGAACTCAGACTTGACACACGCAACGGAATACCGATCTCGGGCGCGGAGATCTTCAATGTCCGACTCTGAAACTCCGATCACGACGGAAGCGGCGTCTGCCAGATGCAGATCCAGCAGTCTGCCAGCTGGATCTTTTCGACGTTGACGCCTTGCGACCGCTGAAACCACTAACGCCACATTTTCGCGGTGGCACGCAGCCCTCAATTCGCGCCACGCGCTGCATCGATCTTCTTCCTTGCCCTTCGGCCTCGCCGCAGCCTCGACAAAAATAATCCGAGCTGATTCCTTTCGGTTGATGTGAACCAGAAGCTCCGGCAGGTCGTCGACTACGTCAAACGGCTGGCAATTGCCGATGACCGCGACAATTCGATCATCTGCTCCTGCCGCAGCCAGCAACCGCTTACTTGTGACAAGGAAATGCGGCGTCGACGCCCACAGCAGAATTGGCTGACAAAACTTTGCGGGCGTCCCGACTGGTTGATCCGATTGTCCAGTAACCTTCCCAGCCAGATCTGCGAAATACGCGTTGTGGCCATGGCTGCAATTTCCCGCGACAACCGTCACGTGGCCGAGCGCGACCATATCCGGCAGCACCCAATTGACGCGCTCAAAAGGCTGTTGAGACAGCGGCACAAGCGTTGTGTTGTTCGCAGAATGATTTGGAAAATAGGGATTCTTAATCACTTTTGATTCTCCTGGCGCGCGTGCTGCTTGCTTCGGGCAATTTGAGCTTGAACCCACTGCTGTACGTCCAAGAAACTCCACAGCGCCTTGTTGAGACCCTCAATTTCAACCTGAGCGGGGAACCGCTCCTCCTTCATGAGCTTGTAAAGAGTTGATCGCCCCAGCCCCGTGATCGCCAAAGTGACTTCCACCTCAATCAGGGCATCGAATTGGCCATGCGGCTGGGCTTCAAGCTTGTCGGTCAGCTGCAGCATCGCCATCACCAGACCGCCGATTGGCGTAGTTGAGAAATTTTTGTCGCGCACGTTTTTTTCCTGGAACTGCGCCAAGACTAAGGCCCAGGGAAGCTGTGATCCATACCCACCCTGGATCTCCAGGGTGGGTAGAAGCCGCTCTTTTTTGGTGCGCGACAATCAGTCATGAGCAATTCCTATCTCGTCGTGCGACTGCAAACTGTGTTTGAGCGGATGTTCGTCCAGCAAATGGTCATCCGCCGACTGATTGCCGAATGCCCAAGCGCCTTTTATGCGCTTGACGCTATTCGTGATGACTTGCTTGAACTCATGGTGGTAGAACACCAGCAACTTGGCCAGGACTTGGCGGTTCGGGTGGCATCATCTTGGCTGACTTTGCTCGAACGACAGGCGGGGAGGCGCGCGATCTTGGAAAGAGATGTAGCTTTTCTCGCCGAGGACCTCGCCGATGTGTTCGACATGACGGCATCCTGGACGGAGGTTTGCGATCTTCTAGCTGAGCATGCTAGTACTGTGGCCGAGTTTCAACGTGACTTTAATTTTCTGGACTATTGCAGCTTGTTGTCATTAACGAGTTACTGCTCGGGCTCTTCCATGTGCGCCAATCGAGAAAAAATTCTCGCCGAAATCACCGATCACGATAAAGAACGTTTTCCAAATGAGCTTGTTTGGATAGATCCTACAAAGAAGACAACAGCTGACTTGCGGACAGCTATTCTTCTCTCTCAGCAGCGAAGTCGATTTACGTCGCCTGGGATCCAGGTAATAGACAGCAGGGCGTCTCGCAAAACACATGGAACGAATGATGCTGTTTCACTCGTCGTAAATCTTAATCAAGCGCCGGCCGATATAGACAGGGCGCTAGCTTACTTTAAAGCGGCGATTGAAGAACGACTGTGTGAAGTGCACGAACTGGAGATACCTGGATGGCAAGATTACTTGGGAACCAATTTCGCTAAGTGGACGAGTCGAGATGCAGATGTCGTTCCGCAAAAATCAATGGTCGTGCCAAGAATTCTGGGACTGTGGTGCTGGGATCTCACTTCTGGACTGAATTTGACCCCTGTAGAACAACACAAATTGGTTCAAGGGCTATCCATTGCCAAAGCGTACGAAAAGATTGACGAACTCCGACGGTCCAAATCCCAAGATACACCGGGATTTGCCAAAGTATCCAAAGCGCGGAAAGAAATCTCAGCGCTCATTGATGCAGGTGGAGACACTCCGACTCGACTAGATCTTGCAGTAACTGGGCATGAAGGAATCAGGCTAGGAAAAAGGTCAGCAGTTGAACGAGTCAAGTAGCTCAATCGGGAGCGACTCGTGTAGCCCCATGTACCGTGCTACGCCGCTCCACTCTTCGTCATCGACTAGCTGGCAGTTACCGCATGCAGAAACTTGTCCACACAGTCAGCCCAGTGCTCCATCATGATTCGTCGTTGCGGCAGTTGTCTGCTGTGGTCATAGGCGCCCCTGATTTTTCCGCGACTGTGCGCCAGTTGCAGCTCGATGTGATCTGACGGAAACTGTCGTTCATACAACGCGGTTGAAGCCAGCCCCCTGAATCCATGCCCTGTCATTCTCCCCTTGTAGCCAAGGCGCTCCAACGCTTTCAGGATGGTGTTGTTGCTCATTGGCTTTTTGGGATCCCGGTCGCCAGGAAAAATCAGTTCGCCGCCGCCGGACACCAGTTGCAGTGTCCTGAGCACCTGAATGGCCTGAGGCGCAAGCGGTACGACATGGAGTCTCTTCATCTTCATGCGTTCAGCTGGAATTTTCCATTCAGCCTGTTCGAAGTCGATCTCTGACCAACGCGCACCTATGAGTTCCGAGGTTCGAACAAAGGTGAGCATCAATAACTTTATAGCCAGTCGAGTCTTAGGCGAGCCTTGGTAGGCCTCGACCTTTCTCAAAAGAGTCGGGAGCTCGTCTTCACCAATCCTGGCAAAGTTCGTCGCTTTGCGTTGCGGCAGCACATCAGAAGGCTTGAAGTCGGCGGCAGGATTTCGGGCCGCCAAGCCTCGTGTGATCGCATAGCGAAATATCTGGCTACTGGTATCGCGAGCCCGCTTGGCAATGTCCGTCGCACCCCGTCCCTGAATCCGTTCCATCACTTGGACAATGTCTTTGGGCGCGATGTCTTCAATCGGCATGTGGCCAATGCTGGGGAAAACATTCCGCTCAAGTCGACTCATGACATCGCACGCGTATCGGGCGTGACGGCCAACACTCCAGATGCGGTGCCAGTCCCTCGCCACCGATTCGAACGAATTTTGAAGGGCAACCCTCAATGCCCGCTTTGCGTCACGACGTTCAGCCGCGGGGTCGACCCCGCTAAGCAACTTCTTGCGGGCTTCATCACGCGCAGCTCTGGCCTCAGCCAAGGAAACCTTGGGGTAGCTGCCCAACGGGAGCAGTTTCTCCTTGCCCCCGAAGTGGTACTTCCAGCGCCACGCCCTCAAGCCTGTGGTGGAAACAAGCACGTAGAGGGAGTTGCCATCAGCAACTTTGTAGTCGCGATCGCGCGTAACCAGATTGCGCAGTTGCGCATCAGTAAGCTTGCCTTTAAGTTGGCGAGTGCGCCGTTGGTGGGTTTCGATTTCAAGCATTTCGGGGTCCTTAATAGACGGAAAAATACCCCGATACAGCTTTTATCCCTACCCCTTTTAGTACCCCGTTAGCAGCATGGATCGCTGCGGACGGATATGGACCGCTAAAGACAAAAGGCCCTGACTTGTCAGGGCCTTTTGCTGCTACGGAAGACCGTTACGGATCTTCACGGACGGGGGTTGGCGGAGAGGGTGTCAGCGTAAAAGCGAGCACTGGCGCGGCCTCCAGACCCACGATATGGTCGGATGCCTACAAAAATGCCTACGGGCTCAACCGCTCAAATCGACGGCTGCGTGAACGACTTTCGCACACGCGGTGCGGGCGGGGCCTGCTTGGGCGCGGGCGCCTCGGCGACCGGGGGGCAATCCAGACTGAGGAGCCAAACGCCCGGTTCGACCACCCCCACGAGCACCTGAACGACCTTGCCATTCTGGCAGTACACCTGGACCTGGATCCCGTCGGATGACTCGGGCTCGGCGGTGGGAGGTGCGGCTGGTGCGGCTGCGGCCAGAGTCGCTGCGGCATATAGCGCCGCTGTGGCGCACAGGCCGGGCCGGGTGAGGGCGGAGATCCTCATGGCTGTCCTTTCCACTTTTCAACAAGCTCATCGAAAGTCGGCGCGGCGCGCGAGGGCCGGCCGTGCCGCTGCTCGCTCTGTGCATCGTGCTCGGCCGAAGCCGAGCGCATACTTTCCACCCGCGCCACACGGCGATCAGCCAGCGCCTGGCTCACCCGCCCACCGCCGTCGCGGTACGCCTCACAAGCCCGCAAGATGTCGGCGAACACGTTGCTGCGCTTGTCGCCGGCCTCGCGCTGGCGGTCGATCCATGTGGTGTGGTCGAACGCGCCCATCAGCGCCCCTGCTCGCCACAGATCGCGGCGCGGTCATTCTTGATGAGCGCCATCAGGGTGTCGATTTCTGCAGCGGCTGTCCCAAGAAGCCTTCGACCTTCGACAGCCAGGCCGAAGCCTTCGTCAACCAGTCCATATAGGGCTTGGTTTCGATCTGCGATACGCTGGCAGGCAGCGGGGTCGTCTTTGCTTGCTGCACGGTCTGCGGCGGCGGCGGCGACGGCGTTGTCGTGCACGCGGCGCACGCGCTGCATATCGACAGCATGAGCAGCCTGGAGCGCCAGCTTTTGGGTGATGAAGCCATCAATGATCTCCTGTTGGGTTCGAGCGTGGGCGGCTTGGCTATTGGCCATGGCCAGGTTGTGAGCCGCTACGAGCTGGAGCCGGTCGCCCCGGTCCTTCTCGGCCTGGCGCCTGAGATCCGCGATCTGGACCTCTGCCTTGGACAGGCGCACCGTCT
The DNA here is from genome assembly GCA_020161775.1 of Pseudomonadota bacterium. Taxonomy (GTDB): domain Bacteria; phylum Pseudomonadota; class Gammaproteobacteria; order Burkholderiales; family Burkholderiaceae_C; genus RAM1. The sequence goes on from JAIUOW010000016.1 coordinate 19,973, forward strand.
GCACGCCCACGGCGCCCAGCAGGCCCACCACGACAGCGCCCACGACCCACCAGAGCGTGCCGCCACCGGCAAGGCCAGCCAGCCTGGCGGCCAGACCCAGGGGCGCGACGCTGATGGTCACGAAAGCCACCTCAAGTACTTGTCAGCCCGGACGAACACGTCCTTCACGTGATGGCGATTGATGTCACACGCGGACCGGTTGCCGTACAGCGGCGCGCGGCTCTTCATGCACACGTGCTCGACGTGGCCGAACCACTGGCCCGGGTCACAGCCGGGCTTCAGTGCGCACGCCGTGCGCTCTTTCTCCACCCCACCTCGGCCGCCGTTGTAGGCCGCGTCCGCGAACTGAAGCGCCGCCATCGCGTCGTCGGCGCGCGGGGCAAAGTAGCGATAGTCGTCGCGCACCTTGAGCACCACGGCGCGCATCTGCAGGTCAGGCCGGTCGAACACGTTGCCCCAGTTCCAGCCCTTGAGCTGGGGGTATCGGTCAACCATCTCCTGCAGCGCGTCGAAGCGCTCGGTGCCGTCGGAGCGGTAGGCCCGCGTGATCTGACCCAGGCCGGCGCCCTGCTCGCGCGCGCTCTTCAATTCACTGCGAGGGTTCCAGCATTTCTTCTTCAGCGCAAAGCACCCGCTCTCATGCTCGATCAGGCCGCCGACGTAGCCATGGTGCGGTGCGTCAAAGAAGTGGGCGACGACCTCGGCGCGCAGGGTTGGCATGTACTGGTGCGCCTGCGGGGGCACGTAGGTCCGGATGTCCTGCGCATTGGCAGCAGACGCGAAGATGGTCGCAAACGCCAGAAAGAAAATGGCGATGGCGATCAGCGCCCGCCCTGGGTCAGCAGCAGCAAAGAGCTTTCGCAGGTCGGTGCTGTCACCATAGTCGAGGTAGGCCTTGCGTGCCCAGTGGACGATGGTCAGCACCACGATGCCGCGCGCCAGGTAGATGAGCCAGGCCGCACTCTTGAAAATGCCATCCGAGCTGCTGAAGGTGTTGACGAGCAACACGACGACAGCCATCACGAAAATGAAGAACGTGCGCTTGCGCATGGCGAGCTTTCGGGCGAGTCGAGCAAACATGGCTGTCTCCTACAGGGGTCTCAAATTGAGTTGGGTGTCCTGGGGCAGTCGCGCCAGCGCGTCCGTGACCTGCGCCAGCCGCATCTGCAACTGCGTCATCTCGGTGCTCAGGCGAGCGACCTCGCGTTCCAGGTACGCGTTCTTGGCGCTCAGGCCGGCGATCTCCTCGGCGTCCTTGGTGCGACGATCCCAGGCCTCAGCAGCGGCAGCCATGGCCCGGTCGCGCTCAGCGCGCAGCGTACCGATCAGGTTCTCTTCGGCGCGGTCCTTGGCGATTTCCGTGCTGTCGCGGCTGGTCTTGCGGCGCAGCCACAGTAGGGTAGCGATGAAGCTCGCAGCGGCGCCGATGATCCAACTGATCTGGTCACCGTGCGGGGGCGCGGGAAGCGGGGACGCTGGAGGGACGGCAATGGTGGTCACGATCTTGTCCGTGGTCATGGCGTCACGATCTCGCGGTTCAAGCCAGTGCGGTACAGGGCCCAGGCACTGGCCAGGCACATGGTCCACTCCAGGGCGCTACCGGGGGCGAAGCCGCCCACGGCCAAATTCACAGCAGCCGTGCTGACGAACCATACGGCGAAGCCATAGCTGTTGATGATCAGCGCCCAGATGGGCCTGGCCACCGGGTCAAACAGCCGCCAGTACACCCCGGCGAAGTGCAGCAAGAACGCCCACGCCCACACGGTCTGATCGGCAATTTGGCGCAACACCGCGTAGGCGTCGCGCTGGAAGGCCAGCGGATCCAGAAGCGAGGCGAAAGCCCACATCAGCGAAGCATTGGCCAGGATGATGCGGATCGTGGTGGTGTCGGCACAAAGGGCGACGACCTTGATCAGGTTGGTGACTTGACCGATGCGCGAGAGCCCAGCTTGGGTATCTTGCGTTCGTAGGTGGCGAAGGTGGTCCAGCAACATGATCAGGTCCGATGCCTGAATCTTCATTGCGGGCGCGGCGCGCGCGCTCGGGTGTTTTCCGAGTTCTACCGCCGCGCCACCGCAATCATCACCTTCGCCAGCGTTCCAATGGCCTTGATGACGGTGTTGAGGCGCTCCAGGACGGCCACCACGAGCTTCTGCCGGGAATCCAGCGATGAGCGGTAGTTCGAGTAGGCCTTTGAGGCGAAGAAGTCGCGCGCGTCACTCAGGCTGAGCGACAACCCCAGGGGATACGCAGTGCTTGCGTGGATGGCCAGCTCACCGGCCTGGTTGATCAGGTCCTGCGAAAAGCCTTCGCGTTCCTTCTGAAATGCAGGGAAGAGCGCGAAATCGGGCCGGGTGTTTCGGCCCGGCCTCCTCGTGCGGCCAGAACACCAGCCCTTCATCATCGACACCACACACAAAGAAGTGCTGCAGCGCGGTGCGATGGCGCTCCCACGCAAGCTGGAGTTCCTCGAATTCCGACTCGGGCATGGCCATGAGCGCAGCGATGCGGCTCTTCCCCCACTCAAGTAGCTCGATGTCCGTCATGGCCGTGTAGTCGGGCTCCGGCGCGCCGGCGGCGTGGACCTGAAATGCGATGACCCCGACGAGCCATTGGCCCCGGTTCTCGCATGAGCGCTCCAGCAACTCCGCGTGCACACCCAACAGCGGGCGCAGGACGCGTTGCACACCCGCGACCTCGCCCAGCTTGACCTCGGCCGGCGCCGGGAGATCTTTGTCGAACATAAGGTAGTCCGACAGCGCCGCCTCGCCGACGGCAAAGTCCGCGCCGGTATCGGACACCTGTGAGAGGTAGTGGCACACCAGCCGCGCGCGCTCTTCCACCGTCCACAGCCGGGGATCGGTGACATAGCCCGGCGCCGGCGCGGTGGCACCGCTGGCGACAAAGCGAAGGAACTCCGTGGTCGTTGCCTCGTGCCGGTCAGCGGGAAGGCGGCACACCGCGCTGGCTTCGGCCAATGTGATCTCGCGGAGCTGGACAGCCACGCGCTTGCTGCGAAATACAGGGAACAGGATCATGATCAGCGGCGTGAGCCGGCCCAGTCTGCTTTGTCGATGGCGGTGAGCGTGGCGAGCGATAGCGTCATCGCACCGGCGATGAGATTGCCCTTGCGGTCGCGCGGCCCCGTGAGGGGATACGGGATCGTCTCGATCACCACGGGGCGGAAGAGCTTGTTGGCATAGGCCATGCCCAGGATCTGCGGCGCCTCGGACGGGTAGACCGTGCGCCAGCCCTTTTCTGCATTGCTGTCCAGCGTGTTGCCCACCAGCCCCTGCGATGACAGCACCTTTGGCAAGGCCCATTGCATGAGCTGGTCCATCGGCGCCTCAACTTCGGTCGTCGCGTCGTACAGCGCGCGAAAGTGCGCAGTGACGTTCAGGCGTAGCGGTGGCATGCCGGAGAACACCTGGGTCGAGTTCAGTTTCGTGACGGCCGTGCGGCCTTCAAGCGTCTTGAGCTGGCTGTTGGCCTGGCTAATCTGTCCGCCGAGGAAGCTGTCCGAACCGAAGCGTTCCTGCAGCGAATTGAGGATGGCGTCGAAGCCCCCGGTCTGGAACATGGATGACAGGCTGGACAGCTTGGCGTCCGCCGTCTGGTTCTCGAATGGCGAGGTCCAGTTGGCCGTCTGTTCGAGCTGGCCATCCGTCAGCGGCGCCTGTACCTCCACGGATCCAGGCTCGCGCTCCCATCGCACATTGGTCCCCTCCACAATGCGGCGGACCGGGAAGAAACTGGCGATCAGGTGACGTGACAACCCCGTCCAGTCGGATGACAGGACGGGGTTGCTTGGGCCGGTGGACTGCCCGGAGTAAGCCCCCAGGCGGTCAATACTGGGCATGGGTCAGCCGATGATCACAGGCCCGAGCGGGCGCGAATCTTCATGGACTTGGCGCGGCGCATCTTTGCGGATGAGCTGTGGGCCTTGCGGCGCGCCTTGCGGATAGCGACCTTCTGGCCGGCGGACAGCACCACACGACCGCTCACGCGCTTCATGATGCGAACCTTGCGACCGCCGCGAACCACGACCTTTTTCTTGTACACCGCGTCCAGCACCGCGTCGAACAGCGATGCGCTCGATTCAGCGTCGAAGGCGAAGGCGTCCACGTCGTCCATGGACTCGTCTTCGCCCTGGGGCAGCGCGCCTTTGATGAACTCCAGCACGCGGCCGGCCGCTTCGTCGCTGTTTTCTTCCAGCAGCGCCAAAGCGTCCGCTTCGGCCACGCCCTTGCCCACCAGATAGTCGAAGGCGTTTTCGAGCGCCACGGAGATCAGCGCGGCCTCCTCGTCGGTCAGCTCGCCGTCCTTGTTGTCGTCAGCGATGCCCACGAGCAGCGCGAACAGGCGGTCGGCCATGGTTTCGCCCTGGTCCAGATCACCTGCCTCAGTTTCGGCCCACTGCTGGATCGCGGCGGCCACGGCCAGGCGAATGTCGGCCTCCAGGTAACTCTCGGCGGCGTCAAGAACGCCCGCCGGCTTGTCGTCCTTCGGAGGCAACGCCGAATCGAGCACGGGCTTGGCGACGGGCGGCTTCTGTTGGGCAAAGGCGCCCAGTCGAGCGAGCGCTTGTTTTGCGGGGTGGCTGGCGAACATGTTGGGACTCCTCTGTCTGTTGCGTTACTTCACAAGGGTTTGCTGCACGATGACCTGACGGGCAACGCCGTCATAGCTGGTCCAGTAGTCGATCAGCACCAGATCCGCCGGCCGCACTTCGGACTTCTGCACGCGGAACTGGAAAGCGGCGTTGCCCTCCAGGTTCTTGGACGGCACGAGCCAGCCGCTGGCCTGGGCGCCCTCGAACAGCGGCTGCAGGAACGCATTCATGCGGCGGATGAACTCGGTCATGGGGAGCTGGAGCAGCTCCTTGGCGTACAACGTCACCCAGGTGTCGATGGTCGAGGACATCTCGGCCACGTTGATCAGCTTCTTGTAGCTGACCACGGACTTCGCGCTGGTCAGGCTGTCGGTAAAGACGTACCGGCCGCCGCCGTTGTACGTCTCAAAGATCACCGGGTTGATCTTGGCTCGGGCCAGGTCCGACAGATCCTGCTCGGACGGGCGCACGAGCTGGCGCACACCGGTGCGGTTCAGCGGCCAGTCCTTGCCGGCGACCGGGTAGTTCTTCGGCGCGAAGCCCTTGGCATTGATGCGCGCGTTGCGGGCGCAACGCATGGCGATGTTCAGGCCCGCAGCACCCCAGATGGCCTTTCCGCCGTTCATGGGGTCGTCCGCCTCAAGCGGGGCCCAGTAGCAGTGGATGTAGTGGCTGTCGAGGTTCAGACTTTCCGCGAAGGCGATAGCCGCCGCCACACCCAGGTCGCCCGGGATGTCGGCCCCCACTGGGGTGTTGATCTCGATGCCCAGGGCGCCGATCTTGCTGAACAGCGCGATAGCCTTGGTCCCGCCCGTGGTCAGGTAGCCGAACGGGGTGCTCACCGTGTCGCGCAGCGCGTCGATGCAGCGGTCGTAGTCGCTGTTGGCGTAGGTGGTGCCGCCTTCAGAGAAGCACACCAGCGTGGCCGACGTGACCCACTTGTCCTTGTTGGAGGTGTCGCGGCCGTAGAACGTGGTGTTGGGGTCGATGGTCTTTCCCGTGGCCACGCCCATCTCGTAGGACTCCGAGCGCGCGGCGATCAGGTCCGGCAGGTACTTGGTCTGGCCGAAATCGTCCTTGGCGTCAGGATCCAGCGATCCCTCGAACTCGTCCAGCAGCGCACCGGCGCTGTCGTAGACGCGCATCTCGACATCCTTGGTCGCCACGGCGGTGCCGCTGGACAGCAGCGTATCCGCGTGAAACGCCCACTTGATGCCGTCGTTGAAGCAGTCATGGTGCATCAGCCACGCGACGAAATTCTCGGTCGGCTTGGAGGCGGACACGGTGAACACCGGCGAGGCGGCCACCTTCACGGTCGGCGCGGTCGAATAGCCAGTGCCAGGCGTGGTTACGGTCGCAGACGTGATGACACCTGCGGTCGCCGTGATCGTCGCCACCGCGCCCGTACCCGGGCCGCCAAACACCAGCGAGTCGCCAGTGACATAGCCGGTACCGCCGTCCACGACCGTGATACCCGTCACGCCGCCACTGCCGACCGTGGCGGTCAGGTTGGCGCCACTGCCAATGTTCATGACCGCATAGGACTTGGCCGCAGCCGCAGGCGTCAGGCGCTGGATGACGGCCTCGAAGGCGCCGTTTTGCAGCTCCTCGTAGACCTGGACCTTGGCCTCGTTCAGCGCGTTGGAGCGAATCGAAGCCGGGCCGCCGGTCTTCGTGTAGAAGTTGGTGCGGTTGACCCGGAACGGACGGTCGATACGGCCGCGCGTCAGGCGCGCGATGGTCGCCGGGATCTGGTCTGAATTGTCGGGGACGGCGCCATCCGTCGCGTCGAGGATGGGGTTCAGTTGGACGCCAGGCTGGAAGCCGAGCTGTCGGACAAAGGCACGGAATCCGCTCATGGTCGTTCCTTGAAAATCGGGTTTACTTCGGCAGCTTCGTGATCACGAGCACCCCGGGGTCGAGGTAGTTCAGGTCGAGAACGGCCATCAGGTTCTGCTGCACCTGGTGTGCATGCTCAAGGCTCAGCAGGGTGATGCGACCCGTGCCGCCGGCCTGGATGTGGGCGCCAGAGACGGGCTCGGACAGAGCAATGCCGCTGTTGTTCCCCACCTCGATGACGCACGGGAACTCATTGGCCGCAGCGCGGGCCTGCGCCTCTTGCGCCTGACGTTGCGCATTCGCCTGGTGCTCATCTTCCTTCGCCGCCAGCCGTTGGGCCTCGGCATCAGCTTCAGCGCGCGCGGCCGCAGCCGCGTCCGCGCGCTCCTGGTCTTCCAGCACCTTTGCCGCCTCGGTCTGGCTCGCCACGTAGTCCGAGAGCATCTGCTCGCGCACATCGCCCGCGAGCGCATTCCAGTCAGCAACAGACAGGCCGCTGGCCGCGTGAGCACCAGCCACCACCACACCGAGCTGCACTTCCTGGCCGCCGATGGGGACCATCGAAGGCAGGACGCCACTGCCGATCAGTACAGCAGATTCGCCGCCGGCCTCACTGGCGCCGTCCGTCGAGACCGTCGGGCCAGCGCCCACGACGAGCACATCGCTTTTTGCAGCGTCGGGTGCCAGCGCTGCCGTGGCGGCTGGCGTGGCCGTCGGCGCGGCGGCGCGCGCCTGGGCAGGAGCGGGGGCCGCCCCTGCCTTGCTCGTGGCTGCTTTCCTGGTGGAGGGGGTCATGGCGGCGCCCAGTCCTTACTTCATGTTGGTGATGGTCAGGCGTGCGCAGCCCATCGCCGACGGCTGGTGCGGGTTCACCACCGTGAAGTCACGGGCGAACATCGCAGAGCCGTTCACCAGATCCGACTGGGTACCCAGCGGGATGAAGGTCGGCGCGATGGCGTCGCCCAGCACGATGGGGCAGCGGGCGACCTGGCTGGAGCGACCGATACAGGTCAGCTCGGCAGTGGTCAGGTCGGCCGATTGGGTCGGGCCCTTGGGCGAGTAGTACACCTCGTACTTGCCAAACAGGCGGCCGGCGCGGTAGATGCCGGGGCGCTTGGCGATGCCGGACGGGGTGAACATGTCGCTGGGGAGGCCTTCCCACTGCGACACGACCCACGACGGAGCGTAGATGTGCGTGATGCCGTGGTCCATGGTCTTGTTGGCCATGGCCTGGTCCAAGTTCGCCAGGACAGGCATGAAGTCCTGCCAGATGCCGGCGCGGTTCTTCTGGGCGATCTGGCCGTCGTAGTCGAAGTCGTAGGTGTCCTGGTTGTTGTAACCCAGGGCGCGCGCCATGCGCAGGGCTTGGTAGTGGCGCTCCATGGACATCTGGGTGCGGATGGCCATCAGCGCTTCGGAGTCAGCGTCCAGGCCCAGTTCGTTCTTGATCTGGCCCGAGGCATCAATGCTGATGCCGGTCTTCACGCGCCACGGGTTGGCATACAGGTCCCACACCTCGGCCTTGACGAGCACGTTGGGGATCAGCGACGGAGAGGTCTCGTAGTCGATGAAGGCCTGGCCCAGCACCTCGGTGCCGACCGGGAGGGTCGGGGAGATGGTCGTGAGCTGCACGTCGCCGTTCGCCACGGTGACATAGCCAGCGATGGTGTAGTCCACGCCCGCGATGTTGGCGGTGCAACTGATCGGCGAATTGGCGGCGGAGCCAGTGGCTGCATCCTGGCCGACGGGGATACCGTTGACGTAGATGATGGTGCGGCCACGCAGCACCGGCAGAGCAACGCCGTTGGGATCGCAGAAGCTCAGGTCGTCGGCCAGGTTGGTCTTCGTGAACTTGCGGTTGAACGGCTGGCTGCCGCTGATGTCGAAGCGCACAAAGCGCGAAGACGAGGTGTACACGTCGCCGGCGGCGGTGCCATCCATCAGGCCGTTGGCGGTGTAGTCACCATAGGTGTTGCCCGCCATGTGCGACAGGATGGCGAGCTTGGCCTGGTTGGAGCCGATGTCCACGGGCAGGTAGGCGGCAAAGGGGATCGCTTCAGCGATGGCCGACAGCGTTGCGACCACAGCGCGATTGGGCTGCAGCGACATCTGGTCGTGGTGAGCGGAGGTTGCCGAGTCCAGCAGGTTGCCGCGCTGGTCGATGCCCATGAAAGCAGTTTCGCCTTGCTGGATGGCGGCCTCGATCACGTCGGCCGTGGGCAGGGTGCCGTGCTCTGCCTTGAAGTGGGCGATACCGGCTGCCACGGAGTCCAGCACGCGGCCTTCGTCACCTTCGGTCATGCGACCCAGCAGAGCCTGCAGGCGGGCGGGCAATGCGGCAGTGCCGGGCTTGTTCTTGATCTGGTCTTTCACGCCGTCCAGGATGGCCTGGCCGCGTTCGCCGGACTCGAATTGAGGGGCGATGCTGTCGAGGAAGTTGCTGACCTCGCGCGTGGAATTGGTGCTGTAAACGGGCTTCATGCGTTTCTCCGTAGGGTTTGGACATTTCCAGCAAGGCGAGGTCGCCTATGCCTGAGAACGCATTCTTCGCGGGGGGGCGTGCGTGAACTGCTTCGTTTTTCCCAAATGAAAAAGCCCGCACGCAGCGGGCCTCGATGGAGCGAACGGCGTCAGGCTGCGGGCGTCAGCCCGGCAAGCGTTGCACGCCCCTGCTCCACAGCCACGCGCAAGTCATCACGTCGCGCGGTCAGCGTCTCAAGCATGGAGACCCGCGACACGCGGATGCTGGGCGGCAGTGGCACGCGCACCTTGGCGAGCGCACGCTGGAACGCGCCGCGCGCGGTATCCATGCGCTCAGCGATCTCGCCGATGGCCTTCGCGTGGTCGTCCTGGTTGCGCAGCGGCACGGCCTTGCCGTTGAGCCGGACCTCGAACACGTCACCGGTGAGCTTGACCGCAAAGGTCACGCGCTGGCCATCCGCGAATGTGAAGTGGACGTTGCGAAAGGACACGCCCGCGCGGCGGGCCAGGCCCGCGTCCACCTCGCTGGTCACCACCACGGCGCCCGCGCGGTTGAACAGACGCTGGGCCTCGCGTAGCGCGCGGTCCTTGCCGCCCTTGTCCAGATCGAAAATCAGTGACTTCATTTTTAGCCTTTCGCTGTGCTGGTAGGCGACAAGTCGCCCTGCTCGTCGTGGTAGTGGGTGTCTCCGACGTTCTGCCCGTTGTTCGTCAGCGCGCCGACCGTCGCCACGTCACCATTGACAGTTGTCTGCGCATTGATGATCAGTTCGCTTGCATTCAGGATCATCTGACCGTCGGCCGTCAATTCAATGTTGGCATGGCGGTAGCGCCGCCAGTTCACCGGGTTTCCCTCTCGCGGGGTGCGAAAGCCCGTGATGATGGGGTAGCGTGGATCGCCGCATTCAAACGACAGCCACACGGTGTCGCCGGCCACGATGCGGATCTCTGTCTCGCCCGCGCGGTCGCCCAGGGGGTTCTCGAACACAGCCACTGGCAACTCGCTGGATCCATCGGTGATGCCTGGGATGCTGACTTTGCAGGTGCGCGTGGGGCCGTCGTAGCTGACGACCACGCCGGGCCAGCGGCTGGGCAGGTTGTTCACTTCACGACCTCCCCGAGCCACAACTGCGAGTACTGCTGCCCACCACCACCGTCGGCGCCGCCGTCAACCACGTGCGCAGCCGTGATCACCGCGAAGGGGCGCCCGGCGATGTCGATTCTCATGCCCGCCATCAGGTGCGGAGCAAAGTCGCTGCGGGCCTTGCGCCGCAGGATCAGCGCCGTACTGAGGTTGTTCAGGATCCGCGTGTCGGCGCGCGGCCGGTACATGACGCCCCGCCCCACCTCCGCGCGCGTGGCGATGTGGACACCGGCGGCGTCGGTCGAGAAGGCGAACGGGACTTTATGACGCTCCAGGAACTCGCTGTCCACACCCTGCGTGGAGTCTTCGCGTAGCGTAGCCACTGGCTCCTGGTCGAGCATCTCGCCCAAACGGCGGAACGCGACCTTGCCCTCGTTGAGCACCAGCGCGCCCGCCTCCTCCTGCAGCGCCTTCGCGATCTCGAACGAGGGGGTCATGCCCTTGAAGCAGGCAAAAACTCCCACGGTGAAGTCCTGCTCAATGGTGACTTGGGCCCCGCACGCGCGGTAGATTTCCCCCAGAGAAGCGCCGTAGCGCACGATGCTGCGCTGGGTGCGCTGCGTGATGGCAGCACAGGAGGCCAGGATGCCCACCAGCTTGCGCGTCTTTACCGGCCGGTCGCCCTGGGTGCGCCCGCTGTCGCCCCCGGGCGAGTTCTTGATGATCAGGAATTCAGCCTCTTCCCGCCCGACCTTGATTTTCGAGCCATTGGCGATTGGCTCCGTGTCCAAGGTGTCGCGAAGCTCCAGCTCCACGGTTTGGGGCATGGGTGTCAGATCCGAGCGCAGCACGGCCCGAACGATCAGGTCACTGCGCAGCGCGCTGTCCGAGCCTTCGGGATAGATGAGCACGTCAGGCCCCGACGGTCACGATCTCATGCTGAAACGCGCGCGCGGGCAGGGTCTCGGTCTCCATGAGCGTGATGTCCTGCTGCACCTCACTCACAGAACGGCCATAGGGCTCAAGGCCCATGGCGCGCGATGCCTCCAGACGAATGGCGTTCGCTCGCTCGACGTAGAGCTTGAAAAGCGGGTTGATGACCGACCACTCCCCCACGGCCACCACGGTGTTCTCGTCGATGTCGGCAATGTTTTTGACCGGGTACGCGGGAATCAGTACTGGATCCTGCTCCGGGGGCGAGTCGCCGGCCGCCGGGAGATTGTCCGCGCCCGTCAGGCTGGCGATGAAACCGTGCGCCGCGTAGTGCCGCGTAGCCTGCAAGGCGCAATCCAGCACCTGCTCCGGCAAAAGAACAAGTCCGCCAGACTCGCCAGCGGCGTAGTGCTCGTCCGCAAGCTGCGCGAGTGTGATCACGGTCAGCCTCGATTAGACCGGGATGTTGCCCGGTACCTTGTCGCCGAAGTAGTGGAAGAAGATCGTGCCCGTCACCAGCAGCACCTGCTGGCGCGACTCGAAATCGCGGTCCGGGTTGTCGAGCTGCACAAACGCGTCCACCAGCTTGAGCCCACGGTAGAAGCGCTCCGGCGTGCCTTCGTAGACGGTCGCCTGGAAGCGGCCACCGGACGCGGCGACGCGCTCGCTGAAGTCGTGCACCTGGCCGCCGACGGTCTCCATGATGGAGATGGCGCCCTGCTGGTTGATCTTGAGCTGGCCCGGCTGCCAGGAGGCGGCGCCCATGGGCATGGGAACCTCGATCTCGCCCACCGTGGACAGCTCCGGCCAGGGAAATTGCTTGATCAGCAACTGCAGCGACTCAAAACCGTCGATGACCATCACGGCATCGGAGGTGATGGCCTTGTCACCCAGCAAGCGGGTGGCGTTGTAAGCCCCCTTGAGAAATTCCTTGGACGAAACGGTCATGACGTACCCCTAGATTGGACAAGGGGAGTGTCCAGCCGCCCTACTGCCCCGCCCCCTGCCGTTTTCCCGTTGACATCTTTTTGTTTCCATATACAATTAATCGAAGATCAGGAGATACGCCATGCTTGCCACCCAGTCCCTTACCCCCTCGGCCCACCAGCGCATCGCGGTGATGGGGGCGGCTGCCATGGCCGATGCGCGCCACGCCCGTGAAGCCGCAGCCCGGTCCGAAGTCATGGACAAGGCGGTTCGCTTCGCGATGGCCCACACGGACGTGATGGACTGGCTGGACCAGAACCCCAGCAACCCGTTTGCCCAGTCCCTGTCCGAGAGCCTGAACAAGTACGGTTCACTCACCGAGGGCCAGGTGCGTGCAGTGCGCAACCGGACCACGGCGGCCACGGCCGCGCCGGTGATCCAGGTAGCGCGCATTGAAGAGGCGTTCGACACGGCCCGCAACGCCGGCCTGAAGCGCCTCAAGATGCATCTGGACACCTTCGAGTTCAAACCGGCCGGCGAGAAAAGCGCGAACGCGGGCGGGATCTATGTCACGGAGGACGGCGCATACCTGGGCAAGGTCATGGGCGGGCGATTCCTGAAGACCGGCGCCTGCAGCGATGACCAGCAGGCCCGTGTCCTGGCTGCCGCCAGCGATCCGGCTGCCGCCGCCAAGGCGTACGGTCAGCGCACCGGCCGCTGTTCGATCTGCGGGCGCGAGCTGACCGCCGATGAGAGCATTGAGCGGTTCGTTGGGCCGATCTGTGCGAGCAAATACGGCTTCTGATCAGGAAAGTAGCGGCCCCGCAGCCGCGATCATCGTCACAATTGCCACCAACAAAGGGAAAGTCATGCCTCGTCAAATTCAAGAGCCGAGCGCCACTGTCGAGCGCGACGGATCCGGTCAGAGAACCATTTACCAGCACCCTGCCTTCGGCAAAATCCGCGCTGGTCGCGTCGAAGGTCTGGCCGCGCTGTACGGTTCGGACTTCGAACACCAACGGTACATCCGCATCAAAATCGGCCCCAGCCGTCTTGAGCGCAGTCTCAGCGATGACAGCTACTTCACCACCAACGAGGGGTACATTGAGGTGGACCTGTCCGAAGCCCAATGGGCGACGTTCGTCTCCTCGTTGAACGTGAGCCAAGGTGTGCCGTGTACCGTGGCCTATCGCGACGGCAAACCGATCCCCGGGCTACCCAAGCCTGAAAGCCGAACGCAACAGTTCGGTGGTGAGCTGAAAGAGCGCATGGCGCGCGCCGCGCAACGTCTCCAGGAGGTTGAAGACCTGGTGGCGGCCAGCGGCCTGTCCAAGGCAAAGCAGGCCGAAATGCGCGCCTCACTGGATCACGCACGCATGGACATCGGCGTCCACGCGGAGTTCGTCGTCGGCCGGTTCGATGAGCACATGGAGCAGACGGTCGAAGCCGCTAAGACGGAAGTCAATGCCTACCTGCTGGGCTCCATCCAGCGCGCCGGGCTGGAGGCGCTGGGCGCTAAGCCAGCCCTGACCTTGGACTACGCGAACGGAGACCGTGATGAGCAACCTGCTCCTCAAACAGCTCCGTGACCAGGGTCTGATCACGGGTGACGTGCTGCCCTTCGCGCGCCCAGGCGCCGCGCAGGATCTGGCCGCGCGCACGGACAGGGCGGTGATGGTGCTGGACGCTGTGAATAACGGCGACTACTGGGTGGTCACCAAAGAGGATGCCGAGCGTCTGGCCGCTGCCGGCTACCAGAGGCACGAGGCCTGAGAACGGCCTGCTCGCGACCAATCATCTACTTCGTCGGGCATTTGCGAAATGCCTGCTGGCCAGGGTTGAATACCGGCCCCGCCTGCAGCAACTTTCCGCCCGGCCCGGCCGTCTTGAGCACCAGGCCCCGGGCATCCTTGGACACCACCACCGTGCCGATGAACGCGGCATCGGCGTTCAGGTCAGCCGCACCCACGAACGACTTTGGGGGCTCACCTTTGCCGAAGTAGCTCGCCGTCTGATCTTCGAGGTTGTTCGCCACGGTAGTGCGTTCGCCCTGGATCAGGGTCGCACTGCTCATGGCAATTACCACCGCCCCCTTGGAAAGATCGCTGCACTGCACCGCGAAGGTCCCGAGCATTGCCCGGTCGTCTATGCCGGCGTGGGCCGAAGCGGCAAAGGCGAGCAACAGGAAGAGGCTTTTCGTGTTCATGGGCGAATTCTAGTCACCGTCCCCGGGTCTTCAATGGCGATCTGCCACGCGCGCTCGCCACACTCAGGCGCCAATGCCGCCGTTCACGATGTGGGCAATGCTGCGGTCCCCCACGTCCTGGCCGATGGGCTCCTGCACAACGGCGCGCACCGTCGGTGCACGGTCGTCGCGCGGGATCTGCGGCACGGTCACCGCCTCGGCGGGTGGCAGCTTGTCTGGCACGGGCGATGGCACGGACACGACACCGGGCTTCGGCAGTCCTGCTGAGACCGCCGTTCCCGAGTAGCTGGCAAGGAATCCACCCCGATCACGGGCAACATCATCGAAGTACTTGCGGGCTGTCGTCCCGTTGGCATCGGCCGGGCCAACGCTCCCTCGTGCGACAGCCTTTGCTCCACCGAAACCGGCCAGGTGCCGGGTCTTGAGGTAGCCAGCGACTTCCGATGGCGGCGTCGCGCTGTTGATCAAACCGTCCTTCATCAATTGCCGATACGCCGCATCTGAATTCGTTTTGAACGCTGCGTCCTGCGTCGTGGCGCTGGCCAGATACTTGTCGTAGCTCAGGCCGTTGCTCCAGTTCCCCTCGTTCTTGAGGAACTTGGTCATCCCGCCTGACTTGCCCCAAGCGTACTCACGGCTGTGCCCATCCGCCTTCATGGCTGCATTGACAGACGCGGCACCCCCTTTGATCAAGCCAGCGTCCGCCAGCCAGCCAGCCCCAGCCTGATACCGGCCCATGTACCCGGCAGAGTTCACCACGTCGAGCTTGCCCCCTGCGCTTTCCGTCATGACCGTGCTGGCCACCAGGGCGCGGGTCTGGGCATCGCTCAGGTTGCCGATCTTGCCCGCGCTGTAGGACGCGCCCGTCTGCATGGCGAGCGCGCGCGGGTCGGATTTCAGATTGCGCTTGCGCTGCTGGATCCCGGCGACCGTGCGCCCGAGGGACTGCGCCAGGGACGTTGCCGGCGCCAGCTCTGCCGCACCGTCCAGGCGCCGAGGGTCGTTGAACGCGCGGCCGTCGGCGCCGAGGGCGTTGGCGCGGTCGAAGCGGCGCGGGTCGTTGCGGTCCCGACCGCCTTCCCCGGGCAACTGAGGCGCGCGCACCTGCGGGCTCAGGATGTCGGCCTTGCCACGCTCATACTCCGACTGCACAGCTTTCACCGGCGCCAGCACCTGATCGCGCTTTTCCTTGATCCAGTTCTTCAGCGAATCGAAGGCGTCAAAAATCTTCGTGGTGATGCCGCTCTTGTCGAGCCAGTCATAGATCGCGCCGCCGATCTTGGTCCCCACCACCCCAGCCAGGCCTGCGACGATCAGCGTGCCCGCCCCGGCCAGCAGCATGGGCAGCAGCCGCGCCACGGAGCCCGCCATGGCTCCCACACCCAGGCCCCCGCCGCCGTCGACGGTGATGGGGGTCGGCGTCGCGTCGGCCCGCTTCCCCTTGATCGCGTTCAGCAGCCGGGTGTACCAGCGCTCTTTCTTGCGCTCGGCGGCGCGCTCCTTGGTGCGCCCGAACATGGCAAACATCCCGCGCCCCAGCGGCTCCACCACGGACTTCACCTCGTGCATTGCGGTCACGGCCGGGTCAATCTGCTCTGAACCCTGGGCCATGCCACGAATGGCGTCACCCAGGCCGCTCATCCGCTCGGACAGGCGGGAGATCAGCCCCGTGCCGCTCGCGTCGCCGGTTCCGGCCCCGCCGCCCGCCGTGAACCGGCCCTTTCCGTCGCGCTGCAGGTCAGGCTCAGCCTGCGCCCCGGCCGTGGTGGGTGCCAGGCCCCTTCCGCGCGTAGCGGCGACAAAGCGGCCGGCACCGTCACGGGCACGCGGCGCCACGGCGCGAGTGGAGGAGCTGGCCACCGGGGATCGCCCCCCCACAGTAGATGTGCGCCCGGCGGGCTCCACCACACGCGCGGCTGACGCTCTCGATGCGCTCGCGCGTGCGGAGACCCCCAGCGCCCGGGCAATGGCGCGAACGTCGGTGCGCACGTCCTTCATCACCTTTGCGTCCGCGCGTTGCTGGCTGAGCAGTTCCCGCTGGCCGGCGACAAGATCGCCGACCAGGAAGCCTTGTTTGTCGTGCGCGATGCTGCTCATGGCCTGATGAAGGTATCGACCTCGGTGAAGGTCATGGCCAGCTCGCCCAGGCTCTGCTCGCGCCGCGAAGCCTCATGCTGGATGGACTGGGGGCGCATGCGCACATGCTGCTTGTAGGCATCTTCCCGCGCCATGGGGGTGGCGTGGTAGATCTCCACGTCAATCCAGGATTCAGACGGCAGTCCGAATGTGCCGTCGCCGTGCGCCGCCTGCTCCACCTTGGCCGCGAACCACCGCTTGAGGGAACCGCGCGAGTCGTCCATCGTGGTGATGTTCAGCTCAATCGCCTCCTTGCCCGTCAGGCGGTCCAGCATGGCAGCGCCCAGGGGAATCTTCTCACCCACCAGGGTGCTGGCGCTGTAGCTGACATCGAGGGCGAACAGGTTGAACAACGAGGTGAAATAGCTGCCCGGTGCGTACTCGACGGGCGGCGGGTTGTAGTCCACGATCTGGATGAAGAACAGGTTCTTGCGCGCGAGCTGCGCGGAGGCGAGCTGTTGGTACGTGTCACGCGCCTGCGCAAGCGTCATGCCCCCGAGAAGTGGTTGTGCCACCTCAGCGGCGCCGCCCAGCAGACCTTTGGCGAAGTCCCGGACCTGCAGGAGCTGCTGAATCTTGCGAACCGACGAGCTGGGAATCTTCTGGGCGACGGCGCGGGCGATACGCGCGGCGGCCGTCGTGCGCAGCGTGTCGAAAGCCCGGGGATTCAGTTCCGGCAGGGCCATATCAATGCTTCAGGCTCGCCACGGCGCCGTCCTGCTGGGCTCCGCCTTCAGCCTCCACAGGGGGCTCGCCGCCGGGTGCACCAAAACCACCGCCGAAGCCGCCTGCCTCCTCCTTCGCCTTGCGATCAGCCTCCTTCTTCGCGTCTTCGATGGCCTTGGCAATCAGTTTGGCGCGATCCGTGTCCATGCGCATGGTCTTTTCGAGCAGATCCACGTTCGCATTGACGCCCAGGCCGAGGTCGCGCATGGATGTCAATGTCTGGACGAGGACGGCGCCCGCGTTCATCGCATCGGATTCGGTGCGCTGGCGCTCGGTCTCCAGCGCGCTGATCGTTCCGTAGAAGTTGATCTTCCACGGCCGCTTCTTCTTGTCGTAGGCGTGGCCGTGCTTGTACGCCAGATGCACGTCGCAGATGTGATTGAAGAAATCCGACAGGGCCACGCGCGTGGTGCGCGAGCGCTCCGCCGACTGGGCGCTGGTGCGGAAGAAGCCACCTTCACCCAAGCCGCCAGACATCATGTCGGCGAAGCCCAGCATTGTGATGTCGGTTCCCAGCGCGCCGCACAGCAGCTTGGCGTGCATGAGCACGTCGTCGATGCTGATGTTGCCGGCGCGGCCAGAACCGGAGCCACCCGCTGAGTTGACACCCTGGATCTGGAGGAGCTGCTTGTCACCCCAGACGGGAATGAGGTGGCGAACACGGCCGAGGAACGGCATGCCCTTGGTCAAGGCCTCATCCGCCACCTTCTTGCTCTTTTGCAGCATCGTTTTGACGCTGGCAAGGAACGCCTCACGCTGTTCGATGGTCAGGCCCTGCACCTGCGCTGTGAACATGGATTCATCAATCGAATCCAGCACGCGCTGCCCCACCAGGCCCTGCAGCGCCGCGACAAAGTTGTCGTACTGCTTTTCCGCGTCGGCCAGGAAGCTGCCGCCCACCAGGCTCGGCATCAGTGGCAGCTCGTCGATGTCGTCCACCATCATCCGGGACCGCCATGCCTTTTCGATGGCCAGCGGCTGCGGCGTGTAGATCATGCGCGGCATCTCCAGGTGAGCCATCTGGTTCATGGTCAGGCGCTCGCGCATCTTGTTGCCGGTCGCGATGACGCAGACCTTCGTCTCGTTGCCCTGCTTGTACGGCTGGACCAGCGGGGGCAGCAGCATCTCGTCCGTCAAGACATCCACGACGCCCAAGCCCTTCTTGGGATAGAGGCGCCCGTAGGCATCGCCCCAGGCCGCGCCGTTGTAGGCGACCTGCATGGCAATCCGGTTGAAGATCGGGCCCAGGTCATCACTCAGTTCCTTGGCGACCGCCTCAGACTCGCCACCCACCTTCCCACCGCCGCCGCGCGCATCGCCGGTGGCCTCCACGAACACCAGATCCCCGGATGTCTCGTGCCCACCGAGCGCGGCCGTGACATGCAATCGCAGCGCGCCCGACACGATGGGGTCTGTCAGCATTCGCTGGTACTTGCTGTAGATGTCCTGCCGGGACCTGGCGCTGACCGCGCCTGCGCCGGTCAGCGCGGCCGTGGTCAACGTCTCCGCGTAGCTGAAGCCAGCGCGGTCGACCTCTTCAAGGTGCTCTTTGCCCCATCCCAAGCGGGCCATCGTTGCCTTGATCCAACTCTGTTTCGATGCTGCCGCCATGTAGATACCGTTGTTTGTGCCGCCGGTGGGTGAGGTTCGATTCTTCCGCCGCATGCATGCCCGGCCCACGCCCGGTTTCCCAATCGCGGGTTTCCATATACAATAATCGGATGGCACGACTCAAAAAAGGCGAAGTCCCCACGCCCGTCAAGGTCCGACTGCGGCAGTACCGCGACGATCTGGAGCGCAGCGGGGGGAGCCGGCTGCTCGTAGATCTCGAAAAGCCCGCCACGGACGCCTTGGCGGCGATCATTGAGCGCGACACCCCTACCGATGCCACCAAGCCCCTGTCCAAGAAGGACGCTGTAACCAGCGCTCTGCTGCACTACGCGCGCTCGCGCAAGCCAGCACGCCCCTGAGAAAAATATCCCCCGAGCCCTTGCGGACCCGGGGGCAATCGCTTTTTCACCAAAGGAGACAACTGGGCAAGCCCTGTCGTCCCCTCTATGTTGTGGCGACAGCCCCACCGCCGGGCTCGGTGTTTTCCGGTTCCGGCTCAGATTCGAGAGGCACAGCATCCAGGTTCGCCGCTACCGCGATGGCTCCCGGGCCGAGCCGGCGCGCCTCCATGTTCGAGTCGAACAGCACGTATGCCTCGTCACTCTCGTCATCCAGCATGAACTGGGCGGCACCCGCCAGATAAGTTGCCCGGTAGTAGTCCTTGAACATCTCGCCTGCCACCAGGGCGCTCAGGGCCGGCAGGCCCCCCCCGTAGGCGGCCAGCACCGAGCCATCGAACGCTGGCCCGAAATCCTCGCCCTGGGCGAACAGGGCCGCCTTGACAGTCCACCAGTACGGGCCGAATTCAAGGTACGACATCGGGAACAGGCGGAGCCGCTGCGCAATGATCTGGGCCGCGTAGCGCGCGGGATCTGCGCCGGGGATGGTGGCTTGTAGCGCTGCAGCCGTGGCCGCCGACTGGGCTGTGATCTGCTCAGGTGTGAATTGCAGTTGGGTGAGCATGATGGTCCCTTACGCTGGCACGACTTGAAGAACTTGGGCGACACGGGGGAAGTTCTGCTGCAAATAGGGCCAGGTCGCGGCCGGCACCTCCCACAGCTCCTTGTCCCCGCGCCACATGGCACGCCCGCCGACGAACTTCGCGGCGGCCTTGATGGTTTCCTTGTTGGGGCGCGTCTCTCCCTTGATGCCGATGGTGCCGCTCGGGCTCTCAAGCTCGAACTCGACCTTCGCCGGCGCCGCAGGAGCTTCCGCTGCTTGCGGCGCCGCCACCGGCGCAGGCTTGGGCTCGGCTGCGCGGCGCAGCGCTGCGGCGCGCGTGTTGTAGGCGTAGTGCATCGAATGCGGCACCCAGGGGAGCCTCTTCTCGCCTTCGTCCAGCCACAGCCATGGCATGGCGGCGGCCACCACAGTGGCAAGCTCCCGATCCAGAGCATCCAGGTCTGGCGCGCCGTTCAATCGGGCCTCCCCGTCAGCCGGCCAGTCGGCGGCGCTCTTGATCGCATCCTTGACCAGATAGGCGTAGCTCGCATAGTCGCTATCGAGCAGTGCGGCGAAGTCTTGCGGCTTGAAAGTTGTGCCGTGCGCCTTGGCATAGTCCACCAGGGCGTTCGCCTTGAGCTGACCCGGATTCGTCGGGTAGCCGATGTCTTCCAGGGTCTCCAGCGCAGATACCTCAATGACTTTGCCGTCCCACCTCCGCACCACCGCCGCCTGCGCCTGTCCGATGGACTGCAGGCTCGACGAAATTCCAGGTAGATCGGGGTTCACCGGGAATGGGAACAGCGGCGCAGGCAGCTTGTATCGCGTGGACAGGTAACGAACCGTCGTCACATTCTTGCGATGGGCCGCCACTGCCGGCACGACTGTGCTGAACATCAGCGTCCGGCCGCTTTCGCTGGTGGTCGTGATCTGGTCATCATGGGCAGCGGCCTCAACGCAGGCCTGCTCATACTCTGGCGTGCCGAACATGATGAAGGTCCAGCCCGCCGAAATGGCATCGCTGACCTCCCGGCTGACAACCCGCTCGCCAGGTGTGAGGAGCACGATCTTCGTCGCGCTGGCCAGCACCGCGAGTTGACCCTTGCGGTCTCGCACGAACATGCCCTTGGCGAACATGCGGCCGTCCACCACAGCCGCATCACCAGACCGGACAGCCTCCACCATCTCCAGGGGATACACACCCTCCGTGCCTTTCGCCAGGCGCTCAAAGTCCTTGAGCGCCTCATCGGCCATGCTGCGCGCGGCGGCAACCTCGGACGCCCAGTCGCCGGCCAGCGGCCCATCCGCTTTGGGCTTGGAGTTGTGCTTGAACCGGCTGAGCAGTTCCTCGCGCACCTTGCTGGGCAACTTAGCGCCAGTTGAATGAGCCAGCAGGCTCTCGAAGTCCTGCTTGTATGTCTTGGCGCCCATGCCGTTGAAGTTGTAGCTCACCGTGTAGCTGAACTCGGCCGAGTCATCGAGTTCACGCACCATACCCGCGTACCGCGCGCGCATCTCTGCCAGCCGCGTTTCCAGCTTGATCTGGGCGTTGGCATTCAGTTTGCCGGAGCTGGCACGCTGCGCCATCGCATCAATGGCCTGCTTCAGGTCCCAGGCCGCAACAGCATTCGCGGCGATCCAACTCTCCACCGTCGGGTGCTGTTGAATGAATGCCTGCTGAGACTGCGCCGTCTTGAAGTTGATCACCTGACGCGCTCGGGCGGACTCGGCGCGGGCCAGCTTCTCCTTCAGCTCCGCGCGCTCGCGCACCGCGCGCATGGCTCCCTCATCGCCCACCGCGTTGATCAGGTCGTCGTATTCCTGCGCGGTCAGGCCGCCGGCAATGGCTACGTCGTTGCCGCCCTGTTTGTCCATCACCGCGCCGATCCAGTCCGCCTTTTTGGTGGTCAGGATGCGCTTGTACTCATCGAACGTGCCATCGGCGAAGTAGTGGTAGCGGTTCACTCGGGCAGTGGTGTTGCCCTGGCGCACGCCGCGCCCGTCGCGCTGGATGGTGGAATCCGGCGTCCACCCGATGGTGAGATGGTGAATGGCCTGCGTACCCTTTTGCAGGTTGATGCCCACCTCGGCCTTCTCGTTGGCAATGACGTAGCGGTACCGGTTTTCCTCGCCCTCGGCGTTGAATCCGTCCTGCACGCCCTGGATCTGCTCGGCGTTCTTGATCGTCTGACCGCTGACGTTCACGATAGCGGAGGCAGCCACGCCGGCATGCTTCACCAGGAGCCGCTTGATCTTGTTGTGCAGGGACAGCACGTCGCAGAAGATGAGCTGCTTGACGCGGCCGGTCTGGGAGCGCGGGTTCGCCTCCTCCTTGCGCACGTTCTCCAGAAGCGCGGCCAGCTTCGGGGGGATGGTGCAATCCAGGTCCAGCCCCATCTTGTCGGCGATCTTCTCGAACTCGCCCTGCAGGTTGGTGTCCATCGTGTCGATCACGATGCGGGCGTCCTTCGTGATCTGGGCCTGCACCTTGATGCGCGCCAGCTTGACCTCGTTGTCCCCGTCGCGCACCACCTTGACGCCCACCACGGCCTCGGGCGTCGTCCACGGCCCCGCCAGGGCCCGTGCTTCGATCTTGCCCAGCTTGTTGAACGCTGCCACCACCTGGGCCGCCAGCTCTGCCTGGGCGGCGCCGAACAGGTAGAACGTGGCGCGCTCGTCCAGCTCAGGGTCCGCGATCAGCAAGGTCATCTTGTTGATCAGGTTGAACGGGTGGGCGATCAGCTCGACCGGCTCGCCGAACTTCTCCGACACCCGAGCCAGCGCCGCCAGCTCTTCCTCGGTAGGAGAGCCGTCCGACTTCATGCTCTCGCGGGCGCCTCGATAGGCCAGCTTGTACTCATTGAGCGAAGCCTCGGCGCGGGCGGTCAACTGCACCTTGGTGGTCCACTCCGGCGCTTCCGGCAGACGCAGATCGTCACCACCCTCCTTCACGTCGGCGGCCGTCTTGATCGTCATGACGGTAGCGATGGCGTTGCGCAGCAGGTCCACGTTCTGCAGACCCCGGAAGACGCGATACGGCTTGATACGGCCGTCGATGGTCATCTCGTCGTCGTCTTCGATCTGGCACATCACGTTCATGAACGCGTCCGCGCCGGTCGCGCCCAGGCACAGGTCGTGCACCCGCTGCTCGCCCACGGCCAGGCAGAGCATCGAGTAGATCTCCAGAGGGCTGTTCGTGATGGGCGTGGCCGTCAGACCCAGCACGCCATCGGTCAGCGCGCTCAGGCTGCGGATGTACCAGGCCTTAATCTGGATGTCGAGGCCGCGCTGGGAGGCCTCCGCAACGCTCAGGAATTTGGCGCCGGAGAACTCGACCGTGTTCTTGCTGTTCTTGTACTGGTGCAGCTCATCGCCCACCAGGCTGTCCACGCCCATGTCCTCGAAGAACGGGATGGCCGACGACTTGGCGCCGGTGCCGCTGGTGGCCTCGGAGCGCTTCGAGTCGGCGCGCTCCGACTCGGCGGCCTTTTCGCTGCCGGCGTAGCTCGGGTCCACCGACATCAAGTAGCTGTCATAGGCCTCGACCGTCTCATCCTTCAATGGAATGAGTTTGAAGGCCTCCAAGGTCATGAACACCTTGCTGTGCTTGTTCTCCAGCACGCGATTCAGGTCGCGGGCGTAGTTCGCGGGGTCTACGCTGGCCTTGCCTGTCTTGGGATCCACATCCAGGCCCACAAACAGGCACCCGTCGCCCGATGCGTACACCGGAGGGCGGTATTGAGGGTGGCCCGGTGCGTAGCTGCCCACCATGACCTCTTTGCGCCAGTTGGACAGGGTGGTGTTTGGGACCACAAAGAAGGTCTTTTTCTTGACACCGATGTTCTGGACGTAGAGCACGCTTGCCAGAGCGGTTGCCGTCTTCCCCAGCCCGACATCGAATCCGTTGATCCCGCCGAAACTGCGCGCCTGCTTGCGCACAAAGGCGTTCTGGTAGCCGTGGAGGCTGAAATCTGGGTGGATGCCGTCGATCTTCAGCGGGGAGGTGTCCTCGGTCTCGCGGAAGTACAGCCGCGCCGGGTCGTTCGCCACGGCATTGAGCCGCTCCATGATCAGCGGATTGGACTTGACCCACTGGTCGAACTGGGCGTTCGCCTGAGCGGTCATCTCCTTGAGCATGGCCCGGCGCTGCGCGTCCAGGCCTGGGTCTTTGGCGGCCTCTTCCTCCTTGGTTCGGGTCGAAAGGTTGCCCTTCTTCAGGTACTCGGCGAACCGCTTGAGCTGGCGCTCCCGCTCGGTCTTGGGATTGATGTCCGCGATGATGACCTTGTTGCCCTCGTCATCGAACGCCACCACGAACGACGGGTGCATGAAGCGGCGCAGGAACTCGGCGCGCTCCTCAATGGTCGTGTACGGCGAGAACAGGTTGAACCGGAGCCCGCCGGGGTCCACCTTGGCGATGCGCTCGCTGGCCAGCAGCTTCTGGCGCAGCAGCTTGTCGCGCACGGCGCCAGAGGCCGCCGCGATCTCTGCATCAATGCGCTGCAGGAACTGGGCAAGGTTGCCGGTGTAGTAGTCGTCGGCCTTCGTGGCGCTCCTGCCGTCGGCGCTGATGCACCAGTCGTCAGTCGCTAGGGGGTCAAACTGCTCCCCATAGATTCCCTTGAGCGTGGGGATGTCGATGGTGATCCCCTGCGTGGCGTACTTCACCGCCTCAACCTGGGCGTGCTCGTCGCGGTCCTTCATCGCCACCTCGGCCGCGCCGGCGCCGCGCCATAGCGCCGAGAAGCCTGCTTTGCGGTCATAGACGATGCCGACCTTCTGGAGCCCCGCCTTACTCTGGCGCGAGAACCCTGCCGGCGCCTTGCGCGCCGTGGTGGCCCCGGCCTGGAGCGCCTCGGACACCGCCGGGTATTCCTCCAGGTAGTTGAATCCCGCTTCCTCTCCGTGCTGCTGCATGACCTCCACGGCCGCGAGCCCCGCCGCCAGCGTTGTCCAGTAGCGCGCCCGGTCGCCGGCGTCCAGCTCGATCAGGTCGCGGTGCGCGCCGCGCAGCCACAGCGGCAGGTCCATGTCCATGGAACGCTCGCGCAGGTGCAGCACGTAGTCGTTGGCCTGAGTCCAGTCCACCTTGTTCGTCACCGCTACCGTCGCGGAGGTCAGCGACTGGCCCAGTGCGTCAAAGCGGTCATCATCCGGCGCGCGCCCGAGCGACACCCACACGCCGCCGCGCATCTCCAGTGTCTGCCCGGCCATGGTGATCGTGTCGCCTTCGTTGTAGCTGATGGGCTCCGTTTCGGTGGCCGCCAGCAGCTTCCAGTCGATGCGCGAGTCGGGCAGCTTGGTGAGCAGCTTCGCGATATTGGGGATGGACTGGTCGCTGACCACGCGGTCCACGTCGCGAAACTTGGTCGAGTCCTTGGGGACAAACTCTCCCAGGATGAAGCGCTTGCCCTCGCCGGCGAAGTACATGCCACCGATGAACTCGGTCCACTGCACGCGCGACTCCACCAGCAGGGCCGGGTTCTGCTCGCGCAGCTCCTCGATCTTGCGCAGGGCGTCGCGGCTGAACTTGCGCAGCACGATCACGTCGGTGATGGTGTCTGCATCGGCTGTGCCAAACACGCTGTTCGGCAACCGGTAGGCGCCCCGGAACTCGGCCATGTAGCTCATGGCAATGCGCAACTGCTCTTCACGGCCGCCCTTGGCGCTCACCACGCGCGGCGGCACGATGAATGCCGCAAGGCCGCCGGGCTTGAGCTTCTCCAGCGAGCGCAGGATGAAATAGGTCTCCAGCGGCTGGTCCTGATACTTCGGGTCGATCTTGCGGTTGCTGCCACGGTCGTGCACACCGCCGAATGGCACGTTCGTGATCACCGCGTCCCAAATCTCGTCCGGCGTGCGGCTGGCCACCGCCTCGAAGGGACTGACGGTCACGCTGTGGCCTGGGCCGCCGTTCACGAGCTGGTTGACCCGGCCGGAGGTCTCGTTCAGCTCCACCGCCTCAATGGCCGCATCCGGCGGCGCAGTGGCGCCGAAGATGCCCACGCCGGCGCACGGGTCGCCGACCTTGCCGCCCTTGAAGCCCATGGCGCGCACCAGGTCCCATATCCCGGATGCGATGGGCTTTGGGGTGTAGTACTCGTAGGCACTGCCCTTCTTGCCGTCCTCGCCCACCAGGTTGCCGCCGGTGCCGCTGTAGCGCGCCAGGATCTGCTTCTGTTCGGCAGTGATGGGGGCGGCAGGATCCTGAGCCGTCAGATCGCGCAGCAGGGCCATCGCCTGAGCGTTGTCCCTCTTGCGCTGGCTGTGCTTGCGGTTCGGGTCGAAGTCGTAGAACTGGGCCGTAACGACGCGCGGCTCGGCGACGGGCTCGGGGCCGCCCTCTAGGTCGAAGGCATCGCGCTCGCGCTTCTTGACTGACAGGTCCGCGCCCAGCTTCCCGAGTACCGTCACCATCTTGGCAGCGATGCGTGCCGCGCTGAGGGCCGCCATAGGCGCGGTGGGCACCAATGCGGCCTTCTGGCGCACCAAGCCCATCAGCTCGGCGGTGAGCCTCATGCGGGCGATTGGGTTGAGTTTTTCTTGTGTATCGCCCGCTGCGGATTCCATGTGTGACCTCTATGTGTTGAGGTCGATTCTCAAAAGGCAAACGCCCCGCAAAGGGGGCGTTTTTCCCGTCGCAAGCGCCCGCAGGCGCCGCGCATTTAGTGCGCCTGCTGGGTGGTCAGTTTGGTGGTGTAGACGCCGCCCGAGGTGGGCGTGTCGGTGCCTGCGCCAGCCAGCACACCCCACAGCGACGTGGACTCGGCGGCCAACTTCACGATCTTGCCCTTCAGGTCGGCGTTCTCGGCATACTGGGTCGCGCCCAGGTCGGCGGGCGTGCCGATCAGGACAGAGCCCAGATACTTGGTGCGGTCAGCGGCTTCCAGGTCGAAAGCGGCGTTGTCCAGCTTGGCAGCGGGCGCAGCGTTGTACAGGTGCAGCGTGAAGTTGCCCATGCCGGTGTTGGCAGCCTGGGCCACCATCAAGTCCACAGCGGCGATGCGCACCGCGCCGCCCTTGGGCCCGATCTCGGTGAATTCCATGATCGCGTCGCCGGCGTTCCCGGGCGTCGATGCATCGGCGCGGCCGATCATGTCACCGGCGGCGTAAGCGGTGGTGTTGGTGGGGCGGGTCATCGCCACGGCGGCCTGAAAGACCGCAGAGTTGGCGATGGCCGCCGGTGCGGCGCGGGTGGTCCCCGTGGTGTTCTTGCTGCTCTTGAAAGTAAGTTCGGTCTTGACGACTGCCATGGCGCTCTCCGAGGGAGTAGTTGAATGAGGCCTTCATTCTGTGAAGCCCCGGACCATCGCCGCGCCCAGCTTTTCCCGTTTGCGGTGAGTGCCTTAAGTCTTTGAAATCACACGCAAAATCACCACATTGATGAATTCGGAACCGTCCGCTACAATTGCGTCCAAGGTCGGCTCGCTGGCCCCGGCATCCCCATCCTCCCGAGTTTGAAACTTGGGGTAAGCGGTGGGGATGTTTCTTTTGTGCCAGGACTCGTGCATGTCGTGGTTCAAGCTGTAGACCAGCGCCCCAGACTTTTCCTCGCCCACGTTCACCCCCATCTCGACGACATAGCCAGGCAAAGCCACGATGCCGCTGAAGAAGTGGAACGCCACGAACCGGCCGGCGTCCTTGTAGGGCTCGCTGCGCCCGTGATATTTCCCACGTTCCAGCACCACGGGCACGGCCGGGAGCAGCCGCAGCTTCAGCAGGTCCTGCGTCGCGCCGTGGCGAATCTTTTCCCACGTGGCGCCCGACACCTTCACCGGTCCAATGGGGCTCACCAGGGCGCGGCCCTGCAGGTGTTGCTGGAACCATAGACGGCCTTGCGCGCGCGCCTCTTTGGGGTCCGTGGCGGTGATCACCTCCGTGTCGCCAAGCTGCGCAAGCGCGGCAGAAGGGTCTGTCGCCACGCCCAGCAGGCCGCGCAGCTCCATGATCTCGCTGGCCAGCCGCAGGCGCTCCAGGGCTGCGCCCGGAGCCAGGCCCTGCACTGACTGGATGAGCGCGCTCAATTGCTGCACCAAGGCAGCGCGGGTCATCGGCTCCATGGCGCTCAGCTCGCGAGAGCTGCTCTGGCCGCCTGGGTGGCCGCGTCCGAATAGGCCTGCGCCGCGCGCTCCAGCAGCGCCATCATCTCCGCGTCGCCTTCGTACTTCGTGAACATCGGCTCAATGCGCTCCAGAATTCCGTCTTCCAGCAGGTCGGCCTTGCCGTTGATCATGTTCTGCAGGTAGGCCTCGTCGGTCTTGCGCTCAGTCACTTTGGCATCCTCCCTGGCCGGTTCATCCATCACGGTTGGCGTGGCCGCGCCCGCACCCAACTCGGCGGCCAGTTCGTCAGCAGACATATCCACCGGCTTCGCCTCTGTGACGACAAAGCCCGCCGCGCGAAGTTGGGCGATGACGCTCTCGGTATGTGCGGCCAGAACCTTGCCGCTCTCCGAGCCGGGGGTTGCATTCATGATGGCCCAGGCTTTCTCACCTGCCTTGGAATCAGGCAGGAAGGTTGTGAACATGCCATCGGTGCGATAGGAAATGTCCCCGGCGGGCCCAACGTCGGGCTGAGCTTCAGACGCCGAAGCAGTGCCCTTGATTTCATCGAGCGTCTTCGGTTCCCAGTGCAGATCCAGTTCCACGCCGTTCTGCACCAGCTCCACGATGGAGATATAGCCCGACTCGGGGTAGCCGCCGCCCAGGTCGGCCAGGCCAAATGCCTGGACCTGCTCCCGCTCGCGGTCGCGCTCGGTGATGTACCAGTCGGCACCGCCCCGGAAGTAGTGCAACCGTGCCAGTGCCTTGCCGCCCTGTCCGTCCGTGTCGTAGGTCTTGGGCATGGCCTCAATGTTCCTGGCCATCTCCACCATCTTGTCGTAGAAGAACTGGGCCTCCTCACCGGCCATGCCCGCCTCGATGGCTTTGCGCTGGCCGCGCGGCATGTAGTCGGCGATCTGCCGCAGCGCGGCGCGCCCCTCAGCTTCCGTGGCCTTGGGCTTCTCAGGGGGATCCACCACAGGGGCCGCTGCCGGCGGGTCAGCAGGGGGTACGCCGGCGCCACCGACCGTCGTGTTCTCCACCAGCCAGTCCACCATCTCGCCCGCATCGTCGTCGCTCCACATGGGGGTGCGGCGCTCACCGTCCACCGGGGATACGAACGTGACGCGCTGGTTGCCGCTGGCGCCGACATAGACCATGGCCTTGCCGTCGCCGCCGATGAGTGCCCGGCCGATCACCTCGCCCGCGCGACGGATCGTCCCGACGATCATCTGGTACTGTTCGCCGCCGGTGTGCGGGTTGGCGTCATCGAAGATTCCGCTGGTGTCGCCCTTCTTCAGCACCTCAATGGCGCGCCGGAACTGCTCCGCGTTGCGGCGCTCCAGGTCAGCCTGCTCGATGTCCCCGCGCTCACGGTTGATGGGCTCGTTGGTCACCACCACGTCCAGGGCGACCTCCAGTTGCGCGATGGCCGCCGACACATCACCCGCGAAGTCCAGCACCGCGTCGGCTGGCAGCAGCGGCTGCGCCAGCGCTTTCACCGCATCGAGGAACGGCTGGTTGTCAATGTGCGGATAGAGCGCCTTCATCTTCGGATGGCGCAGCAGGTTGCGCGATCCGCTGTGGCGAATGCGCTTCGACAGGTAGTCGTTGATCAGGCGCGCGTCATGCGCGAAATCAGCGTAGTCATCCTCCTGCTGCGCCGTCAGGGTGGTGCCGCCCTTGCGGTTCACCGCGATGTCAATCAGCTCGCCCAGGATGCGCTGGGCGTCGGCCTTGGTCATGGTCGAGCGCGCCCAGCCGCTGGTGGTGTCAATCGCCAGCTCTTTGTCCGAGCGAATGAAGTCCCTGAAGTACTTCACCAGCTTCGCGGTCGCGGCGATGGCGTCCTTTGACTGGTTCAGGTACGCGCCGTCGGCGTCATCGAACAGCGGCATGGACGCATCGTCGCCATCAACAGGCACGCCATCCAGCACCGTCATCGTCACGTCCCAGCCCACCGTGAGACCCAGTTCCTTCGCGCGTTGGTCAATGGTCCTCGCTGACACGAACGGGCTGTAGCTGGACTCGCCCAGGCTGTGGAACACGTCTTCCTTGAACGCGGGCGTGGCGTCGGCAAACCGGTAGGCGGCATCCACTGCCGCCAGCGCGTCGGCCGCTGAATCGGGCGCCACGGCGGTCGGCTCGGGCTGGGCGGTTTCAGCCGGAAGCGAAATCATCGCCTTGCGCGCGCGCGCCAGCATGTCCGACCCGTTCTTTCCACGCAGAGGCATGAGCACACCCACCAGCTTGCCATGGTGGCGCACTCCCACCGAAACCTCGGGGCCTTCCGCAAAGAACTCGCAGCCCTTGTAGGTCTTGACGAAATAGGCCACGTACTTCGATTCCAGCCACACCCAGACGCTGCCATTTTCATTCGACAGCACCAGCGACTCGCGAGGGATGTACTCAATGGCGCGGCCCTGCTTGGCCTTGCGGTTGTCAACCACTCGCTCTTCGTAGTCGTAATGCGAGATGGGCTCCACCTTGGTGCCGCGACCCTTTGCAGCGGCCTCGATCTTCGCCACTGCCGCCTCGGGTACCCGGCGAATTAATGCGCTGCCGGTGTCCACAAAGTACTTGGCGATGGCGTTCTGCACCAGCGTCGGGCGCTGGGTGAAGTCCATCAGGTGTCCGTTGGACCAACCCGGCAAGATCTCATTGCCATCCGCGCCGCCCGTGGGCAAGATCAGCGTGTTGCTCTTGTTCAGCCCAAGCTGGACGGCCGTCGGCATCTTGAGGCGGCTCATGTCGAACGGCTTGTAGTTGGCCTGCTGCTCCGCCTCAGCCACGGCGCGGGCCGCGCGGTCTACGTCGGCCTTGGTCCACAGCGCGATGGACACTGATCCGTTGTCGGTAGACAGGTGCGCCAGCGGATTCTGATCCTTCAATGAAAAATCCGCCATGTTGCGGCTCAGGGTGCGAACCTCGGCGCCGGCCGCAGCAGCAGCCTCAATCTCCGCGTCCGTAGGGCTCGCGGGCCGCCCACCGTCGCTGGGCTCGGGGAATTCCAGGTTACCGGCGGCAATGGCTGCATCGGCGGCGGCCTGGGCTTCGGCCTCGGTCGGATAAGAGGGGCTGATTGGATTGCCGTTTGACGCGTGAGCAACTCGCGACCGCCCGTCGTCGTTCACCACCACAAGGGCAGGACCAACCTCGGCATTCAACAGCGCAGCCAGGTCAACGGGGCTGGATTCAAGGTCATCGACCATGCCATCGCGCCCGTATGTGGCCGTGCGACTCGTATTGCCCGTGACGTAAAAGCGCGTCCCAGTCGCGTTACCACCTTGATCACGTGCCACATGGATTTCCAGCTTGGCACCCGCCTTCATCAGAGGCATGCTCGCAGTATCGGAACTCCAGCCCAGTCCACGCAGCGCGGCCTTCACTGCTTCCACGCGAGACTCGACCATCGCGCCCCGCTCTTCTGCATTGTTCACATCTGCCGACGCTGACCCAACCGGCTTCGCCATGTCGCCCACCATGTTGTTCAGCGTGCCGGCCAGAGCGGCCGCCTTCTCGGTCAGGTTGTCCGGCACGCGCTCAACGCCATTGAGCACCCAGGTGACGGCCACCACGTTCGCGCCGGCGCCGACCTGGCGCACCTCCTGGGTGATGCCGTAGACGCTCCCCGCGAAGGCCTTGGACAGCGACACCCCGGAGCCCTTCCAATCCATCTCGCGCAGGGCATTGCGCACGTTCACCATGCGCTGCTGAAGCGCTGAATCAAGGGCGTCTTGCCACTTCAACACCAGCTTGTCATCGGCCACCACGGCGGCATAACCCCCATCGTCGGCGACGGCGGCGATGATGTCGGCGGCCATGCCGCACTCCGCCAGCACGGCGTCGCGGGCGGCGTTGCCCTCCACGGGCGCCGATTGGGCCGGGGGCTCGGCGGGCGCAGCCACTGCGGCCGGCGTCTCGACTTTCGCAGGCTCCACCCGATCCACGGTCCTCGCGCCCTCGGGCCCCGCCTCGGACACTGCCACCGCATAGCCGGCGGCCGTGAGGCGCTTCATGTGCTCCTGCAGCGTCCAGGCCGGGATGCCGACCATCGCCACGGGGCTGTACTTGCCCGCGCCGCGCCGGGTCAGCGTGAGATCCAGCACCTTTGCCACGAGCGCCGCGCTCTCGCCCAGCACCTCGTAGAAGTCCCCCATTCGGTACAGCAGCACGGCCTCGGGGTTTTGGGCCTTCAGGCGCAGGTACTCCAGCTCAAACGGCGACTTCGGCGTGATGGAGGGCTCGGCCGCCACCTTGGCGATCTCGATCTGGCGGGTAAGGTCAGCCAGCTCGGATTCCAGGCCGGCGATCTCGGTCTTGATGGCCTCGACCTGGGCGACGCGCTCCGCCGTCTTGGCGTTGGCGCGCAGAAAGGCAGCGCTGTTGCGCTCCACCAGGCGCATGATGCGGCGCGCGACCTCGCGGATGTTCAGCTCCTGGCCGCGTTCGGGCGCGACCACGATGGTCACGTCCTTCTTGTTGAGCATCCACTTCCAGGAGATCAGCTCGTCCATGGGCGTGAGCTTGGCCGGCGTGGTGTCGGGGTTGTGGAACCAGATGGAGATGGTCTGACCGTCGGTCATCTGGAACAGCACCATGACCTGCAGCACCCCGCGCGCGCGCACGGGGTCGCTGATCGTGACCTCCGTCGGCTTCACCTTGTCGCCGGCCGCCTCCATGACCTTCTTGAGCAGGTCCATCTTGATCGTCATGCGGCTGACCTGCACCACCAGGGCGTCCAGCACCGCCACGCTCTCGATGTCCGGGTCGCCCATGAGGTCCGTCATGGTGACGGCATCGAACATCAGGCCGGCGGCCCCATCCTCGCGGTGCAGGTCATACAGCAGGCGGTGCATCGGCACTCCGACCGGGTTCGCGTCCTCGTCCCATTGAACGATGTTGTCCATGACGGCAGTTCCTTCTTGTGGCAGGTTTTCAATGTTGAAGCGCACGGTGCAGTCGCCGTAGCGCAGCCACCACTTCAGTTGATCGGGGGTGCAGGCAACAATGGACCCCAGCCCATTCCACCCACGGTCATAGGAGCCCAGGTACGCGGCGCGGGCCTGCTCCTCGGTCATGAAGCCAGCCATGACCTTGTGTTCGTCGAACTCGCCGTCAGCGCGGCGTTGGTTGATGACCCACACACGGCGCGACTCTGGGAACGGTCCCACAAAGATGTCCACCGGGTCGCCATCGGCGCCGCGCGAGCCCACGATGTCCCCGTAGTGCGCGGCCATGCGGTTGCTCCAACGCGTGCCATCGGGCGCGGTGCCGCTGCGGTACGTGCCGTATGCGTTCTCGATCTTGATCACCAGCCCCAGGACCCGGACGGGCGGGCTCTTCTTGTAATTGTTGGCCAGAGCCTGCGCGTCGGTGGGCGGGCGGCGGAGGTTGTACCCGCTCGCGGCCTCATGCGCGGCGCCCATCAAATGGGCAAAGGTGTCATCGAGGATGGCGCGGGCGGGGTGTTGCACGGTCGTCTGTGGGTAAGTTACCCCGACGATTGTTTTCCCCACCCCCCTGCCGGCTGCTGGCCGTTTTCCCCTTTACACCTCGGGGACGAAGGGCTCCAGGTGGTGCAGGTCGTCGCGCGGGTTCAAGGCCAGCTTGCGCACATAAGGGGGGATGTTCACGTTGCTCAGCACGCTGACCACCTCGTAGACCAAGGCCGTGCCCAGACCCGGCGTGATGATCACCAGGTCGCTGGAATCCGCGATGAAGTGCCCTTCCTGACCTGGCCCGGCGGTGGACTCGATCTGGGCCTCTTGCGTGGCGGGCTGCAGCACACCATCGTCGCGCTCATTCATGTCATTGGGCTGATGCACGCCGCAGAACAGGCAGAAGCCCGGCCCGCGCTCAACGTAGTTGAACTCCGCCTCGTCTTCACTGCGCAGCACACCCATGCCCCCAAGGGTCGGGCTGCCGCCCATCTCGCTGGGCTGACCGGTCTCCGGGTCGGCCTCCACCCGCGTCACCACCTTGCGCCAGACTGAGCACGGCATGGTGTTGGGATGGCGCAGCACCACCTGGCGGGTGGCTGCGGAAACGGCGGTTGGGACGGTGTTCAGCATGATGACCTCAGCTCCTCAGTATGCGTCAGCCCAGCTTCGCCAACATGGTCTGCAACTGCTTCGGCGACAGCACGCCCATGGCGGCCAGGGTCTTGGCCTTTTGCACAAACTGCTTCTTGGCCGACTCCACGCTGCGTGGCGTCACCTTTCCCGCCGGCGCGGCGCGGGCGCGCTCCACCACGGCCGCGACGGCGCGCGCCTGAGCCAGCCGCTGGCGCTTCTCGCTGGTGGTTTCCACCTTGCTGCGCTTCCAGGTTTCCTGCGCGCGCTGCTGTTCGGCAATCTGCTCGGCTTGCTTCTTTGAAAGAACCTTTGGCCGTTTGTCCAGGTTCTCACGGGCGTTCTCGATCATTCGCGCAATCTGCTGCTTGATGATCGGCATCGAGAGTTGCTGCATCACGCGCAGGATGTGCTTGCAGGCGACCCCGCGCAGGTTCGGATTGCGGATCTTCGGAAAGCCCGTCTCATCCCGGCCTGAGTTGTACTTTCCCACCGTGGCGATGTAGCGGTACCAGTAGGTGTGCCGGCCGCAGTCGCAGTCGAACTTCAGCGCGCCGGACACCACCGGTTTCACCAGGTCCGCCGCCGGCCCAGGGCTGGACACGGCCGCGCTGAAGGTCAGGAACTCCACGTGCACGTGGTGCCGCGCCACGTCGCTCTTCGGGCCGGCGTTGGTGATGAAGTGCACCCGCCCGCCGATGGACTGCATGGGCACGGCTGTCTTGATCTCGCGGTTCGCTCGCTCGCGGTCTTCAGGCAGCGACAGGTCGATGATGGCCTTGGCGGTGATGCCCCCGCGAAACCGCTTGCCCAGGAGCTGGACGTTCTGGCGGAAGGTCCGCAGGTCTTCGTGCGTGATGGCGTGCAGATGCCCGCCCATCGTGGTGGTCAGCAGACGGCCCGCGTCGTACTCGCCACCCACCTCGGTGGGGTTCAGGATGCGCGCGGCGCGCTGGCGGTTGGCAAGCTCACCAAGGTAGCGGCCGGCCGCCTCGCGGTTCGCGCCCCGGTAGTTCGTCAGCACCCGCGCCAGCGGATTAGAGGAAGGTTTGCTTGCCATAGCCCGCCTGCTGCTTCATCACCCTGAGCTGCGCCTCGGTCGGCAGGACCAACAGACGCTCGGATAGCTCCAGCTCAGGGCTGTCCAGGCCAGCCGCAGCCTGCACTACCAGCGACTCGGTACGCCGGCCGTAGACCCGCTGCGACACCAGGGTGAGGTCAAAGCGTTCATCGGGCAGGGTCTGGTAGCGCACGGCGTCGCTCCAGGCCGTCGCGCGCAGGGAGAAGTCGCGCACGGCTTTGAACAGCAGGTTCCTGGCAAAGACCTCGATGGCCATCGTGTGTGCGCTCAAGCGGTCACGAGCATGTCCAGACGGGGCGTCCAGAGCTGGCGGCTGCGGCACACCGCGCCCAAGGTGTTCGGCGTGAACCGCCACGACTCGGCAAGGCCCAGCGAGGCTCCGAAGGCCGCGCTGCAGTTGAACCGGCCTTCGCCAGGGTCCATGGGGTCCAGGATGAACCGCAGGTTGCCAGGCAGGTCGTACTTCGTCTTTCGATCTGCGTGAAACTGAAACCACTCGCGGCTGGCCGCCTCCAGCCAGAACGGTAGCGGGAACAGGTCCCAGTTCCCGTTGCTGAAGTCAATGTCCTTGAACCTGACCCCGCCGTCGATCAGGCTGCTGGAGCCGGCCGCGCCATCGGAGAACACCGCTTCACAGTGGCTGTACGGGCCGTTGTCCCAGAAGCGCACCGCCTTGTTGAACAGGCCTTGCACCCCGGGCCGGGTGCCGGTGTAGAAGGCGCCGTAGAAGCCCCTGGGCAGGCCATCGGGCAGCTTACGCGTCATAGCGCTCGCCCGGCAGGATGTCGGGGTTCAGGATCGCTGCGCGCTCCTCCAGCGAGAGTCGGAATGCAGCCGGGATGCCGGGCTGCAACAGCAAGCCGGTGAAGTTTGCCGCCTCGGTCAGCGCCAGGTCCACAAACGCCGAGGCGTTGATGCGGTTCAGGCCCGTGGTGATCAGGAGCTGCAGTGCCGTGCGCTCCTCGTCATCCTCCACCAACGTGGCGGCATAGCTGTCCTTGCTCAGGAACAGCGTCATTGCGTCGTACTTGGTCGAGATGCCGTCGGCGGTCTTGGGGAAGCGATTCTGGAAGGCTCGCTTGGTGAGGGGGAGCGACGCGGGCGCAGCGCCCACGATCTGCAGCTCCATGCCAACGCGGCCCTCAACCCATCGTTGCCCGTCCAGCAGCACAGCCGCCCCGCCCTGCTGGAGCGTCGAATACTCGAACTCAACGCCGGCCTGATTGCGAAGGGTAGGCATCAGAAGCCTCCCAGGGCGACGACGCGGCTGTTGATCCAGCCCTTTTGGCCGGGCGGATCATTCGCGGATTGGTCAAAGCTCTTGGCGGTGCTGCCATAGGTCGTGGCGTGCACGCCTTTGGTCTTGATCATCAGGGGCTGGCCGACGCTGGCGGTGTCGTTCGACACACCCAGCAGGATTGTGGGGCGCAGCTTGACCACGAGCACAGCCGTGCCTGTTGCCGAGCCTGGGCCCGCCGCTCCGCCTGTAGCGCTGTCGTGACAGAAGTACCCGCCCTTGATGAACTTGAACTTCGCGTTGCCCAGGGTCACCGCGTTCAGGTACGTCTGTACGAACGTCTTGTCGAGGCGGAACGAGTTGATCTGGCCGTTGCCGATGACATGGATGATGTTGAGCGACGGCTCGATCCCGATAGACAAGTCAGTAGCCGACACGGAGAGGGAAGTGCCGCTGAAGCACGGTGCGGTGTCGACGACGCCAGCGTTGCTGATGGTGAACAGTGCCAGGTCAGCCGATCCGCCGACACCAGCCGTGCAGCCCCCATACACCACATCATCGACCACCATGCAGGCCGACAGCACGCCACTATCGCCTCCATTGAAGTTAAGGATGGAGGATACCGTGTTCGAGCCGCCACCATTTTGAATCCAGGCGAGCTTGAACTCATAGCCAGCACCCGGTACGCAGACGAGCGCCAACCCAGTAGATAGCCGCAAGAGCTTCGCTGGACGGTTATTGGTGTTCGTGGTGAGCTGCTTCGGATAGGTCGCCTTCGCCACGCCCACCGAGCTGGTGTACAGGATGTTCCACGGGCCGGGCGTCGTGTCCGATCCGACGATCACAAAGTCGCCGTCGGTATCAGCCAGTAGCTTGAAGCGGGCGCCGCCTGCTGATGCGACCGCGCTCAAGGTAGCCTGAGCCTTCACGATGGATCCGTCATCACCCACAACACCATAGGAGCCAGCGTTGGAGACCAGGGAGGCCACCCAGCAGATCGGGCCGCCCACGTCCCCGGACCGGGCCACACGCAGCTCGCCCACGGTCTGCGAACCGTAGGTCCAGAGCGTCACCACGACACCACGAACGGTCCCGTCGGAATTGAACCTCAGCAGTTGCACGCCCGTGGGGTTCTGGTAGACGAACATCCAGCCGCCGTCGCTGATGGCCAGGGGCGCGTAGTTGGTGCGCGAGTAGCACCGGGTGTTGTACAGCTTTCGCTGGTCGTCGTTCAGCTCGTCCTGCATGGCCAGCGACAAGGACTCGATGGAGATCGCATTGCTCGTCACCGAGCCTGTCGCGCTCACAAAGCTGATCGTGTCGGTTGCCACCATCAGGAAGCCGCCGTTGTTGGTCTCCTGAAGGTAATAGACGTTGGAGCCCACAGACGCGCCCGCCAGAACGGTCAGCGTGGGGCCCAGGAGGCGCCAGTAGCCGGTCGAACCCTTGCGGTAGCCCAATGCGATGTTCCCGTTGCTCAGAACGGTCGCGCAGATGTTGCCCATCGTGGCCGCTTGCACACCCTCAATGACGTTGCGCGCCAGCAGCCCGCCAGCCGAGCTGTACCGGGAGGCGATCAGCTTGTAGTTCGTGGCGTCGTTGGAAGCGGCAAACACCACAAAATCGCCGTCCGGCATGTCCAGGCGGAGGCCGCTGCAGGCGTCCGGGCTCGCTTGATCGGTGGCGAACAGGGCCGTCGCCGGCCCGGCCGTCAGGGCTGCGCTGGAAATCATGCCGTTCAGGTTGCAGGTCACGAACTGCTTGGTGTCGAGAAACACCAGGTCTTGAGGCACGAACTGCTCGTCCGCCGTGACAGTGACCTCGCCGTGCTCGGGGTTCTTGACTACCGCCCCGCCGTTGTCAATGAGTCGCATGCTCAGCCCTCCCCGTGGACAGGATCACCAATGAACCCGCGCGCGTGCGCGGTTACCGCGCGGTCACTCCAGACCGCCAGTGTTTCGGCCGTGGCCCCGTGGACGTTGCCGATGGGCTCGCCGGTGAGCCGATACAGCCCACCACCACCCACCAGCTTGTCAACCGGCGCGTCAATCTGGTCCTGCGGGGCATAGTCCGCCACGTTGGCCGAGTCGATAAGCGCCACCTTGATCTGGGCACCGAGGCCGGTCTGGTTGATCACCGTGAGGTTGAAGGTCCCGCACTTGCCCACCGCGCAGGTGAACAGCGGATTCCACTGGTTGGGGATGACGACGATGGCGCCGAGGCGTCCTGATGGCATGGTGTGTCCTTACTGCTGGCCCAGGTAGAGCTGGCGATGTCGAGGAATGAGGTATTGGGGATGCGGGTTAGCGGCTGCCTCATGGGCAGCCACGAGCTGGGCCGCGTGTGACAGGTTCGCGTCGATGACCACGGTCACAGAGCCGTAGGGAACGCGCACGAGCTGGAGCTTGAAGGTCGCCAGGTAGTCCAGCATGTTGCGCTGGGCGAAGGCCGTGGCCTGGGCCCAGAGCGCGAACAGCACGCCCCCGGCGTTCGGATTGCCCGCCCAAAAGCCCACCTCTGTCACGCTGTAGGGGTTCGGCGAGCCCGTCCAGGCCGGCGCGAACACGTCAATGCGCATCATGGCCGACGGCAGCACATAGCCTGCCGAGATCGCGTGCAGCTCTTTCGGAGCCACCAGGGCCACGCGGTCATAGTCCGGCGAGCCGTCCGCAGTGTTCAGCGTGTAGGCGGAAGTGCCAAATTGCACATGGGTAATCGCCAGGTCCAGCCCCGCGCCATCCGCCGCGATGGCGGCGGCGAGTCCGGCGTTCG
The DNA here is from genome assembly GCA_020161775.1 of Pseudomonadota bacterium. GTDB lineage: Bacteria > Pseudomonadota > Gammaproteobacteria > Burkholderiales > Burkholderiaceae_C > RAM1. Next base: position 58,676 of record JAIUOW010000016.1, read on the forward strand.
TGATGATGGGCGCGATGGGGGTGGGCATGCGACGATTCTGGAAGCCGTCCCCGTCGCGTCAGCCGGGCTTTTTCCCGCTCAGATCGGGGTCAGATCGTGGTCAGCCCGTTCAGCTCCGCCATGAAATCGACCGTGCGCTGATAGCCCCGCTGGCGGCCGGCGAACAGGCAGGCGGCCAGCACCGCCACCTGGGCATTGCTCGCGTCCGGATGGATCTTGAACTTGATCCCACCTTCGTCCATTCCATCCCGCTCGATGCGGGAATCCGGGTTGGCGCGTGCCGCGTCGCCCTGGAGGTTCAGCAGCTTGAGCGCCTGGAGGTCGTAGAACGCCAGAATGGCGTCGCGGGTCTCCTCTTCGATGAACAGCCCATCAAACGCCGCATCCCGCTGCTGGTTCGTTATTTTGAGGAACCCGTCGCGCGGGCCGCCCTCGTACTCCTTGGCAATCTTGACGATGGCCAGCACATCCGTGCCCGGGTCATAGGCGCCGTACAGGGTAGCGGGCTCGCCCGCGTAGCCAGCGATATTGATCCGCATCAGAACGGTCTGCCCCATCAGAACTCTCCCACCTGCTGAACATCCGGCACGACTCCCGGCGGGATGTCATCGGGGTCCGGCTTGACATCCGGCCACGCATAGATGTCCGCCTGCTGCACCACCAGGTAGCCGTCCGGATCATCCACCGTGCCTGAGCCCTGTCCGTCACCCTCCACGTCCCCGGCTCGTGGGTGGGTGAGCATGGGCACCGTGGCCCGCAAGTTGAAGTCCACCGTAAGCACCGTGAGGTTCTTCTGCTCGCCGGGCATGTTGATGCCCGACACCTCCGGCATTTCCACCGACACCGGCCAGGCCGTGTCGATGCCCGCGAGGGGGAAGCTGGAATAGAACCGGCGCCTCTCCGTGGCAGAGGCATAGAGCTGCAACTGCATGGCGATGGACCGCGCCGTGGCCTCGTCGGCCGCCGCCACGGCAACCTGCACCCGCACCTCGGAGACCACGGCGCGCATCTTGAACACGCGTTCCTTGGGGTCCCCTGGGATCATCACATCCATGGGATCGGCGGCCTGGCGCGTGTAGTCGGGCTGGGCCGGCATGTAGTCCTTGGAGGCGGCTGCGATCATGATCGGCAGATAAGGCGTGGCGCGCGCGGCCTGGGAGGTGTCGTTCTTTCGCCAGCTCGCAAGCATGTCCTCCACCTGATCCACCATGCGCCCGGGCGCCCACACCGCCGACTTGGCGAAGGGGCGCGCGGCGTACTCGGCCATGGCCGGGGTGTCTGCGATCAGCATCCCGTGGAAGGCCTGCAGGTACCGCCCGAAAGCGGCCTTGATCGGGTCCGTGAAGTTCGCCATGGTCAGCGGCGAAAGTTGTACTTGCGTTCAGCGAACTCGGACTCGGCCGTGCGCGGAACCGGCGGATCCGGCAAACGATCCAACCGCACCAAGTCCATGTCCCTGAACTTGGTCCACTGGTCCAGATCGGCGGCCAGCACGAGCGTGGGCGCGACACGCACGTCTTCTGTGATCAGCCCATCGAGCACAGCCGTGCGGCTCTTGCCGCTGGCGCTGGCCAGGCGCTCCACCAGCAAGTCGCGTTCATTGGAGATCCGCTCCAGCGTGTCCAGGGCGCGCTCGTGCTGGGCGTGCAGGCTGTCGAAAAGCTGCACCATCTCAGCCTGCTCGACAGCCGCGTGCTCGATCACCTGATCCAGCAGCGCAGCCATCTCCGGGCCAATGCTGTCCAGCACCAGCTTGTGGCCCCGGTTCGTGCTGTAGTTCGGCTCGTACACGTAGTCGAAGCCATGGAAGGCGCGCGGGATGTACGGCGTGGTGTTGGGCACGGCGTCAATCGCGCTGGAAAAGCCGCCGGCCTTGGACTTGTAGAGGCCCTCGGCGATGTGCCCGGCCTCGGTGTCCAGGAACTCCTCGCGGTGAGTGATGGTGCCGTCCGGCGTGGCGCTCAGCTCCACGGTGCGCACGGCCATGGGCAGGGACACGGCCTTGCCCGACTCCTTGTCGATGCCGCCCTCAACGGTCGCCATGCCGAATTTCACGCGCGGCCAGTGGCCGAAGTAGCCCAGCATGTCGCCGTGCTTGACCTTCTCCTGCACGTCCGATCCGTTGATCATCTTGGCGAGAAGGGCGGTGTCAAAGTTGCGGTCACGGCCACGGAACTTGCGCCCGCGCTCGTGCACGTTGTAGGTGATGGGGTCAGTGACCAAAGGCATGTTGGTTCTCCAGTCGTTCTGGGTCTATGCGCATCTTGCCGCTCATGGGGCGGCGACTGCGTTCAGGAATTCCGGTTTGGTCAAAAGGTAGCTGCGCACCTCGCAGCCTCGCAAGACCTCTTCGATGTGGCGATTCCCACTGCCGCTCCCTACACGTGCAGAACTCAGCGCGGGGAAGCCAACCAGATCAGCAGATTGAGTGTCTGCAACACCGCCACCGGTCACCGCCACCCGCATCACCCCCGATGCGCGGTTGAACCCCAGCGCGTACTTGCGCAGCTTGCCCGGCGTGCCCGCTGGGCGCACGAGATACGTCTGCGCAGACCCATTCCACGCCTCGAAGACAAACGATCCGTCTGACGCCTGATAGATGTGGATGTACGAGCCGCCAGCGCCATCAACGCGAAAGATGGTCGAGTAAGCGGGAGGCGTGAGGCTTTGTGGTTCGCGCGCCTTCACGATGACTGTCCAGGCGTCCCCCCCCATTCCCAAAGCGGCCAGGTCTGCGCCCGCAATGTATTCCGCTGCGGCGCTGCTGGGTGCGTTGCCGGGCACATAGGGGCGCATCGGACCCGGGGCGAAGTTCGCACCCCAAGCGTACAAGCCACTACCTACAGGGATGGTCGAGAAGACCGCACCATCACCCGTCGTCAGTTCAAAGCTGAATCCAGCGTTGACGCCGGCCTGAAGAGTTCCCGTCAGGCCGATCCGGATGTGGTTGTGAACCCGCTCGATGTAGGGGGTGAACCCCACAGCCGTTTGCCCGATAGTCAAAGTCGGCAGGTGAAACCACACGCGGTGATCGCCCGTAGAGTCGTAGAGGTTGGCCACCGCCCAGACCACCTCGTCTGGCATCAAATGAACACTGCCGCTGAAGACGCCAGGCGCCGCAATGACTTGACCCAGTTGGTAGCATTGATGCGGATCAACACCAGAGATCACCGATACAAACTTGCGCGAGCCGGTCCCACCCATCGGATCTGCGGCTGTGTTGGTTGGAGCCACTTGATAATGGGTCCACACGCTACCGTTGTTCAGCTCGTCCTGCGACTTGTTCAGAAGATTGGGCGTCAAGCCAGATACACCCAAGCCCAAGTTCACGCCGTTGATGTCAAAGACGAACCTCGGCTCATCCTCGTCGACCGGCACAAGGTCACCAAAGGGCGCTGAGTTCACGACTGCCGATGGACCAATGTTCTCGTTGTCAATGATCGTTCCCAGCGGAGCTTCGCCGCATTGAAGGGTTCCAAAGAAGTGACCTGTACCGTCTTCCGTACCGCTCAGGACGGCATCTACCAGCGTGGTGCTTGCCTGTGTGGTCGTGCCTTCGACCTCGACCCCAAATAGTCCATCGCCATAGTTGAATCGTCCTTTGAGCGTACCCGCCAGCATGTTGCATTCACCAGTCTGCACGTTCACTTGGACAGATGCGACAGAAACTGCACCGGGGAACTGGAGAACGTCGAAAGTGACGATCTTGTCTGTCCTGCCACCGTCGCGAAAGAAGAACCTGTAGCCCAAAGTAACGCCAGCCACCACGCCCGCGAAGCCCGCCAGCTCCACATAGCTGTAGGTGTACCGCCCCCCCAGATGCTCCGTCAATTTCGACATTCTCTTACCGGTGGGCCCGTAGACATCCGAGAGGGTCAACAGCGCAAGTGCATCGGTGGTCCACCCTCCAGACGATGGCGTTGACCCGAAGTTGACGAGGTTCCGCCGGGGCCAGTTGGTGGTGGTGCCTTCAATGAACGGCTCGCTCTCCGTGGTTCCCTTCTTGATGTGAACCCTGTCGATGCGCACTGTGCGCGCAACGCCGTCACGGGTGACGAGATAGACGCGGCACTGCGTATCGGTGGTGAGCCCATTCACCGCTTGGGTCGTCATCTTGTATCGACGCCACCCGGCAGACAGGTGAAGAATATCCTCATGCGACCACTGCGCGGTGCTCGGCATGCCGAGGAACTGGATATTGAAGTTGGCAGGCGCGGCCGACCACACGTCGAGCATGATCGTCAGCCTGTCGCCGTTCTCGATGGTGATGGTCGTATCTAGATAGACGCGAGCATTCAGTGCAGCGGCAAACGCAACTTCATCGACCGCAACAACCCCATCAAAGGGATTGGCCTCGACGTTAGACGTGACTGTAGCGTCGACCGCATACCAATCCCCAATGCTGCGAGGAAACTGACAGTGGTTTGTTCTGCTGATTCCGACCGCTCCAGTGATGCGTCGGGCTGTTCGCCCGCCACCACCCACAAAGGCCAATGGAGCTGGCACGCCGCCACTCTCCACGAAGTTGATGTTTTGTGCCGCCGGCCCACCCACGTAGTAGCCGTTGGTCTGCCCAGTGAATGATTGGAAGTTCGCCCCCGCGTACATCCCCGATGCCATCGCCAGGCGCTGCTCCATGCGCGTGAGCATGGCGAACTCCAGCACGATGCGCGCTGGCACCACGGACCGCAGCGCGGGCACGGTGGCCAGCACGTCATCGCCCGTCGTGTTCGCTGACTCGATGGCCACGCGCACGCGGCTGGTGGTGAAGCGGTCGGCGTGCACGATGGTGGACAGGTTGTCCGGGTAGGTGGCTGTCTTGAGCTGGTGGAGCTGCTCGACGGTCCAGCCATTCGGCCAGAGGAGCTGCAGGTAGGTGCGCAGCATGTGCAGCCCGCGCTTGGGGTTGCGCGCCCGCCACGACCGGAAGAGGTAGCGCATGGCCGACTCGTCCGGGCGGCGGTAGAGGGCGAGCCCCTCGTTCTTCACCGCGCGCTCGACCTGGGCGAACGGCCCCAGATGGGGCGTGCCGGCGGTGTTCGTCACCCGCTCGGCCGCGCGGACGAACTCGGTGAACATCTCGATGAACAGCGCCTTCAGCTCGGCTTCGATCTGGTCCGCCTCGTGGCTTGCGCGCAGCGGCGCCAGGTCAACCGAATCCTGCTGGGTGATCGGGTCGTTCCGGTGCTGGGTCATCACTGGTTCCACAGTCCGCCGTTGTGGTCGGCGTATTCGAGATTGACCTCAAGGCTGTCGTTGGCGATGTGAACGAACTGCTCGGGCAGCGGTGCGCCCAAGGTGCTGATCACCACCTCGAAGTCACTCAGCTCGTCCTGGAACGCGGGAATATCCTTCTTCAGGAGCTTGCTGATGGACTGCACACGCAGGGGGTTGCTCATGCCCACGGACACCAGCGGCGCGCCCATGTCGTAGGCGGCCAGGATGGCGCCCCTGATCTGGGCCTCCACCGTGGCCGGATCGTGCACGACCGAGATGCGCCCGTTGATTGCGACGCTGACCGCGTACTCGTCCGCATCCACAAACACCACCCTGTAGCTGTCGTCCGCGCGGGCCACCAGCTCGCGCACGCGCGCCTGGAAGGCCTCAGTGGTCATGCCGGTGACCACGCCTGAGACGAACAGCCGGTTGATGCTGTCGAGGCTGGCACCCCGGACCTCCTCCTCGATCTGCTCGTTCCAGACACTCAGGAACTGGATCCCGGTGAGGTAGCGGCGTAGCAGGAAGTCGAACTCGCCCAGGTAGACCGCGTTGTGGTCGTAGATGGCGGGGTAGCGGGCCATGACGCGCAGGTCCGCCGGCGTGGGCGGCGCCGCGCCGGTGTCCAGCACCTCCGCCAGCGCCAGCGTCTGCTTGCCGTCGGCCACCGTCAGGACGTACTCGAAGCCGAACGGCGCGCCGGCGGCCAGGTCATCAATCTTTCCTTCGCAGTCGACAATGCGCAGCTCGAACTCGTCGCCCGACTGGACGCCATAGCCCACCACATCCGTCGCGCCCATGCACACGTGAAGGCTGCGGCGCTCGTCTGTTTCAACCTGAAAGGCGAATGCGCCAGGGCTCACATTGAACCAGTCCGGCGCATAGGTGAACTCCTGCGCGCCCATCCAGACGGCCAGGCTGGCGAGGAACGTGTCCGTGGCGGCCGTCGGGACTTCGATTCGGTAGTACGGCGTGGGCACCACCACCGTGTGGTCCACTGTGCGCGTGCTTTTCTGGGTGGCCAGAACATTGACCGTCGCGCCGGCCGCGATGGTCACGTCCGAATCCACCATGAAGATACGGCCCTTGGGGTCAATGAGGCGGCGCCCGGCGGCCACGGTGAAGGGCGATGCATCACCATTGGTCACGGACAGGCGCACGCGGCAGGACCGCGCCAACGGCAAGATACCTTTCAGGGTGGCGTCGGCCAACACCGTGCTGTCCCTGGCCTTGGTGAAGGGCTCAAACTGGGCGACCTCGACCTGCTCCGCGACCATCGCCAGCATGGCGGCCTGGGCCTTGATCTGGGCCAGCACGCGCGGATCGCCCACCTGCACGAGTTGGGCCACCAACGGATAGGACGAAAGCGACGCAAGCGCCGCCGCTTCGATCTCGCGGGCCGTCGGCGCGGTCATTGCGCACCTCCGGGCACGGTCACCAGCTCGCCAGCCACCTCGAAGACCACCACCTTGCGGTCCAGTCCCGCGTCATAGGTGTAGAGGTTGATAGCGCCCGCGCCCACGCGCTGGGCCAGCGGCACGTCCTGTCGGCACTTGCTGATCAGGTCGTCGGCGTACCCGGCGGTCATGGGCGAGTGCAGGATCTGCTTGACGTCCGAGCCGTAGCCCTGGCCCAGGTAGCCATTGGGCGGGCAGCCCAGCCAATGGCCGACCATCTTGGACAGGTCGGCGGAGGTGATGGGGGCGGTGGTTTGCATACCGCCAATGGTCGCGCGCGCGCGCGCGCGGGCGCGTTAGGCTTTTCCGAACGGGAAAACGCCACGGGGGCGGCGTCCTGCCGGCGCGATCATGGCGCCGTACCGTGGAGCAGCCTGGTAGCTCGTTGGGCTCATAACCCAAAGGTCGCAAGTTCAAATCTTGCCGGTGCATCCATCCCGCCGGGATTCCGGCAAACCGAGGACTTCGCCCATGAAAAACCGCATCCTGCTCGCCTGCGCCACCCTGGCCCTGGCCTTCGCTGCATCCGCCTCTGCCCACGCCGCCGATCCCCCTGAACTGCGCGCTGCGCCCTTCGCCAGCCAATCCGCAGCCCCGGCCGCGCCCGCGCTGGCCACGGCCGCCGAGCGCCCCGCCCTGTCGATCAAGGCCTGCAGCACGCTGTTGCGCCTGCACGTCAAGACGCCTGACGTGGTGACGGCGAACTATGTGGCCCGCGCCTGCACCGGCAACCTGCACCAGACGGCCCAGCTCAAGGCCGATCCCGGCAGCGGCGACCAGACCGCCACGGCGCCCGGCGCGCGCTACCGAACGTAGAAGCTCATCGCTGTCACACGAAAGCCCGCCCTGTGCGGGCTTTTCTATTCCAGCGCGGGCAATCGCAACGGCGGCGGCGCAAAACCCAGTTCAATGGGGTCTCGCGAGGCGATCAGGCGCGCCTGCGCTTCTGAGACACGCCCCCAGAAAAACCGCAGCGTGGGCTCACTCAACACTGCCTGCGGGAAGTAGGCGGCCATGTTGGCGTCAGGATTCATGGCCTTTGCCTTCATCAGGATCTCGCGAGTCTTAACCAAGTTGCCGCCATCGGCATAGGGTCCAAAACTCTGGCAGTGCTCATCTCCATAGGCTTGGTGCACAGTCAAGGTGCGGCCGTGCGCAAGAGCGTTGCGAATCTCGAACACAGCCCGAACAGCCGCCAGAAGTTCAGGGCCCAGAACGACATCCAACTTCTCCTCGTGCAGCCTCCTCCACAGCTTTTCCAAGGGCGCAAAGGTGGCGGTCCCCAGATTGTCGATCTCGTCCTCAATGAACCTGCGCATTGCGGCATGCAAACGCTCCAATGGCGTGGACTCCCTCGGCTCGGGCTTCAGGAGCTTCAACTGCTCCGGGGTCATCGTATGCACAGGATGGATGGCGGTGCCTGACATCGCGGCAAGGCGCATGCTGATCATGCTGGCCAGGAATCCCTCCATGTGGCCCGCCAGTATCAGGTAGCCGCTCTGGTACAGGCCCCGCTGTGCGGCTGACCCGTATTCGTCAAGTCGGCGCCAGGATTCCAGGAAGAACTGGACGCCCGCATCGGTCGTTCTCAGTGAATACACGATGGCCTCGTCGGTCATCTCAACATCAGCTTGCAAGCCCATCGGTTCAGTCCTCCTGCGTCGATCTTCGCATAGACGAGGCCCCTTGTTCATTTAATTGCATCCATATACAATTAATGAACTGATCCGGAAAACAGCCAGAGGTCCCAACCTTCGGCGGCGTTTTCATCACAGCTTCCACCATGGCCTCGCGCGCGGGTTCATGGCGGGAATTGTCCCGAAACTAGAGGTAAAACATGAACGCTTCGCAGCCCAAGGGCTACCTGACGAAGCGCGTAGGTGCCAACCGTGGCACCCCGCGCCTGTACTTCGAGACTCGCCAGCTCGACACCGCCGGCTTCAAGCCCGGCACCCGCTACACCGTCGATGTCACCCAGGACGCGGTGACCCTGAAGGCGGACGCCAACGGCACGTTCACCGTGTCGCGCAAGGCCAGCGGCGGCGCCGATGTCCCCGTCATCGACCTGAACTCCATGAGCACGCTGGCGCCGTTCGCCGGCATGGAGGCGGTGAAGGTCGTCTTCGGCGACAACCAGATCCAGATCAGCCAGCTCGCGTCCGAGAAAGCCGCTGCCAGCCGGTTGCAGCGCCTGCAGCGCGGTGTGGCCACCGCAGCCCTCACCGTGGCGGGCCTGGCCTTCGGCGCGGGCATTCTGGACCACTCCGCCCACGCTGGCCTGCTGTCCGCCGGGCTGGAGGCCAAGACCGTGATGGTCAACGAGATCGACGCCGACCTGCTGGAGCACGCCGGTGGCGCCAACCCGGTCATCCAGCCCGACACCCTGCGCATCGCCGCCCCCATGCAGGAGGCCATCCAGGACGACGAGCTGATGGCACGCGTGCCGCGCGCGGACGTGCTGGTGGCGGGCATCCCCTGCAGCGGCGCATCCCGCGCGGGCAAGTCCAAGCACGGGATCAGCATGATGGAGCACCACCCGGAGGTGGGACACCTCGCCCATGCCTTCCTGACGTTCGTCCAGCGCGTGCAGCCCGGCGTGGTGCTGCTGGAGAACGTGCCCGAGTACGCGGCCAGTGCGTCGGCTGCGATCATCCGCCAGCAGCTCCGCGACATGGGCTACACGACCCATGAGGTGGTGCTGAACGCGCAGGACTTCGGCTCGCTTGAGGCGCGGGTGCGCTGGTTCATGGTGGCCGCCACAAAGGGCGTGACGGTGGACCTCGACGGCCTGGCCCCGACCGTGCGCCCGGTGCGTACCGTTGCCGAGGTGCTGGACAGCCACGACGGCCACCGGTGGGGCACGTTCGACTACCTGAAGGCCAAGGCCGTGACCGACAAAGCCGCCGGCAAGGGCTTCCAGATGCAGATCGTCACCCCGAAGGACTCCAAGGTTCCCACGCTGCGCAAGGGCTACCACAAGGGCGGCAGCACCGACCCGCTGCTGCAGCACCCGACCGACCCGGACCAGCTCAGGCTGTTCTCCGGCGACGAGCACGCGCGTATCAAGGGCGTGGATCCTGAGCTGGTGCGCGGCCTGTCCAACACCGACAAGCACATCGCGCTGGGTCAAGGCGTGGCCCCCGGCATGGTGATCGCCCTGATGCACCGCGTGGGCGAGTGCCTCCAGCGCGCGGCAACGGCCGCCGCAGCCACCACCGCAGGCTACCGGCTGGACCGGGCCGTGGGCTGAGCGGGAGCGCGCCATGACACCCTCCGCGATCACCGACTTGATCAGCCGTGGCGCCGTCTTTGTGGTCAACCACAGCGGCGGCAAGGACAGCCAGGCCATGTTCATCCACCTGCTGGGCATCGTGCCCAAGGAGCAGCTTCTGGTGGTGCACGCCGTGCTCCCGGAAGTCGAATGGGACGGCATCGAGGAGCACATCGAGGCGACGACCATGGGCGTGCCGGTGCTCAAGTGCCGGGCCCGGCGCACGCTGCTGCAGATGATCGCCGAGCGCGGCATGTTCCCCAGCCCCAGCCAGCGCCAGTGCACAAGCGACCTGAAGCGCGGACCCATCGAGCGCACGATCCGCCGGTTCGTGGAGGATCGTGTCGCTGACTTCATCGGAGTTCCGCGCGGCTCCAACACACGGGACATGGGCGGCCGCCAGTCAGCCCTAGCCGCCGGTTGCGGCCTGATCGTCAACTGCATGGGTATGCGCGCGCAGGAAAGCAGCTCACGGTCCAAGCTGACGCCCTTCAAGCTGAACGCGGGCAACAGCAAGGCCGGCCGCGAGTGGTACGACTGGCTACCCATCCATGACTGGGACGTGAACACCGTGTTCGCCACCATCGCCGGGTTCGGCCAGAAGCCCCATTGGGCCTACGCCGCTGGCATGAGCCGCCTGTCCTGCTGCTTCTGCATCATGAGCAACAAGGCGGACCTGACCACGGCCGCGCGGCTGAACCCCGAGCTGTACCGAAAGTACGTGGAGCTGGAGCGGTCCACCGGCCAGGTGATGCTGATGCCCGACAAGAAGCATGGCCGCCGGACGCTGGAGCAGGTCACCGGGGTGCTGGCATGAGCAAAGCAGCCAAACACCTCGACCTGACCCGGTTCGTGGATGTCACCCTCATGGACGACGGCCCGCGCTGGCGCGTGGGCGGCGGCGACCTCCGCGCGAGGCAAGCCGGGCGTCAGATCGGCGTGATCAGGCTAAAGCACGTCCCCGGCGCATACGGCGTGCTCATGCATCTGGACAGCGGCAAGCAAGACGTGTTCGACCCGACGCAGCTTTTCCCCACCTCTTGACGTTTTATTGTTTCCATATACAATTAAATGCATGGACACCAACAGGAACGGAAACACGATGAGCACCCCCACCTTCAAGCACTTCGGCACGGCCGCCGATACCCTGGCCTACGTCTTCTCGGAACTGCTCGCCACGCTGCGCGACGACCTCAACAGCATGGAAAAGGACGAGCCCCAGATGTACACGGACGAAGACCGGGAAGACATGAGGGCACGGATCGCCGACATCGAAACCCTGGAGCGGCTGGTCCAAGTCCCGCCCTCTGCCCCTGCGCCCGTGGCATCGAGCGTGACAACCTGACAGCACCAGCCTGAGCCCGGCGTGCCGGGTTCATACGGGGATTGTCCCGACAAGGAAGAACACCATGCACAAGAACCTCACCGCCACTGTCCACCTGGGCACCACGCGCCTGACCGCGATCAAGGACGCCATGGTCGCGCGCACCGGCACCGCGTCCACCGTGGTCCTGGAACCCGTCATCCATGAGCGCGTATTCGACCCCGTGACCAAGATCGTCGGGCCTGCTCAGGAGGTCATGCAACTGATCGGTGAGCTGGCGGCCCACGGCGAGGATTGCCTGCAGTCCTGCACCCGCACAGCAGCGACCGCAGCCGAGAAACCCATCAAGCGCGCCGCTCGCCCGCGAGCCACCGGACGCGGCCGTGACATGGGCGGCCTGGACGACACGTTCTATCCCATCCCCGGCTTCAGCAGCGCAGGCGAGTACTGACAGCACCAGCAGCAAGCCCCGTGACAGGGGGTTTGCGCGGGGATTGTCCCGATCACAGGAGAGCCACCCATGGCAAACACATCCGCAAAGCTCGAATCCATGCAGAAGGTCGGGCACAGCCTGGACTTCGCCGTGCGCGACCTGCAGGACGCGCTGAAGCACGCCACCCCCGTGGAGGCCATCGTCATCCTGGCGCTGATCGAGCGCGCGGCCATGCTGCGCACCGATGCACAGGCGCTGGGCGCTGCGATCAATGAAACCGCTACCGAGGCAGCGGCGGCATGAGCACCGCGCCCGCCCTGCACACGAACTGCACGGTGCTGCGCCGCATGCTGCTGACGAATTCCGTCTTCAGCCCCACCACCGGTGCCACAACGCCCACCAGCGAGGAATGGGTAACGCAGCCCTGCGGCTCGCCCCTGTTCGACACGCCCGCGCAGACGGCCGGCGTCTGCCAGAGCTGCGCCGACGGCTGGAACCACCCGAACAACTACCGCGCCGATGGCCCCCGGCCGCGCGCCGCCGCCGCACCTACCCACGAGAACAGCCTCGAATCGCCCGGAGCCGGGCTTCTTTCCAACCTCCCTCACGACGCATGACCATGAACATCACCGACTTCCAATTCAGGGGGTGCTCCATCCCCGCAGACATGGCCCCTTCACTTGAAGCGTGGATCCAGAACGGCGAGATGCCTGGCAGCTTCCTGAGCGCCGTGCTCTGCAACGACCTGCTCAACGCCGTGGGCCACGCTGACGCCGTGAACCTGCCCGCGCTGCCCGCCTATGTGGGCTACCTCTACAACGAGGCGCCTGGCGGATGCTGGGGCTCGCCGGAGAAGGTTGCCGCCTGGGCCGCCAAATTCCAAACCAACAGGAGCAACCATGGGTAAGCCCCGCAAGAAGCCCGCGACCATCACCATGGTCGTGACCGTCCCCCGCCTGCCAGAACTGACGGCCGCTCAACACCGCGCGAGCGTGAAGGACGCCATCAAACACACCGGCGACTTCTACGGCCGCGCCGTGCGGGTGAGCCCCGTACTGGCGCCTACCAAGCCAGTGAACACCACCCAGCGCGTCCGCTCCGCCAGGGACAAGGGCACGAAGGCCTCTCCCGAGTTGGCCCGCGCCTTGGCCGCTTTACTGCCCAGCGGCAAGGCGGAATGATTACTACAAAATAGCACCATGGACATCCAGATCAAGAAATCCGGCCGGTACGCCGCCCGGTACCAGATCACTGCCGACGGCAAGGTTGTCGGTGATGTGGGTCACTTCCGGGGCCGTGGCCGACACACGCGCCCGTGGGTGGTAAGCGTCAATGGCGTGTACTGGCGCACCGATGCGGACGGCTCGAAGCGCCCCAGCACGCGCGGCGGCGGCTCCGTGCGATTGGCCCGCCGCCTCAGTGAGGCCAGCGACATCGCCCGCGTCGCGCTGGAGGAGCTGGAGCGCAACCCGCCGCCGCCCCGGGCGTCCGACCCCGGCCCAGACACCGACATGGCTGACATCCTGTCCCTGCTGGACGCAGCCGGTATCCCGCCGGGAAACCTGGGCACGCGGCTCAAGGACCTGCTGAACTTCGACAAGGTGAACAGCCTCACCAGCCTGGCCAACCCGCCGGGCTGGGCCGTGCACCTGGGCGGCTTCAGCCCTGACTACCATCACGGCGACATGCACCCTCTGGTGGCCCTGGCCGCCTCACGCACTATGAATGGGAGAAAGCTATGAAGATACAAATTACCGCCTCCCCGGTGTTCCACCTTCCGTTGACCGCGAGCGACGTGCGGCTCCTTCGCGAACTGGCCGCCGCTCACTACGACAGCGTGTGCAAGGCGGCCGGCGTCTTGGGGGGATTTTTGTATGGTTGGTCCAACATGCTGAGCTGCATGGAAGACGAGCCCGCTTCGGCTGAGCCCTGCACAGTGGACGCCACCTGGAGAAACATCGACACCACGCTCAAGATCCTGGAGATGGCGGGGCCGGTGCTGCATGGGCGGGAAGATGCCATGGCGCAAGCTCGACAGCTCAGCCGTGACCTTTTCGAGGCCACTGCCCGTTGGCGCCTCATCTCACCAACGTGGACTGCCGAGATCGAGACAGCACCGGCCAGCATCCGTCGGGCCGATGCCAAGGAAGTGCCCCATGAGTGAAGACACCCCCGAATACCTGCCTGCTTCCAATAACGACCGCCGCATCGCCGAGGCACTTCGGGACCTGCCCGAACCGTTTCCCACCTCCCGCGAGCGAGGGGACAAGGAACAGCTCGCCCGCCACCTGGGAGCCCTGCGCGCGCGGCTGGACTGGCTCGTGAAGCTGGAGGAAGAGCACGGCGACCAACAGAAGGGGCTGCACCACAACCGGGCCGAGCGCAACGCGCTGATCGCGGTGTTGCAGCAGTACGCGGCCCAGCCCAGAGCCGTCGGCATGCGCATGCTGCCCGTCCCCGAGCTGGCGGCAGCGTCGGGCTTCCAGCAACCCTCTCGCAAACGGATTGAACCCAATGAATACCGCTGACACCCAACGAGTATTGCGTGAACACACTCAGTCCATTTTGAGGACCCGTGACCCACGTGCATTGATCGAGCGCCTCCAGTCATTTTCGGATGTCGTCATGCAAGCTACCGCGTCGCCCGCTCCGCCTCCCACCCCGGCCACGAGCGATCTGGCGATCCTGGGCGACCATGACAACTAATCAGCTTCCCCTCCAGCTCACGGCCGCGCTCATCAACCGTGTGCCGGTCACTGCCGGTGGACCGTACATCGAGCTGAGCGCTTGGAGCCTGTTCCGCAAGGGCGGCTTTGCCGACGGCGATGTCCTGGACGATCTGCTGTGCGACCATATCGAGGATAGCGAGATTGAAGCCGCCAGCGCCGCAGCCGACGCGGCGCGCGAAGACGGCGTAGACGATGAAGACCTTGGTTTCAGGCACAACCTGCTGGTCACGCTGGTCGAGGGCTTTCTCTTGCCCGCCATGCCGCCGGTGAAGACCGAGCATTACTGCACCTGTCACAACCCGATCCGCGTCGCTGAGGACGAAGAGGGCCGGGCGGCAGAGCTGGAGCACTACATGGTCCGCATCCCCGAGGCTGTGATCGTGCTGATCGCGCGCACAATGCTGGCCATGCGCGCCCGCAGGCCGGTGACGCTTGCCGAGCTGGAGCAGCACCTGGCGCCGGCCGTCGCGTGAAGGTCATCGCCCTCGCACTGGCCCTGGCCCTGCTGGCGCCGGCCGCGCCCGCAAGGTCACCGCGATCCGCCGCCCAGCTCATGGCCTTCAAACGGGCCAACCCATGCCCCGAGACAGGCCTACGGCGCGGCTCCTGCCCGGGCTATGAGGTTGACCACGTGATGGCTCTATGCGCCGGCGGCGCCGATCACCCCGACAACATGCAGTGGCTCACCGTGGAACAGCACCGCGTGAAGACCCGCCAGGACCTGCGCACCTGCCGCATACTGCGCAAGCTGAAAGAGCGCGACGGCCCCTGATCACCAGGTCAACGCCACATGTCCGCGAGCCAGAAGTGTGGGCCGTCCGTCGGGATCTGCTGTAGATACGCCTGGGCGCGCGGCGGCGCTTCGCTCAGCGGGCGCATCACCTCGCCGTCCAGAAACCCCAGCGCCTGCATCGTCAGCCCCTTGTCTGTCATGGAGGAGCGCAGCACCAGCCGGGGCGATGGCTTGCGGTACACGTGCGGGGCTTCGGTGTCCACCGCCAGCTCCTGCAGGCGGTGCAGGTTGTTCCCCCGATAAACGATGTCGAAGTCCCACGGGCGCACCTGGGCCACGGCCGCGCGGGTTTCCTCGTCCAGGCGGTAGCGCAGGTGCCGCGCCGGCACGCCGCCCGCGATGGCGAAGGGCTCAACCTCCCCGGCCACCACGGCGCCGGCCGCGACCAGGGAGCCGTCGCCGATGCGCGCGCCCGGCAGCACCTGGGCGCGACCTGAGATGACCACGCCATTGCCGATGTGAAAGGGGTCCGGCTCACGCGGGCGCAGCTCGGGGATGGCCTTGCTGATCGTGTCGAAGAACGGGATGTTCGCCTCCACGGTGTGCACCGGCAGCTCGTTGCGGTGCTCGCCGCCGCCGTATAGGTGACAGGGCGTGGCGAAGTTGCAGAACTGGCCCACCACCCCGATGCAGCCTGCGGCCTCCTCCACCACGAACTCCACCAGGTTGCCCGCGTAGAAGGAGCCCCGGCCCACGTCGATGTAGGCGGTCTCGGTGACGTAGAAACGCAGGTCGTAGTGCCCGAGGAACATCCGCAGCCGCGCCCCCATCGGCATGTCCTTGGGAATCTCCACCGGCATGGGATCGTGCGTGATCAGCATGCGCGCATTCTAGAGTGCCGCCCTACGCAGCGATGCCGGCCGCCGCGAGCGCGGCCTCTACCTCGTCCTGCAGGCGCTCCGCCGTGGCCTTGCGCGCGTCTGGCGGGCGCTCGCCGTCCACGGCATCGCTCACGATGTAGTGCACCTCCTCCAGGTACGCGAAGCTGATCGCGTCCCAGATGTCGGGCGACGGCAGGCCTTCCCACTCCTTGGACCGCTTGCTCTCGATCACGTACTGGGCCTTGTCGTTGAAGTGGTACGGGATGCGCGAGCCCTGATCCAGCAGCTCGGTCTGGTGGCGGCTGTCGTGGAATGCGTGCTTGTCGATGCTGAGCTGTCCGGCCTTGGCCGCGCGCGCCACCGTGACCATGGCCTGGGCGCGTTGGTTGAAGAACACCTCCTTGAGCGCCTTCTTGAAGCAAGGATTGCCCCACAGGATTTTGATCGTGTGGGGCAGGCCGTGGTGGTCACGCAGCCGCTTGATCAGCGGCCCGCCGATACCCCCGCCGTCGATGGCCAGCGTGGCATTCGACAGGCGGCCCATGATCTGCTGGATCTCCCCGATCAAGGTCGTCTCGCTGATGGTGTTCGAGCAGATGGGCACATCCACGATGTGCACACGCCGGGCGTCGTGCTCGTGAGGCTGGCCGTTGCCAACCACCTTGGCGATGATCACCACCGTCTTGTCGCGGTACTCGCCCGCGCCCACGTCCACCAGCACCAGCCAGCCGAAGTCTTCCCCCGGCTTGAGGCTGCATTGCCCGATGGTCTTCTCCAGGGCGCTGCGGCTCAGGAGCTGGCCCACCAGGTTCTCGGGGAAGATGCCCCGGACCTTGATCTGGTACTGCGGGTCGTCGATGCCCCCGTACTCGTTGCGCTTCTCCAGTATCCACTCCATGGACACCAGCGGGCTTTCTTCGCTGTTGAAGGCGAGGTTGTTCCATGGGCCCCCGCGCGACTTGCTCAGCTTGTGGTGCGTATCGTAGAAGAACCCGGTGTTGCGCGTGCCCTGGGATGTCATCAGCATCCGGTTGCGCTTGTCGGTCAGGCCGCCGGTGAGCACGCCGAAATTGGCGTCAGGGATGCCGGACGCCTCATCGGCGATCACCATGTACCAGTCGCGGTGCATGCCGGCCAGGTTCTCGGGCTGGCCGCGCGGCGCGGTCTTGGCGATCACGAACCACTGCTTCTTGAAGCCGTTGACGTAGACCCGCTCGTCCTCGACCTTGTAGTAGTCGCAGATCCAGCCGTACTGGCCGCTCTGGATGTGGTCCTTTATGTCAGTGATTTCCTTCCAACTGACGTTCTGAACCTGCTCGATCTTGGGCGCCGTGATCAGCGTGTTGCTCATCAGGAAGCACAGCAGGTGCCACGTGGCGATGATGCCCAGGCTGCGCGACTTGCCCGTGCCGTGGCCGGACACCACGGACGTGCGCGAGCCAGGGTCCTGCACGCTGTTGAACAGGTCGATCTGCTGCCAGGTGCTGTTCTGGCCGCAGACCTCGAAGGCGAATCGGTTCAGGTCGAACGCGAACCGCTTGATGAAGTCAGGCCAGCGCGGGTCATCCTGCAGCCGCGCTATGCGTTTGCGGGCCATCAGCCGCCTCCGATGCGCTCCAGCAGCTCGGCGTCCCGGCGCTCCAACGCCAGGATGGCTTTCCTGTGACGCCTACGGTCGGCCAGCCCCAGGCGCGCGTATGCAGGCCTGCGGACCTGGGCCCATAGCCGCTCCAGCTCAGCGGCGATCTTGCGCTGCTCGGTTGCCAGTGCGCGCATGCCCGTGCTCACGCCGCAGGCTCCGCCACCGCACACGGCTTCCAGGCCACACGGCCGTCGTCGCTGAACTCGAAGGCCAGTCCCAGGTGCTGCTCAATCAGCGCTCGGTCCTCGGGCGTCGCGTCTTGCAGATGAACCGTGTAGAACTTTTCGTAGGTGGTCGCGCGGGCCGGCTCACCCGGGTGCTGCCAGCCAAACTCCGGGGCACCCGTGGTGCGGTTGAAGCCGATCTGCACGCGCACCATCCTTTGACCGCCGCTGGTGACACCCTCCGTGGGAGCATCGCCAACGAATCCCGGCGCCAGGCAGGTGCACGACTGGTGCGGCCGGTGGCTGCTCTGCTCACCATGCTCGCAGGCCTTGCCGCTGTACTTGCAGATCGGCGTGGCGTGGCTGGTGGACATCCGGCTTTCCAGCATGCCCGCGTGCGGGTTGGGGATGCCATCGAAGTACGCCTTGTGGGGCCAGCCGTACTTCCAGTCAGCCCAGTCGCCCTTGGCGCCCGCCCGGATGGCGGCAGCCACGTCGGCCGGGTGCATGGAACCGCAATAGCCACATGACCGCAGGCGCCCCGTGGTGCGGGTGCGCGACTCGGGATAGGCCGCCTTCAGATCCGGCGGGCTGGCCGGGTCCCATGGCACCTTGCGGTCCGGCCATTTGGCCGTGCCGAAGTGGTTCATGTCATGCCGGTGGGCAATGCTGGTGTCGCTCATGGGTTTGCTCCGATTGAAAATCAGCCGGGGGCGCCGGCTTGGGGGTGTTGGGGGGTGGAGGGTTGGGCGCCGCCGGCCGTGCCAAAGCGCTCCCGCTCGTCCAACTCCTCGATGCGCTTGCGCCGCGCCTGCATTTCCTCACGGGTGCGCAGGGCGTGGTCGATGGCGGTGTCGTACAGGGCCGCCCATTCCTCGGGCGACTTCTCGGGCACGCTGGACTTCTGCACGTTGTCAGCCTCGTACAGGCCTTGGTGCTTCATCAGCATGTCCTTTGCCCGCAGCTTGTCGTGCATCTTGACCTCGATGCCGTCCTTGGTTTCCTTGATTCCAGCGAACAGGTTCACGGCGTCCGGCGCCAGCTTGCTCGTGTCCTTGATCACGTTGCGGCCGACACCCACGCCACAGCACTCGGGGCATTCCGGGTTGGGTTCGCGCCAGCGGTTGTAGCCAACACCCCCCTTTTCGTTGAACTCACGCGGCGTGTAGGGCCGGTCCTTCATGATGGCCAGGGTCTCACGCTTCGACTCAGCCTCCTCGAACTCGTCGCGCGCCTTGTCCATCTCGCCCTGGGTGCGCTGGTATCCAAAGTTCTGACCCCAGCAGTGCCGGCAGCACAGGTAACGGTATTCGCTCAGCGCCCGATGGTCCGCCTCCGCGATGTCGCGGATGCCGCGCACAGTTTCGTCCGCATCAAGCTGCAGCCGCTCCATCTGGGCCGCTCGTAGCTCAGCGATTTTTCGAGCCACGTTGGGACGCGCTAGGGTCCTGCACCCCTCAGTCCTGCACGTCAGCGGCGTCGCGTGCGGGTGCGCCTTGGCATAGGCGTGGTTGGCTTTCAGGTGAACCATGTACTCGGCAACGAACACCTCCTCGGTCGGCAGGAGGGGCTTCTGCTCCGCTTTCTGGAGCGCTTCCTCGTCAGTGGGTGCGGTGCGCCGGGGCGTCTTGGTGGGGGCGGCTGCTTTCGGGCGCGGCTTGGCCTTGGGTGGCGCGCCTGGCTTTCCTTTTCCCGATTCCGTCTTTTTGGACATGGAAACGATTGTGGGGAGCGTCTGTTTTCTGGCTTGCGCGCTTTTCCCGATGTGTTGGGGTTGTTGGGGTGTTTTCCCGTTTTGATTTGTGGGTGTTGGGGTGGCGTGTGGGTGCTCTATGTGCTGGAGGGTGGGCGCGGTCATGCCTTCCCTGCCGTTGGCCGTGTTTCCCGACGGGATTCCAGTGGGATACTGGCGGGACTATGGCCGACCACGACCACGATGAAGCCCAGATGGAGCGCGCGCGGTGGCGCGGCATGCGCAACCCCTTCTTGCGCAGCATGGCGGATGTGGATCATTGGGCCCAGGCCAACGGTGGGGAGCCTGCAGTGCGCCGGGCTCTCGCCGACGGCCTTTTCAGTGCCTGCTCGGTCATCGTGAAGAGCTGGATTGAACTTGAGGAGCGAAAGCGCGTTGTGGCGCTTGATGTCGCAGCACTTGAGGCCTCCCAGCAGTCAGCCCGGTCGGCCGAGCGCGCCGCGCGCTACGCCATGTGGTCGGCCGTGATCTCGGCCGCCGTGGGCGTGGTGGCCGCCGGCACGTTCCTCTACACGTTCGTCATCCGCTGAGCCCGGCGCCGCCTGGAGTCCCGTCGGGATGCCAGTGGGCTCCCGGTTGTCTCATCTGCGAGCCTTCCCAGCTCTCATCGTAGGCCTTGACGGCAGCGCGGATGCGCTCGTCGTTGTCCAGCAGCGGCAGCGCGCGCGGCGGCGCCTCGCACCACCATGCCTGGCGGTCGGAAATCGAATGCTTCTTGCCCTTGGAGCGGTACTGGATGCCCACGATCAGCATGCCCCGCTTGAACTTGGCCTCCACGACTTGGGCCCGCTCCATGGCCGGTAGCACGTCCACACCGGCATCCGACAACAGGCGCACGTCGAACCCCTCGCGGTAGGTCACGTCCACCCGCTTGAGCACCAGCCAGCCGCACACGGGCTTGGCGATGCGAATCTGGTAATCGCTCAGTCGCTTGCCATCCTCATAGAGCCTCACGATGCTGACTTGCACTGTCCAAATATACAGTATTTAGAAGGGGGGCTAAGCTGTTCTAGAATCCGCATACGAACAGCCCCCTTCCGAAAGAAGGGATCACCTGCGAAAGCAGGCTGGGGCTGTTGGGGTGCCGACGCACCCCCTCCGTGTTTGACGCAGGCCTCGCGCTCTGGCGCGAAAGGAAACAAACACAGGAACGAACTCCGTTTCCGGCGTCGGCCGGTTCATCATGCCGCAACGGTTGCGGCGTGGTCACTGGAGTTCGCATGCTGAAGATCACCGTCAAATGGGGCGCCTTTCGCCTGAACATCGACGCCACGGCCGTCATCGTGGTCATCGTGCTGGCCGCCCTCGTCCCTGACCTGGCTGAGCTGGTGGCGCTCGTGAAGTCCGCCGGCCGGTGAGCGCCTCCTCCACCCTGAATGTCCCAGCGGCATCGCGCCGGGACGCGGCACGCGCGCACTCAGAACTTCGGGGGGCGCTTGTAGATCGTGCGGTAAAGCTCTCGCGCCTGAGCTGTCGAGGCCGCCCGCGAGTTGGCATCCAGTTTGTCGCAGTGCACGCGGACGTTGCCAGCATCACCCATACCCACCTGCCTGCTGCCAGAGTGCAGCACCACGAGATACCAGGCGCAGCCCAGGATCGGGTTCATGGCCTGGCCGATGTACGGCGTGTCCACATACCCGAACGCGAGATTCCGCTGGGCCTGATAGTCCCCCTTCAGGGCCAGCGCCTCCACGGGCTTGAAGTTCTTGGGATCCGTCTGATCCAGCGCCCACGCGGAGCACGCGGCCAGCACCAGGATGGGAAGGAGTTTGCGCATGGCATCACTATAGCCCGCGCGGCGCGCCTGACGCGTCACCGTCAGCAGGCCTCAGCTTCCATAGTCCACCGCCACGATCCGCCGGCCCAGGCTGCCCACGGAGCACCGCTTGCGCTCGACCGGCAACAGCATGGAGGCGCGCTCGCCGTACAGCGCGTCCCACAGCTCCTGGAGCACATCCCACTCAATGTCATTCAGCGGCTCCACGCGCGGCATCACCACCAGCCAGCCGCCGGGCACCGAGAACAGCACCGGACACAGCCGCTCGCTGACGCCCGACCACTGCCACTCCTGCATGTTGGCCAGCAGGCCGTGGAGGAACAGCCGCCAGCTCGTCACGCGCGGGATCTTGACCGCCAGGCCGCCGATCAGCAGCACGTGGCGGGTTGCGCCCGAGCGCAGCGCCATATCACCAGGTAGCTGCATCGAAGCGCCCTTGTTCCACGTGAAAAGTCCCAGCGGGATACAGCCGGGATGCCGACAGGGCGCGGGCAATGCCGGCCTGTTCCGTTTGCAGCATGGCGGGCTCATTGACGAGGGGCGTGAAGACCACCCAGGGCGGCACAGGGTGCATCACCTGCCGCTCCCATTGTGTGGGCAGCACCAGCGTGGCGCCCTTGTTCGGGTCGAAGCCCTGGGCCCGCATCGTCACGGCGGCGCGCTCCCAGTACGCATCGGATTGGCTGGTGAACGCGGCCACGGCTCGCTCAATCGCTTCAATAGTCATGCTCGGCTGAGCCGGTCCCGTGGTCGCTGTTCCATATGCGCTAGTGAGGTTATGCAGCATGATTGCCCTCCGCGCGCAGCGGCGAGCCCTGCAGGCCGAAGCTGTCCAGCAACTTCAGGGCGTTCGCGCGCACGCTCTCGCTCTTGCGATACGCACAGAGCATGCGGATCATCATCGCCAGGCTTTGCTCGCGCAGGGAAGGCTCGCGCGGCGCGGCCTCCTCCAGCAGCACGAAAGTCAGGAAGAGCTGCTCGGCATCATTCAGGACGATGCTTCCATCTGGAAGTAAGGTGCCACCGGCTTCACGCACAGCAGCCATGACATCCTCGACAGAAAGGGGCTTGCGCGGCAGTTCGGGGGTGGGCACGGTATCGGTCATTGGGTCTCCTGCGCGGGTGCTTTGACCAGCGCGTACAGTTGGTTTCGGTGTTCATCCACGTCGCCGGTGGCGCGCACGCGGTTGGCCTTCACCAGGGCGGCCACCACGCTGCGCGGCGTCTGTGAGGCCATGCCGTTCTTGTGGACCAGCAGCAGGCGCTGGGTCTCGCGCGAGACCTTGAGCACGCCGCCAGCGTTCATGCTGGCCAGCAGCTCCTGCTGCGCAGCGCTGAGCTTCACGGCTTTTGGCACCCGCTCCATGCGTCCTGTTGGGATGCTGACGGGGGCCAACTGGGATGCCGCCGCGCCAGCGCGCACCGCCTCTTCGATCAGCGGCGTCGTGTCCACCTTCGGCGCGCGCTCGCCGGGCACGCCTGCCAGGTGGCGGAAGTCGAGTTTGGTGAGCGACACCTCTGTGGGGAACGGCCAGGCCGGTACCTGGGGCGTGACCCGCAGCTCAATGCGCAACACGCCGCGCGCGCCGCAGGTGAACTTGAGGAAGGAATACCGCCAGCCGTCGTGCTTGCCACCCACCACCACGCCAAACGTGGACAGCATGGTGGTGCGCCGGGGTGACCCCTTCATGCGGAAGCCGCTCATTGGGGCACCCGATGGACCCATACCTCAGAGCCGGTCTCAGGGTCTTTGTGCACCAGCTCCGGGCAGCACCAGCATTCCTGCGTGAAGGTGTGCTCGCGCGGCGGCGGCCGGGGCGACATGCGGCCGGCGTACAGCCCCTCGCCGTGGGCGTGCTTGATGAAATTGATCAGGCGCTGCTCTCCATCGGGCAAGTCCATCATGGCGCGCACCGCGCCGCGCAGGTCGAAGCTGGCGGCCCAGGTGGTGGCCATCGCATCCAGCGCAGCCATGGCGCGGTCTATCTGGGCCTGCTCTTCTGCGGTCAGCTTGAGATCCGGCATGAGTCAGGCCTCCCAACTCAGGGTCGCGCCCGAGGCCACGTCCGCCGGCCGTAGCGTGTGCGCGTCCAGCAACGTGAAGTGCCCGGTGCTCCAGCCGCCGGTGTCGATGAAGATCACGTTGTCCAGGGAGGTGACGCGCTCCACCTCCTCGTGGCCCACGACGACCGCGCGCACACCCTCCACCGGACCGTCAAACATGCGCTTGTACCGGTCGCGACTCCAGCAGCAAGCCGCCGTGGTGGGCGCGATCACCAGCCGCCCGGCCGCCCCCCGGCGGGCATCCTCTTCAGCCAGGCGCTGCTTGAGCAGGCTCCAGCTCGGCGCCGGACAGTCCGCGTGCAGCAGGCCCACCAGCCCGTGCTCGGTCTCCAGTTCGATCCCGATGGGCAGCTTCTCGAACACGGCCGCGCGCTCACCCCAGCGCAGTGGGTCGTCTTGAATGTTCCAGGATCCGCTGAAACCACGGCGGTAGTGCTCGCGATCCATCTGGCCGGCCGCCCAGGCGATGGCGGCCTCCTCGTGATTGCCCCGGATCGCGTGGAACCACGGCTGGCGCAACCAGGTCAGCGCCAGGTGCGACTCGGGGCCCCGGTCCACCAGGTCACCAACGCTGAACAGCCGGTCCTTGAACCCGTCGAAGCCCACGGCCACCAGCGCAGCATGCAGGCGCGAGAAGTGACCATGGATGTCCCCGACAATCAAGTCACGGCCGCCCGTGGCGTTCCGGCCGAAGTGCCCTATGGTGTTGTTCACGGCTTTCCGCGAAGGGCCAGCACTTGGCTCACCAGCGCCCCGACAACGGCCTTGAAGGCATCGCGCTCAGACTGGGGGCGTCCCTTCCACTTGTTGTAGCCCTTGATGCGAGCGTCCATTTCCCAGTACGCAGCCTCAGCGAGATCGTCCTCGCCGCTCACCTTCACCTTGGCCGATCCGCTGAATCCGGCGGTCTCGCGCAGCGACCGAATTTCGGCCACCGCCCCGGCATGGCCCTGGACGCCCAATTCATTGAAGATGTCTCGCAGTTGGGCTTCCGGCGTTGCCAGTTGGCCGGCGTCGGTTTCGGAATGGTTGGTGTTCGACATCAATAGTCCTTTCAGGCGATCAACGCCAGTTGTGCCGGCGCAGCGTCCGGCGATTGCGGGGTTTCATTCAGTGCGCCCTCGTCCAGTGAGATGCACGTCATTGCGGGGTCATCAAGCAGCTTGTGTTGCTTGCGGTCGAGGAACTGTTTCGCCAGGGCTTTGACGCGCGAGTAGTCGGCTGTCACGGCCTCGAACTCCCGGCCCGGGTCCACGATGCCGCTGGACTGCGACGCCTTGAGCCCCAACAGCGCGACCATGGGCGGGTCGCTTCCGTCGTCGCTGTTCAGGTAGATCGCGGTGACCTGCTCGGTCTGACCCTCCCGGTCCAGGCGCCCGATGAACTGCTCGTGCACCTTGGGCGACCAATCCAGCTCGCCGAAGACGGCCGTCGAGCAAACCCGCTGCAGATCGTCCAGACCGGCGCCTGAGCGCAGGGACATGAGCATGATCTTGCTGGTGCCGTCCATGAAGGCGGCCTTCGCGGCGACCTTCTGCTTGGGGGACTCGCTGCCCGTGTAGAGCACCGGGTTGAACTCGGCCAGCTCCTTGAGCCAGATGTCGTAGACCTCGCGGTGCCAGCCAGCCATGAGGATGCGCTCGCCGCCCTCCAGCAGCACACGCACGAAGGACGCCACGTGGCGGGCCTTGCCGACGCCTGTAGCGTGGCGCACGCGCATATCCAACTCACGCGCGGCCTGCCCGCGCTCCACGAAGCTGCCTTGCGTGGTGGCCAGCGCCAGCTTGCGCGCCAGGACCTCAATGTTGGCCATGGCCTCGGGGTCACTCTCGACCCGCTCGACCAGCGGGTTGACCGCCGGCATTTGCTGGCCCACGTCGCGCTTGGTACGGCGCAGGAACACGTGCTGCTCCCGCAGATAAGTCCCCAGCGCCTCGGGGTCTGTGACGCCCCACTTCCCATTCCCCAAGGCCGAGCACCACTCGCGGTGGAACTCCTCCGACTTGCCAAGCACATCCGGATCAATGCACTGCATGATGTTCCAGATCTCGCCGCCGTAGTTGTAGATCGGCGTGGCGGACAGGCCCAGCCGGTACTCCACGTTGTCGCTCAGCACCCGGGCTGCGTTGCCTTTGTCGCTGGCAGTCCCGGTGCGCAGCTCCTGCACCTCGTCATAGGTGACGGACTTGAAACCTGCGCGCTGGAAGACATCGACCCAGCCGATGAGCTGCGTGTACTTGAAGATCAGCACGTCCGCCGAATCGGGCAGGCTGTATGCCTTGCGGCTCTTGACCTCGTGCATGCGCAGCGTGGTGAACGCTTCCAGCTTTTCGCGCCACTGCTCGGGAAGATGCGTCTGGACCACGATCACGGCCGGGCGCGCCTCAACAAGGAGGGCAAAGCCACCGGCCGTGTACGTTTTGCCCAATCCGATGTCGTCCCCCAGGAGGAGCCCCCGTCGACGCCGCAGCACCTCGATAGCCTGCGCCTGATAAGGCCTGAGCACCTGCCCGTCCCGAAGCCCGGTGTAGGCCGGCGGCACGTAGCCGGGGCTCAGAATGCGCTCCATCTCGGCCAGGGTCTGCTCGTAGGCTTCGCGCCCGGCGCGCAGGATCTGCGCCTGGCCCTCGGGCATCTCCATGGGGTAGCGCGAGCAGAACCAGTCCAGGTCGGCCGCCGTTGGCTGGTCGGCTGGAAAGGCAAAGCTGCCTGTCTGGTGCTTCGGGATGCGCGGGAAGAGCTGCTTGAGCTTGATGGCGACGTGTGGCTCGACACCCTCCATCAGCCAATGCGTGCTGCCCAGGCGCAGCCTGCCGTAGGTGCGAAACGCCATCACAGCCACCCCCGGCTCAGGCTCGCCATGGTCGCGGGCTTGTTGAGGATGTCGCCGGGCAACCCCATCGCGACGCCGGTCACCAGGAGCAGCCGGGTCACGCGGTCGTGCTCCGCGTAACGCTTCAACTGGCGGTAGATGTCCATCTTGCCGCCCTTGATCTTCAGTTCCACGGCCAGCCCGCCGATCATGAAGTCGGGTATGTCCTTGCCAGACAGGCGGCACTCGCGCTCGTGCTCGATGCCGGCGGCCTTCAGCAGCTCCGCCAGCGCCGCCTGGGTGGCTTTCTCGTTCGAGAGGGGCAAGCGATTGCGCTCGACGATCTCAACGATGCGCGCGGCCGTGGCCTGGGCCGCCGGGTCCGACACCAACATAATGTGACCTTTCTGGAGGTGTGAATGACCGCAGTCAATATTTCTGAGGCGCGCACGGCGCCGGTGCGGGTGGGTGATGGCGTGATGTTCCTGGGCACGGCCGGCGACGCGCAGCAGACTTTCCTGATTTCCCGTGAGGCGCTCGAAGACCTCGCGCGGGCGCGCGAACACGTCGCTGACCTGATGCCCGTGTTCGACCAGCACCGCGACCACATCGCTGCTTGCGCGGCAAAGGCGATGGGCCACGCGCCCAACGCACAGGGCTGTATCGTCTTGAACTCGCGCTTTGTAGGGGGCTGAATGGCGCGTGAGCTGCATACCGCCGAAGAAATCCGCGCCGAAGTTGAACGGCTGCTGAACGGGCGCCGCAAAGTACCCATTGCCGTGCCGCTGCCGACGAAGCTGGCGATGCAGTCCGACCCCTTCGACGACCGGGGCGCGAACTGGATGATCCCCAGCGCGCCGGGTTTCGCCGCTGACCCCGAGGCGGTGAAAGCGGCCATCGTCGCGGTCAAAGAAAAGTGGGACATGGCTTGACACGTCAGGCCGCCTTGCGCATCTCGACCGGTTCGTACACATCCTGATAGTTCGCCGCAGTCACGTGGTACTGCAGCTCAGGCGGGACCGCATTGCCGATCATCTTCACCTGCTTTGTCTTGGTGAATACGCGGCCGTCGTGCCCGCGCTCGATGATGTAGTTGTCCGGCAGGCTGGTAGCGCGGGCCAGCTCACGTGGCGTGAGCATGCGCAAGCAGATGTCCACGATGACGTAAGGGCTCCCGTGGATCCAGACCGTCACCAGGGCCAGCCGGTCCTTTGTGGTGATCGTGTTCGCCGGCGCGCGGAGGTCAGACCACTGGCCGCCCTCGCTGTAGTACTCCATCAGGAACGCTGCGCAGCGCAGCGCGCCCTCCTCGTCTTCCTTGGACAGACTGACCTCGATCAACCCGAGCCGGTTGTTCGTGTCGATGGTCGCCGCCGGATCGCGCACGTCGCGCGCGCGGTTCGCATCATCGGAGTGATAGGCGGTCAGGTAGGCTGTAGTCAGAGCCTGATGCCCCCCTGTGGCGACCGTGGGCGCAGCATCGCGCAGATCGGTCGGGGCGTGTCCGGTGGTGTTCGTGACCAAGGTGGCCACCGCCACGCCGTGGTGCTCGCCGCCCGCGCTCACGACCTGCAGCGGGGCCTTCGGATCACGGGCATCGCAATTGTTTCGCAGGTGAACCATGGTGGCGGTGGTCAAGCGCTGCTGGCTGCCCGTGGTGGTGATCACGGAGACCGGATCCGTCGCCGCGTGCGCAGGCGTAGTGTTGAATCCCCCGTTCGCCTGCTCGACGAATGCCGTGACCAACGCGTGCTTTTGCGTACCCACCGTCACGCCCAGCGGCTGCCGCACATCCGCCACTCGCGGGGCCTGCCCCTCGCGCTCTCCATAGCCGGTAGGCACCAGGGTGGCGATCACCGGGGCCAGCTTCACCCCCGTGCTCGGGCGCTGCGGCGTGCCGCCCGCCGTGATGACCGGCGCAGGCTGCTCTACGCTGCTCCCAGGGCCCTCCCCTTGCAGCTTCGCAAGGAACGCCGTCGCAACGGCCTGGCCGCCGCTGCCATTGGCTGTCACAGCACCCACCGGCGCCCGGACATCCTTTGCGCCGTCGCCCCAGCGCTTCACGCCGTCCGCCTTGCCGTCACCGTGGCCGGCCTGGACCATTGTGGCGGTGGCCAGCATCAGCTCACCACGGTGCGCACACGTCACCGTGGGAAGGGGGTCAATGGGACCGTGCATCCGATCCGCGCCCTGATGAGTCGCTGGCACGACCACCGGGGACGCGACCATCAGCTCACCGCCCTTTGCCGTCGTGATGACGGGCATCGGGTTGTGGATACTCAGCGCCCGGTCGCCCGCCTTGGTGTGGGTCACGGGCACGATGAACGGGTCAGCGGTCTTGAGCACGAACTTGTCCAGCCCGCGTGCCACGCGGCGCAGGGTGGCGGGAGCGAGGGGCTTGGACCGCGCGCCGGGCTCGCCAGTGACAAAGATGCTGCGCCCCTTGAGGTTCCAGTCAATGCACTCGTGTGCGCCGCGCCAGCGCTTCTCTGTCTTGGCTTTGGGCTTCTCGACCATAACCGGCTTCGGCCAGACGATGGGGCGGCCATCACAACGCCCGATCATGAACAGCCGGTTGCGCCGCTGCGGGACATTGAAGTCGGCCGCGCAGAGCACCTTGTCCTCTACGTCGTAGCCCATCTCGCGCAGGATCCGCAGGAACCGGCGCCAGGTCTTGCCCTGGCGCTTCGGGTCGGGGATCAGGAACTGCTGGTCCACCGGCACGCGCTCGCCCGGCGCGGCCACCACCTCAACCGTTTTGGTCGTGACCTTGCCGGACTTCGATATGGTCTGCTGCTCCACCATCTTGATGACACGGCGGGTAGCCTTGTCACGCTTGGCGATCAGCGGGCCCCATTTCCGGATCTCCTTGACGTTCTCCAGCGTGATGACCTCGGGGCGCACAGTGCCCGCCCATTTGATCGTCACCCAGGGCAGCGACCGAATCGCCTTGTCACGCGGCTGGCCGCCCTTGGCCTGGGAAAAGTGGGTGCAGTTATGAACAATCAATCCCTCAACGATGTAGCTCTCGTCTTCCTCGACGCTGATGTTGAACACCTCGGCGGTTTCACCCAGATCTACTTGCTCCCGGATCGGCGACCACTCGCGGCCCTCTTCCCGAAAGGTTTGAGCGTGCCCGGCGCACACTTCATCGCGCCACTTCACCGTGTATATCTCCCGTGCATTCACTACACGGCCCTGGATGTTGTTCCGGTTCGCAGACCTGTAAACCGTCGGCGACTTACCGAGGGCGCTGGCCAGTGCCTTCATGCCGAACGCCAGCGCGGGAGACACTGTTTGGCACTCGTGCAGGTCACCGTTCGTCCATCCGTCGGCCGACATATAGCCATTCAGAAACGCCGCTTGCAGTTCCGTGCTCATTCCCAACACCCAGGCGGGAACTCGTTTTGCTTCTGCCCTGTGCCCAAACTCGCCGCGCAACCACTCGACAAGCCCCCTATGGCTCGTCGCGAATTGGTATGCCGTGCCCGTCGGCCGCTCGGTCCACGCCAGCTCATTGAACTCGCACCGCTCGCCCGCGCGCGGCCATTGCGCAAGCACAGAACGCAGCGACTCGACCTCGTGCCGGCCGCAAGTTATAACCAACTCGGCCCGGTCGGAGCTGAGGCGGGACCAGCCATCCCCGGCATATCGCCCGGCCAGCCAAAGCAGTTGAGGTGTGATCTCCATGCCGCGCCCGGAGACCGCCGGAACCTCGGCTTGAGGATAGGCCGTTGGCGTTGCCCAGTACCAGCCCTTATCCAGTTCGCCGGCCTTCACCCAGTCTTCCGGCTCAAGGGTCCGTTGGTAGCCACGCGGCTCGGTCTGCCAAGCGTCACGTCGCCTCCGCGCCAGGAACGGATGCTCCTGGCTGACGACAACACCCGGGTGCCCGTGCCCCCGGATGGACAGTACAGGCTTCACAGCGGTCATGGTGCTTGTGACGCGTCGCCACCTGTTCAGATGGGTGATGACCTCATCGCCTACTTTGATTTCTTCAATGGGTGTGTAGCCCCGGCGAGTCAGCACGAGCGTGCCAGCCGGGAAGCAGTCTGGGCTGACGTGGAAATACCCCACCGGCCGCGCGCCGCACATCTCGCGCGGGTTCAACACGCGCACGTCCTCGATGTAGTGCTGAGTCTGCGGGTGGTTCGCCCGGTGGCAGGACATCGCGTCATCGTTGTGGTTCGCCGCAATGTCAACATGGCGGCCAATGGCCTTCTCGATGCCGGTGCAGCTCCCGCCGGCGCCGGCGAACAGCACGACAACCAGCTTGGAGGCAAGGTTCAGGATGAACTGGGGGTGTTGCATGAATCTGGTGTTCAGTTGGATAGAGGGATGGGGGTGCAGGTGTAGGGCAACATGAGCGGGTGCTCCGGTGTGCCGTCGGGCAGAAGTCGCAACGCGTGCAGTGGCACGTTCGACTGGCGCAACCGGATGCGCACAACCTCGGGCCGCTGGAGGCCGCGCGCGTTCGCGCCCCAGGCGCAGATCACCGGACCACCTGTCCGCAAAGCGTTCAGCGCGGCGCGGATGATGAAATCGTCATCGCCCACGGTCTGGCCGGGATAGCCAGCCTTCTTTAGGTCGGCGGGCTTGGTGGCGCGGTAGGAAAAGAGGTTGACCACCTCAAAGCCGCCCCACCCCAGCCGGCGGCCGAAGCCGATCAGCTTGCGAATCGTCGGATCGTCTTTCTCGGCGTCAGCGGTGCTCGGATTGAGCATCACAACGCAGGCTGTGGGCAGCTTGGAATCCCATTGGCGGAGCAGCGTGTGGCGATAGGTTCCACAGGGCGACAGCAGTGCGGTCCGGTTCATAGCAGCAGCTCCGACCGGTGCAGCTTGACGGCATCGTCTTTCAGGTTGACGGTGACGGGACCATTACGCCCATCACCGGTCATGGTGCCGTGCAGAGCTTTCCTCTCAGCCGCATTCAAGTTGCGCCATTTCGCTATGTCGAAGTCGCCGAACAGCAGTCCACGCGGCTCCCTCCCTTGCGAGCGACCGAATGAAATGCCGTGCCTCTCGCACCACGCCTCGGCGGCGGAGTTGGCTTGGAACGTCCCCACCTCATTGAAGACCTTGATCATGACCGTCCCTCGATGCGCCCCGTGGGCGAGTGAATAACGCCGAGCGCACACGCGCGCCAGAGCAAGGTGTCTACCGTGGCGACGCGCCAGGTGGTGGCGACTGCGAGCCGTTCGCAAAGGGCTTGCACAGTGCAGCCCTCGCGATCAGCCAGGCGCTGAAGGTGGACATCGGGCTTTGCCACGTCGGCGCCAAAGTTTTTTGCCAGGTGGTACTTGGTGATGCCGCCGATCCAAGGCAGCGACTCGCAGAAGTCCAGAAGCCGCAGACCTACTGCCGGGTCGTCATGCGTGAGAACGATAGCCATGAGCTGCGCATACAGCGCCTCGCGCTCACGCCAGATGCGCTCAATGGCGCCGGCCTTGCCCACGTGCTTGAAGACATCAAGTACTGGAGTTCCAGAGTCCAGCGCGTCCTGCACGCGGTCGTAGATTCGCGCCGCCACGGTGTTTTTCATTCCGCTGTTGCAGATCACAAAGATGGCTTCGGAGGCAAATTCGTCCGCGTCCATGGGATGGGTGAGTGACTCAGCCCATGCAATGTCTTCCTCTCCTTGTTCGCCCAGCAGGTGCACCACGTGCAGGAAGTCATCAGTGGTGATCATTGGGAGGGCTCCGTCCACAGCGGGGCCTTCACGGTCTGCACCACGTCACCGCCCTGAGTCACCGCCCACGGAAGCTCCTGCAGCTCTGCCATTGCTGAACACGAGAACAATGCGAATTTGCGACTGGGGAACTCCCTGAGCAGGCGCTCGACTTCGGCCCGGGCCTGCTCGATAGTTCCCTGCTGAAGCACCGTCGGCCGGCGGAAGTCCGGGATCCGCACCGGGTTGCCGGATTCGGGGGGAATCGGCTTGTTGTGGATGATGCTCGGCCAGGCCGTCCGGCTCGTCACGTCGAGGATCAGGAACATGACGCCCTCTTCACAGCCACAGTGGGCCCCTCTTCATGCCATTTACGGGACACGACAGGCAGTGCCACGAAGGCGGCGCTTGGCGATGCCGGCGCTGGCCGCGCCAGACGGTATTTCCCCAGCGTGTTTCGCTCCAGGTAGCCTTTGGCCTCCAGGATCTTGGTGAAGGTCAGCGCGGCGTTGTCGCTCTTCCAGCCGAATCGCTTGGCAATGCAGGCGTGCGTCGGCAATTGGTCGTTGTCGGCCAGGAACGAGCGCATGAAGTCCAGCACCTGCTGCTGGCGCATGGTCAGGGGGGCGTTGAGCTTCATACGGCCTCCTCGAACAGACCAGCCTGGGCGGCGCGCGCAGCGGCCTCACGCAGTTCCTGCTCCCGGCGCTGCCGCTCCCTGATCACCTCGCCCTCGGCCCACTCGCACCGCGCCCGCGCGATGTCGAGATAGCCCAAGGGATTGCCCTCACCGTCATCGTCGATGTCGATGCCGATGAAGTTGAACCCCTCCAGGATGGCGGATGCGCCGAAGCTTCCGGACCCCACGTAGATGTCCAGCGTGGTCCCGCCGGGGGGCGTGATCATGCGCTGCAACCAGCGGCCAACAGCGATGGGCTTGACTGTGGGGTGAATGTTGCGGCGTTGCTGCACCCGGTTGAACCCACCCTTGCCGTGGGAATCGGTCTTGCCAGCAGCAGCAGCAGCAGCAGCAGCAGCACAGCCTCGGCCGACAAGCTGCACGGACAGTCCATCAAGCCCGGCCTCGCGCTCTGCCGTGCTCGCCTTAGCGCAGTAGAAGAACCGGGCGGCACTGCCAGCGTCAGCATGGAACGCACCAGGCACCCGGGCGTACTCGCCGGTGATCAGGCCCACGCTGGCCGCGCTAGGCTCGGTGCCTCTCACCGGTGTTACAGCGCCGGCCTCGGTCGGGAAGTGCGCCAGTACCCCGTCGCTGCCGTCGTGCAGCAGGTTGGCAGGCCAGCGGCCCTCGGCGCGCACCACCTGCGGCGCGTCGGCTCCGGTGGAGTTCATCCCCCAGCCGTCGCTCCCGTCCCGCGCGCTGCGATTCATTGTTCGAAGCTGGGCTGCGTCAGCGATAGGATCGACCGGGATGCGGCAGGCGTCGATGTTCAGGCCGCCGGTGCCGTGCTTGAGCACATTGGCCGCCACGGTGCCGGGGAACGGCTTGCGCGCCAGGACGATCGGCTCCCAGGCGGGTTTGACGGCGGTGCCCCAACCGTCCCAGGTCGCAGCCTCTGCCGTGGCTGGCGCCGTCACATCAGCCACTCCATTCGCGGTGAGACCTTTGCCGTACACCTGATTCTTGTCGCCCAGGTTTTGTCGCTCGCGTCCATCGAGATAGCGGTCGCGCTGGCCGACGACCTCACGCTCAGCGCCAGCCGCCTTATCAATCGCCTTTCCGATGTCCAGCGACTTCGGCATGCCCGAGCCGTACACCCAGGCGAACTGGTCCCGAATCTCAAACCCGGCCAGCCGCATCGCCAACACAGCCATGTCGTAGGTCCGCGTGCCCGAGAACGCGAACACGTGGCCGCCGGGCTTGAGCACGCGGAACACCTCGCGCCAGACCGCCGGGCCCGGGACGAAGCTGTCCCAGCCCTTGCCCATGAAGCCGCTGGCCTTGTGGTCATAGTCGTCCCCAGCCAGCCAGTGGCGCAGCACCTCGGCCATGTCGGGCTCGCGACTCAATCCATAGGGTCCGTCCGTGACCACGCTGTCAACGCTGTTCGGCGTCATCCTGCGAAGCACCTCAATGTTCGTCCCCTTGTGCAACTCGAAGGTCATTGCGTGCGCGCCTCCGCCAAAGGGGAGCCAAAATCAAACAGCGGGTGGGTCACGCCAGCCTTGTTCTCCGCAAGCCGCGTCTTGAACTCCATCAGTCGCTCGTGCCGGCTCAACATCTCTGACGCGTCCGCGCACGCCCGGGCCGTGTCATCGGCCGCATGAACCAGCTTTGCGCCGTTCTTCAGCTTGTCGGTGAAAACCTTGCCGTTGATCTGCTGGGTACGCTGCACCTCGTCGGCCAGCGTCTGGGCCACGGCCAGCAGGCGCTGCGCCGTCCTGATCGACGGCACGCCATGGGCCAGGTACTGCATCAGCATGGCGATCTGCTGGTTGGTGGTCTGGGTGATCAGGTCCTGAACGTGGCGCATGGCCGCGTTGCGTTCGGCCGCCTTCGGGTCGCGCTCAGGCTCATCACTCAGACCGAACAGGAAATCCATCGACACGCCATAGGCCACGCTGGCGCGGATCAGGATCTCGTGCGGCGGCAGGCGCTTGCCCTGCTCCGCGAGCGAGAGCTGGGTGCTGTTGCGATAGCCCAGTTTGGTCGCGGCCTCGGTCTGATCCCAGCCATTGATGTTGCGCGCCTCAACCAGGCGCCGGCCGATTTCCTTGCGCAGCACCGCATTGCCTTCAGCGCGCGTCGCCGGCGGGGGCAGGCCTACCGGCTTGCGCCGCTGCTTTTTGGTGGTTGGCAACAGTCCTTCAAACATGGCTGTTCCTCTGGTGTTCTTCCCAACGCTCCAGCGCCCAGCGGGCGGCCTTTGCGTCGCGGGATGTGGGTTTTTCTGTGGCGATCTGGCGCCAGGCCAGGATCTGAAGCGCGTAGCCGCGCGTGAACACGTCGGCCTTCTGCTCGGCCGTCGCATGTTTGTAGGCGTCGGTGTAGTGGTTGCAGGAGGAGCAGCCCCATACCGTCCAGAAATCGGACACCTTGTAGCCAAGGCCCTTCCCGCGCGCCACGCCCGCGCCATGGCATGCCACCGTGGTCATGGAATCACGGTTGCAGATCGGGCTGGCCAGCAGGCAGGGCTTTCCACGGGCGAGGTCCAGCAGGGCGCGGTTCTGGAGCCGGGGCGACTTGGGCGCCGCGCGCACGACCTGATCCACTGCTCGGCTGATGACGCCACGCCGGGCCTCATCCAGACGGCGGGTCAACAGCAATGCCTGGCGTGCGTTGCGTTCGTTGGCTCTTACCATCTTCTCCCGTATGCGGGCCGCTTCGCGCTTCGCATTGAACTTCTCGATGTTCACCTTCATGCGAACCTCAGCAGCTCGGCCACGGCCGCATCGACTTCATCGGGCGTGAGGTGGTCAGCCTTGCCCAGCATCTGGAGGCCCACATCAATCACGTGGCTGTAGACCTGGGAGAACTGGATGTTGTCCATGGCCTTCCAGTTGATCGAGACGGGCTTCAGCTCGAACCCGCCATCCAGGTTGAACACCTGTTTGTAGTAACCAGCCTTGATCGTCAGGTTTCCCCGAAACGTGTCGAAGTCCTTCGAGATCGGCACACCGTCGACAGCATCGACAACGGGCTCCCACAGGTTGAACAGGAACCGGAACAGGGCCAGGCCCTTGCGGTGGAACTTGTTTGTGCGGTCCTGCGTCACCTTGACGCGGAACAGGCCGCCGACCTGGGCCAGGTCCAGCATGGACTGCTCCTCTTGGGGGGTCGCGGGCACCAGCGCTACACCGGACGGATCGAGGCGCATCAGCAGCTCAACAGCCATTGCCGACTCCCTCAACCGTGAAGCCGCCGCCGTCCTTCTTGGCGCGCTTGCGCACCAGGTAGAAGCGGAACGGGAATTTGGATGCGGCCACCTTCAGCTTCACGGCGGCGTCGTCCTCCATGAAGCCCTTTGTCTCGTGGGCCTCCAACTCGTCGTTTGCCAGCATCACGAAAAAATCGACCGTGAGGAACGTGTTGTCGGCCAGCCGCAGCTTCAGCGCCTCGTAGCTGTACCACTGCACCTCGCCGGCGAGCAGCCGGGCCTGCAGGTGCGCCGCGTACTCCTGCTCCAGCTTGTTCATCCCCTCCTGGGGCTTCACGCGCCCACGCGCAACGCGTCCACCGGATGTACCGCTGGCCTTCATGCGCGCGTTGTAGTCGGCGGCACTCATACGATCTGTCATCACGCATCTCCCGTGATGACGAGTGCGCGGCACACCAACACATCCGAGACACGCTCACCGGCGCGGCGGCGGTCGAGAATGTTGTTTGCCCACGCCCGGCTGATCGGCGGCTCGCAAGGCGTTGACGGCCGCACGCAGGCGATCTGCCGCCTCGGCACCGCGCTTCTTTGCGATGTCGGCAAAAACGCCTCGTAGCCACTCTTTGGCACGCTGGAGTCCCTGCTCAGCAAGCCGCTCTCGATACCGGCGATACCATTCGCGGACTTCGCACTCATGACGGTAGCGCTCGTGTTCATTGGGCTGCTCCCCCATGGTTCATCTCCGTTTTCGTGGGCAGCAGGTGGTCCAGGCGAACCAGCTCAGCGGCCTCATCGCCGCCCGCGTCGCCCACGGCGCGGGCAATGGCTTGTTTCAGTCCAGCCAGCCCTTGGTCGAGCACGATGCCGCCGGCGCGCCGCTGGCGGGCCAGCTCGTCGTGCTTTTCGATCACAGCGCGCGCGCGGGCCGCGTTGGCGCTGCGCAACTTGCCCGACATTGGCAAGGCACGGGGCCCGTTGTCTGGGTGACCGTCTGTGCACACCTTGCGCGGCGCGCATGCGCGACAGATCGCCTCCAGTTGCGGCAGGCTGGGCGGGAACTCAGGGTGCATGACCTTCACCCGGTCCAGCGCACGGCGGATGGTGTCGTCGTCGAACTCGTTCAGGCCTTTTGCCCAAACGCGCTGGGTGCTCAGCATGCCCTCGTCCTCACCGTCGGCATTGAGGACGCCGTTTGAGTACTTCGACAGGAACAAGCCGCCGTAGCAGCCGTGCAGCACCTGGAAGACCCGGCTGACACGGCGCAACGTGTGCGCCAACGCGTTCGCATGCTCCGTCGCGGCGGCTGCGAGATTGCCGGGATCAGGGGTTTGAATGGGCTTAAGCATTGAAGTCCCCTGCCTCACGGGAGGCGCCGAATACGACTGCTGACGCACCCGCGAACCTGGGCGCACCGCCAGCAGATCCGGCGACACGGGTGGTGTTCCGCTGTGCAAACACATCGGTCCAGCTATTGCGCACGGACGCCATGAGCACCTCGTGAAGGTTTTGCCCGTCGTCGTGCAGCTTTTCGAGCTTCGCGAGAATGCCGCGCTGTGCGGCCAGCGTGTACGGCGCGCGCGGGTGCTTCGCCCAACGGTTCTCCTCGAACTGGCCCCATGCAACGGCATGCGGCGCAAGCCAGTCAGGTAGCACCAGGTTGCGGTTTGCCATGTCGATGGGGGGCTTACGCGGTGGCTTTGTTTCCGTGGCTGCACCAGCACCACCGGGCGCGCCAGCGCTGGGGGTTGTAGGGGGTGTACCCCCTACAGAAGGTGGAGTAGAGAGGAGTGGCGTAGGGTGAATTGCGAGCCCATTGGGACCCTGATCTGCTCCCACCGTGGATCCCAATGGGATGCTGTCGGTGGCATCGGCTTTTGGCGCGGCCTTTGCCACCTTCGGTGCGCGCGCCTTCGGTGGTTTTTTTGCAGGCGCAGTGCCTGCTCCAGCCCGCTTCGTGAAGTACTTCGAGTCAGGGTGGATCGTAAAGAGCAGGTCACGCGCGATCTGAATCTGATCGCGCAGGTGAGAGTCGTCAAAGGTCGCGCCGTGCTTCTTGGCGTTGCCGTACCCGCTGCTGATGCGCATGCCCAGCTTTTCGAGCCAGGCTTCCAATGCCTTGACCGCAATGACCTCGTGATACAAGCGGCCGTCATCGCACAGCACGAAGCCGCGCAGCACGTCTTCCTTCAATTCGGCCCACCGGTCTGGGGGGCACATGGCAGCATCGGCCAGAACGTCGTCGTCATCCTCCAGCGAGGCCGCTGGCGTCTCCTTCCATGAGGCAGTCCACAGGTTTACCATGTAGAAGGCCAGCTCGGGCCTGCGCTTGGCGATCAGCCACGCGCGCGACTTCCGAAGCCGGTCAACGTCTAGCGGCATGTAGTCGAAGCCGCCGAGAAAGCAATTTGCAGGTGTGAGTGGGGCGCGCTGATTCATTTTTTCTTTTCCTGCTCACGAACCTTCGACCAGCAGATGCCGCAGAAGTAAAGCCACGGGTTCCCACTGGCCCGCCCCACCGCCAACTCCATGGCGTCGAGCACTTCATGGAACCCGGTCTTTTCTATGAACATGCGCACGCTACGCACCTCGGGCGCTGGCATCTTCTTTTTCCGGGCGCCGTACATGACGCGCAGCACGGTGAATGCCTCCTCGTCCAGGCGCTCGCGCTTGGCCTGCAGCACGGCGTGATAGCCCAGAACCTGAGCCTCACGCTCAGCGACTTCCGCAGCCTTGGATGCCAGGGATTGAGGCGTCACGGTGAGGTCGGTGGCGCCCTTACCCAAGTTGCAGGGCTCGCACGCCGTCACGAGGTTGTCTGGATCGTTGGTGCCACCCAGTGCGACCGGATGGATGTGGTCCACGTGCAGAAGAACACCCGGGGGGTGAGCGCCGCAGTACTGACATTGGAATCCGTCACGCTTGAAGACATCGAAGCGAACCCGCTTCGGGATGGCTACGCGCACTGCGGGCGCTGCATTCACCGATTGCGTCATACAGCCCCTCCCCGCACATACAAGGGCTTGGGGCTGCCGTTGCTGGACAGCGCGGGGGCAAAGTGCCCGGTTTTGAGGATCCACAACCTGCGCAGCGCGGCCTGCGTGACCTGGCCCCATGCCCGTTTGTC
The DNA here is from genome assembly GCA_020161775.1 of Pseudomonadota bacterium. Classification (GTDB taxonomy): domain Bacteria; phylum Pseudomonadota; class Gammaproteobacteria; order Burkholderiales; family Burkholderiaceae_C; genus RAM1. The sequence goes on from JAIUOW010000016.1 coordinate 97,566, forward strand.
CGGAGGGGGCGGCAGGTCAGGCTCAATCACCAGGCGCACGGCCTCGATGGTGAATTCCTGCTTGTGCGGAATGGTCTGGACCTGGGCCAGCAGCTTGTCGGCCGCTTGCTCGGTCCAGCCCGGGTTCTTGCGGTCGGCGCGCGCGGCGGCGCGCTCCATGCCCAGCGCGCCACGGTCGCGGGCCTGCTCGAAAGACATCGCGATCTGCTTCATCAGTGACGCCCTCCGCTCGCGGTAACGGCGTCGTGCATCTTGTGTGCAGCGTGCTCGACAGCGCTGTCGGTCACGCGCGCGCTGGCCTCGCGCGCCCGGGTGCAGGCGACTTTCACAGCGCGGCCCAGATCCACAGAGAAGGCCGATCCACCTTGCGCATCCAGTGCCTGGGTGATCGCGCTCAGTGCCCCTCGGATGACGCGGACATCGGGATGGGCGGCGGTGTGATCGAAGGCGATGGCCGTGGCGATCATCGTGAGCACCACGCTCAAGCCGCGAAGCATGCCCGGCTGCTGCTCCCCGAGCTGCATCAGGCAGGCGGTCTCGTCCACCAGGAGCGCATTGCTCCAGAGTGCCCGGGTCTTTTGCACCAACTCTTCGCGGGCGATTTCATGCTCGGTGCGGCGGTTACGCACGCCGCTGAGCTTGATCCCACGGTCAATTACGTCGTAGAGGAGCATCAGGCCTCCCCGGGGGCTTGACTGCGCAAACCGGCCAGCAGGCAGTTCACGGCGGCGATCAGCTCCACGGCCTGCTTCTCGACCTTGCGCAGCTCATTCGTCGTGACCTGTTCGCCCTTGGTGCCACGGCGCGATGTCGCCGCGCCAACCTCGGCCAGCACGTCGCCGAACTCCTTGGTCAGCCGCATGATCATCTCGGCGGTGACGCCTTCGCAGTCCACGTCGACCCGCAGCGCCACATGGCCCAGCTCGGCCGCAAAGGCATGCAGGATCGAGTAGTCGTCGGACAGCGCCATGACATCGCGGGCCTCTTCGATGAACAGGCCGTGCGTGGTGTTGTTCGGGTTGACCTTGTGCTGCAGCGTGCTGCCGCTCATGGGCACCAGCACGCCGCGCGCGTTCATCCTGGACGGCATGCGGCCAGCCAGCGCATGCGGCCCGCCCTTGTACCGGTGAACCGTGTGATACGCCGCGTCGCGGACGCTCATCACGAATGGGGTGGCGAGAAAGCGTCCCAACTCGCCATTGAGGTAAGTGTTGAGACGGTGGACAGTAGCGTTCATGAACTCATCCAATGGTGAAAAGCAAAGACCCGGCGCTCTTGTCGGCGCTCGTGAGGTCGGGAATGGCTGCGCTGCTGGCGTGCAGAGCGAAATCGTTTTTGTGGTTCGGGGTGTGCCTCGTCGCGCGCGACCAGTGGGCGGGTGGGGCGTGCGGCCGTCGACGGTCAAGCGGCTGTTGAGAATTCCGCAGTGAAATCACGAAGCCCCCTCTTGCGAAGCCTGTTTTTCCAGCGCTGCGCGGGCCGCTGCAGGGATACGGGTCTCATAAAGGGACTGCAAAGCACGGTAGTTTTTCGACATCACGTCGCTCACCGCACCGCGCAAAATCTTGCTGATGTGAGGCTGTGGAATGCCCGTTTCAGCCTCAATCTGCGACTGAGTGAGACCGTGCCGGCACAACGCTTCGACGTAATCCTGTGCTTCCATTTGAATATTCCTTAACGACTATTCTGCCAGTCTTTCAGGAATATGCAAATAGGATTGAATCGGGGGATGGAACTTTTTGGAGACCGCCTTCGTCAGCGCCGGAAGAAGCGCGGCCTGTCCCAGCAGCAACTGGCCGACCGCTCAGGAATCGGTCAGTCGTTCCTTTCCAAGCTCGAAAGCCACAAGGCCCAGGCCACCACTGAAATACTTGCGCTGGCCGCCGCGCTTGAGTGCACCCCTCAATGGCTGCGAAGTGGAGAGGGGCCAGAAGAAGGCATTCCCGGAGAATCAAACGTCAAGGACGTTCACTCAAAGGGAGGGGTACCAGTGATTTCATGGGTAAAAGCCGGAAATTGGGCCGATATAGAGGACGCGTTTCTCGCCGAGGACGCTGAGAGCTGGGTCGATGTTTACAGGGGCTCTGTAGGCAAGCATGCCTTCGCACTTCGCGTCGAAGGCGACAGCATGACAAGCCCCATTCCAGGGGATCGCCTGAGCTTTCCAGAGGGCACGATACTGATCGTGGACCCCGACCGGGAGGCCAAGCCTGGCGACTTTGTTATCGCCAAAGACGTTATTACGCAACAGGCCACGTTCAAGCGGCTCATGTATGACGCCGGCCGCTGGTTCCTGCGTCCCCTCAACCCAGCCTACCAAACCCAGGAAATTGATGATCCTGGCGTGCGCGTCATCGGCCGGGTCATGGAATTTCAGATCAACCACAAGCTGTAACCCACCCCCAATTCGAGGGGTCGGGTAAATACTTAGAAAATATTCCACATTGAATATTCCTAAAGGCTTGACAAAGTAATTCCTATCGGAATAATCGCACCTATCCAAACGGAAAGGTAGCGATGCAAACACAAGCAAACAACGGCGGCGGAACCCTGATCGCCGATCTCATCAGCCCCATTGGCTGGCTGGGCGCCTGCCTCGTTGTGGCCGTGATCGGCTGCTCGCAAGCCATGGACATCGCCGACAACAGTGGCGAGTGGCCCACGGCCGAACACCTCTCTCAAACCCAGAAGCAGGAAGCCGTCCAGGCCCGCCGCGACCGCGCAGCGCAGGCCATGTGCACCGCTGACCACGGCCCGCAGGCCCTGGCTCGCTGGGTCAACACCACCACCGCCGAATGCGTCAACTCGCGCGGCCGTCTGCTGTCCCGTCAACCCCAGGAGCAAGCTCATGCACACCGCTGAAACCGTCGCCCAGTTCCCGACCGACCGCGCCTCTATCCGGCGTCTGGCCCAGAACCATGCTGACGCGGGCCAACCGCTGCAGGTGGGTCTGTTCAGCAACATCACCGACCAACTGGCTTACGAGCACGCGTACAACGCCCGCGCCCGTGACCTGGCCGGGGAGATCGCTGAATGCGCTTGACCAAGGCCATTACCGGCGCCTTGCGCAAGCAGTGGCGCGCCAGCACGACGCGCCGTCTTGTGCGGACATTCGCGGCCAGCCGCACTGTGACGCTGCTGGAAGAGATCGACGACGACGCCCGGACCCTGCGCCACTACCGCGACGTGGTGATCCCCGCGCGGCTGAGCCAGCTTGCAGAAGAAAAGAAAGCACTCCTCCCGCAGCTCTTCGAGCTGATGGACGAGCCCGTCACCCAGATCCGCCCGGAGGCATCTCTCTCGAAAACCCAGCAAGCGCAGTACCCCCGGGGCGGCTGGACCCCCTCGAAAGAGTTGCCTCCGGGCCCCCTATTCCCCACCAACAGGACTCCGAACGTATGAACGCCCGCACACCCGAGGCCGCTCTGGCGCTGCCCGTCGAAGCCGCCTCCCTGACGATGGGATTCGGCAACTTGCAGCAGTTTGAGTTCATGCAGCGTGCCGCGCGCATGATCACGGAATCGACATTGGTCCCCGCGCTGTACCGCCGCTGGGTGCCCGAGAACAAGTCCAAAAACGCACCACTCGTCGAAAACGTAAACGCGCTGTCCAACGCGATCATCGCGCTGAACCTGGCCACCCGCATGCGCGCCGACGTGCTCGCGGTGATGCAGAACCTGAACATCATCGAGAACCGCCCGTCTTGGGCCAGCACGTTCGTGATCGGGATGATCAACGCTTGCGGCCGGTTCACCACCCTGCGATTCGTCGTGACCGACCTGGGCGACAAGGAGGTGACGTATGCCGTAGGCCGCTGGGAAGACACCCCCCAAGGCTCGCGCAAACGGTACACCAATGAGACCGCCGTCGTTCGCAATTTGAGCTGCGTGGCGATCTGCACAGACATTGCCAGCGGCGCCGAGCTGCGCTCCCCCACCGTCGATGTGGAGATGGCAGTGAGGGAAGGTTGGTACGGTCGGGACGGCAGCAAATGGCAGACCATGCCCGAGCTGATGCTGCATTACCGATGCGGCGCCTTCTTTGGACGCCTGTACGCTTCTGACCTCCTCATGGGTTTGCAAACGGCAGAGGAACTTCGCGACCTTGGACTGCTTGAGCCCCAAGCCGATGGCACGTATCAAGCGGCATCTGACCTGCCCCCGCAACACACACCGCCCCGCGCTGAAGGTGTTGCCAGGCCGCAATCCCGTAGCGCATCGGCTGTTGCTGCCGCCCCGGCCGTCGACGAAGAGGCAGCTCAAGTGGCGCCAGCGGCCGATCAACCCAGCTCACCGCCCCCGCCGCCCGCACCGGCGGCAACGCCCGCGCAACCGGCCGCAGAACCGGCATCGCCGCCGTCCCCGCCCGCCAGCGAAGGCTCGCGCAAGTTCCTGCTGAACAAGTTCAAGGTGCAACCGGCCGCGTTACTTGCCGCGCTCCTGGACGCTGGCTATGTTGGCGCTCAGGGCAAAACTGAAGCCGACATCGTCAAGATCGTCGACAGCGGCAACCCCGCGTCGCTCGCAGGTCTCACCGACGCCCAGTTCGCCCAGGTCAAGGCCAAACTTCCCAAGCCGTGATGAACGCCGTACTCACCACGCCCCCGGCCGCGCTCATGCCCAACACCAAAGGGCTGACGCGCGACGAGGAGACGCACACCTACTACTGGCAGGGCCGCGTTGTCCCCGGCATCACACGGCTGATGGAGCCCATCCACAGCTATGACTCTGTACCCGACTGGATCCTGGAGCGCAAGGCCGATCTGGGCCGCCAGGTGCACTACGCGTGCGAGCTGTGGGACCTGAACGATCTGATCGAGGAGTCGCTGGATCCGTCCATCGTGCCCTACCTGGCCGCCTACAAGGAATTCCGCAAACAGCACACCGGCCGAATCCATGCGATTGAGCCACTGCTTTACCACTCGGGCATGGGCTACGCCGGCCAGCCCGACCGCGATATGGAGCTGGACACGCCGAACGACGTGGTTGAAATCAAGACCACAAGCCAGCTCTGGAATGCCGTGGGCGTGCAGCTCGCCGCCCAGGAGCACCTGCTCAAGAGCTGCGACCCCGCGCGCAGGCCGGGAGGAAAGCGCTTCGCCTTGCAGCTCAAGGCCGATGGGAAGTTCACCTTGAAGGAATACAAGGCGCCCAGCGACTGGCCGACGTTCGTCTCCCTGCTGACCACCGCGAACTGGATCGCGCGATTCGGCGGCAAATAACTTTTCACACAAAGGACCCTCATGACTACCGAAGTACTGGATGCAGCGAAGCCCCCGGCGACGCCGATGCTGCCCTCCGCCCCCATGACCGTCATCGACGCAGCCACGGGCACGATCACGTATGAGTACAAGGCCCCGAGCCTGATGCTCGCCGAGGCCACAGCCCAACTCGCGGAGGCACAGTCGCTGGTCCCGTGCATCGACTCGCCCGTGATGCATCAGGAGGCCGTCGCACTGCTGCAGAAGATCGTGGGCGACTGGAAGAACCTCGACGAGGTTCGGCTGCGCACGACGAAGCCGTTGCGCGAGCAGACCGACAAGATCAACGCCGATTTCAAGCCGGCCATCGAAGTGCGACAGCAAGCCGAAGGCATCCTGAAGGCCGCTGTCTCTAAGTATGAGGAGGCCCAGGAACGTGAGCGCCGCCGGCTGCAAGCCATCGCAGACGAACAGGCCAGGCAGCTCCGCCTGCGCGCCGAGGAAGAAGCCGCAGAGAAAAAACGCAAGGCTGATGAAGAAGCCGAGCGCGTGCTACGCGAAGCCCGCGAGCGCGCGGATGAGGAACAACGTAGAGCCGACGAGCAAGCGCAAGCGAAGCGTGATGCAGCCGCCCGCGCCGCGCAATCTGGCGACGCCGATACGGCAGAAAAGCTCAACCAGCAGGCCGAGGAAATCGTCAGCACCGCCACCTCTGTCGCCCAGACGACCCTGACGTTCGCCGAATCTGAGGCAGCTATGGCGCAGGACGCTGGCCAGCAGGAAGCCGAGGCGCTGCGCATGGCGGCACAAATGACCACCGGCGCCACCGTTGCAATTGCCAAGCCCCGCGCGACCGGCGCCTCCAGCAGCATCAAGTACACGGCCGAAGTCGTAGACCAGAAGGCGTTCGTGCAGTACGTCCTGAACAACTGGGACACGATGAATCACCTGCTCACCATCGAGCAGGGGAAGCTGAACACGATGGCCCAGAACCAGAAGGACCGCTTCAAGGTCGGTGGCTGCGAGCTGCGCACGCACCGCCAGATGGCCGTCCGGCGCAAGTAACCCCGTTTCCCGCACCCCGCTTTTCACCAACCACAAGGACTATCCACATGTTTCTCGCACAAGAACCCAAGTACATGGCCATCGGCAGCCAAATCGTCAACCGCGCCACGGGCAAACCCGTGCGTGACCCGGTGATCATCTTCCGCGCCCAAGACAAGCTCGCGCCGGTCGCGCTGGCGGCTTACGTTGTCGCGTGCCGCGACAACGGCCTGGACCACCAAGCAGAGGTGGTGCAGGCTCGCCTGGACGACTTCACCGCATGGGCCGCCAGCCGGCCGGATGCAATGAAGCTCCCTGATACCACCCTCACGCGCCACACACCCGCGACGCACGCGGGATGGAAAGCGCTGGTGCCCGGCCACACCTATGAAGTCAGCGGCGGTCACATCGTCCAATTCCTGAAGAAGGAGAAACTCGATGGCGAGTTCATCACCACGGCGCCGGGCACCACCAACGAGGAGCTGATCGAAGTCCTGATGGACCGCATCAAGCATCTCAACGCCACGCTGCCCTACGCAGAAAACAACGACGCTCTGTTGCACCTCGCCGCTGCGCACAAACGCCTGCTGGACCGCACGGCCGCGCGCATTGCCCAGCAAGTCGAAGCCACGCCCCAGCCGCACGTCAACCCCAATTCGACCCTCGTCGAGCAGTACGGCATCGAAATGATCCCGTGCAAGTCGAGCAACCTCGAAGCCTATGGCTACGACAAGGCGGGCGCCACCCTGGCGCTGCGCTTCAAGGGCGGTGCGATCTATCACTACGCCGGCGTCCCCGAACACGTTGCCCAGGCGCTCGCCAACGCGGCCAGCATCGGCAGCTACGCCTCCCGCGAGATCACCGGCAAGTTCGAGGGAGTTCGCATGAACGAGCCCACGGGCGCCGTCGCAGCCTGATCCAGTTTTCAGGCGGCCCGGGCGTCCTCCTCCTCCCTCCCTCCCTCCAACTTGCCCGGTACGTGCGCGAGCACCCGCCTCTTTATTCCAACCTCAACCACTGAAGCACATGGCATTCACCATCTTCCGCGTCGGCATCAAGTCCGACCCCACCAAGGAACCGGTCGAGCACCTGGTGCGCGCCGGCAGCGCCCGACAGGCACAGGACCACGTGACCGCCGGAATGATCACCGTCGAGCGCGCGGACGCCGAGGACGTGTACCGCCTGGCGAAGTCGGGGGTCAAGCTGCAGGACGCGAATGGCGAGCAGCCCGCGCCGGCTGGAAAGGCTGCGAAGTGAGCATGCCCGAACCCACACCGGATCCCACGCCCATGGCACCGGACGATCCGTGGCACTTCTGGCCGCGCCGCCCTGACCCCGTTGATTGCGGAGTCTGACCATGGCATCCGTCAACAAAGTCATCCTCGTCGGCAACTGTGGCCGCGACCCCGAAGTCCGTTACCTGCCGTCGGGCCAGGCCGTGGCCAACGTGAGCGTGGCCACCAGCAGCCGCCGCAAGGACAAGACCACCGGTGAAACGGTGGAAGACACCCAGTGGCACCGCGTCACGTTCTATGACCGCCTGGCCGAGATCGTCGGCGAGTACATCCACAAGGGCAGCCCGATCTATGTCGAGGGCCGCCTGAAGTACGGCAAGTACACCGGCCAGGACGGCATCGAGAAGAACACGGTGGACATCATCGCCACCGAGATGCAGATGCTGGGCGGCCGTGAAGGTGGCGGCGACGGCGCCAGCCCCCGGCGCCAGGCCGCGCCTCCGCCCGCGCGCGCGCCGCAGCCGCGCAGCGCCCCCGCTTCCCGAGGCTCCTCGGGCTTCGATGACATGGACGACGACATCCCGTTCTAAACCATGTTGCGCCCCACCACCAAACCCAGCGCGCGAATCGCGGGACGCGCACAACAGGCCGCGTCACGCGATCCAGGCACAGCGCGCCTGCGCCTGCGCTTCGCAGTACGCGATGACTTCTCCGAAGCCGCGCGGATCGTCGCTGTAGCCAACAAGCGCATCGACGAGCTATTGAGCTACCTCGACATGCTCCAGGGCACAAAGGTCGTTGAGTTGGTCATGGACCTGCGAGGCGAGCGCGACATGCTCGTCCAGCTTGTCCGGGATCTGCACCTGGAGTTGGTAAGTGGCGATGAAAAAAGCACCAGTCAGGACAACGATTCCGACTCTGACCCGCGCTGGGACTCTCAGCGGCGCGAGCGTCTGCTGTATGCAGCCAAACAGGTTCAGCAGCGGCACCTTTTCAGATCCGAGAAGCGCATTCGCGGCGAAGAGGTCACGGCGCTATGAATCTGTCCAAAGTCAAGAAGAAGATGCCCGCGATCAAGCTGTTTCTGGCAGCGCGCGGCGCGGAGGTGCTGGCCACCACCAACCCCTACGAGCTGATTCGATTCCGCTCGAAGCATGGTGTGTCGGTGCTCTACAAAACGGACAAAGGACAGCTCACCCACACCGGCCAGTCATTCGACGCGCTGTCGGCTTACTTCAATCAAGGCTCGTGGTCCAGCGGTAACGCAGCAAAGCGCCGCCGCGCCTGGGGGCCTGATGTCCGCGTCATCCTGGAGCGCGACGGCGAGGACTGCTTTCTGTGCCTTCGGCCCTTGGGCAACGACATCACCCGCGAGCACCTGGTGGCCCTGGTGCATGGCGGTCCGGACCACATCGCCAACAAGGTTCTCACCCACGCAGCCTGCAACCTGGCACTTCACCACCTCTCGCTCATGGAAAAGATTCGCATGCGCGAGCGCAACGTCTTCAGGAGATACGGATGGGACCAAACCACCGAGCCGACGGTATCCCCTGCCAGCAGGCCCGCCAGCGCCAGCAATGGCTCTGCAGCCATCGCCACTGCAGGAGCTGAGGCATGAGCGCCCGTCCTGCATTCGCCAACAACCCCACACGTGCGCGCACCACCTTCGCGCCCGGCTTTTCTTCACCTTGGAGTCATCTCATGCCTGCATCTACACCGTTTCAATCCAAGCCGCGCGTGCGCAACCGCCCGCGTATCGACCTCACCACCCTCAAGATCGAGAAGGACGTGCCGCCGCCCGAGGGCCGCAACATCATCGGGAAGTACAACGACTACTTCTCCCAGATGGCACCCAAAGACGCCATCAAGTGCAAGCCGGACGAGGTGAGCCCCATCGCCAACGCCCTGCGCAAATGGATCAAGGACAAGAAAAAGGATGGCGAGTTCACCGTTCTGAGCCAGAAGAACTGCGACGACGACCTGTCAATCGGCCGTGTGTGGCTGTGGCCGAAGGGCGAGAGCCTGGACGGCACCCAACACGCCCGCGCTGCCAAGGCAAGCGCGGTTGCCCGCAACGCTCGTTCAAGCCGCAAATGAGCACATCCGATCAGCGCCCCACCGCCGTCGCACACCTGGTGCGCCGCATGCAGGCAGACCCGCGCCTGGCCTACCTCATCGGCCCGGGCTCCGAGGTCTGGGAACTCGTGACCGAGGAGCTGGCCGCCCAGCGCAGCGTCGACGCCAAGGACCTGCGCCGCGAGATCGAGGCCACGCTGTCCTACGAGGAATGGCCCAGCTCGCGCCCTGACAGCCCCAAGGCTGAATCCGCCAATGACGCCATCGGCCCCCGGGTCCTGGCTGACGCTACGCGCCTGCTGATCGCGGGCCAGGCCGACGCCGCGCGCGGGGTGATCCTGGGCGAGGCTGAGCGCCTGACCGGGCGCCGCTTCATCGAAGGCAGCGCACCCGTCGCGAGGGCTGCATGAACACCCAAGGCCGCATCGACCGCACTGGCACGGTCAACTTCCACGACGCCAGCCTGGCCGTGTGGGAAGACGGGACGCCGCCCAAGGGACAAAGTTGCGGGCTTGATCCGATCTGGGAACGCGACTTCAAGCGCCAGGTTTTCGCTCGCATCGTACAGACGCTGAACCGCTTGGGCTGGACCTGCGCCATGCCTGCAATCAGCGATCACGACGTGAAGCACTACGGCGGCGACGTGGCTCGCTGGTCATCGGAGAGTAAGCGATATTGCACGAAGGGCGATCTCAAAGCCGACCTGAGCGTCAGCGGCCGGCACATCGAGTTCAAGATGTTCCAGACCGTGAACGCGCCGGATCGGCCCGACCACGAGGGGCGCTACCAGTTCAACAAGGAAAGGCACATGCCCTATGTGTTGCGCCTGGAAATGGAGCGCACGCGCAGCCGGATCCGCGAATACCTCTGCAACGTATTCACTGGCTACACCTACGAGGACAAATACAGACCTCGCAAGCCCCTGGATCTCACCGCCATGCAGCAGATCCAGAAGCACTACGAGGAGTCGAGCCACTTCAAGGGCGACTTGGAGTCCTACCTCAAGCGAAATAAATACCCCAAGCTGCCCGCGTACAACACGAAGTCAGCGGATGGCCATGAACTCCAGCACGGCCAGCGCGTGTGGTTCCGCGACAGGTACAGTGGCCGTGCCGCGACAGGCATTGCGCTCTACAACATCAACAATATGTGGTGGGTAGTCACCGGCCGCTACGACTACACCAACGTGGCGTGCTTCGAGCTGTACACGGCGCCGCCCGACAACCTGCGCGGCAGGCACTTCCCAGACCGCCGGCGCAAGCGCCTTGAGCAGGAACTCGCGAAGGCGACGGCCGCCATGCAATTCGAGCGCGCCGCCGTGCTGCGCGATGTGCTGTTCCCGCCCGGCATCGGTCCGCTGTTCCACGTTCGCAGGAAGAATGACGGCGTGTTTTGGGGTCCAGGTAGCTGCGGCTACACGAAGGACAGCGTGCGCGCGGGCAAGTACACCCGAGATGAGGCTGAGCGCATCACCCGTCACAGCAACAAGGAGCTTGAGGCTGTGGAGGTCTGCTCATGAACAAGAAGATGACGCTGACCCAATACCTCGCTGGCATTGAGGGTGCTACCACGGCCGAGGAGCTGGAGGCCGCCATACAGGCACCCTTCAAACACGCCTATCACGGAAGGACCTGGGCCCGCATCTCCCGCGCGCGCGTCGAGCGTGGCGAAGCGATCTGCACGGCCCACCCGCTGGGCAGGTTCGTCCCTCATCTGGGAGATAGGCGACAGCTCACGGTGTGCGGCGAGACCTACAAGGTGGCCCGTGGCTACAACTCCACTGGGGTCCGGTACTCGTGGCACTACGCCAAAGAATTCGCGGTGGGTGTGCTAATGCGCAATGGTCTGAGCCAGCGAGCTGCACATGCGGTTTGGGATCAGTGGGGCAACTACCCCCACCGCTGCCTGGAGACCATTGAGCAAGCCCTAGCGGGTGGCTTCGCCGACCCGGTAATGAACACGCTGATTCTGAGCTACGACAAAGGCGGCCCCATCCGCTACACCGTCGAACAGAACGATGCCGATGAGTTTGACAAGCGCGCGACTATGCCATGCCCCGGCTGCAAGTCAGGCACCCTGTTTGATTGGGGCATGGGGTTCTCAAGCGGTTTCACGTTTGTGAACTGGCACTGCAACGGCTGCTCGCATGAATACACCGAGTACGTCACACCCGAGCGCAGCGCGCAAATTCGCCAGCCGCGCGTGCCGAAGCAAGCGACTGAGGCCGTGACCGCATGAAGCAATCCGCCCTCTTCGACGATCTGCCCGACAGCCTGGGCAATGTCTTGCGCGCTTACGCGGACAGCCCAACCGGCCGCATGCCCAACGACCAGCTCTACCGCAAGGCCGCACGCCGCGCCGGCAAGCCGGTGGACGAGTTCCTGCGCCGCCAGCCGGTGGGCAACAAGGGGCAGCCGCACAGCACCGACGCGCGCCGCGTGCGCTGGCACCAGCAGACGCTCAAGGCCAAAGGCTGGCTTGAGCCCGTGCCCGGGCAGCGCGGGCAATGGCAGCTCACCAGCAAGGCCCGCCAAGCCCTGACGCCTCAGCAGCCCAAGCGCGTGCTGATCGCCTTCAGCACCGACCTGGGCGTGGCGCTCTGGGGATCCTGCGAAGACGTGTTCGCCAAGCTGGACGAGCCCATCACGCTGTGCCTCACCAGCCCGCCCTACCCGCTGGCCCGCCCGCGCGCCTATGGGAACGTGCCGCTGGCGGCCTATGTGGACTGGCTGTGCGCCCAGCTCGAACCCATCGTGCGCAACCTGGTGCCCGGCGGGACCATCGCCCTGAACATCAGCAACGACATCTTTGAGCCCGGCCTGCCGTCGCGCTCCCTGTACCGCGAACGGCTGGTGATCGCACTGTACGAACGCCTGGGCCTGCACAAGTGGGACGAGATGCCTTGGTACAACCCCACGAAGCCGCCCGGGCCGGTGCGATGGGCCTCCATCACCCGCCAGCAGCTCAATGTGGCGTGGGAGCCCGTCTACATCTTCACGAACAACCCGCTGGCCTGCCTGGCTGACAACCGGCGCGTCCTGCAGGAGCACACCGAGCGCCACCTGCGATTGATCCAGCGCGGGGGCGTGGACCGGTACCGGCCGCTGAATGACGGCGCCCACACCCTGCGCCCCGGCTCCTATGGCAACAGCACCGACGGCGCGATCCCGCGCAACGTGCTGACCTATGTCCAGTCAACCGCCGACCAACCCCTGCGCGACGCGCGCGCGGCTGCGCGGGCTGCGGGCCTGCCGGTGCACGGCGCCGCTATGCCGTTGGACCTGGCGGACTTCCTGGTGCGCTACCTGTGCCCTGAAGACGGGCTGGTGGCTGAGCCCTTCTACGGCTGGGGCACGACCGCCTATGCCGCCGACATGAACGGCCGCCCTTGGGTGGCCAGTGAGCTGATGGGGGAATACCTCGTTGGCTCTGCCCCGCGATTCGCCGGCCGCCCCGGCTTCAACCAGCACCTCACGTAAGGGAGCACTGACCCATGAACATCCTTCGAGCACTCCGCGCCGCAGCGCTGGCCCTGCTGGCGATCCCCTCTTGGGCGGGCGACTTTTGGCCCGCCGCGTCCGACTGGCGCCCGGACGAGATCGGCGCCACGGTGCGCGCCTGGCACGCCGACAACCAGCCCGGGCGCAGCGCGCACAACGACAAGACGCCCGGGATCTACGCCTTGTGGCACCTGGACACCGTGCGAACGGTCGAGGTGAAAGCGCTGGTGACTGTTTTGCGGCTGAGCAACAACCGTGACGGCGTGGGCGTGGGTCTCATGGCCGAGAAGGACATCACCGAGGCGACCTCGATATTCGCGTCAGCAACGGGCATGAAGGGCTACCAGAACACCCGGTATGCCTACACACCCATGGCGGGGGCCACGGTCGAGTGCATCGAAACCTGCGCGTTCAAGCAGAGCACCGACCGCTGGGCGCTCGTGCCAGCCCTGGGCGTGGGGATACGCACCCCGCTGGGCACCCGGTTCATGGATCTGGACATCAGCGGCTGGACTGTGCGCCTGAGTGTCCAGCCCGCGCCACGCAACAAGCACCACCATCACTGGCACAACAGGCCGGACGCGCGGCCCAAGCGGAGCTTCCTGCTGACCGTGGGGAGGGCCCTGCCGTGAAGCGCCAGATCGACACCGGGGACAAGCAGGGCCGCAAAGACCCCCTGAGCGCGCCCGCAGATCGCTCGCGCCTTGTCCGGCTTTGGCCTCTGTGGGTGGTGATTGCAATCCTGCTGGGCTCGGCTGCATGGAGGGCGTATGGCTAAGACCACCAACATCGAGTGGTGCGATGCCACGTTCAACCCCTGGATGGGCTGCACAAAGGTCTCCCGTCAGGATACCGGCGGAGGTGGCTGCGATCACTGCTATGCAGAGCATGAGACACCGGTGCGCGTGCATCGTGGCCAGGGCCGTGAACTGTGGGGCGCTGGTGCACCGCGCGTGCGCACGTCACCCGCAAACTGGCGCCAGCCGGAGCGGTGGAATGCAGAGCCTTTCCTGACATGCACAAAGTGCGGCTGGCGTGGCACCGGCGCGGAGCTGGAGCAGCAGGACTGCTGCAAAGTGCATCACATCACCGGCGCCCGCCGCCGCGTCTTCTGCGCCAGCCTGGCCGACGTGTTCGATAACGAGGTGCCGGTGCAGTGGCGTCGCGACCTGTTCGATCTGATTGCGGCGACACCAAACCTGGACTGGCTGCTTCTGACGAAGCGCATTGGAAACGCCTCACGCATGATCGCCGAAGCGCAAGGCGACACGCTGCCGATCAGTAAATGGGCCGCGTGGCCGCTGCCCAACGTCTGGCTGGGCGCCACCATCGTCAACCAGAAGGAAGCCGACCGCGACATCCCGAAGCTGCTGGCCACTCCGGCGCGGGTGCGGTTCCTCTCGATGGAGCCGCTGCTTGGGCCGGTGGACCTGACGCAGGTTGACGATGGGCATGCGCACCGCGACGTTCCGCGCGAAGAGTGGGGCTCTATGGACGACGACGATTCTCCGCCTGGATTGTGGTGGAACGTGCTGTCGGGCGAGCGAACCATCATGCACGGAGGCGCCACGGGCGATTGGTCGCGCACCGATGCGTCCGTTGACTGGGTAATAGTCGGCGGCGAAAGCGGCCCCAAGGCGCGCCCCATGCACCCTGGCTGGGTCCGCAGCCTCCGCGATCAGTGCGCCGCCGCTGGAGTGCCATTTTTGTTCAAGCAATGGGGCGAATACAGGCCGGCGGCAACTGTCACAGAGGCCACGCTGCATCCGGTCATCACAACAAACCGGGACGTTGCAGCGACAACACCCGAAGCGCGTTCATTCCGCCCGGCTTCTGGTTGCCACCACATGGAGCACCAAGTGGCCGGAATGTTGGACGGTAGCGGCGAATACGCCAAGCTCGACTGCGCGATGTTCAAGGCCGGCAAGAAGGCGGCCGGCCGACTGTTGGACGGTGCTGAGCACAACGGATTCCCAAAGGTGAACACATGAAAACCTATCCCCTGGCCCTGGCCGACATCGCGCCGAGCCTCAACCCCGCATTCAGCCCCAACCTGCACCAGTGGGTGGGCAAGAACTCCCACTTCGCCAGCGACGGCGGCACGCTCGATACCGTGTGGCGCGTGCGTCCGGGCGCGCCCATCGAAGCCCCGGCGGGCTCGCTGTTCATCGGCTACGCGTGCGATGACGGGTACTTTTCTGGATCCCGTCTGATGGGTGTGTTGTGCAACGGCCGCAAAGAATTGCGCTGGGCGTTCCTGCATCTTGCTGAGCACCTGGACCCGGTGCCGGACTTCTGGGGCAACTACAAGCGCCTGGGGCGCTGCTTCATTGACCCCGACCACGCGATCAGCTTCATCGGCGAACGCTGGCACGAGGAGGGAGATCGCCGCACCTGCCTGTGGTGCGGTCACGAGCAGCAGCAGGAGCACTGGACCGAGAACGTAGAAATATCACGCTGGGTCAACGTCGCGCGCGAGGGGCAAGCAGCATGAAGGTACGTTGCCTTTCAATCCGCCAGCCCTGGGTCTGGCATATCCTGCGCCCCGACATCACCGACCCGGCCACCCGGGCGCATGCCATCGCGCACGACATCATCAAGACACTGGAGAACCGCAGCCGCCGCACGGGCATGCGCGGTGGTTTCCTGGTACATGCGGCGCAGGGAATGACCGAGGGTGACTTCTGGTGCTGCGCTCATACGGCTGCCGACGCACTTGCGGGCAAGAAAATGCTCGACGGTTCGCTGGCGCCTCGCCCTACGCCCAAGGACGCGCCGCGCGGCGGCATCGTGGGCTACGCCAATCTCCACAACTGCGTCGAACACAGCACCTCCCCCTGGTACATGGGTGAATACGGCTACATCCTCAAGGACAACACGCCGCTCCCGTTTCTGCCGTGCAAGGGCATGCTGGGCTTCTTCTGGGCCGAGGTGCCAGACGACTACCTGCCCGCGCACCTGCATGAGGGCCTGATGTCGTGATCGAGCAGATCCTGCAATGGCACAAGACCGCCGAGGTGGGCCTGCCGCCGACGGATGCGGAAACCGTGTTCGTCGGCCGCAATGGCAATGGCTTCTGTGGCTGCTTCAACGAGGTACGCGCTTCGGACCAAATGTGCTTCTACCTCACAGCCGAAGACAGCGTAACCGTGATGAGCGACCTCACCGAATGGGCAAGGCTTTCCCAATGAGCACCACCACGGCAGAACAGCCGAAACAGATCACGCTGGCCGACTGGGCAAAAGCTCAGTTCGCCACCGTTCCCCACGTCAACACCCTGCGCAAGTGGGCACGCGAGAAGCAGATCCAGCCGGCGCCGAAGCTGGTGGGGCGAGCCTATCTCGTCGTTCCTGCTGCGAAGTACGTCGGAAAGGCGAAACCCTGATGTCCCTATCTCTCGCCGCAGAGCTGCCCGCCCGAGCCGCCCATGTCACACGGTACACCGTGGAGCATCACGGCGATTGCATCCTGATCTATGGCGCGGTGCCAATGTCCGCGTTTGCCGTGCTCGCCAAGCTCGCGCCGGGCAAGTCCGTCATGAGCAGCCATGTCGCCCGGTTGGCCGGGGCAACTTTCGCGTTCGGGCTGTCCAAAGACCTTGATGCGCTCAAGACAACGCTGGAACCCGCCGCCCTCGCGCGAGTAGCGGACCGGTACCGGCATCTATCGAGCGCGCTTCAAGAGTGGCTCGCCTGGGGCGAGCATGGCACCAGCAGCCTGACGATGTTCACGCGGCTCGCGGGCGTGAACGTCCTGAACGACGGTCAAACCGATGTGCCTCACGACGCTGATGACCTGTCACGCTGCAGGCGCCTGCTGGACACCTGCCCCGAGCTGGTACCGCTGCTCCCGGGCATGGCCGATGTATCGCCGGCATGGGCCCGCCTGATCGCTCGCTGGGACGAGCTGTGCACGCTCATGGACACCGAGGCGCCGGCCTGGCACACCAAACTTCCAAACACCCCGCGCACCAATGCGCTTCTCAATCAACTGAATTCCACCAATGACAACACCGACTGAAGACCTCGACCCGAGCGAGCTGGACCTTGAACAACAATTCGGACAGTGCGCGCCCCGCGATCCGATGGGCGTGCAGTACGGCGCCGCCGACAGCGCCGACTTTTCAGAGGGCACCTGGTCATTCAAGATGCACGGCGACTGGAAGGTTGCCGCTGGCGAGTTCGCCATCGTGCCGCGCGTTGAATTTTCCGCTCAGGTGTCCGCGCAAGCCAAGGCACTACAGGCGATGGCACCCGCAATTCGCAATGCTCGAACCACACTGCTGATCGCGGCCGGCGCCGTACCCAACGGCGCACTGAAGAATCGCTACATCCAGGCGGCCAACGGGCTCTTGGAGTTCACTGTCGAGCCCTCGGAATTGCCGCCTTTGACATGCTCGCGCTCTCGGCGATCCGACTGCGCTCTATTCGACCCGCAGGCAAACAAAGACTTCTACGAGCGGTTGTTGTCACCGGAATTTCTCGCCGCTGAAGATGCTGCTGGCGGTGTTCTCGCAGCCGGCGGACTGGACAAGGCACCTGCAGTAGCAGGGGAGGCGGCGACCGTTTCACACACGGGTGACCGAGACATTGACACGGCCAATCTGCTGGAAGAGTGCGCAACGATGTTGACGGACTACGCCCTGCATCAGCGTGACCTCGGCAACGACAGCACGGCCGCTGGCGCAGACGCTCACGCCTACAGGCTGCGACGCCTCAACGTCGCCCAGCCTCAACCCCTCCTCGCATCAGAGGCTGCGACGGGCGTGGATGTGCTGCGATTGGTTGCTGCTGCCCGCGCTGTTTACGCGCATCGCTACCAGATGGGTGCGCCGATGCTGGGTATTTACGACGAACTCAAATCCGCTGCGGAGGCTGCCGCCCTCCAGCCCCGGCCAGTGGCGGAGCCGCGCTCGTTGGTTCTCTGGGGAAGTAAGGCGGAGCCAGCAGAGCCGCAGGCGCAGGGCATTTTGAGTGAGTACAGGGAAGCCCTTGAAGAAGGACAGGCTGGCGCTGCGCGGCTGATCTGGCAGTCGATCCAAAGGGGTCCGGGCGCACAACCCGATTGGGCTCTGAAAGAGGTCAACCGCCCCGGCGGCTTCTATTGGAACGACGGCGTTTCCATCGTCCATACGAACCTGGCCGAACTGGTTGATCACGACGCGGCCAGTGCATCCAAGGAGTAGCTATGGACCAAACTGGAAACGGCCACGGCCACTCGCAATCGCCTGGCGGCACTTCGGCGCACAGCAACCCGCCCACGCCCGTCGGCGTTGTAGCGCCCATGGTGGACCCCGTGCCTCCCTCCGTCGCCGAGACACCAGACGCGCCCGGCACGCGGGACGACGTGCTGCACTACATCGGCACGTGCCTCGCGCGCCTGCAGGTGCGCGCCGAACGCGATGCCGCCGGCCACGGCGTGAGCATCAGCAACGGCTCCGCGTGCGACCTGCAGCACGCGCTTCGGGAGGCTGAAAAGTTCATCGCCGCGCAGCCCCAGGCCGACCATATTGCGGACGCCAGCAATATGGTCCCTGCCCCGCTGGTGGGCGTTGCCCTGGGGCCCATCGCATTCGAGTTCAGCAGCTTCCAACAATGGGTGAACAAGGCTGCTGGCTGGTTCGAGGGCCTGGCGTACAACAACCTCAATGCGGCAATGAAGCGCTACGTGAGCATAGACGCGGCCGGCCGCGTGTGCATGATCGGCAAGGACTTCATGCGGGCGCGCGACGAGGGTAAGTTCCCGGTGCGGGTGTACCTGATCGACGCGAAACAGGAAAACGCGCCGCCCACCGATGCCCACGCATCCCCAGAATAACCCCATGAGCACCAACGAACCCATTGCCGAGCCCAACGCGGCGGAAGACAAGATCATCTGGCGGACCGAGCTGCGCCAGATGCTCGACAACGTGAGCAGCGAGACGATCCGTGTCTGGATGAAGAAGGGAAAGCTACCCCGCCCGGACACCCAGCTCAGCGCGCGCACCATGGGCTGGCGCCGCTCGACCCTGGTCAAGGCCGGCATCGCGCTCTAACCAGTTGGCCCAGTCCTGCAGCATCTTGCGGCGCTCGGGCAGGTACAGGGCCTTGTTGTAGGCCGCCCGAACTTTGTCTTCGGGTGCATGAGCGAGCTGGCGCTCAATCGCATCAGGGGTATAGCCCCGCTCGTTCGCCCATGTCGAGCCCACGCTACGAAACCCGTGCCCGGTCATCCGGTTCTTGTAGCCCATGCGGTAGAGCAGCATCAGGATGGTGCTGTCGCTCATGGCCCTGTCCAGCCGGTGTTCTGCCGGGAACACGTAGACGCTGCCTCGCGAGCGCGCCCACAGCTTGAGGAGCAGCTCGCGCGCCTGGCGCGGCAGGGGCACCAGATGGGCCTTGCGCCGCTTCATTTTCGACTCGGGGACCTCCCACAGCCACTCCACCGCCGGATCCGGCAGCGGCCCATCGTCGCGCCGGCCGTGGAAGGCGTCTATCTCGCCCCACTCCATGGTGCGCAGCTCCTGGGTCCGGGTCCAGGTATAGGCCAGCATGCGGGTGGCCAGCACGGCGAGCAACTCGCCTTGCAGCCGCAGGTTCTGCCACAGCTCAGGCATCTCGCGCTCGCTCAGGGCCGCGTGCGACTCCACCACGGCCACAGCAAAGGCCCGCTTGGGGTTGATCAGCTCCGCCGGGTTCGCCTCCGCATAGCCCTGCTCGATGGCCCAGTAGAAGACCTGCCCGACCCACATCCTGGTCTTGCGCACGTACACGTGCAGGCCGGCTGCGTCCATGGCGTTGAGTGCGCCGAGTAGCGAATCTCGCGTGATCGTCCGGATGTCGAGCTTGCCCAGCTTGGGGCCCAGGTGCAGCTCGATGGCGCGCTTCGCGTTCGCGCGGTAGCTGTCGGTGATGTCCTTGCGGCCGTCCCAATATTCGTCCGATGCAGCCATCAATGTCATGCTCTTCTGCGCGGCCGGCGCCTGGGCTGGCTTGACCACGGCCGGCTCGCCGGCGATCAGCCGGCGCTTGAGAGCGTCACGCTTGCCCCGCGCCTCCGCCAGCGTCACCAGTGGATACTCTCCATGGGTGGCTGTCTGGGGTTTGCCATCGGCGTTCCGGTAGGCCTGGCGCCACACCTTGGCGCCCTTGGACGATACCCACAGGTACAGGCCGCCCCCGTCAAAGAGCTTCTTCTCCTTCGCGCCCGGCTTGGTGTTGCGGCACAGGTGATCGGTGAGACGGTTCGTTGTAGGCATCCTGGTGAGGCCCACCGCTGGATGCCTACATGCCTACCTACTCATAGGCATGGATTTCATCCGGGGATCTTGGGCTTCGGTGGTTTCGGAGCCTGCATTTTCACCCTAAACCGTTGAATCGCTTGGGGTTTTCTTGGGATGCTAGGGATTTATCTGGACATCTTGGGATGTCCGTGGCGGAGAGGGTGGGATTCGAACCCACGGTACCTTGCGGTACGCCTGATTTCGAGTCAGGTACATTCGACCACTCTGCCACCTCTCCTGTATCCGGTGTCGCGTGGTGCGAAGCCGCAGATTCTAACCCAAGCTCAGGGTGCCAGGCGATCCAGCCCGCCCATGTACGGGCGCAGCACCTCGGGCACGGTCACCGAGCCGTCGGCGTTCTGATAATTCTCCAGCACCGCCACCAGCGTGCGGCCCACGGCCAGGCCGGAGCCGTTGAGCGTGTGCACCAGCTCGTTCTTGCCCGCGGCGTTCTTGAACCGCGCCTGCAGCCGGCGGGCCTGGAAGGCCTCGCAATTGCTCACCGAGCTGATCTCGCGGTAAGTGTCCTGCGCGGGCAGCCACACTTCCAGGTCGTAGGTCTTGGCGGCGCCAAAGCCCATGTCGCCGGTGCACAGCAGCATCACGCGGTACGGCAGGCCCAGCTTTTGCAGCACGGCTTCGGCGTGGCGGGTCATTTCCTCCAGCGCTTCGTCGCTCTTGTCGGGGTGGGTGATCTGCACCATCTCGACCTTGTCAAACTGGTGCTGGCGGATCATGCCGCGCGTGTCGCGCCCGGCGCTGCCGGCTTCCGAGCGGAAGCACGGCGTGTGCGCGGTGAGCTTCATGGGCAGCGCCGATTCGGCCACCACCTGGTCGCGCACCAGGTTGGTCAGCGGCACCTCGGATGTGGGGATCAGGTACAGCGCCGCGTTGTCGGGGGCGGCCTCACCCTCCTGCCCGCCCTTCCTGGCGGCGAACAGGTCGCCTTCAAACTTGGGCAGCTGGCCGGTGCCGCGCAGCGTGTCGGCGTTGACGATGTAGGGCACATAGCACTCGGTGTAGCCGTGCTCCTGCGTCTGCACGTCCAGCATGAACTGCGCCAGCGCCCGGTGCAGCCGCGCCAGCGGCCCCTTCATGACGGTAAAGCGCGAACCGCTGAGCTTGACGCCGGCTTCAAAGTCCAGGCCCAGCTTTTCACCAATGTCCACATGGTCGCGCACGGCGAAGTCCAGCTTGCGCGGGTTGCCCCATTCGCGCACCTTCAGGTTGCCGTGCTCGTCGGCGCCCACGGGCACGCTGGCGTGCGGCAGGTTGGGCACGGCCAGCAGCAGCGTCTGCAGCTCGGCCTGCAGCTGTTCCAGCCGCACGGCGGAGCTGTCCAGCTCGCCCTTCAGGGCGTTGACCTGCGCCATCACGGCGTCGGCGGATTCGCCCTTGGCCTTGAGCTGGCCAATCTGTTTGGACAGGCTGTTTCGCTGCGCCTGCAGCTCCTCGGTGCGGGTCTGGATCGTCTTGCGTTCGGTCTCCAGCGCGGTGAACGCAGCCACGTCCAGGAAGGCCTGGGGGTTCTTGCGTTTTTGCAGCGCGGCCTCGACCGCGGCCAGGTCTTTTCGTAACAGTGTGATATCGAGCATGGCTGAATTTTAGTGGGCGGGGCTTTCGGGGGTAGCATGATTGCCAGAACCGAGCGGGAGCACCCCATGCAGATCGAACCCTACCTGTTCTTTGACGGCAACTGCGAAGCCGCCCTGACCTTCTATGCCCAGTGCCTGGGCGGCCAGATCACGCTGCTGCGCCGGTTTGAAGGCTCGCCCATGGAAGCCCAGTTGAGCCCCGACTGGAAAAACAAGGTCATGCACGCCACGCTGGAGGCCAATGGGCACCGCTTCATGGCCAGCGACCGCATGCCAGGCCAGCCGTTTGCGGGCCATGCGGGATTTTCGATGTCAGTCAATATTCCGCAGGACACCGCGCGGGCCGAGGCCGTGTTCAAGGCGCTGGCCGTAGGCGGCATCGTGACCATGCCGTTTGCGCAAACCTTCTGGGGCGCGCGCTTTGGCATGCTGGTGGACAAGTTCGGCGTGGGCTGGATGGTCAACTGCGACTTGCAGCCAGCCACCCAGTAACGCGGCCTGGCAACGCCGCTCAGTGCGCCAGCGTGGCCGGGTCCAGGTTGGCGCCGCAGATCACCAGGCAGACCTTTTCGTCCGGGCGCGGGGCATAGGCGCCCGTCTGCAACGCGGCCAGCCCCAGCGCCGCCGCCGGCTCCACGGCCAGCTTGAATTCATTCCACAGCCACAGCTGCGCCGCGCGGATGGCCGCGTCGGGCAGCAGCAGCGCGTCTTTCACATGCTGCTGCGTCACCTCCCACGCAATGGCGCCAATGCGTTTGGCGCCCAATGAATCGGCGGCGATGCCGCTGACGGCCACGTCCACGGGCTCGCCCGCCTCGCGCGCGCGGTACAGCGTGGGGGCCAGTTCCGGCTCCAGCGCCACCACGCGGGCGCGCTGACCAAACCATGACGCGATGCCAGCGATCAGCCCGCCACCACCCACGCTGACCAGCACGCTGCCCGGCAGGCCGCCCTGCGCTTCGATTTCCATGGCCAGCGTGCCCGCGCCCGCCACCACCTCGGGTTGGTCATAGGCATGGGTCAGCAAGGCGCCGGTTTCCTGCTGGCGGGCCAGGCAGGCCTGCAGTGCGTCGGCATAGGCCGCACCGGTAACCACCACCTGCGCCCCCAGCGCGGCCAGCCGGTCGCGCTTGGCTTGGCTGGACACCGTGGGCACATACACCTCGCAGCGCACGCCCAGCGCGCGGGCCGCCGCCGCCGTGGCAATGCCGGCGTTGCCGCCCGACGCCACGATCACGCCGCTGCCGGGGATCGGGTTGGCCATCAGCCGGTTGAGCATGCCGCGGGCCTTGAAGCTGCCGCCGGTCTGCAGCTGTTCCAGCTTCAGCCACACCTCGTCGCAGTCCAGGCCGAAGGCCGCGCCCGGCAGCTTGAGCAGTGGCGTTTCACGCAGGAAGCCGGCGGGGCTGCCGTGCAGGCGCTGCGCGGCCTGGCGGATCAGGTCAGGCATCATGCTTCGAGCTTCAGGCCCTTGGGCAAGGGGAATTTCACGGTTTCCTGGATGCCGTCCATCTTGCGCACCGACACGGCCCCCAGCGCCTTGATGCGGTCGATCACGGCGCGCACCAGCACTTCGGGCGCGGACGCACCCGCCGTCAGGCCCACGCGCGCCTTGCCGTCCAGCCACTGGGCCTGCAGCTCGTCGGCGGAGTCCACCATGTAGGCGTCCACACCCAGCTTGCGCGCCAGCTCGGCCAGACGGTTGCTGTTGGAACTGGTGGGGCTGCCCACCACGATGAGCAGGTCCACCTGGGGCGACATGACCTTCACCGCGTCCTGCCGGTTCTGGGTGGCGTAGCAGATGTCCTGCTGCTTGGGCTCACGGATGTTGGGAAAGCGCCTGCGCACGGCGGCGCTGATCTCGGCCGCGTCGTCCACGCTCAGCGTGGTCTGGGTGACCACGGCCAGCTTGTCCGTCTGCGTGGGCTGCACCCCCGCCACGTCCTTCACGTCTTCCACCAGGTGGATGCCGTGGTCCAGCTGGCCCATGGTGCCCTCCACCTCGGGGTGGCCCTTGTGGCCGATCATGATGAACTCGTAGCCTTCCTTGGCCAGCTTGGCCACTTCCACATGCACCTTGGTCACCAGCGGGCAGGTGGCGTCAAACACCTCGAAGCCGCGCGCGGCGGCCTCCTGCTGGATGGCCTTGCTCACGCCGTGCGCGCTGAACACCAGCGTGGCGCCGGGCGGCACATCGGCCAGGTCTTCAATGAAGATCGCGCCCTTGGCCTTGAGGTCGTTCACCACATAGGTGTTGTGCACGATCTCGTGGCGCACATAGATCGGCGCGCCAAACTTGGCAATGGCACGCTCCACGATCTCGATGGCGCGGTCCACCCCCGCGCAGAAGCCGCGCGGCTCGGCCAGCAGGATTTCCATTTCAGCGTTGGTGGGGGTATTGCTCATAGAACCCCGATCACATGCACTTCAAACGTCACCGGCTTGCCCGCCAGCGGGTGGTTGAAGTCAAACAGCACGGCGTCGGCGCGGCCGTCGCCGTCACCGTCCTTGCCCACCTGCTGCACCGCGCCGGCATAGCTGCCCATACCGTCGGGTGTGGGGAACTGCACCACGTCACCCACCTGGTATTGCTCGTTCGGGTCGCCCATTTCATTGAGCAGCTTGCGCGCCACCCACTGCTGCATGTCGGGGTTGCGTTCACCAAAGGCTTCGCCCGCGGGGATGTCGAACGTGGCGCGCGCGCCCTCCTCCAGCCCGATCAGGCGCTGCTCCATCGCGGGCGACAGCTCGCCCGTGCCCAGCGACAGCGTGGCCGGCTTGTCGTTGAAGGTGTTGATGATGTCGCCGCCCGGCCCGGCCAGGCGGTAATGCAGCGTGAGGAACGATCCCGCCTGCACGCGGGGAGGGTTGGGTGCCATGGAACTCTCTATAAACTGGCCCCCATTGTAGAAACCTGCGCTCCACCGCCCGCCCCATGCGCCTCAAAGACCTTCCCGCCGACGCGCAGCCGCGCGAAAAGCTGCTTGCGCGCGGGGCAGCCGCCCTGGGTGACGCCGAATTGCTGGCGCTGATCCTGCGCACCGGCATTGCGGGCAAGGGCGTGCTGGCGCTGGCCCAGGAGCTGCTGGACGAATTTGGCGGCCTGGCCGGCCTGCTGAACACCGGCGCCGACGACCTGAAGCGCATCAAGGGGCTGGGCGGCAGCGCCAAGCGCGCGGAAATGGTGGCCGTGCTGGAGCTGGCCCGCCGCGCGGTGGCCCAGCGCCTGCGCGAACGCGAAGTGTTCGGCACGCCCGGCGCCGTCAAGCATTACCTGCAGCTGCACCTGGGCGCGCGCCAGCACGAGGTGTTTGCCGTGCTGTTCCTGGACACACAAAACCGCCTGCTGGCGCTGGAAGAGCTGTTTCGAGGCACGCTCACGCAGACCAGCGTGTACCCGCGCGAGGTAGTGCTGCGCGCCCTGCACCACCAGGCCGCCGCCGTGGTGCTGGCGCACAACCACCCCAGCGGCAGCGCGCAGCCCAGCCGCGCCGACGAAGCACTGACCAGCACCCTGAAGGCCGCGCTGGCCCTGGTGGACGTGCGCGTGCTGGACCATGTGATCGTGGGCGCGGGCGAGGCCCTGTCGATGGCTGAAAAGGGGCTGGTATGAAAATCCAGTCGCTGCAGGACCTGAAGCTGGTGCAGAAAAAGCTGGCCGAGCAGCAGAAGCTGGCGGCAGCGCAGGAGGCCGCCAGGCAGGAGGCCGAACGCCGCCGCCGCGCCGAGGAAGACCTGTTCAAGCGCGCGGCAGGCGCCGTCAAGCCCATCCGCCAGCCGCCCCGCGTGCCGCTGGCAACGGAGCAGCCCGCGCCCATCCCCGTGCAGCAGCAGCTGGACGACCAGCGCGTGCTGCTGGAAAGCCTGAGCGATGAATTTGACGCCAGCACCTTGCTGGACGTGGACGACGCCATGAGCTTTCGCAGGCCTGGCATCGGCACCGACGTGACGCGCAAGCTGCGCACGGGCCACTGGAGCATCCAGCGCGAGCTGGACCTGCACGGCCTGCGCCGCGACGACGCGCGCGAGATGCTGGGCGCGTTCATCCGCGAGGCACATAAGCACGGCGTGCGATGCGTGCGCGTGGTCCACGGCAAGGGCCTGGGCTCACCCGGCAAGGTGCCCGTGCTCAAGGGCAAGGTGCACAGCTGGCTGATCCAGAAAAACGAGGTGCTGGCCTTTGTGCAGGCCCGCGCGGATGAAGGTGGCGCGGGCGCGGTGGTGGTGCTGCTGGCGCCGGGCTGACGTTACCCGTTCAGGCCAGCATTTCCAGAAGCACGGGGTGCCATGCGGGCAGCGCCACACTGCCCAGTTTGCCGCCAAGCCGTGCCTTGTCCACACTGCGCAGTTGGTCCAGCAGGATGCGCGCGGCCTTGCCTTTGAGCTTGACCTCGGGCCGGCAGCCCAGGGGCTGGCCCGCGCTGGTGATGGGCGCGACGATCACGCGCAGCAACGCGGCATTCATGTCGTCCGGCGACACGATGAGGGCGGGGCGTGTCTTCTGGATTTCGGTGCCGACGGTGGGGTCCAGGTTGACCCAGTAGACCTCGCCACGCAGGAAGCGTCGTGGCTTCACCACACCCACTCGCTGTCGTCGCTCAGCGGCGCGTCGGCCCAGTCGCGGTCGGCCTTGCCGGCGGATGTAGCCGGAGCGTTGTCGAACCAGCCCTGACGGACGGCGGCCTTCACGGGCCGGACAATGATCTGCCCGTCCCTGAGTTCCAGATCAACCTTGTCTTCGATCTGGCAGGACGCCAGAAAGCTGACCGGGATCAGGATGCCCTTGGAGTTTCCGATGGAGCGAACTGTTGTCTGCATGATGGTCTTCACAAAAGTTATAACAAAATTATAACTTCGACAACACCTATCAGACCGTCTGGTTGCGCATCCAGTCGGCAGTCTGGAAGAAGCTGTTCTTCAGCCGTGCGCGCAGGTCTTCAGGCACGCCCGTCTCGCCCATGGCCTGGTCCATGCAGGCCAGCCACTGGTCGCGCTCCAGGATGCCGATGGCAAACGGCAGGTGGCGCGCGCGCAGCATGGGGTGGCCAAACCGCTCGGTGTAGTGCTGCGGCCCGCCCATCCAGCCGCACAGGAACCAGAACAACCGCTGGCGGGCGTTGGCCAGGTCCGTGCCATGCGCCGCCCTCAAGGCGGCGTAGCCGGGCTCCAGGTCCATCAGGTCATAAAAACGCTCGGTCAGCGCCTTGATACGGTCCTCGCCGCCGATCCATTCGAATGGCGTGGCAAAAGCGGGTTTTTCTTCGATGTTCATGGGGTTACTTTATCTTGGTCCGCTTCGCGGCAGGCGGTGCCCGGCGGGGGCTCACACTGCGGTGGTTTTTGCTTCGCAAAAACTCCGCTGTGATGCTCGGGGGTCGGTCGCGCCGCGAAACTCGCTACGCGCTTAGCGCTGCGCTCAAACAGTCGCGGCGAGCATGTCACAACGCGCGCTGCGCGCGCCGACACTCCCCCCTGCGCTTCTCGCCACCGCACAGATCGCCCCCGCCGGGCACCGCCTGCCGCGAAGCTGCGCATGAGTCCTCGAACAGTCGAACGCCAGCACTGTCCCTGCAAAGTCACGCCTGGGCGCACACCGGCCTGGGGGCGCCTCTGGGACGCCGAGCAGCGCAAGGGTGAGTGTCGGCGCGCGCCAGCGCGCTTCGTGCTCTAACTCACCGCACCTGTCCGAGCGCAGCGCGTCAGCGCGTAGCGAGTTGTGCGGTGCGACCGATCCCTGAGCAGCACAGGGCAGTCGCCGCAGGCGACCGTTCCAGTGAAGCCCCCAGGCCGGTGTGCGCCCAGGTGTGGCTTTGCCGCGCGGGGCACCAAAAGCAATGAATTACTCAGCCGCCCGGCGCAGCGTGGTCATCACCGGCCGGCTCAGCACCTCGCGCAGGCCCCACCAGCCTGCGGCCAGGGCCAGCACGGCGCCCGCCAGCGCGCCACCCAGCAGCACGGCGGGCGACACCGTCCATTCAAATTCAAACGCAAAGCGCGCCAGCCCCCAGCCCACCACCGACGCCACGATGCTGGCCAGCAGGCCCGCCAGCAGGCCCACACCGGCCAGCTCGGCGCGCTGCACCTGGCGCAGCAGGCTGGCGCGGGCGCCCACGGCGCGCATGATTGCGTATTCACGCGCGCGCTCCTCGCGCGTGGCCGTCACCGCGGCAAACAGCACCACCACGCCAGCCGCCAGCGTGAAGCCGAACAGGAATTCAATCGCGCGGATCACCTTGTCCAGCACACCCTGCACCTGGCTCAGCGTGGCGGTCATGTCCACATTGGTGATGTTGGGAAAGGCCCTGACCAGCGCGTTGTCAAACCCTTTGGTATCAGGCGCGCGAAACGCGCTCATGTAGGTCACGGGCACGTTCTCCATACGGCTGACGGGGTACATCACGAAGAAATTGGCCCGCATGGAGCCCCAGTCCACCTTGCGCAGCGAGGTGATCTTTGCGTCGGTGGCCACGCCGCCGATGTCAAAGCGCAGCGTGTCGCCCATCTTCAGGTTCAGCGTCTTGGCAATGCCGTCCTCCACGCTGATGGCACCGGCCTCCTCGGGCTGCCAGGCGCCGGCCACCACCTCGTTGTGCGGCGGCTGCACGGCGGCATGCGACAGGTTGAACTCGCGGTCCACCAGGCGCTTGGCGCGCTCGTCGGTGTAGTCATCGGGCGTCACGTCGCGGCCGTTCACCTGCACCAGCCGGCCACGGATCATGGGGTACCAGTCCAGCTTGGCCACGCCGGCGTCGCGCAGCGTCTTCAGGAACGCATCGCCCTGCTCGGGCATCACGTTGATGACAAAGCGGTTGGGCGCGTCCGGCGGCGTGGCCTTGCGCCAGCTGCTGATGAGGTCGGTGCGCAGCAGCACCAGCAGGATCAGCGCCAGCAGCCCCACCGACAGCGCGCTGGCCTGCACCACCGCATAGGCCGGCCGCGCAGAGATTTGCCGCGTGGCCAGCACCAGCCAGCGCGGCGCCGTGGCCTCGTTCACGCTCTTGCGCAGCAGCTTCACGGCCACCCAGCTCAGCGCCGCAAACACCGCCACCGCCACCGCAAAGCCGCCCACGGCAATCAGCCCCAGCAACAGGTCGGAGCTGGCCGCCAGCAGCAGCGCGGCAAAGCCCGCCACGCCCACGCCCAGCACCGCCAGGGACGCCGGCTTGAGCCCGCCCACGTCGCGGCGGATCACGCGCAGCGGCGGCACCTGGGCCAGCTGCAGCACCGGCGGCAGGCCAAAGGCAAACAGCAGCGTGAGGCCCATGCCCATGCCAAACGCCACGGGCCACAGGCTGGCCGCGGGCAGGGCTGCGTCCACCAGCCCGGCCAGCAGCATCACGAACACGTAATGCACGCCAAAACCGATGGCCACGCCCAGGGCGCTGGCAAACAGGCCGATCAGCGCAAATTCAAACGCATAGCTCATGGCAATGGTGCGCTGGCTCTGGCCCAGCACGCGCAGCATGGCGCAGTCGTCCAGGTGGTTGGCGGCAAAGCCGCGCGCGGCCAGCGCCACGGCCACCGCGCTCAGCAGCGCGGCCAGCAAAGCCACCAGGTTCAGGAATTTTTCAGCGCGGTCCAGCGTCTGGCGCATCTCGGGCCGGCCGGACTCCAATGACTCCAGCCGCACGCCGCGCACCTCGGCGCGCTTGATCTGCGCGTCGGCCCACTGGTTGAAGGCACGCACCTGCCTGTCATTGCCGGCCACGGCAAAGCGGTAGTTCAGCCGGCTGGCCGGCTGCACCAGGCCCGTGGCCTGGATGTCGGCCTGGTTGATCATCACGCGCGGTGCAAAGCTCATGAAGCCGCCGCCGCGGTCGGGCTCGGTCACGATGATGCGGGCAATCTTCAGCGCCGAATCGCCCAGCAGCAGCGCGTCGCCCATCTTCAGGCCCAGCGCGTCCAGCAGCGGCGCGTCCACCCAGGCCTCACCCTTGGCCGGAATGTCGCGCGTGGTCTGGCCCGGTGTCTCGGGCGCCGGCGCCACGCGCAGGCTGCCGCGCAGCGGGTAGCCCGTATCCACCACCTTCAGCGCCACCAGCTTGCTGGCGCCGCCCTGGGCCTCGCCCGCGCGGCCCATGGTGGGAAAGCCCAGCGTGCCCGTGGCCTGCAGGCCCAGCGCGCGGGCGCGGTCAATGAAGGCCTGCGGCGTGGGGTTGTCGCTGCTGACCACGGCGTCGCCGCCCAGCAGCTGGCGGGCATCGCGCGCCAGCCCGCCCTTCAGGCGGTCGGCAAAAAAGCCCACGGCCGTGAGCGCGGCCACGGCCAGCGTCACCGCCACGATCAACAGGCGCAGCTCGCCGGCGCGCAGGTCGCGCCACAGCGTGCGCCAACCCAGGCGCCAGGGGGATGTGTTCATGGGCGGAACCTTAACCCAGAAGGGTTGGCTTTGAATGAGCGGGGGTTTCCAGGCGCGGGGTATTCTGGATGGCGGAAGCGATCAACAGCAGACACACCACCGCAGGCACTTCCCCCATCGGCCAACCTGCCGGTCAGCCTCTTGCCGTTCACGGGGAATCCATATACGAAAGCTCAGGCCGCCTGTTCAACCAAAGTGCGCACTTCGGCCAGCCAACTCTCCCGCTGCGCAGAGGTGCTGCCGGCCATGGGACCGTACATGCGACGCACGACACTCCCAACGCCGCACAGAGCAAACACACTGGTTCGCCACAGGGAGTCCAACGGATCCCCAAAAACGTCCTGCTCGCGCTGCGGGGGCGTGTTGGATGTGTTGAAGATGAATGCGTGACGTGCTTTCAGCAGACCCACGGGCACGCCCTCGTAGCCAGCGCCTGCTGGGTAAGAGTAGGCGGTGTTGAGGCGAAACACCCGGTCGATCTGAACCGCCCCGGGATTTGAGGAGGCTCATTTCTCTGAGAGGATTGAGCCATGAAGAAGTCACCCAAGTTTCCACCC
>JAIUOW010000017.1 GCA_020161775.1 Pseudomonadota bacterium
AAGACCTGTACGACCCGGGCCAGCGCCGTGTCAGTACCGGCTCTCATGTCCAGGGGGTCTATGGCCAGCCATACCGCGTCGATGCGGATCACCGCAGCAGCTCGCGCATCCAGGCAGCGCATTCGCCCGCTTGTGCTACGGGCCAAGCCACGTTCACGACCGTGGCGCCTCGGCGCAGTTCGATGCGGATGTCTTGCGCGGGTTGGGCTGGCGCATCTGCCTGTGGTGCCATCGGGGCATTGACTGGTGCCATGCTCAGCGCCACAAAGCCCGGCTGTGCCGGCGCCACGCCTGCGCGTTCGCGCAGCCAGCGGTGAACGATGTTGGCGTTGATGCCGTGGGACAGCGCCACGCCTGCTATCGAGGCGCCGGGCAGCCGGGCTTGGGCCACGACTTGGTTCTTCAGTTCAGGGCTGTACAGGCGTCTCTTGGGTGCGGGTGCAAGCTCTTCGCTCGCCATGGTGTGCATCATCTTCATCGCGCACACGATGCACGAGGGGTGCGGCTATCTCAAGATGGGTTGGCCGGACGCTTACCTTCAGCGCAACTCTTTTAGAGACTTTCAAAGTCATCAAGACCGACAAAAGAAAAAGCCGTTGCAAGTAACTTGCAACGGCTTTCGATTTTTGGCGGAGTGGACGGGACTCGAACCCGCGACCCCCGGCGTGACAGGCCGGTATTCTAACCAACTGAACTACCACTCCTGGTAGGCAACATTCGCTCCTTGCGGAGCCAAGCCTTGCCAGCTTGTGCCTTGTTAACCGAGGTTAATTTGGCGACCCTACGGGGATTCGAACCCCGGTACTTACCGTGAAAGGGTAATGTCCTAGGCCTCTAGACGATAGGGTCAAAACCTTGAACTGTTCGGTGGTGGAGGTAAACGGGATCGAACCGATGACCTCTTGCATGCCATGCAAGCGCTCTCCCAGCTGAGCTATACCCCCAAATTGACGTTGCTGCTTTTCAGTAGCCCCGTTAATTACCGAGCCTTGAATTATAGCCTTATTTTTCAGGCTGTCTTCAACCGGTTCAACACTGTTTCGCGAGAAGACAGCGCCAACACCGCATCCAGCGACGGGGTTTGTGCCGTGCCCATGACCAGCACGCGCACGGGCATGGCCAGCTGCGGCATTTTCAGACCATGGGCAGCCAGCACTTCCTTCAGCGCGGCGGCGATCGCGGCCTTGTCCCAGGCGACCGTGGCCAGTTTTTCGGCCAGGGTGGCAATGGCTGGCTTGACGGCGTCTGTCACGTGCTGGGCCTTTTCTTCTTCGCTGGGCATCACGTCGGCGTAGAAGGCCTTGGCCCATTTCGCCAGCGCCACCGTGGTGTCGCAGCGGTCCTTGAACAGGCCGCAGATGGCGGTAAGGCGCCCGTCGGCGGTGATGCCCTGCTTTTGCAGCTGGGCGGCCACCAGCGGCGCCAGCGCATCGTCGGCCATCGCCTTCAGGTGCTGAGCGTTCACCCAGCGCAGTTTGGCTTCATCAAACTGCGCGGCGCTGCGGCCCAGGTGGTCCAGGTTGAACCATTCCAGGAACTGCGCGCGGCTGAAGATTTCGTCGTCGCCGTGGCTCCAGCCCAAGCGCGCCAGGTAATTGACCATGGCGTCGGGCAGAAAGCCTTCGTCACGGTATTGCGTGACGGGCTTGGCGCCGTTGCGCTTGCTCATCTTTTCGCCCTGCTCGTTCAGCACGGTGGGCAGGTGGGCGTACACCGGGGGCTCCTTGCCCAGCGCCTTGAAGATGTTGATCTGGCGCGGCGTGTTGTTCACATGGTCGTCACCGCGGATCACATGCGTGATGGCCATGTCGATGTCGTCCACCACCACGCAGAAGTTGTACGTGGGGGTTCCGTCGGGCCGGGCGATCACCAGGTCGTCCAGTTCGTCGTTGCTGATCTCGATGCGGCCCTTGACCTTGTCGTCCCAGGCCACCACGCCACCCTGCGGGTTCATGAAGCGCAGCACGGGCTGCACGCCGGCCGGCACGGGTGGCAACGTTTTGCCGGGCGCGGGGCGCCAGGTGCCGTCGTAGCGCGGCTTTTCCTTGGCCTCCATCTGCTTTTCACGCAGGGCGTCCAGCTCGGCCACGCTCATGTAGCAGGGGTAGACGTGGCCCGCGGCCTGCAGCTGCGCCAGCACCTGCTTGTAGCGGTCCATGCGCTGCATCTGGTAGAACGGGCCTTCGTCGTGGTCCAGCCCCAGCCAGGCCATTCCTTCCAGGATGACGTCCACCGCCGCCTGCGAGTTGCGCTCCAGGTCGGTGTCTTCGATGCGCAGGATGAAATCGCCGCCGGTGGCACGCGCGAACGCCCACGGGTACAGCGCCGAGCGGATGTTGCCCAGGTGGATGAAGCCCGTGGGTGACGGGGCAAAGCGGGTTCGGGTCTTGCTCATTGAATGCTGTTCAGGGTGTCCAGGCCGCGCAGCAGGTCGGCCTTCATGTCGTCCAGGTGTTCCAGGCCCACGGCCAGGCGGATCAGCCCCTGGCCAATGCCTGCGGCCTGGCGTTGCGCCTCGGACAGCTTGCCGTGCGAGGTGCTGGCCGGGTGGGCCAGCAGGGTTTTGGTGTCGCCCAGGTTGGTGCACAGCGACAGCACCTGCAATGAGTCGAGCACATGGAATGCCCGTGCGCGCGCCTGCGCGGCGTCCGCCGCTTTCACGTCAAACGACAGCACGGCGCCGCCCACGCCCGACATCTGGCGCATGGCCAGCGCGTACTGCGGGTGGCTGGGCAGGCCGGGGTAGAACACGCGCGACACGGCCGGGTGTTGTTCAAGCCACCGCGCGATGTCCAGCGCGGCGGCGCTCTGCGCCTTCAGGCGGATGTTCAGTGTCTCAAGCCCCTTGAGCACCACCCAGGCATTGAAGGGTGACAGCACCATGCCGGCGTTCTTCTGCACGGGCAGGAACTTGTCGCGCACCATGGCTTCAGGTGCGCACAGCGCGCCAGCCATCACGCGGCCCTGGCCGTCCAGGAATTTGGTGCCCGAATGCATGACGATGTCGGCGCCCAGCGTGACCGGGCGCTGCAGCGCGGGCGTGGCAAAGCAGTTGTCCACGCACAGCAGGGCCCCCGCCTTGTGCGCGATGTCGGCCAGCGCGGCGATGTCGCAGACTTCGGTCAGCGGGTTGGTCGGTGTTTCGGCAAACAGCAGTTTGGTTGTGGGGCGCACGGCGGCGCGCCAGGCGTCCACGTCGGTCTGCGACACGCTGGTGGATTCCACGCCGAAGCGCGCAAATTCCGAGCCGATCAGCTTCATGGTCGAGCCGAACATCGACTGCGAGTAGATCACGTGGTCGCCCGCGCGCAGCAGGCTGAAGCACATGAGCATCACGGCCGCCATGCCGGAGGCCGTGGCCATGGCGGCTTCGGTGCCTTCCATGGCGGCCAGGCGCTGCTCGAAGCTGGTGACGGTGGGGTTGCCGGTGCGGCCGTAGGTGTAGCCGTCTTCTTCACCGGCAAACCGGCGGGCGGAGGCCTGCGCCGTGGGCTGCACATAGCCGCTGGTCAGGTACAGCGCCTCGGAGTTTTCGCCGTACTGGCTGCGGTCCACGGCGGTGCGCACAGCCAGCGTGTCCGGGTGCAGCCCGGCGGGGAGTTGTCTGTCAGTCATTGATTGGGGGTCCTGGTTCAGGCTTCCTGCGCGTTGGGCAGGGCCAGGCGCGAGGTGTCGTCGTCCTGTTCTTCCTGGCCCACGCGCGATTCATTGATGCGGGCAATGCCGGCGGCGTCGATGTCGCCGGTGACGTACACGCCGTCAAAGCACGACGCGTCAAACCCGTCGAGCTTGGGGTTCAGCGAGCCGATGGCCTTTTTCATGGCGTCCACGTCCTGGTAGATCAGCGCGTCGCAGCCGATGATCTCGCGGATCTCATCCACCGTGCGGCCATGGGCCACGAGTTCGCTGGAGGTGGGCATGTCGATGCCGTACACGTTGGGGTAGCGCACCGGCGGCGCGGCGCTGGCCAGGTACACCTTCTTGGCGCCGGCGTCGCGCGCCATCTGCACGATCTCGCGGCTGGTGGTGCCGCGCACGATGGAGTCGTCCACCAGCATCACGTTGCGGCCCTTGAATTCGCTGGCGATCACGTTGAGTTTCTGGCGCACCGATTTCTTGCGCACGCCCTGGCCCGGCATGATGAAGGTGCGGCCCACGTAGCGGTTCTTCACGAAGCCTTCGCGGTACGGGATGCCCAGCAGGTGCGCCAGCTGCGTGGCGCTGGGCCGGCTGGATTCGGGGATGGGGATGATCACGTCGATCTCGTTGGGCGGCACGGTGGAGATCACGCGCTTGGCCAGCGTCTCGCCCAGGTTCAGCCGCGCCTGGTACACCGAGATGCCGTCCATCACGGAATCCGGCCGCGCCAGGTAAACGTATTCAAAGATGCAGGGGTACAGGCGGGGGTCGTCGGCGCACTGCTTTGCATGCAGATTGCCCTGCAGGTCGATGAAGATGGCCTCGCCCGGCGCCACATGGCGGTCAAACACATGGCCCGTGCCTTCCAGCGTCACGGATTCGCTGGCCACCATCCAGGTGCCATCCTTGCTTTTGCCCACCGACAGCGGGCGGATGCCGAACGGGTCGCGAAAGGCCAGCACGCCGTGGCCGGCGATCATGGCGATCACCGCATAGGAGCCGCGCACGCGGCGGTGCACATTCTTGACTGCCGTGAACACATCGTCGGGCTGCAGCGGTACGCCGCGCGTGGATTTCTCCAGCTCGTGGGCAAACACGTTGAGCAGCACTTCGGAGTCGCTCTCGGTGTTGATGTGGCGGTGGTCGGTGGAAAACAGCTCGGCCTTCAGCGCCTGCGCGTTGGTCAGGTTGCCGTTGTGCACCAGCACGATGCCAAAGGGCGCGTTCACGTAGAAAGGCTGGGCTTCCTCTTCGCTGTAGGCATTGCCGGCCGTGGGGTAGCGCACCTGCCCCAGGCCGCAGTTGCCGGGCAGCGCGCGCATGTTGCGCGTGCGGAACACGTCACGCACCATGCCCTTGGCCTTGTGCATGAAGAACTTGCGTTCCTGCTGGGTCACGATGCCGGCCGCATCCTGGCCGCGGTGCTGCAACAGCAGCAGCGCGTCATAGATCAGCTGGTTGACGGGTGAGGCGCCTACGACGCCGACGATTCCACACATGGCTTTCCTTAGCCGGGCAGGTATTGCCCGAATTCTTCCGGCAGCACGGGCTTCATGCCCTTGAGGGCCACGGTCAACACACCGGCGCCCGCCGATTCCTGCCACCACACGCCGCCCTTCAGGGGCGTCATGTTCACAACCACCGCCGCGGCCAGCAGCAGCACCACGCCGCGCGCCAGGCCAAACGCCGCGCCCAGCGTGCGGTCCACGGGCCGCAGGCCGATTGCTTCCACCAGCTTCTTCAAAGCCCAGGCGATCAGGCCGCCCGCAAACGCCGCCGCCACCAGCACCACCACGAAGCCGGCCGCATAGCGCACCGGCTCGGAGGCCGAGCCCAGCGGCAGCCGGGCCGCGGCATCGGGCGCCAGCCACTGCGCCAGCACGAAGGCCGCGATCCAGCTCATGACCGACAACACCTCATACACCAGGCCGCGCCAGGCACCCAGCGCCAACGAAGCCACCAGTACCGCCACAAAAACCCAGTCCAGTACGGCCACGCCCTGCCTACAAGGTGAGGATGGCCGCGGGCAAATCCAGCCCCTTGATCTTTTCAGCCGCGCGGTCGGCCTCGGCCTTGCTCGCAAACGGCCCTACGCGCACGCGGATGCGCTTGCCTTCCTTGGTCTCGGCCACGTGGGTGTAGGTCTTCAGGCCCGCGCGTTCCACCTTCAGCCGGGTTTCGCGCGCCTTGTCGGCATCGGCGAAGGCGCCGACCTGCACCACATAGCGCTCGCCGTTGGCCGCGCCGGTTGCGGTGGCGGCGGGCGCGGCCTTGCCTTCCAGCAGGGCCTTGGCGCGGGCGCCGTCATCGGGCTTGGGGGTCGGCTTGGGCGCCGAAGCCGCCGGCTTGGGCGCCGAAGCCGCCGGCTTGGGCGCGGGCTTGGCCGGCACGATTTCTTCCTTGGGGCCCAAGCCCTCGGCCTGCGCAACCTTGGGCGGCGGGGCTGAAGGCGCCGGGGCCGTGACCGGCCCGGACACCACGGGCGCGGCCGGCGCGGGCTGGGCCGGCGCGGGGGCGGCCGGCGCGGACTGGGTCGGCGCTGAGGGCACCGGGGCCGCCGGTGCAGCCGCCAGCGGCTTGGCCTTGGTGCGGTCAGGAATGTCGATGGGGATGTCCACCTGCACCGGCCGGGGCTGGGTGTCAAACAGCAGCGGGAAGCCCACCACGCCGATCAGCACCAGCACCGCGGCGCCGATCAGGCGGTGCCGGGCGCGCCGGCGCATCACCTCCACGCTTTCGGCCGGGGCCGCCGCCGCAGTGTCTTCACCCGCCTTGCGAAATTTGAAAAAGGCCATGTAGAGGGGTGCCTTGTGTGGGCGATGCTTGGGGTCTCAGTCCGCCAGGTGCGTGGCCTGAAGCCGGGGGATCCCGTCCTTCAGAACGCCGCCTACGGTGTAGAACGATCCAAAGACGACGATTCTATCAGCGGGGTCTGCCGCGGCGACCGCCGCGCGCAGCGCCTGAAGGGGGTCGGCCCAGGTGCTGGCCTGCACGTCCTTGCGCTTTTCCTGGGCCTGCCATTTCGCCAGCAGGCCGGCGGCGGTTTCGGCGCGGGCCGTGGGCAGGTCGGTGAAGTACCAGCGGTCCACCATGGGCCCCACCTTGCCCAGCATCGGGGCCAGGTCCTTGTCGGCCATGGCGCCGAACACCGCATGGGTGCAGGGGTAGAAGCCCATGGCATCCAGGTTGGCGGCCAGCGCCGCCACCGAATGGGGGTTGTGTGCCACGTCCAGCACCAGCGTGGGCTGCCCCGGCACGATCTGGAAGCGCCCGGGCAGCTCCACCATGGCCAGGCCATTGCGCACGGCCTGCGCCGTCACCGGGATGCGCCCGCGCAATGACTCCAGCGCGGCCAGCACGCCCGACGCATTCATCAGCTGGTTGGCACCGCGCAGCGCCGGGTAGGCCAGCCCCGCGTAGCGCCGTCCGCGCCCGGCCCAGCCCCATTGCTGCTTGTCGCCTGAAAAATTGAAGTCGTGGCCCAGCCGCCAGAGGTCGGCGCCGATCTCGGTGGCGCGGTCGATCACGCTTTGCGGCGGCATCGGGTCGCTCACGATGGCCGGTCGGCCGGTGCGCAGGATGCCGGCCTTTTCATAGCCGATGCTTTCGCGGTCCGGCCCCAGGAAGTCCATGTGGTCCAGGTCCACGCTGGTGATCACCGCGCAGTCGGCGTCGATGATGTTCACCGCGTCCAGCCGCCCGCCCAGGCCCACTTCCAGGATGGCCACGTCGGGCTGCGCCGCCGCCATGCAGCGCAGGATGGCCAGCGTGGTGAATTCAAAGTAGGTCAGCGACACATCGCCGCGCGCGGCCTCCACCGCCTCGAAATGCGGCACCAGGTCCGCCGCCCGGGCGATCTCGCCATGCAGGCGGCAGCGCTCCTCGAAGTGCACCAGGTGCGGCGACGTGTACACCGCCGTGCGCCAGCCCGCCTGCAGGCAGATGGCCTCCAGCATGGCGCAGGTGGAGCCCTTGCCGTTGGTGCCCGCCACGGTGATCACCGGGCAGCCAAACGCCAGCCCCATGCGCTGGGCCACCGCACGCACGCGGTCCAGGCCCAGCTCGATGTTTTTCGGGTGCAGGCGCTCGCAGTGCGCGAGCCATTCGTCCAGGGTGTGCGGGGGTGTTTGCATAGCCGCCGGATTGTCGCCCACCGCCCGGCGGTGCGATCATCGGGCCATGAGTACCCCCACCATCACCCTCTACGGCATTCCCAACTGCGACACCGTCAAGAAGGCCCGCGCCTGGCTCACGGCGCAAGGCATCGGGCACGCGTTCCACGACTTCAAGAAACAGGGCGTGCCCACCGACCGGCTGGATGCCTGGCTGCACAGCAATGGCTGGGAAACGCTGGTCAACCGCAAGGGCAAGACCTGGCGCAAGCTGGACGCCACGGCGCAAGCCAGCGTAACAGACGCCGCCAGCGCCCGCGCGCTGATGCTGGCCCAACCCAGCGTCATCAAGCGTCCGGTGGTGGACTGGGGCCGCCAGACCACCGTGGGTTTTGATCCGGACGCATGGCAGGCGCTGCGATAACTTTTACCCCTGCTTTACTGAACCTGCAGCGCCAAAACGGCTCCAACTGCCTAAAATTTCAGCATCCACTCGTGGAACAGAGGCCTCTTATGAAAAAAGCAGTATTCAGCGCGCTGGCCCTTGCCGGCCTGGCCGCCGCCAGTGCAGGCTCGCTCGCACAAACCTTCCCCGCGCCCACCGCCCCCGTACCTGCAGCCCCCGTACCCGCAGGCCCTGAAATGGGCCGCGTCCTCTCCAGCACCCCGGTGATCCAGCAGGTGGCCGTGCCGCGCCAGGTCTGCACCAGCCAGCCCGTGGCCGTGCAGCAACCCAAGTCGGGCGCGGGTGCCGTCATGGGCGCGCTGGCCGGCGGGGCCATGGGCAATGCGATTGGCGACGGCGGCGGGCGTGCCGCCGCCACCATCCTGGGCCTGGTCGGCGGCGCCCTGCTGGGCGACCGCATTGAAGGTGGGCCCGCCGCGCAGGTGCAGAACGTGCAGCAATGCAGCACCCAGACCTTCTATGAAAACCGCACCGTCGCCTACAACGTGATCTACGAATACGCGGGCCGGCAGTACAGCGTGCAGATGCCGCAGGACCCGGGCCCGTATGTGCGGCTGCAGATCACGCCGGTGGGCGGCGCCACGTCGGCTGCGCCAGCAGACCTGTACCCGCAGGCGCCGGTGGTACAGGCACCGCTGCAACAGGGCCCCACGGTCATTGAAACCGGCGTGGTCACGGTGCCGTCCACGGTGGTGTATCCGGCGGCCTACCCCATGGCGGTGTACCCCACGCCGTACTACCGCCCGTACTACCCGCCGCTGGGCGTGTCCCTGAACCTGGGCTATTCACGCGGCTACTACAGCGGCGGCCACCGTCACCACTGGCGCTGAGCGCACCAGGCCAGGGCGCGCGGGCTCAAGACCCGGTCTGCAGCAGAGCGCCCTTGAACAGCACCGGCCCGGTCGGCCCGCCCTCGCCCGGCACGCCGCCCTTGGGCTCCAGGCTGATGGCCAGCGCAGGCACCTCGCGCACCTGGCCTTCGGCGGCCGTCAGCCGCACCACCGGCTCGCTGCCCAGCACCCCCAGAGACTTCGGTCCGCCCGCGGGCGGCAAAGCCCACAGCTGCAGTGATTTGTCGGCCGCCTCCTGGTAGCCGCCCACGCGCTTGAGCACC
Source organism: Pseudomonadota bacterium (assembly GCA_020161775.1). GTDB lineage: Bacteria > Pseudomonadota > Gammaproteobacteria > Burkholderiales > Burkholderiaceae_C > RAM1. The sequence goes on from JAIUOW010000017.1 coordinate 9,332, forward strand.
AGGCGCTGGTTCTTCGGGTCAAACGTCACCACCATCGACGCGGCGGACTGGCCGTCGGCCAGCACGGCCACGTACTGCACCTGGGGCGCGGCGCGCAGCTCGGCGGCAAGCTGGTCTTTTTGCTGCACCAGCTGGGCCAGCTGGCCGTCGCGGGTTTTCACCTCGCCATTCAGGTTCACGCCCACCACCACGGCCGCCACGGAGGCCAGGCCGCCAGCCAGCGCGGCGCCGCGCCACAGGCCCACGGCGCGGCGCAGGCCGTCCAGCAGGCCCGCGCCAGCCACCGGCACGGCGGCGGCGCGCGGTTCGGCCCTGATCAGGTTTTCAATGCGCTTCCAGACATTGGGGCTGGGCACGTCGGCGGCCTGCAGCTCGGTCATGGCGGCAAACCGCTCCTGCCAGATCAGGGCGGCGGCGCGCACGGTGGCGCTCTGGCGGGCCAGGGTTTCAAAACGGCGGCGCGCGCCGCCGCGCAGCGTGCCCAGCGCATGGCTGGCGGCCAGCTGGTCCAGCAGGTTGGGGTTGTTGACGATGTTCATGCAAATCGCGCCATGCAGCCGCGCAGCTGTTCCAGCCCGCGGCGAATCCAGGTTTTCACGGTGCCCAGCGGCAGCTTGAGCTGCTCGGACAGCTCGCCGTGGCTCAGGTCGCGCAGGTAGGCCAGGCTGACCACGTCGCGCTGCCTGGCCTCCAGCTTGCGCAGGCATTCGTGCAGCGCCCAGGCCTGCTCGCTGGCCTGGGTGGTGTCCATGGGGTTGGGGCTGTCGCCAGCCACGGTTTCAGTGATCACGTCGTCCAGCTCCAGCGCGGTGTCAGCGCGTTCGCTGGCACGCCGGCGCAAAAAGTCCAGCGCCCGGCTGCGCACGATCACACCCATCCAGGCCAGGGGCGGGCTGATGTGGGCGCGGTAATCACCCGCGATGCGCCAGATGTTCAGGTAAGCCTCCTGCAGGGCGTCCTCGGCCCAGTCGCGGTTGCCCGCCACGCGCAGCGCCACGCCGTACAGCTTGGCGCTGGTCAGGTCGTACAGCTCGCGCAGGGCCGCCTCGCTGTCAGTGCGCCGCGCGCCCCCGTCCAGCGACTGGGCGGCGATGCGGTCGATCAGGGCAATCAGGTGAAGGTCTTGGGTGTCTGCGGCCATGGTGGGCATTGTCGGGCCTGCCTTGCTCTACGCAAGGAAATGCCCCCCGGATTCAGTGGGGGTGTGGCATGAAGCACCCGGACGCTAAAATCGCGGGCTCTCCCTCCTCCTGTCCCCGTTAACCTTCTTGCGCGCCGCCAGGCGTCCGAGCCATGACCCAGCAGACCCTCGACGGCGTGTCCGTCAACCCCCAGGCCAATGTCTATTTCGACGGCAAGTGCGTGAGCCACAGCATCACGCTGGCCGACGGCACCAAAAAATCCGTGGGCGTGATCCTGCCCGCCACGCTGACCTTCAACACCGGCGCCGCCGAAATCATGGAATGCGTGGCCGGCAGCTGCGAGTACAAGCTGGCCGGCAGCGACGCCTGGGTCACCTGCGGCGCGGGGCAGACATTCAGCGTGCCCGCCAACTCGAAGTTCGACATCCGCGTGAGCGACGCCTACCACTACATCTGCCACTTCGGCTGAACCGGAACGCACCCCACCATGGCCACGATCCTGCAAAACGTACCCGCCGGCCAGAAGGTCGGCATTGCCTTCTCGGGCGGGCTGGACACCAGCGCCGCGCTGCACTGGATGAAGCTCAAGGGCGCCATCCCCTATGCCTACACCGCCAACCTGGGCCAGCCCGACGAGCCGGACTACGACGAGATCCCGCGCAAGGCCATGGAATACGGTGCCGAAAAGGCCCGCCTGATCGACTGCCGGCTGCAGCTGGCCCACGAAGGCATTGCCGCGCTGCAGGCTGGCGCGTTCCACATCAGCACCGCCGGCATCACCTACTTCAACACCACGCCGCTGGGCCGCGCCGTGACCGGCACCATGCTGGTGTCGGCCATGAAGGAAGACGACGTCCACATCTGGGGCGACGGCAGCACCTTCAAGGGCAACGACATCGAGCGCTTTTACCGCTACGGCCTGCTGACCAACCCCAGCCTGCGCATCTACAAGCCCTGGCTGGACCAGCTGTTCATTGACGAGCTGGGCGGGCGCGCCGAGATGAGCGCCTTCATGACGGCGCACGGCTTTGGCTACAAGATGTCGGCCGAGAAGGCCTACAGCACCGACAGCAACATGCTGGGCGCCACCCACGAGGCCAAGGACCTGGAATTCCTGAACAGCGGCATCCGCATCGTCAACCCCATCATGGGCGTGGCCTTCTGGAAGGATGACGTGGTGGTCAAGGCCGAAGAGGTGACGGTGCGCTTTGAAGAAGGCCAGCCCGTGGCGCTGAACGGCAAGACCTTCGACAGCCCGGTGGAGCTGATCCTGGAGGCCAACCGCATCGGCGGGCGCCACGGCCTGGGCATGAGCGACCAGATCGAAAACCGCATCATCGAAGCCAAGAGCCGCGGCATCTACGAAGCGCCCGGCCTGGCGCTGCTGCACATTGCCTACGAACGCCTGGTCACCGGCATCCACAACGAAGACACCATCGAGCAATACCGCATGAACGGCCTGAAGCTGGGCCGCCTGCTGTACCAGGGCCGCTGGTTCGACCCGCAGGCCATCATGCTGCGCGAAACCGCACAACGATGGGTGGCCCGCGCCGTGACCGGCGAAGTGACGCTGGAGCTGCGCCGTGGCAACGACTATTCGCTGCTGAACACCGAAAGCCCCAACCTCACCTACAAGCCCGAGCGCCTGAGCATGGAAAAGGTGGAAGACGCGCCGTTCAGCCCGGCCGACCGCATCGGCCAGCTGACCATGCGCAACCTGGACATCGTGGACACCCGCGCCAAGCTGTCCATCTACAGCCAGACCGGCCTGCTGTCGCTGGGCGGCGGCTCGGCGCTGCCGCAATTGGGCGATTCAACGGGCAAATAAGTCACGGGCGCATTTCACGCGCTGGCCGGAATCCCCACGGGCCTTAGTCAAAATCCCTAAGGCCTGCGCAGGTGGGGTCGTTACATTGAGTTACGTCAAATTTGACTCAATGAAAGGATGCCTGATGGCCCCGCAGTTCACCCGCCGCCTGCTGGCCGGCGCCACCGTCGCCCTGGCGTGCTGCGCCGCGCTGGCGCAAGGCGCCAGCGCCCCCCGCCCCGTGCTGGAAATCAGCGGCAAGGTGGCCGCGCCCCCTGTGCAGCTGGACATGGCCGCGCTGCAGCGCCTGCCGCAGCAAAGCTTCAAGACCAACACCCCCTGGACGCGCGAACCCCACACCTACAGCGGCCCGCTGCTGCGTGACGTGCTGGCCCTGGCCGGCGCCAAGGGTGCCGTGACCATCAAGGCCGTGGCGCTGAACGACTACCAGATCAGCATCCCCGCCGAAGACGCCGCCAAGCTGGACGTGATCGTGGCCCACCAGATCGACGGCAAGGCCATCCCCGTGCGCGAGCGCGGCCCACTGTTCGTCATCTACCCGTTTGACAGTGCCCCCGAACTGCGGTCCACCCGCTACTACGAACGCTCGATCTGGCAGCTCAAGTCGATACGGATCGAGTAAATGAAAGGCCTTGCGGGCCGCACGCGCCTGCTTGTTTTCCTGGCGATGCTCAGCATGCTGGCCGTGCTGGGCGCGGCCGTGATGTCCGTGGTGAAAGTGCGCGAGGGGCCGTTTGCCGACCCGCGCCAGGTCAATTGGCGCGACTCGGTGTCGGGCCTGGTGTTTGGCTTCGAGCGCGAATACTCGCGCTTTCGCGGCGAACTGGCAGCGGCCGCACGGGGCAACGGCCCGGTGGACCTGCGCGATGCCCAGATGCGCTATGAAATCCTGGCCAGCCGCATCCAGCTGCTGGAGAGCACGGGCAGCCTGGACCCGCTGCGAAACATCAGTGAGTACCTCACGCTGGTGGCGCGCCTGCGCGAGCTGACCACCACCGCCGACGCGCTGTTTGCGCAGCCCGCGCCACAGCGCGCCAAGGTGCGCGCGCTGCTGGCGCTGACCGACGAATCCACGTCCGACGTGCAAAGCTTCACGCGGGCCGCCACCGTGGCCACGGCCTACCTGGTGGAGCAGCAGTTTGGCGCGCTGCGCCAGCAGGCCAGCGTGATCGGCGCGCTGGCCGCTCTGCAACTGCTTCTGGCCGCGGCGGCGGGCTACCTGGTGTGGACACAGCGCCGCCAGGAGGCCGCGGCACGCGAACAGCTGGAAACCCTGGCCGATGAGCTGCGCACCGCCACCCACGCAGCCGACGCCGCCAACCGCACCAAGAGCCAGTTCCTGGCCAACATGAGCCACGAGCTGCGCACCCCCTTCCAGGGCGTGACGGGCATGCTGCAGCTGCTGGAGCAGACGCAGCCCACCGCCGCCCAGCAGGACCTGATCCGCACAGCCCGGGAATCGGCCGACCACCTGCTCACGCTGCTGAACGACGTGCTGGACGTCTCCGCCATCGAAGCCGGGCGCGTGGTGCTGGAAGAGCAGCCGCTGAACCTGCACCGGCTGTGCCGCGACGTGCGCCAGCTCATGCGCGGGCAGGCCTTCGCACGCGGGCTGCGGCTGGAGCTGGCCGTGTCAAGCAGCGTGCCCAAGTGGGTGACCGGCGACGCCACGCGCATCAAGCAGGTGCTGTTCAACCTGCTGTCCAACGCCATCAAGTTCACGCCATCGGGCGTGATCACGCTGACGGTGCAAAAGGCCCACGGCGTGGTGACCTTCCAGGTCACGGACACCGGCATCGGCATGGACGAAGCCACGCTGGCGCGGCTGTTCCGCCGGTTCGAGATGGGCGACGAAACCCTGTCGCGCCGCTTCGGCGACGCGGGGCTGGGGCTGGAGATTTCGCGCAGCCTGGCGCGCATGATGGGCGGCAACCTGGTGGCGCAAAGCACGCTGGGCAAAGGCTCGATCTTTACCTTCACCGCCAATTTGCTGCGTTGCCAGGCCCCGGTCGAAGCGGGCGCCGCAAACGCTTTGGCCGCCTTGCCAGAGCACGCGCTGGACGTGCTGGTGGCCGACGACCACCCGATCAACCGCAAATACCTCGCCCTGGTCCTGGCCAGCATGGGGCACCGCTATGTGCTGTGCGAAGACGGCCTGCAGGCCGTGGAACACGCGCGCACCGGCCAGTTTGACGTGGTGCTGATGGACATCCACATGCCCGGGCTGGACGGATTGCAGGCCACGGAGGCCATCCGCGCACTGGACGGCCCGGCCGCGCGGCTGCCCATCCTGGTGCTGACCGCCGACGTGATGCCGGCCACCCGCGAGCGGGCCACCGCCGCGGGCGTCACCGCCTGCCTGCACAAGCCGGTGCAGGGGCCACAGCTGGCCGAGGCGCTCAATGCAGCGGTGAACGGTCCCGACGCACCCCCCCGGCCCGGTGCGCTGTCCTCGCGGTTTAACGCCCTGAGCAAGGAACTGCCGGCCCAGGCACTGGCCGGCCCGGTGGACATGTTCTTCGGCGATGAATCGCGCACGCTGGCCGACCTGCATGCCGCGCTGGACGCGGGCGAGCCCCGGCGCATTGCGCTGGCTGCCCACAAGCTGCAAGGCAGCGCCGCATGCTGGGCTTCTGGCGCATGGCCGAGCTGGCGGCCGACATCGAAAAAGGCGAAGGCCAGGGGCCCCACAAGACCCGCACGCCGTATCAGGCGCGCAGGCTGCTGGACGACGCGGTGGCCGAAACGCGCACCGCCGTGCAGGCGGCCCGACCAGGCCCCAAAACGCTGCCCGCGTGAGCAGGCCTGCGCCGCAAACAAATTACTGGATGGCGCCCGCCACCGCCTGGTTCACCGCCGCCATGCCCTGCAGCGCGTGGCGCGCCAGCGCGGCGTTGTCCACGTCCAGCGCCATGTCCACCCGCTTGCTGGTGCTGGCGCCCAGACCCATGGTGACCGCGCCGAAGATCTGCAGCGCCTTCACGGCCGTGTCTTTTTGCGTGTCGTAGCCACCGGTCTCGCGCAGGTTGGCAAACTGGCCGGGCACGGCCAGCGGGCCGCCCAGGCTGACCACCTGCGTCAGCGCATGGGTCTGCATCACGCCCAGCTGTTTGGGCGCCATGGCCACCTCCATCGCGGCGGAGGCATTGGCGCTGGAGCCGCGCTTGAACATCGATGAACCGCCGCCGGATGACTCCTGCGCGGCCAGGTTCACCACCATGCCCACCGACACACCCTCCAGGTTGGCCTTGCTGAAATCAATGCGCTTGCCGATGTTGCCCGCGCCAATGCCGGCAAAGCCGCGCGGCACCAGGCGGGTGCCCGTGGGCGCCATGACCAGGTATTTGCGCTTGCCATAGCCCAGTTCCACGTCCTCGTACACCTCGGCGCCGGGCTTGCTGGCCTCTGCGGTGGCCTCGTACACGGCGCCGTTTTCCTTCACGAAGGCCTCGGCTGGCTCGGGCTTGACGCCCGCGGCCTCCAGCCGCGCCAGGAAATCGGCGTAGGCCTTGTCGGTGATGGCCTGCAGCAGCTTGACGTCGGGCGTGGGCACCAGGTAATTGACGCGCACGTTGGTGGAGCCGTAGTCGGTGCCGCCGAAGTAGGCGGCGCGCGTGTTGGCCGACACGCTGCCGCCCATTTCAAACAGCACGCGGTATTCGGCAATGTAAAAGCGCTTGCCCTTGAGCGTGGCACTGCCCTTGACCGGCACCGCCGCCTCCAGCGGCGCCACGGGTGCGGCCAGCGCCGCCTCGATCTGCTCGGGCGTGGCCTGCGCGATGGACGGCGTGCCCTGCGCGGCTTGGGCCGCCTGCTCGGCCTTGGGCGCGTTGCTGCCGCCGGTGATGGCGTTCAGCAGCGAGCCAAACTGGGCATGGGAGGGCAGCGCCAGGCAGGTCAGTGCGGCAAGGGCAAGAGTGGGTTTGAAGTACTGCATGAACGGCCCCAGGATATGAAGCGCCCAATGTAGGCACAAAGCACCCGTCACTCAACCCCGCATTCGGGGGTGGCGCCATGCCTCACAGCCTTTCACCTCAAGGTCCGGGAGGATTCAATCGTGTGTCAATCGAAAGCGGCTCCTGCAACAACTGCCGGTAGGCACCGGTGGCCCGATCAGGGTCAAAAATGAGGTTCCAGCTGTGCTGGCTGACAACACTGGGAATTGCCACAAACAGGTGCTTTGCAAGCAATTCGGCCCCCCACTCCTGCTGGCCTGCACTGGGCATCCCGGCATGCAGCCAGGCCGGGTTTGGCACATCTTGCGGCTTTACGACAAAAACGCTTCCTGGATCATCGACCTGCAGCGCAGTGATGACGTGAGGCACCTTGTCAAGCGCCCGGAAGCCCTTGTGAACGGCCACCTCAAGAATGGCCGTTGAGGCATCCAGCGAGCAATAGAGCGCCTTGACGCCTTTGGGATTCCAGCGGCCCCCCAGTGCGTGCGCACCGGTTGCGCTGTTCCAGGTCGCCTTGAAAGCAGCCTGATCAACACGCCACGCCTGGGCCGTTACGCCAAGCCGCGGGGGAAAAGGCGTCAAGCGTAAACCCCATAGGCCATCTGATCGAGCAACGTCCTCACCATTTCGGCGCCCTGGGGCGTTGCCATAAGGTCAATGGGCCGACGCGAGTCAAGGCCAATCGCGGGCGCCGCAAGCCACTGTTCGGCCTCCTCTTTGCCGCCCAACACTTCGGTTGCCTTGGTCAGCACCTCGGCAAGACTCCACACGCGGGCACTTTGGTCCGCATCCAGAGGGGCAGCCTTCTGTTCAGCCTTGATTCGATGCCAGGTGCGCGAACTGACGTTCAGCGCCTTGAAGCTCTCGTCCTGCTTGAGAACGCTGAACCCTTCAACAAGGTAGACCATGGTGTGGCGGGGGAAGCCTTCAACAATGCGTTCGTGCAATTCGATGGGGCTGTTGATGCGCATCAGCTTTGTGCCCAGCGCACGCTGAACACGAGCGTATGAGCCAGACGCCAGTGCCTTGGATGCTTGGGTCGCGGTCATGTGCCTGCCTCTGTATCTGCCATTTGGCAACAATATACTGCCAAATGTCAAAGCAATCAATTCCCGAACCAGCCGTCAAACCACCACGGGCTCCGGCTCCAGCCGGATGCCAAAGCGTTCGTACACGCTGGTCTGGATGGCGCCGGCCAGGGTCATGACCTCGCCGCCGGTGGCCGGGTGGGCCGTGCCGCCGCGGTTGACCAGCACCAGCGCCTGTTTTTCGTACACGCCGGCGTTGCCCACCGTCTTGCCCTTCCAGCCGCAGGCGTCGATCAGCCAGCCGGCTGCCAGCTTGATGCTGCCGTCGGGCATGGGGTAATGCACGATGCCGGGCTCGCGGGCAATGATGTCGCTGCACTGCTCGGGCGTGACGGTGGGGTTCTTGAAGAAGCTGCCGGCGTTGCCGATGACGCGCGGATCAGGCAGCTTGGCGCTGCGGATGGCGCAGATCCAGTCGTAAATCTGGCGGGCAGACGGCTCGCGCACCCCCGTCTCGGCCATCTTGCGCTCCAGGTCCAGGTAGCCCAACACGGGCTTCCAGGGCTTGGGCAGGCGAAAGCGCACGCGGGTGATCAGCGCGCGGCCCGCCAGTCCCAGGTCGCCCGCCTGGGCTGCTGTGTGCTTGAACACCGAATCGCGGTAGCCAAATGCGCACTGGGCCGCGTCCAGCGTGAATTCGCGCCCGGTCTGCAGGTCCACCGCGTCCAGCGAGTCAAAGCGGTCCTGCAGCTCCACCCCGTAGGCGCCGATGTTCTGCACGGGCGAGGCCCCCACGGTACCGGGAATGAGCGCCAGGTTTTCCAGGCCGGGCAGGCCCTGGTCCAGCGTCCAGCCCACAAAACCGTGCCAGGGCTCGCCGGCGCCGGCCTCCACGATCCAGGCGCGGGGGGTGTCGGCCACCAGGCGGCGGCCCATGATTTCGACCTTGAGCACCACGGGGCGCACATCGCCCGTGAGCACGATGTTGCTGCCCCCGCCCAGCACGAACTTGGGCTCGGGTGCCAGGGCCGGGTCGGCCAGCACGGCCAGCACGTCGGCGGTGGACGCCACGCGCACCAGCAGGCGCGCCCTGGCCACGATGCCGAAGGTGTTGTGCGGCTGCAGGGGTACGTTTTGCTCCGTGATCATGGGAGAATTGTCGCATCCACCATCCAAGCACAGGCACGCACCCGAGGGAGTATTCATGCCGTCTTTTGACACCGTCTGCGAACCCAACCTGGTTGAAGTCAGGAATGCCGTGGACAACACCGCCAAGGAAATCGCCACCCGCTTCGACTTCAAGGGCACCTCCGCCGCCATCGAGCTCAAGGACAAGGAAATCACGCTGTTTGGCGACGCCGACTTCCAGCTCCAGCAGGTGGACGACATCCTGCGCAACAAGCTCACCAAGCGCAGCGTGGACGTGCGCTACCTGGACGTGGGCGACGTGCAGAAGACCGGCGGCGACAAGGTCAAGCAGGTGGTCAAGGTACGCAGCGGCATTGAATCCGAGCAGGCCAAGAAGATCTCCCGCCTCATCAAGGACAGCAAGCTCAAGGTGCAGGCCGCCATCCAGGGCGACGCCGTGCGCGTGACGGGCGCCAAGCGCGATGATTTGCAGGCGGCGATGGCGCTGATCAAGAAAGACATTGCGGATATTCCCTTGACGTTCAACAATTTTCGCGATTGATCGCGTGAAGGCCTTCGTACTGCTCTGCCTGCTGCTGCCATTCGCAGCGCTGGCTCAGTCCGTTGCGCTGCAGGGCATGATGGGCAACCGGGCGCTGCTCATCATTGACGGCAGCGCGCCGCGCGGCGTGGCGCCGGGGGATGCGCACCAGGGCGTGAGGGTGCTGTCCACCACCGGCGACGAGGCCGTGGTGGAAATTGGCGGCAAGCGCCACACGCTGCGCGTGGGCGACGCACCCGCCAGCGTGGGCGGCAGCGGCCCGCGCGGAGGCAATCGCATTGTGCTGACGGCCGGCAGCGGCGGGCATTTCTTTTCACAAGGCGCCATCAACGGCCGGGCTGCGCAGTTCATGGTGGACACCGGCGCCACGGCCGTGTCCATGGGCCTGCCTGACGCCAGGCGCCTGGGCGTGCCGTATGAAAGCGGCCAGCGCATCCAGATGGGCACGGCCAACGGCGTGGTGCCGGCCTGGCTGGTGCGGCTGGATTCCGTGCGCGTGGGCGACGTGGAAGTGTTTGGCGTCGAAGGCATCGTGAGCCAGCAGCCCATGCCCTATGTGCTGCTGGGCAACAGCTTCCTCGCGCGCTTCCAGATGAAGCGCGACAACGACCAGATGGTGCTGGAGCGGCGGTACTGACATGACCGTGCTGGACGCCCCCCAACAAGACAAGCCCCACGAGCCCCCATCGGCCTTTGCACCGCTGGGCCGCCCCGTGTTCCGCATGCTGTGGGCCACCTGGCTCACGGCCAACACCTGCATGTGGATGAGCGATGTGGCCGCGGCCTGGCTCATGACGTCGCTGGCGCCTTCGCCGCTGTGGGTGGCGCTGGTGCAGTCGGCCTCCACGCTGCCGGTGTTTTTGCTGGGCCTGCCCAGCGGCGCGCTGGCCGACATCCTGGACCGGCGGCGCTATTTCATGCTGACGCAACTGTGGGTGGCGCTGACTGCCACGGCGCTGTGCGTGACCATCGTCATGGGCTGGATCAACGCGCCGTTGCTGCTGGCGCTGACCTTTGCCAACGGCATTGGCCTGGCCATGCGCTGGCCGGTGTTTGCGGCCATCGTGCCCGAGATCGTGCCGCGCATCCAGCTGCCCGCGGCGCTGGCGCTGAACGGCGTGGCCATGAACGCATCGCGCATCATCGGCCCGCTGGTGGCCGGCGCGCTGATCGCTGGCGCAGGCAGCGAATACGTGTTCGGCCTGAACGCCGTGCTGTCGGTGGCGGCGGCGTTCGTCATCATGCGCTGGAAGCGCGAACCCACGGTGAGCCCGCTGGGCCGCGAGCGGCTGAGCAGCGCCATCCGCGTGGGGCTGCAATTCGTGAAGGAATCGCGCCGGCTGCAGGGCGTGCTGGTGCGCATCTCGCTGTTCTTCCTGCATTCCACCGCGCTGCTGGCGCTGCTGCCGCTGGTGGCGCGCGGCCTGAAGGGCGGCGACGCCGGCACCTTCACCCTGCTGCTGGCCGCCATGGGCATGGGGGCCATCATCGCCGCGCTGTCGATGCAGCAGGTGCGCCGCGTGATACCGCATGCGCGGCTGCTGCTGCTGGGCGCGGCGCTGCAGTCGCTGGGCACGCTGGTGGTGGCCTGGGCGCCCAACGTGATCATTGCGGCACCGGCCATGTTTGTGGCGGGCATGGCCTGGATCACCGTGGCCAACACGCTCACGGTGTCGGCCCAGATGGCCCTGCCCGACTGGGTGCGCGCGCGCGGCATGTCCATCTACCAGATGGCCATCATGGGCGCGACCGCCGTGGGCGCGGCGCTGTGGGGGCAGATCGCCACCATCAGCAACATCCACTGGAGCATGGGCATTGCCGCCTTCACCGGGCTGGCGGCCATGGTGGCGGCGCACCGGTTCATGCCCGCGCACAACATGGAAGAAGACCTGACGCCCTCACGCGTTTTCAAGGTGCCCACGGCCGAGGCACCGCCGCGCAGCGGGCGCATCCAGGTGAACATTGAATACCGGATCGACCCGGCGCGCGCCGATGAATTCCGCGCGCTGATGCAGGAAAGCCGGCGCAGCCGCATGCGCCAGGGCGCGCTGGCCTGGGAGCTGCTGCACGACCTGCATGACCCGGGCCGCTTCATCGAGCAGATCACCGATGAATCGTGGACGGAACACCTGCGCCGCTTTGACCGCGTGACTGCCGACGACGTGGCCCTGCGCGACCGAAAGCTGGCGTTTCACATCGCCGACACACCGCCGGTGGTGATGCGCAGCGTGATCGAGGCGTCATGAACCACACGCCCGCGCAGGTGTCGGTGCTGTTCGTTTGCATGGGCAACATCTGCCGCAGCCCCACGGCGCACGGCGTGTTTCGCCACCATGTGCGCCAGGCCGGGCTGGCCCATGCGGTGCGCGTGGACTCCGCCGGCACCCACAATTACCACCCCGGCGAGCCACCCGATGAACGGTCACAACAGCACGCCGCGCGCCGCGGCTACGACCTGAGCGACCTGCGCGCGCGCCAGCTGCGCGAGGCAGACTTTGAAACGCACGACCTGATCCTGGTGATGGACTGGGACAACCTGGCCCTGGTGCAGGCCGAATGCCCGCCGCAGCACCAGCACAAGGTGCGCAGGTTCACGGAGTTTTGCCAGCGGCTGGACGCCACGGTGGTGCCGGACCCTTACTACGGCGGAGCCCAGGGCTTTGACCATGTGCTGGATCTGGTGGAGGATGCTTCGGTGGGGTTGGTGAGGTTTGTGGTGCGGCGGGTAGGACGGGGATAGCGTGTCGTTGCGTGGTACCGCCGTTACTCCATCCTTCTGCTGTACAAGCGCGACCGCTGGTCGCCTCTCGGCCCTCTGCTATAGCCCGTCTGCCTACAGGGATACGTCGCCTCAGCTACTGTATAGATGTACATTAACGAATCAATTGGTGGCGAATAAAACGTGGCTGAATCAACCATAGAGTGGACGGACTTCACCTTCAATGGGTGGATCGGGTGCACACGCATAAGTCCCGGGTGCGACAACTGCTATGCAGCAGCACAAGACAAGTTCCGCGGATGGACCGCAGAAGGTTGGGGGTCTGGCAAGCCGCGCCGGCGCACCAGTGAAGGGAACTGGCGGCAGCCCTTACGGTGGAATGCAAAAGCCGCAGTCACAGGTATGCGCGCGCGGGTGTTTTGCTCAAGCTTGGCCGACGTTTTTGACAACGAGGCGCCAGACGCTTGGCGTACAGATCTTGCACAACTCATACTGCTGACGCCGATGTTGGACTGGCAACTTCTGACCAAGCGAATTGGGAACGCTAACCGCATGCTAGAAGCAATGTTCCCATGCGGCCTTCCCGACAACGTCTGGATAGGTGCCACTATCGTGAATCGGGAAGAACTTCTGCGCGACGGGCCAAAGCTAATGGCGACACCTGCTCGTGTGCGTTTTTGGAGCGCGGAGCCATTGCTTGAAGACCTCGGCGAAATTCCTCGCGATTTGATTCCTGACTGGGTAATTGTTGGGGGCGAGTCTGGCCCACGAGCACGTCCGATGGATGTCGCATGGGCTGAATCACTTCTTCGCCGCTGCACGACCTCCGGTGCCAAGGTGTTTATGAAACAACTCGGGGCGAAGCCACAAAAATCTGGTGAAGGCTACGAAAAGAGCAGAGGAAAAGGTGCAGTGATGATCGAGTGGCCCCGCAGTCTGCGTGTTCGTCAAATGCCCGCAACAGCCTAAAAGTCGAAACTTGGCTGCACCCCATCCTTGGCAACATCGCCCCAGAGTCTTCTGGGTAGATCGTGGCGAGCAAAGAATGCCAGACGATAGATTTCGTGACCACTGTTGTTGCTCACCAAGGGCATCTCGCGGCTGAACTCAAATCCCAAATCACGTACCAAGCCCATCCAGTACTTGAAGAATTCCACACGCTGATTGCTCTTGCTTACACCCGTAAGAGCGTTCTTCCACCCCGGCGCGACCTGATCAAATCTGAAACGTTCCGGGTCACTTTCCATATGGACATTCCGGGACAGATCCATCGTGGAAAAATGGACTGCGAAATCAATTTTAGGCAACTGCGCCAACGCACGAATCATGTCGAAATTCAGCAGCGACAGGTTGTAGGGATCAATGTATGCAAGACAAAGGGCTCCGCGCGGCACCTGTTTGATCATTTCCTGGATGGTCTCGCTCGCCGGCCCCTCAAAGCGAGTAACCGGTGCGCCTAGGGTCTGCAGACGCCTATGCGCTGCGCTGGCCCTCTCCGGGTCCAAGTCGCCAACGAACACTCGGGTATACGAAGTACCGCTCTTGAGTGCTTGGCGCCAAGCGACAACCGAACCACCATCTCTGGTGAAGCCTTCACCTTTTACCTGAATTCGGCCCGGACCACAAAATGGATCAATGAGGACACGCTCGGGCCATTGATTCATCGCTGCATATGCGGCGCTGATGTATTTCGCCAGCAATGTGTGTTTGATTTTGGGCACCCAGTCACCAACACCTAGATCCTCCGGCCCTCGTTCTACTGGAAGACCTGGACAAGGATCGTTGTGCATATCTAGTTGGAACGGTTTCCGGCTCATTTCTCCTCCTTCGCGACTCTACGTCGCAGACTCTGCCTTGGGCTTCAACGACGCCCACTATTCGCGGATCGCGGCACAACTGGAATTCTTACTTATAGCTGTATTTATGTCCAGTAAATCAACCAAAGCGCCAGCGTCTTGCTCACCGCCAGGCTCTCCAGCTGCACACCCACAATGCGCCCCGGCCCCAACGGCCCCGACAAGCTTGGGCAAAACAGTCGGGCGCGGGCCGCTTTCCATCTGCCCGATAAATGCGAACGCGTGCCGCAACTCAACGATGGGTCGCGACAGTGGCGGCAACTCGTCTGAATACCCGCCAACCCTCAAGCCCCGCGCTTTCGCCCCGCCACCCCGTTCCCCACCCCCACCAACTTCCCCTTCCCCGCCGCCCGCAACAACCGCTTGAAAGTCGGGCACTCAAAATGATTCTCCGCCGGGCACACCGCCGCGTGGTGCAGCCCGTTGCTCAGGGCCTTCAGCTTGTCGATGGTCGCGTCGATCTCCTGTGCCTTGCTGCGCAGCGCGGTGCGGTCTATGCGCGCGCGGCCGCTGCCCGCCACCATCTGCCGTATCTCGTCCAGCTTGAAGCCCGCCGCCTGCCCCAGCGCGATCAGTGACAGCCGGTCGATCACCTCGGGCGCAAACGTGCGCCGCAGGCCCGCTCGGCCGGTGGATTCAATCAGGCCTTTTTCCTCGTAATACCGCAGCGCCGATGCGGGCATGCCGGAACGTTTGGCCACTTCTGCGATGTCCATTGCAAAAACCTCTTGACTTCAAGTTGACTTGAACTTGCATAGTGACGTCATCGCATTCCAACGTCAACCAAGGACACCGTATGAATTTCTCTCTGGACACCGCCGCACGGGTTGTGTTGATCGGCCTGGGCGCCACTGCCGTCATGGACGCCTGGCTATTGCTGCTGCAGCGCCTGGGCGTGCCAACGCTGAACTTTTCAATGATCGGGCGCTGGGTGGGCCACTGGCGCCACGGCGTGTTTGCGCACCCGGCGATAGCCAAGGCCGCGCGCGTGCGGCATGAGCTGGCGCTGGGCTGGCTCTTTCACTACGCCACGGGCGTTGCGTTTGCGGCGCTGCTCGTCGCCGTGGCGGGCACCGGTTGGGCGTACAGCCCCTCGCTGGCGCCCGCCCTCACGCTGGGCGTGGCCACGGTGGCCGCGCCCTGGCTGGTGATGCAGCCGGCCATGGGCGCAGGCATCGCGTCGCGCCGCACGCCCACGCCCGGCCGCAACCGCGCCCGGAGCCTGGCCAACCACCTTGTTTTCGGGCTGGGCTTGTACCTGGCCGCCGCCCTTACTGCTTCCCACCTCCCTCCCCTCTGAAAGGAAACGCCATGAAGAATCTCGCAGTCATTTACCACGGCGCGCACGGCAACACGGCGCGGATCGCCCAGCTTATCGCCGAAGGCGCGGCTACTGTCGCAGGCGTGCAGGTCACGCTGTTGCGGGCAGAAGACCTGACGCCAGCGCCAGAGCAGTTGCTCGCGTTCGACGGCTTCGTCTTCGGCTCGCCCACTTACCTGGGGGGTGTCTCGGCCCCGTTCAAAGCCTTCATGGACGCCACGGGCCGCCTGTGGAAGTCGCACGCGCTCAAGGGCAAGCTGGCGGCCGGCTTCACCGTGTCGGCGCTTCCGTCGGGCGACAAGCAGTCCACGCTCACTTCCATGTTTGTCTTTGCCATGCAGCACGGCATGGTCTGGGTGGGCAATGCCATCCTGCCCGAGCAGCACGCCGGCGTGCCCTATGAAGAGGCCGCCAACCGGCTCGGGTCCTGGTCGGGCCTGATGGCGCAGGCAGGCCATTCGTCGCCCGAAGGCAGCGCCTTTGCGCCTGGCGACCTCAAGACGGCGCGGATGTTCGGCGCCCACGTTGCCGGGTCGCTGGTGTGCATGGCGTGTGGCGCCACTGCCGAGGTGGCGCCATGATTCCCCGCAAGTACGAACAGGTGCTGTTCAGCCTGGTCCTGTCCGGCCTGATGTCGCTGATCCTGTCGGCTGTGTCCACCGCGGCCACGCGTGGGTTTGCAGATGGATTCCTTTACGCATGGCTCACGTCGTGGGTGGTGGCCTGGGGGCTTGCCTTCACCATCGTCCTGCTGGTGGCACCGCTTTCGCGCAAGCTGGTGCAGAAGGTGTTGTCCTGACATCATGCGGGGGCCGTCGGCTGCGGCAACGCGAGCGCCCAGGCTTGGCTGCGCGCGTTCATTGAAGAGATGAAGGCGACGGGCTTTGTGGCGCAGGCGCTGGAGCGGCACAAGATCCAGGGGGCGGTGGTAGCGCCGGCGCGGTAGGGGCACATACACGCGCGTTGACAAGCACGCTGCGGAACCGTCAAATCGGCCACCCAACCGGTTTGATTGAGGTCGCCATGCAAGTCTGGTCCGTTGACGCCGCCAACGCACGATTCAGCGAGTTTCTGGATGCCTGTCTGTCCAACGGGCCGCAGATGGTGACGGTACGAGGCGTCGAGACTGCAGTCTTGGTGAGTGTGAGCGAGTGGCGGCGGCTACAGCAAGGAACCGGCCCGTCATTGAAAGAGTTGCTGCTCTCTTCTCAAGCGCGTGCGGAAACGATCACAGCCACTCGAGGCATCGTCAAGCGGCGCGATCTCTGACTCCTCTGGCTTACGTCAGAGTCCACCGATCAAGCGCTACCCCCGCCGGTTGCGCTTGACCGCCTTGTCCGCCAGCACCACCACGGCCATGCCAACCAGTACCAGCAGCGCTGAAATCACAAACCCCACCGGCCCCTCGGGCACCAGCGCCGTGGGGTATTGTGGAAAGGCCTCGGCCAGTGTCTTCACCATGGGCAGCTTGGCGGCTGCGCGCTCGCCATTCACCGCCATCAGTTCGGCCCGCGCAAACACCGCGCCCAGGATGGCAATGCTGCCCGCCAGGAACACGGTTTTGCCCAGGACCATCGCGCGCCGGGGGTGCCGGTCAATCATCAGTTGCAGCCATTCCATGCGGCGACTCTAGCGCATCACTGCGCTTGCAGCTGACGCTGGTACAGCGCGGCGTGCAGTTCGATGGAGGCACTGGCGGCCTGCACGTCCAGGCCGCGCAGGGCGCCGGCAAAGGCGCCCGCCGTTTCATAGCGGTCGCGCGCGCGCAGCGCCAGCGCGCGGCCCAGCACCTGGCCCACGGGGCTGGAGGCCAGGCCCGGTGGCAGCCGCAGGGCGCCACGGGCGTGGGCAAAGGCCACGGTGGCAAAAGGCCCCTCGGGCACCATCGGCCAGCCCAGCAGGCATTCGGCCAGCACCAGGCCCATCTGGTACACGTCGGACGCGGGCGTGACCTCGCCGCTGGCAAAGTATTCCGGCGATGTGTAGCGCGGCGTGCACGCCATGCCGCCCACGCCCAGCGTGTGCCGCACCAGGTAGCGCCCGGCAATCACCGGATCCATGCCGGGGCAGGCCATGCGCGTCAGCGCAACGCTTTGACGGCCAGCGCCACCACCGCCACGAGCAGCACCACCAAGCACGCCCCCATGGCCATGAGCACGCCGCGCATGCCGCCACCATCGGCAGGCGGCGCCTTGGCGGCGGCCGCGCGTTCGTGGTGGGCCAGCGCGGCGCGCAGCTCGGCCGCCACCAGCGGCGGCAGCGATTGCAGGCGACCGTCCAGCGTGTTCAGCGTCTGGCCCTGGGCCTGCACCTGGGTCTGCATCTGCGCCAGCGCCGCAGCGACTTCCTCGCGCACCAGGGGACGCAGCTGCGCCGCCACGGCCTTGCCCACGGCCTCGGGCGACGCCTGCGACGGCGGGAACGGGAACGGGCCGGACGCACCGCCGCGCGGCCCGGTCGGGGGTGGCACCTGCGGGGAGATTTGCGGTGCCATTTGCGGTGCCATTGGCGATGCAGGCACGTCGCGCAGCCGCAGCGTGGCGTCGGTGCCGGCGCCGCCCGCGGGGTGCGCGGGCACGGCGCCCTGCCCCACGGACTTCACGCGGTCATAGAGCTCCTGCAGCCGGCAGCGCGGCATGGGGAAGGGGCCGGTGGGTTCGGTGTGGTACACGGCAAACGACAGGCCCGAGCCCTGCACCGCCGTGCCAAACAGCGCCTTGAACACGTTGTCGGGGTCGGACGAGGTGGGCATGCGCGCCTCCAGCACCTGGCCGGCCTTGAGCAGCACCTCGCTGAAGGCAACTTCGCCGCGGCGGATCAAGAGGCGCAGGCACTGGCGGCTCAGGCCCAGCATCTGGACCACGTCGTCAAAGGAAAAATCGTCAAAGGTGCCGGCCATGATCTGCACGTCATTGGCGCCGAAACCGGTGGGAACAAAAGCGGTCTGGTGTTGCATGGTGGTGTCCCTGCCCTTCAGGCGTTGGCGGCCTGGCGCGTGCCCATCACCATGATGGACGACAGCAGGCCGTACAGCTTGGCCCACGCGGCGCGGGCCTCCTGGGTGAACGCCTGGCCCAGGCCCATGTTCAGCGTCCACAGCAGCGCATCGCCCACCACGGGGTAGGCGTCTTCGGGGATCTTGTAGAGCAGGCCGTGGCGCCGGCCCAGCGCCAGCACCACCAGGAACAGGTCGTCGTCCTTGCCCACGTCCTCGGCCCAGTCATCGGCGGCCCAGTCGGCGCTCTTGACCACAAAGGCCAGGGTGACCATGAGCTTGCGCTTTTGCGCCGTCATGTCGGGCGGGAACAGGTCGCGGTACGCGGGTTGCAGCTCGAACAGGCGCTTGTAAAAAAGGTCCGACGCCGTCTCCATGATGGGAACGACCAGGCGCTAGGTGTCTTTCAGGAGCTTTTTCTCCGCGTCATTGAGCATCGCGCTTCTCCGCCTTCGTTGTTGTTGGGAGAAGGCCCGCCGTACGAAAAAAGTGCGGGTTTCCGCAGGAATTATTGCAGCTAATTCCCATTTCCCAAAGGCTAGACGGGCAGCCAGCGCCACCAGAAAGGCTGGCGCGGCGCTTTGGCGCCACGCTGGACCAGCAGCTGCACAAATTCGGTGCGCCCGTGCTTGCGCGCCGCCTGCAGCGGCGTGAGTCCGTCAAATTCAGACCGCAAGTTCGGGTCAGCGCCATGGTCCAGCAGGTGATGGGCCACGTCCATGTGGCCGTGGATCAGGCTGGCCACCAGCGGCGTGCACAGCACCTCCGGGTGCTGGTAGTTGGGGTTGACGCCTTCACTGATGTGGTGCTGCACCAGCGGCAGGTTGCCGGCCAGCGCGGCCTGGTAGAGGTCTTTCCAGTCACCTGCGGACATGTTCTTCCCGTGTGGATATCTGAGAGGTCATCCGTGCGGCTGCGACAGCACTTCGGCAGCCAGGCGCTCCAGGTTCTGCTGGTTGGCGATGGCGAGAAAACCGGCCAGGGGTTCGTAGTGCCCTGCCGTGTCGAAGGTCTGGCGCCAATGGACGCGCGTGGCGTCGCCGCTGGGCACGAGCTCGATGGTCAGCACGAAGTGATGGCCGCTCAGGTGCTCGATCTCCCAGGCACCCGGGGGCTCCACCCGCACGAAACGGCTTTCGTTCGGATAGTCCGTGCCGTCCGGCCCATGCAGGGTCAGCAGCCAGCGGCCGCCGGGCTTGAAATCGAATTCATGGATGGTGCTGGTGAACCCCGCCGGGCCCCACCAGCGGGCCACGCGCGCAGGGTCGCTCATGGCGGCAAAGACGGCGGACGGCGGTGCCGGGATCAGCGTGTGCCGGATGTCGGATCGGGTCTCTACAGGCTGCATAGGCTTCTTCTGCGTGGATGCCGGCTCGGGTCCGGCATGACAGTCTACTTTCACCGCCTCAACCCGTGGCAACGCAGGCGCTTCCTCTGGACCCTGCACCAAAAAAAAAAGGGCGGCCCTTGCGGGGCCGTCCGAGTAGAAAAATCTTCAGCGGACCTACTTTTTCTTCAGAACTGTGGATTCACCCAACTTTTTCTTCAGAAAAGCCATCGCGGACAACTTTTCTTTCACTCAAACCACAACTTCAGCGTCGGACGGAACAGGTCCGTTCCGTCCGAGCTGTCGCGCATGAACGATGTCTTGCCCGACACCGTGGGCACCAGCACGAAGCCGTGGTTGGTCTGCGGCTGGTCGATCCAGCGTTGCACCACGGCCGGGTCCAGGTTCACGCGGCGGGTGTCGGCGGCGGCGCTGTTGAAGCCGGTGATCTGGAACGTGAGCGCGTTGTTCCAGTCCGCACCGCCGCTGCCCAGCACGGCCCAGTTGTTTGCGCCGTTACGCTGTGTCCAGCCAAACTTGGTGGACAGCGGGTTCCACGCAGCGTCCAGCACCATGCCGTTCAGCGTGTAGCCGCTGGCGCCAAAGGTGAAGGTCAGCGCCAGCTCGGCACGCGTCACGCGGCGGCCTGCCAGCGTCTCCAGCCCGGCAAAGCGCACGAAGCTGCGCATTTCATAGCCGCTGCTGCCGTCAATGCGGAACGCGCCCGTCTTGCCTGTGGGCACCACCACGCCCTTGCCGTAGTTGTACTGCACGCCCTGGTTGGACACGCCCACGTCGGTCACGCCCTGGTAGCCGTTCAGGCCCTGGCGCAGCACCAGCTCGTTCGCCACCGGCTGGGGCGCCGGCGTGGGGTCCGGCTGCGGGTCGGCCGGCGCGGGGGCGGGTGCGGGAGCCGGTGCCGGGCCGGGTGCCGGCGCCGGACCGGGCGCCGGTGATGGCGATGGTGATGGCGCCGGGGCCGTACCGCCGTCATAGTTGATCTGCTCGGGCACGTACAGGTCCGGCGCCGGGCGCGGCGCGGGCGGCGGGTCGCCGGCAAACACGGGCGGCGGCGCGATGTGGGCAGGCAGCGCGCCAGCCACCTGCACCTCGCCATTGGCGCCCTGCACGTCCAGCGTGCCACCCAGCGCGTTGATGGCAAACCGGGCCGTGGCCACGCGGCCATCGGCCAGCTGGATGCGCGCGCCCACCTGGCCTTCGGCGTCCGCGCGCGTGGCGCTCAGCACCGCGCCGTTGGTGTCCATCACATGCAGGAACACATTGGCCGTGCCGGTGCTGCTGACCTCGGCACGCCACCAGTCGCGGCTGACCGAGCGGTCCGCGTTCTGGAAGGTCGATGTCACCACCGAGGCTGCGGCATTGGCTGGCGCCAGCGTCTGCACGCGCAGCGTGTTGCCATTGTTGTTGACGGTGATCTCGCCTGCGTTCACCACTGGCGCCACCGGGGTGTTCAGCAGCCAGCTCTGGCGCGTGGGCACCGTGGTTTCCACCCGGTCCAGCACGACGAAGGTGCTGGGGCGGATGAACAGGAATTCGCGCTGGACTTTCTTCACGCGGTCGTTGTGCTTGTTCTGGTAGCGGGCGTAGTCGCCATGGCGCCAGCTGTACACCGGCGTCAGGTCCGCCGCCACATAGCTGTAGCGTGCGTGGTCGGCCAGCGCCATCACACGGCAGGGCAGCGTGTTGGGCCGCATTTCCACCTCGGCGCCATCGGGCATGGTCAGGCGCATCAGGTTGTGCAGCGACATGAACTGCTCGGTGCCCGACAGCGAGCGCTGCAATGAGTCATAGGCCAGCCAGTCGTTCTTGAAGATCATGAAGCTGCCCTGGTCGGCATGGGCATGGCTTTCGTCGTAACGGCCGCACTGGAAATGGCCGTAGGTCGCGTCGGTCTTCCAGTCCGAGCGCATCATGAAGTTGCCGGTGCCCTCGCCCCAGTAGGCGGTGGCCAGCGCCGAGCGGTCCACCTCGGGCGTGACGCTGGCCTTGGGCAGGCCGTGCAGCACGTCTGCGTAGTAGTCGTAGTCGTAACGCATGCGTGGCACGCTGGAGTTCATCACCACATTGCGCGCCACACCGGCCAGGCGTTCGTTCGGGTACAGCGCAATCAGCTGCTGCAGGTAGTCGCGGTTGTAGTCATGCAGCTCGCCCGTCACGCTGCGGGTGGAGTCGCCCACCACGGCGCGGCGGTCCAGCGTGGGGGTGATGGTGTGGATTTCCTGCGCGATGGAGGCCAGCGTGTGCGGCGTCTTGTCCGCCAGGCGTTCGCCGGTGGAGCGTTCCCAGGTGTCATACACCGTCCACAGCGTGCGGGTGGACACGCCGTAGCCCGTGCCTTCGGTCGATCCGCCGCCCTGCACCTTGGCATTCAGCAGCGGGATCAGCTCGCGTTCGATCTTCTGGTTGCGAAAGATGTCCAGCCATTCCTGTGCCTGCGGGTTGTCACCATGCGTGGCCAGGCCCAGCTGCATGCCGGCATTGATGAAATGGCGGTAGTAGTTGTTGGCCGGGTTGTCGGTGGCCCAGCCGCTCCAGCGGTGGGTGCGCCCGCCCCACTGGCCCGCCATGCCGGTGGTGGCATTGCCCGGCGCCTTCCACACATTCCACATGGCCTGGTTGCCATAGGCCATCCAGCGGGCCTTTTGCTGCTCGGTCAGGCCGTCATAAGCCCAGTCATACACGCGCGCCAGGTTGCCCAGGTACCAGTCCACTTCCAGGTAGCTGTTGCCGTGCACCGCCGGGAACCCGCCGCTGGCGATGCGGGCCTCTTCCGACGCGACGATTTCATCCATGCGCGCGATGGCCACGTCGCGGTAGCGCACCTCGCCCGACATCTGGTACACCAGCGCCGCGAACCACGGCGAGAAGTTGTAGGGCCGCGCACCGGCCACCACCGAGTCCACCAGCGTCTTGAGCCGCATGACCTCCGGCGCGCCGCGGGCGTACTTGTCCTGCAGGCAGGCCTTGAGCTCGGCGTTGGCCAGCAGCAGCTTGGGGCGGGTGGTGGAGATGACGGGCGCCGCCGCGTGGCTGCGCGTCACGTCGCACGCAGCCAGCGGGTCGGCGGGTACAAAGCGCGCCGTGACCGTGCGTGCGCTGCTCAGGTTGACGTTGCAGCTCACATGGTCCGAGCACACGCCGTTGGCTTCCCAGCGGTCAAACGCAAAGCCCGGCGCTGGCACGGCGCGCAGGCTCACCACCGTGCCCTGCGGGATGTTGCCCACGCAGGTGCTGGTCTCGCAGTCCAGTCCGTTGGGCACCGAATACACGCGGCCCTGGCCACCGGTGACCAGCACCGTCAGGGCCACCGTGGGCACTTCGGCCGCGGCCATGGCGCTCATCTTCATGAGGCCGGCTTCGCCGCCGGTGCCCGCACCGCCCCCGCCACCACAGGCCACCAGCAGTGCGCTGACGGCCATAGTTACCGCGCTCGCGGCAAATCGCTTGTTCATGGAGTTCCTCCGTTGGTTGAAGTTGTGTCAGGCCGCCATTTCGCAGGCGGGCTGCGCAGCGCGCGACTGGGCCTGCGCATACGCCAGCAGCTCGTGCGTCCACAGCGCGAACCACTCGAACACCTGGTCCACGCGCTGCACGGCGTCCTGCTGCTGCGCGGGCGTCAGCACGATGCCGGCCATCTCGGCGTGGTCGTTGTTCATGGCGTGGCCCGACTCCAGGTTGAAGTGGTATTCGCCGCAGTAGCGCAGCTCGGTGCCTGTGTCGTGCTGGTATTGCGCGGCGATGGACGAGGTCAGCGCAAACAGCACCTGGCCGGTCTCCTCGATCGCTTCAATGATGGCCAGGCGCACCACCGGCTCGGCGCCCCAGACCAGGTGCGCCAGGCGGTGGGCCAGCAGCCGGTTCTGGATGGTGGCGTCGCTGTACAGGAAGCGCAGCGTGTCACCCGGTGGCCGCTTCACATCGTCATGGCCCAACTTGGTGAAGTCCTCCAGGTACCAGGGCCAGTGGTGGTCATCTTCATACGTGTGGGCGTTGATCATCTTCTGCCAGGGGTCGTCGGTGGGCTCCACACGCAGCACCAGCCGGTTCAAATCGCCAAAGCTCAGGATGAAAGACGCCATGCACGGAAAGAACGCCAGGCGTTCGCGCGGGCTCAGATCGTCGTCACGCAGGAAGTCAAAGAACGGCAGCTTTGCGTAGGCGCGCTTGTGCTGGAAGATGTGCTTGAGTACGGTTTTCATGAGCAGGATAGATCAGGGGTTCAGTTCATCAGGGGTTGCAGGGCGGTCTGGATGCGCTGCATCTGGTCGCTGCTGACCATCTGCGACAGCGCGCGCGCAAAGCGCGGCTCTTTGACGCCCGAGACGATGTATTGCCAGCGGTAGGCGTCCAGCAGCCCCGCGCTGACGTCGCCCGCCTGCTGCGCGGTCAGAGCGCGGCCGCAGGTCTGGCGGAAGTACGCCGCGTCGTCGGCAGCTTGCTGCTGCACGATGCCGTCCACCGCGCCCACCAGGGCGATCAGGTCATCCACCGCGCGGTCGCGCTCGGCGGGTGAGATGCGCAGGTTCTCGCGCTCCCACTCCAGCTCGTCCAGCAGCGCGTGCTGTGACTCCTCGCGCCAGTGAAAAAGGAACACATCCTTGTACAGCTCGCAGAGGTCGTCGTCGGGCTCGATGCTCAGCCGGTAGTGCACCTGGGTGAACAGCTCGATGTGGCA
Source organism: Pseudomonadota bacterium (assembly GCA_020161775.1). Classification (GTDB taxonomy): domain Bacteria; phylum Pseudomonadota; class Gammaproteobacteria; order Burkholderiales; family Burkholderiaceae_C; genus RAM1. The sequence continues at coordinate 33,890 of JAIUOW010000017.1, forward strand.
GGTGAGCGCCAGCACGGCCCAGGTGGATGCCTGCAGCACCTGGGCAGCCACGCCATTGGCCGTGGGCCGGAACTGGTAGCCGTCGTACATGCCGGCGCCAGCCATGCGCTCAATGCGGCGAAACAGCTCCTGGTGTTTCAGTTCTTCATCGGTGAACCGCACCAGCGCTTCCAGCGCGACCTGGTCTCCATAGGCATGGCTGCGGCTGATGTCCAGCATCTTGATGGCGATGAAGCGCTCCACCAGGCCGAACATGTTGGCGTAGGTGCGGCCCTGGATCTGGCTCAGGCGCACCTGCTCGGCCCGCGTAAGGAATTCAAGCCGCGCCACGCGCGACAGCCCGTCGGGCAGGAACGGCCTGGAAAAGTCAAATTCGCGCGCGCGGATCACGTCGCGGTCAATGTCCCAGCGGATGCGTCTGGACGCGGCGATGCATTTCGCATACTGCGCGGTGTGGGTGGAGGTCATGGTCATTCGTTGGATCTGCGGTGAAAGTTGCATTCAGTCCGGGGTTGAGAAAGCGAAAGCGGTGTGCGGCATGACAGGCCCCTGGCGGCGCGGCGGCACGGCCTGGCGCTCCAGCGCGGCGGTAATGCGTGGCAATGCCGCCTGCGCCGCGGCGCGGCCGGCATCAAACAGGTACGGCATGGCCGATGTGTCCCACAGGCCCACATGGCGGTCCAGCACCAGGTCGATGGGGATCACCTGCTGGCCCGCGGCCTGCGCGGCGGCCGTGCGCGCATGCATCAGGTTGTTGATGAGCGTGGTGCTGGTCTGGGCCACCAGGCGCGACAGCCGGTCCACCCGGCGCGGCATCTGGCCGGCAAAGCCCAGCGTCAGCACCACGCCGGCATCGCGCGCGGCGCCAATGGGCAGCGGGTCGGACAGCACGCCGTCTACCAATCGCTGGCCATTGACTTCCACACTGGGAAAGATGATGGGTACCGCCATGCTGGCACGCAGCGCATCCGCCAGGCGCCCGCGCCTGAGCACCACCGGGTCGCCACTGACGGCGTGCGTGGTGGCCACGCGCAGCGGCGTGGGCAGCTGCTCCAGCCGCAGGTCGCCAAAGGCATCGGCAATGCGCCGGGCGATCAGCGCGTCGTCGCGCATGGCAAAGCTGTCGCCAAATCCTGCCAGCCGGGGCAGGATCATCTGCGCATAGGCGCGCCAGCGGCGCTGTTGCGTCAGTTCCTGCGACCACAGGCGGGTCGCCAGGCGCAGCGCTTCCTGCGCGTCCAGCCCCATGGCAATGGTGGCGCCAAACAGTGCGCCCGAGCTGCACCCGGCAATGAGCCCTGGGCGGATGCCCTCCTCGGCCAGGCGCTGCGTGATGCCCAGGGCGGCCACGCTGCGCACGCCGCCGCTGCCCAGCACGAATGCAAGGCTGTGGGTGGTGCTTTTCATGCGGCCTCCTTTTGCGCCATGAAGCGCACCACGCCATCGATCACGCTGGCGCTGCGCAGCACCAGGTGGTGGCCGTAGCCGCGTGTGCGCCTGAGCTCTCCGCGGGGCAGCGCGGCGGCCAGCGCCAAGGCGTGCTCAAACGGGATTTCCCCGTCGTCTTCGTCATGCACCACCAGCACGGGAAAGTCCGCCGCGCGGGCCATGTCCACCACCGACATGCGCGACCAGTCCAGCCGCCCGCCGTACAGGCGCACCAGGCGCTGGCGCACACGCTCCAGCACCTGCGGCGTCAGGCCCACATGGCTGCCAAACGCGTCGATGAACCAGTTGCAATGGTCAAACGCGCTGAACAACACCATGCGTCCGGGCTGTACGCCCCAGTCGCGCACCGCGTACAGCGCCATGGCCGCGCCAAACGAATGGCCCACCACGGCATGCAGCGGCCCCACGTCGGCCGCCACGGCAGCAATGGCGGAGGCAAACTGCACCATGTCGGTGGCGTCGCCGCTGGAGTCCCCATGGGCCGGGGCGTCAAAGGCCACCACGCGGTAGCCCGCACTGACCAGCGGCCCCACCATGCGGCCCATGTGCGTGGCATGCGAGGCCCAGCCATGCACCAGCAGCACGGCCGGGCCCTTGCCCCATTCCATGACGGCCAGTTCGCCATGGCCAAACGGCAGGCGGCGCGCCACGGCCTGACGGCGCAGGCCGATATGCCAGTCACGCGGCGCGGCGCGCGCCGGCGTGGCCAGCTGCGCATAGGCCAGCCAGGCGGCCAGCGCCGGTGCCACCCGGCACAGCACGCCATAGGCGGCGCGCACCAGCCGCAGCCCGCGCGTGGGGGCAAAGCGGCCGGCGCGCGGTGCCTGCGCAGGCTGCTGCGCCTTGACCATGTCGGGGAAGGTTGTGTCGGGGGAAAACTGGTAACTCATGCCTGCATTCCTTTGAAGGGATGGCGGCGAATGTACGGACGCCACCGGAATGCGGACAGGTGAAATTAGTCATGCCGGGTCAAAGCTTTTGCAGCACCGCCAGCAGCGTGGGTGCGCTCACGGGCTTGGTCAGCAGACGCACCCCATGCGCCTGCGCGGCGTCGCGCAGCGCGGCATTGGTCTCGCCACTGATCAGCAGCACCTTCTTGCCCTGCCGGCGCAACGCCAGCGCCACGTCCAGGCCCGAGGCACCGTGCGGCAGGCGGGCGTCGCAGATGGCGATGTCGCCAAAGCGGGTGTCCTGCAGTGCGTCGGCCGCGGTTTCCACGTGGCGTACCTGAAGGCCCCATGAGCGCAGCAACTGCCGCGTGGCGGCGGCCACCAGCGAGTCGTCCTCCACCAGCAGCACCTCGCGCATGGCCAGCACCGGCTGCGTGGCTTCGTCAGGGTGGGCCAGCAGTTCGCCCGGCGCCGATTCAACGTAGTGCACCGGCTGCCGCGGCGGCTCGCTGACATCCGGGCCGGGCCGGTCCAGCAGCACGTCCACCGTGACGGGCGCGCGCGGCAGCGTCACCGTCATGGTGCTGCCCCGCCCCGGCGCGGAGCGCACGGTGATGTCGCCGTTCATCAGCAGCGCAAAGCGACGCGCGATCGCCAGGCCCAGGCCCAGGCCGCGGCGGCGGTCGCGCGCGTCGTTGTCCTCCTGCACGAATTCCTCAAAGATGCGTTGCTGCGCTCCGGGCGCAATGCCCATGCCCGCGTCGCGCACCTGCAGCCGCCAGCCCAGGCTGGCCCGCCGCAGCGCCACGGCCACGGTGGCGCCGGGCGGCGAGAACTTGATCGCGTTGTCCAGCAGGTTGGACAGCACCCGCTGCAGCATCAACGCATCGGCCAGCGCGAACGCGCCGGGGCGCACCAGCGCCACGATGCGCACGCCCGCGGCCTCGGCCACGGCGCTGTGCTGGGTGACCAGGCTGGCCACCAGCGGCGCGATTTCGGTGGCGCGCAGGTCAGCCTGCACCACGCCTGAGTCCATGCGCGTGAGGTCCAGCACCTGCGACAGCAGGTCGTCCAGCGCCCGCCAGGACTGTCGTATGCCCTCCACCGCGCGCTGGGCCTGGCGGTCCTGCGTGGCCTGGGCCATGCGCGAAAGCGGCCCCAGGTACAGGCCGATGGCATGCACGGGCTGGCGCAGGTCATGGCTGACAGCGGCAAAGAAGCGCGACTTGCTCAGCCCCATGGCCGCCAGCGCGTTGGCGGCCGCCTCGGCGCGGCGGCGTTGCTCGTACTGGTGCTTGACGTTGCTTTCCTGCGCGCGCGACAGGAACACCATGGTCAGCGTCATCAGCAGGCCGCCCACGCCCATCATGAACAGCAGGCTGCTGTGCTGTGCACCCTCGGCCATGAAGCGGATGGAGGTGGGCAGCACGGCAAGCACCAGCGCAATCGTGGTGCGCATCACGTCGCCGGTCAGGCGCACGGCCACCAGCGTGGCGTTGCCCAGCAGGTAGCTCATCAGCACCGCCTGGATCGGCAGGTTGCCCGGCACGTACAGGAACCAGCAGGCGCTGCCCACATAGGTCATGAGCACCCACATGTAGATGCGGTACACCCGCTGGCGATGCCGTTTGGGCCGCGCCTTGAACGAGGGCTGGTTCACATGCCACCAGCGCAGCACGCTGACCGCGGCAATCACGGCGAACCAGGCGCACACCTGCTGCCACGGGATGGCCGTGGAGAACATCAGCACGCACAGCAGCTCGCAGGCGCGCAGCGCCCACAGCGACAACGCGGTGTGGGCGCTGTCTTCGGGGTCGGGGCGCTCGCTGGCGGCAGCGGCCGTCACAGCCGGTCGGCGTCCATCTGCGCGGCCTGGGTGCGGTTGGACACATTCAGCGCGCGGAAGATTTCGCTCATGTAGTTCTTGACGGTGCCTTCGCTCAGACCCAGCTGGCTGGCAATGCGCTTGTTGCTCAGGCCCTGGCGCAGCAGCTGGCGCACCTCTTCCATGCGCGGGGTCAGCACCACGTCGGGCCGCCGGGCATCCGCCAGTTGCTGCGCAAACGGCGTGCGCTCACCGCGCAGCGCGGCCGCGATCACCGCGCACAGCGTGTCAGACGGCGCGCTCTTGGGCACAAAGGCATACACATTGGGCAGCGCCAGCATGCGGCGCACCACGTCGGGCGAGGTCAGGGCCGAGATGACCACCACCGGCAGGCCCGGGTGGCGGCGCGCCAGCTCGGCCAGGCGAAAGCCTTTTTCCATGCCGGGCATGTTCAGGTCGATCAGCGCCAGTTGGGCCGGTGGCTCGCTGGCGGCGGCCTTCAGCAGCGTTTCGGCGTCGGCGGCTTCAGTGCAGTGCACGCCGTCCAGCACGCCGGCCACCAGGGCGCGCATGCCGTCGCGCACCAGCGCATGGTCGTCTGCAATCAGGATGCGGGTCTTCGGGTCAGCCATGGGCAAAGGGGTAAGTCGCTGAACGCAGGTGACAGGTTTGCGCAGCACAAAAGGGCAAACTGCCGGGCGCGAATGATGCGCGCAACGCCCTGGCCCGTCTTGGCAATGCGTGCGCCGTCCGTTTGCATTTCGTGCGCAATTGCGTCAAAGTGCGCCGTTTTCGCGGCTTATGTGAAATAACTGACACGCCATGGTCACCGAATGGTCCACCGACAGCTTTGCACCGCGCCAGCGCTTTGACCGCTGGCACGAGGCCTGCGCCGAGCATGTGTACGCGCTGACGCTGCAGCGCGACGACCGCGGGCCGTTCAGCGGCCGCATTGCGCGCAGGCGCCTGGGCGCACTGGACGTGACCGACATCCGCTGCGACCGCCATGTGGTACGTCGCAGCGCGCAGGACATCGCGCGCCAGCCCGGCGACGACTACTACGTGTATTTCCAGCGCGCGGGCCAATGCTGGTTTGAACAGGGCCGTACCAGCCAGGTGGCCCAGGCCGGCGACATGATCGTGGCCGACCCCAACATCGCCTTTGCCACCGGCACCGACAGCCACTTTGACCTGCGCATCTGGCGCGTCAACCGCGCGCGCCTGGCGCCCATGCTGGCGCTCACGGGCGACGGCCTGCCCATGGTCAAGCTCGCGCAGCACAACGGCGACCGCGCGCTGATCAGCAGCTGGCTGGACGCGCTGCTGCGCAACGAACACACGCTGTCAGGCGCCGGGCTGGACGTGGCCACGCAGACGCTGTGCACCCTGGTGGCCAACGCCGTGGGCGCCACGCCCGAGATGCGCGAGCACGGGCCGCTGTCGCGCCGTCGCGCCCTGCTGCAGCAGGTGATGCGCCATATACAGCTGCATGCGGGCGACCCAGACATGGGCAGCACGCGGCTGGCGCGCGAGTTCTCGGTCTCGCTGCGCACTTTGCACCAGTTGTTCGAGATGTCGGGCACCACGGTGCACGAATGCCTGACCGACGCGCGCCTGGCCCGCGCCAGCACCCTGCTGCGCGACCCGGCCAGCCGGCACCTGGGCACCATGGAGGTGGGCTTTGCCTCGGGCTTCAGCGAGGCATCCACCTTTTACCGCCGCTTCAAGCAGAAGTTCGGCGTCACGCCCGGCGACTACCGCGCGGGCTGACCCCTCCACCTCCCTTGCCCTGGCCCGCGCGGACCGCTGTGGCGGGACGCCGCGTTGCTTGCGCAGCAACAGCCGGTTGCCCAATCAGCGCTTCCGCGCGAGGCCTTGCGTGCCTAGAGTCCACCCACTCAACCACGCAAGGAGATACGCAATGGGACAGTTCAACCGGCGCGCCGCGCTGCGCGCCGCCACCGCCTGGGGCGCTACCGCCCTGGCCCTGGCTTCACCTCTCGCGGCACGGGCCCAGGCCGGTGGCGCGGGCCGCATCGAGGAACGCCTGCGCCAGCTGGGCATCACGCTGCCCGCGTCGGGGCCCGCGCCGGTGGCCAACTATGTGCCCACGCTGCGGCACCACAACACGGTGTATGTGGCCGGACAGATCCCCTTCAAGGCACCGGGCGAACTGTTGCACCGCGGCCGCGTGGGTGCCGAGCTGACGCTGGAGCAAGGCCGTGCGTCCGCTCGCCTGGTGGGCATCAACATGCTGGCGCTGCTCAAGCGCGAGCTGGGTGACCTGGACCGCGTGGCCGGCGTGTTGCGCATCGACGGCTTTGTGTCCTCGGCCAACGACTTCACGCAGCAGCCACAGGTCATGAACGGCATCTCCGACCTGATGGTCGAGGTGTTTGGCGACGCCGGCCGCCACACGCGCACCGCGGTGGGCGTGAACGTGCTGCCGCTGAACGCGCCATGCGAAATCAACGCCGAATTTTCCCTGCGCGCATGAGCACGACCCCTGCCCCGCTCGTGCAGCGCATCGGCGTGCCCGGCCTGTCCGAGGCGATTGCCGCGCGCGGCGTGCCCCTGACGGTGGCCGTCAAGGCCAACGGCTTTGTGTTCGTCTCGGGCCTGCCGCCCATTGACCCGGCGACCGGCCAGATGGTCAACCACACGCTGGAGGCGCAGCTGCGCCGCTGCATTGCCAACCTCACGCTGGCACTGGAAGCCGCCGGCGCCACGCTGGCCGACACGGTCATGGTGACGCTGTACGTCACCAACGTGGGCTTCTTCGGCCACCTCAACCGCATCTACCGCGAATGCTTCGGCGCGCTGCCACCCGCGCGCACCTGCATTTCCATCGGATCCTGGCCGTTCGAGGCCGACATCGAAATCGAGGCCATCGCCGTGGCCGCCCCCACCCCCCGGTAACCCAGGAGCAAACCACCATGAAACTGCGAATCCTCACCGCGTTGCTGTCGCTGTCCCTGCTGGCCGGCACCGCTGGTGCCCAGGCCGTCATCCGCATAGGCGCACCGCTGCCCATGACAGGCGGCCTCTCGCCAGAGGGCCAGCGCCTCAAGCAGGGCCATGACCTGTGGGCCGAAACCGTCAACAAGGCTGGCGGCATCCTGGTCGGGCGCAACCGTCACAAGGTCGAGATGGTCTACGCCGACTACCAATCCAACACGCCGCGTGCGGTGCAGCTGGCCGACAAGCTGATCACGCAAGACAAGGTCGACTACATCTTTTCGCCATTCGGCTCGGGCGCCACCAAGGCCGTGAGCGCCGTAACCGAGAAGAACGAGGTGCCCAACATTGCCGCCACCGCCTCGTCGGTGGAGGTGTTCAACCAGGGTCACAAATACATCTTCGGCCTGTTCACGCCAAATGATTCCCTGACCGAGCCGCTGGCCGAGCTGGCCAGGGCCCGGCTGCCGGCCGGCGCGCGCGTGGCCGTGCTGGCACGCAATGACCTGTTTCCAAGCGCCCTGGCGGCCGAGCTGGAAAAGTCCGCCAGAAAGCGCGGCTTCCAGCTTGTGTACAACGAGAAGTACGCCATCGGCGCCATGGACCATTCCGGCACGCTGGTGCAGGTCAAGGCCGCGCGCCCCGACTGGCTGGTGGTCACCGGCTACACCAACGACGTGATCCTGGTGCGCAAGCAGATGCAGGACGCGGGCCTGTCGGCGGCGCTGGTCACCATGGTGATCGGCCCGAGCTACCGCGAGTTCACGGAGTCCATCGGTGCGCTGGCCGAAGGCGTGACCAGCGCCGTGTGGTGGCACCCGGTGGCCAGGTACACGGGCCAGGACGTGTTTGGCTCCACCGAGAAGTACGTGGCCGCCTTCCGCCAGAAGTACGGCACCGACCCCGACTACGCCAACGCCGTGGGCAGCCTGGCCGGCTCGGTGCTGCAGGCCGCCATCGAGAAGGCCGGCACCACCGAGCGCAAGGCGGTTCGCGATCAGCTCGCCCGCATGAACCTGAATACCTTCTTCGGGCCGGTAGCGTTCGATGCCAATGGCATGGTCAATTCCTATGTGCCGCCGGTATTCCAGATCCAGGGTGGGCGTTCCGTGGTGGTGTACCCGGCATCCATCGCCACCGGCACGCTGAAGTAAAGCATGGCACTCGCGCAGGTCCTGCTCAATGGCCTCCTTCTGGGGGGCATCTACGCCTGCATCGGGGCGGGCTTTTCCATTGTGTGGGGAGTGGTGAACATCATCAACATCCTGCACGGCTCGTTCATCGTGCTGGGCGCGTACGGCGCGTTCTTCGCCCACCAGCACCTGGGGCTGCACCCGTTCATGGCCATGCTGCCGCTGGCCGGGCTGGGCTACCTGCTGGGCCAGGGGCTTCAGCGGCACCTGATCCGCCACGTCATGGCGGCCAAGGTACTGGTCACGCTCACGCTGACCTTCGGGCTGAACCTGCTGCTGAACAACCTCATGATCTATGCCTTCTCGGCGGACTTCCGCAAGGTGGTGCTGCCCAACCAGGAGCCCCTGGTGCTGGCGGGCCTCACCCTGCCCATGGACCGGCTGCTCAGCATGCTGGCGGCAGCCGGCGTGGTGCTGGCTACCCACCTGCTGGTCACCCGCACCATGCTGGGCCGCTCCATCGTGGCCGTGCGCATGGACCCGCAGGCCGCCACGCTGATGGGCGTGGACGTGGACCGGACGTTTGCCATCACCTTTGGCCTGGGCACGGCGCTGGCGATCGTGGCCGGCGCCATCCTGTCACCGATCTTTCCCATCTCTCCCACCGCCGCCGACAGCTACCTGGGCAAGGCCTTCATCGTCTGCGTGCTGGGCGGCCTGGGCAGCCTGCCCGGCGTGCTGGCCGGCGGCATCGTCCTGGGGCTGGTGGAAAGCCTGGGTGCGTTCTATCTGGGGCCGGACCATTCGCTCACGCTGTCGTTCGGCCTGTTGCTGCTGTTTTTGCTGCTGCGCCCCCAGGGCCTGCTGGGCAGGAAAGGTTTTGAATGAGCAAGCGCATCTTCATCGCGCAGCCCCTGCGCGCCACCCTCATGCTGCTACTGTGCCTGGCACTCGCCGTGGTGGCCGCCACCGGCGGCAGCTACTGGCTGAGGCTGGCCTCCACCGCCGCCATGTACGTGGTGCTGGCCAGTTCCTGGAACATCGTGGGCGGCTTCACCGGCTACCCGTCGTTTGCCACCGCCGCGTTCTTCGGCCTGGGCGCCTACGTGGCCGCCATCGCCCAGACACGCGGCCTGCCAATGGCTGCGTCGTGGGTGGCCGCCGGCCTGTTCACCGCAGCCTGCGCCTTTGCGCTGGGGCTGGCGCTGCTGCGGCTGAAGGGCCACTACTTTGCCGTGGGCAGCCTGGTGGTGGCCGAAGTGCTGCGCGAAATCATGGCCGCAGGCGGCACGCTGACCGGCGGCGGCATGGGGCTGAACCTGCCGCTGCTGTCCATGGCGCCGCAGGCCATTGGCCGGCTGTACCTTGCCGCGTTCGCAGTGCTGGCGGTGGCGTCGGTGCTGCTGTCCTGGGCTGTGCTGCGTTCGCGCTTCGGCGCGGGGCTGGCATGCATCGAACAGAACGAGGACGCCGCCGTCATGCTGGGCGTCAACACCACGCTGTACAAGTCGGCTGCGCTGGCGCTGTCGGCCCTGCTGGCTGGCCTGGCGGGCGCGGTGTATGCCAACTGGATCAACTACATCGACCCGGGTGATGTATTCAACGTGCTGCTGTCGGTCAAGCCCATCGTCATGGCGCTGCTGGGCGGCATCGGCACGCTCACCGGCCCGGTGATCGGCGCGGTGGGCCTGGTGGGCCTGGAAGAAATCGTCACGCGCAGCTTCCTGGACCTGACGGGCGTGGTGCTGGGCCTGGCCGTGGTGGCGCTGGTTCTCTTCCTGCCGCATGGGGTGAACGGCCTGGCCTTCATGGGCCGCAGCCTGAAAGGACGCCAGCCATGAGCCAGCATCTGCTGCAACTGCAGGGCGTCTCGCTTTCCTTTGGCGGGTTGAAGGCACTGGACAATGTGTCATTCACCGTGCGCCCCGGCGAGATCATCGGCCTGATCGGCCCCAACGGCGCGGGCAAGACCACGCTGGTCAACGCCTGTACCGGCGTGCATCGCCCGTCGAAAGGGCGCATCGTGTTCGAGGGCATGGCCATCCAGGGCCTGCCCGCGTGGCGCGTGGCCCACCTGGGGATGGCGCGCACCTTCCAGATCGTGCAGCCGTTTCCGCGCATGAGCGTGCTGGACAACGTGGCCGCGGCTGCGCTGTTTGGCGGCGGCATCCGCAATATGCGCGAGGCGCGGGAGTTTGCCGCCGCGCAGCTGGACTTCGTGGGCCTGGAAGACCAGGCCGGCAAACCGGCCGCCACGCTGTCGCTGGCCCATCGCAAGCGCCTGGAGCTGGCCAAGAGCCTGGCACTCAAGCCGCGACTGGTATGGCTGGACGAGGTGAATGCCGGGCTGAGCTCGGCCGACCTGGACAACACACTGTCGGTGATCCGCCGCATCGCGGCGCGCGGCATCACCATCGTGATGATCGAGCACCTGATGAAGGTCGTGCTGGGCGTGAGCACCCGCATCCTGGTGCTGAAGAACGGTGCCCTGATCGCCGACGGCGAACCGGCCCAGGTCATCAGCGACCCGGCGGTGGTCGAGGCGTATCTGGGCGCGCACTACACACAGGACGGGGAGCGCATCCATGGCTGAGCTGCTGCATGTGAAGGGCCTGCACGCGGGCTACGGCCCGGTGGCGGTGCTGCACGGCGTGGACCTGTGCGTGAAAGAGGGCGAGATGGTGGCGCTGATCGGCTCCAACGGCGCGGGCAAATCCACGCTGATGCGCGCGCTGTCGGGTCTGGCTGATACCACCGGCGGCAGCGTGCTGCTGGCTGGCCAGCCGGTCCACAACCTGCCTGCCGGACAACGCGTCAGCCAGGGCCTGATCCACGTGCCCGAGGGCCGCCGCCTGTTCCGCTCCATGACGGTTCAGGACAACCTGCTCATGGGCGCCTACCGGCTGCCCCAGGGCGCCGCGGTGCGCGAGGGCTTGCAGGCCGTGTACGAGCTGTTTCCCCGCCTGCGCGAACGCGCGCACCAGGACGCCACCACCATGTCTGGCGGCGAGCAGCAGATGTGCGCCATTGGCCGCGGGCTCATGGCCCGCCCGCGCCTGCTGCTGATCGACGAGCTGTCACTGGGCCTGTCGCCGCGACTGGTGCAGGAGCTGGCCCAGGCGCTGGTTCGCATCAACCAGATGGGCGTGTCGGTGCTGCTGGTGGAGCAGGACGTGGGAACCGCGCTGCGCCTGGCGTCGCGCGCCTACGTCATGGACCAGGGGCGCATCGCGCACAGCGGCACGTCGGCCGCGCTGGCCGGCGATGCGCGCGTGCGCGCCGCCTACCTCGGCGGCTGAACCTCAAACACAACACAAGGAGAACATTCAATGGACAAGACAAGCGCCCGTGTGGCCGTGGTACAGGCGGGCACCACGCTTTTTGACACGCCCGCCACGCTGGACCGCATGCAGGCCCTGTGCGAGCAGGCGCAGGGCCGGGACCTGGGGCTCGTGGTCTTCCCCGAGGCGTATATCGGAGGCTACCCCAAAGGTCTGGATTTCGGCGCGCGGCTGGGCACACGCAGCGCCGCCGGCCGGGATGACTTCGTGCGCTACTTTGAGTCCGCCATCAGCGTGCCCGGACCCGAAACCCTGCGCATGGGGGAATTCGCCGCCGCGCTGCGCACCACGCTGGTGGTGGGCGTGATCGAGCGCAGCGCAGCCACGCTGTACTGCACCGCTGTGTTCTTCGGCCCCGACGGCGCACTGCGGGCGAAGCACCGCAAGCTCATGCCGACGGCGCTGGAGCGCCTGGTCTGGGGCTTTGGCGACGGCTCCACGCTGCCGGTGGTGGACACCGCGCTGGGCAAGGCAGCAGCGGCCATCTGCTGGGAGAACTACATGCCACAGCTGCGCACCGCGCTTTATGCCAGCGGCACGCAGTTCTGGTGCGCGCCCACGGTGGACGACCGCGACGTGTGGCAAAGCTCCATGAAGCACATCGCTGTCGAGGGCCGCTGCTTCGTGCTGAGTGCCTGCCAGTATCTTCAGCGCAAGGATGCGCCGGCAAGCTATGACTGCATCCAGGGCAACGACCCGGCCACCGTGCTGATTCGCGGCGGCAGCGTGATCGTGTCGCCGCTGGGCGAAGTGCTGGCTGGCCCGCTGTACGGCGAGGAAGGCCTGCTGGTGGCAGAAGTGGACCCAGCCGACCTGGCGCGTGGCAAGTACGACCTGGATGTCGCGGGCCACTACGCGCGGCCCGACGTGTTCACGCTGCAGGTCAACCGCGCGGCGCAAAGCCCCATCGTGGACATGCCGCCCGCCCGGCCCACCGCACAGGCGTGCGATGCGGTCTGAGCTGCCCGCCGGCGACCTGCCCGGCGGCGACGCCGTCATGCCCGCGTGGGAGGTGCTGTCCACGCTGCTGCCAAGGTCGCCGCTGCTGCCGTTCGCGCACGACCCCTCGGTGCTGCTCAAGGCAGAGTCGCTCATGCCCACTGGGTCGTTCAAGATTCGTGGCGCCACCTACCGCATGGCCCTGCTGACGCCGGCGCAGCGGGCGCGCGGCGTTGTGGCCTATTCCACCGGCAACCATGCGCAGGCCGTGGCCCGCGCGGCGCGCGACGCCGGCGTGGCGGCCACCATCGTGATGTCGCCCGACGCACCGCCCGACAAGGTGGATGCCACCCACCGCCTGGGCGCGGCCATCGTCATGGCGGCCAGCACGTCGCAGGCGCGGCGCGACACAGCCGAGGCCCTGGCGCGCGAGCGCGGCGCAACGCTGATCCCGCCCTATGAAGACCCGGTCGTCATCGCCGGCCAGGGCACCATCGCCGTGGAGCTTGTGCAGCAGGTCCGCACCGGCTCGCTGGCCGCGGTGTATGTGCCCGTGGGTGGCGGCGGCCTGCTTGCAGGCATGGCCTTGGCGCTCAAGCGCCTGAGCCCGCGCACGCGCGTGATCGGCGTGGAGCCCGAGCTTGAAGACGATGCCTGCCGCTCATTTGCCAGCGGGCAGCTGCAGGGCATGGCTGGCCCGTCACCCAGCATGGCCGACGCCATCCGGGTGCAATGCCTGGGCCGGCTGAACTTCGAGCTGATCCGCCGTCATGTGGACGACATGGTGACGGTGAGCGAGGGCGCCATCGCCCAGACCGTGCACGACTGTTTTGCCGGCAACCGGCTGGTGGTGGAGCCCGCGGGCGCCGTGGCGCTGGCCGCGGCCCGCCACCATCGGCAGGACAACCCCCACGCCAGCGCCCCGGTGGTGGCCATCGTGAGCGGCGGCAACACCACCGCCGCCTGGCTGCAACAACTCATTCAAGGAAGGACATCATGAAACTCGTCACCCAACAGGACATTGCGCGCGTCCTGCAGTTCAGTACCCTGATCCCGGCGCTGCGCCAGGGCTTCATCGACTACACCCATGGCCGGGCCCATTCGGCGCCGATTACCAACATCGACTTTCCCCAGGCCCATGGCGAGATGCACATCAAGCCCGGCTACCTGGACAGCACGCCGGACGCCTGCGTGAAGGTCGTGACCTGCTTTTACGAGAACCCACGCAAAGGGCTGCCCACGCGCGACGGCTGCGTGGTGGTGGCCGACCGCAACGACGGCCGCATGAAGGCGCTGCTGGCCGACGGCGGGCTGATCACCGACATGCGCACGGCCGGCGCGAGCGCGGTGGCGGTGGACTTCCTGCAGCGCCGCCAGGAGGTGGATCTGGGCCTGGTGGGATCGGGCACGCAGGCGCTGTGGCATGCGCGTGCGATCGCCACCGTGCGCACGCTGCGCTGCGTGCGCGTATGGGGCCGCGACGCGGGCAAGGCCCAGGCATTGTGCGATCGCATCACGTCCGAGCTGGGCGTGGCCGCCACGCCCGCCAGCCTGGAGGCGGCGCTGGCCTGCGATGTGGTGGTGACCGCAACGCCGGCGCGCGAGCCGATCGTGGGCAACCAGGCCCTGAAAGCCGGCGCCGTGATCGTGGCCATGGGCGCCGATGCGGTAGGCAAGCGCGAGCTGGGCGCCGAGGCGGTGCGCCGCGTGTCGCAGTTTGTCGCCGACGACGCCGCGCAGTGCCGCCAGTACGGCGAGCTGCAGTGGCTGCCCGAGGAACGCCCTGCCCTGGAGCTGGGCCGGCTGCTGGCAGGGCTGGAAAGCTACAACGCCGACCGCGCCGACGTGGTGGTGTACGACTCCACCGGCCTGGGCTTTCAGGACGCGGTGGGCGCGCGGCTGGTGCTGCAGGCACTGGGCTGAGCCCCGCGCAGATAATGCGCCATGCCCCCGCCCAAGACTCCCCCGGTGCACGACACGGCCCCCGAGCAGTTGCCGCAGTTCGCGGCTACCGGGGGCCGGGTGCTGCCGTCCATGCAGTTCAGCGTGCTCAAGTACTTCCTGGCGGTAGCTCGCACCGGCTCGATCCGGCTGGCCTCGGAGGAACTGTTCGTGGCTCCGTCGGCCGTCAGCCGTCAGATGACCGCGCTGGAAGAAGACCTGGGCATTCCACTGTTCGAGCGCAGCGCCAAGGGTGTGCGCCTGACGGCCGCGGGCGAGGTTTTTGCTTCCACGGCGCGCTCGATCTTTCGCAAGATGGAGCGGGCGCGCTCCGAGATTGACGACCTGCGGGGCCTGAAGCGCGGCCACGTGACCATCTACGCGGTGGAAGGCGTGGTGGCGGAATTTCTGTTCCCGCTGCTGGCAACGTTCAACCAGAAATTTCCGAACATCAGCTTTGAAATCCAGGTCACCGGCACCGACGATGTCCTGCGCGCATTGATTGAGGACCGCGGCGATATCGGCCTGGCCTTCAACCCCGAAGCCGACCGCGAGATTCTGGAGATCAGGCAAAGCGCCCACCCCGTGGTGGCCGTGACGCTGCCTGGCCACGAAGTGGCGCAGGTGGCGTCGCTGCCAGTCAGCGCGCTGGCCAGCCAGGTGCTGGGGCTGCCTGACCGCAGCTTTGGCGTGCGCCGGCTGCTGGACGATGCATTGCTGCGCGAGCATGTGCAGCACCAACCCTTCCTGCAGGTCAACTCCATCGAGATGGCCAAGGCCTTTGTGCGCGCCGGCATGGGGCTGACGGTGTTGCCCGAATTCGCGGTGCACACCGAAAAGCTGCGTGGCGAATTTGCCAGCATCCAGCTGCACGACCGCCAGGGCCCGCTGTCGGCCACGCTGGTGCTGTGCACCCACCGCGACCGCCACCTGAGCGCGGCGGCGCGACGCGTGTTGAGCATGCTCAACGACGCCATGCCGGCCACCGGCGGCGCGCCTTAGTGCGCTGCCGAAGCGCTGCATGCAATGGTGTCAACACCTGGGCGGATCGGTCTCGCGCTCAAAGTGGCGGTGCCTGCCTGCCGCCTCGATAAAGGCGCTCAGCTGGGGGGTGATGGCCGCATCGGCCACGGCCGGGGCGATGCCCGCCGCCGCCAGCAGCGCCCGCGCGCCTTCGGGCACCAGCAGGGGCTTGCAGTGGCGGTACTGGTCGCGGATGAATTCCAGCGCGTGGCCATCGCGTGACAGCGCCTCCACCGCGGCAGGCTCGCCCGGCAGGGCCAGCGCGTCAAACAGGAAGCCCGGTTCGTTCTCCAGCGAACAGTCTGCCTGCAGCGGCGCGGCACCATTGCGAGCCGGCTCCACGGGACCAATGCGCGCACCCACCAGCTTTCCCACGGCGCCTTTGTCCACCAGCGCGGCCTGCAGCGCCTGCACCCCGGCGGCATCGACTCCCGGCCCTACCAGCAACGCCACCTTGCGGCCGCGCAGCGAGCCGTCCCCGGGGCGGGCCATCAGCGACAGTGCGGGTGACTTCGCCACCTCGGGCCTGGGCGGGTCGGGCAGCGCGCGCGGCAGGGCGTCAGGCAAGGCCATGCCCAGGCCGTCGGCCACCTGGCGCGCCAGGTCTTCGCTGGCATTGCGCAGCGACGCGACCATGCGTTCGCGGATGGCGGGAACGGTCACCTTGCTCAGCTCAAACCGGAACGCGGCCGCGATGTGCGCCTGCTCGGGCGGCGTCTGGCTTTCATAGAACAGCGTGGCCTGGGTGTAGTGGTCGGCAAACTTTTCGGGCTTGGCGCGCACCTTGGCCTGCTCCTGCTGTTTGGCGTTGATGCGCGCGGGCACCGACACAAAGCCCTGCGCCGCGCCGGCCTGGAAGGGACAGCCCCCGCCCAGTGAATTGGGTTCATACGACACCCGCCCGCGCGGGATGGCCTGGCGGTGCATGCCGTCGCGCTGGTTGTTGTGCACCGGCGCCAGCGGCGCGTTGATGGGGATTTCATGGAAGTTCGGCCCGCCCAGGCGGGTGATCTGCGTGTCCACGTACGAATGGATGCGCCCGGCCAGCAGCGGGTCGTTGCTGAAGTCAATGCCAGGAATCACATGCGCCACACAGAAGGCGATCTGCTCTGTTTCCGCAAAAAAATTGTCGGGGTTGCGGTTGAGCACCATGCGGCCCACGGGGCGGATGGGCACCAGCTCCTCGGGAATGATCTTGGTCGCGTCCAGGGTGTCAAAGCTGAAGGCCTCGGCCTCTTCCTCGGTAAACACCTGCAGGCCCAGCTCGTATTCAGGGAAGGCACCCGACTCAATGCGTTCCCACAGGTCGCGGCGGTGAAAGTCCGGGTCGGCGCCAGAGATCTTGACGGCCTCGTCCCAGGTCAGCGAGTGCGTGCCGTCGCGCGGGTTCCAGTGGAATTTGACGAAGACCGAGTCGCCCTCTGCATTGACCATGCGGTAGGTGTGCACGCCAAAGCCCTGCATGGTGGCGTAGCTGCGCGGGATGCCACGGTCGCTCATGGCCCACATGAGCATGTGGGTGGATTCGGGCATGAGCGAGACGAAATCCCAGAACGTGTCATGGGCGCTGGCGGCCTGCGGCATGGCGTGGTGCGGCTCGGGCTTGACGGCGTGGACCAGGTCGGGGAACTTCATCGCGTCCTGGATGAAGAACACCGGCATGTTGTTGCCCACCAGGTCCCAGTTGCCTTCGTCGGTGTAGAACTTCACGGCAAAGCCGCGCACGTCGCGCGCGGTGTCCTTGGAGCCGCGTTCGCCCTGCACCGTGGAAAAGCGCACGAACACCGGCGTGACCTTGCCCTGCGCCTGGAACGGCGCGGCGCGCGTGATGTCGGGGATGGGCTCGTAACACTCGAAGTAGCCGTGCGCGCCCGAGCCGCGCGCATGCACGATGCGCTCAGGGATGCGCTCGTGGTCGAAGTGGGTGAGCTTCTCGCGCAGGATGAAATCCTCCAGCAGCACCGGGCCGCGCACGCCGTGCTTGAGCGAGTTCTGGTTGTCGGCAATGCGCACGCCCTGGTTGGTGGTCAGCGGCTGGCCCGACGAGTCCACGCGCACGCGGTCCAGCGCTTCAATGGTGGCGTTCAGCCCGTCCAGCGCGGCGCCGCCGGTCTTGGCGTTGTGGCTTTCTTCGGACAGCGTGCTGGCGGTGGCGCTGCGCGGTGCGTGCACCGTCTGGCCGGCGCGCGGCGCCAGGCCATTGGCAAAGCCATGCTCCTGCGGCTTGCTGGCGTTGTGCGGCATGGCCGCAGCAGCATCATTGGCGGCGTCGGCCGGATCGGGGATTCTGGACATGGGGCAACTCCACAGGTAGAGGGTCCGCAAGGAACGGGACCGGATGCAACCCACTCTAGGTGCGCAGCCGCCCCTGGCCTGTAGGACCACGCCTGTTGCGTGTAACACGCCACGCGATGGAAAGCCCCGCCTAACCATAAAGCTCCCGCCGCGCCGCGGTGGTGATGGCGGCCACGGCAGGATGGGTGATGCGCCGCTCGATGGAGATCGCATAGAACTCCTCCACCAGCGTGGGCGCCGTGCCCAGCCGCAGCACCTGGTACTGGGCCTCGATCTCGCCCGCCAGCACCGCCGGCCCCGCAAAAACCCCCAGGCCTTGCCGCCCGAACGCCTTGGTCAGGGCGCCGTCGTCGAACTCTGCCGCCACCGGGGGTGCCAGCGCGTTGTCGCGCAGCCAGGCATCCAGGCGGGGCCGCAACGCGGTCTCGGTGCTGGGCATCAGGAAGGCAAGCTCCGCCAGGCAGTCGGGAAAGCGCGCCCGCGCGCGGCGCGCCGTCCAGCCCGCGCTGGCCAGCAGCGCCTCTGATGCAAAAAAACTCACCTGCGTTCGCCCCAGCAGGTGCGTGAACGCCTTGACGCTCAGGCTGGCGGGCAGCGGCACATCGGAAACCACCAGGTCAAGCCGGTGCACCGCCAGCTCGGCCAGCAGCGCCGTCAGCTTGCCCTCATGACAGATCAGGCGGCCATGAGCCGGCGAGGCCAGGCACGGCTCCAGCACATGGCAGGCCACCGATTTGGGCACCGAATCCACCACCCCCACGCGAAAGCTGGACTGGGACAGCCCGTCGCGCCCGGTCTGAAGTGCCTCCTGCATGGCCGAGCCCAGCGTGAATATCTCGTCGGCATAGCGCTGCACCATGCGCCCGGCCTCGGTGGCCTCCAGGCCGCGGCCGGCCTTGCGCAGCAATGGCTTGCCCAGCCGCTCTTCCAGCTGCTTGATCTGGCCGCTCAAGGTCTGGGGCGTGAGGTGCAGCTGCTCGCTGGCGCGCGCGATGCTGCCGGTTCGAAGCACCGTCCAGAAGTAGTGCAGGTGTTTGTAGTTCATGCCAGGTACTTCGATTTATTCGATGAATTGAAATGTAAATGTGAATTTATCTCGAAGCAATGCGGCCCTACATTGAATGCATGGTGTTCAACAAAGAAGGAGTCCCATGAAGTGCCCCACCTGTCCATCGTCGTCCCTGGTGATCGCCGAGCGCTCGGGCGTCGAGATCGACTATTGCCCCCAATGCCGCGGCGTCTGGCTCGACCGCGGCGAGCTCGACAAGCTGGTTGAACGCGCCGCCGCCAGGTCCGAGCCGCACCGACAGCCGCAGTTTGCCGATTCGGACCACGGCCATCGGCACGCAGGCAGCCATCGGCGCAAGTCGTGGCTGTCGGACATTTTTGACTGACCTTCAACCCCGCAAAGCACTCCCCATGCTGATTAACAGGTTGGGCGCTGCCGATGGCCTCCCTGCATTGGCGCGCGTCAGTCCGCGGGCACATGCCCCAGCTGCTTGAGGCCGGCCAGGTTGTCCCACTCGGCCCATGCCTCAACGATGCGCTGATTCTCAATGCGGTAGATGGCAAGGTAAGTTGCGTTCAGCGCTTTGCCCGTGGGTCCAAACGTACCCATGGGACCCAGTTGTGTGCCGAAGAACTGGTGCCGCGCCGCGACCTTGTCGCCTTCGGCCACAAGGTCCAGCACGATTTCAACGGCATCAGGGAAAGTGATGAACTCTGCCTGCAGGAACTTCACCAGGTCTTGCGCCGACCGCACTCCTGGCGCGCCTGCGGCAGTGCTGTGGCGCTTGAAGTCGGGGGCGGTTACAGCGAGGACGCGAGCCCAGTCCTGGGCGTTGATCGCTTCAACGAAGGTCAGGACAAGGGATTTATTCGCTGATGACATGGAAAGCAGCGGTCTACCCGCAACCTCAAACCGCCGCCGTCACCACCACTTCAATGCGCCATTCCGGCCGCGCCAGCTTCGCCTGCACCGTGGCGCGCGGCGGGGTCTGGCCCGCCACGACCCAGGCGTCCCACACCGCGTTCATGGCGGGGAAGTCGGCCAGATCGGCCAGGAAGATCTGCGCCATGAGGATGCGGCTTTTGTCGGTGCCGGCCTCGGTCAGCAGGCGGTCGATGTTGGCCAGCACCTCGGCCGTCTGGCCGGTGATGTCCTTGGTCGGGTCGTCGGGCACCTGGCCGGCCAGGTACACGGTGCCGTTGTGCACGGCCATTTCACTCAGGCGTGCGCCGACGTGAAAACGCTGGATGTCGCTCATTTTTTTGTCCCCAGTTTGGATTCGTTGCCTTGCAGCAGGCGGTTGATGTTTTCGCGGTGGCGCACCACCAGCAGCAGCGCCATGACGAACAGCCCGAACAGCACCGGCTTCTCAGCGTACCACTGGATGCGGTCGCCAAACAGGTAGTACACCGGCGCAAACACCGCGCTGGCCATGGAGGCCACCGACGAATACCGCAGGAAGAAGGCAATGATCAGCCAGGTGGCACCGGTGGCCAGGCCCAGCACCAGGTCGATGCCGAACACCACGCCAATGAAAGTGGCCACGCCCTTGCCGCCCTGGAAGCGGAAGAACACCGGCCACAGGTGGCCCACAAACGCGGCCAGGCCCACCAGCGCCATGGTGCCGTCCTCCAGCCCATACGGCTTGCCGAACCAGCGCACCAGCACCACAGGCAACCAGCCCTTCACCGCGTCCAGCAGCAGCGTGACGATGGCGGCGGCCTTGCTGCCCGAGCGCAGCACGTTGGTGGCGCCGGGGTTCTTGCTGCCAAAGGTGCGCGGGTCTTTCAGGCCCATGAGCCGGCTCACGATGACGGCAAACGACAGCGAGCCCAGCAGGTACGCGGCCAGGACGGCCAGGGCGGGATAGATGGATTGCAAAGCTTGAGTCTCCTCGGACAGAGGCGCTATTCTGCCAGCGCGCACTGCACCGGCGTGGCGCCCAGCAGCTGCACGCACACCTGCGGGTCCAGCCCCACCAGATAGCCGCGCCGCCCGCCGTTGATGGCAATGCGCGGCAGCGCCAGGATGGTTTGCTCGATGTACACCGGCATGGCCCGGCGCGTGCCAAAGGGCGAGGTGCCGCCCACCAGGTAACCGCTGTGGCGGTTGGCCACCTCGGGCTTGCACGGCGCCACCGATTTCACGCCGATCTGGCGCGCCAGGTTTTTTGTGGACACCGTGCGGTTGCCGTGCATCAGCACCAGCAGGGGTTTGGCCTTGTCGTCTTCCATCACCAGCGTCTTGACCACCGTGTAGGGGTCCAGGCCCAGCACCTGGGCGCTGTGCTGCGCGCCGCCGTGCTCCAGGTATTCGTAGGGGTGTTCGGTGAAGGCCACCTTGTGCTGGCGCAGCAGCGCGGTGGCCGGGGTTTCGCTGACGTGGTCTTTTTTGGCCATGGCCTGCGGCGCGTTGTGGATTACAGGGCGGGGTCGCGCATTTCCCAGCGGATGCGGTCGATCTGTGCCAGCACCTCGGGTGACAGTTGCGTGCCCCAGGCGTTGAGGTTCTCGTCGAGCTGGGCCAGCGACGTCACGCCAATGATGGTGCTGGCCACGCGCCAGCTGGTGTAGCAAAAGGCCAGCGCCATCTGCGTGGGCGTCATGCCGTGGTCGCGTGCCAGTGCGTTGTAACGGCGCGCGGCCGCCAGCGCCTCGGGCCGGCCCCAGCGTTGCTGGCGCACGGATTCAAACCGGGCAATACGCGCATCAGCCGGCGCGAGCGGGCCTTCGGTACCGCCCTGGTCGTATTTACCCGTCAGCAGCCCGAAACCCAGCGGCGAATAGGCCAGCAGCGACACCCCCAGGCGGTGCAGGGTTTCGTCCAGCGCGTTGTCCACCGTGCGATTGAGCGTGCAGTAAACGTTCTGCACGCTGGCCACGCGCGGCAGGCCGTGCTGTTCGGCCAGCCGCACAAACTCATGCACGCCATACGGTGTTTCGTTGGACAGGCCGATGTGGCGCACCTTGCCGGCCTTCACCAGCGTGGCCAGCGCCTCCAGCTGCGCATGGATGGGCGTGCGCGACTTTTCCTTGGCCGGGTCGTAATACTGGATGCCGAAGGCCGGCACATGCCGTTCGGGCCAGTGGATCTGGTACAGGTCAATCACGTCGGTGCGCAGCCGTTTGAGCGACGCGTTGCACGACGCAATGATGTCGGCGGCCGTCATGCCCGCGCCTTCGCGCAACCAGGGCATGCCGCGCGATGGGCCAGCGACCTTGGTGGCCAGCACGGTTTTCTGCCGTGCACCGGGCGTGGATGCAAACCAGTTGCCGATGATGGTCTCGGTGGCGCCGCAGGTTTCGGCGCGCGCCGGCACCGAATACATCTCGGCCGTGTCGATGAAGGTCACGCCGCGCTCCTGCGCGCGGTTCAGGATGGCGTGGGCCACCGGTTCGTCCACCTGTTCACCAAAGGTCATGGTGCCCAGGCAGATGGGGGTGACGTGAAGGCCGCTTTGGCCGAGTTGGACCGTGTTCATGGGGTTGAGTTTACCTAGGGGCTCTACAGGGGTTGCGCTTCTTCTGGATAAGGCGCGCGGGGTACTCTGCTCCGCGAATGTCCTCCGGCGGGCTGCGCCCGCCTCCCCCTTGATTTCGCTGCGCAGAGCACCCCACCCACCTTATCCCGCCAACACAGCGGCGCGCCACCGGCTGCACGCCACCAAGTAGCGGGTTGGTGGTGATGGTGCCCGGCGCAGCGGCATCAAGGAGGAGAAACGGCGAAGCCGTTTCGGGGGACAGCCGCGGAGCCGGGCACCGTCAGCGCCAACCTGCGGGGCAAAAAAAGCCAGCCAAGTTCAGCGCGCCGACAACCCCCAAACCCCGCGCAGCACCGACAGCGCCGCCACGATGGCGGGGTCATGCTCCGACGTCTTGGGGTAGATAAAGCTCAGCATGGCGGCCACGCGCGTGTGGGGCCAGATCACCACTTCGTCGCGCTCGGCCGCGGGCACGGCCACATCCTCGCGCAGCAGGGCCAGGCCCAGGCCGGCGCGCACCAGGCTGTGCGGGGCCGATGCGTCGTCAGACTCCAGCACGATGTTGGGCAGCAGGCCCTGCCGCGAGAACAGGTCGCGCAGCAGGCTCTGTGCGTGGCTGGCGTGCGGCGCGCCGATCCACGGCATGTCGGCAATCTCGCGCCAGCCCGCGCGCAGCACCTGGTGGCTGAACGAGAACGGCGCGGCAATGCGGTAATGCAGCGTCTGCAGCGGCAACCCGTTCACGTCGCGCGGGATGTTGGGGCCGATGTAGAAGGACGCGCCCAGCGTGGATGTGGCCACCGCCTCGCGCAGCGCCTCGGCGTCGCCCGAGCGCGTCTTGATCTCCAGCAGCGGCAGCGCGCTGACCAGCCCACCCAGCAGCGAGCCAAGGCGCAATGAATCAGGGTCGCCCACGGTGCCGATCACCAGTGAGCCCGACACCTCGCCCTGCAGCTCGCGCGCCTGGCCCAGCAGCGAGCCCGCGGCCGCCAGCACCTTTTCAGCCTCGGGCAGCAGGCGCTCGCCCGCGCGCGTGAGCGCGATGCGGCCGGGGCGGCGGTCAAACAGGGCAATGCCCAGTTCCTCTTCCAGCGCCTTGATCTGGCCGGTGACGGCCGGCTGCGTAACATGCAGCGCCTCGGCGGCGCGCGTCAGGTGGCCGATCTTGGCCACCGTGACGAAGGCGCGCAGCTGGTAGATTTCCACGTCAGTGGGTCAAAAAACGTACTTGCGTGGACTCTACCCCCAGGCGTACCTGCGCTCCGGGCTGGAACAGCGCCAGGCCCGAGTAGTGCGGCTGGTTGGCCACGATGACCGCATCGCCCACGCGCACGCGATAGCGTGACGATTCACCCAGGAATTCCGAGCTTTCCACCTTGCCGTCCAGCCAGGTGCGCGAGGCGTCCACATGTTCGTCGCGCACGCGGATGTTGACCGTGTGCGGACGAAACGCCATGGTGGCCGGGCCCACGCCCGGCGCTTCGCTGTTGCGCGGCAACACCAGCATGCCCACGCCGTCGGCCTGGAAGCTCAGCGTCTCGCCATTGACCTGCGTGACCTTGCCTTCCACCAGGTTGGCCGTGCCCACAAAGCCCGCCACGAAGCGGTTGGCCGGAAAGTCAAACAGCGCGGCGGCCGTGCCCACCTGCTGCAGTACGCCCTTGTCCAGCACGGCCATGCGGTCCGCCGTGGTCATGGCTTCTTCCTGGTCATGGGTGACGAAGATGGTGGTCAGGCCCAGCGTGCGCTGCAGGTTCTTGAGTTCCTCGCGCATCTGCACGCGCAGGTTCTTGTCCAGGTTGGACAGCGGCTCGTCCAGCAGCAGCAGCTTGGGGCTAATCACCACGGTGCGCGCCAGCGCCACGCGCTGCTGCTGGCCGCCCGACAGCTGGCTGGGCCGGCGGTCGGCGTATTGCGCCAGGCCCACCAGTTCCAGCGCGGCGCCGACCTTGCGGCGGATCGCGTCCTTGGTCTCGCGCCGCTCGACAAGGCCGAAGGCCACGTTGTCCCACACGGTCATGTGCGGCCACAGCGCGTAGTTCTGGAACACCATGCCCACGTTGCGCAGGTGGGGCGGCGTGCCGGTGATGTCCTTGCCATCAATCAGCAGCTCGCCGCGCTGGTGCTGGTTGAAGCCCGCGATCAGCCGCAGCAACGTGGACTTGCCCGAGCCCGACGGGCCCAGCAGTGCGAAGAACTCGCCCGGCTCGATGCGGATGTTGACGTCTTTCAGCACTTCAACCGGGCCATAGCTCAGGCTGATGTGGCGGGCTTCGAGGGAAACTTTGTTGAGGGTCATGTTGTGGTTCCTTATTCGTCCTTGGCACGCACGGGTTCGCGCGACTTCTCGATCACGCGGTGCGACAGGTAGGTGCCGATGGCCACCACCACCACGGCGATCACGCCCAGGGCGGCGCCGGGCCCGCGGCCGGACACGCTTTGCATGTAGAGGTAGATGCCGTAGCTCATGGGCGCCTGGCTCTGCGCCGACGTGAGCAGGATGGTGGCCGACAGCTCCACCGCCGCCGTGATGAAGCTGGTGACAAAGCCCGCCAGGATGCCGCCCATCATCAGCGGCACCATCACGCGCCGCACGGTGCTGATCTTGCCCGCCCCCAGGCTGTTGGCGGCCTCTTCCAGCGAGATGTGCACCTGCTGCAGCGCCGCCATGCAGGACCGCAGCGCATACGGCAGCCGCCGCACCGCATAGGCGATCATGATCAGGAACCAGGTGGCCACCATGGGGGTGTCGGTAAAGGGCACGTTCACGCCCTTGAACAGCCGCAGGTAGCCGATGGCCAGCACCAGGCCGGGGATGGCCAGCGCGATCGACGCCAGGTAGTCCAGCCACTGGCGCGCCGGCAGCTGCGTGCGGTAGATCAGGTAGGCGATGGCGGTGCCCAGCAGCACGTCCAGCCCCGCCGCCAGCAGGCAGTATTTCAGCGTGTTGTAGATCATGAGCTTGGAGTCGCCGAACACCGTGCCGTAGTGGGCCAGCGTGTAGCTGTCGGGCAGCACCGAGAAGCTCCAGACCTTGCTGAACGACATCAGCAGGATGCCGATATGCGGCGCCAGCGTGACCAGCAGCACGAACACGATCCAGCCATAGGCCAGCACCGATTCCCAGCCGCGCAGGTGGCGCCGCTGCAGCGAGTTGCCACCCTTTTGCAGCGTGGAATAGTCCTTGCCCTTCATGACGCGCGCGGCCATCCACAGCGCCAGGATGGAGAACGCGATCATGATCACGCTGATGACGTAGCCCAGCGGGTCCTCGATGCCCACCGAGGTGATGCGCAGGTAGGCCTGGGGCGCCAGCATGTTGGTCACACCCATGACCAGCGGCGTGCCCAGGTCGTCGAACACCTTGACGAACACCAGCGCCGCGCCCGCCAGGTAGCCCGGCAGCGACAGCGGGAAGATCACCCGCCAGAACAGTCGCCAGCCCTTGGCCCCCAGGTTCATGGCGGATTCCTCCATCGCGCCGTCGATGTTGCGCATGGCGGCCACCAGGTTCAGCAGGATGAACGGGAAGTAGTGGATGCTTTCCACAAAGGTCACGCCCACCAGCCCGTCCATGATCGGGATGCTGAAGCCGAACCAGTCGTTCAGGATCAGGTTGACCGAGCCGCTGCGGCCAAAGATCAGCTGCAGCGCGACCGCGCCCACGAACGGCGGCATGATCAGCGGCAGCACGCCCAGCGTCTGGATCAGCAGCGCACCGCGGAATTCGAAGCGCACCGTGAGGTACGCGAGCGGGATTGCAATGACCGACGCGAAGAACACCGAGGCCAGCGCCACGATCAGGCTGTTCATGAACGATTCACGCAGCAGCGACTGGCCAAAGAAGTTCTGGAAGTGCCCGAGCGTAGGCGCGCCGGTTTCGGTGACGAAGGCGGTGTAGATCACCTGCCCCACCGGCAGCAGCAGGAACACGCCCAGGAAGGCGAGCACCAGCCCGGCCAGCAGCCAGGGGCCCCAGGCGATGGGCGCTCGCGCGCGGGCTGCGCCGGGCGCGGCGGGTTCTGTCATGACAGCAGACATATGTTGTGCTTTCTCGGGTCTGAAAAACCGGCGCGCACCGTGGCGCGCCGGCGGGCCGGGGCGGCCTTACTTGATGAGGGCCGAGGCCTGGCTGGCCAGCTCGCGCGCCTTGTCGTAGTTGGACTTGGCCTTGGAGCTCCACAGGTCTTCCAGGCCGGTGAGCTGCTTGGCCACGGCCACGTCCTTCTTGTTCTTGCGGAACAGCTCCAGGAACGCGGCGTCCTTGATCATGCTGTCGGACACCAGGGGCGAATACGCATAGCTGCGCGCCTGCTTGAGCAGGTCGGCGGCCTGCGCATTGGGCTTGGCTTTCAGCTTGCGCTCGGCGTCATGGATGGCCTTGGTGGCGGCCTGCAGGTCCTTCAGCCGGAAGGTCACCATCTGGTCAAACAGGCTCACCACGACCTGGTAGCGGTCGCTGGACAGGTGCGAGTCAAACTGCACCTTGGCCCGCTTGGCGATCTCGTGCGCGTCGGGGTAGCCGGCCGGCACCTTGGCGCCAAAGCTGGCGTTGGGCAGGATGGGCAGGCGGCTGATCTTGGGGTCGAACAGCAGCTCCTGGCCTTCGCGCGACAGCGTGAAGCTGATGAACTTCTTTGCCTCGTCGTTGTTCTTGCCGCCGGCCACCAGCGCGATGTTGGCCGGCACCACGGCCGTGACGTTGGGGTAATGGAATTCCACCGGGAAGCCGGAGTACTTGCCCGCCAGCCCAAAGAAGTCAATCACGATGCCGACGCCGTACTGGCCATTGTTCACGCCATCAGGCACGGCAAAGCTGCGGTCCGTCACGGCGGCGCAGTTGCCCGCGATCTGCAGCATCTGGGCCCAGCCCTTTTCCCAGCCCTCGCCCTGCAGGATGGTCTCCACCGTCAGGTGGGTCGTGCCAGAGCGCGAAGGCGATGAGATCGACACGTGGCCAAAGTATTCAGGCTTGATGAGGTCGGCCCATTCCTTTGGCGCGGGCACCTTGTGCGCGTTCATGTAGCGCGTGTTCCACATCAGGCCGTAGCCAGCCAGGGCCTGGCCGTAATACATGTTCTCGGGGTCGTTGATCGGGTAGTTGCCGATCTTGGCCGGGGCCTGGGGGTTCTTGACCTCGGGCGCGGGCTGCAGCAGCTTGTCGCGCGCCAGCACCTCGAATGCATCGGGCGCCGACGCCCACATCACGTCCGGGCGCTGGCCGGCCGGCAGTTCCTTGATGTAGGCGATGCTGGCCGTGGTGTTCTTGTTCAGGATCTCGATCTTGATGCCCGGGTTGCGCGATTCGAATGCCTTCTTGTAGGCCTCGGTCAGCTCCTTGGGGAACGAGGTCACCACCGACACGGTGCCGGCGTGGGCGGCGGCAAACGCGGTCATGAGGCCCAGTGTCAGGGCACGGATGGCGTGGCGGTTCGGCATGCTTGTCTCCTTCAGTTTCGTTATTGGAAGGTCTGCAATGTACCGCCCGCTCCCCTATGTCGCCAATCATGGTTTTTGATAGGGGGGATAAACGCGAAGGCCTCTCGGGTTAACCCTTGCGCTGTTGGTATCGCTTTTTAATCTGCAGCAGGGCACCGTCGCTACTTCTTGATGTTCCACCAGGGACGAAGATCGAACGGCTGAACGAGGAAGGAACGGGGACAAAGGGTCTTCAACGCCATCCCTGTGAAGCTGGCTGCCAGGTGGCAGTGGCCTGACTGCCCGCAGCAGCGACCTGAGTCGGGGGCCACAGCAGGTCATCCAGCATCGACACGGTGTCACCCAGGCTCGCGGCTTCGATGCGGTTCTTGTTCAGGAAGGCCTGCCACTGGCGCAGTTTCGCGGCGTCTTCGCTGAACTGCCGGGTCAGCGCCAGGGGCCGCTCGTTGGGAAGGGCTGTCTGGCGCCGGGCGAAGGTGGCGGCGATGGCTGCGGCCAGCGTGGCGCCGTCCAGTTCCGTGCGCCGTGCAATCACCGCCAGATCAAAGAAGTCCTTCATGCGGCTGTTCGCCTGCCCCAGCATCACCATGGCTTGGTATTTCTCGGCGATCACGGTGTACACCGGATAGACCCGCAGCGTGGGAGATGGGAAGTCACCCAGCAAGGTGGGATAAGCCGCCGTCTGCGGCCCTGGCGTCACGGCGTCCCCGAAACCCACGTCGATCTGAAGTGCGCAGCGTGCGGAGCCGATGCGTGCCACCAGCCTGATGCGCGTTCCGCCTTAGGTGTTGTCTTCGCGAATCGCAGCGGCCGTCACGGAGTCGGGGTCAAACACGATGCCGTCGCCCAGGTCCATGGCGGCGATGTCGCGGAAAGTGGCGATCAGGTTTGCCTCATCGTCGGGGCCGAAGCCGAGCAAGTCGGCGTCCCTGGTCGGCCGGTGCGGTGTGTCGTACCAGAGTGCAAAAAGCAGGGCGCCCTTGAGCAGGAAGCGGTCGGCATGCGGTGAGATGCTGACGCGGGCCAGCAGCCGCTCGATGCCGAAGCGGTTGAGCAGCAGGTTGTAATCGTCGCCACGTTGCTTGGCAAGGATCAGCAGTCGGGCCAGTATTGACGCGCAAAGGTTGCCGGAGGATGTGAGAACACCGCCCTCGCGGGCTGCGGTGCGAGCTGGCTTGGGGCGGCCCGGCGCTGCACTCATTGCGTCACCGCCTCCAGGTAGGGTTGCATGACACGTTCGACCCGGTTGATCCTGGCGAAGTGCCTCAGCTCGGCCATGGTCACCTTGCGGCTGCGCCAAGCGTCTTTCAGCGCCTCCAGCGCCACGTCCAGGCCGATCTTGTTGCGGAACTTGAAGCAGTCGGTCACCGTCTTGGCGGCGCTGTACACCCGGATGGGGGCACCATGGTCGGTCACGGTCTCGATGCCGTCGCTGTAAGCGGTGCCGCGCAGGCGCGTGATGCGAAGCAGGGGGTAGCTCGGGGCCGGGGTCTGTGTCGCTTCGGGCAGCGCGATCCACACTTCGTGCGGCAGTTGCGTGCCAATCTCATGGAATTGCAGCGCGCTCAGAAGACACAGCACGGCCTTGGGCACACGCTGGCAGACCTCGATCAGCGTCTGATGCTCGGTGACTTCAGCGTCAGGCAGTCCGTACAGGCCCCGGGCGAACCGTTGCAGCTTTCCTGCCTGGTACAGCCGGATCAGAAGCTGCGGTGACCAGCCGAGCTCGCGCACATCCGCCGCCCGCAGCACGCGCCGGTGCTGAGCCAGTTCGAGAATGTGGTCAGACTGGTTCATGAGGGGTTAGTTTAATATTCGCATTACTTTTGTTCAAGTAATGCGAAATTCAATCAGTTCTGTGCCATGGCTTCCGGCGGGCTGCGCACGCCTCCCCCGTTATTTCGCTGCGCAGAGCACCCCACCCCCCTTATCCTGCCCACGCAGCGGTGCGCCAACGGTTGCACGCCACCATGCAGCGGGTTGGTGGTGATGGTGCCCGGCGCAGCGAAATTAAGGGGGAGAACTGGCGAAGCCAGTTCGGAGGACATTCGCGGAGCCGGGCACCGTCAGCGCCAACCTGCGGACCAGAAACTCAAACAGCAGATTTAAAGCGTTCTTCCTCACGCAGCCGCAAAACCCGCCGCTGCACCTTGCCCGTAGTCGTCATGGGCAAAGAGTCGATGAACTCGATCTCCTTGGGGTACTCATATGGCGCGAGCTTGCCCTTCACATGGGCTTGCAGTTCGGCAATCAAGGCATCGTTGGCCACATAACCCGCCGCCAGCACCACATAGGCCTTCACCAGCGCCCCGCGCTCACGGTCCGGCTTGGGCACCACAGCGGCATTCGCCACCGCCGGATGCTTGACCAGACAGTTCTCGATCTCGCCCGGGCCAATGCGGTAGCCCGCGGCCTTGAACACATCGTCGGCGCGGCCCTGGTACCACAGGTAGCCGTCCGCGTCGCGCACGGCCACGTCACCGGTGCGGCACCAGTCACCCGTGTATTTGGCCTGCGTGGCCGCCGGGTTCTTCCAGTAGCCCAGAAAGAAAATCGGGTCCGGCTCGCCATGCACGTCAAAGCGGTTCACCGCCACGTCGCCCGGCGTGCCCACCGGGCATTCGTTGCCGTCGTCGTCAATCACCCTGACGTTGTGGCCGGGGTAGCCCTTGCCCATGCTGCCGGGCTTGGCGGGCCAGTATCTTGTGCAGTTGCCCACCACGTAGTTGATCTCTGTCTGGCCGAACATTTCATTGACCAGCACGCCCAGTTCGTCGCGGCAGTAGGCAAACACTGCATCACCCACCGCCTCGCCCGCGCTCATCATGGCGCGCAGCTTCAGCTTGAAGTGCTTGCGCGGCTTGGGGTAGGCCTTCATCATGGCTTTGAGCGCGGTGGGGAACAGGAAGCTGTGCGTCACACCGTGCTGCTGCATCAGCGTGAAGGCCAGCTCCGGGCTGAAGCGGCCGTTGTAGCCGATGATGGGCCGGCCAAAGTACAGCGTGGGCAGCAGCGCGTCCATCAGTCCGCCTGTCCAGGCCCAGTCGGCCGGGCTCCAGAACACGGCGTCGGAGGATTCATTGCGCGCGCCGTCAAAGCCGAACCAGTTCTGGCTGCACACGAAGCCGCTCAGGTTGCCGATCAGCGCACGGTGGGGAATGAGCGCGCCCTTGGGGTTGCCGGTGGTGCCGCTGGTGTAGATCAGCACGGCCGCCTCGTCCGCGTGGGTGTTCACCAGCTCGAACTGGCCCGATTCCTGCGCCAGCGCCAGGTCAAATTCAATGTCGGCCAGGCGCCCGGCCTCGGCCACGCCGATCACCGTCTCCAGCAGCGGGCAGTCGTCACGCACCTGGTTGATGGCGTCGATGCAGGCGCCGTCGCAGATGGCCACGCGCGCCTCGCTGTCCTGCAGGCGGTATTCCAGTGCCTCGGGGCCAAACAGCGTTGACAGCGGCATGCCCACCGCGCCCATCTGCAGCACCGCCATGTAGGCCACGGCGGTTTCATACCGCTGGGGCAGCACGATGGCCACGCGGTCACCGCGCTGCACGCCCAACACCTTGAGCACGGCCGACAGCCGGTTGGCGCCGTCCTGCAACTGGGCGTAGCTGAAGCTGGGGCCCCGGCCGTCGCCCTGGTGGGCATGGATGGCGATGCGCTCGTCGGCGTCGGGCCGGTCGGCCCAGCGACGGCAGCACACCTGAGCCATGTTGAAATGTTCCGGCACCGCCCAGCGAAAGCCCTGGTGCAGCGCGGCGTAGTTGTCCTGGACTTGACTGACGGACATGCCCTGTCTCCTGAATAATCCGTCCAATGTACCAAGCCCGAAGAACCTCGCGCAGCGAGTTTGTCCCTGTCCGCAACCTGCAATACCACGTGCGCATCTGGGGCGAGCCCACTGCCGGCCAGCCACCGCTGGTCATGGTGCACGGCTGGATGGACGTGGGCGCGTCCTACCAGTTCGTGGTGGACGCGCTGGCACAGGACCGCTGGGTGATCGCGCCCGACTGGCGCGGCTACGGCCTGACCAGCGGCGGCGGCGCCGACAACTACTGGTTTGCCGACTACCTGGCCGACCTGGACTTCCTGCTGGACCACTACAGCCCCGGCGCACCGGTGGACCTGGTGGGCCACAGCATGGGCGGCAATGTGGTGATGCTGTACGCCGGCGTGCGCCCGGAGCGCATCCGCCGCCTGGTCAACCTGGAGGGCTTTGGCATGCCGGCCACCCGTCCCGCCCAGGCGCCGGGGCGCTATGCGAAATGGATGGACGAGGTCAAGGCGCTGCACCGCGGCGAAATGGCGCTCAAGCCCTATGACGACGCTGCCGGCGTGGCACGGCGCCTCATGAAGACCAACCCCCGGCTGTCGCAGGACAAGGCCGACTGGCTGGCCCGGCACTGGGCGGCGCCCAATGCGCAGGGGCAATGGGTGATCCTGGGCGAGCCGGCGCACAAGATCGTCAACGCCAACCTGTACCAGGTGGACGAAACGCTGGCGCTGTATGCGCGCATCACCGCGCCCACGCTGTCGGTGGTGGCCAGCGACTGCCAGCTGGAACAGTGGTGGCAGGGCCGCTACGGCCTGGCCGAGTACCACGAACGGCTCAAATCCGTGCCCAACCTGCACCACGCGCTGGTGACGGACGCGGCCCACATGCTGCACCATGACCAGCCGGCCCAGCTGGCCAGCCTGATCGAGGGCTTCTGCGCGTGAGAAAATAGCGGGTTACCCCAGAACACACCGCAGGACCGCACATCATGGACGCAGAACACATCAACGCCATTGGCACCACGCTCTACGACCTGAGCGCCCGTACGGAAGACTTACGGAGGTATCTTTGACTACGATGCCAAGGCGGAACGACTGAGGACGGTCAACGCATCACTGGAAGACCCGGGCGTCTGGAACGACCCCAAAAAGGCCCAGGAGCTGGGCAAGGAAAAAAAGGCGCTGGACGACGTCGTCCTGACGCTGCAGAACCTCACGCGCGAGCTGGCCGACAACCTGGAGCTCTATGAAATGAGCAAGGAAGAAGGCGACGAGACCGGCCTGCAGACCATCGAGACCGAGGCCGCCAAGCTGGCAAAGGACGTCGAGGGCCTGGAATTCCGCCGCATGTTCAACAACCCGGCCGACCCCCTGCCCGCTTTCCTGGACATCCAGGCCGGCGCCGGCGGCACCGAGGCCTGCGATTGGGCCAGCATGCTGTTGCGCCAGTACCTGAAATACGCCGAGCGCAAGGGCTTCAAGGCCACGGTGGA
Source organism: Pseudomonadota bacterium (assembly GCA_020161775.1). GTDB lineage: Bacteria > Pseudomonadota > Gammaproteobacteria > Burkholderiales > Burkholderiaceae_C > RAM1. The sequence continues at coordinate 66,877 of JAIUOW010000017.1, forward strand.
AGACGAAACCGCGGGCGACGTGGCCGGCATCAAGAGCGCCACGATCCGCATTGACGGCGAATATGCCTTTGGCCTGCTGCGCACCGAAACCGGCGTGCACCGCCTGGTGCGCAAGAGCCCGTTTGACAGCTCGGGCGGGCGCCACACCAGCTTTGCCAGCGTGTTCGTGTACCCCGAGATTGATGATTCGATCGAGATCAACATCAACCCGGCCGACGTGCGCACCGACACCTTCCGCGCCAGCGGCGCGGGCGGCCAGCACATCAACAAGACCGATTCGGCTGTGCGCCTGACGCACATCCCTACCGGCATCGTGGTGCAGTGCCAGGACGGGCGCAGCCAGCACAGCAACAAGGACGTGGCCTGGCAGCGTCTGCGCAGCCGGCTGTACGACCATGAAATGCGCAAGCGCATGGAAGAGCAGCAGAAGCTGGAAGACACCAAGACCGACGTGGGCTGGGGCCACCAGATCCGCAGCTACGTGCTGGACAACAGCCGCATCAAGGACCTGCGCACCGGCGTGGAGATATCGGCCACGCAGAAGGTGCTGGACGGTGACCTGGACGCCTTCATTGAAGCGTCGCTGAAACAGGGCGTGTGATGAAAACCAGCGCGCTGATCTTTGACATGGACGGCACCATGATCGACTCCATGCCGTTCCATGGCAAAAGCTGGGCCGAATTCACCCGCCGCCACGGCGTGGACATGACGCCCGAGGAAATCCTGCGGCGCACCACGGGGCGCAATGGCGCCGAATGCATGCAGGTGCTGTTTGACCGCGACTTCGCGGCCGGCGAACTGCAGGCGCTGATTGACGAGAAGGAAGCCATCTACCGCGAGCTGTTCGCGCCGGTGTTTGCCGAAGTGAGCGGCTTTCGCAGCTTTGCCGGCCAGGCACGCGCGCGCGGCCTGAAGATCGGCGTGGGCACGGCGGGCGACCGCCACAACATCGCGTTTGCCTTCACGCACCTGGCGATGGCGGACGAACCCCACGCCGTGGTGGGCGGCGACGAAGGCCTGCCCGGCAAGCCCGAGCCCGCCATCTTCCTGGAGGCCGCGCGGCGCATGGGCGCCGTGGCCGGCGAATGCATCGTGTTTGAAGACGCGCCCTTTGGCATTGAAGCCGCCCGCCGCGCCGGCATGCGCGCCGTGGCGGTGTGCACCAGCCACGGCGCCGATGAACTGGCCGGCCCCCATGTGCTGGCCAGCGTGCGCGACTACAACGAACTCATTTCATCCGATTTCCTGGGGAAACTCCATGCTGCGTGAAGGCCAGAGCACCGTGATCCACCGCGCCGACTACCAGGCGCCCGCTTTCTGGATCGACACCGTCGATCTGAGCTTCGATCTGGACCCGGCCAAGACCCGCGTGCTGAACAAGATGCGCCTGCGCCGCAATGCCGCCGTGGCGCCCCAGCCGCTGCGCCTGGACGGCGACGAGCTGAACCTGGCGCGCGTGCTGGTCAACGGCCAGGGCACCAGCTTCAAGATGGACGGCGGCCAGCTGGTGCTGGAAAACCTGCCTGAAGGCGACGCGCCTTTTGACATCGAGATCTTCACCACCTGCGCGCCGGCCAAGAACACCAAGCTCATGGGCCTGTACGTGAGCAACGACTCGTTCTTCACGCAGTGCGAGGCGGAGGGCTTTCGCCGCATCACCTACTTCCTGGACCGCCCGGACGTGATGGCGATGTACACCGTGACGCTGCGCGCCGACAAGACCCGCTACCCGGTGCTGCTGTCCAACGGCAACCTGGTGGAACAGGGCACCCTGGAAGACGGGCGCCACTTTGCCCGGTGGGTGGACCCGCACCGAAAGCCCAGCTACCTGTTTGCGCTGGTGGGCGGGCAGCTGGTGTGCCGCGAGCAGCGCATCACCTCGCGCGCGGGCAAGGAGCACCTGCTGCAGGTGTACGTGCGCCCCGGCGACCTGGACAAGACCGAGCACGCCATGAACTCCCTGATGGCCAGCGTGGCCTGGGACGAGGCCCGCTTTGGCCTGGGTCTGGACCTTGAACGCTTCATGATCGTCGCGACCAGCGACTTCAACATGGGCGCCATGGAAAACAAGGGCCTGAACATCTTCAACACCAAGTACGTGCTGGCCAGCCAGGCCACGGCCACCGACACCGACTTCGCCAACATCGAATCGGTGGTGGGCCACGAGTACTTCCACAACTGGACGGGCAACCGCGTGACCTGCCGCGACTGGTTCCAGCTGAGCCTGAAGGAAGGCCTGACCGTCTTTCGCGACCAGGAGTTCAGCCAGGACCTGGCCGGTGAGGCATCGGCCCGCGCCGTCAAGCGCATCGAGGACGTACGCGTGCTGCGCACCGCGCAGTTCCCCGAGGATGCCGGCCCGATGGCCCACCCGGTGCGGCCCGACAGCTACCTGGAAATCAACAACTTCTACACCGTCACCATCTACGAGAAGGGTGCCGAGGTGGTGCGGATGCAGCAGACCCTGACCGGACGTGAGGGGTTCGCTAAAGGCATGGCGCTGTACTTCGAGCGCCACGACGGCCAGGCCGTGACCTGCGACGACTTCGCCCAGGCGATTGCCGACGCCAACCCGGGCTCGCCGCTGGCCAACCTGCTGCCGCAGTTCAAGCGCTGGTACAGCCAGGCCGGCACGCCGCGCGTGCGCGCCACGGGCAGCTACGACGCCGCGGCGCGCCGCTACACGCTCAGCCTGTCGCAAAGCTGCGCGCCCACGCCGGGCCAGCCGCCCAAGGAGCCCTACGTCATTCCCGTGGCCTGGGGCCTGCTGGCCCAGGACGGCAGCGAGATCGCATCGGGCATGCATGTGCTGACCGAGAGCCACGACACGCTGGTGTTTGAGGACATCGCCGCCGAACCTGTGCCGTCGCTGCTGCGCGGCTTTAGCGCACCGGTCATCCTGGACTTCGACTACACCGACGCACAGCTGCTGGCGCTGCTGGCCCATGACACCGACCCGTTCAACCGCTGGGAGGCGGGCCAGCGCCTGGCCTTGCGCCGCGCGGCCGCCTTCGTGGCGCCCGGCGCCGGCCCGGTGGCGCTGGACGATGCTTATGTGCAAGCCATGCGCAGCATCCTGCGCCACCCCACGCTGGACGCTGCATTCAAGGAGCTGGTGCTCACGCTGCCGGCGGAAACCTATATTGCCGAGCAGCTGGACGTGGTGGACCCGCAGCGCATCCACGCCGTGCGCGAGGCCATGCGGGAACAGATGGCGCAGGCCCTGCACGCCGACTGGGCCTGGGCCTTTGACACCCACCGCGACAACGGCGCCTACACGCCCGACCCGGTGTCCAGCGGCCGCCGTGCATTGGCCGGCCTGGCGCTGGCCCACCTGTGCCTGGCCGCGCGCGAGACCGGGGACACCGTATGGCCCGGCAAGGCCTACCAGCGTTTCAAGGACGCGGGCAACATGACCGACCGCTTCAATGCGCTGTCGGCGCTGGTGTCCAGCGGCCATGCACTGGCCGACCAGGCCCTGCAACGCTTCCATGCGATGTTCAAGGACGAGCCGCTGGTGCTGGACAAATGGTTCGCGCTGCAAGCCGGCGCGCCGGACCGTGGCGGCAATGTGCTGCCGGCCGTCAAGCAACTGATGCGCCACCCCGACTTCAACATCCGCAACCCCAACCGCGCGCGCAGCGTGATCTTCAGCTACTGCAGCGCCAACCCCGGCGCGTTCCACCGCACCGATGCGGCGGGCTATGTGTTCTGGAGCGAACGGGTGATCGAGCTGGACGCCATCAACCCCCAGGTGGCCGCCCGCCTGGCCCGCGCGCTGGACCGCTGGACCAAGCTGGTGGAGCCCTGCCGCAGCGCGGCGCGCGAAGCCATTGCCCGCGTGGCGGCCAAGACGGATCTTTCCAACGACGTGCGCGAGGTAGTCACCCGCGCGCTGGCTGACTGACAATCATGGCTGTCATGCCGGACCCGATCCGGCATCCACGTTGGCAAGCCAGCATGGATCCCGGGTCAAGCCCGGGATGGCACCCCGCAAGGAACCTTTGACATGACCCAAAAAATCTCCCTCACCCGTTACCTCGTTGAACAGCAGCGCGTGGATGGCCACATCCCGTCGCAGCTGCGGCTGCTGCTGGAGGTGGTGGCCCGCTCGTGCAAGAGCATCAGCCAGGCGGTGAACAAGGGTGCCCTGGGCGGCGTGCTGGGCAGCGCCGGCAGCGAGAACGTGCAGGGCGAGGTGCAAAAGAAGCTGGACATCATCGCCAATGAAGTGCTGATCGAGGCCAACGAATGGGGCGGCCACCTGGCAGCCATGGCCAGCGAGGAAATGGATGGCATCTATGTGGTGCCCAACCGCTACCCCCAGGGCGAATACCTGCTGCTGTTTGATCCGCTCGACGGCTCCAGCAACATCGACGTGAACGTGAGCATCGGCACCATCTTCAGCGTGCTGAAAATGCCCGAAGATGACCGCGGCGTGGACGAAGGCGACTTCCTGCAGCCCGGCAGCAAGCAGGTGGCCGCCGGCTACTGCGTGTACGGCCCCCAGACCACGCTGGTGCTGACCGTGGGCGACGGCGTGGCCATGTTCACGCTGGACCGCGAGCAGGGCTCATTCGTGCTGACGCGGGAAAACGTGCAGATCCCGGCGGACACCAAGGAATTCGCCATCAACATGAGCAACATGCGCCACTGGGACGCACCGGTGCGCCGCTACATCGACGAATGCCTGCAGGGCAAGGAAGGCCCGCGCGGCAAGGACTTCAACATGCGCTGGATTGCCAGCATGGTGGCCGACGTGCACCGCATCCTCACGCGCGGTGGCATCTTCATGTACCCCTGGGACAAGCGCGAGCCCGGCAAGCCCGGCAAGCTTCGCCTGATGTACGAGGCCAACCCCATGAGCTGGCTGATCGAGCAGGCCGGCGGCGCCGCCACCAACGGCCGCCAGCGCATCCTGGACATCCAGCCCACCCAACTGCACGAGCGGGTGAGCGTGATCCTGGGGTCGCGCAACGAGGTGGAACGCGTTACCAGCTACCACGCCCAGACCCCCGCCTGATTTTGGCTATAATCGTGGGCTTGACGCCGGTGTAGCTCAGTCGGTAGAGCAGCTCATTCGTAATGAGAAGGTCGGGTGTTCGATTCATCTCTCCGGCACCAGATGGAAGCCCCTGATTCGCAAGAGTCAGGGGCTTTTTGCATCCGGGGCGCAGCCAGCCCCGCTGGCAGCCGCCTTAGGCAATTGCCGTAACCCGTGTGGCGCAATGCCCTAATGCCCGGCGGCGCGGCCCCGCCACACTGGCCGCATGAGCCCCCTGTACCGCCAGCTGAACCTGTGGATGCGCAAGACCGCTTCGTCTTTTGCGCCGTTGCTGGTTGCGCCGGACGACGCGTTGCCTGCCACGGCCAGCGCAACCGAGGGCCGGGTGTACCGCCTGCGCCAGTGGCCCGCGCTGCCCAGTCACTGGCGCACGGCCCGCATCTATCGCGTGTTGTCGGTCATGAGCCAGCGGCCGGTCAACCGCCACTGGCTGGTTGCACGCCAGGGCATGGCGCCGTCACAGACCGATGCCTTGATCAGCTACCTGGTCACCCAGGACGCGGTGGACATCGTGGATGTCACTGCGTTCGCGCCGGCGCCCCAGTAAACCGGCCCGCGCGGATCAGGCCGCCGGCTTGGGCGGCGGCTGCATGGTGGCCTTGCGTTCGGCCAGGCGGTCCACCAGGCGCTGCATGTTCGACAGGCTGGCCAGGTGCATGGAGATCCAGTGCAGCTCGCCCGAGCGGAACAGCGACAGCGCACGCGCGTCCGGCAACGCCAGCAGCTTTTTCTCGTCCACGATCATCAGGCCGTTGACGGTAAAGCTGCGCCCGTCCACCAGATCGGCCTTGGCGTTCATTTCCATCAGCAGGTCCATCTCGGCCAGGCGCTGGCAGAAGGCGTCGGTGCGCAGGTATTCCTGCTGGTAGCGGTTCAAAAAGTCCAGCGCGTTCTGCAGGAACGGCGTGTTGCCGCCCTGCGCATCGAACAGCGGCTCGCCTTCCTTGTCGTTCAGGCCGGGATAGGCCTCGTCGATGCACACGCCCATCTGGCCGCCGGGCAGGTCCGACAGCACAAACGGATAGCGGCGCACGAAAGCCGGTATGTAGTTGGCCGTCCAGCGGCCCTGGGCGTCCACGTACAGGTTCTCGCGGCCGCGCAGCCCCAGCATGGCCACGGGCGCGATGCGCGCCCCCACACGGGTGAAGACGATGGCGTATTCACGCGCGGCCTCGCCAAACTCCGCCCCCGCCAGGTACAGCGAATTGGCCTTGGCCGCGAAGGCAAAACTGCTGCTGGCCGCGACCTTGCGGTGGCGGTGCGTGTCGCGGTGCAGCAGCACCGGCTTTTCGTAATAGACAGCGTCGGACATGCGCGTTCTTCCTTCCAGTTCTGGGCGTCAGTCTGCGGCCGGGGGCGGCGGCACGGCGGACGCCAGCACCTTGTCGATGCGCTTGCCGTCCAGGTCCACCACCTCAAAGACCCAGCCCGCGCATTCGATGCGTTCACCAGTCCCCGGCAGGCGGCCCGACACCGCCATCAGCAAACCGGCCACGGTGTTGTAGCGGCCCCGGTCCTCGTCCGGCAGCTCGCGGATGGACAGGCGTGCGCGCAGCTCGGCCACAGGCATCAGGCCGTCCAGCAGCCAGGAGCCGTCTTCACGCTGGGTGGCCCAGGCATCGGCCTGGGCACCGGGCTGCAGCTCGCCGGTGATGGCCTCCAGCAGGTCGTGCGGCGTCATCAGGCCCTGCACCACGCCGTATTCGTCCACCACGAACACCATGCGGCCCGAGCGCGCACGAAACTGCTCCAGCAGTTCCATGCCGGTCAGTGTCTCGGGCACGAACAGCGCGGGCTGGGCATGCGCCTCCACCGTGCCGGTGGCTGCGGGGCCCAGCTCCAGCAGCCGCGCCACGCTCACCACACCCAGCACGTCGTCCAGCGAACCCCGGCACACCGGGTACCACGAATGCGCGCCGCCGCGCCCGGCCTGCAGCAGGCACTGGGCAATGGTCAGGTCGGCGTCCAGCCATTCCACATCCGAGCGCGGCAGCATCAGCGACGTGAGCGGGCGGTCGTCCAGGTGAAACACGTTCTGCACCATCTGGCGCTCGTGCTGCTCGATCACCCCGGCGTCCACGCCCTCTTCCAGGCTGGCGACGATTTCCTCCTCGGTCATGGATGGGCCGCCCTTGGTGTCGATGCGCAGCAGCTTCAGCGTGGCATGCGTGCTGAATGACAGCAGGCGCACGAAGGGATTGGCGATGGTGGCCACCCAGGTCATGGGCACGGCCACCATGCGCGACACGGTCTCGGGGTAGAGCTGGCCGATGCGTTTGGGCACCAGCTCGCCAAACACGATGGTGATGAAGGTGATGATGGTCACCACCAGCGCCGTGGCCGTGATCTCGGCCGCGCGGCCGGGCAGGCCCAGGGTCAGCAGCCAGACGGCCAGGTCGTCACTGAAAGCGGCCTCGCCAATGATGCCGTTGAGCATGCCGATGGAGGTGATACCCACCTGCACCGACGACAGGAACCGCGTGGGATTGTCCAGCAGCGCCAGCGAGGCGCGCGCGCCCTTGTCGCCGCTTTCGGCCATGGCCGTCAGGCGCGCCTTGCGGCTGGATGCCAGCGCCAGCTCGGACATGGCAAACACGCCGTTGAGCAGGGTCAGCAGCGCGATCAGCAGAAAATCCATGGGTCAGCAACGAGAATCAACACCATGTCACTTTACTTGATCGGCGATGTGCAGGGCTGCGACAGCGCCCTGGGCCGGCTGTTGGACGCCGTGGGCTTTTCACCCAGCCGCGACATGGTTTACCTGCTGGGCGACCTGGTCAACCGCGGCCCCGAATCCGCCGCCGTGCTGCGCCGCCTGATGGCGCTGGGCGGCTCTGCGCGTTGCCTGCTGGGCAACCACGACCTGAGCCTGCTGGCCGTGGCCCATGGGCGGCGGCCCCCGCACCGCAACGACACGCTGGACGGCATCCTCATGGCCGCCGACCGCGCCGCGCTGATCGACTGGGTGCGCCACCAGCGCATGGCGCTGCACGCCCACGGCCTGCTGATGGTGCACGGTGGCGTGCTGCCGTCGTGGACGGTGGCACAGACCCTGTCGCTGGCCGGCGAAGTCGAGGCCGTGTTGCGCAGCCCCGCGCTGGCCGACTTCCTGCAGGAGATGTACGGCAACGAGCCCGACCACTGGGACGACAGCCTCACCGGCGCCAACCGGCTGCGTGTGATTGTCAATGCGCTGACGCGGCTGCGCTTTTGCACGCCGCTGGGGGTAATGGACCTGAAGACCAGCGGCGGCCTGGACACCGCGCCGCCAGGCTACCTGCCGTGGTTTGATGTGCCGGGGCGGCGCACGGCGGACGTCACCGTGGCATTCGGCCACTGGTCCACGCTGGGCCTGCTGCTGCGCCCCGATGTGCTGTCACTGGACACCGGCTGCGTCTGGGGCGGCTGCCTGAGCGCGTTGCGCCTGGGCGCGGGGCCCGGCCACCACGAGTTGATACAGGTGAAGTGCGACCAATCCCAAAAGCCGGGGGAATAACAGGAAGCCGGGCTTGTTCGCGTGCCACCGCGGAACCGGCTTTGCCGGGCCGCTGGTGGCGCCCCCTGGGGGGAGGCGCCGAAGGCGCTTCGGGGGGAGCCTTAATCCGCTTTAAAGAGCGCAGCGACCTTGCGCTTGGGCTTGATGTTGGCCGAAATGCGGGTGCCTGCAGGCTTGGCAGCGGCCTCCCAGGCCGGTGCGGCGTCGGTGGCCGGCGGCTGGTAGGGCTGGTCAAAGAACGGGTCGCGCGGCGCGGCGGCCGGGCGGTATTCGCGCTGGGGGCGCGGCTGGCGGGGTGCGGGTGCGTCCAGCGCGTCGCGCGGATCGCCCACCTCGCCTTCTTCGCGCCAGTGGCGGCGGCCGTCGTTGATGCGGCCACGCGGGCGGTCTTCTTCGTATTCGACGGCTTCGACCTCGACCTTTTTCTTCAGCAGCTTTTCGAGGTCGGCCATGAGCCGGCCGTCGCTGTTGGACACAAACGTGACCGCCAGGCCCGAGGCGCCGGCGCGGCCCGTGCGGCCGATGCGGTGGACGTAGTCCTCGGCGTTGAAGGGCACGTCAAAGTTGAAGACGGCGGGCACGTCCTTGATGTCCAGCCCGCGCGCGGCCACGTCGGTAGCCACCAGCAGGTCCACCTCGCCGGCCTTGAACGCGGCGAGTGCCTTGAGGCGTTCGTCCTGGCTCTTGTCGCCGTGCAGCGCGGTGGTCTTGAGCCCGTCGCGTTCCAGCGAGCGGGCCAGGCGCGCGCAGCCCAGCTTGCTGTTGACGAACACAAAGGCCTGGGTGATGCCGCGCTGGCGCACGATCTGCTTGAGCGCGCGGCGCTTGTCGTCGTCGCCCACGCTGTAGAAGCGTTGCTCGACGGTGGAGGCGGTTTCATTGGGGCGGGCGACCTCGATGGTGATCGGGTCCTTCAGGTAGCTGTTGGCCAGGCGCTTGATCTCGGGCGAGAACGTGGCACTGAAGAGCAGCGTCGTGCGTTCCTTGGGCAGGTAGCTCAGGATGCGCTGCAGGTCGGGCAGGAAGCCGATGTCCAGCATGCGGTCGGCTTCGTCCAGCACCACGTATTCCACCTGGTTGAGCACGGCATTCTTGGCTTCGATGTGGTCCAGCAGGCGGCCCGGCGTGGCGACCAGCACCTCCACGCCTTTTTTCAGCTCCAGCGTCTGGGGCTTCATGTCCATGCCACCAAACACCACGGCGCTGCGCAGGTTGGTGTACTTGGCATAGAGCTTGACCTGCTGCGCCACCTGGTCGGCCAGCTCGCGCGTGGGCAGCAGCACCAGGGCGCGCACCGGGTGGCGCGCGGGCGAGGTGGAGGCGTTTTCATGCTTGAGCAGGCGCTGCAGCAGCGGCAGCGAGAACGCCGCCGTCTTGCCGGTGCCCGTCTGGGCCGCGCCCATCACGTCCTTGCCGGTCAGCACCACGGGGATGGCCTGGGCCTGGATGGGGGTCATGGACTCGTAGCCCATTTCGGCCACGGCGCGTGCCAGCGGTTCAGCCAGCGAGAGATTGGAAAAGGATGACGTCATGCAGCCTTGGATTGTCTCATGCGGGCACGGCTGCTACCTCTGTCTGGTTTGACCTTTATTAATACCTTCAAATTATAATTATTTCGTTTCATTTTCTGGAGACGACCATGCATGCGTCACCACCCGCTTTCCAGCATACAGGCCCTGAATACGAATCGGCCTTCCAGCAACCACTGGGCGAGGCCATGGCCTCGGGCGGCTGGCAGTCCATGCTGGCCGCGATGGGCGCGACCATGGCCGAATCCGTGCGGCAGACACTGGATGGCCTGAACGAGCTGGCGCGTTGCCGCCGTATCGGCGTCTACGAAGCACGCTGGATGCGCGAACCACTGCAGCAGCTGTATGAGTCCGGCATCGCGGCGCAGCGCCTGTCGCATCTGGCTGCCCGCCACCTGCCGCCCGCCCATGAGGCCGTCCCCTTGAACGAAGTGATCGAAGAGGCAGTGGCCGACCACCGCCAGCGCCGGCCCGGCCACCGCATCCTGTCCCATCTGGACCCGGTGGACGTGATGTCCGAGCCCGAGGCACTGGTGAGCGTGGCTGGGGCCCTGCTCAGCTGGGGCTGTTCGCTGGGCCGTGAGCTGGACCTGCAGTTGACGCACCAGCCCGGCAAGGAAAGAGCCACACTCACGTTGCGCGTGGGCAAGCTGCATGCGGCGCAGGACGGCGATGCACACCAGGATTCGGTGGAATGGCTGCTGCTGTGGCAGCTCGCGCGACTGGAAGGCATCAAGGTCTGGAGCAGCGTCACCGCCGGCCGGGTGCGGGCCATGCTGCAATTCAGCCGCGCCATGCAGCGCCACGCCGGCATGGCCGTGCTCGAATCCGGCCCCGACGCGCTATACGCGCCCGCAGCGGCCGACCTCAGCACGCTGTGGTGCGTGGCGCCGCCGGGCACGGCCGCCGCAAGCCTGCCGCCCACGCTGGCGCCCCATGTGGCGGTGGGGCGGGTGGTGAGTTCCGTCGCTGCCCTCACCGCCGAGCTGCCCGACGCGCCAGACTGCATTCTGTCCACGCGCGAGATCCTGGGCAGCGCGTCGTTTCGCCACTGGCGCCAGCAGGCCCAAGCCCTGCGCGGGCGCTGTGTTGCGGCCATAGAAATCACCCCCGATGACGGCGTGTTCGAGATCGGCGGCTTCGGCCCCGACAGCGTGGCGCGCATCAGCAGCGGCGCGCTGACGCCCAAGCTGCTGGGCGCAGTCGTCTCTGAAATGGGCCGCCTGACCGAAGCCGTGACCTGAACCCTGCTTGTGCGCCAAAAGGTGGCAAAGTGGCGCATTATGGATATTTTCAGCCTACAATGGCGCCGCAGCACACTCCAGGGAGGTTCACATGCGCGGCGGCTCATCCTCGTTCACAGCCAGTCTGGGCTTTGAGTCCGTGTTCCAGCAGTCGCTGGGCGACGCCATGGCCGACGGAGGCTGGCACCAGCTGGTGGCCGGCCTGGGCATGGACATGGCGGACGCCGTGCACCAGGTCCTGTCCGGCGTGGCGGCGTTGGCACATTCCCGGCGCCTGGGCACCCATGAAGCCCGCTGGCTGCAGGCGCCGCTGCAGCGCATTTACCACGCAGGCATTGCGGCGCAGCGCCTGTCGCACCTGTCCCATCTTTCACGCGGCGGCGAGGCCTCGGGCACCGAAGTCCTCTCGCTGGACAGCCTCATGGCCGACGCCGCGGCCCACCTGCGCCAACGCCTGCCCGACCACCAGATCAACACCGAGCTGACGCCCGTGGACGTGCTGGCCGAGCCCGAGCTGCTGACCAGCGCCATCGACTCGCTGCTGGCCTGGGGTACCGGCCTGGGGCAGGATCTGCACCTCAAGCTGGTGCGCGAAGCCGGTTCCCCGTGCGGCGAAATCTGGCTGCGGGTCATGCAACTGCACCGCCAGGCCCAGGAGGGACGCTGCCTCAACTCGGTGGACTGGCATGTGTTGTGGCAGCTGGCGCGGCTCAAGGGCGTCAAGGTCAGGCGCAAGGTGGAACCTGGGCGCGTCCGCGTTGCGGTGCGGTTTGACCGCGTCATGAGCCAGCATTCGGGCATGGCGGTGCTGGAAGCCAGCAACGACCCCCAGGCCACCGACGGCGCGTTTGATCCCGAGCGCACGCGGGTGTGGTGCGCCATCCCGCGCGGCAATACGGCGGCCAGCGTCTATGGCGTGCTGAACCCGCAGGTGCGCCAGCTGCGCATGCTGGGCGACCTGCGCACGCTGACCGACAGCCCCGACGCGCCCGACTGCGTGGTGACGGTGGCTGAATTCCTGAACACCGAGACATTTCGCCACTGGCGACGCAGCACCCAGGAAGCGCGCGGCCGCCAGATCGCCGTGATCGAGGTCTGCGCCGCGCCCAATGTGTTCGATGTGGGCGGCTTTGGCCCGCGCAGCGTGGGCCGCGTGAGCGAAAACATCATCGCCCAGAAGCTGCTGACGGCGATCGTGTTCGAGCTGAGCCAGCTGGCGGACGCCACGGGCTGAGCCGCGCTGCCTACAGGCTGCGCGCCGAAAACGTGTCGCAGGCCTTCAGCTCGCCGGTTTTCAGGCCCGTGGCAAACCAGCGCTGGCGCTGCGCGCTGGTGCCGTGGGTAAAGCTCTCGGGCACCACGGCACCGCCGCTGCCGCGCTGCAGGGCGTCATCGCCGATCTTTGCCGCGGCGTTCATGGCTTCTTCCACATCGCCCTGCTCCAGGACCTGGCGGGCGTTCTGCGCATGGTGGGCCCACAGGCCGGCAAAGCAGTCGGCCTGCAGCTCCAGCCGAACGCTCAGGGCGTTGTACTGGGCCTGGCTGACCCGTGCGCGCATCTCGTCCATCTTGCGGCTGATGCCCAGCAGGTTCTGCACGTGGTGGCCCACCTCGTGCGCGATGACGTAGGCCTGCGCAAAGTCGCCAGGCGCCCCCAGGCGGTTCTTCAGCGTTTCGTAAAAGCCCAGGTCGATGTACACCTTCTGGTCGGCCGGGCAGTAAAACGGCCCCATGGCCGCCTGCCCCTGGCCGCAGGCCGTGTGGGTGGCGCCGCGAAACAGCACCAGGCGCGGCTCGCTGTACGACGCGCCGCCCCGGGTGAACTGCTGCTTCCACACATCCTCGGTATCGGCCAGCACGGTGGACACAAACTTCGCCATGCGGTCGTCCGCCGGCGGGCGCTGCGCGGGCGCCTGCTGCACCTGCGCGGTGGGCGCGCCTTCGCCGCTGAGCAGGCCCAGGATGGTGAGCGGGTTGATGCCGAAGATCCAGCCGCCCACCAGCGCGATCACGATGGTGCCCACGCCAATGCCACGCCCGCCCAGCAGGCCACCCCCGCCCAGGCCGCCGCCGCCACGGCGGTCCTCGACGTTGCTGGATTCACGGTTGCCTTCCCACTTCATGACGCACCCCGCATGGCAAATCTCCTGAGCTAAAGTCGTTGCATGGTAGCTGCTGCCCTTCCCGTCGTGTTGATCACCGGCTTTGACGCCTTTGACGGCGACACGCTCAACCCCAGCTGGCTGGCCGCCCAGGCGTTGCACGGGCGGCGCATTGCGGGCCACAAGCTGGTGGCAGCGCAGCTGCCCACGGTGTTTAGGGATTCGCTGGACGTGTTGCGCGCGCTGCTGCGGGCGCACCGCCCGGCGCTGGTGCTGTGCCTGGGCCAGGCTGGCGGGCGCGCGGCGCTGTCGCTGGAACGCGTGGCCATCAACATCAACGACGCCCGCATTGCCGACAACGCGCAGGCCCAGCCGGTGGACACACCGGTGGTGCCGGGCGCGCCCGCGGCCTATTTCACGCGGCTGCCGGTCAAGGCCATGCTGCAGGCCCTGCAGCGCGCCGGCATCGCGGCCGAGGTGTCCCAGACGGCTGGCACCTTTGTGTGCAACCACGTGTTCTACGGGCTGATGCACGAGCTGGCCACGCGCCGCGGCCTCAAGGCGGTGCGCGGCGGCTTCGTGCATGTGCCCTGGCTGCCCGGACAAGGCACGCCGGCCATGGCGCTGGACGACATGGTGCGCGGCATTGCCGTGGCGCTGCGCTGCGCATTGACCACACAGGCCGACATCGCCCGCGGCGCAGGCGCCCTGCACTGACCGGCAGATCCGGTTATTCCGGCGACGCCGGCGGGTCGCGCACCAGCTGCCAGGCCAGCCACATGCCCAGCACCGCATTGGCCAGGCCAAACACGCCCACCACCAGCAGGCCCAGGGTATTGAGTGGCTTGTTCTGCACCAGCCACCCCAGCGCCATGGACAGCGCATTGAGCGCCAGCATGAGCCAGAACAGCGGGTTGCGCGGCTGGAACAGTCTTGACAGCTTCATGGCGGCCCCCGTTCAACCCATGATGGTGTAGGCGCCACCCTTTTCCAGGGCGCGTTGGTAGGCGGGCCGCGCATGGATGCGCTGCAGGAAGGCAAACAGTTTCGGGCGGCTGGCGTTCAGCCCGCCACGCGCGGCGGCGGCCTCCAGCGGGAAGCTCATCTGGATATCGGCGCCACTGAATTCATCGCCGGCAAACCATTCCGACTTGCCCAGCTCCGCCTCCATGTAGTCCAGGTGCTGGCGGATGTTGGGCAGGATGAACGCGGCCTTGGTTTTGGCCGCAATGGCCTTGGCAATGGGCCTGGCAAAAAAAGGCATCTTCGCCTTCTCGATCTGGTCGAACACCAGCTTGAGCAAGAGCGGCGGCATGGCTGAGCCCTCGGCGTAGTGCATCCAGTAGCGGTAGCGCAGCCGCTCGGGCGTGCCGGGCGCGGGCACCAGCACGGGGCCTGCGTTGGCACCGCTGCCGTGCTGCTCGATCAGGTGTTCGATGATCGCGCCCGATTCAGCCAGCGTGAATGCGCCATCGGTGATGACCGGCGACTTGCCCAGCGGATGCACCTGGCGCAGCTCGGGCGGTGCCAGCATGGTCTTGCGGTCGCGCTCGTAGCGCCGGATTTCATAGGGCACGCCCAGTTCCTCCAGGAGCCACAGCACACGCTGGGAGCGCGAGTTGTTGAGGTGGTGCACGGTGATCATCTGAGGCCTTTCGGTTGCGTGGGCCCGATGTTATAGGCATTGCGACAGGGGCATTGGGCGTGCTGACAGCCTTTGCACAGGCTCAGCACCTAAAATGAAAACGTGTCCATCCTCAACGCAGACCTGCATTGCCATTCCGTCGTATCCGACGGCACCATGACCCCTGAGGACCTGGCCGCACGCGCCGCGGCCAACGGCGTGGAGCTGTGGGCCCTGACCGACCATGACGAAATCGGTGGCCAGCACCGTGCCGCCGCCGCCGCGCGCCAGCACGGCATGAAGTACCTCACGGGCACTGAAATTTCCGTCACCTTCGCGGGCGCCACCGTGCACATCGTGGGCCTGGGTTTCGACCCGGACGACGCCGCCATGCGCCAGGGCCTGGCCGACACCCGCGGCGGGCGCGGCGCGCGCGCCATGGAAATGGCCGACCAGCTCGCCAAGGTCGGCATCAAGGACGCCTATGAAGGCGCCTTGCGCTACGTGGGCAACCCCGAGCTGGTCTCGCGCACGCACTTTGCCCGCTTCCTGGTGGAAACGGGCGTGTGCAAGGAAACCTCCGAGGTGTTCCGCAAATACCTCACCGAAGGCAAGCCCGGCTACGTGCCGCACCGCTGGGCGTCGCTGGGCCCCGCCGTGCAGTGGATCACCGAGGCGGGTGGCATGGCCGTGATTGCCCACCCTGCGCGCTACAAGTTCACCGCCAATGAAGAGTACGCCCTGTTCACCGAATTCAAGGCCCATGGCGGACGCGGCGTGGAGGTGGTGACTGGCAGCCACACAGCCGCCGAGGCCGTGAAATACGCTGAAACAGCGCGCGAATTCGGCCTGGCCGCATCGCGCGGCAGCGACTTCCACAGCCCCGACGAGAGCCACACCGACCTGGGCCTGTTGCCCTACCTGCCGGGCGAGCTCACACCGGTCTGGGAGCTGCTGGCGGACCGCGTCCGGTGAGCACGCACCCAGGCCATGGCGCGCTGGCCGGCATTGCGCTGGCGACCGCCGCGGTGGCCTGCTTTGCCACGCTGGACACCACCACCAAGTACATCAGCGTGGGCGTGCCCGTGCTCATGGCGCTGTGGTTCCGCTACCTGTTCCAGGCCGTGGCCACGGCCCTGGTGGTGTTGCCCGCGCGCGGGCTGTCGGTGCTGCGCACGCGGCACCCCCGGTTCCAGTGCCTGCGCGGCGTGCTGCTGCTGCTGACCAGCCTGTTCGCGTTCTTCAGCCTCAAGTACATGCCAGTGGGTGAATTCACCGCCATCGTCATGATCACGCCGCTGGTCATCACGCTGCTGGCGGCCACCCAGCTCAAGGAACGCGTGTCGCCGCTGCGCTGGGCCCTGGTGGTGGGCGGCTTTACCGGCACCATGATCATCATCCGCCCCGGCAGCGACGACTTCAACTGGACGCTGCTGCTGCCCCTGGGGCTGGTGGCTACCAACGCCTGGTTCCAGGTGCTGACCAGCCAGCTCGCCAAGACCGAAGACCCGATCACCATGCACCTGTACACCGGCTGGGTGGGCGCGCTGCTGGCGTCACTGGCGCTGCCTTTTGTCTGGACGGCGCTGGACAGCTGGACACTGTGGGCCGCCCTGTGCCTGATGGGCCTGATGGGCACCGTGGGTCATTTCCTGCTGATCCTGGCGTACAAGCGGGCGCCAGCGGCCACGCTCACGCCCTACCTGTATGCGCAGATCGGCTTTGCGATGCTGGGCGGCTGGCTGGTGTTTGCCCATGTGCCCGACGGCTGGTCGCTGGCGGGCATCGCGCTGGTGGCCCTCTGCGGCGCGGCGGGCGCGTGGCTCACGGTACGCGAAAGCCGGGTGCTGGTCGAGCCCGTGGAATCCTGAGCGATCATTGCACCACCATGGCACAGTATTTTGAAGTCCACCCCGACAACCCGCAGCCCCGGCTGCTCAAGCAGGCCGTGGCCCTGCTGGAGCGCGGCGGCATCCTGGCCGTGCCCACCGATTCCAGCTATGCGCTGGCCTGCCACCTGGACGACAAGGCCGCCGCCGACCGGCTGCGCCAGATCCGCGGCGTGGACGACCGCCACCATCTCACCTTGCTGTGCCGCGACCTGAGCGAGCTGGCCAACTACGCGCGCGTGGACAACAAGCAGTACCGGATGCTGAAGTCGGCCACGCCCGGTGCGTACACCTTCATCCTGGAAGCCACGCGCGAGGTGCCGCGCCGCGTGAGCCACCCGCAGCGCAAGACCATCGGCCTGCGCGTGCCCGAGCACCGCGCGCTGCAGGAGCTGCTGGCGCTGCACGGCGCGCCGCTGCTGGCCACCACGCTGATCCCCCCGGGCCAGGCTGATCCGCTGAACGACGCGCACGACATCCGCGACCGGTTTGAACACCAGATCGCCGGCGTGCTGGACGCGGGCGCCTGCCCGTCACAGCCCACCACGGTGATCGACATGCACGAGGGCGAGCCCGTCGTGGTGCGTCAGGGCCGCGGCGATCTGGCGCGCCTGGGCCTTTGAAGCCCCCCATTACCTGTCTGAGAGAATGCCCTGGTGGACATTGCCAACCTGATTCAAACCGTCGCGATCTACGCGCTGCCCGTGCTGTTCGCCATCACGGTACACGAAGCCGCGCACGGCTACGCCGCGCGCCATTTCGGTGACAACACCGCCTACATGATGGGGCGCATCACGCTCAACCCCATCAAGCACATCGACCCGATCGGTACGATTGCGATGCCGCTGCTGCTGTACTTCGCTACCTCGGGCGCCTTCCTGTTCGGCTATGCCAAGCCGGTGCCAGTCAATTTCGGCCACCTGCGCAACCCCAAGCGCGACATGATCTGGGTCGCGCTGGCGGGCCCGGCGTCCAATTTTGTGCAGGCCATCGGCTGGGCCATCCTGTTCACCGTGCTGGTGGCCATGGGCTTGCAGGAACGCTTCTTCCTGGACATGGCCAAGGCCGGCGTGCTGGTCAACCTGGTCATGTGGGCCTTCAACCTGTTTCCGCTGCCGCCGCTGGATGGCGGGCGCATCCTGGTGGGCCTGCTGCCCTGGAAGCAGGCCCAGGCGCTGTCCCGCGTGGAGCCCTGGGGCTTTTTCATCGTGATGGGCCTGGTGATCGCCGGCATCGTCGGCACCTACTGGCTGCGCCCCCTGATGGGCCTTGGCTATGACGCCATCGGCCTGCTGCTCACCCCCCTGACTGCCCTGCTGAACTGACATGAGCACCCCCGCCCTTTCCGCAAGCGCCACCACCCGCTTCCTCACCGGCATCACCACCACCGGCACGCCCCACCTGGGCAACTACGTCGGTGCCATCCGCCCGGCGGTGGCCGCCAGCCGCCAAAGCGGCATCGAGAGCTTTTATTTCCTGGCCGACTACCACGCGCTCATCAAGTGCGACGAGCCCGCACGCATCCAGCGCTCCACGCTGGAGATCGCCGCCACCTGGCTGGCCGCGGGCCTGGACACCGACCGCGTGTTCTTCTATCGCCAGTCGGACATCCCTGAAATCCCCGAGCTCACCTGGCTTTTGACCTGCGTGACCGGCAAGGGCGTACTCAACCGTGCCCACGCGTACAAGGCCTCGGTGGACAAGAACACCGCCGCCGGCAACGACCCCGACGCCGACGTGACGGCCGGCCTGTTCATGTACCCGGTGCTGATGGCGGCCGACATCCTGATGTTCAAGTCGCACAAGATCCCGGTGGGGCGCGACCAGATCCAGCACATCGAGATGGCGCGCGACATGGCGTCCAGCTTCAACCACCTGTACGGCGAGCACTTCGTGCTGCCCGAGGCAGCCATTGAAGAGTCCGTTGCCACGCTGCCCGGCCTGGACGGGCGCAAGATGAGCAAGAGCTACGACAACACCATCCCGCTGTTTGCCCCGCGCGAGCAGATGCGCAAGCTCATCATGGGCATCCTGACCGATTCACGCGCGCCCGGCGAACCCAAGGACCCCGAGGGCTCGGCCCTGTTCCAGCTGTACCAGGCATTCGCGTCGGCCGACGAAACCGCCGCGCTGCGCCAGGCGTATGCGGACGGCATCGCCTGGGGTGACGCCAAGCAGATGCTGTTCGAGCGCATTGACCGCGAAGTCGCGCCCATGCGCGAGAAGTACGAAGCCATGGTCAGCAACCCGGCGCAGGTCGAAACCATCCTGCTGGCTGGCGCGGCCAAGGCCCGCGAACTGTCGCGCCCCTTCATGGGGGAATTGCGCCACGCCGTGGGCCTGCGCAACCTGGGTGCCGTGGCGCAGGCCGCCGCGGCCAAAGCCGCCAAGACAGCCTTGCCCACATTCAAGCAATACCGCGAAAGCGACGGCAAGTTCTACTTCAAGCTGGTGGCGCCCGGCGGCGCGGTGTTGCTGCAAAGCCCGGCCTTTGATTCCCCCCGCGAGCCAGGCCAGTTGATCGCCCGGCTCAAGCGCCAGGACAGCGCCGCCATTGCCGAAGTCACGCCCTGGTGGCTGGCGGCCGATGCGCCGGCGGCTGTGATCGCCTTGCTGGCCGAAGCCGAATAACCCCGCCTTCTGGCGACAACAGAAGTCATTTCATATGCAGAAAACTGCATTCGGCGTTATCCTCCATCCTTAACCCCATCTGGACGAAAGAACTTTCCGCTTATGAGCCTCTATGTCATCGACGACCACCCCCTGATCCGTGAAGCCGTGGTGATGATGTTGCGCAGGCTGCGCGGCGGCGCCAATGTTGTCGAACTGGACCGCCTGGGCGGCGTGGAATCAGCCGTCAAGACCCACGGCGCGCCCGAGCTGATCTGCCTGGACCTGAAGCTGCCCGACACCACCGGTACCTCGGGCATCCATGAGCTCAAGCGGCTGTTCCCCGATACGCCGCTGGCCGTGCTGTCGGCATCGCCCGCGGCTGACGCCGAGGAGCAATGCATTGAAGCCGGCGCTGACATCTACATCGAGAAATCCTCAGGCGCCAGCGAGATCGGGGCCGCCCTGCGCGCGCTCATGACCGCTGATGGCGGTTTTGAGGAACTGACCCCCGCCGACAACAAGCTGTCCAAGCGCCAGAAGCAGTTGATCGTCATGCTGGACCGTGGCCTGTCCAACCGTGAAATCGCCGACGAGCTGGGCATCAGCGAGCACACGGTCAAGGTGCACCTGTGGCGCCTGTTCCGCCGCCTGGGCGTGAAAAGCCGCACCCAGACCATCCACTACGCACGCACTCACGGGTTGTTGCCGATCTGAGCGGTGGCGGCCCGTTCGGCCGCCTGCTGCGGATCGGTCGGCTCCATCAACAGCCGAAAGCGCGTGCCCCGGCCGGGGCGCGACGACAGCTGCACCGGGTGGCCCAGGATGTATGACAGCCGGGCCACGATGTACAGGCCCAGGCCAAAGCCGTCTTCGGTGCCCGCATGCACGGGCACCTTGTAAAACTCCCGGAAGATCTCGCGCTGGTACTTGGGCGCAATGCCCACGCCGGTGTCCCAGATCTCGATGCGGCAGCCGCCCGGGCCAAAGCGCGACGCCACCAGCACCGCGCCGCGCTCGGTGTACTTGATGGCGTTGGACACCAGGTTGCCCACCACGCGGCGCAGCAAGATAGCGTCTGACATCACGGCACCGGGCACCGCATGCAGGCGAAACTGCAAGCCCTTGGCCTCGGCCACCGGGCGGTACTGGAGCTCCAGGTCGTGCAGCAGCTTGGGCAGGTCCACCGGCTCGATGTTCAGGCGGATCTTGCCGGAGTCCAGCCGCACCAGGTCAAACAGCGAGTCAAACAGCGCATTGACGGCCTTGGTGCACTCCAGGATCTTGGGGCCGATCTCGTCAGCCAGTTCCGGCTCGCTGCCCAGCCAGTCGGCATACAGGCCCAGGGCATGAACGGGCTGGCGCAGGTCGTGCGCGGCGCTGGCCAGGAAGCGGTTCTTGATTTCCACCGCATCCAGCGCGGCCTGGGTCTGGCGCGTGAGCGATTCAATGAGCTGCATGTTGCGGTACTGCAGCTCGAAGTTCTTGCGGTGCGTCACGTGCAGGCGGCGCCCGGCCTGCAGCAGCAGCTGCCAGAACATCACCAGCAGCACCACCAGCCAGTACTGGTAGGTGGGACCCTCGAATTGCTGGTCCACCCCGATGCGCCACAGCATCACGCCCAGCGGCAGGAGTGCCAGCACGTGCAGGTATTCACGCATGGTGCGCAGGTGGAACGAAAAGCTGTTGATCGAGAACATGCCCAGGCCCGCCAGGATCAGCCAGGAAATGAACTGCTCGGGCAGCGATGCGCGGTCAAAGTGCAGCACCGGTGACAGCCCCCAGGCCAGCGCGCTGAGCGGCCAGATCCACTGGTACTTCATGAAGAACGCCGATTGCTCGGCGGCACCGGCGGTGAGCACGTCGCGCGTGTACAGGTGCACCACGCGCAGCCGCAAGGCCGCCACGCCCAGCGCCAGCGCCGCCCAGGCCAGCAGCACCGCGGCGTTGCGGTCGTTCCACAGCACGGCCACCAGCAGCGGCACCAGCAGCAGGCCCACCAGGCGTGTGCTGCGCGCGGTGCGCATCAGGCCGCGGATCAGCTCGCCATTGATCCATTCCGCTTCGGCGGCGGTGGCAATGGCGGGGGGAAGGTCGGGCTTCATGTACCCCCGAGTCTAGCGCCGTGCCCGCCCACGGCCCGCGTGCGGCGGCCTAGAATGGTGCAACCCTGTCCGTTCCCCGAAGGAGGCTCCGTGAAGCACATTCCCCATGTACTGGCCCTGCTGGCCGTGGCCGCGCTGTCCGCCTGCAACACCACCCAGGGCCCACCGGCCGGCGGTGGCTACAAGCCTGGCGAAAGCGCGCCCGCGCGCATCTCTGAAGCCGAGGCCGAAACCCTGACCACCCAATACCTGGACCTGAAGGGCCAGCGCACCACCATGGTCAATGCGCTGAACGCCACCAGCGACCCGGCTGCCCGATCCCGCTACGCCAGGGCGATTGATGACCTGTCACGGAACATGCAGCCGCTGGAATACCGCCTGCGCTCGGCGGGCCGGCCGGTGCCCTGAGCGCCGCGCGGGCTTGCATGGCCGATATGCGGGGCCTCAGTCAGCCCACATGTCGGCCAGCCAGTAATACGGTCCGGGCCCCGCGAGCTGGGCGATGTAGTTGCGCACCTTGGCGGACGGTTCCACCGGCACCCCGTCCTGCAGAAAACCCGCGATCTCCGCGCCCTGGTTCCTGATCCGTATCGCAACGCGGGGCGTCGGCCTGCGGTACACATGCGGCGTGACCTCATCAACCGCCAGCTCCTGAAGGCGTGACATGTTGTTCGCAAGGTAGAGCATGTCGAAGTCCCACCACCGGACCTTGCCCAGGGCTTGCGCCTGCTCCCGCTGGCGGATCACTTTGGCCGGAACGCCTGCGCTGATGGCAAAAGCCGGAACGTCCTGCGTCACCACAGCCGCCGTACCGATCACCGCCCCATCCCCGACCTTGACCCCGGCCAGGATGTTGGCACGCGCCGACACCACCACGGCATTGCCAATGGTTGAACGGCTCGGGAGGCTTGGCCGGCGGCGAGCACTGGAACGCACCCGGCGAAATCCTCGACCCGCGGTTCAGTCGAGAAACACGCATCAAACGAGCCACGGCCCACATCGATATAGGCCTGGTCACGAAGGTACACCCGCAGGTCGTAATGCCCCAGCAACATGCGCAGCTTGTCAAACAGCGGCGCGTCGGGCTTCAGCTGGATCGGAATAGGGTCATGGGTCACCATCGCCCAAAGTTTACAGAGTGCGGCGCCCTGCCCCTGACCGGCTGCGTGGTTGGGCTGGCGGGCAACAAAAAAGCCCCGGATTCACTGGGAAAACGGGGCTTTCGGTGGGTGGCGGAGAGGGTGGCAGCAGTATCGGGCACCTAACTAGCTGAAATTAAAGGACTTTTTCCTTTTTCTTACTGCCAGTACCCCAAATGATACCCCTCTACCGTAGTTGCACGCAATCCGCGTCCACTGTTGTCCCTCGCTGTCCGCTGATATCCACGCGCGGAATTACTCGCCGCTTTTCTCGTCCTTGTTGCTATCGGTTGGAGTCGAAAGAGCGCGGCTAGCCTTTGATCGATAGTCAACTCGATCCGACGAGCCACTAACAGTCAAGGCGGCATTTTGGACCGAGGCCCAAACATTCTTACGTTCAGTCAGCGCGATACTCAGCTCCTTTGTAGACTGCCCTCCACTGGCCTTTTTGCATCCCCCAAGCTGCGGCGACTTGGGGTTGTAGCGGCGAAAGTGTTCTACCGCATCGCGCTGGTGTTCATCGCCAAGACGGTCCGAATAGACAATGTGGGCGTGGGGCTGTGTTTCACCATCTGTGGTCGAGTGAGGGCCGTGTATGGCGTACACGTAGGGCTTCGCTCCGAGGTCTTGCGCAATCCCCCGTCTCACCACGTCATTCAAGACCTCCTGGGATAGCTCTCTCGGCAGGGAAACGACGATGTGCCGACAGACGGCAGCATTCTTCCGTTCGAATTGGTCCGCCGCTGCAAAAAAATGAACAGGGTCATCTTTTGCCCATTCGGGCAGATTGCCGCACCCTGCGGCAATCAGATCGGTTCGTGAGGCGAAACCCTCAATGCGGCAGATGTATTCGACTTGGGGGCGAGCGCTGCCTTTTTTGCAGCTTCTGATTTTCCAGAATGAATTGGCCATGGTAGTACCTCGTAGAAAGGGTAGTCGTGTGTGATTTGGCTAGTCAAGGACGACCCTAGCGTGTACTCGCTGAGATGATCAGTCGTCCATACGATTACTGTTGAGGTAAAAAAATACTTGCCTATGTCAAGGAGCATTCGTTTGATGATCAGGATGCTTTGTAGACGTCATTGCTGACGGGTAAAGCTGGCTTAGTATTTCTGCGACTAATTCAAGAGTGCCAAGTACCTGATTGGTCAAGGACGAACCGCCATGGGCGAGTGCGTTCCTCTCCATAGGGAGCGTCTCTCGCAGGACTTGGACCAGATTCCAGCGCTGATCTTCAGCCGTAATCGTCAACGGCGCTGTCTCGTCGTATTCGTAGCTCTTTAGGTTTTGCTCAATGACAATGCGAAAAGCCTCCATGGTTCTCCTATGTCGAGCCTGGCCTTCAGCGACGTGGTGCCAGCGTCGGAATCCTTCGTTCCTGATCAAGCCCTGATCAATCGCGTACCCCAGCAGTCCGGCCAACGTGGGCTGCTTCTGGTTTGGCTTCTGATAAGGCTGAGGAAGACGGGTGGGCACCCGCTCTCGCAGTCCGTACTCAAGCGTCGACAATGCCTGGCTTGCGGCCACCATGTAGAAGCGGTATACGTACCAGGCGTACAGATACAGGTTCCTTGCCGTCTCAAACTGAATCGCAATATTCTCGGGTACCGCTGGGCTTAACTGGATCGCTGCAATTTCGCTGTGATGAGTCTCCACGGTTTGCGGATCGAATGATCCGAACATGAGGTTGCGGGGGTCTGGCTCCATCGCGGATTGCGGGGTGCGAAGAGATTCAGCGGCGTTCATGGTCACAGGTCCTTGGCAGTTAGGTACCGCTGCGTCGTCGGCAACCCATAGGTCTGGAAAGAGCGAAGCAATGGCGGCAGTTTGGACGATATCGCCATTGGTCACTGCCCGTTCCTCAAAATAAAGAAGGGTCGCAAATGCAACCCTTCTGACCTAGGCACTCAGACTCGCGGATGGAGGTCCGATTCATCCAGGTGTCTTGCCCGTCCTGCATTCATCTTTCCATTCTTCCAGCACATCCTGGCGAATCGGAGCATCAGCTCCCGCATTCTTGTGGTGGGCGGCAATCCATTTCTGCAGGCAGGCATCTAGATTCGCCACCGGCTTGGGTTCCAGTAAGTCCCGGATTTCATAGCCAGGACCATGGGCTTTGTGTTCGATCAGGGTTCCAGACTCATCCCAGCGACGGAATTCTCCACTCGGCATACCTTTGGTGAAGTGCTTCTCGAACAATTTCTTGCTAGTGACAGGGTGAAACCTCTCCTCAATCCCATCTTCCTGGCCTTCACGATAGGTTTTGCGCGTGAGAACCTTTCCCTCAGGGGTGTATTCGATGACTTCACCATCGATTACCCCGTTCCGGTATGGGTTGCTGCCTGTCTTGACGCCAGTGTCATCGCGGTAGAAGGCCAATTCGCCGTCGTACTTGCCGTTGACCCAGTTAGCGCGGAAGACCCGCTTGCCGGTGGCGGGGCTGAAGACCTCTTGTTCACCGTGCAGACGCCCTTCCTTGAAGGCCGCGGTCATGATCTTGTTCTTGCCGTTGGTCAATACGACGTCGCCATCGGGCACGCCGTCACTGAACTCCATTTCGGTCTGCACTGACTTGGTCTCAGGGTCCTCACAGACCAGCTTGCCGTCAACATTTCCTTTGCTGACCTTGACCGCGCAGACGGCGCCGGCCTTACGCACATTCCGGGTAGGCCCCATCATTTCGATTGGCCTAATCAGCTGAAGCCATTGATTGAAAGGCAGGATTCTTGTATCGGGCACGCCCGTGAGCTTGCCGCTGAAGGGTTCGTCAGCGCCACGACGGAAGATCTTTCCACTGCTGACCTCGGCATTGCGCCAGTCCAGGACTTCGCCGCAACCAGTGGACAGAACTGCGGCAATTGCCAAAACCATGAGGCCAAAGCCTCGGCTTACGAATTTCATGAATTGGTTCCTCAAAGTTGAATAATGTTGTTGTCTTTTAGGACACATTTTGCCACTACGTGTCGTTTAAGACGTTTCCCCCATAGGCACATTCAGGGAGCCTCGGGGCATGAATGCCGCCACTGTCAAAGCAAGTCGTCTCAGGGCCAAACGCCCTGGTTCGCTTCCAAATGCGGTGACATCGGCGCTGGGTGCAAACCTGAAGCGCTTCCGGCAGGAGGCGCAACTGACCCAGCTGGATCTGGCTTATGAGGCGGAGGTAGAGCGGTCACGCATATCCAAACTGGAAGGCGGGCATATCAACCCGTCCCTTCTGACGTTGGCCACGCTGTGCCATTGCCTCAAGATCAGCCTGCCCAAGCTGTTTGAAGGCATATCAGCTACGCTTCCTCCCGTCGCTCAGGGCGGTGTTGCGCGCAGGAAGAATCAAGCGGTCCTTGAGCCAGCGCCCCGCAAGCGGCGCTGATCTTTCAGCGTCGTTGAAGCCTCAAGGCGCCCCCTTCATCGGCCGCAGCGTACAAACCATCCCCCGCCCCGCTCCCCAGCCAGTCCACCAGCGTCCGTGGACATCCCGCACACGAAACCGGGCGACAGTGCTGCCGTTCCACCCTGCCCGGCTTTCACCGTAGTTCCGGATCTCCCCCAGCCGGCCGCCAGGCCAGTTGCTGACGCTGCGCCCGTCCTGCGCCACGTAGCAGTGAAACGGCTCTTCGTGCTTACGCATGGCCTCCAGATCCAGCTTGGTGCAGCAGGCGTAGCAATGCAGCCGTCCAGCCCGGTCTACCCCGTAACCCGTGCCGATTCCATCGCCCGTGGGCAGGTGCAGCCAGCAGCTGGCGCACTCAAACCCGACGTTGCCGCGGTGCACGAGGTTGCGCGATTCCGCCTGAGTGCGGATCAAGGTCGTGAACATCGTCATCTTCCGTTGCTAGGGGGCTGCATCTCTGCATCCCCCTATCGCTTCAGTCAACGAGCTCCACCGCCTGATCCAGGGCTCGCTGCTTGATCGCAGCCCCCAACCCAAACCAGGCGCTGTCCAGCCGGCTGTCCTGATTTCTTGCCCTTCTCTGGTGGTCCACGTATTCCGTCACCGCGTTCAGTAGCCCCCAGGCTGTGCCCTTGGCTGAGGTCAGCTCCGCTCCCCTGCCTTGGCCGTCGAACATGGCTTTCACTTGTTTCATGGCCGGGCCGGGGTTTCGGGTCTTGTCCTGGGCTTGGGGTTCTTCCTGTACCTTGGCGTTGATCTGGAACACCTGCTTGATGAAACGCTCGGCCTCCGTCTCGTTCACCTTGCGCTCGGCCAGTTCCTTCATGCGGTACATGAAGTTGTCCCAACCAGAGACAGCGATCCCAAGCTGGCTTTTGACCTGACTGGGGTTGAAAGTGGTGTTGTGCGGAACGCGGACCGTCGAGAGCGAGCCGTTCAGGGCGGCGGCCAGGGTGTTGCTGCAGACCACCCGGACGGTCGTGGGTGTGGCGACCGTGGACAGGCTGCCGTCGCAGGAAGATGCCAGCAGCATGTAGCCTTGCACCAAGTCCGTTCCCTTGATGGAAGCGGACTTGCCGGTTCGGGCCAGGGCCCAAAACTTCCTGCCTTCTTTGAGGACTCCGGCAGTTTCCATCTCGAAGCCGCTGACTTCGATCAGGTCACGGTAAAACTCCAGCACGTCCAGGGGCTGGACGACCTGGTAGCGTGATCCGACCACCGACAGGGGTTTGAGGGTGTCGCTGCGGTACAGGACTTTGTGGTCGTCGTAAGGCTGGATCAGGACCAGCGGTCCGTCTTGTTGGACGGCAAATCTCACCGAGGTGGAGCGCACGCTCCAGTCCATGCCGGCAGCTTTGGCCCAGACTTCCAGGGGTTGGCCCGGTTCCAGGCGGCTGCCCAGGCCGTGCCAGGGGGTTTGGCCCAGATGGGCCATGGTTTGGACGTCAGCGGTCATGGTTGCCTCCTTGCAGGCGGGGGTACGGTTGCGGGTAGTGGGGGTAGTCCGGGTCATGGGGGTCCATGTCTTCATGCTCGAACAGGTCCCGCTGCGGCGAGCGCGGGACATCGGTGTCGGCGGTGAAGGCGTGGCCGCACTGCAGGCAAAGGCGGTTGCCCAGAAGGTTGTCGTCAATGACTTTGCCGACGGTCAGGCCGGCGACGCAGCCGGCGGTGCCGCCGGCCAATGCGCCGAGGATGGCGCCGGCGACGGTTCCGAAGGCGCCGCCCGCGGGGCCTGCGACAACGCCCAGAGAGTGGCCGAAGGTGCCGCCGACGCGGGCGCCGTACATGGCACCGGTGGCGCCAGACGCGGCTCCAGCGGCCAGGCCGATGACGGCGCCTGAGCGGCGGCCGGTTTGTTTGAGCCGCGTGCGGTGGGAGCCGCAGCGCGGGCAGGTTTCATGGTTCATGAGGTTCCAGATGTGAAGACGCCCCGGTGCAAGTGCAGACGGGGC
The DNA here is from genome assembly GCA_020161775.1 of Pseudomonadota bacterium. GTDB lineage: Bacteria > Pseudomonadota > Gammaproteobacteria > Burkholderiales > Burkholderiaceae_C > RAM1. The sequence goes on from JAIUOW010000017.1 coordinate 95,023, forward strand.
GTGGGGTTGGAGGGAGGCCGTGAGACGGCCGGAGAGGTTTGAGACGAGATCCCAGGTTCAGCTGACCGTGCCAGGCAGTTGCGGGGTGTCGCCAGGTTTAAAGATTGCGCCGCATTCACGGCACAGGTGGTTGCGCAAGATGCGGCGGTCGACTTGTTCGCCGACGATGTTGCCCAAGGCATAGCCGGCGCTTCCGCCCATCAGGGCACTGATGACGGCACCTGCGACACCGCCGGTCAGCACGCCCAGGGGGCCGGCTGCGACGCCCAGGGTGGCTCCGACGCGCGCGCCAGAGGCGATGCTGGCCAGGCCGATGGCGGCGCCGGCCACGCCGCCCAGGGTGGAGGCGGGATGTTTGGCTTGGGGGATGAGACAGGTGTCTTCAGAGCCGCAGTGCGGGCATTTGTGTTCCATGTGAGTTCTCCTGTGATGCGCGATTCGCGCTGGGTTGGGTCTAGACGGCATAAAGCCCCGGCAGCGCGAGGGCTGACGGGGCTTTGTGACGGTGGGGTGAGGCTGAATTGCCTCAGAGTGAGCAGATTGGGTCTAGCTCAGGGAAGTCATATGTGTTTGAGAATTTTTGGAATCTCGACCAGGCGCGTGTCGGGGCTGCTTTTGGCTGAAATTGGGCTTCTGGTGCATCAGTCCTTTTTGACCTCCGGACTTTCGCCGACGATCCGCCTGACTGATTTCTCAAGCTCAATTGGGCTCGCGAGGAACTGCCAAGGGAACATTGACTTCTTGGCGTGGCTGTCGCGATACCCAGTCGCGCGAAGCTGCACTTCCTCTAAGGTAATGGACCTTTCAAGCGGACGCTCCTGCACGGCGCGAAGCTGAATGCGCTCATGAATCAGTGCCGGATCAAAGTCAAGTACCAGGAACTCCGCGCTCGACCAGAGCAAATCCGGACGATTGAGGTGTAGGACACCTATGAGCGCAACTAAGTACCAATCTTTAACGAGGATGGCCGCTTCCAGCACTAGAAAGCGCTGGGCCGCCGACTTGGTTCCGTAGCGTTTTTTAAACACTCGGTTGAGCTGTCCGGGAAGCTGCAAAACCCGGTCGCCCGACCAAAAATCCCATTCATAAGGGTTTGGAGTTTCTGGGTCAATGGTGCGAGCAGTTTCCGCTTGCAGCCATTCCGCGTCGATGATCTCCGCACTCGCGTTGAACCTCGCTGCAGTACTCGACTTGCCTGTTCCTTGATACCCCGAGATCAGCAGTGGAATAGCACGCCGGATGGTTTCCATAGATTGCATAGACCAAGTATGTCCGCATTCGTCCCTAAGCGGCCATGGCCAAAGGCCACCATTCATGCCGTTGTTGTAACCAAGCTGACTTGGCCAAGAGTAGCCATCGTAGGCCGCGATAAGCAAACACGGAAAGACCGGCGTACTTGCCGACGATGCACAATGGAATGATGGTGCCAGCAAAACAGGTTTCGACGCGTAGCAGGTCAACGCCGCTGCCTGGTGTGGTCCGCCCAAACGGGAGAAAGGCCGGCGAGTCGACGCGCGAAAGAATGCTGGACGCCGCCGAAGTTCTCTTCGGGCAACACGGCTTTCACGGTACATCCATGCGAGACGTTGCGCAGGAATCGGATGCGCGGCTCGCCCTTGTGGCCTACCACTTCGGTACGAAGGACATGCTCTTCGACAAGGTCGTCGAGCGCAGGGCTTTATACATGGCGGAGCAACGGCTCCTCCTGCTTGACGAGGCTCGAAGCCGTGCCGGTACCGGGCCGATTCCTCTTGCGGATCTGGTGGCAGGCTACGTTCATCCGTTTGTCGAGCGAAGCAGCAACGGCGGGCACGGCTGGAAGCACTACGCATTGCTCGTGGCTCGCGCATCAAATGCGCCTGACTATGCGAAGGTCATCGGTGTTCACTACAACGCGGTTGCACGGAAGTTTCTGGCCGAATTTCGCCGGTCACTCCCTGAGGTCGACGAAGAGCGGCTGCACCACGCCTTCAGTTTCATGGTCGGCACGATGCTCTCTCTCGTCGCGGAGCCTGGGCGCGTTGAGAGCCTGTCTTCTGGCCGCTATCAAACCAGTGACTTGGAGCGCGTCTTCGCAAGCATGCTGCCGTTCCTGGTCGCCGGCTTCCAGTCGCTGCCCTCAGTACGGCGCTGAATTCTTCCGTATTTCGTTGGCGGGCGAACGTGCGAAGCCCGCACCAAGCGCCTCACTAACTGGATTTATATCCAGCCCCAAATGAGGATCCACTACTAGATCTCCTATTGCAAAGGTACTCTCATCAACCCATAATTGGTCAGTCGTTCAGTTACCTTGAATTGCTGAACTGGGCACAAGCGGGCTATTCCAGCAGCCTCGCCAAAGGAGACATGCTGATGAAGACCAACCTTGAGGTGACGATCGATGGCGTCCTGATTGCGCCGTCAGAGATCGAAAAATGGGAGCGCCAACGGGCAAAGGCCGTGCTGGCAAAGCTGCGGCGCATGCTCAAGATCGCCGCACCCGACCAGCACGAGCCCAACGATCTGGCCTGGCAGCGCAGCGAACTGGTGCGGCTGAAGGACTTGATGGGCCGCGACGGCTTGCGGACGGCCCTGGCAGGCGAAATGCGGATGTCGGCCTGGATGACCAAGCTTGTCATCCGGCTGTCCGGATCACGCCGCAAGCCCTGCGTGGTCGAGGTCAAGGTTCCGCGTTGTAGCGCGCAACAGGTCTCGGAAGGCATCGATTCGCTCATGTATGACGATGCGCCTGCCAACCGGCACGCCAACCTTGCAGCCTGCCCTGATCACTACCTGCTGGAGCCGCGTGGCATGGAGCTCGAGGTGATCGAGACCACTGGCGGCTCTCTGTCCCCGGCACAGTTTTTCATGCGCTTCGGCGACGACTCAGGAATCATGACGCCGCGCGACGCGAGCTACCCCTATCAATCCGCCGGGACCGCGCGCCTAGCGGATGGCACGACCATCGGCGGCGTCCGGCACCAGATCCGCGACGCCGAAGGCGGCGCTCATGTGAGGTTGATGGTCGAGTTCCCACGGCTGACGCCCGGCTTCATGATCCGACAGCACCAGTGGCACCTCGCGTGCGAGTTCTCCAATTGGCTGCGGGGTATCCAGCGCGAGGTGAACCCGGGCCTGTCTCACGCGGGCAACTGACAAGGCCCTGCGCAGGAGGCTGCATGGATCGTTGGACCGAGATGGAGCTGCTCGTACAAACTGCCGAACTCGGCAGCATGTCGCGCGCCGCCGAATTCATGGGACTGTCCAATGCAGCTGCCAGCCGCCACCTTGCATCGCTGGAAAGCCGCATCGGGGCCCGACTGATCCATCGGAGCACACGCAGCCTGACCCTCACCGAGGTCGGGAAAAACTTCTGCCAGAGCGCCAAGAGTGTGCTTGCGGATGTCCGCGATGCCGAAGCCGCCGCCAACGCCACAGTGCTCAACCCCGCAGGCACGCTGCGGTTGAGTGCCTCCCTGTCGTTCTCGGTCCACCACATTGCGCCGCTGCTCAAGGACTACACCCACCGATACCCGAACGTCAGGGTGCACGTCGAGGTGTCCAACCGGTATCACGACCTGATCGACAACAACATCGACGTGGCCATCCGCACGCGTGAGTTCGAAAGCGACTCGGGAACCACCATCCGCCGCCTGGCAACGACGCGTCGCATCCTGGCGGCATCGCCCGGGTATCTGGATGCCCACGGTGCGCCGCGAAGCGTTGATGAGCTGGCAAACCACCCACTCCTGCTCTACACCTACAGCAACAATCCCAACGATTTCTGCTTTCGCCGCGACGACGAGGTTCGCAACATCAGCATTCAAGGCCTGCTTGAGTCCAACGACGGCCAGGTGCTGCGCGCGGCAGCGCTGGACGGCATGGGCATACTCGTTCAGCCAAAGTACATCCTCTATGAGGACCTGGTCTCGGGACGGCTGGTGTCCGTCCTGGACGATTGGGACTTGCCGCGGCTCACGGTCAACATCGCCTTCCAGAGCAGGCGTCACATGTCCGCCAAGGTCCGCACGTTCATCGACTTCATGGTCGAACACTTCGAGCGGATGGACTACGACAGGAAGTGGTCCAGCTTCGACCGAACATCCGGGCCTGCGACGGCCCGCTGGAATCGCACCTGAGCTGACGAATTCGGAGAAAACGCGTTATTTCATCAGGCGGCCCTCGGCGCCGACGATCACCAGTTCAACGAAGCTGGACCCCCGCCGGCTGCCGTTGGTGTATTCCACCTCGAATCCACCGAGATCGATGCGACGCGGCCGCTCCAGAGCCTCGACGAGGGCTTCGCGTGTTGGCACGCGCATGGCATTCAGGCCTTCCAGAAGAATCTGGACCTCCAGGTAGCCCTCGAATCCGTAGAACGAAGGCTGGTGGCCGGACCGTCGTGCCAGCTCCATGTAGTCCCTCACGACCTTTCTGGAGCCAGCTATCGGCAGCGGTACGACCTGGGAAAACGCGGTGCCGCGGGCCGCGTCGCCTCCCAGCTTCGCAATCTGGCTCGCGTCGGTGACCGACATCGCGTACAGGCTGGCGGCTCCACTGCTTGCGCGGTAGTCCTTGATGAACTGGGCGGCCGGGATCGCGTTCGCCGCGATCAGTATGGCCTGCGGCTCCACGGTTCGAAACGCACGGATTGCAGCCGCAGTATCCGGCTGATCCCTCGTCATTCTCACGGTCGCGGCCAAGGCTCCGCCTTGTTCGGCGGCATGTCGAAACGCATCGGCCACGGTTTTCCCGAACTGATCTTCCTGTTCCAGCAGTGCAACGCGCTTGAGACCCAGCGTTCGCAGCAGCTTCACGATGTGCTCCGCTTCCTCGCGATAGCCCGCGCGCACCGGAATGACGTACCGCTGGGCAGGCTCACGAACCGACGGTGCCCCCGAGGACAAGCCAACGGCCGGTATCCGCAACTCCTGCAGTACGGGCATCAACTTCGCCACGACTGGCACGCCAATGGTGTTGATCATGGCGATGGCGCCGTGCTTCTGATCCAGCTCGCGGGTGTTCGCGATGGCCCTGTCAGGGTCGTACGCGTCATCCAGCGTGATCACCCGAAGTGGCCGCCCGGCGATGCCCCCTGCGGCGTTGGCCTGCCGGACGGCCAGATCTGCGCCTTCCATCTTCGCCTTTCCGTACACAGCAATCGCGCCGGACAGCGGCAGCGTCCTGCCGACAACAATCTCCTGTGTCCAGGCGCCCACCGGAGCGAGCAGCATGCCTGCAAGTACCAGGAGTCGCGCAAGAATGCGTGCCTCCTGGCGAGGTTGTATCAAGTTCATGGAGTTATCCAGATGAGATGCCGGATCAGGTTCTGATCCGCAGTCCAATGAGTTGCCGCAACTGCTCAACCCCAAGGCCATCAACAAGGTCGATCAGCCGCAATCCTTCGGCAGTGCACGCAAAGGTGGCCAGATCCGTGTACACGCGCTTGACGCATCCGATCCCCGTGAGGGGATATGTGCACTTGCCGACCAGCTTGCTCTCGCCGCTCCTGGTCAGCAGGTCCATCATCACCCAGGTCTGCTTCGCTCCGGTGGCAAGATCCATGGCGCCACCCACCGCCGGGATCGCACCCTGCTCACCGGTGTGCCAGTTGGCCAGGTCACCGGTCTCGGAAACCTGAAACGCACCCAGCACGCAGATGTCCAGGTGCCCTCCACGCATCATCGCAAAGCTGTCGGCGTGATGGAAGAACGATCCGCCAGGCAGCAACGTGACCGGCTGCTTGCCCGCGTTGATCAGGTCAAAGTCTTCCTCCTCGGCCGCCGGCGCCGCTCCCATGCCGAGGATGCCGTTCTCGCTGTGCAGGATCACCTCGCGTCCTGCCGGCAGATGGTTGGCCACCAGTGTGGGCTGGCCGATGCCCAGGTTGACGACAGCGCCGTCAAAGATGTCCTGTGCAACGCGCGCGGCGAGCTCAGCCTTGGTACGTTTCCTGTAGTCCATGTTCACGCCGCCTTCCTGAAGCCACCCGCGCGCGTCGCTGTTCGTTCGATATGAACGATCTGTGTGACAAAAATTCCCGGGGTGACGATGGACTCTGGATCAAGGCCGCCCAGCGCCGCGATCTCATGAACCGTCGCGACAGTACGCCGAGCGGCCATGGCCATGACCGGGCCGAAGTTGCGGGCGGCCTTGCGATAGGTCAGATTGCCCCAGCGGTCGCCACGCTCGGCCTTGATCAGCGCAACGTCGCCATGTATCGGGTACTCAAGCACGTAATGCTTCCCGTTGATCTCGCGCGTCTCCCGCTCCTTGCCGTTCGTCTTCGCCAGGTCGGTTCCGAATCCGGTCGGGCAAAAGAACGCGCCGATCCCGGCACCGGCCGCGCGGATCCGCTCGGCCAGGTTGCCCTGGGGAACGAGTTCCAGCTCAAGCTTTGCGCTGCGATAGAGCTGGTCGAATACATGGCTGTCGGCCTGCCGGGGAAAGCTGCAAACCATCTTTCGAACTCGACCGGCCGCAAGCAAGGCCGCCAGGCCGGCGTTGCCGTTTCCCGCGTTGTTGTTCACAACAGTGAGGTCCCTTGCACCTTGCACCAGCAGCCCATCGATCAACTCATTTGGAACGCCGGCGGTGCCAAATCCGCCGATGAGAATGGTTGCGCCGTCGGGGATATCAGCCAGCGCCTGGGCCACCGAGCTGGTCAACTTATTGATCAAGATGCCGCACCTTCCGCCGCTGCCGCAGCTTTCTTTTCGGCGTACCCGAAGTTGCGCGAAGCGTATCCCGCATAGAAGTCGGCGAAAGTCTGGTCCTCGTACTTCTTGGGAAGATCCGCGCCGTAGCAGGTCGGCGGACAGGAAATGACGGCGTCCAGATTCGGGTAAAGGAAGAAGATCGCTGAGTAGCGCTCCTCCAGGGTCGAGGCCAGCACGCGGTGAGGCGTCGCGATGAACTGGTCATTCGACCACGTTCGCAAGGTATCGCCCGTGTTGACCAGAATGCCCCCCTCCACAACCGGTTGTTCAATCCACGTTCCGGCGGCCGTCAGGATCTGCAGCCCAGGGGCGGTTGCCGGCGGAATCAAGGTCAGAAAGCTCAAATCCGTATGTCCGGGCAGGCCATACTGGTTTTCCTCGGGCTTGACCACGGGGTAGTACGCGCATCGCATCACTGAATCCGACCGCCCAAACGCCTCGTCGAAGTGGTCCTGCGGCTGACCCAGCGCCATTGCCACCGGGGCCAGCAGGCACTTGGCCAGCTTGTCGAATTCCGCGTAGTAGTGCAAAAGCGCCTGCTTGTCTTGCGCGGCCAGCGCCTCCGGCCACTGGTTGTGCCCACGGAACCGTCGCTTCCCCCGGTGATCAGGATCCGACGGGTCAAGCTCCGGTCCAAACTTGAAGGCTTCCGTGGCCTGCGGCTTGACGACCTTGTCGAAGCTGTCGCCGTGGATGGCCACATTGGGCGCCTGCCAGCCGGCCTGATGTTCGTTCATGCGAACCTTGCTTTTCTCCGAGGCCGGCAGCATGAAGAAGCTCTCCATTGCCGAAAATGCGCGACTGACCGTCTGGGGGTTGGCGCCGTGATTGACGATGTAGAAAAAGCCAATCTCCGTGCAGGCTTTGCGGATCTTCTGGGCGACATCCACAAGCGCACCTGGCGAGCCCGCGAGATAGGCCCCCAGATCAACGATAGGTATGTCCTCGGTAATCGCCTGGGACTGTTGACCGTCAACACTGATAGACGCCACGTGTCGGCGGCGAAGCGTATTGTTCATACTGTTGTCTCGGTTAAGTTATGACGGATGACGCGTTCCACGCGTCGGTCATGGATGCTCAGCGGATTCCGGCAGCCCGCTCCGCGCAACGAATCACGGCGGCGTAGTCGGCGTCCGCGTCACCGTTGGCGACGGCCGCCTGCAGCGCCTGCAGGGTCAGTGCCGTCTGGGGCAGGGGCACACTCAGGCGTTGCGCCTCGCCAAGGATGAGATTGACATCCTTGATCATTTGCAGGACGGAGAATGTTGGCGTGAAATCACGCTGCGCCAGCTGCGCTGATTTGGACTTAACGATCGGTGACGCCACGGCGCTGTTGGTCAACACGGTCCACATGTCTTCCCAACGCAGGCCCCCCTTGACTCCCAGTGTCAGCGACTCGGCCAGCATGGCGCTTGTCTGCGCGATCATGAGATTCACCACGAGCTTCATGAGGCGAGCTTCTTCGCCCTCGCCCAACCAGTACTGGCTGCTTCCCCATGTACGCATCAGGGGCAGAACGCGCTCGTAGGCATCTTTCGGCCCCGACGCCAGAACCGTCAGCTGGGCCGCCTCGGCCATCAGGTTGTTGCCGGACAGCGTCGAGCGCAGGTAGGCGATTCGCCGCTCATGCAACTGTTCGGCAACGCGAACGGATATTGCAGGGGAAACCGTGCTCGTGTCGACATAGACCGCGTCCGTACGAGCATGGCGGGCCACGGCCTGAGCGGTCGCCCAGAGCGCTTCGTCATGCGGCAGCGAGGACAGGATGGCTTCGGCGGCTTCGATGCCCGCGTGTCCTTTTGCCACGGCCATGCCGTGCGCCGCTGCCTCCTGCAGCCTGCCCTCGCTCAGGTCGTCCACGGTCACGTCATGCCCCGCCGCGACGAGGTGCTTGCCCATGGGCAAGCCCATCTTACCGGCGCCGATCAGGTGGATGCGCACATCAATCTCCCTTGATACCGAGTTCCGGCAACTCCTTGCGAAACCGCGCAACGTCCTGCTCCAGAGACTTGCGATAGTCCTGCGGCGTGGACAGCACGACCTTGGCCTTGGTGAGCTTCAGGTTGTTCTGGTAGGCAGGCTGCTTCACCGCCTCCACGGCCTGGGTGTAGAGGGCTTGAGCTTTGTCGGCAGACATCCCCGCCGGCGCCAGCAGTCCGGACCACGCCGGCACATCGACGTCCTTCAGGCCCAGTTCGCGGAAGGTCGGCACGCCGGGGAATTCCGGCTCCCGCTCCTCTGAAGAGATCGCCAATGCGCGCACCCGGCCGCCGTTGACCAACGGCAACGCGGTCGATGCGCCCATGAAAACCATGTTGATCTGCCCGCCGATCAGGTCATTCACCGGTGACGGATAGGGAACGTGAATCAGCTTGATGTTTGCCGCGCGCGCGAACATGGCGCCGATCACATGGGTGGTATTGCCGTTTCCGAAGGAGCCGTAGCTCAGTCGATCGGGCTGCGCCTTGGCCGCGGCGATCAGCTCCTGGATCGTCTTGTAGGGCGAGCTTGCCGGCACCAGCATCACGAACCCGGAGGATTTGCTGACGATCGTGATGGGCGTGAAGTCCTTGATAGGGTCATAGGGAAGGTTGGCGTACAGACCTGCATTGGTGGCATGGCCTGCCGTGGTGTACAGCAGCACGGACCCATCGGGCTTGCCCTTGGCGACTTCAGAGGTGGCGATCCGGCCTCCTGCCCCCGGCTTGTTCTCGACGATGACGTTCTTGCCGCTTGCTTTGGCCAGCCCTTCGGCGAAGGCACGGGCGGCGACGTCGAAAGGGTTCCCGGCCGCAAGCGGCACGATGATGCGCACCAGGTCGGACTGGGCAAGCGCTGCAGCGGGAATGAGCGCAGCAACGAGCGCCATGCGCGGCAGGTTGCGGACGAATTTCTTGAACATGGTTGTCTCCTTGGGTGGTTTAAAAGAAGCGGATCACGCCGCCTTGAGGACTTCTGAAATCCAGTCGGCCATCGCATGGGTGGCCAGACTCATATTTCCGATGCTGCAGTGCTGTTCACCGCCTTCATCTGCTGTGAAGACGCGCAGGTCTTTGCGCGGTGCGTTCACGCAGCCATCAAAGGTTCTGCGTGCGTCTGTAACGGGGATCTGGCGGTCTTCCTCGCCATGCGTGATGTAGACAGGCACGCGGATGCGGTCCAGCACACCCTCCAGCGTGAAGCGGTCCGTGATCTCCAGGCAGGCGTCGATGGTGCTGCACCCCAGCACCCACTTCACGTGCTCGAAGTAGTGGGGGACCGACTTCTGCGCAGACAAGGTGCCCGCAACCCGGGCGCGAAACCGCGTGCCCCAATCGTGGTTTGCTCCCCACGCGACACAGCAGGCAAAGCGCGGCTCGAACGCTGCTGCGCGCGGCGCGTGGTAGCCACCCAGACTGAGCGCCATCATGCCGATGCGCTTTGGGTCAACGTCAGTGCGCGTTTGGAGGTAGTCGATGCATGCACCGGCCGGAAGCTCGGCTTCTGGGGCGTTGTGCAAGCTGTGCTTGCGAAGCGCCTCTCCCACCCCCGGGTTATCGACCAGCAGGATGGAGACGCCGCGGCGCGCCAGCACGTCGGGCAGGCCGCACAGGTACAGGTACTCCTTGACGCCGTCCAGGCCGTTGAAGTGCACGATGCACGGTGCCGGCGCCTGCGGATCGCCGACCGAAACCATCAGCGCGGGAAGCGACGTATCCCCAAAAGGGACCTTCACTTTTTCGCAGTTGGCGCCCGCGCATTCCACGTACTTCGAGAACGTCCAGAGCAGCTCGTCGTACGCGGCAAGCCGCGGCGGGTAATCATGCGCCGGAATCCGCTCCGCCGTGATGTACATGACGCAGGCCCTGCGGTACTTCTCAGCGGCGGACAGACGATGGCCGGCCTTTTCGTCCTCGGTGGCAGAACCTGCCAGCTTCGCCGCGGCCTTTGCCCAAGCGCTGAAGAAGTCGTTCGCATGCGCCTGGTCGTCCTCGATGTCGCGCAGCGCCCTGCACGCGCGATCGACTTCGTCCATGTTTGCGCCGGCGTCCAATGCCATAGACAGGGCGAGGTTCCAGGAATAGACCTTGAAGTAATTGAACATGGATTTCTCCTCGGGTTAAGACATGGGGTTCACGGGACCGGTCATAGACACGCGATGCGCTCGGCCGCCATCTCCGCCAACATCAGCGTGGGCAGATTGGTGTTTGCACTGGTGATGTTCGGCATCACGGATGCATCGACCACAAACAGGTTGTGCGTGCCGTGGACGCGGAACGAGTCGTCGACAACGGCCATCGGATTGCGGATATCGCCCATGGCACAAGTTCCAACGGGGTGCCCCATCGGGCTGATTGATGACAGAAGCTGCTCGTCAGAAACCGCGCGGCCCCCACCACGGCGCGCAACGGGTGCGCCGCTTTTGAAAGCCCGCCCGAAGATCGCCCGGCGCAAGGGGCCTGGCGCATTGGCCGCAGCCCCGGCGGCCATGGCGAGCACCTGGCCGGCCACTCCCGGGCGATTGAACTGCTTGACCGACAACGCCCCGGGCAGCAGGAATGCTTCGTGGTAGTCCGCAGCAACGGCAGGATCACGCAGCAGGCGCTCGCTCAGCCGTGCGGCCGCAAGCATGCGCGGCGCATCGGCCGGATCGGATAGGAACCGGAAGTTCACTTCGGGATGAACCAGCGGGTCCGCACTCTTGAGCTTGACGGTACCGCGCGATTTTGGTGCGTACAGCGCGCTACCCACGAGCGCAAAGTCGGGGCCGAACGCTTGCCCGCTCACTCGTCCGATCATGAAGTTGAACAAGTCGCCAGGGGGCGCGCTCGGCAAACCCGAGGACGATCTGATGCCCGCGACGGCAAAGCGCCGCACATTCGCCGCCATCCTCTTGCCACGCGGCAGCGTGAGCGCGAAGAACATGTACGGATGGTTCTGCAGGTTCCGGCCGACCCCCGGCAGGTCAATGACTGTCTTGACGCCTGATGACATCAGCTCTGCTGCCGACCCGACACCCGACCGCAACAGCAGTGCCGGTGAATGGATGCCGCCCGCGCAAACGATCACGCGACGTGCCCGCACCTCGACTGCGGTGCCATCCCGGATCGCTTCGACGCCCGTCACGAACCCTGTCCCGATATTCAGCCGGTTGACCTGCGTGTTGGGCCAGATCATGAGGTTGGACCGCGCGCGGACGGCTGCGGTCAGGTAACAGCCTGCCGTGGTGACCCGTGCGCCGTCCTCGACGGCGTTCGGCATCGCGAAGAATCCGTCCGCGGATTGATGGTTGACGTCAGAGACGAACGGCAGTCCCAGTCGTTGCGCAGCCCCCTGCATCGAGTGGACGAAAGCCGGCCACTGGGCCTTCGGCACACGGCTGATTGCGTGGGGCCCGCCATCGACGTCACGCCGGTCCAGATCGTTCTCGACTTTGCGGAAGTGCGGCAGCACGGCGTCCCAAGAGAAGCCGCGCGCGCCCGCATCCGCCCATCGTTCATAGTCTGCAGGTACGCCACGCAGCGCGAACATGCCATTGATGCTGGACCCGCCGCCCAATACTCGGGCCTGTGGGTAAGGCGCAGAGGGCCCGTCGTCGCGCGAGGTCGCCGTGAGGTCGTTCCAGAAGTAGCCCGAATTGAGCGTTGACGTCGGGAACGGGTCCCGGATGTCCGCCGGCTCACGACCCGGCGACACATCAGGTCCGGCTTCAAGCAGCAGTACACGATTGACTCCACTTTCCGACAGACGTGCAGCCAAGGCCGCACCCGCGGTTCCGCCGCCAACGATCAGGAAGTCATGCTCCATATCGCTCATACCCTGCCCTCAGGGCGTTCGCCAGACCAGGCCTGGTCCAGCAACCGCGCCAGTGCATCCGCCTCCAGGGCACGGGGGTTCCAGTAGGGGTTGGCAAGCGCGAGCTCCAGCACGCGCCCCAAACCATCGCGAGGCATGCCGATGTCGCGCAAGGCCGTCGGCGCACCCAGCTCGCGCGCGAGGTCGAAGACGCCTGTGGCGGCATCCATGGCGCCGAGTGCTGCGGCAATCCGCTCAATGGCGTTCGGCGCAGCGGGTGCGTTGTAGGCCAGCGCGTGCGGAAGTACCACCGTGTGGGTCTCCGCATGCGGCAAGTTGAAGCTGCCGCCCAGGGTATGGCACAACTTGTGGTGCAGGGCCATGCCAACGTGCCCTAACACCGAGCCACACAACCAGGCGCCATAGAGGCAGTCGGTACGTGAAGAGATGTCAGCTGCAGCACCCTGGATACCCCGCAGCCCCCGTGCCAGAGCGCGGATACCCTCTTCAGCCATGAGCGACATCACGGGGTTACCGTCCTGAGCGTAGAGCCCTTCCGCGGCATGGGCGATGGCATTGATTCCGCTGACCACCGACATCGGCACAGGCAGATGCGCGGACAGTTCCGGGTCGTACAGCACGGTTCGCGGCAGCACCCTAAGATCGCGCCCGGTCTTCTTCACGCCATCCTCGGTGATGCCATAGATGGGCGTCATTTCGGAGCCGGCATAGGTTGTGGGCACGGCAACGATCGGCAGCCCGGACTCCAGGGCAATGGCCTTGCCCAAACCGACCGTCGAGCCGCCACCGATGGCGATCGCACAGTCTGCACCGACCTTGCTGGCGTATTGCCGTGCCAGCCTGGCCGACTCGATGGGAACGTGCATCTCGGCGCCGCCGAAGACGCCGGCGCTGGCCTCTCCCAGCAGCGCTGATGCCGTCTCGGCGATTTCCACCTGCTGCGGCGTGCACAGCACCAGCGCCCGGCGGGCGCCAAGCGCCTGGACCTCTTGCGCCAACCGTTGCAGACTGCCCCGCCCGAAGACCACGCGGGACGGCTGGGCTGTGAAGATGAAGTCGCGGATCATGATCAGCTCACGACGTAGTCGACTTGGTGGCGGCTGATGCGCATGTCGCCCAGCTCATCGCGAACGCGCAGATGCGCAGGGTGCGTGGCATAGGCCGCCAGTGACTCCAGAGTGTCGAAGACGCTGTAGAGCACCACATCGCATGCGTAGTCCACGCCACTGGAGTCCACGCCGACTTCCAGATGCAGCAGGCCGGGGATGAGGCCGTGCAGCCCCTCGAATCTGGAGCGCAGGAACTCGACGGCCTCCGCCTTCTTCACAGGCGATTCGCCGCGCACGTTCCACATGACGATGTGCTTGATGGGCATCGCGCTAAGCCGCAGGAAAACCGGCCTTTTGCGGCCAGAGGTTGACGAACGGCAGTACCGAGACCGCTTCATACAGCCCGGCTTTGGTGAACGGCTCGTGAGCCATCCAGGCCTCGGCCGCTGCGCGGTCCTGGAAGTCGATGGCCAGCAAGCTGCCGATCATGGTGTGGCCGTCGTCTTCGGTGAGCGGTCCGGCGAATGCAATGCGATCTGCCACGGCGGCCAGATAGACCTTGTGCTCCGGCCGGACGCGCTGACGCAGATCGCCTGCGTCGGCACGGTCGATGAGGTGGAAAACGAATATCACGAGACCTCCGGGCTGTACATCACTTGACCGCTTCTTCCCACGTGGGGCAGGTGCGGGACTCGACAGGGGTTTCCCAGCGCTGATAGTTGCTCTTGTCGATGACGGTGGCGGGAAAGACGATGTCCTTCTGCACGGGCTGTTTGCGCAGGCTGCGTACGGCCGACATCGTCGACAGACAGCCTTGCATGAAGCCGTTGTAGTCGCCGGTCGCCAGCATCTTTCCGGCCTTGATCGCGTCGATCGCTTCCTTGGTCCCGTTGATACCGACCACATTCGCCTTGCGGTTGGCAGCGTCCAGGGCTTCGACAACACCGCCGGCCATGGCATCGTTTGCGGCGAACACGCCGTCGATCTTGGGGTGCGACTGCATCAGGTTCTCCATCACCTGCAGCGCCTGCAACCGCTGGTAGTTGCCCGGTTGCGATGCCAGGACCTTGACGCCGGGCGCCTCCTTGACAGCGTCATTGAAGCCGCGCATGCGGTCGATGCTGGTCAACGATCCCTTGACGCCTTCGATGGCAACCAGGTTGCCTTGCCCACCCAATGACTTGATCAGGTGACGGGCCGTCTCCAGTCCAAGCCGGTAATCACTGGCCCCCACGAATGCGACGAAGTTGCCGCTTTCGCTGCGGTCGGTCACGTTGACGACCGGAATCTTGGCGCCGTTGATCTTCGCAACGGCGGGCACCATGGCCTTGTAGTCGACCGGTGTGAAAACGATCGCGTCGGGCTTTTTGATGATCACGTCCTCCACCTGGCTCATCTGCTCCGGAATGCTGTCAGGCTTGGTCGGCACGTAGTGCGTGACTCTCGCGTTCATCTGCTTGGCCGCAGATTCGGCGCCAAGCCGTACGGCCTGAAAGAACGGATTGGTCTGGTTCTTGGTGAACACCGCGATGCGTTCACCGTTCGCAAAGCACGGCAGGGCTGCACAGGTTGCCGCGGCGGCAAGCGCGACACGGGCCATCGTCTTCATCTTCATCGTCCATCTCCTTTACGTGTGAGGTTGTCCAGATAAACCGCCATGACCACGATCACGCCGGTCACCACGGGTTGCCAGTTGGCGTTGATGGCAAGCAGGTTCATGCCGTTCAGCACGAGGGTCAGGATCAGCGCCCCAACCAGCGTCCCGAAGACCGATCCCACGACGCCGAACAAGGAAGTACCGCCGATCAGTACGGCCGCGATCGCGGGCAGCGTCATGGCTTCGCCGATGTCGCCTTCTGCCGAGTTGAGCCGTGCCAGGAAAATCAGGCTCGCCAGACCAGCCATCGCGCCACTGACGGCATACACCAGTACGAGTCGGCTTTTGACGGGTACACCGGACAGCCGTGCCGCTTCGGGGTTGGCCCCTACCGCGTAGATTTCCTGGCCCCAGCGCGTGCGTTGTGCGAAGACCGCGCCGACGACCAGGAACACCACCATCAGGTACACAGGGATGGGCACACCCAGCCAGTGACCGCTTCCGAGCGCGCGGAACGCAGCGGGGAAGCCATGGATGGTTTCCCCCCGCATGAACCAGTAGGTGATGCCGTGAAGAATCCACAACATTCCATAGGTCGCGATGAAGGGCGGAATGCGGATCAACGTGATGAGAATGCCGTTGGCGACGCCGATTGCGAGCCCGCACGCCAACCCGACGAAGACCGCCAGCGTGATCGACCCCGTCGCTTTCATCACGGTCGCGGCCAGGCAGGCGCTCATTGCCACATTGGCCCCTACGGAAAGGTCGAGCCCGGCGGTGAGGATCACGAGCGTGAGACCCGAAGCCAGTAGGAACAGCAACGCAGCCTGGCGCAGGACATTCAGGATGTTGGCGCTGGTCAGAAACGCATCGCTGGCCACACTGAGCACCAGGCACAGAAGTGCCAGTGCCAAAAGGCGCAACACCACGCTACGGACAGGATCGGGCAAGGCTTGCCAGGCGCCTGCGCCCGAGGCCGCGGCAGCCGCGCCAGTTTGCGGACGAAATTGATTCATGATGGCGCTCATACGTTCCTCTCACGCAGTGCGTCGATCGTCAACGCGAGGATCACCAGAAAACCGATGGCGGCAACCTGCACCGCCGAACTCACCCCCATCAGGTTGAGTCCGTTGCGCAGCACACCTACAGCCAGAACGCCGATCAGCGTGCCCAGCAGCCAGCCTTTGCCCCTTTCGAACGAGGTACCGCCGACCGCAACAGCTGCGATGGCATCGAACTCGATACCCAGCGCTGCCGTCGGGTGTCCGGCACTGATGCGCGCCGTCAGCAACAACGCCGCCAGGCCTGCCATCAATCCGCTGATCAGGTAAACGGCCACCAGATACCACCGCATGCGCACGCCAGCCAGCGAAAGGGCCTCACGGTTACCGCCAAGGGCGAAGACGCAGGCGCCGAATCGCGTGTGATAGAGCACGACGTGAAATGCCAGATAGGCGATGACGGCGATGCAGATGGGCAGCGGCACGCCCAACAACGCGCCGCTGTAGAGCATCTGCACGGACTCGGGAATGCCGACCACGCTCTGGCCGTCGGTGACCACCAGCGCCATACCCTGCGCAACCCCCAGGGTGCCCAGCGTCGCGACAAAGGGGGGAATGCCCAGGCGCGCGACCAAGGTGCCGTTCAGCAAGCCGAAAACCGCACCAATGGCCAGTGCCGACAGCAGCGAGAGTCCCACTCCACCAGTCTTCACTGCAATGGTCGCGAGCACGACATTGGCCAACGTGAGCACGGCACCGACGGACAGGTCGAGCCCCTCGGTCATGATGATCAACGTCATCGGCAGCGCGATGAGCAGCAGGATGGTCGACTGCAGTGCCACGTTGACCAGGTTGGACGTTGCCAGGAAATTCGGGGCCAGCAACCCGAACAGCACGCACAGCCCGGCAAGCATCACCAGCGCTCCACTCGCGCTGCCACTGCGCCGCAGCCTGTGCATCAGGTCGCGCATGCCGTCGCCTGACGGGGTGTCAAGTGTCAGGTCACGCATGGTGCATCCCCAGGGTCAGAATGGCTTCTTCGCTCATTTCGGTGCGCGTCAGGTGTCCTGCCACGCAGCCTTCACGCATGACGTAGGTTCGGTCGCATACGTTGACGATTTCCGGCAGTTCCGAAGAAATCATCAGTACCGCGGCGCCCTTCTTCACCAGCGAATCGATCAACGCGAAGATCTCGGCCTTCGCCCCGACGTCGATTCCGCGGGTCGGCTCGTCGAAAACGAATAGCTTCGACTGCGCAGCGAGCCACTTGCCGATCACGACCTTTTGCTGATTTCCACCCGACAGAACACCCACCCGCCGGTCTGGCCCCGGTGTCGCGATGCGCAGGCGTTCGATCAGTTCATTCGCCAGCGTCGCCGCGCTGGCAGGTGAGTACCAGCCACGCGGAAACAGCCTCGGCAGGCTCGCCAGCATCAGGTTCTGCCCCACGGACCGGATCAGCGCCAGGCCCTGGGTCTTTCGACTCTCGGGAATCAGCGCTGCACCGAGTCGCCGCGCCTGCGCCGGACCACCGCTTTGGCGTTGCCCGAAAATCTCGATGCTTCCGGACTCGACAGGATCGGCGCCGAAGATGGCACGCGCGACCTCGGTTCGGCCTGAGCCCACCAGGCCTGCCAACCCGACGATCTCCCCCGCCCGGACCTCCAGGTCGATGCCACGAATGCCGCTGCGAGCCGACACCCCCCGCATACGCAACGCCACCGGGCCCGGCGATTTGCAGAACTCGCGCGCATAGGACATGTCGACCTTGCGCCCCACCATCAGGCTGACCAGTTCGTCAGGCGTGGTCTCATGCGGCATCCGCGACCCTACCTTCTTGCCGTCGCGCAGAACCGTGATGCGCTCGCCCATCGAGAAAACCTCGGCCATCCGATGGCTGATGTAGGCCATGGCCACACCTTGTGACTTGAGTTTGCCGATCATCCGGAACAACTTGTCCGTTTCGTTGTCCGAAAGCGCCGCGGTCGGTTCATCCAGCACGAGGATGCGTGCGTCTTGCGACAACGCCTTGGCGATCTCGACCATCTGCTGCTGCGCAACACCGAGCGTCGCGACCGCGGTGCCGGGGTCCAGGGTCATGCCCAGCTGATCCATGATGGCGCGCGCCTGCTTGCGCATGAGCCCATGGTCTACCGTCCCGGGCAGACGGCCTCGCGGCTCGCGACCCAGGAAGATGTTCTGCGCCACGCTCAGGTAAGGCACCAGCGTAAACTCCTGAAAAATAACGGCTATGCCCAGTCTCTGGGCGTCGGCCGGCCCCGCGATCGTGACCGGCTGACCTTTGTGAAAGAACTCGCCCGCATCGGCCGTGTGCGCGCCACACAGGACCTTCATCAGGGTCGACTTGCCGGCCCCGTTCTCGCCGAGGAGCATGTGCACCTCACCGGGAAACAGTTGCAGCGAGACATCGTCGAGCGCCTGCACGCCGGTGAAGCTTTTGCTGATGCCCCGCAGTTCCAGCAGGGGGGGGATCGTTGTCATCTTGTCTCCGTGTGAGTCGCTCGGTCTCAACCGACGGCGACGGTTTTTTTGCGGCCGGCGGGTGCAGCTGCGGCGCTCGCCGGGTTCAGCACGAAGCGGAAGTTCAAGGTGTAGAACGGCACCGCACTCACCGTTCCGTCAGGCGCATGGCCCGGCGGGTGCTCGTCCCAGTCAGCGATCAGCGACGAACGCACACCGAACACGGCATCGGAGTCCAGGTATTGGTCGCCGTTGCGAAACACATGCGTGATCAGGCGTTCGAATCCCGGCGCAGTGACCATGAAATGCAGATGCGCGGGGCGCCACGGATGGCGGCCCAGGGCCTCGAGCATCTGGCCGACGGGCCCGTCATGCGGGATCGGATAGGACTCCGCGCGGATGCTCTTGAAGTAAAAGGCACCGCGCTCGTCGGCATTCAGCGTGGCGCGGGCACGGTGCGGCTCGTCGGCGCCGTACTGGACGTCGTAGTTGCCGGCCGCATCGGCCTGCCACACCTGCAACTCAGCGTGCGGCACCGAACGGCCATCGGGATCCACCACGGTGCCGCTGACAAAACAGGGTTCGCCTTGCGCACCGTTGGCGACGTCACCCCCGAGCTCGACGCGTGGAGAGTCTTCGACGTGAAAGGGCCCGAACACGGTGGCTTCGGTGCATCCCTGCGGCTTCTTGTTGTTGAGCGCTGTCACCAGCGTCGACAGCCCCAACGTGTCCGACAACAGGATGAACTCCTGGCGGGTGGCCGTGGTAATGTGGCCGACTTGGGTGAGAAACTGGATTCCCCGGAACCACTCGTCTTCGGTCAGCTCGACTTCGCGCGCAAAGGCGTGCAGGTGTTGCACCAGGCTCGTCATGAGCACGCGCAGCCGCGGGTTCCCGCTGCTCGCGTGCATGCCAATAACGGCACGCGTGATGTTGTCTTCGTCCATGTTCCGCATTGCTGTCTCCGTCGCTTTCGCGATGGGAGAACTTTAGGAAAGCGGTCCACGGACATCCAGCCGTCCTGGCGGAAACGATGTTTTCGCTAGGCGGTGAAGCTAGGGTAATCCCGGACTTCTATAACGGAACTGCGACGCTGGGAATGGCGAAGTCTGCTTCTGGCCGGAAGCGGACATCGAGGCCAATGAACTGGCCATGCAAGAAAGTACTGATCGGGCGTGCCCTTCTTCCCTGGGTTGAGGGCCACGAAGGAAAGTTGAATACTTTTGCGGTGAACTATCGACACGTTCGGCGAACCCTTAGAGGGAAGCTGCTCGCGAGGGGGCTGCGATTCCTCCTCAAAAGACCCGAGATCAAGTGGTCGATTTAATCGGGACGAACTGGCTTGACGCAGGCGCCGAGCCGATCGCTTTGGCAAGGCTGTAGCGTATGTCCTGGCCGAATTGAAGAATGCGAGTTCGCACTATTGCTTGTGCTGCTTGCCAATCCAATGGAACAGCACCGTTGTCCACAGCCATCAGAAAGTCGATGCTGAACGCCAGGGCGCGGGCCTGCATTCCGAGATCTCGCACTGGTTTTGCATTCGGCAAACGCGCTGTGACTGCCTGGATCGTTTCAATCGTAAGCATCTCACCACGGGCTACGCGTTGCAGCAGACTGTCCGGAGATGGCCCATCCATCCCCGCGCGGGTGGCCAATGCGGTCAGGCTTTGCGCCTGGTAGGGGCGCCGGACCATGTCAAGCCAATGCTTGAAGGGGTGCGCACCGAGTTCGCACAACGCGCCCAGGTTCTGTATCGCATGCTCTTTCACGGCCCACGTGGTCCCGAAGAGAAGCGGCAACAAGGTGACCGCGAGTGCATCGCAGAGAAGGCGGTCAACGAACCGATATTCCGCGTCGCCGAGTGAGCAGGGCTGTTCTGCCCACCACTTTGCAGGTCGGGATACCAGTTCGGCTTGGCAGTGCACGCACTTCAACGAGCCGGATGACAAGCTTCGCGTCAGCTGGTAAAGCGCGCCCTCGGCGATCCGCGTCATCTGTGCGAGGTCTGCAACCAGCATGCCCTCGCGCATTCTGTTTGCCAGCAGTTCAAGAAAGTCCTCACGTCCGCCGAGCGCGTCGATCAGACGTTGACGTGTCGCGGGGGTGGTGTCGACCTTGTGAAGGGCATAGTTCTGGAAGTTCTTGAACTCCTTTCCAAAGCCTTTCCGGATGAGTGCCAGATGTGTCCGGCGGCCACTATGTAGGTTTGCGAGGAAGTCGTCTGACGGGAGCCCTGAAATGCCTGGCTTAAGGCCCATGGATGTCGGGAACAGCCGCATTGGGCGGCGCAGCGTAAGTGGCTCAAAAGGCCGGTTCAGGACGTCCTCCAGTGTCTGGCCAACGGTCGGCATGTGCGTTTCCATGTTTCCTCGGTCACTCAACTTCATTACCCGCAAGATCAATCACGACGCCTGACAAGATTGCCGCCATCCGGCTGGCTCGAGGCGTTGCTGGAGTAATTTTCATGGCAAATACTGGCGCAGGTGGCAAGAGTGGTGGCTCACAGGGCGGAGGAAAAGGATGGGGAGGCAAAACGAGCACGGTCCCGGGCGGGAAGTCCGGCGGCGGGCGTTCGCCTGCGCCGCGCGTGCCTGGACATGGCAAGGCTCCATAAGCGGAGCAACCAACTCAGGAGCGGGACAGACCAGCGTCCAGGGGCATGCAGTGGACATGCGGTTCCTGTTCCGCCTCCTGAGTTTGGGAGGACAACCAAGGCCCGCATGTCCGCTTTCGACCTATTGTGTTGAAGAACTCACTCGGTCAGCGCCAATAGCTGGGCGCATAGCGAAGTGACTTCAATCGAACATGCGA
>JAIUOW010000018.1 GCA_020161775.1 Pseudomonadota bacterium
TGAGCGCGAGGTACAGAGCCTGACGCCCGATGAACGCCAGCGCATCCGCCAGGCCCGATCAAGACCGCTGCTGGATGACTTGCACCGGTGGATGCTGATCACGCGCCAGAAGATCACGGACGGCTCGGCCACGGCCAAAGCGCTGGACTACAGCCTCAAGCGCTGGGTGGCGCTGACGCGGTTCGTGGATGACGCTCGCCTTCCTGCAGACAACAACTGGATCGAGAACCAGATCAGGCCAATTGCCATCGGCCGCTCGAACTGGCTGTTTGCTGGCTCGCTGCGGGCGGGAAGGCGGGCGGCCGCCGTCATGAGCCTGATCCGCTCGGCGAAACTGAACGGGCACGATCCGTACGCCTATCTCAAGGATGTGCTGGCACGGCTGCCAACGCAGCGCGCCAGCCAGATCGACGAGTTGCTGCCCCACCGCTGGAAGGCCAGCTGACGCATCCACAATGTGCGCCATGGAACACATTGAAGCGTTGATTGCCGATGGAGGGGAGATCACCGTGGGTGCCCGATGGCCGCACAAGTGCGTTGCTACTGCTGCCGATCAAAGCAACACCTTGGCAATGCTGGTGCGCCGCGACGGTGAAACGCTGCCGGCGCTGCTCCGGCGCCTGGATCAGGCTATCGCCAAAGTCTATGACGACGACGGCTTCACGGACGAGGTGAATTCAGCGAGAACTTGATCCGGCTGCACCGGTCAAGATGGGATGGCCGGACGCATACCGCTGAAGCCACCGCGATTTCCTGAGCCAGTCAGAAGTAGAGGTTGGGGAATTGTTTCGCACGGTACTCAACCGGCGGGACCCGGCCCAATGATTCATGGGGCCGATGGTGGTTGTAGCGATGCAACCAGTCCTGCGTCATGTCCCTGACCGCCTGCAGTGACTCGAACACGTAGCAGTCCAGCACCTCGGTTCGATAGGCCTTGTTGAATCGCTCCACATCGGTGTTCTGCGTCGGCTTGCCAGGCTGGATGTGGTTCAGGGCAATGGTGGCGGCGAGCTGATCAATGCGCTAATCGGCGGATTTATCTCGCAACAGGAGGCGGCGTGAGCTTCGTGCCAACCCAAAGTTAAAACTCGCTGTTGCCGGCAGGGGGTAAATCGCATTAATATGTCCAATATTTTAGACATTAAAAAGCCCGAATCCGCTATGAACCTTGTTGACATCGGCGACGCCGTCCGCCTACGGCGCGTTGAGCTAGGCCTGTCCCAAGCGCAACTGGCTCACCTGAGCGGCCTTTCTCGCCAAACCCTGGTTGGCCTGGAAAACGGCGCGCTCAACGATTTAGGCGTCAACCGCGTGGGCCAGTTGATGGCGGTGCTGGGCTTGGACAGCCCCAAGCCCGATACGGACACCCGCAGCAAGAAGCGAGGCCTGTGGATGGCCGCCAAGACGGCCAGCGTCAGCTACAAGCGTGAACTGGCGCCCGAAGCGCTGGAGAAAGTCCTGGCGAGTGGCGATGTGCCGCCTTCATTCGCGCCGCACCTGATACATCTGCTCGACGAAGCGCCTGTGCCCGTTGTCGTGATGGCTGTGGAGGAGGCTGCGTCGCGCGCGCACCTGCCGCCGCGGCAGGTCTGGCGCAACGTGGCGAAGTTGGCCGAGTCCTTGTCCGTGCACAGGCGGGCGCTGTGGGCATGACGGTCAGGTCGCTACCTGCCGGGCCTTGGGAGAAGCTATTCCCGCGGGCGCTGACGCTGATTGACGAGATCAGCCGGTACGGCGGAATCAAGGATCCGTTCTGGACCCTGGGCGGGGGGACTGTACTGATGTTCCGCCACCACCATCGGTTGAGCAAGGACATCGACATCTTTGTGCCCGATCCGCAGTACCTCGGCTTTGTCACCCCCCGGTTGAGCGACACGGCTGCTGATCTGACGTAGGACTACACCGAGCAGCCGGGCGCTTTCGTCAAGTTGCAGTTCGACGAAGGTGAGGTTGATTTCGTGGCGGCGCCCAACCTGCTGGCTGACGCGTGGGAAATCTGGGACGTTGGCGGCCGCTCCGTCAAGGTGGAAACGGCCGCCGAAATCATCGCCAAGAAGATGTACCACCGGGGCGACCGCGCCACGGCGCGCGATCTGTTCGACTTTGCGCTCGTGATCGAGCGCGAGCCTGGGCAACTTTTGACGGCAAAGCCCTTTCTGCTGCGTCACCGCGACGCTTTTCTGTCGCAAATCGCGCAGCCACATGCTGGATTGCGAATCACGTTCGATGCCATTGCCACGCTGGACTACGCTCCGGGCTTTGATCGTTGCGTGGCCGTGGTTGGCGAATTCTTGAGCGACCTGCAGCTGGTCGAGCGATTGACTTCAAATCACTTTTTCTCATCAATCACAATTCTGAAATATCGCTTTTTCCGGTAACCGTTCCTGCCCAAAATCTGCGGCAAGCAACGTTACCGTTTCATGTCACAAACCCAATCCCCTTCGGGCTTCACGCTCAATCCCCCGCCGGCCCTGGCCCCGGCCGACCTGGTCACCGCCTTCACCGACGTCGTCACCCCCCACATCAGCGACAACCTGGACCGCCTGCCGGGCATCACCGGCCTGCAGCGTTACCATGCGGGCCGCAAGCTCGTGGGCACGGCCTTTACCGTCAAGGTGCGTCCGGGCGACAACCTGCTGATCTACAAGGCGCTCATGCAGCTGCAGCCCGGCCACGTGTTGGTGGTGGACGGCGGGGGCGAGCTGGTCAATGCGCTGATTGGTGAGCTGATCCTTCAATACGCGCAGCAGCGCGGCTGCGTGGGCTTTGTCATCGATGGCGCCATTCGCGACAGCGCCGCGTTTTACAAGGCTGACTTTCCCTGCTACGCCCGGGGCGTGTCGCACCGCGGCCCGTACAAGACCGGGCCGGGCTCGCTCAACGTGCCGGTGTCCATCGCGGGCCAGGTGGTGCAGCCGGGCGATCTGGTGGTGGGCGACGAGGATGGCGTCGTGACTTTCCCGGTCGCGCAGGCGCCCGCCCTGCTGGACGCCGCGCGGCGCAGCGCCACCAAGGAGGCCGCGGTCATGGCCGAGATCGCCACCGGCCGCGTGGACCAGAGCTGGCTCACGGCCACGCTGGCGCCGTTTGGTTTGCTGTGAGCGAAGGGGCCTGAAAGTATGAACATGAACGCCACCACCCCCGGCACGTTGCTTGCCTACCGCCTGGACGCCGTCAAGCCGTCGCCCAGCATGGCCGCCAAGATGCGCGTGGACGCGCTGCGCGCGGCTGGCCGCCGCATTGTGGACTTCACCATCGGCGAGCCCGACTTTCCCACGCCGCCGCACATCGTGGCCGCAGGCATCGCTGCGCTGAACGCCGGGCTCACGCGCTACACGCCGTCGGCCGGCATTCCCGTGCTGCGCCAGGCCATCGCGGCCAAGCTGTTGCGTGAAAACGGGCTGACCTATGCCATCGACGACATCGTCGTGGGCTGCGGCGCCAAGCACATCATCTACAACGCGCTCGCCGCCACGCTCAATGACGGCGACGAGGTCATCATCCCGGCGCCATTCTGGGTGTCGTACCCCGACATGGTTGCGCTGCAGGGCGGTGTGCCTGTCGTGGTTCCGTGCCCGGCGGCCGATGGCTTCAAGCTCACGCCCGCCGCGCTGGAGCGTGCCATCACCCCGCGCACGCGCTGGCTGGTTCTCAATTCGCCCAACAACCCCACGGGCGCGGTCTATTCCGCCGACGAACTGCGTGCCCTGGGCGCCGTGCTGGAGCGGCACCCCCACGTCTGGCTCATGACGGACGAGATCTACGAACATTTCGTCTATGGTGACGCGCGCCACGCGTCACCCATCGCGGTCACGCCGTCGCTGCAGTCGCGCGCGCTGCTGGTCAATGGCATGTCCAAGGCCTATGCCATGACGGGCTGGCGCCTGGGCTATGGCGCGGGGCCGCGCGCACTGGTCAAGGCAATCGTGTTGCTGCTGACGCAGAGCACGTCATGCGCCGTGGGCATGAGCCAGGCCGCCGCCGCCGTGGCGCTGGACGGCCCGCAGGACTGCGTGAAGGAAGCCGCCGCGCTGTTCGCGGCGCGCTGCGACCGCATGGTGGCGCTGCTGAACGCCATTCCCGGCATCCACTGCCCGCGCCCCGACGGCGCGTTCTATGTGTTCCCGAATGTGGACGGCCTGTTAGGCAGGTCAACCGAATCGGGCAAGACCCTGTCCAGCGACCTGGATGTGATGATGTTCCTGCTGGACGAGGCCGGAGTGGCTACGATTGACGGCAGTTCCTATGGAATGCAGGGACACCTTCGCATGTCGTTCGCCACGTCCATCGAAGAAATCGAGGCCGGTTGCGCGGCCATCGCCCAGGCCGTCGCACGGCTGCGCCCGTCTTCGGGTTCCCCCGTTTCCCTCAACCCCTCCCACCAGCCTTCCAACAAGGATCAAGCCCATGCGTAAGCTCTCTCTCACGGCGCTCGCCGCCGCCGCCCTGTTCTGTGCCCACGCGCAGGCCGACCAACTCGCCGACATCAAGCAGCGTGGCACCCTGGTGTGTGGCACGCTGGGCACGGCCGAGCCGTTCAGCTTCCCCAACCCGCAGACGCGTGAGATCCAGGGTTACGACGTGGACTTCTGCGCCGCCATCGCCAAGAGCCTGGGCGTCAAGCTGGAGGTCAAGTCGATCTCGGTGCCTGCGCGCATTCCCGAACTGACGCAGGCCCGCGTGGACATCGTCGCCGCCAACCTGGGCTACACGCCCGAGCGCGCCGAGCAGATCACCTTCAGCGACGGCTACTACGCCACCGGCACCAAGGTCGCCACGCGCCGCGCCGACAAGTTCAAGACGCCGACCGACCTGGCCGGCAAGCGCGTTGCCGCGGGCAAGGGCTCTACGTCCGAAGCCGCCACGCGCCGGGTCATTCCCAATGTGGAAGTCGTGACCTTCCAGGACACGCCCGCCGTGTACCTGGCGCTGCAGCAGGGCAAGGTGGACGGTGCGTCCGTGTCCGAACTGGTGCTGGTCAAGTGGAAGCGCGAATCCGAAGCCACCACGCCGCTGGAGATCCTGGAGCCCGCGCTCATGACCGAGACCTGGGGCATCGGCATGCGCAAGAACGAAGCCGCCATGATCAAGCACGTCAACGGCGTGCTCCAGCAACTGGAAAAGTCCGGCGAAGCCGCGAAGATTTTCGACAAGTGGCTGGGCACCCCGTACCAGATGAAGCGCGACTTCAAGATCCTGCCGATCAAGGGCTGATTCTTTTGCGCTGATCGCACCAGGCCATGAACCCGCTCGATTTCTCCGTCCTCTGGCGCGGCGACTACCCCGCGCTGATCGCGCGGGGCATGGTCACCCTGCTTGAACTCACGGCCGCGTCGTGGGTTCTGGCCATGGCGCTGGGCACGCTGCTCGCGTTCATCCGCATGAGCCGCAGCCGCATCGCGCGGGCCTTCGTGGCCACGTATGTGGAATACCACCAGAACGTGCCCATGCTGGTGCAGATCTTCCTGTGGTATTTCGGCATCCCCACGCTGCTGCCGCAGGACTGGCAGATGTGGGTCAACCGCAATGGCGGCGAGTTCATCTTCGCGTTCATTGCCATCGGCCTGGCCATGGCGGCGTATGTGTCCGAGGCGCTGCGCGGTGGCATCCGCGCCGTGCCCGCAACCCAGCTTGAGGCCGCGCGCGCCCTGGGCCTGAACTTCCTGCAGAGCTTTCGCCTGGTGGTGCTGCCGCAGGCCGCGCGCATCGCGCTGCCCGCGCTGGTCAGCCACACGGTGCTGCTGCTCAAGAACACCAGCCTGGCCATGGCCATCGGCGTGGTGGAGCTGACCTACGCCACGCGTGAAATCGAGAGCCAGTCCTTCCGGACGATCGAGGTGTACCTGTTCTCGACCGTCGTTTACCTGGCGCTGACGCTGCTCATCATGTGGGGCGGCAGCCGGGCCGAGGCGCGCCTGCGCCTGCCCACGCGCTGAAAGGAGCAAGGCCATGCAGGACATCCTTGCCATCCTCCGCGACTACGGCATGCTGCTGCTGGTGGGGCAATACCCCCATGGGCCCGTGGGCGGCCTGGTCATCACGCTGGCGCTGTCCATCCTGGGCGTGGCGCTGGCCTTCCCGCTGGGCGTGCTGATGGCGCTGGCGCGCATCAGCCCGTACGCGGTGGTGCGCCTGCCGGCCATCGCGGTCATTGCCGTGGTGCGCGGCGTGCCGCTCATCATGTTCATCTTCTGGGTGTATTTCTTCCTGCCGGTGCTGACCGGGCGGCCCATCAGCGGATTCACGACGCTGCTGGTCACGCTGGTGATCTACGAGGCCGCGTACCTGGCCGAGATCGTGCGCGCCGGCATCGAAGGCCTGCCCAAAGGCCAGATGGAAGGCGCCCGCGCTGTCGGCCTGACCTACATGCAGGCCATGCGGCTGGTGATCCTGCCGCAGGCGCTGTACAACATGGTGCCCGCCATGCTGGGCCAGTTCGTGTCCACCGTGAAGGAAACGTCGCTGGGCTATGTCATCAGCGTCAACGAACTGACCTTTGCCGCCAACCAGATCAACAGCATCCTGCTGACCAAGCCGTTCGGGGTGTACCTGATCCTGGCGCTGACCTATTTCGCCGTGTGCTTCACGCTGACGCAGCTGGCCCGCATGCTGGAGCGGCGCATCGCCCGCCGTCGCGCCGGCGCACGCCCATCCACCCCGGCCGCTTCGCCCGCCGCCACCGTCCCCGCAAGCCAGAACGCATGACCTCCACGTCCGACATGATCGCCTTCGACGCCGTCAACAAGTGGTACGGCGACTACCACGCCCTGAACGGCATCACGGCCGGCGTCGCCCGCGGCGAGGTCGTGGTCGTCTGCGGCCCTTCGGGCTCGGGCAAGTCCACGCTGATCCGCACCGTCAACCGGCTCGAAGAGATCCAGCAGGGCCGCATCCTGTTCGACGGGCAGGACGTTCACGCCAAGTCGCTGGACGTGAACCGCTTTCGCAGCCACGTGGGCTTCGTGTTCCAGAGCTTCAACCTGTTCCCGCACCTGTCGGCGGCCGAGAACATCATGCTCGCGCCCATGAACGTGCAAAAGCGTTCCCGCGCCCAGGCGCGCGAGCGTGCGCAGGAGCTGCTGGCGCGCGTGGGCCTGGCGGGCAAGGCCGATGCATTCCCCGGCCAGCTGTCGGGCGGCCAGCAGCAGCGGGTGGCGATCGCCCGCGCGCTGGCCATGGACCCGCCGGCCATGCTGTTCGACGAGCCCACCAGCGCGCTGGACCCCGAGATGGTGGGCGAGGTGCTGCAGGTCATGAAATCGCTCGCGCGCGACGGCATGACCATGATGTGCGTCACGCACGAGATGGGCTTTGCACGCGAAGTGGCCGACCGCGTGTGGTTCATGGACCAGGGCCGCATCGTCGAGACCGGCACGCCGCAGGCGTTCTTCTCGGCGCCCGAAAGCGAGCGCGCCCGCAAGTTCCTGTCGGACCTGCGCTCGCACTGAAATCCTCTGGCCGGCTCAGCCCGGCTTCTTGCGTCGCGGGGTCGTCGCCCGGGCCGGCGTCTTGCGCTTGATCTGGTAGGCCGTGTCGAAGTTGCACGCCTGCCGGGCCACCTGCACGATGGATGCCAGCAGTTCGCTTTGCTGGTCGCGCCGGATCGTCGCCGCGTAGGTGGCCAGCGGCAGGGCGGGGCGGATGTCCAGCACTTGCAGCAGGCCGTCATCCACCAGCGGACGCACCGAAGCGAGCGGCAGGTAGCTCACGCCGTAGCCCGACACCGTCAGGCCCAGCAGCGCGACCAGGCTGTTGCTGACCATGACCTCGGACGCCTTGAGCCCGTGCGTCTGGAACCAGTCGCTGTACAGCACGCCCGTGCCCGACTGCGGGCCCTGGGTCAGCACGCGCTGCTCCTGCAGCGCCTGCACGCGCAGCGTCCTGTCGGCGTTCGGTACCAGGCCGGGCTTGCACATCCATTGCATCTTGAGCTTGCCCACGGGCGTGGTCTTGAAGCGCTCGTCGCGGAACCCGTCGGCCGCGATCATCACGTCCAGCTCGCTGGCCAGCAGCTTGTCGCGCAGCGCCACCGCCGTTTCTACCTCGGGGTTGATGACGACGTGGGGATGCGCGTCGTGGATCATCTCGATGAAGCGCGGCAGCCAGGTCATGGCCGTCACTTCGGTCACGCCGATGCGGATGAGCCGCGGCGCCGGCGTGCCGCCGGGGTCCCGCATCAGCGCTTCGGCCTGCGCCAGCATGGTTTGGGCCGTGGCGAACACCTGTTCGCCGCGCCCGGTCAGCCGGGCCGACCTCAGCGTGCGGTCAAACAGCGGCGTGCCCAGTTGCCCTTCGAGTTCCTGCACCCGCTTGGAGACGGCGGACTGGGTGGTGTGCAGCTTGTATGCCGCGGGCGCGAAGCCGTTGAGCTTCACGACCCAGTAAAGCGCTTCGAGTTGTTTGAGTGTGACCATGCCGGCGGTTTTACCATTCCCTGGGGGAATGGATTTTCACGCAGGACAATGAATTTGCGGCGCTGCGCGGGCCTATTTGCCGATCTTCAGCATCCCGGTGGCCAGCGCCGTGCCCAGCACGATGACCGCGCCGCACAGCAGCATCCACAGCGTGATGGCCTCGCCCAGCACGATCGCGCCATACAGCACCGCAAACACCGGGATCAGGAAGGTGACGGCCAGCGCCCTGGCCGGGCCCGCATTGGCGATCAGGCGGAAGTACAGGATGTAGGCAATGCCCGTGCACAGCACGGCCAGCCCCACCACGGCGCCCCAGGCGCGCAGGCCCGGCGTGCCGGCGGGCCACAGCCACAGCGTGGGCACCAGCAGGCCCAGCGTGGCGCCCAGCTGGCTGCCGGTGGCCAGCGCCATGGGGTTGACGCCGGTGAGGTAACGCTTGGTGTAGCTGGCGCCGATGCCGTAGAACAGCGTGGCCACCAGGCAGGCCACCACGGCCCAGCCCGTGCCGCCGGGCTTGAAGCTGGCCTTGTCCCAGGCCAGCAGTGCGACGCCCGCGAAGCCGATCACCAGGCCCAGCAGGCGCGACGCGCCGGGGCGGTCCTTGAGCCAGACCCACGCCACCAGCGCGCCAAACATCGGCACGGTGGCATTCAGGATGGACGTCATGCCGGTGCTCAGCGACAGCACCGCCCAGGCCAGCAGCGCAAACGGTATGGCGGAGTTGAGCAGGCCCACGAACAGGATGGGTACCAGGCGGGCGCGCAGCGCGGGCCAGTGGCCTTTGTAAAGCAGGATGGGCAGCAGGAACAGCGCCGCGATGCCCACGCGCAGGCCGGCGGTCGGCAGTGCGCCGAATTCATTGGCGGCCAGCCGCATGAACAGGAATGACGCGCCCCACAGCGCCGACAGCGTGAGGAAGTCCGACAGGGCCTGGCGGCGCAGCACGTCGGGGCGGGCGGTGGGGTGGCTGGTGGGGGTGGCTGGCATGGTTTGAGTGTGGGGGCAAATCAGGGCCGGCCGCCGCCGGGCGGTGCGCGCGGCCCATGCTTTTTTTCACCGGCTTTGATGCGCATCCGCGATCAATGCGCCTTCCAGCGTGAGCAGGGCCGTCTTGCGCGCCAGGCCGCCGGCGTAGCCCGTGAGCGAGCCGTCCGATCCCAGCACGCGGTGGCAGGGCACCACCACGCTCAGCGGGTTGCGCCCCACGGCGGCGCCCACGGCGCGCACGGCGGCGGGCCGGCCCACTTCACGGCTCAGGTGGCCATAGCTGACGGTGCGCCCGCTCGGTATGGCCAGCAGTGCGCGCCACACCGATTGCTGGAACGGCGTGCCGCCCTGCAGGTCCAGCGGCACATCAAACGTGGTGCGCCTGCCGGCGAAGTAGTCAGACAGCTGTGCCACAGCCTGCACCAGCACCGGGTGCGCGGGCGTGGGCGGCCAGCCGGCGTGGTCAGGCAGGTGGCGCTGCCCGGCAAACCACACGCCGGCCAGCCCGCGCTCGGTGGCGGCCACGATCATCGGGCCCAGCGGGCTGTCGTAGCGGGTCTGAACGATGGAGGCGTCGTATTTCATGGCTTTTCCTGGGGTGTATTGGTGGGCGCCGGGGCGGACCAGGCGCGGATCACGGCGTAGCTGCGCCAGGGCTTCCAGGCCTGTGATGCTTCTTCTGCGGCGCGCGCGGGGTGTTTGACCGCGCGCACGCCCAGGGCGCCTTGCAGCGCCACGTCGCCGGCGGGGAAGGCGTCGGGCCAGCGCAGCGCGCGCATGGCGATGTATTGCGCCGTCCAGTCTCCAATGCCGGGCAGTTCCTTCAGCGCGGTGATGGTGGCATGCACGTCGGCGCCGCCGTGCAGCGCCACGCGGTGTTCGGCCACCGCGCGGGCAATGCCCACGATGGCGGCCTGGCGCTGCCGGACGATGCCCAGCTGGCCCAGGGCATCCCCCTCAGCCTGCGCCAGCACGGCCGGCGCGGGGAACAGGCGCGTGAGCTGCGCAAACGGTGTTTCGACGGGTTCGCCAAACCGGTCCACCAGACGCTGGGCCAGCGTGCGCGCCGCGGCCACGGTGATCTGCTGGCCCAGCACCGCGCGCACGGCCAGCTCGTAACCGTCCAGCGTGCCCGGCACGCGCAGGCCGTCGCCGTGCGGGAAGGCGCCATGCAGCACGGTGTTGATGGCGCCCGGGTCGGCGTCCAGGTCCAGCGCGGCGCGAAGGCGGCGGATCACCTGCGGCAGCACCTCGCGCAATGAATCGCTCACGCGCAGCGTGACCTGGTTGCGGCCAACGTCGAATTCAGCCACCAGCCAGCCCGTGTGCGTCCTGGCGCCTGCGTCCACGCGCAGCGTGCGGCCCAGCGCGGGCGCGGCGTCCATGGGGGCCACGAATTCAATGCCACCGATTTGCCGCGTGCGAAAGAAGCCCAGCATGGCCTGCACGTCATAGGGCGGGCGGTAGCCCAGGCGCACCGCGGTCCCGCCGGCGCCGGCGGGCTTGCGGTCGGTGCCCGCGCGGCGCAGCTGCGTGGGGTTCAGACCGTAGTGCGCCAGGAAGGCGGCATTGAAGCGCCGCACGCTGGCATAGCCGCTGATCAGCGCCACCTGGGTCACGGGCAGGTCGGTGTCGGCCAGCAGCTGCTTGGCCGTCAGCAGGCGGCGCGTTTGCAGGTATTGCACGGGCGACACGCCCAGCTGCGCTTCAAAGATGCGGCGCACATGCCGGTCGCTCACGCCCAGCCGGGCAGCCAGGCGCTCCACCGTGGGCGCTTCGCCACCCCAGGCATCGGGTTCGTCCAGCAGCCGCGCCGCCTGGCGGGCCAGGATGGCGCTGGCGTCCTGGATGGACCAGCCCAGCGCCTGCGGGGCCAGCTCGGGCCGGCAGCGCAGGCAAGGGCGAAAGCCCGCGCTTTCGGCCTGGGCCGCGTGGCCGAAGAAGCGGCAGTTCTCGCGCCGCGGCGTGCGCACCTTGCACACCGGGCGGCAATAGATGCCGGTGGAGGTGACGCCGGTGAAGAAGCTGCCGTCAAAGCGGGCATCGCGCGCCTTCAGCGCCAGGTAACAGGCGTCGGGTTGCAGGTGCGTGGTGTCGGCGGGCATGGGGTCATGATACGCAGCGCGGGCCCTGAAACCAGCCGTTTCCGGACATGTGCCCGACAGGGGCGGGGCCTACAATCGCGCGTTCACTTCACTTGCCCGAAAGACCTCGTTTCATGCAGCTGTCCCCCTCGATCTTCAAGGCGTATGACATCCGCGGCGTCGTGCCCACCACCCTGACCGAAGAGGTTGCGTACGCCCTGGGCCGCGCCTTTGGCGCGGTGGCCCTGCGCGAGGGCGAGGCCACCGTGGCTGTGGGCCGCGACGGCCGCCTGAGCGGCCCCGGCCTGAGCGCTGCGCTGGTGCGCGGGCTGACCGCCGCGGGCGTGGACGTGATCGACATCGGCCCGGCCACCACGCCCATGCTGTACTTTGCGGCCAGCACGCTGTGCGCGAGCGGCATCCAGGTGACCGGCAGCCACAACCCCAAGGATTACAACGGCTTCAAGATGGTGATGGGCGGGCGCGCCATCCATGGTGAAGAGATCCAGGCACTGCGCCGCCTGATGGAATCGAGCGGCTACGGCCCCGCGCCCGCGCGCCATGGCACGGTGCGCCTGGTGAATGTGCTGGCCCCGTACCGCGACCGCATCGCGGGCGACGTCAGGCTGGCGCGGCCCATGAAGATCGTTATCGATTCCGGCAACGGCATTGCCGGTGCGTCCGCGCCCGGCATCTTCCGCGCTCTGGGCTGCGAAGTGACCGAGCTGTTCAGCGACGTGGACGGCAACTTTCCCAACCACCATCCCGACCCGAGCAAGCCCGAGAACCTGCGCGACCTGATCCGCGCGCTGAAGGACGGCGACGCCGAGCTGGGCCTGGCCTTTGACGGCGACGGCGACCGCCTGGGCATCGTCACCCGTGACGGCCAGAACATCTACCCCGACCGGCAGATGATGCTGTTTGCGCAGGACGTGCTTTCGCGCGTGCCGGGCGCGGAGATCCTGTTTGACGTGAAGTGCTCGCAGCGCCTCGCGCCGGCCATCCGCGCGGCGGGCGGCAAGCCGCTGATGTTCAAGACCGGGCATTCGCTGATCAAGGCCAAGATGAAGGAAAACGGCTCGCCGCTGGGTGGCGAGATGAGCGGTCACATCTTCTTCAAGGAGCGCTGGTTCGGCTTTGATGACGGCACCTATGCCGGCGCGCGGCTGCTGGAGATCTTGTCCCGGCACGCCGACCCGAGCGCGGTGCTCAATGGCCTGCCCACCAGCTTCTCTACCCCTGAGCTGAATGTGAAATGTGCCGAGGGCGAGCCCCACGGCATCGTGGCGCAGCTGGTGGCGAACGCGAAGTTTGCGGCGCCCGCCGAGGTGTCCACCATCGACGGGCTGCGGGTGGACTGGCCCGACGGCTTTGGCCTGATCCGCGCATCCAACACCACGCCGGTGCTGGTGCTGCGGTTCGAGGGCCACACCCAGGCCGCGCTGGACCGCATCCAGGCCGACATGCTGGCGCTGCTGCGTGGCGTCAAGCCCGATGCCGCGTTTGAAGAGGCCGCGCATTGAACATCCTCATCGTCAAGCTGTCCTCGCTTGGCGATGTGGTGCATGCCATGCCGGCGGTGCAGGACATCCGCGCCGCGCTGCCCCAGGCGCGGATTGACTGGGTTGTGGAGCGTGGCTTTGCACCGCTGGCCGCGCGCTGCCAGGGCGTGCACCGCGTGGTGCCGTGCGAGCTGCGGCGCTGGCGCAAGGCGCCCTTTGCGCCGGCCACGCGCGCGGCCTGGCAGGCCTTCAGGGCAGACCTGCAATCGCAGGCGTATGACGCGGTCATCGACCTGCAGGGCCTGAGCAAGTCGGCGCTGGTGGCGTGGCTTGCGCCGCTGGCGCCCGGCGGCAGGCGGTATGCGCTGGCCAACCAGACCGAAGGCTCCAGCTACGAGCGGCCCACGCGCTGGGTGGCCGATGTGGCGGTGGCCGTGCCGCCGCACATCCATGCGGTGCAACGCTCGCGCGTGCTGTGCGCGCAGGCGCTGGGCTATGCCGTGCCCGCTGCCTTGCACTTCGGCCTGGCCGCGCAGGGTGATGGCGATAGCGATGGGGTGGGCGCTGGCCGCTGCGTGGCCCTGGTGCATGGCACCTCGCGCGACGACAAGCTCTGGCCTGAAGACCACTGGCTGGCTTTGGGCCGCCGGCTGATCGCGCAGGGCTGCACGCTGGGCCTGCCGCACGGCAGCGACGCCGAGCAGGCCCGCAGCGAGCGCATGGCCCGCGCGCTCGGGCCCCAGGCGCAGGTCTGGCCCCGGCTGGACCTGGGCGCGCTGGCCGACCGGCTGGCCACCTGCGCGGGCGTGGTCGGCGTGGACAGCGGCTTGAGCCACATTGCCGTGGCGCTGGATCTGCCGCATGTGCAGATCTACAACTTTGACACCGCATGGCGCACCGGGCCGGTGGATGCCCTGCGCCAGCGCAGCGTGTTTGCCCGGCCCGCGCCCGGGGTGGATGCCGTCTGGCAGGCCTGGCAGCAGGTATCGGCGGCATGATCCGTGCCTTCTATTCAGTGCTGATGTGGCTGGCCCAGCCGTTCCTGCGCGCCAAGCTGGCGCGGCGTGGCCAGGCCGAGCCGGGCTACCTGGAGGCGGTTGATGAGCGTTTTGGCCGCTACACCGGTGCCGCGCCGCCCGGCATGCTGTGGCTGCATGCGGTGTCGCTGGGTGAAACGCGCGCCGCGGGCGTGCTGCTGGCTGCGCTGCGCGCGCGCGAGCCTGGCTTGCGCGTGCTGCTGACCCACGGCACGGCCACCGGCCGCGCCGAAGGCCGGCGCCTGCTGCGCGAGGGCGACCTGCAGGCCTGGCAACCCTGGGATACGCCGGGCGCGGTGCGCCGCTTTCTGGACCACTTTCGTCCGCGCGCGGGCGTGCTCATGGAAACCGAAGTCTGGCCCAACCTGGTGGCGCAATGCCGGGCGCGCGGCATCCCGCTGGCGTTGGCCAATGCAAGGCTGAGCGACAAATCCTTGCAGCAGTCGCTGGCGCTGTCGCCGCTGTCCATGCCCGCCTACGCGGCGCTCACGGCGGTGTGGGCGCAGACCGCGGCGGATGCGAAGCGCCTGCGCCAGGCCGGCGCGCAGGTGCAGGATGTGTTGGGCAACCTCAAGTTCGACGCCACGCCCGATGAGGCGCAGCTGGCAAAGGGCCGCGCCTGGCGTGCGGCCACGGGCCGTCCGGTGGTGATGTTTGCCAGCTCGCGCGAAGGCGAAGAGGCCGCGCTGCTGGCTGCCATCCGCGCGCACGCGGATGCCGCGGGCGTGCAGTGGCTGATCGTGCCGCGCCACCCGCAGCGCTTTGACGAGGTGGCCGCGCTGGTGCAGGCGGAGGGCTTCAGCTTGTCGCGGCGCAGCGTCTGGCGCGACGCACCCGCGCCGGCGGACGTCTGGCTGGGTGATTCACTGGGCGAGATGGCGCTGTACTACGGCTTGAGCGACCTGGCGTTGCTGGGCGGCAGCTTTGCACCGCTGGGTGGGCAGAACCTGATCGAGGCCGCGGCCTGCGGCTGCCCGGTGGTGATGGGGCCACACACCTTCAATTTTGCGGATGCGGCCGATCTGGCCGCGCAAGCGGGCGCGGCCTTGCGTGTGGCGGATGAAGCGCAGGCCGTCGCGGCGGCGCTGGGGCTGGCCGCGCACGGCGCCCGGCACGGCGCCGCGGTGCAGGCCGCACAAGGCTTTGCCGCGGCGCACCGGGGGGCGGCGGACAAGACGGCGCAGGCCGTCCTGGCGCTGGCAGGGGAAGTCAGGCGCTGAGGCGGGCCAGCCAGCCGGCTGCGGGGGTGATTTCAATCGCGCCGCGCTGTTCGGGCTGCGCCAGTGCCCGTACCACCTGCACGGCGGGCAATCCCGCGAATTCACCAGCAAACCGCTGCAGCGCCCGGTGCGGGGTGTTGTCCGCCCATTTGCATTCGATCAGCCCGCTCAGGCCGTTGGCGTCGCTCAGCGCAAAGTCCACTTCGGCGCCGTCCTTGGTGCGCAGGTAGTGCAGGTCGCATTGGCGGCCAAAGGCATCCTGCTGCCATTGCACGTGCTTGAGCAGGTGGCAGGCCACCAGGTTTTCAAACCGCACGCCGTCGTCGCCGCGCACCAGGCCGGTGTCAAAAAAATACACCTTGGGCTGCTGCAGGACGGCACGCGCAATGTTGCGATGCCAGGGCTGCACCGTGAACACGATGAACAGCGCCTGCAGGATGTCCAGGTAGCGCTTGAGGGTGGGTGGCGACACCGCCAGGTCGCGCGCCATGGACGCCAGCGACAGCGGCGAGCCCACGCGTTCGCGCAGCAGGTCCACGAACAGCCTGAGCGCAGTGACTTCATGGATGCGCGAGAACTCCACGACGTCTTCACGCACCAGGCCGTCCAGGTACTGGTGGCGCCAGCGGTCGGCTTGCACTGCATCCGGGTCCAGCATGGGCTCGGGGAAGCCACCGCGTTCCAGCAGCCGCGCCAGTGCTTCGTCGGGCGTGGGCGGGTGTCCGCCATGCAGCTCGGCGGGCCCATGCGCGCACCACTCGCGCACGCTCAACGGGTGCAGCCGCAGCGCAAAGTAGCGGCCCGCCAGCGAGTCGCCGCCCTGACGGAAGGTTTCCATGCGGGCGCTGCCCGTCACCAGCAATTGCTGCCGCGCTGGCTTGCCGTCGATCACACCTTTGAGCCAGGTTTTCCATGACGGCATCTTGTGGATTTCGTCCAGCACCAGCAGGCTGGTGTGGGGCAGCCAGCTTTGCCGCTCGATCACCGCGCGATCGGCGGCCACGTCGTAATTCAGGTACTGCGCGTCGCGCCCCTGCATGAGCAGGCGGCTCAACGACGTTTTGCCGACCTGGCGCGGGCCGGTCAGGAAGACGGTTTTCCTGGCAAGGTCGGCCGCGGCGCGGCCATCCAGATAGCGCTGCATGCGACTATTTTAATGCAGGCTTTCAAAAAGTCGCGACTTTCTGAAAATTGACTTTCAAAAAGTCGCAATTCGACGCTATTTCGTCAGCACGCCATTGATCTGCTGCAGGTCTTCGGCCTTGAGCGTGCCGTTGGCCTGGCGCAGCCTCAGGTTGCCCAGCAGCACGTTGTAGCGCGCTTGTGCCAGGTCGCGCTTGGTCTGGAACAGCTGGCTCTGGCTGTTCAGCACGTCGATGTTGATACGCACGCCCACCTGGTAGCCCAGCTTGTTGGCGTCCAGCGCCAGCTGGCTGGACTGCTCGGACGCTTCCAGCGCCTTGACCTGGCCCAGGCCCGACACCACGCCGAAGAAGGCGCTGCGCGTGGCCTGCGCTACCGAGCGGCGTGCCGCTTCCAGGTCGGACTGCGCCTTTTCTTCCAGCGACAGGGTTTCCCTGATGCGGTTTTGCGTGGCAAAGCCGGCAAACAGCGGCAGGTTGAACGACACGCCCACCGTGGTGTTGTTGGTGCGGGTCTGCACGCCGGTGATGTTGTTGGGCGCGCGGGCAATGCCGTAGCTGGCCGTCAGGTCCAGCGTGGGCTTGTGGCCGGCCTTGGCCTTGTCGGTCTCCAGGCGGGCGATGTCCAGCGCGGTCCTGAACTGCTGTACTGTGGGGCTGGCATCCTCGGCCTGTTGCACCCACAGGTTCACGTCGTCGGGTGACAGCGTGGGTAGCACCACCGGCGCGGCCAGCGGGTGCGGCTGCGCGCCGGCCTTGCCCACCAGGTTGTCCAGGGCCAGCCGTTTCACCCGCAGGTCGTTTTCGGCCGCGATCTCCTGGGCCACCACCAGGTCGTAGCGGGCCTGGGCCTCGCGCGCATCGGTGATGGTGGAGGTGCCTACCTCGAAGTTGCGCCTGGCCGATGCCAGCTGCTCGGACACGGCAGTTTTCTGTGCGCGCACGAACGTCAGTGTGTCCTGCGCGGCCAGCACGTCAAAGTAGGCCTGGCTCACGCGGATGATCAGGTCCTGGCTGGCGGCATTCAGCTGCGCCTGGGCCAGCTCCACCTGCTTTTTGCCCTGTTCGTAGGTGGCCACGTTGGCCGGGCGGTACAGCGGCTGCGCAGCGCTCAGCGTGGCGTTTTGCGACGTGAAGTCCCGCTCCGATGGCGGCGTGCGCACTTCGGAATTGGTGCGCGACGCGCCAGCCGACAGGTTGGCCGACGGCAGGATCCCCGCGCGTGCCTGTTCCGCGCGGAACAGGTTGGCGTCGTATTGCGACTTGGCCGACTGCCAGGTGGCGTCGTAGGCGCGCGCGGCCTCGTACAGCTCGACCAGGCTTTGGGCATGGGCGGGCGCGGCAAACGCCGCACCCAGGGCCAACGACAGGGGAAGAAGCCGCAACGGGGTCATGATCGTCCTTCTTTGAAACTGCTTTTCGGGGGATGCGTGCTCGTCAGTAGCGGGGCACCCGGGGGTCGCGCTCGGCTGACCAGGCGTCAATGCCGCCCGCGATGTTGGCCACATGGGCAAAGCCCTGCGCCGCCAGGAAGGCGGCCACGCGCTGGCTGCGCGCGCCGTGGTGGCACAGGCAGGCCACCGGCACGTTGGCGTCCAGCTCGCCCAGGCGCGCGGGGATGTCGTTCATGGGGATGGCCCGCAGCGCAAAGCCGTCGGGCTGCACGCTGGCGGTCTGCAGTTCCCAGGGTTCGCGCACGTCCAGCACCACGCCGGCGCTGCCGCCGGGCTGTGCCTGCATCCAGGCGGAGATGTCGTTGGGGCGAACCTGGTCGATCATGGTCAGTGTCAGCTCAGAAGTTGAAGCGCGAGGGCTCGGGGAAGTTCAGCAGGCGCGGGGCCACGGTGTCCCAGGGCTGGATGGTGGTGTAGCTGGCTTCGCCGGTACGGGTGATGAAGGTGGCGCGCATCATGGGTTCGTTGCCCACAATGGCCCCCAGGCGGCCGCCGGTCTTGAGCTGGGCCAGCAGGGCCTTGGGCACTTCGGCCACCGAGCCGCTGAGCACGATGACATCGAACGGCCCGTCCACGGACACGTCCCTGGCGCCGTCGGCTTCGCGCACTTCGGCGTTGGTGACGCCGGCCTTTTGCAGGTTGGCGCGGGCCAGCTGGGCCAGCGCCGGCTTGATGTCCAGCGTGATCACGCGCTGCGCCCGGTGGGCCAGCAGCGCGGCCATGTAGCCCGAGCCGGCGCCGATTTCCAGCACCTTTTCGTGCTTTTGCACCTGCAACTGCTGCAGCATGCGTGCTTCCACGCGCGGCGCCAGCATGCATTCGCCTTCGGGCAGGGGCAACTCCATGTCCACGAAGGCCAGCGCCTTGTGGGCCAGCGGCACGAAGTCTTCGCGCTTGACGACCGACAGCAGGGCCAGCACTTCAGGGTCGAGCACATCCCAGGGGCGGATCTGCTGCTCGATCATGTTGAAGCGGGCTTGTTCCAGGGGGGTGAGCGTGGTCATTTCGGGGTACTCCAGGCAGGATCAGGACAAACCCTGAATTTTAGGGGGCACCGGGCGGCCGGCGAATCGCGCCCGCAACCAGCTGGCCAGGTCGTCCATGTAGCAATACACCACCGGCACCACCACCAGCGTCAGCAGCGACGAGGTGATGACCCCGCCGATCACGGCCTGGCCCATGGGCGCGCGCTGCTCGGAACCTTCGGTCAGGGCAAAAGCCAGGGGCACCATGCCAAAGATCATGGCCAGCGTGGTCATGAGGATGGGCCGCAGCCGCACCTTGGCGGCCAGCAGCAGGGCCTCGGCGCGTTCCATGCCGTCGTCTCTGGCGCGGATCGCAAAGTCCACCAGCAGGATGGCGTTCTTGGTCACCAGGCCCATGAGCATCACCACGCCGATGACCGAGAACATCGACAGCGACGAGCGGAACATCATGAGCGCCAGCACCACGCCGATGAGCGTGAGCGGCAGCGAGGTCATCAGCGCCAGCGGCTGCAGGAAGCTCTTGAACTGGCTGGCCAGGATCATGTAGATGAAGATGACGGCCATGACCAGGGCCGACACGGCGTAGCCAAATGACTCGGCCATGTCCTTGGTCGAGCCGCTGAACTTGTAGCGGTAGCCCGGCGGGAAGCTCACGCTGTCCAGCGCTTTGCGTACGTCAGCCGACACCTCGCCGGCCGAGCGGCCGGACACGTTGCCGTTGATCGCGACCTCGCGCGTGAGGTCGCGCCGGTTGATCTGGTTGGGGCCGGTGCCTTCGCGCACCGTGGCCACCTGGTTGAGCCGCACGATGCGCGGGCTGCCGTCGGCGTTGCTGCCCAGCGTGAAGGGCAGGCGCTCCAGGTCCTGCGGGCTGTTGCGCGCGCCCGGTGCCATGCGAACGATCACGTCGTAGGTCTGGTCGTCGCTGGCACGCCAGTTGCCCACCGTCTGCCCGGCCACCAGGGTGCGCAGCTGGGCGGCGATCTGGCCCACGCTTAAGCCCAGGTCGGACGCGGCGTCGCGCTTGACTTCCACGTCGATCACGGGCTTGTCGGCCTTGATGCTGGTGTCCAGGTCCACCAGGCCGGGCACGGTGCGGATTTTTTCCGTGACCAGGCGGGTCAGGCGCTCCAGCTCCTTCAGGTCGGGCCCCTGCAGCGAAAACTCCACCTGCTTGTTGCCGCCCACGGCGTCCAGCAGGCCCACGTGCGTGACGGTGATGCCCGGCACCTGGGCCAGCCGCGCGCGCAGCACGCCCGACATCTGGTCCACATTGCGGCTGCGCTGCTTGCGGTCCACCAGGCGCACGTATACGTTCGCGTAGATCTTGCCCTGCGCGTTGCCGGTGTTGATGGTGGACAGGGTGTAGCGCACCTCGGGAAACTCACGCACGATGGACTCGACCTGGCGCGCCTTGGCCTCGGTCACTTCCAGTGCCGAGCCCACGGGGGTGTAGAAGGTGATGGAGGTCTCGGAAAAGTCGGCCTTGGGCACGAATTCCGTGCCCAGCAGCGGCACCATGAACACGCTGGCGATGAAGATGCCCACGGCCATCAGCACAGTGGCCAGCTTGTGCACCAGCGACCAGCGCAGGATGTGCTGGTAGGCGTCGGACAGGCGCTCGGTGCCCTGGTCGAACCAGCCGGTGACGCGGCCGATCGTGCGGTCATACAGCGTGTTGCCACGTGGCTTGCCATGCGCCTCGATTTCCGGGTCGTGCCAGACGCTGGACAGCATCGGGTCCAGCGTGAAGCTCACGAACATGCTGATCAGCACGGCCGCCACGATGGTGATGCCGAACTCATGGAAAAACTTCCCGATGATGCCGCCCATGAAGCCGATAGGCAAGAACACGGCCACGATGGAGAAGGTGGTCGCCAGCACCGCCAGGCCGATCTCCTGCGTGCCGTCCAGCGAGGCGCGGAACGGGTCCTTGCCCATCTGCACATGGCGCACGATGTTCTCGCGCACCACGATGGCGTCGTCAATCAGCAGGCCCACGCACAGGCTCAGCGCCATCAGCGTGATCATGTTGATGGTGAAGCCGAACATGTTCATGAACAGGAAGGTGCCGATGATGGAGATCGGCAGCGTGAGCCCGGTGATGACGGTGGAGCGCCATGAGTTCAGGAACAGGAACACGATCAGCACGGTGAGCAGGGCGCCCTCGATCAGGGTGCGGCGCACGTTCTCCACGGCCACGCGGATCGGGCGCGAGCCGTCCAGGATGGGCTCCAGCCGCACGCCCGGCGGCAGCTGGCCCTGCAGCTCGGCCAGCGTGGCCTTCAGGCCGTCGATGACCTGGATGGTGTTGTCATCCTGGGCCTTCTGTACCGTCAGCAGCAGGGTGCGCGCGCCGTTGTACAGCGCCAGGCTGTCGATTTCCTGCGCGCCGTCCTTCACCGTGGCGACCTGGTCCACGCGCACGGCAGTGGCACCCTTCCTGGCGACGATGATCCGCCCGAAGTCCTCGGGCCGCTGCATGCGTGCGTCGATCTGCACCACGCGCTCTTGCTGCAGCGAGCGGATCGCGCCCACCGGCAGGTCCTGGTTCTCATTGCGCACGGCGGCCACCACCTGGTCAGCCGTGATGCCCAGCGCCTCCATGGCCTGCGGGTTCAGGTAGATGTTGATCTCGCGCTTGGTGCCGCCCACCAGCGTGACCGAGCCCACGCCGCGCACGTTCTCCAGCCGCTTCTTGAGCACCTGGTCGGCCCAGTTGGTCAGCTCCACCGCGTTCATGGCCGGGCCTTTTGCAGCGTCCGGCAACACGGCCAGCGACCAGATGGCGCGGCTGGCGGGGTCAAAGCGCAGCACGCGCGGCTCTTTCACCTCGTCACGGAACGTGGGGCGGATGGCAGCGATTTTCTCGCGCACGTCCTCGGCGGCCTTGCGCCCGTCGATGTGCAGCTGGAACTCGATGATGACGACCGACTGGCCTTCGTAGCTGCGCGAGGTCAGCGCATTGATGCCGGCGATGGAGTTGACGCCTTCCTCGATCTTCTTGGTGACTTCGCTCTCGACGATCTCGGGCGAGGCGCCGGGGTATTCGGCCGTGACCACCACCACGGGGAAGTCGATGTTGGGAAACTGGTCGACCTTGAGCCGCTGGTAGGAGAACAGGCCCAGTACCACGATGGCCAGCATGACCATCGTCGCAAACACCGGGTTTTGCAGGCTGACGCGGGTGAACCACATCGCTCAGGGCGCCCGTGCGGCGGAAGGTTGGGTGAAGCGCACCGCCGTGCCTTCGCGCAGGCTGCCCACGCTGCCCTGGATTACCAGCGCACCCGCGGCAAGGCCCTGCACGGCCACCAGGGTTTCGCCCGCGGCGTCCTGGGCGTCCTGCCCGCG
Source organism: Pseudomonadota bacterium (assembly GCA_020161775.1). Classification (GTDB taxonomy): domain Bacteria; phylum Pseudomonadota; class Gammaproteobacteria; order Burkholderiales; family Burkholderiaceae_C; genus RAM1. Next base: position 22,181 of record JAIUOW010000018.1, read on the forward strand.
CGCGCCGGCGCCCACGGGCTTGTGGACGACCTTGCCGTTTTCCACCACCTGCACATAGGGGGCAGGGCGGTCAGTGCGCAGGGCGCCCAGCGGCACGGCCACCGCGCTGGTGCGCGCCGTGCCCAGCGTGCCCTGGGCAAAAAGGCCCTGGCGCAGGCCGTCCACGCGGTCCAGGCCCAGGTACACCAGCACGCTGCGGCTGCCGGCCTGGGCGCTGGGGTTGATGCGCACCACGCGCGCCGTGACCGGCTGCGGGTTGCCTTCGATCTGCAGCGTGGCCTGCTGGCCCACGCGCACGGCCACGGAATCGGCGGCGCTCAGGGTGGCCTCCAGCTCCAGCCGGCTCAGGTCCACGATCTCGATCACGCGGGCGTCCACGCCCACGCGCTCGCCCGGCTGGGCCGCGCGCAGCGACACCACGCCGGTGATGGGCGCGCGCAGCACGGTGTCGTCCAGCGCCTTGCGCGCCACGTCCACGGCGGCCAGCGCGGCCTTGTGGGTGGCCTGGGCGGCGGCCAGGTTGTTGGCCGATGTGTCCAGCGCCGTGCGCGAGATGAAGCCCTGGTCCACCAGCGCCTTGTTGTTGTCCCACTGGCGCTGGGCGATGTCGATCTGCGCGCGGGCCGCGTCGGCCTGCTCCTGCGCCTGGCGCACGCGCGACTGCAGCTCGGTCGGGTCCACCCGGGCCACCACCTGCCCGGCCTTGACCGCGTCGCCCTCGCGCAGCGTCAGGCCCTGCAGCTCGCCGGCCACGCGGGCCTTGACGGCGGCCGAGTTGACCGCCTTGAGCGAGCCTGAAATCGGCAGGCCCTGGGCGATCTCGCGCAGCTGCGCCTTGACCACATCGCCCTCGGCCAGCTCCACGGCCGCCTGCTCGCGCGTGGCCTGGGCCTGCACCGCCGCCTGCTGCTGCGCCTTGCGCGCCGACAGCGCGCGGGCCACGCCCAGCGCCACGGCCAGCACCACCACGGCCCAGACGACCCATTTCAGCCCACGTTTCATTTCTTGCCTCCGCGTACCAGCAGGCCGCCCAGGATGATGGCGGCCTGCGAATCAATGTACCGGCGCGGGTCCAGCGCCTGGCCGGCGGGCACGCAGGCGCCCATGGAATGCTTGGACATCACCAGGAACACCATGGCGGCGATCACGCTGTACGCCGCATGGTCCATGTCGGTCACGGCAAATTCGCCGCGGTCCACCCCGCGCTGCAGGATGCGGCGGATCAGCGCGTGGCCGGGCTGGATGACCTCGGACTGGTAATAGGCGGTGACGTCGGGGAAGTTGTGCGCCTCGCTGATGATCAGCTTGGTGATGCCGGACGCACGGGTGGCGCCAATGCGCTCCCACCACATGTTCATGGCGTAGCGCAGCATGTCGGCGCTGCTGCCGTCAAAGGCGTCGAACTCCGCGTTCCATTCGGTGAAGCGGCCGGCGATGTTCTCGCTGATGACGGCCTTGAAGAGTTCTTCCTTGCTCTGGAAATACAGGAACAGCGTGCCCTTGGACACGCCCGCCCGCGCGGCAACCTCTTCGGCTCGGGTGGCGGCAAAGCCCTTTTCAACGAACAGGTCCAGCGCGGCGTCCAGCAATTCGCCGGGCCGCGCCTCCTTGCGACGCTCGCGCTTGGGCGAGGCGTCGTCCGGGCGCGCGCGGATGAGCTTGGAAAGGGACATGCGAAGTTAATGACTGACTGGTTAGTAATGTAGCTTTCGGCCACCCAACCGTCAAGGCATCCGCTTCGCGGGGGGGTCAGTAGAACGCCTGCAACCCCGTCTGGGCCCGGCCCAGGATCAGCGCGTGCACGTCGTGCGTGCCTTCGTAGGTGTTGACGGTTTCCAGGTTGATCATGTGGCGGATCACATGGTATTCGTCGTGGATGCCATTGCCGCCGTGCATGTCGCGGGCCAGCCGCGCGATGTCCAGTGCCTTGCCGCAGCTGTTGCGCTTGATCAGGCTGACCATCTCGGGCGTGGCGCGGCCTTCGTCCATCAGGCGGCCCACGCGCAGGCAGCCCTGCAGGCCCATGGCGATCTCGGTCTGCATGTCGGCCAGCTTCTTTTGAATGAGCTGGTTTTGCGCCAGCGGCCGGCCAAACTGCACGCGGTCCAGGGTGTACTGGCGGGCGCGGTGCCAGCAGTCTTCCGCCGCGCCCAGGGCGCCCCAGGCGATGCCGTAGCGCGCCTTGTTCAGGCAGCCGAACGGGCCCTTCAGGCCGGCCACGTTGGGCATGAGCTGCGCCTCGGCCACAAACACGTCGTCCATGACGATCTCGCCGGTGATGCTGGCGCGCAGGCTCATCTTGCCCTCGATCTTGGGGGCCGTCAGGCCCTTCATGCCTTTTTCAAGAATGAAGCCGCGGATGCTCTCCTGTCCGCCGACCTTGCCGTCGGGGTCCTCGAGCTTGGCCCACACCACAAACACATCGGCAATCGGCGCGTTGGTGATCCACATCTTGGCGCCCTTGAGGGTGTAGCCACCGTCCACCGGCTTGGCCCGCGTGAGCATGCTGGCCGGGTCCGAGCCATGGTTGGGCTCGGTCAGGCCAAAGCAGCCCACCCATTCACCCGTGGCGAGCTTGGGCAGGTATTTCTGCTTTTGCGCTTCGCTGCCGTATTCATTGATGGGGTGCATCACCAGCGAGCTTTGCACGCTGATGGCGCTGCGGTAGCCGCTGTCCACCCGCTCCACCTCGCGGGCGATCAGGCCATAGGCCACGTAGCTCAGCCCGGCGCAGCCGTAGCCTTCAATCGTGGAGCCCAGGAAGCCCATGGCGCCAGCTTCGTTCATGATCTCGCGGTCAAACTTTTCGTGGCGCGCGGCCATCAGCACCCGGGTTTGCAGCTTGTCCTGGCAAAAACTGTGGGCGGCCTCGACGATGGCGCGCTCCTCGTCGCTGAGCTGGTCGGCCAGCAAAAAGGGGTCTTGCCAGTTGAAGTGGGATTTCATGGGACATGTCTCCTGTAGATCGCTCTATTGTCAGACAGGCAAGAATAGCCGTCTAATATTGAATACCTATCCAACAATAGAAATTTCGTATTCATGGAATTCCGCCACCTGCGCTACTTCCTGGTGCTGGCCGAGGAACTGCACTTTGGCCGCGCCGCCCAGCGCCTGGCGATTTCGCAGCCGCCGCTGTCCACCAACATCCAGCAGCTGGAGGCGTCGGTGGGTGCAAAGCTGTTCACGCGCAACAGCAAGGCCGTGCAGTTGACCGAAGCCGGCCGTGCCTTCGTGCCGCAGGCGCGCGCACTGCTGGAGCAGGCGCAGCAGGCCGCGCGCCATGCGCGCGACGTGGCCGATGGCCTGGCCGGCAGCCTGCAGGTGGGGTTTGTGGGCACCATGCTGTACCGGGGCCTGCCGGCGCTGTTGCGTCGCTTTCAGGCCCAGCACCTGCGGCTGCGCCTGACATTGAAGGAGCTGAGCTCCAGCGAACAGCTCATCGAACTCGCCCACGAGCGGCTGGACCTGGGCTTTGTGCACACCACGCGTGTGCCGCCTGGGTTGGCGCAGGTGCAGGTGGCCAGCCAGCCTTTCGTGGCCTGCCTGCCGGCGGGCCATGCGCTGGCCCGCAAACGCACGCTGGCGCTGGCGGCGCTGCAGGGCGAGCCGTTTGCCTGTATCTCGCGCGGGGTGTCGGCGGACTACCACGAGCGCATCGTGAGCCTGTGCCAGGACGCCGGTTTCATGCCCGAGATCCGCTACGAGCTGCGTCACTGGCTCAGCGTGGTATCGCTGGTGTCGCAGGGGCTGGGGGTAGCGCTGGTGCCGCAGGCTTTGCGGCAATCGGCATTGCCGGGGGCTGCGTTTGTGGCGTTGTCGGGCAGCAGCCTGCCGTATGACACGTATTGCCTGTGGAAGCAGGCGCGGGACCATCAGGCCTTGTCTGCGTTTGTGGAGGCTGTGAGGGTTGGCGTGCGCGCCTAGTTTTTCTGAGCTTATGCTTCTTCCGGGTTCGAACGGGCGGGGCACTCTACTCCGCGAATGTCCTCCGGCGGGCTGCGCCCGCCTCCCCCTTAATTTCGCTGCGTAGAGCGCCCCACCCGTTCGATCCTGCCAACGCGGCCACGCGCGACCAGTGGTATGCCAACCCTGTAGCGGGGTGGTGGTGATGGTGCCCTGCGCAGCGGCATTAAGGAGGAGCCGGGCGCAGCCCGGCGGGGGACAGCCGCGGAGCAGGGCACCGTCGCCGCCACCCCGCGGTCCCGAAGAAAAAAAGCAAAGCGTAAGATGCCCGATCCCCCAACGACTGATGGTTTTCAGCAGGAGTTCTACGGATGACCGAAACCACCCCCCAAACCCTCGTGCTCGGCGGCGGCTGCTTCTGGTGCACCGAGGCCGTGTTTGTCAAGGTGCGTGGCGTGACCGATGTGGAATCGGGTTACAGCAACGGCCACGTGCAGCGGCCCAGCTACGAGCAGGTGTGCACCGGCACCACCGGCCACAACGAAGTGGTCAAGCTTGAATACGACCCGCAGCAGATCACCGTGCGCGAGCTGCTGGAAATCTTCTTTGTGATCCACGACCCCACCACGCTGAACCGCCAGGGCAACGACGTGGGCACGCAGTACCGCAGCGGCATCTACTACACCACCGACGCGCAGCGCGACGTGGCCGACGACATGATCCGCCAGATGAGCCAGGACAAGCTCTTTGGCCGACCCGTCGTGACCGAGGTGCTGCCGCTGTCCAACTACTGGGCGGCCGAGGAGTACCACCAGGACTTCTTTGAAAAGAACCCCTACCAGGGCTACTGCATGGCCGTGGCCGCGCCCAAGGTGGACAAGTTCCGCAAGACCTTCAAGGACCGCGTGAAGGCATGAGGCCGGGCAGCAAGGGGGCCGCGTGATCCGCACGCAGGGGCTGCGCTACCAGTACCCGAAGGGGCCGCAACTGGCGTTTGCCGATGTGGACGTGCCCCAGGGCGCCACGCTGGTGCTGCGCGGCAACTCCGGCTCGGGCAAATCCACCTGGCTGGCGCTGGTGGCCGGGCTGCTGACAGCCACGGCCGGCGCATTGACGGTGGCCGATGCCCAGCCGGGGGCGCTGGCGCAGGCCGCGCGCGATGCCTGGCGCGCCCGCACGCTGGGCTTCCTGCCGCAAAAGCTGCACCTGAGCGATGCCCTCACCGTCGCGCAGAACCTGAACCTGGTCTACTTTGCCGCCGGCCTGCCGGTGGATGCCGCCGCCGTGGCCCAGGCGCTGGCCGCGCTGGACGTGGCAGACCTGGCCGCGCGCAAGCCGTCGCAGCTGTCGGGCGGGCAGGCGCAGCGCGTGGCGCTGGCGCGTGCCGTGCTGCTCAGGCCGCGCGTGATCCTGGCGGACGAGCCCACCGCCAGCCTGGACGATGCATCGGCCGCCGCCGCGCTGCAATTGCTGGCCGGCAGCGCGCGGCAATGTGGCGCCACGCTGGTCATTGCCACGCACGACCGGCGCGTGGGCGAGACGCTGGCGGGTGCCATGGAATACCGGATGGGCGCGGCATGAAGGCACTTGCCGCGCTGTCGCTGCGCTACCTGTGGTCGCGCCCGCTCACCGCGGCGCTGAACCTGCTGCTGCTGACGCTGGGCTTGGCGTCCATCACCTTCGTGATGCTGGTCAGCACCCAGGTGGACCGCGCCTTTGAGCGCGACCTGGCCGGCATTGACGCCGTGGTGGGGGCCAAGGGCAGCCCCCTGCAGCTGATCCTGGCCGGCGTCTTCCACATCGACGTGCCGCCGGGCAACATCGCGCTGGCCGACGCGCAGGCGCTGCAGGCCAACCCGCAGGTGGCGCAGCTCATTCCCCTGAGCCTGGGCGACAGCTACCGTGGCTTTCGCATCGTGGGCACCACGCCGGACTACATCACGCACTACGGCGCGCAGCTGGCGCAGGGCGCGCTGTGGGCTGCCCCGATGCAGGCCGTGGCCGGGGCGCAGGCCGCCAGGGCGGCCGGGCTGGTGCCGGGCGTGCAGTTCGTTGGCTCCCACGGTCTGGGCGGCGGCGGTCATGCGCATGGCGACACGCCTTACACCGTGGCTGGTGTGCTGGCGCCCTGTGGCTGCGTGCTGGACCGGCTGATCCTCACGGCCAGCGAATCCGTCTGGCAGGTGCACGAGAAAGCTACGGCGGTGGACGAGGAAGACCGCAAGGCACTGCAGGCCGAGCGCGAAATCACGCTGGCGCTGATCCGCTACAAGTCGCCGCTGGCGGCGGTGACGTTCCCGCGGTTTGTGAACACAACGACGGACATGCAGGCCGCCGCCCCGGCGGTGGAGGTCACGCGCCTGCTGCGCATGGTGGGCGTGGGCACCGATGTGCTGCGTGGTTTTGGCGCCGTGCTGCTGCTGGCGGCGGCGCTGAGCGTTTTCATTGCGCTGTGGGGCGCCGTGCGCGAGCGCCGGGCCGACCTGGCCTTGCTGCGCATGCTGGGCGCGTCGCCAGCCCGCGTGGCCGCGCTGCTGGTGTGCGAGGCGCTGTGGCTGGCCCTGCTGGCCAGTGTGCTGGGGCTGGCGCTGGGGCACCTCTTGACAGGTTTGGTAGGCTGGCTGCTGCAGGCCGAACGCTCGCTGCCCCTGAGCGGGTGGCTGTGGGTGCCAGCCGTTGCCTGGGTGCCGCTGGCTGCTGCCGGGGTGGCGATGGCCGCGGCGCTGATCCCCGCCCTGCATGCCCGCCGCATGGATGTGGCCCAACTGTTGAACACAAGGTAACGCACATGAAAAAACTCTGTATCGCCGCCGCCCTGGCTCTGGCCGCCGGCCTGGCGCAAGCCCAGGCCCACAGTGACAAGGAAGCCAAACAGGACATTCAGCGCCACCGCGCCATGGCCGCCGCCCATGAGGCCGCGGCCAAATGCCTGGAATCGGGCAAGAAGCCCGACGCCTGCCAGAAGGAACTCCAGGCGGCTTGCAAGGGTCTGGCCATTGGCAAATACTGCGGCATGAAGCACGAGCATTGAGCCGTTGCCCGCCGCCGCCTGGAGCCCGCCATGAAATTCATTGCCCCGTTGCTGATCGCCGCTGCCGCCCTGTCGGCGCAGGCGCAGCTCAGTTCGCCGATGCCCGGTGTCGTGCCCCAGGGCAGCGGCGCCGGGGTGCACGGCGCCAACAGCCCGTTTGCGCCGTTACCCCAGCGTACCGACGTGGTGCCCTGGTCTGTGCTGACGGCCGTCAAGACCAAGACCGAAAAGAACCGCATCCTGCCGGTGTTCGAGCCCCAGCAGATGGCGCTGAACCAGAAGACGCAGCGCATCCAGGGCTTCATGATGCCGCTGGAGCCCGGCGAGAAGCAGCGCCACTTCCTGCTCAGCTCGGTGCCGCTGACCTGCTCGTTCTGCACGCCCGGCGGGCCTGAAAGCATGGTCGAAGTGCGCACCCGCACGCCCGTGGCCTACACCATGGAGCCAGTGACGGTGGAGGGCCGCTTTGCCGTGCTCAGCGACGACCCGTATGGCCTGTACTACCGCGTGACCGACGCGGTGGGCGTGAAGTAAGCCGGCCTGCCTGTGCAAATGCGCCGCGTGTTGCTGTGGCCCCTGGTGTTGGCGCTGCTGGCGGCGCAGACGCTGGGCCTGGTGCACCGCGTGGCGCACCCTTTCACGCAACCCTTTGCGCACCCTCGCGCTCATACCGCCGTAGCGCACGCCGGCCACGGCCACGCTTCCGACCACGCCCAACACGGCCTGATCGAAACCCTGTTCCAGGGCCATGCGGGCGACGCTGACTGCCGCCTGTACGACCAGCTGGCCCACAGCGACACGCTGGCCTGCCCGCCGGCGCTGGCCTTGCCGCTGCTGCTGCCGGCCACGCTGCTGGCGTATTTCCAGGGCGAGGCGCTCGCCCGCCATGCCGCGCTGTTTCAGGCGCGCGCACCCCCTCCAGTTCGTTGAGCTTCCCGTGACTGCCGATCCTGCCGCGCATTGCCCGGCAGGTGCTCTTCTTTTTTTCAACGAACCCAACATGCAGAAAATTTTCCGCTGCAGCGCGATGTGCGCTGCCGTGCTGACGCTCGGCCATGCCGTGGCGCAGACGCCTTCATCCCCTTCCAGCTTGCGCGAGATCACCGTCACAGGCAATCCGCTGGGTGCCACTGACCTGATCACGCCCGCCGCCAGCCTGTCGGGCGCGGCCTTGCTGTTGCGCCGTGGCACGACGCTGGGCGAAACGCTGGACGGCACGCCCGGCGTCAGCGCCACCTGGTTCGGCCCCAACGCGAACCGCCCGGTCATCCGCGGGCTGGATGGGAACCGCATCCGCATCCTGGGCAATGGAGGCGCCAGCATTGACGCATCGGGCCTGAGCTACGACCACGCGGTGCCGGTGGAGCCGGTCAGCATCGAGCGCATTGAGGTGCTGCGTGGGCCCGGCGCGCTGCTGTACGGCGGCAGCGCCGTGGGTGGCGTGGTGAACGTCATCGACAACCGCATTCCGCGCGAGCCGACAGACGGCGTTGCCGGCCGCGCTGACATTTCAATGTCCAGCGCCAACAAGGGCCGGGGCTCGGGCTTCATGCTGGAGGCTGGCAACGGCCGCGTGGGGCTGCATGCCGACGTGTTTGATCGCAGCGCGGCCGATGTGCGCGTGCCGGCCACACTGGGCTGCACCCAGGCTGGCGCCACGGCCCTGGCGCGGCGCATCTGCAATTCAGCCAGCGATGTACGTGGCGGCGCCGTGGGTGGCTCGGTGTTTTTTGACCAAGGCTACCTGGGCGCGTCGGTCAGCACCTACCGCAATGACTACGGTGCAGTGGCTGAGGACGAGGTGACCATCGGCATGCAGTCCACGCGTCACGCCGTGCAAGGGGAATGGAGAAGCCCGGCGCAGTGGCTGCAGCACATCAAGGCGCAGGCCAGCCACACCGACTACCGCCATACCGAATTTGACGCTGGCGCGCCCGGCACGGTGTTCAGCAACAAGGGCAACGACTTTCGCCTGGAGGCGCGCCACGCGCGGCTGGGGGCGCTGGATGGGGTGATCGGCGTGCAGGCGGAGGCCACGCGCTTTTCCGCCGTCGGGGACGAGGCTTTTGCCCCATTCAGCCGCACGCGCCAGAGCGCGGTGTTTGTGCATGAAGAACTGGGCACTGGCTGGGGCCGCTTGAGCTTTGGCGCGCGACGGGAGTCGGTCACGGTGGAATCGTTTGGCAACCCGGATCTGGCGCGCTTTGTGCCTGCCAGCCGCCGCTTCAGCCCCACCAGCTATGCGCTGGGGGTGTTGTGGAATATGGGGCCGGGCTGGCAACTCACCTCCAACCTGGCGCGCACCCAGCGTGCCCCCAGGGACTACGAGCTGTTCGCCGACGGCCCGCACGTGGCGACGGCGGCGTATGAGGTGGGCAATGCGGCGCTCGGCGTGGAGCGATCCATCAATGCCGACGTGGGGTTGCAATGGAAGAGCGGCGCCAACAGTTTCAAGGTCAATGCTTTCGCCAACCGGTTTGCGAACTACATCGCGCTGGAGTCCACCGGCAGCACCACGGACGACCTGCCGGGGTTTGCTTACCGGCAGGTGCGCGCACGCTTCGCCGGGCTGGAGGCCAGCGGCACCGTGCGCCTGCTGGCCGGGGCACAGACGCTGGACCTGGAGCTGCGTGGCGACAGGGTTCAGGCCTCCAACCAGGACACGGGCCAGCCGCTGGCGCGCATCGCGCCGCTGCGCGTTGGTGCAACGCTGGTGTGGGCGCAGGGCGCATGGGGTGCCCAGCTGGGCTTTGACCATTCGGCGCGCCAGGACCGTGTGCCGCTGGGTGAGCGGGTGACAGATGCCTACACGTTGTGGAAGGCGGCACTGACCTGGCGCATGAAGGCGGGCCCAACCCACCTGCTGTGGTACGCCCGGCTGGACAATGCAGGCAACAAGCTGGCCTACAGCGCCACGTCCATCCTCACGCAAACCGCGCCTGGCAAATCACCCTTTGCCGGGCGCAGCGTCAAGCTGGGCGTGCAAGCGACCTTCTAGGCCCCGCGAAAGCAGGACAGCCCCCAGGGCGTGAGCTTGACGGGCAGGTGGTAATGCTGGGAGAGGTCGGCCAGCCCGAAGCGGAACACCTGCACATCCATGAACGCCGGCTGGGGCAAGGCGGTGCCAAAGGCGCGGTAGTAGTCCCCCACATGCAGTCGCAGCTCGTAGGTGCCCACGTCAAACAGTGTTTCGCGGCCTTGGAAGCCGTCCACCACGCCGTTGGCGCCCACGGTGCCGGTGACCACGTGGCGCGCCGTGCCGCCTTCCAGGCAATACACCTCAACCTTCATGCCACGGGCCACCAGCCCGTTGGCAACGTCCACGACGTGGATGGATACAGCTTGCATGGAATCTCCTATCGGGGGATCGCGTGGGCGCGGATCCAGGTGGCGAACTCGTTTTCAGGTATGTCGCCCGCGGCGACTGCAAGCATGGTCAACGTGGCATCTGCCTGGTCTGCGCGAAGGCGATAACCATTCAAATGGAGAAACAAGCCGACGGCCAGGAACGCCGCACGTTTGTTGCCATCAACGAAGGGGTGATTTTTTGCGAGCCCAACGCCATAGCTTGCCGCCAAGTCCGCGAAATCAGGCTCGCCATAGGCTAGCTGATTGAGCGGACGAGCCAAAGCCGAGTCCAGCAGGCCTTCGTCGCGAAGGCCTTCTCCGCCGCCATGCTCCGCCAGACTTTCTCCATGAAGCAACAGCAGAGCATTCCTGCCGACCCAGCGCCAGCTCATTTGGCCAACTGGTGAAATGTGTCACGAAACTCGCGCATGAATTCGCGGCCCGCCTGAATCTGCTCGTCCAGGGAAGGATCGTACGGCGTCATGGCGTAGCCCTCTGGCGTCTCAGTCAAAAACACAGATTGCCCCTTCTCCAATCGCAAGCGGCTCAGCGCCTCCTTGGGCAAAATGACACCAACAGAGTTGCCGATCTGGGTCAGTTTGAGCATGTGCATGGGTGCTTCCTTCTGTTATAACGACAGTTATATTAATCGTGATCCTCACCCGACGCAACCAGTGAACCACCCCGTCGCCTCCGCCCTCATCCCTGTCGTGCTGCTGATCGCGGTCGGCTTTCTGGCCGGCAAGCGGCAGTGGATTGGCTCGGGGTCGGTCAAGGACCTGTCCAGCCTGGTGTTCATGGTGCTGGCGCCCGCGCTGCTGTTTCGCACGATGGCAACGCAGCAGAACCCGCAAGTGGACTTCAAGGCGCTGACGATTTACTTTGGCGTGGCGCTGGTGGTGTACTTCGGCGTGATCGCCGCGCTGGGCTTCAGCCGGCGTTCGGCCGTGCTGGCGCTGGCGGCCACCTTCAGCAACACGGTGATGATCGGCGTGCCGCTGGTGGGCCTGGCCTATGGCGAAGCCGGCCTGTTCATCCTGTTCACGCTCATCTCGCTGCACGCATTGGTGCTGCTGACGGTGGCCACCATCGTGCTGGAGTTTGCCGTGGCGCGCGAACAGGCGGTACAGGGCCAGCCCGTGACACGCGCCGCCATGGCGGCCACCGTGCTGGGCGCGGTGCGCAATGCCGTGATTCACCCGGTGCCGCTGCCCATCATCGCGGGGCTGCTGTTTGCGCAGACGGGGCTGCAGATACCCGACGTGATCGACCGCCCCCTGCAATTGCTGGGCAACTCGTTCGGGCCGCTGGCGCTGGTGATGGTGGGCGTCACGATGGCGGCCAACCCCGCCGGTGCGCAGCTGCGCGGTGCCTTCATGGTGGCGCTGGCCAAGAACGTCGCGCACCCGGCGCTGATGGCCGCCGCTGGCTGGGTGCTGGGCCTGCGCGGCGTGCCGCTGGCCGTGATGGTGATTGCGGCGTCGCTGCCCATCGGCGCCAATGTGTTCCTGTTCTCGCAGCGCTACCAGGTGGCGCAACAGGTGGTCACCGCCAGCGTGGCCTTGTCCACCGGGCTGGGGCTGGTGTCCGTGTCGCTGGTGATGCTGCTGCTGGGTTGAGCTGCGTCAGCCCATGCGATGTGCGCTGCCCATGCGGTGCGACACCGCAATCACCACAGGCAGCAGCAGCTCCGGGATCAGGTAGCCCAGCCACGCGGCGGCCGGCTGCGGCAGGCCCACCTGGCTGATGGACAGCAGGCGCCCCAGGCCCGCCAGAAACACGCCCATTGCCAGCAGGTACACCAGCGTCGTCTGCTTGCGGATGGTCAGCGCGGCCCACGCATTGATGAAGCCGGTGGACAGGTACACCCCCGCCATGAAGCGGTGGACGTTGTCCAGCCGGGGGGTGGTGTCAGGCTGGCCCAGCACCATCTGCAGCGTGCCGCCAGCGATGGCAATGAATGCCACCAGAAACAGGCTGATCTGCGTGACGCGTTGCGACGGGCGCAATGCCGCAGCGGGGCGGGACGTGGGGGGCATGTTCATGAACGCTCCTGGAAGCTGTGTTGTGAAGCTGGTTAGCATAGGTAGCCGCTTGCGGCACTGCCTTTCCCAACACGCCAACCTGATCGCCCAACGTGACAATCCGCCGCGACCTGCCTGAACCCCGCGTGGCCCCGCTGCCGCGCAACCTGCTGGACGCGCTGCAGGCCGGCGGGGTCGATCCACTGGTGCTGGCGGCCCGGCTGGGGCTGGCGCCCGATGCGCTGGCGTCGGGCCTGACGGCACTGGAGGCCGACCGCTTCTTTTGTGCCGCGTGGGACGCCGTGGCGGACCCGGCCATCGGGCTCAAGGCCGGCAGCCTGTTGCGGCCCGAGCGCTTTGGCGTGGTGGGCATTGCCGCCATGAGCAGCCCGACCTTTGGCGTCGCGGTGCAGCGCAAGGCGCGCTACTGGCAATTGATCTGGGGCGACACCTACCGCGTGCAGCTGACCGGCCAGGAGGCCGCCGCCGTGCTCATGCCCGTGGGGCCGCCGCGTCCGTACGCGCAGGCCAAAATTGACATGGAGCTGGCGTCACTGCTGGCCTTTGGCCGGCGCTTCACGGGCTGCCCCATCCAGCCGCTGCGCCTGACGCTGTGCCAGCGTGCACCCGCATGGCAGCAACGCTACAGCGACACCTTTGGCTGCGCCGTGCAGTTTGGCGGCCCGGAAAACGCGCTGGTGTTTTCGCGGGCCGACTTTGATCTGCCACTGGTCAGCCACAACGCGCAGGTTGAAGCGCTGATGGCCAGTGGCGTGGAGGCCGCGCTGACGCGGCTGGAGACACCGCGCCTGCAGCAGCACGTGGGCCTGGTGATTGACCGCATGCTGCAGGGCGACGAGCCCACGTTGCAGGCCGTGGCGCAGCGCATGCACCGCAGCGCGCGCACCTTGCAGCGCCAGCTGGCGCAGGAGCAACTGCGTTTTACGGACCTGCTGGACGAACGCCGCCGGGTGGCGGCCGGGCGCTACATCGGGTTGGGCAACGCCACGGCCGAGGAGGTGGGTTTCCTGCTGGGGTTTTCCACGTCGAGCTCTTTCTTTCGCGCGTTCAAGCGCTGGACAGGCCACAGCCCACAGGCCTGGCGGCGCCTGCAGGCCGCCGCCGGTTGAACGCAATGGGCCGTCGCGCCGGGTGGGCGAAGGCTCAGGGCGCCAGCCGCTCGCGCAGCCAGCCGCCGCTTTCTTGCAGCGTGTAGCGCAGCCGGTCATGCAGGCGGCTTTTGCGGCCCTGCCAGAACTGCCAGGTGTCGGGCACCAGCCGGTAGCCGCCCCAGTGCGGCGGGCGCGGCGGATTCAGCATGAACTGCGCGCCGTATCTGGCGGCATTGGTGACCAGCACCGTGCGGCTGGGGATCACCTGGCTTTGCGGGCTGGCCCAGGCGCCGATGCGCGAATCCAGCGGGCGGCTGTGGAAGTAGGCGTCGCTTTCCTCGCCACTGACTTTTTCCACGCGGCCTTCAATGCGCACCGTGCGCTCCAGCTCCACCCAGTGGAATTGCAGCGCGGCAAACGGGTTGCCCGCCAGCTCCTGGCCCTTGCGGCTGTCGTAGTTGGTGTACCAGACGATGCCGCGCTCGTCATACCCCTTGATCAGCACCACGCGCGTGCTGGGGCGCAGGTTGCTGCCCACGGTGGCCAGCGTCATGGCGTTGGGCTCGGGCACCTGCCCGGCAATCGCCTCCTGCAGCCACTGGGCAAACTGCTTCAGCGGGTCGGCGTGGGACGCGTCCTCGCTGAGTTCGGCGCGCTCATAGCTTTTGCGCAGGTCGGCAATGGAAGAGGGTGTGTCTGACATACTGGACGAGTATAGGCAAGCCCACCGTGCAACGTGTCTGACCCTCATCAACTCCCTGCCGTGCTCCCTGTGGTGCTGGTGCTGGCCGCGGGCCGCGGCGAGCGCTTTGCCGCCTCCGGCGGCACCACCCACAAGCTGCAGGCCCTGCTGGCCGGCAAGCCGGTTTTGCAGCACGTGCTGGACGCCGTGGCCGCCAGCGGCCTGCCGCACCATGTGGTGCACGCCGCCCCGTCGCGCCCCGGCATGGGTGACAGCATCGCGGCCGGCGTGCGGGCCACCGCGCACGCGGCGGGCTGGCTGGTGCTGCCGGGGGATTTGCCGCTGGTGCGGCCGCAGACACTGCAGGCAGTCGCCCGCGCGTTGCAGCACCATGCGGTGGTTACCCCGGTGTACCAGGGCCGGCGCGGGCACCCGGTCGGGTTTGCGGCGCCATGCGGCGCGCAGCTGATGGCGCTGGGCGGTGAGCAGGGCGCGGCGCCGGTGGTGAAGATGCGCGGGGCGACCTTGCTGGCGGTGGATGACGAAGGTGTGGTGACCGACGTGGATACCGTGGGCGATCTGGAGCGAGCCGCAACCGTTTTGATTGCGCGTCAAGCCTGAAAAGTATGCCGGTTCAGTCGATCATGAACAGGTCTGGCCTGTTCATGATGGGCGCGAGAGGGCCTTGTTTCAGGAACGCGAGGCACTCCTGCCATAGCAGACGTTCGTCCGGGCTGCGGGCACTCATGCCCATCACCGTAAACCGTTGAAGTGCATTGGCGTAGTGCCGCGCAGCGTCGATCGTGCGCAGGAAATCCGGCGCACGGCCCCCGGTCACCACGTTCTGCGCGGTCAGGACCTGGCCAAAGCTTCCGGCGGATGAGTAGCTGTCGACGTACGCCTGCTCGGTCGCGGCCAAGGCGGTGCCCACGACCATTCCGGGGTCCGTCTGGTCGTACTGGCAGGCCGCCCCGCCTGCGTGTGCGTACATGCCGGCGCACATGAAACAGGGCTGCAGCGTGGTGAACAGTTCAACCCCCGCGGGCAGTGCCGTTCCGATGCCTTGCTGGTACGACTGGATGGCGTTGGTTTCGGCATGCCGGGTCCCGTTGGCATCGTTGGTGTTGACGCCCCAGCCGATGATGCGGGTGCCGTGCACCAGCACGGCGGCGATGTTTTTGCCGGCGGACATGGTGGTTATTCCCGTGGCTGTGCGCAGATTGAGCGCACCGGGGGCCCCGGTTTGGGCGCCTGTCCAGGTCACGCTTGCCAGCACCCTGGTGAGCGACATGAAAAGCGCGGAGCGGTAAGCCACGCGAACGGCGCGGCTGTGGGTTGCCGGGCCCCGCAGCACGAATGTCTGCTCATGCTGCACGCCGCGAAGTGGCCCCCGCATCATCATGATGCTGAACAGGGCCTTGTAGGTGTCCCATGTTGTATTGACCGGCGTTTGTGCAAGGTTGAGCCAGGTCCGCGCGAACTGACGGGCCTGGGCGGGTGCCAGCCCAAACCAGTTGCCGGCCAGCCCATGGCCGCTCACCAATGTCCGTGCCATGAGGTCGGCCGGGATGTTGGCGGCATTGGCCAGTGTGGGTACCTGAACATTTCCCAGCGCGATGCGCCGCATCACGCCGTTGTCGATGTAGAAGATCGCCCTCGCGTTGCTCATTCGAAGGATCCCCAGGCACGCGGTGGTCGGAATGTAGGAGCAGTAGACGTCGCGGTTGCTTGAGCTGATGCCTTCTTCTGCCGCGCTCTGGTACAGGTTGACCACGGGCGTGCGGGTATTCGTTGCGGGGTGCAAGCGGCCCGTCGCAAATGCCATGAAAACCGGCGCATTCGCCTCGAATTTGCCCATGACCGCCACCGGCTGGCCTGTCTCTTGATGGAACGCGTGGGCAACCAGAAGACCCAGTTCGTGACGATTTCTCATGTGCGCAGACTCTCCCTGATGGTGATCCGCCAGACCGCGGTTGCGGCGCCAGCGGATTCCTATCGTAGGCGGGCAAGGTGGCGCGTCAATACTGTCAGATTTACTAGGTGAGGGTCGGCGCGCCATGCGCAGCCGGCTGCCGGCCGCTGATTAACCGCGCCCCATCTGCAGCAAGCGCTCCAGCGCCTTGTCACGGATGTTGTGCCGCTTCAGCTCATCCAGTGTGGCCTGCGCATAGTCCAGTGTGGTGCCATATCGCCCGCAGGCATCCGCAAAAATCTGGCGGTACTGCGCCTCGGTCAGCTCGCCGGTGTGGCTGGGGCTTTTGCGCGACAGGGTGAAGGCCAGCGCCTTCACCGGGCCCTGGGGTGTGTGGCAGGTGAGCCAGCGCGGGTCATACACGGCGGTGACCATCTCGCGGGCCCAGACCCTGTCCATCACGGCGGGCGCCTCGGCCTGCGCAATGCGGAACACCATGCCCTGGCAGGTGCCGCCCGACAGCATGCCAAACACCAGCCCCGGGCATTCGGGCGTGCCGCGGTTGATGCGGCTCCACATCTTCAGGGCGCGGTGCCAGCCGTGCACGCGGGCCGGGCGCCGCTCGGCGTACTCAAAATCGGGCTTCCAGATCAGCGACGCATAGCCAAACAGCCACAGGTCTGAATGGCCGCCCCATTCGCGCATCGTCTGGGCGAGCAGGGGGGCCGGGTCACGCAGGGGTTTGGCGGGAAATGTCATCAGCCGCCACTTTAGCGCCGCGCCCCCATCCCTTCACCGCACCTGGCCCGCATCTGCCTGGTTGGTAACCCGTCTGTAACTGCAATGGCCCACGGCAGGGGTGTGAAGGGGTACCATGGCGAACGTAATTTTGTTACCGACTCTCCATGAAACTCCACCCGGTGATCGACGCGGTCACGGACCGCATCCGCGAACGCAGCGTGCCCACGCGCAGCACCTATCTGCACCAGCTGGACCAGGCCGCGGGGCGCGACCGCGGCGCCGAGCGCCTGGGCTGCGCCAATGTGGCGCATGCCTTTGCCGGCATCCCGGCGGACGACCGGTTCAAGGTGGTGGCGCAGCGCGCGCCCAACATTGCCATCGTCAACGCCTACAACGACATGCTGTCGGCCCATGTGCCGCTGGCGCGCTTTCCCGACCTGGTGAAGGACGAGGCGCGCAAGCAAGGCGCCACGGCCCAGGTGGCCGGCGGCGTGCCCGCCATGTGCGACGGCGTCACGCAAGGCACGCCGGGCATGGAGCTCAGCCTGTTCAGCCGCGACGTGATCGCCATGGCCACGGCGGTGTCGCTCAGCCATGACATGTTTGATGGTGCGCTGATGCTCGGCGTGTGCGACAAGATCGTGCCCGGCCTGTTGATCGGTGCGCTGCATTTTGGCCATCTGCCCACGGTGTTCGTGCCTGCAGGCCCCATGCCCAGCGGCCTGTCCAACAGCGACAAGGCCAAGGTGCGCGAACAGGCGGCCCAGGGCCTGGTGGGCCGCGACGCGCTGATGGCCGCAGAGCAGGCCGCCTACCACGCACCGGGCACCTGCACGTTCTACGGCACGGCCAACAGCAATCAGATGCTGCTGGAGGCCATGGGCCTGCATGTGCCGGGCACGGCGTTCGTCAACCCCGGTGGTGCGTTGCGTGATGAGCTCACGCGTGAATCAGTGCGTACCCTGCTGGCAATTACCCAAGCGCACCGCTTCGCTCCCATCGGCCGTGTGGTGGATGAACGCGCCATCGTCAACGCCATGGTCGCGCTGCTGGCCACGGGCGGATCCACCAACCACCTGATCCACTGGGTGGCCGTGGCGCGCAGCGCCGGCATCCTGATTGACTGGGACGACTTCGCCCAACTGTCGGCGGCCGTGCCGCTGCTGGCGCGCGTGTACCCCAACGGTTCGGCCGACGTGAACCAGTTCCAGGCCGCGGGTGGCACCGGGTATGTGCTGCGCGAACTGCTGGACGCCGACCTGCTGCACCCCGATGTGCTGACCGTGAGCGCAGGCGGCCTGCGCGACTACACGCGCGAGCCTGCCATGGACGGCGCCGCGCTGGTCTGGCGCGACAGCGGTGTGTCGCGCGACGAATCCATCGTGCGGCCTGCGTCCGCGCCGTTCAGCGCCACCGGCGGGCTGAAGCTGCTGGACGGCAACCTGGGCCGCAGCGTGATCAAGGTGTCGGCCGTGCCCGATGACCGCCATGTGATCGAGGCGCCCGCGCGGGTGTTTGATTCACAGGACGCACTGCATGGGGCCTTCAAGGCCGGCGAGCTGGACCGTGACGTGGTGTGCGTGGTGCGCTGGCAGGGCCCGCAGGCCAATGGCATGCCCGAGCTGCACAAGCTCACGCCGCCGCTGGCCGTGCTGCAGGGGCGTGGTTTCAAGGTGGCGCTGGTGACCGACGGGCGCATGAGCGGCGCGTCGGGCAGGGTGCCCGCGGCCATCCATGTGTCGCCCGAAGCCGCGGCGGGTGGCCCGCTGGCTTGCGTGCATGACGGCGACATCATCCGCCTGGATGCCGTGGCCGGCACGCTGCAGGCGCTGGTGCCCGCGGACGAATGGGCGCAGCGCGAGCCTGCGCCCATGCCCGAGGCGTTGCGCGCGGCCAACCACACCGGCATGGGCCGCGAGCTGTTCGCGGGCTTTCGCCGAAACGCCTCTGTGGCGGAACAAGGAGCCTGTGCATGGCTGTGAATCTGACTGCCCTGCAAGTCATGCAGGACGCGCCGGTGATCCCGGTGATCGTGCTGGGCGATGTAGCCCATGCCGTGCCCCTGGCGCGCGCGCTGGTGGCCGGCGGCATCCGCATGCTCGAAGTGACGCTGCGCACGCCGGTGGCGTTGGCCTGCATTGAAGCCATCGCGCGCGACGTGCCGGACGCCGTGGTGGGTGCCGGCACGGTGCGCAGCGCAGCCGACGCACAGGCGGCCACGCTGGCGGGCGCGCGCTTTGCCGTAAGCCCTGGCTACACCCATGCGGTGGGCCGCGCCTGCCACGAGTTGGGCCTGCCGCTGTTGCCCGGCGTGGCCACCGGCAGCGAGATCATGGCCGCGCAGGAAGACGGCTACACCGAGCTCAAGTTCTTTCCGGCCATGCAGGCCGGTGGCCTGGCCATGCTCAAGGCCTGGCAGGGGCCGTTTGGCGATGTGCGCTTTTGCCCCACGGGCGGCATCAGCCCGGCCAATGCGGCGGATTTCCTGGCACTGTCCAACGTGGCCTGCGTGGGCGGCTCGTGGCTGACGCCGGCCGATGCCGTGGCCCAGGGCGACTGGGCCCGCATCACCACGCTGGCGCGCGAGGCCGCCGCGCTGGCGCGGGCGCCGGCCATGCATGAATGACGGCCGCGAATAAAATCGCGGCCATGCGCTATCAAAACCGTAGCATCCGGCTTTTTTTCGTCACGCTGCTGCTGGCGGCATCTTCCTTCAGCACTTTTGCGCAGGGCGCCCGCGTGCTGCGCGATGTGCCCTACGGCGGCGACGCGCGCCAGCGGTTTGACGTGTACCTGCCCGCCAGGCCGGCGGGCCCGGTGATCCTGCTGGTGCACGGTGGCGCTTGGGCTTTTGGCGACAAGGCATCGCCTGATGTGGTGAAGAACAAGGTGCGCCATTGGGTGGATGGCCAGGGCTATGTGCTGGTGTCTACCAACTACCGGTTGCTGCCGGCGGCCAGGCCGCTGGAACAGGCGGGCGACGTGGCGCGCGCGCTGGCACTGGTGCAAAAGCAGGCGCCACAGTGGGGCGCGGACCCGAAACGGCTGGTGCTCATGGGCCATTCGGCCGGCGCCCATCTGGCGATGCTGTTGCACGCTTCGCCCGACATGGCGGCCAAGGCCGGCGCCCAGCGTTGGCGCGTGACGGTGAGCCTGGACAGCGCGGCCATGGATGTGGAGCAGCTCATGCGCGCGCCCCATGCGCGCCTGTACGACAGGGCGTTTGGCCAGGACCCGGCGTACTGGCAGGCGGTGTCGCCCTACCATCAGGTATCAGCGCCGGGCGCGCCGGCGCTGCTGATGGTGTGCAGCAAGCTGCGCGGCGACGACCCTTGCGGCAAAGCCCTGCACTACGAGAAAAAGGCGGCGCACTTCGGCCACTACATCACCATCTGGGGCCGTGACCTGAACCATGCCGACATCAGCCGCCAGCTGGGCGCGTCGGGCATGTACACCGACCTGGTGACGAACTGGCTCAAGGATGCATTGAAACCCTGATCAGCGCCTTTCAATGAGTGTGTTCAGTGGGGCACGCAAGTGCCTGTTCGTTGGAAACCGTGTGCAAATCGTTTCCGGGTCGTGTCGGGGTCAAGCGCGTGGCAGCGGCAATGATCGCTGTAAGTCCTTGACCAAAAGGTAAACCACAGCCTCCTCGGGGATGGCTATTTCATGTAACTGCATGGCCTCGGTCAATACCTGGTCCCAAGACGCTGCAACCGCTGCTCCCTCAAGATCTCTATCCTTGGGGGGCGCTGTCTCGAGTGCCTGCAAGTAGTGTTCGCTCCCAAAGCGCCAAGGTGTGCATCTGCAGAGCCTCATGACGTTGTTGGCGATATGAATACCAGCCCAATCAAAGTCGCCGTGATACAGCAGCTGGGCCCCAGCGTCTGACAGCTGCTTCAACAGCACACGCTGTGCGGCCGCAGGCATGCCGTCGGTGCATACCAGTGGGGCACATACAGCACCCAAGCGGTCCGCAGCAATCGAGACGATGTTGGGGTTCTCGCAGACATAGATGATCTGATCCGCAACGTCCCAGTCAGGCGGTGTTCTCAAGAGGCGGCGCAGGGAAAGGTAACCTGGCTCACCTGGTGCGGCTGGCGCGTTTGCCGGAGCGCGGACTGGCAGATTCAGAAACAGGGCAGGGCGGGCCAACTCGTTGACGAGCACGCCCGATCGGGCCCAGATATCTCGCACCCGCTCGGCGGGCCGGCGAACGCCCTCTGCCACCTCCATTGGTTCTTCATTAGGGGGTTGCTCCTGCTCATCGGTACTGGAGCCATGTTGCAACGCTGCCAGCACAACCGTAGCTACGGCTTGCCCATTGTCGAGGGCATGTGCATTGCCGAGCACATCGGCGGCCAGTTGGGCGCGTGTCATACCCAGGGCTGGCAGGCGTTGCATGACGGCGTGCGCTTGCTGCAGCAATTGGTGAGCGGCCTGAGGCGCTTGTTTGGACACCCGCTTGAGCAGGCCGACGGCTGACGATCCCTGCAACCACGCGCACAGTGAGGGGTGAAGCCCTTGACCGTCGGTGACGCTGGACCAGCGTGACTGCAGCTCGGCCTTGGCCTCTGTTCGGTTGATGATGGGGCCATCCAGCGATTCCAAGGCTTCTTGGAGCGAGTTGGCTATGCCCGCCTCCTGCAAGGCGGCGTCGAACCGGGCAATCTCGATTCGGACAGATCGGGTGGCTCGAGGAGGTAGACCGATGAGCAGGGCCAACGCCTCGTATTCAACGGCGCTCAGCTTGGTCAGGTGGAAGCCTGATTTTTCTGGATCGCGTCCATGGCGCTCGAAATGCCGCCTCATCCGCTGTCGCAATTCAGCAAGCTCCGAGCCCCCGAGCCTTCGGATCAGCCTTGAATCAATGCTGGGGTCGTCAGCCATGTGGATCACTGAGTGGGAAAACGGCGGTCCGGATCGTCTTCCCGTCGCTTGGTTCGACCATCCCAGGCCCAACGAGAGACGAAGACCGCGTCTATGCCTTCGCGGCGTTGGAGTTGGCAGATCGATACGCCTGGAAGCTCTGCGTAGCACGCCCATTCGCGCTCACTGGTGATCACGAAGTCCAGATCGAACTCGCGTATCAGTCCCATGCAATGTGCACGGGCTGCATCGTCGATGCCTGCAAACGCCTCATCGAGCAACATCAGGCGAGGCGCAAGTGGGCTGCCTCCTCGTCCGTAGAAGCTTGAAATGGCCGCAAACAAGGGAACAGTCAGACCGAGTGCGCGTTCCCCGCTGGAGGCAGGACCAGAGAGCTTGCGCCACTGACCATCCTGATGCCTTTGCACGCTGAACCGATGCCAGCGGCGATAGTCCAGAGCTTTTGCCAACTGCTCAACCAGGCTTGAACCTGTGGTGCCGGCGTCTACTTGTGCGCGCTCCGCGGCGATCTGCTGCTGAAGCATGGCACCCACCACGCTGCGGTCTTCTGCCGACCACATGTCGGCACTTCGGTTGAGCAAGCGTTCGCGGGCGACTTCAAGACCGGTGGGAGCGCCCTGTTCCGGTGTCAGAGGGAGCCACTGCAAACGGTAGCGCACCCCCGTGGACGTGGGGCGTTTGCGGAGCTCTTCGTTGATGGCATCCACCTGCTTGTCGGCCGCGCGCATCAGGCGTTGAATTTCGGCCGCGATTTCTGCCTGCAAGTGGTTCTCCAGAACCTCTCGCTCTTTGGCAGTGAGCAGCTCGCTGCGTTGCGCGATCTCGTCGGCCAGCCGATTGGAAAGGGCATCGGGCCGCTCTGGCCTGTTCAGGTAGATGACATGAACAGAGAACCCCCAGTCATTGGGTTCCGAGGTCGCCTGATGGCCAAGCGCACTGAGTGATCGCTGTAACTCGGTCAGGTCTTCAGCGATCTGTCGTTGAATCCGACTCCATGCCGCCTCATCGTCTGCAATGTGGGCGAGAGCGTGCTCTGCCCGACGAGCGAGGTTCAGAGCCGGGTCAATGGTCCAGGGGATGTTCCCTTCCGGAACCGGAAAGTTCGGAAGAGCGGACGCCAGCAAGCTGCTCTCGGTGAAGCGCTGCAGGCGTTCTATGGCGTGCGCGCGGGTGGCTGCTCGCTCAGCCAGCGCGGCGTCAGCGGTGTCTGCCTGGCTTGCCGCCACCGCACGCTTCTCGCTGGCCGCTGTCAATGCAGACTGGGCGGCCTCCCACGCACCATTGGCAATCGATACCTCCGCGGATGCAGCTTGCAGCTGTTGACGCAGCGTGTCAACCTTGGCGCCGATCATTCCTTTCAGGACTTCATATCGTGCCGCAGACTCAGCTGCGCGCTCGCTGGCTGCGAAGAAGGACGTTTCCCGTTCGCTCAAGGCCTCCATAGCCTCTTTTTCACGCTCCTGTTGCGTCTGGAAATCGAGCCAGGCACTGCACCATTCCCGCGTTGCCAGGGCAAGTTGTTGATGAGCGTCGGCGAATCGGTCCAATGCTTCGTTGATGGGCGACAAATCCGCAAACACCGAGGGCAGTTGGAGGTCGGCGGCGTCGCGTTCCAAGGCCTCTCGGGCGGACTGAAGTTCCGCCTCAGCGGCTCGGCATTGGGCATCAGCAGCATCAAGACGCTGGCGGGCCTGGAGCACTTCCCGCTCCGCACTGGCCGCGGCAAGAATCGCCGAGCGCAGCAGATGGTCGGGGGGCGCGTTCTTCCATTCGCGTTCCGCCTCTTTTCCATCCTGCGTGAGGCGCAGGAATTTTTGTTGCAACTCTTCCAGCAGGATGTCGATCTCGCCCAGACGGTCCGCAATCTCGTGGAGGCGGCGTTGTCGTGCGTTCGCGCGGGCCGTGTGACCAATGTAGACGGCTTGTGGCTTTCGCCAAGCGCCGGCGAGGGCCCCCAAGCGGTAGCCGCCTTGCTCACTGATCCACGACTCGCTCTCACCTTGATCATCCGACCCATACGATACGGTGGTCAGCAAGGACGCAACCAGTTCAGCGGTCACTGCGCCGTCGTCAGGGACATCGGGGTGCAGCGCGCTCGCAAGGTTGTGGCCCAAAACCGGCGGGCGACGTACCCATGAACTGTCAAGCAACTGAACACCATTGGCGTCGCTCAGTGAGCCATCGGGCGATAGCCAGGCGTCCAGCAAGCCCGAGGCTTCAAGTGCGGCCTCTAATCCCGCACGCTGCTTTGCATCGAGCTCTGGCTGAAAGTCCACCAGTCGCCACAACGGCGCCCCCGGGCGTCCATCGCGGACCCCGGCTGCCCGCATGGCTGGAGGCGTCGGAACCGCATCGTGGCCGGCGAGCAGCCGATCCCTTTCAGTGCTGAGCGCTTCCTGTTCGGACTGGAGTGTGTTCTGTTGGGCGGCCAACGTCGAGTGCTGGGCGGCACGGCGTTGGGTTGATTGCCCATACGCTTCGGTCAAAGCCTCTTGAATGGGGTTTGCACCTTCTGGACGTGCAACCCAGTCGACAAGCTGTTCCAGTGGTGCAACCTGGTCAAGGTGAAGGTGGATCAGGTGGGAACAATGGGCGTGCCAAGCGTCGATCAGCTCGTTGCCAGCAGTTTCGGTATTCAGGTCGGCCTCGGCCCGTCGCTCAGCCGCTTCTTCCAGCTCTGCCTGGCGATCACGTTGCGAGGCCTGCTGATTGACCAGGGCCTGTTGCTTGACATTCACCGCCGTCTGCCGCGACTCCAGGTGACGGATGTTCTCGCGGCGTTTGATGGCGGCATCGCGCAGCAAAGTGGCCGCTCGCGTGATTTCCTTGGGCGCCAGTTGAGGCAGTTCTTCCGGCGCGGCGATGACCAGCAGGTTGTCCGACAGTGCGCAGCCCGTTCCCGCTGTTTCTGCCGCTTCGGCGCAGTGAGCTCGTGCTGTCAGGAATTCGTTTTTGGCTGCTGTGGATCGCTGGTTTGATTGGCGGCTGCGCTCTTCCTCGCGGTCCAGGACTTTCTTTGCCTGATCGCGAAGCGCTTGAGCAGCTTCGGCTTCTTTCTTGCGATCCTTTGCATCGGTTTCCGCATGACTCAGGCGGTTGGCGTCTTGATTGGCCGGATCGCTTTGAAGGGTTTCCAGGCGCGTCCGTGCAGCGGCCAGAAGTTCTTTGGTCTCCGTGTGATCTCTTTTGGCCTGGTCCTCTGCGTCCTGGGCATCCTTCAAGTCGGCATGAGCCTTGTTGCGGCCTTCACTTGCCTTGTCGAACCCCGTCTGGGCCTGCCTGAGTTCTCGCGTTTGGCGTCGCGTCACCGTGCCTGTATACGTGCGGTAGCGCTGTTCGAAGTGTTTGATGGCCCGTTCCAGGGAACGGATATCTTCCAACTGGATACGGTCCTCCTCCAGCTGGTTCAAGGCTTCTGCCACGTCACTGAGCAGCTCGATCGGCATGGGCGGCAGCGCCTCGGTCAATGCATGCGACAGCCCTGCTTCGTCCGGCTTTTTCGACAGCTGAGGCTGGCGCAGCTGGATCAAGGTGTCCATCAGCGCTTCATAGCGCTTGGTCCCTATCTGAAACAAGCGTTCATCGACTGCGCGGCGGTAGCTGTGGGCGTTCTCGAAAATCTTGCCTCGACCTTGTCCTTCAACCGCTTCGCGCAGGCGCTCCCGGGTCAGGACCATCTTCTGCTCATTGGCGAGCCAGATATCCTGGCCAATGCGGGGATCGGCACCGCTTGACCCACCTTCAAGGATGAAAAACCAGCTGTCTACCTGCGTTTTGCCCACCGCAGCCGACAGGCCGGCACCTAGGGTGAGGTAGTGCGAAACCCCATCTGCAGTCCGGCGACCAAATTCGATCCAGGTGTAGCCGATGCGTCGCTGGTAAGAACTCATCAGCAGGTTCCAGGCCATCTTTTTGCCGTTGTCGCCATCGGGCTCAATGCGTGATGGCCGTAATTGGGCATCGAACAAGAAAGGCAAGGTCAGCGAAAGCACCTTGGACTTGCCTGTTCCGTTATTGCCTCGCAGGAGCAGATGGCCATCCCTGAACCAGAATTCCTCGCTGTCGTAGTGAAAGAGTTCGACCAGACCCAGCCTCAGCGGCTGCCAGCGCTCCCGCTGAGGTTCGGGAAGGTCAGGGCGACGCGGCGGTGGTGGGGTGAAGAGGGCGTCGGTCATTCGTCAAACAGCGTATCCGGGCGGCCGGGGCGGGATGTGGGCGGGCGCACCTGGGTTTCGCCGAGCGCAAATCTTGCGATGGCTGGACGGGGATGAATCCAGCCCTCCTCGCGATGAATCAGTTGGAGCTTGTCGAGCCTGTCCAGCGCGATGTCGGCCAGTTCCTGTTCCGCCCCGGGCTCCCGTGCCGACTTTCGCCAATAGCGGCCAAACCGCTCGACGGCGCCACGCAAGAAAGCTGCAACCGCTTCGTCCGTGGTTCTTGCCGATCCAGAATCGAGACGCAGACGCTGAGCAAGATGTTCGGCCACCAGCAGCGTGGCGTGCGCTTCAGTGCCTTCCGCTGGCATCGAGACATCGGTCAACTGACCGGACTCATCGGTCAGCGCCAGCCCTTCGGCGCGTTGCTCAGCGGTCAGGGCGGCAGCTTCGCAGAGGCGGCTGGCCATGGTGCCTCGCTGATTGATGAAATACGCTTGAGCATCCGGATCAAGCGAGGCGGTGTAGATCACGGGATCGTCCAGCAGGCGTCGAGCAAGGTGATGGCGCAAGGCGTCACGTCGCCCCTGTTCGCTCTCGACCTGGTGTTCGATAACCAGAGACTGCAGGCGGTCCTCGAACTCAATGGGTGCATCCTCGGAGCGCCAGGTCGATGGACCACGCACAGCGGCCAGCATGCCTGCCAGCATTCGCCGTTGCACGTCATACAGCGCGTCATGCTGGGCGCCATTGCCATCGTGAATGAAGCTTTCTTCTTCGCCGGCAACGCGTTGCAGGACACCGTACTCAAGCAAGGTTCTGCAGACAGCGACCAGGTCGCGTCGATCTGCGACAGTGCGGAGCGTGAAAACAAAGCCTCGCGATTGCAGCGTGGCTTCTGATGCCCACTGCATCACGCGTTCACCCAGCAGTTGAAGGGTGATCTGCGGATCGGCGCGCTCAAGCACTGCGCAGGCCAGGCAGAGCAACACATAGCGGCGCTTGTCGTATGCAGAAATTCCTCTCGTGTCGTCGCTGAGGTTGGCGGGGCGCTTGAACAGCCGCGCTCCCTCGCGGTCCACGTGCAACGGCCAGCCGGTTTCCCGGGCAAACCACTCTCTCAACCGTTCGGCCTGGCGCCGCACGGTAGAAAAGTCCTCGTGTTCTGCTGCCATCAGGGGGCGCATCAATAGTGCACGCAAGCCTCTGCTGAATTCGTCCTGCTGCTGCGCCTTCTGGAGATCCCCAATGCGCTGGCTGTCTTGTCGTGGAGCAACGCGAGTGTTCACATCGACTCCTGGGTCGGGGAGATCGTGAGCAGGTGATCGCGACCCGAGAACACACCGCTGGATGTGGAGATACGGGCACGACTGTCTGCCCCCAGGGGCTCCATCCGTATTTGGAGGAGTCCGTCACCTGTCTGGCGTTCCACCGTCTGATCCGGGTGTGCCTGCTCGGCCAGTGCCTCGCCGAGCAGGCTGAGGAACAAGCTGAATGCGTGCGTGTCCAGATCGCCCAGTTCGGAGAGCTTGATCGGTTGACCGGTGGCCAGACGCTGCCGAGCCGCCTCCACTTGGCCCGATTCTTCCGAGAGCTGTTGTGCCATCAGCGCCCGTTCTTCGCTGCGGTCACGCACCCGGGCCAGTGGGCCGCGGGGCGCTGCTTCCCCGTACTCACGCAAACGCGGGCTGATCTGCAAAGGCGGCGCATCCAGCCAGGAGGTGCTCGCGGGAATGTCGTCTTCAGACTGCGGGTTCAGCGAAAAGTGTCGGGCAGGCTGGAGCGCAAAAGCTGCACGCGCAAGGCGGTGCGCCTCGCTCTCGGTTTCACAGGCTGCAAACCACTGGGCCAGCATCCGAAAGTCCGACGAACGGTCGCTGCGCCCGCTGCGCCGCTCGTTCATGGCCGCGATGGCACCCAACAGCTGGGGGATCGCAGCTCGTGCCCGGGCGCGCAGCAGTTCCGCCTGAGGTGGCTCCGAACCCGTTGACAGGAACCAGCCTTGAAGTCCTTTCCATCGCTCTCGCCAGCCCTGCCAGCGACGCATTTTTTCGTCCATCTGGTCTTGGGTACCACCCGGCGCCGCGTCGGTAGCCTCGCGCTCGGCAATCTGCAGAAAGATGTGATCGATGCGGGAGGAGAGATATTGAATGAGCTGGGCAATGGCTTCTGAACGGCGGACCAGATCACCCATGAACCGTTCGAGGTAGTCGATCAGCCGCCGCTTGTAGGTGACGACGGCATTCGCATCCGA
The DNA here is from genome assembly GCA_020161775.1 of Pseudomonadota bacterium. GTDB lineage: Bacteria > Pseudomonadota > Gammaproteobacteria > Burkholderiales > Burkholderiaceae_C > RAM1. The sequence goes on from JAIUOW010000018.1 coordinate 50,232, forward strand.
TTGCTGCAGCTCCAGGCTGCGAGCCACGCCGGCCATGAAGGCTTGTGCGTTTTCTGCAAGGTCCTCAAAAACGCGAACCAGATCGCGCAGCACCTCATGCATCTTGGCAACGTCAGGGCCATCGGGTGAAGTTGTGTCGTCAACCAGCTGCCGCAACGCCAGAAGGCGGCTGGTGATGTCTTCCAAGGCGACGGTCTGCAACTCAGCGCGACGGTACAAGGTCTGGAAAAAGACCGTCAGACCCGCTTCCACCGCTTCGCCTGCGTGGGACAGACGATAGAGAAAGCGGGCACGGTAGAAGTCGTTCAGTGATGAGACGCGTGCGGTGTCGGGCTGAGACTCGAGATTACCCCACTCCGCCAGTTGGACCAGGGCGCTGCTCACTTCTTCGAGGCGTGGGGGCGAACCGGACCAATCGGCTTCAGCAAGAACCTCGTCCGGCCGCAACTGGAGACGGTATTGCCGTTTGGCCGCAGCGAATACGTCCATGATGCTGCGGTAGAGCACTGTCTTCTCCGCGCTCAGGTGCCGAAACAGTTCTGCTGCTGTGTTGGTTGTCAGCACTGGATGTGCTCCTCCTTCGGATCGTGCCCCTCGATCAGTAAATAGTAACCGGAGGAGTTGGGTGTCAACATGAGCGGGCTAGTTAGCCGATGTTATTCAAGGGTCGGCCCACAGCTTTAGCGGTTTTGAATATTCGTTTAATTCGTAATGAAACTACGATTCAATTAAACATTTTAAGTTGACTGGATTTGAGAAAAGTAGTTGAATCGCCGTATGGCTACGACTACGGCGAGTAAACTAAATGCGCTCTATACCCGCCTGCCCTCTGGGATGCCCTTGACCTCGGAGGATCTGGCGGGGCTGGGCATTTCTGCAGATCTCGCGGTGCACTACGTGCGTGCGGGCTGGCTCACGCGCCTGACGCGCGGCGTTTTCTGCCGCCCCAACGACACCCTTGCCCTGTACCCGAGCCTCGTCTTGTTGCAGCGTCGGTTCGAGGGCTTGCATGTAGGCGGCAAGTCAGCACTGGACTGGTATGGCGTGCGCCAGTATGTGCCGCAACAGCCGTTGCTGCAGCTCTACGGCTGGGCGGCCGGGCGCTTGCCGGAGTGGTTCACCGAACGCTTCGCGGCCGAATACCACCGCAAACGCCTGTTCGATGAGCAGCCCGGCGCCTTGCTGCACGTCGGGCCGTTCGAAAAGCGCGGAGGGGCGCCGCAGGTGTCGGCGCCGGAGCGTGCGCTGCTGGAGCTTTTGAGCGACGTGGGTGTGCGCCAGCCGCTGCAGGAAGCGCGCGAGCTGGCGGAGGGCGCCTACAGTTTGCGCGCCGATGTGCTGCGCCAGCTCCTGCAGCGCTGTACCAGCGTCAAGACCGTGCGGCTGTGCCTGCAGCTCGGCCGCGAGGCTTCCCTGCCATGGGCTGCCAAACTTGACCCGGCCACGTTGCCCACCGGCAGCGACAGGCCGTGGGTGTCCCGGTCAGCTGATGGGCTGCTGGTGCTCAAGGCATGAACCCGACCTATCTGGACACGGCCCGGCTGCTGGTGCAAGTTGCGCCGCTGGTGTTCATGGACGACACGTTCGCGCTCAAAGGCGGCACCGCGATCAACCTCTTCGTACGCGACATGCCGCGCCTGTCGGTGGACCTCGATCTGGTCTTTACCGACCACACGCTGGCGCGCGACGAAGCGCTGGCGCGCATCAACGAAGCCGTCCGGCAGGCGGCTGGGCGTTTCGAAAAGCGAGGGCTGCAGGTGCATGCGCCCACTGCGGCAGCGGGCGAGACCAAGCTGCTGGTGCGGCGCGGTCCCGTGCAAGTCAAGATTGAGGTGAACTTCGTGATGCGGGGCACCATACGGCCGGTGCGCCAGGCTTCGCTCACGCCCGCCGCGCGCGACGCGCTGATGGCCGACCTGGAGGTTCCGGTGGTATCGCTGGAAGACCTGTATGGCGGCAAGCTGGTGGCGGCGCTGGACCGGCAGCACCCGCGCGACCTGTTCGACGTGATGCAGCTCTTCGCGCATGAAGGCATTACACCCGACATCCGGCGTGCCTTCGTCGTCTACCTGGCCAGCAGCAGCCGCCCGGTGCACGAGGTACTTTTTCCGGCGCTGCGCGATATCCGGTATGACTTCGAGCGCAACTTTCAGGGCATGACGGCCGAGCCGGTGCCGCTGGACGCTTTGTTCGCGGCCCGCGAGCGCCTGGTGCGCGAGGTCCGGAACGGGCTCGACAATGATGAACGGCGCTTTCTGCTGTCGCTGGCCGCCGGCACGCCCGAATGGGCACTGTTGGGTATCGACCATCTGGAACATTTGCCAGGCTTGCGATGGAAGCTGCACAACCTGTCACAGTTGCACCAGACCAATGCGAAGAAGTTTGCCGAGCAGGTCGCCCTGTTGGAGGCCCGGCTGAATGCCTAGCGCCGTCAGCGCAGGCCCTGGCCTTCGCCGTACTGGGCGCGCTGGATCAGTTCAATCTTGTAGCCGTCCGGGTCGGTCACGAACGCAATGACGGTGGTCCCGCCCTTGACCGGGCCGGGCTCGCGTGTGACGTTGCCGCCGGCAGCCTTGATCTTGTCGCACGCGGCATACACGTCGGGCACGCCCAGGGCGATATGGCCATAGGCCGTGCCCAGCTCGTATTTGTCCACGCCCCAGTTGTAGGTGAGCTCGATCTCGGCATGCTCCGGGTTGCCGCCGTAGCCCACAAACGCCAGCGAGTATTTGTACTCGGGGTTTTCAGACCGGCGCTGCAGCGTCATGCCCAGCACGTTGGTGTAGAAGTCAATGGAGCGCTGGAGGTCGCCAACGCGCAGCATGGTGTGTAGGAGTCGCATGGCGGCATTATCGACCGCCTGCGCATCAGCCGGGGGACTTCATTTCAAACACCAGGCAGGTTTTGGTGGCATGGGCGTACAGCGTGCCGTCGGGGCCGTACAGCCGGGCTTCTGCGGTGGCCAGCTGGCGGCCGCAGTGGATGACCTTGCCCTCGGCGCGCACGCGCGGCGCCTTCTGGAGGTTGATCGCGCGCACCAGGTTCACACCCAGCTCGGCCGTTGTGTAGCCGCGGCCCGCGGGCATCATGGTGTGCACGGCGCAACCCAGCGCCGAGTCGAGCAGCGTCGCATACCAGCCCCCGTGGATGGTGCCCAGGGGGTTCAGGTGCGCCGGACCGGGCGTGCCCTGGAAGACCGCCGAACCTTCGCCGATGGCGATCAGGGTGAAATCCAGCGTCCTGGCGATGGCCGCGTAGGGCAGCTCGCCGCGCAGCATGGCCTGCATCATTTCCAGGCCGGTCTTGCCGGCCACCTGGTCGGGGCGGGACACGCCGGGGCCGGGGCCGGCATTCAGGCGTGCCATGACTTCGCGTTCCTCGGCCAGCCAGGTTTCCAGGGTGTTGTTGTGGGACAAGGGCTTCTCCATTGGGTTCAAGATTTGATTTGCATATACAACAGTTGCAGATACAATAATCTGCATGGACACCGCTGTCAAGCCGCAGGGCTGCACCAACCTCAAGCTGCGCCAGCTGATGCGCCGCGTGGCGCAGCACTATGACGCCGAGGTCGGCAAGACCGGCCTGAAGGGAACGCAGTATTCGCTGCTGTCGTACGTGGTCAAGCTGGGCCCGATCCGACCGGGCGACCTGGCGCGCGAGATGAAGATCGGCCCGTCCACGCTCACGCGCAACCTGCGTCCGCTGATCGATGCGGGATGGGTGACGCTGGGCCCCGGCCCTGACGGGCGCAGCCGGCTGATACAGGCCACCGACGCCGGGCGCGACAAGCGCCAGGAAGCCCAGCGCCGCTGGCGCGTGGCACAGGAGGCCATCAACAACACCCTGGGCGTGGCCAATGTGCTGGCGCTGCATGCCCTGATCGACGACTGCATGGCGCTGCTGGCGCCGGCCCCCGGCGGAGAAGACGATGACGAATAAATCCCGGCGCACCGCGATGTGGCTGGTGCTGCTGGCCGCTGCCGGCACCTTCGCCCTGACCATGGGCACGCGCCAGACCATGGGTCTGTTCCTGAGCCCGCTGAACACCTCCACCGGCCTGGGGCTGGCCAGCATCAGCCTGGCGTTTGCGTTCGGCCAGCTCTGGTGGGGGCTCACGCAGCCTTTTGCCGGTGCCATGGCCGACAAGGTAGGCGCCGGGCGGGTGCTGTTCGCGGGCGCGTTGCTGGTGGCCTTGGGTACTTTCATCACGCCCTACATGACGACCACCTGGGGCCTGATCCTGGCCATCGGTGTGCTGTCGGCCGGTGGTGCGGGCATGGCCGGGCCCGCGGTGTTGATGGCTGCCACCACGCGGCTCATTCCGCCCGAGCGGCGCGGCCTGGCCACCGGCATCGTCAATGCGGGCGGCTCGTTTGGCCAGTTCGTCATGGCGCCCATTGCCGCCACGCTGATGGTGGGCCTGGGCTGGGCCAACGCCATGCAGGTCATGGGCCTGCTGGTGCTGCTGTGCCTGCCGGCGGCTTTCCTGCTCAAGGGCAATTCGCTGCAGGCCGCGCCCGCCGGGCACAAGGTGGTGGGCACGCGGGAGGCCATTGCCACCGCGTTGCGCAACCGCAGCTACGTGCTGCTGGGCCTGGGCTTTTTTGTCTGCGGGTTTCATGTGGCCTTCCTGGCCACGCACCTGCCCGGCGTGATCGCGGCGTGCGGGCTGCCCACGCAGTGGGCCGGCTGGTCGCTGGCGATGATTGGCCTTTTCAACATCGTGGGCAGCGTGGCCATGGGCTGGGCCGTGGGGCGCTGGCGCATGAAGTCGCTGCTGTCGCTGGTCTATGCCACGCGGGCCATCGCGGTCGTCATTTTCCTGCTGGCGCCCAAGACCGGCCCGGTGATGCTGGTGTTCGCGGCCGTGATGGGCCTGACCTTCCTGTCCACCGTGCCACCCACCGCCGGGCTGGTGGCCAAGTTTTTCGGGCCGGCCAACATGGCTACGCTGTTTGGCATCGTCATGCTCACGCACCAGATCGGCGGCTTTCTGGGCGCCTGGCTGGGTGGCAAGGTGTTTGAAGCCACCGGCGCGTATGACTGGGTCTGGTACATCGACATCGTGCTGGCCGTGGGCGCGGCGCTGATCCACCTGCCGATCCGCGAGGCCCGCCTGCCCGCACGCACGGCGGCCGCCCAATGACCAGCGCGGCGATGGACCCGCGCACCCGCGTGCTGCTGGAGGGGCCCATCGCCCCCACGCTGGCGCGCCTGGGCCTGCCCAATGTGCTGCTCATGCTGGCGCAGGCGGCGGCCGGGCTGATAGAGACCTGGTTTGTCGGCAAGCTGGGCACCGACGCGCTGGCGGGCATGGCGCTGGTGTTTCCGGCTGTGATGCTCATGCAGATGATGTCGGCGGGTGCCATGGGCGGTGGCATCGCCTCGGCGATTGCGCGCGCGCTGGGCTCGCGCCGCAAGGACGACGCCAACGCGCTGGTGGTCCACGCGCTGGTGATCGCCGTGCTGTTCGGCGCCCTGTTCACCGTCGTGCTGCTGGTCTTTGGCCGCGCGCTGTATGCGCGCATGGGCGGCACCGGCGCGTCGCTGGAGGCTGCGCTGGTGTATTCGGGTTGGGTGTTCGCCGGTGCGGTGGTCATCTGGGTCTTCAATGCGCTGTCGGCCGTGATCCGCGGCACGGGCAACATGGCCGTGCCCGCCGGCGTCGCCACCGTCGGGCTGGTGCTGCTGATCCCGCTGTCGCCGCTCCTGATCTTCGGCTGGGGGCCGGTGCCGGCCATGGGCATTGCGGGGGGCGCGGTGGCGCTGCTGGCGTATTACGCGCTGGGCACGCTGGTGCTGGTGGCCTACCTGCGTTCGCCGCGCAGCCTGATGCGGCTGTCTCTGGCCCATGCACGGCTGCGCTGGCCGCTGTTCAGCGACATCCTGCGCGTCGGCCTGGTGGCGGCGGTGTCCACCATCGCCACCAACCTGTGCATCGGCATTGCCACCGCATTCGCCGGCGCCTTTGGGCCCGCCGCCATAGCAGGCTACGGCACGGCGTCGCGGCTGGAGTATTTGCTGGTGCCGCTGGTCTTCGGCATCGGCGGGCCACTGCTGGCCATGGTGGGCACCTGCATCGGCGCCGGCCAGCGTGAACGCGCGTTGCGTGCCACCTGGGTGGGCGCTGGCATGGCGTTTGTGCTGACCGAAGCCATCGGCCTGGCGGCGGCGCTGTTTCCGCGTGCCTGGCTGTCGCTGTTTGACAGCGACCCGGCGATGATCGAAGCGGGCACGCGCTACCTGCAGGTGGTCGGGCCGTTGTACGGCTTCTTTGGCCTGGGGCTGGTGCTGTACTTTGCGTCACAGGGTGCGGGCAGGCTGCTGTGGCCGGTGGTGGGCAACGCGGCGCGGCTGGCCGTGGCGGCCGCAGGCGGCTGGCTGGCGCTGCGCTGGGGTGGGGACCTGACCATTGTGTTTGCTGCTCAGGCCGCGGCCCTGGTGGTGTATGGCGCCGTCAATGCGTGGTCGGTGGCTGGCGGTGCCTGGTTTGGCCGCCCTGGCTGGCCGCGCACGCCAGCGGTGCTGGCCGCGCGCCACCCCTGAACCGTCGCTGGCGCTACAGGCTGTCACCCACGCGGCACACGGCCTGAGCGCGCACTTTCATACTCGGGGGTTTTGAAGGAGCGACCCCATGGAACTGCGTGACAAAGTGGCCATCGTGACCGGCGGCGCAAGCGGCATTGGCGCCGGGCTGGCGATGCGGCTGGCGCAGGAGGGCGCGCGCGGCATCGTGGTGGCCGACGTGAACCTGGAGCGTGCCCAGGGCGTGGCCGCGCAGTGCGGTGGCGTGGCCATGGCCTGCGACGTCAGCAAGGAGGCCGACATCCAGGCGCTGGTGGCCGCCACGCGCGCGAAGTTTGGCCAGGTAGACGCCTATTTTTCCAATGCCGGCATCCTGGGCCAGATGGGTGGCTTCGAGCTGGAAGACGCGCTGTGGGACAAGATGTGGCAGATCCACGGCATGGCGCATGTGTGGGCCGCGCGCGCGGTGGTACCCGAGATGGTGGCCCGTGGCGAAGGGTGCTTCATGGTGACGGCGTCCGCCGCGGGCCTGCTGAACATCGTGGAGACCGCGCCGTATGGCGTGACCAAGCACGCGGCGCTGGCTTTTGCCGAATGGCTGCGCATTGCCTACGGCCGCCGGGGCGTGCGCGTGAGCTGCCTGTGCCCGCAATCGGTACAGACCGACATGGTGACCGGCGACGGCGGCTCGGCTGGGCATGACGGCATCCTAACGCCCGGGCAGGTGGCGGCGGAAGTCATGGCCGTCATCCGCGACGAAACTTTCCTGATCCTGCCGCACCCGTCGGTGCTGACGTACTTCCGCGCCAAGGGGCAGGACTACGACCGCTGGATCGGCGGCATGCAGAAGCTGTACGCCATGCATGTAGCCAAGGGCTGACGCTATCGCTTTCTAGTCGCTGCCGCTCACGCGGGCGCGCAGCTTCTTCACTTCGCCCCGGCTGGTCTTGGCGTCCACGCGCCGCACCTGCGATGCGCGCGTGGGCCGGGTCGGCTTGCGCGGCGTGGGCGGCACGGCCACGCTGTCCACCAGGGCCTGCAGGCGCGCAAGCGCTTCGGCGCGGTTCTGGTCCTGGCTGCGGCTGGTCTGTGCCTTGATCACCACCACGCCCTGGTCGGTGATGCGCCGGTCGCCCAGCAGCAGCAGGCGCGCCTTGATGTCCTCTGGCAGTGACGATGCCTCGATGTCATACCGCAGGTGTACCGCGCTGGAGACCTTGTTGACGTTCTGTCCGCCCGCACCCTGGGCCCGGATGGCGGTGAAGACGGTTTCGTCTTCCTTGACGGCCCAGCGGCTCATGACAGTCAGACCGGCACGGTGTAGTTCAGCGTCATGCGCCCGCCGTCTACCACCAGGATTTCACCGGTGACGTAGCTGGCCGCGTCGCTGGCGAGATACGCCACGGCGTCGGCAATCTCATGCGGTTCACCCAGGCGCTTCATGGGGGTGCGGCCCAGGATGCGGTTCCTGGCCTCGTCGCTGGTCAGCACGGCCTTGGCGGCCAGCTCGGTGGCGATGGTGCCGGGCGCCACGGCGTTCACGCGGATGCCGTGGTCGGCCAGCGCCAGGGCCATCACGCGCGTGAGCTGGTTGATGCCGCCCTTGCTGACGTTGTAGCTGGCAATGGTGGGGATGGTCAGCGTGCCGTTGACCGAACTCATGTTCACGATGCTGCCTTTACCAACTTTTGCCATCTCGCGCGCCACGGCCTGACCCACCAGGAACGAGCCCTTCAGGTTCACGCGCAGCACGGCGTCAAAGTCGGCCTCGCTCATCTCCAGGAAATCGCTGGCCTTGAAGATGCCGGCGTTGTTCACCAGGATGTCGATACGCCCGTGGCGCGCCAGCGTGGCGGCCACCAGCGCGTCCACCTGGGCCTTGTCGCCCACATCGCAGTGCACGTACAGCGCGCCAAGCTCGGCCGCCAGCTTCTGGCCCGGCGCGTCGGCCATGTCGGCAATGACGACCTGCACGCCGTCGCGCGCAAAACGGCGCACGCAGGCTTCTCCTATGCCTTGCGATCCGCCCGTGACGATGGCCACGCGGCCGCCCAAACCGAATGAGATTTGCTGTGTCATGCGCGCATGATACCGGCGTACCCCGCGGCAAACTCGGCAGCGCCGGCGCCCACTTGCACGGCCGTCATGCCCGGCTTGTACAGTGCCGAGCCGATGCCGAAACCATCCGCGCCGGCCGCCCGGTAAGCGGCCATGTTGGCCAGCGAGATGCCGCCCACGGGGAACACCCGGGTGCCCTGGGGCAGCACCGCGCGCAGCGCCTTGACCACGGCTGGCGTGATCATCTCGCCGGGAAACAGCTTGAGTCCGCTGGCGCCCGCGTCCAGCGCGGCGAAGGCTTCGGTGGCCGTCATCACGCCGGGCAGGCAGACCAGGCCCAGGCGGGCGGCTTCGCGCACCACCTCGGCGTTGAAGTTGGGCGACACGATCAGTTGCCCGCCTGCGGCATGGACCTCGCGCACCTGCCCGGCACGCAGCACGGTGCCCGCGCCCACCAGTGCCTGGGGGTGCTGCGTGGCCAGGGTGGCGATGCTTTGCAGCGGGTGTGGCGAGTTCAGCGGCACCTCGATCAATTGCCAGCGCGCGTTGGTCAGCGCGGCGCCCACGCCCGTAGCCTCGGCGGGTGTCAGCCCGCGCAGGATGGCTACCAGTGGCAGCGATTGCAAGGCGCGGTCAAACTTGTTGTGCGGTGTCATGCGGTTTCTCCCAGGGTGCGGGCAATCGCCCACAGGCCTTGCCATGTTGCTTGCGCGCCGATGTGCTGCGTGGCGATGCCGCAGTGCGCCAGGGCGCGGTCATAGCGCTGCGTGAGCGCTGGCGAACCCATCACCACCACGGCGCTGGTCTGGGGTGCCTGCGCGCGCAGTTCCTCGCCAATGACCAACCCGGACAGATAGCTTGGCAGGGCGGCCGCGGGCAACTGTTCAAACAGCGACAGCGTGCGCGCGCTGAACGCCGAACCCAGCAGGCTGGCCGTCTGCAGCGCCCGGTCCACACCCCGGTCAAACGCCGCGATGTCCAGCTCGCCGTCCTGTGCCGGCAGGGTGCGCGACAGGATGGAGTGCTGGCGCAGCAGCGCATAGAACTCGCCCGTCATCCAGGTGGCAAAACTTTCAATGCGCCCGCCGCGCACCGTAACCCATTTGCTGTGCGTGCCGGGCAGCACCACGGTGGCGTCGATCAGGCCCAGCAGGCGCAGCGCGCCAAACACCTGCACTTCCTCGCCGCGCATCACGTCGGGCACGCCGTCGCGCTCGCAGCTCATGCCGGGCACGATGGCCACGCGGCCTGGCTCCACCCAGGCCAGTTGCCGGGCGATGTCGTCAAACCCGGCGGGGCAGGGGCAGTAGGGCGCTTCCATCCAGCCCTGGCGGCTGCCCACCATGCCGGACATCAAGGCCAGCGAGTCGCGGCTTTGCCAGCCTTTGCACAAGGCGTTGAAGGCGTCGGGGAAGCCGCCCGGGGCGATGGCCAGGATGCCCTGGGGGGATGCGCGCTCTTCCTTCACATGGCCCTGCTCGTCCAGCAAGGCGGCACGCAAGGAGGTGGTTCCCCAGTCGATGGCGATGAGTGTTTTCATGAGACGGCGTGGACTTGAGCGGGGCGAGGCAATGGTGCCACGGCACCAAACCCCTGCACGGCTAGAGCCGCGGCGGCGTTGGCATAGCGTGCCGCGTCCACCAGTGCATCGCCTGCCGCCAGCCGCGCCAGCAGGTTGCCGCAAAAGCAGTCGCCCGCGCCGGTAGCGTCCACCAGCGGCACGCGGTGGCCGGGGATGTGGTGCTGCTGGCCATGCTGGCTGACGAGGCAACCGTCTCCACCCAGCTTGAGCACCACCGTGGGTGCGCCCAGCCCGTGGGCCCAGGCGATGACGTCGGCCGGCGCTGTGTGGCCGCTCAGGTGCACCGCATCGTCCATGCTGGGCAGGAACCAGTCGCACAGCGCGGCGGCTTGCGCAATGGCCGCGCGCGCTGCCTCCAGCGTCCACAGTTTGAGCCGCAGGTTGGTGTCAAACGACACCTGCGCGCCGCTGCCGCGCGCGGCCTGCATCGCGGCCAGAACGGTATCGCAGGCGTTTTGCGAAATGGCCATGGAAATGCCCGACACATGCAGGATGCGTGACTGCGCCACCACGGCTTGCGGCGTGCCGCTGAACCAGGCGGGCGTCATGCGCGCGGCGGCCGAGCCGCGCCGCTGGTAGCCGAATTCGTGGCCTTGCGGTCCGTGGGTGACGAAATACAGGCCGGTGGCCGCGTCGGGCGTGACCTCCACGGCGCGTGTGTCAACGCCCTCGGCGCGCCACAGATCCATCAGTCGCTGGCCCGACCAGTCGTCACCCACGCGGCTGAGGTAGGCGGTGCGTGCACCGGCCCGCGCCGCGGCAATCACCGCATTGCTGGTGTCGCCGCCAAAGCCCTGCAGGTACGTGGGCTCACCAGCCCGGATCTGGTTGAACTCGACCATGGCCTCGCCAAGGGCAACGACGTCGAACGAGAAGGCTTGGGTCATGGCGGGGTGGATCCCGGGTCAAGCCCGGGATGACAGATCTTGCTGGATCAGTGATTGTCCTTGGGGACAAAGGCACCGCGCTGGCCGACCAGAAAGTCGAGGTCCGCGCCTTCGTCGGCCTGCAGCACATGGTCGATGTACAGCTTCCAGTAGCCCGACGACAGCGCGGGCGGCGGGGCCGTCCATTTCGCCAGGCGGGCCTTCAGTTCTTCCTCGCTGATCAAAAGCTGCAGCCGGCGCTCGGGCACGTTCAGCTCGATCATGTCGCCGTTCTGCACGATGGCCAGCGGGCCGCCGGCCGCGGCTTCGGGCGCCGTGTGCAGCACCACCGTGCCATAGGCCGTGCCGCTCATGCGGGCGTCGCTGATACGCACCATGTCCGTGATGCCCTTTTTAAGCACTTTGGGCGGCAGCGGCATGTTGCCCACCTCGGCCATGCCGGGGTAGCCCTTGGGGCCACAGTTCTTCAGCACCAGGATGCAGGTTTCGTCCACGTCCAGGTTCTCGTCGTCGATGCGCTTGTGGAAATCATGGCTGTCCTCAAACACCACGGCCCGGCCGGTGTGCACCATGAGCGAGGGCGTGGCGGCGCTCGGCTTGATGACCGCGCCGCGCGGCGCCAGGTTGCCGCGCAGGATGGCAATGCCCGCCTTTTCCTTGAACGGCGCGTCGAATTTCTTGATCACGCGTGGGTCGAAGTTCTGCGCATCGGCAATGTTTTCGCCCACCGTCTTGCCGCTCACCGTCACGATGTCGCGGTGCAGCAGATGCTGGATTTCCTTCATCACCACCGGCAGGCCGCCCGCGTAGCAGAAGTCTTCCATCAGGTGCTCGCCGCTGGGCTGCAGGTTCAGCAGGCAGGGCAACTCACTTCCCAGCTTTTCAAAATCGTCCACCGTGAGCTTCAGGCCCAGGCGGCCGGCAATGGCGATCAGGTGGATCACGGCATTGGTGCTGCCGCCAATGGCCGCCAGCGTGCGGATGGCGTTCTCGAACGCTTCACGCGTCAGCACCTTGCTGATGGTCTGGTCGGTGTGCACCATCTCCACGATGCGCCGCCCGGCGTTGCGCGCCAGCACATTGCGCCGGCCGTCCACCGCTGGATAAGCCGCGTTGCCCGGCAGGCCGATGCCCAGGGCCTCGACCATGGACGCCATGGTGGAGGCCGTGCCCATGGTCATGCAGTGGCCGTGGCTGCGGTGCATGCAGCTTTCGGCCTCGAAGAAGTCCTGCAGCTTCAGCGTGCCGGCGCGCACCTGCTCGCTCATGCTCCACACGCCGGTGCCACTGCCCAGCTCCTGGCCGCGCCACTTGCCGTTGAGCATGGGGCCGCCGCTCACGCCGATGGTGGGCAGGCCCGCGCTGGACGCGCCCATCAGCAGGCTGGGCGTGGTCTTGTCGCAGCCCATGAGCAGCACCACGCCGTCGATCGGGTTGCCGCGGATGGATTCCTCCACGTCCATGCTGGCCAGGTTGCGGTACAGCATGGCGGTGGGGCGCAGCAGCGTCTCGCCCAGGCTCATCACGGGGAACTCCAGCGGAAAGCCGCCCGCCTCGTACACGCCGATCTTCACCTGCTCGGCCAGCGTGCGGAAGTGGCTGTTGCAGGGCGTGAGTTCGCTGAACGTGTTGCAGATGCCGATGACGGGGCGGCCGTCGAACTGGTCGTGCGGCACGCCCTTGCCCTTGACCCAGCTGCGGTAGGCAAATCCGTCGCGGTCCTGGCGGCCAAACCATTGTTGCGAGCGGAGTTCAGAAGGTTTCTTGCGGTCAGTCATAAGGGTTAGTCCTGAATGTTCTTTCATATTATCGTCATACCATTGGCGGCGCTGGCTCAGTACAAACCATGATCAAGAACGTCCACGGCAACACGGTTGACCACCTCGGCGAGGCCATCGTCTCGGGGCGCTACGCGCCGGGTGCGTCCATTCCGCCCGAGCCCATGCTCTGCGAGGAGCTGGGCGTGAGCCGCACCGTGGTGCGCGAGGCCGTGAAGTCGCTGGTGGCCAAGGGCCTGGTCAGCACCGGCCCCAAGGTGGGCACCCGTGTGCTCAAGGATGACCACTGGAACTGGTTTGACCCTGACGTGATCGTCTGGAAGTCCAAGGCCGGGCTGACGGCGGAATTCCTGCGCGACCTGCAGGACCTGCGCCGCGTGGTGGAGCCCGCCGCCGTCCGGCTGGCCGCCGAGCGCGCCACCCCCCAGGACATCGCGGAAATCGAGCTGGCCTTCGCCGGCATGAAGCGCGCGGTGGAAGAGGGCGGCGACTACGTGACCTACGACCTGCGCTTTCACCAGGGCCTGCTGCGCGCGTGCCACAACCGCATGCTGGGGCAGATGAGCAAGGCTCTCAGTGCGCTGCTTCGCACCAGCTTTGAGATTTCCACCACGCGCAAGGACGGGCCGAAGAATTCGCTGCCCCTGCATCGCGCCGTGCTGGACGCCGTGATCGACCACAACCCGGTCAAGGCCGAAAAAGCCATCCTCGTGCTCATCGACGGCGCGCGCGGGGATATCGAGGAAGTGCTGGCTTCGCGCCGGCGCCTGCCCCGGCTGAACACCCCCGCGCCGTTGCTCAAGGTCGCCTCATAACAACATGCAAAAGACCATCGATTATTTTTTCAAGCTGCTGGAGTTCCTTGTCGTGGCCTGCATGGTGGCCATGGTCATCATGGTGTTTGGCAACGTGGTGCTGCGCTACGGCTTCAATTCCGGCATCACCATCTCGGACGAGATGTCGCGCTACTGTTTCGTCTGGCTGACCTACATCGGCGCCATGATCGCCATGCGTGAAAAGGGCCACCTGGGCGTGGACACCCTGGTCAAGCACCTGCCGGTGGGCGGCAAGAAGGCCTGCCTGTTCGTGAGCGAGATGCTCATGCTCTGGTGCAACGGCCTGTTCCTGCTGGGCACCTGGAAGATGCACGGCCTGCAGGTGAGCAATGTGTCACCGGTGGTGGGCATCTCCATGATCTGGATCTACGGCATCGGCTACGTGGTGGCCGTGGTCATGGGCCTGTTCAACATCAGCGTGTTGTACCGGCTGCTGACCGGGCGCCTGCGCGAGGATGAACTGGTGCAGGTGGTCGAATCCGAGGATGTGCCGCACGAGGTGCCGCATGAAGTGCCCAATCAGGTGCCGGGAGCGCGCGCATGACCGTCGCCGTTTTTGTCTTCAGCCTGCTGGGCGCCATGGCCATCGGCATGCCCATTGCCTACGCGCTGCTGATCTGTGGCCTGGCGCTGATGTCCTTCATGGCGGCCACCGGCGCGCTGCCGGCCTTTGACAGCCAGATCCTGGCGCAGCGCTTCGTGGACGGCGCGGACAACTTCCCGCTGCTGGCCGTGCCGTTCTTCCTGCTGGCCGGCGAGTTCATGAACGCCGGAGGCCTGAGCCGCCGCATCGTCAACATGGCCATGGCCTGGGTGGGCCATTTCCGCGGCGGCCTGGGTTATGTGGCGGTGATCGCGGCCGTGATCATGGCCTCCCTGTCGGGCTCGGCCGTGGCCGACACGGCGGCGTTGTCGGCGCTGCTCATTCCCATGATGAAGCGAGCCGGCTACCAGGTGAACCGCTCGGCAGGCCTGATTGCTGCGGGCGGCATCATCGCGCCGGTGATTCCGCCGTCCATCGGGCTCATCATTTTCGGCGTGGCTGGCAACGTGTCGATCACCAAGCTGTTCCTGGCGGGCATCGTGCCCGGCATCCTGATGGGCGTGGCCATCGGCATCACCTGGTGGTGGGTGGCCCGGCGCGAAAACGTGCAGCCCGCACCGCGCATGGGCATGGCCGAGCGCCTGAAGATCACGGCCGAAGGCGGCTTTGCGCTGGCGTTGCCGGTGGTGATCCTGGGCGGCATGAAGTTCGGCATCTTCACGCCCACCGAGGCGGCCGTGGTCGCGGCGGTGTACAGCTTCGCGGTGGGCATGTTCATCTACCGCGAACTCAAATGGTCGGCGCTGTACCAGCTGGTGCTGTCGGCGGGCAAGACGACGGCGGTGGTGATGTTCCTGGTGGCCGCGGCCATGGTCAGTGCCTGGCTCATCACGGTGGCCAACATTCCCACCGAGGTGGCCAACATGCTGGAGCCCTTCATGGGCAACAAGATCCTGCTGATGTTCGTGATCATGGTGCTGATCGTGATCGTGGGCACGGCGCTGGACTTCACGCCCACCGTGCTGATCCTCACGCCGGTGCTGATGCCCGTGGTGCTCAAGGCCGGCATCGACCCGGTGTATTTCGGCGTGATGTTCATCATGAACAACGCGATCGGCCTGATCACGCCGCCCGTGGGCACGGTGCTCAACGTGGTGTGCGGCGTGGCGAAGATCACCATGGACGAGGCCTTCAAGGGCGTGATGCCGTTCTTCCTGGCGCAGCTGGCCGTGCTGTTCCTGCTCGTGTTTTTCCCCGAGATCGTGCTTGTGCCACTGAAATGGTGGATGGCCTGACGATCGCCTGACCCTTTCCCAACCCTGCTAACCCTACCTAGGAGACAACCATGTTCAAACGCAGAACCCTCGTATCGGTGCTTGCCGGCGCTTCGCTGCTGGTCGCTACCTCGGCCTTCGCGCAGTTTGCCGACCGCACCATCAAGTTCACCAACGGCGTGAACGAAGACCACCCGGTGGGCGTGGGCGTCAAGAAGATGCAGGAAGTGCTGGCGGCCAAGACCGGCGGCAAGATGAAGATCGCCGCGTTCTGGGGCGGCGCCGCCGGCGGCGACCTGCCCGCCACCCAGGCGCTGCGCGCCGGCACCCAGGAAATGGTGTGCACCTCGTCCAGCCCGCTGGTGGGCATCGTCAAGGAACTGGGCGCGTTCGACCTGCCGTTCCTGTTCGCGAACGAGAAAGAAGCCGACGCCGTGCTGGACGGCCCGGCCGGCCAGTACTTCAACAAGAAGCTTGAGGAAGCCGGCCTGATCAACCTGGCCTACTGGGAAAACGGTTTTCGCAACCTGACCAACAGCAAGCGTCCCGTGGCCAAGGCCGAGGATTTTGACGGCGTCAAGGTTCGCGTGATGCAGAACAACATCTTCCTGGACACCTTCAAGACGCTGGGCACCAATGCGGTGCCCATGGCCTTCGGTGAAGTGTTCACCGCGCTGGAAACCAAAACCATCGATGGCCAGGAAAACCCGTTCGTGACCATCGAGACGTCCAAGTTCAGCGAAGTGCAGAAGTACCTGTCGGTCACGCGCCATGCCTACACGCCGTTCCTGGTGCTGTACAGCAAGAAGCTGTGGGACCAGCTCAGCCCGCAGGAGCAGGCCGTGCTGCGCGAAGCGGCGATCGAAGGCCAGAAAGTCCAGCGCGCCGCCAACCGCACGCTGAACGAGCGCTCTCTGGCCAACCTGAAGAAGACCATGACGGTCAACGAAGTCAGCCCGGCCGAACAGAAGCGCATGTTCGACAAGGTCAAGCCCGTGTACGACAAGAACGTGCCCACCATTGGTGCGGAAGCCGTCACCACCGTGCTGGATGCACTGAAGAAAGCGCGCGGCGGCTGAGCGGCATTCCGGCGCGCGTGACGCGTGCGCGCGACACTGAAAACAGGCATGGCCGGTACAATTGTCTATACAAGATCTGCATCGACGGGGGCATTTCGCCCCCGTGCATGCGGACACTCCCGGCCCGGCGCGAACCGGCCGGGGGGCCGTCGTTGGAAAGTTGTACCCGTGTCTGAATCTTCAGTACCACCCGGTACGCCGCCACACGCGGACGTGGAGGACCCTGGCCGCTGGCTGGGCTCCACGCCCCTGCTGGACCTGGAAGACCCCAAGCTCAGGCTTCGGGCCAGGGCACTGACGCAGCTGTGCAAGAACCCTCGCGAGAAAGCCCTGGCCATCTACGGCTTCGTCAAGCGCATTCCCTTTGCCAAGCCGTTCAAGCTGCGCCAGCACACGCCGCGCGAGGTGCTGGACGCCGGGCGTGGTGATGCGCCCGACAAGGCGGTGTTGCTGGTGGCGCTGCTGCGCCTGGTGGACATTCCCGCGCGGCTTCGCTATGTGGAGCTGCGCGGCGACATCCTGCGCGGCCTGACCTCCAGCATGGCCAGTGCCGCGCGGCCGGTCGCCGAGATCTGGCTGAATGCGCGCTGGGTGCGTACCGACACCTACATCTTCGATGCGGTGTACATGGCCGCGGCGCGCCAGCGCCTGAAGGACAGCGACTGGGAATGGGGCTACGGCATCCACCGCAACGGCCACGGCATCTGGAACGGCGTGGACAGCGCCTTCCTGGGCGGCATGCCGACCGAAGAAGACCCGATGGTGATGGCGGACCTGGGCGTGTTCCACGACCCGTTGACCTTCGTCTCGTCCGACGTCTACAAGGCCCACCACCCGCGCATTGCCCGGGCCGTCCACTGGAACATGCTGGCACCGCTCATGGACCGCGTGGTGCGCGACCTGCGCGACGACATCACCGGCCCCGACGGCGCCAGCGTCAAGAAAACCTCCTGACCGTGAAGATCACGCAACTGGAAACCGTCCGCCTGGGCGAATTCCCCAACATCATCTGGGTGCGGCTGCACACCGACGAAGGCCTCACCGGCCTGGGCGAAACCTTCATGGGTGCCCAGGCGGTGGAGGCCTACCTGCACGAATGGGTGGCGCCGCGCATCACCGGCCGCGACCCGCTGGCGATCGAGGCGCGCAACAAGGACATCATGGGCTACCTGGGCTGGCGTGGCTCGGGGGTGGAAACGCGCGGCAATTCGGCCGTGGACATTGCCCTGTGGGACCTCTTTGGCAAGGCCGCCAACATGCCGGTGCACACCGCTTTAGGCGGCAAGAGCCGTGACAGCATCCGCATCTACAACACCTGCGCGGGTTACCAGTACATCCGCAGCACCAACAACCAGACCAGTTCCAACTGGGGTCTGGACAATGCGGGCGGCCCTTATGAAGACCTGCAGGGCTTTTTGCACCATGCCGACGAGCTGGCGCAGTCGCTGCTGTCCGAGGGCATCACGGCCATGAAGATCTGGCCGTTCGACCCGGCGGCCGAACGCAGTGACGGGCAGTACATCAGCAACGCCGACCTGAAAGCCGCGCTGGAACCGTTTCGCAAGATCCGCGCGGCGGTGGGCGACAGGATGGACATCATGGTGGAATTCCACAGCCTGTGGCGCCTGCCCATGGCGCAGAAAATTTCTCGCGCGCTCAAGGAATTCAACACCTTCTGGCATGAAGACGCGATCCGCATGGACTCGCTGGACCTGCTCAGGCAGTACGCCAAAGATTGCGACGCGCTGGTCTGCGCCAGCGAGACGCTGAGCTACAAGTGGGGTTTCAAGGATTACCTGCAGACTGGCGTGGCCGGCGTGGCCATGCTGGACCTGAGCTGGTGCGGCGGGCTGACCGAGGCCCGCAAGATCGCCGCCATGGCCGACGCCTGGCAACTGCCCGTGGCGCCGCACGACTGCACCGGGCCGGTGGTGTGGGCCGCGTCCACCCACCTGTCGCTGCATGCGCCCAACGCGCTCATCCAGGAAAGCGTGCGCGCGTTCTTCACCGGCTGGTACAAGGAGCTCGTGACCGAACTGCCCCAGGTGGAGAACGGCATGATCAGCCTGAACAACAAGCCCGGCCTGGGGCTGGAACTGCTGCCCGACCTGCACAAGCGTGCCGACGCCGTGGTGCGGGTAACGCAGGCCGCTTGATACAGGCCGCCTGATTCAGAAGCGCTGCAGTTCGCCCGAGGGCACCACCTGC
Organism: Pseudomonadota bacterium; assembly: GCA_020161775.1. Lineage (GTDB taxonomy): Bacteria > Pseudomonadota > Gammaproteobacteria > Burkholderiales > Burkholderiaceae_C > RAM1. The sequence continues at coordinate 69,003 of JAIUOW010000018.1, forward strand.
GTGCCGGTGCGGCCCGCGCTGACCAGCTGCACCAGTGCGGCCGCGACCTTGCGCACATCCACCGAGCGGTAGTTGGCCGGGATCAGCGGGCGCAGCCAGCGTGATACGGCCAGCGCCAGGCCTTCACCCGGGCGCACAGGCTGGCCCAGCGATTCACGGTCACCCGCCAGGAACGACGGACGGGCCACCACCAGTGTGGCAAACCCCAGCGCATGCAGGTCGCTCTCGGTCTCGCCCTTCACGCGGTTGTAGAAGATTGCGGATCGGGCATCCGCGCCCATGGCGCTGACCAGGCCGGCGCGGGTGGCGCCCGCCGCCAGCGCCTGGCGCGCCACGGCCAGGTTGGCGTCGTGGTCCACCGCGCGGAAGGCAGCCTGGCTGCCCGCGACCTTGATGGTGGTGCCCAGCGCGAGGTAAACCTCTTGCGCCGCTGGCAGCGCCGGCAGGGCGGCGAAGTCCACCACATGGTGGGTGTGTTTGGCGTGCTGCGGCGCCAGCGGCCTGCGGCCCAGCGTATGCACGGCCGCGACCGAATCATCGGCCAGCAGGCTGCGCAGGATCTCGCGGCCCACCAGGCCGGTGGCCCCGGCGATCAGGGCCGTGCGCGGCCCGGCCATGGGCTTCAGCGGCCGTAGGAGCGGTTGCCGCCCCCACCGCCCCAGTTGCCGCCACCGCCGCCGCCAGAGCGGCCACGGCCTCCACCACCACCGCCCCCACCGCCGCCCCGGCGCCGGCCACCACCGGCCATGCTGTCGATGCTGGTGCGCATGGGGTCGGGCTGGCCGCCCGGCTGCACGGGCTTCGTGCCGCGCGTTTCATGGCGGCGGTTGTGCAGGTTGGTCTGCAGCGGGTTCACGTTGCGCGGCATGGTGTCGCGCTCGTCATCGTCGCGGTCCACGCGCTCGGCGCGCGGTTGCTGCGCGCGCGGCTGATGGGGGCCGCGTGGCTGCTGGGCCGGCGCCCCGCCATTGCGGCCCTGGCCGTCGCGCGCACCATTGCGTGCGCCATTGGCGCGCGCGCCGCCGCCATTGCCGCGGCCACCCTGGCCCTGGCTGGCCTTGTTCTCGCGCACGCGCTGCATCATTTCGGTCCGTGCGGCCTTGGCGGCAGCGGCCATGACTTCGCGGCTGGGCGGCTTGCCTACGCCACCCCAGATGGTCTGGCGGCCCATGGCGATGGGCTCGGCCTTCTCGCCAGGTTCGGGGCCAAAGCCCTCCACGATCCGGATCTCGATGTTCTGCTTGGTGAAGCGTTCGATGTCGCGCATGAAGCCTTCTTCGTCCATGCAGACCAGGCTCACGGCTTCGCCGCTGGCGCCGGCGCGTCCGGTGCGGCCAATGCGGTGCACGTAGTCTTCGCTGACGTTGGGGATTTCGTAGTTGACCACGTGCGGCAGGTCGTCGATGTCGATGCCGCGCGCGGCGATGTCGGTGGCCACCAGCGCGCGGATCTCGCCGCTCTTGAACCCGGCCAGCGCCTGTGTGCGGGCGGCCTGGCTCTTGTTGCCGTGCAGGGCCATGGCGCTGATGCCGTTCTTGGTCAGGAATTCGGCCACATTGTTGGCGCCGAACTTGGTGCGCGTGAACACCAGCACCTGGCTCCAGTTGTGCTCGTTGATGATGTGGGCGAGCAGGGCCTTCTTCTTGCCGCGGCCCACCGGGTGGATCACCTGCGTGATGCGCTGCACCGTGGTGTTGCGCGGCGTGACCTGGATGCTCTGCGGGTTCTTCAGAAGGCCGTTGGCCAGGTCGCGGATCTCGTCGCTGAAGGTGGCCGAGAACAGCAGGCTCTGCTTGTTGCCCGGTACCAGCGCCAGCACCTTCTTCACGTCGTGGATGAAACCCATGTCCAGCATGCGGTCGGCTTCGTCCAGCACCAGGATCTGCACCTGGCCCAGGTCGAGCATGCCCTGCTGCTGCAGGTCCAGCAGGCGGCCGGGGGTGGCCACCAGCACATCCACGCCCTTCTTGAGCTTGGTGATCTGCGGGTTCATGCCGACGCCGCCGAACACGACGGTGGAGGTGAGGTCCAGGTATTTGCCGTATTCGCGCACGGACTCTTCCACCTGCGCGGCCAGTTCGCGCGTGGGCGTGAGCACCAGCATGCGGATGCCGGTGCCGCCAAACTTGTTCTTCACGCTGGCGCCCTGGGCCAGGCGGTGCAGCGCAGGCAGCACGAAGGCGGCGGTCTTGCCGGTGCCAGTCTGGGCGCCCCCCAGAAGGTCATGGCCTTCGAGGATGACGGGAATGGCTTGCGCCTGGATGGGGGTGGGGGTTTCGTAGCCCTGCTCGCGCACAGCCTTCACGATGGCGGGTGCCAGGTTCAGTTCATCAAAATTCATGTTGAGGTGCCCGTTCCGGGGCACTGGGGAATCGGCCTGTTCCGGTGCGCGTGCGCCGGGCCAGTCATAGGCAGATGGGGTTCACGGGTGGCCGGCGATCGCAAGATCCCGGCCCCAGCAGCTTGCTGGTGTTGAGCGCAACTGGTGGCACGCAACGGCATGTATTGTCGCACGGAAGCCCGGCAGGGTCGTTTGTCTGTCTTTTGCAACCCGATACAAAAGTTGGCGTCCGGGTTGTAACGGCCGTGAAGGCGCGGTTTCATAATGGAACGACACCTCCCCAGCTCATGGCCAAACTACTCTCGCTCGGACTCGGTATCTCTGAAAACCCCACCGCACTGCAGCCGTCGCTGAACGACTGCATCGAGGTGGCGCTCAACCATGCCGAACTCCTCATGAGCCATGTGCTCAAGGGGCTGGAGGCCGTCGTGCTGGGGCCGCGGCGCAACGCCGCCCTGCAGACCCAGCCCATCCGCGCGGCGGTGGAGCTTTTGCTGGCGCGCCCGGATGACGTGGGCCGGCAGTTTCGCGCCGACCTGACGCGCGAGACCTACTACAGCGGTGGCAAGGACGACAACGGCGCCGAGGTGCTGCGCTTTGAGGACCTCAAGCTGTTCGAGGACGCCGACCTGGACCAGAGCATTGAAATCGCGCGTGCGCAGCAGGAGGTGTCGCTGGCGGTGGACGACGTGCTGCCGGCCTTTGACGCGCGCATCAGCACGCTGCTGGGCTGGCGCACCGTGCAGCCTGGGTTGAACCCGCTGCGCCCCGATGTGTTCGTGCGCGCGCTGCAGGCCTGCCTGGCCACGCAGGTGGTCGACGCGCGCGTGCGCGAATCCCTGATCGCGCCGGCTGCCGGCTTGCTGGGTGTGAACCTGCGCACCGTGTACCGTGAGCTGTCTGAATGGCTGACCGCCACCGGCGTGGAGCCGGCCGTTCCCGTGGGCGGGCTGGTGCAGGCCGGCCAGCCTGGCACCACGGGCACCAGCGACAGGATGTCGCGCACCATGCTCACGCTGGACCGCTTGCGCCGCCTGCTGGCGGGCGATTTCCATCCCGCCGCGTCTCCCCGGCGCGACTTCCTGCACACGGTGCCGGCCTCGCTGGTGGCGCTGCAGGACCTCAAGCAGGTGGATGCGCTGGTGCAGCGGCTGGAGCAGCGCCCCGCCCCGGAGGCGCCCGTGGCCGACGCGGCGCAGCCGCCCGCCGCCGACGCCATCCCGCGCCTGGGCCACCAGCTGGGTGCCGAGGTGGTGCGCCTGATGTTCGACAACCTGGCCCAGGACGCGCGCCTGCTGGCCCCGCTGAAAGAGCAGCTGCGCGCCATGGAACCGGCGGTGCAGCGCCTGGCGCGCGAGGACTCGCGATTTTTCAGCGACCGCACCCATCCCGCGCGCCAGCTGCTGGACGTGATCACCCAGCGCAGCCTGGCCTTCCCCTCGGAGACCGACGAAGGCTGGCAGCGCTTCATGGCCACCGTGCGCGACGCCGCCCAGTGGCTGACCGGCAAGGTGGTGGACGCCGACGTGGTGGGAGAGCTGATCGACCACCTGCAGGCCGAATGGGACCGCCAGGACAAAGCCAGCGTGGCGCGCAACGCCGAAGCCGCCCGCGCGCTGGAGCACGCCGAGCGCCGCCACCTGCTGGCGCAGGCGCTGGCCACGGAATTTGAGGGCTTGATGGACGGCCTGGACGTCCCCGAATTCGTGCGGGACTTCCTGCGCGGCGCCTGGCCGCAGGTGGTGGCCCAGGCGCGGCTGACGGCGCTGGACGACGCCACCGACCCCTATGGCTACCGGGCCGTGGTGGACGACCTGATCTGGAGCGTGCAAAAGAGCACCTCGCGCCGCGGCCGGGCGGCGCGGCTCCTGCAGATGATTCCGGGCCTGATCGGCAAGCTGCGCGACGGGCTGGCCCGGTCGGGCTATCCGCCGGAGCTGACCGCCAGCTTCTTCGAGGGCCTGGGTGCGCTGCACCATGCGGCGCTGCAGGCCGGGCGGGACGCTGCGGCGCAGGCGGCAGCGCAGGCAGCGGCCGATGCCGCTGAAGCCGCCCCCAGCCAGTTTGCCGACAGTGGCCTGCACAGCGTGGACCCCTGGGTGGCCGGCAACGAGGCGCAGGAATCGGGCTACCTGGGCGCGGACTCCGTCATGCCGGCCGACGCGGCCGCCCACGCCGACGAGCATGCGCCCGTGGGCGCGGCGGGGCTGGTGATCGGCACCTGGGTCGAATTGATGGGCGGCGACGGCCAGTGGCTGCGCGTGCAGCTGACCTGGGCCACGCCGCACGGCACGCTGTTCATGTTCACCTCACCGGCCGGCACGGCGCATTCCATGTCGCGCCGCACGCTGGAGCGCCTGCGCGCCCAGGGCCAGGTGCGCGTGGTGGCCGGGCGGCACGTGGTGGACGAAGCGCTGGACCTGGTGGCCCGGGCGGCGCTGCGCAACAGCCTGTCGGACAAGCCCTGACGATGGCGCAGGGCCGCCGCGGCGGCCCTGCCCTGATAATCAAGGGTTTGCACCCTTCGCAACCCCTGTAGCTATAAAGAATCCCATGGCCCAGTACGTTTACACCATGAACCGCGTCGGCAAGATCGTGCCGCCGAAGCGTCATATCCTCAAAGACATTTCCCTGAGCTTCTTTCCCGGCGCCAAGATCGGCGTGCTGGGCCTGAACGGCTCGGGCAAGTCCACCCTGCTGAAAATCATGGCCGGCGTGGACAAGGAGATCGAGGGCGAGGCGATCCCGATGCCGGGGTTGAACATCGGCTACCTGCCGCAGGAGCCCAAGCTGAACCCCGAGCACACCGTGCGCGAGGCCGTGGAGGAAGCGATGGGCGAAGTGCTGGCCGCCAAGGCCAAGCTGGAAGAGGTGTACGCCGCCTATGCCGAGCCTGACGCCGACTTTGACGCGCTGGCGGCCGAGCAGGCGCGGCTGGAGGCGATCATCGCCACCTCGGGCACCGACTCCGAGCACCAGCTCGAAATTGCCGCCGACGCACTGCGGCTGCCAGCCTGGGACGCCAAGATCGGCGTGCTGTCGGGCGGCGAAAAGCGCCGCGTTGCGCTGTGCAAGCTGCTGCTGTCCAAGCCCGACATGCTGCTGCTGGACGAACCCACCAACCACCTGGACGCTGAAAGCGTGGACTGGCTGGAAGTGTTCCTGCAGCGCTACCCCGGCACCGTGGTGGCCATCACCCACGACCGCTATTTCCTGGACAACGCGGCCGAATGGATCCTGGAACTGGATCGCGGCGCCGGCATCCCGTGGAAGGGCAACTACAGCACCTGGCTGGAGCAGAAGGAAGCGCGGCTGCAGCAGGAGCAAAAGGGCGAGGAAGCCCGCGCCAAGGCCTTGAAGAAGGAGCTGGAATGGGCGCGCGGCAACCCCAAGGCCCGCCAGGCCAAGAGCAAGGCGCGCCTGGCCCGCTTCGAGGAACTGAGCGACTACGAATACCAGAAGCGCAACGAGACGCAGGAAATCTTCATCCCCGTGGCCGAGCGGCTGGGCAGCCAGGTGATCGAATTCCACAACGTCAGCAAGTCGTTTGGTGACCGCCTGCTCATCGACAACCTGAGCTTCAAGGTGCCCGCGGGTGCCATCGTCGGCATCATCGGCCCCAACGGCGCGGGCAAGTCCACGCTGTTCAAGCTGATTGCCGGCAAGGAAAAGCCGGATTCCGGCGAGGTGGTGATCGGCTCCACCGTGAAGATGGCCTTCGTGGACCAGACGCGCGACGAACTGTCGGACAACAAGACCGTCTGGGAAGACGTCTCGGGCGGGCTGGACATCCTGAACGTGGGCAAGTTCCAGATGGCCAGCCGCGCTTATTGCGGGCGCTTCAACTTCAACGGCGGCGACCAGCAGAAGAAGGTGGGCATGCTGTCCGGCGGTGAACGCGGCCGCCTGCACCTGGCCAAGACGCTGATTGCCGGTGGCAACGTGCTGCTGCTGGACGAGCCGTCCAACGACCTGGACGTGGAAACCCTGCGCGCCCTGGAAGACGCGCTGCTCGAATTTGCCGGCAGCGTGATGGTCATCAGCCACGACCGCTGGTTCCTGGACCGCATTGCCACGCACATCCTGGCGGCCGAAGGCGACAGCCAGTGGACCTTCTTTGACGGCAACTACCAGGAATATGAAGCCGACAAGAAAAAGCGTCTCGGCGAAGAGGGTGCGAAACCGAGGCGCGTACGCTACAAGGCATTGAAATAGGTTCCCCCCCGAAGCGCCTGCGGCGCCTCCCCCTCAAGGGGGCGCCACCAGCGGCCCGGCGAAGCCGGCTCCGCGGTGGCACTGGCTGATGCGGGTGGTTGGCGGGGTGTTACATCAGGAGAGTTGCATGTCCACATCCTCGCCGCACCGCCACGAAGCTCCGTTTCGCGCCTGCATCGGGGAGGCGGCGCAGCGTGGCAAGCTGCTGATGGAGCGCATGATCCAGGGCGCGCGCCAGTCGCTGCCGCAGCGCATTGCGCTGGCCAACGATGCGCGTGAGCGCGAGCTGCAGCAGGAGTCCTTGCGGCTGCTGCTGCAGTTTGAAGGCCGGCTGCGTGAAAACTACCCCCAGGCCCTGCTGGCCGAGTTTGCCCAGGCCATCGCCGGCAACGCAGACAAGGAAGCCGCCGGCGGGCTGAGCTTTGATGCGCTGGAACTCATGGGCGACGACCAGATCCAGGAAAGCGTGGAGGTCGCGCGCGCCCAGCAGGCCACCTTGCTGGCCGTGGAGGGCGAGCTGGGCGAGCTCAACGCCCTGATCTGCGCCGCGCAGGGCCTGAAGTCCGTGCAGGCCGAACGCAACCCGCTGCGCCCCGACATCTATGTGCGCGGCTTGCGCAGCGTGCTGGCCGACACCGGCGTGCCGGTGCCCGTGCGCATGCGCTGGCTGTCCCACCTTGGCGAGGCCCTGGGCCCGGCGCTGGCGCGTGACTACGTGCACCTGTCTGACATGTTGCGCGACCAGGGCGTGGTAGCCGCGGGCTTCAACGTGATCATGCAGATGGAGTCGCCCGCGGCCGCGCGGGCAGCGGCGGCCGGCGGTGCCGACGGCGCGACCGGTGCCGATGCCAGGGGGCAGCAGCACCGGCCCGAAACCCTGCTGACCGTGCGCCAGCTGCGCCGCCTGCTCTCGGGCGAACTGGACGCGGGCGGCAATTCGTTTGACGAAAAGTTTGCCCGCGAATTCGAGGGGCCCGGCCATGACGTGCCGCATGCCGATTTCTCGCCCACGGTACCGGCGGCATTCGAGGCGCTGCAGGAGATGAAGCAGGTCGATGAAGTCATGCAGCGTCTGGCGCAGCGCAAGCCCGAAGGCAAGCCCGCCACGCTGCGTGAGCAGCTGCGCACCACCGCCAGCCCCAGCCAGGCGCTGGGCCTGGAGGTGGTGAACCTCATGCTGGACAACATCGCCAGCGACGCCCGCCTGTTGCCCGAGGTGCAGGCCGTGGTGCGCGAGCTGGAGCCCGCGCTGCTGCGCCTGGCGCTGATCGACCCGCGGTTTTTCAGCGACAGGCGCCACCCGGCGCGGCGCTTCCTGGACCTGCTGATCCAGAAGAGCCTGGCCTGGCAAAGCGCCAGCGCACCTGGGTTTGACAGCTTCATCGATCCGGCGCGCCAGGCCGTGCAGGCGCTGGTGGGAACGCACATTGAAGGCGCGGAGCCTTTTGCCTATGCGCTGCACACGCTGGAAGAAACCTGGGCCGAGCAGCAAAAGCGTGAGCGGCGCAAGCGCGAAAAGGCCGTGCGCGCCCTGTTGCAGGCCGAGCAGCGCAACCTCCTGGCCGAGAAAATCGCCAAGGACCTGCGCCAGCGCGCCGAGACAGCGGGCGCGCCGCGCGGCATCGTTTATTTTGTGACCGGCCCCTGGGCCCAGGTGATTGCCCAGGCGCGGCTGCTGGACAGCAGCGGCCAGGCCGACCCTGGGGGCTATGAAGACCTGGTGACCGACCTGTTGTGGAGTTCCATTCCGCAGGTGGCGTCCACCAACCCGGCGCGGCTGGCGCGGCTGATTCCCGGCTTGCTTGCGCGCCTGCGCGAAGGGCTGGAAAGCATTGGCTACTCGCGCTCCAAGTCTGGCCGGTTCTTTGATGAGCTCATGGCCTTGCACGCGCGCGCCAGCCAGCCCGCCGCGCCGCTGGACGATTCACCGCGCGGGCGGCTCGAAGCCCAGTTTCGCGAAGCCGACGAAGCCGGCCTGTGGCTGGCGCCGTCCGAGCAGCACCAGTCGGGCTTCATGGAAACGCAGGCGCCCCAGCAGGACAAGCCGTTGTTCGAGATGACGCAGCCCGCTTTCAGCGAGACCCTGCTGGAAGGCGTGGCCCGGGCCGAGCCGGCCGCGCCCGCGGCGCCGCAGACGCTGGCGTTGACGCCAGGCGCTTGGGTGGAGCTGCGGCTGGACGACGCCTGGACGCGCACCCAGCTCACTTGGGCCAGCCCGCACGGCACGCTGTTCATGTTCACGCAAGCCGACGGTGTCAACCATTCCATGACGCGCCAGTCGATCGACCGGCTGTTTGCCGGCGGCAACCTGCGCGTGCTGGCCCAGCAGCCCGTGGTGGAAGGGGCGCTGGATGCTGTTGCGCAGGCCGCCCTGCGCAACAGCGTGGACTTCAAACTCTGAGCAGCTTCTTGCGCACCAGGTGGATGTTGCCGCGCAAGGCGTAAAGCTCGTCGGCATACGACAGCGGCACGTTGATCCTGCCGGCCTTGTCGTCCAGCGCGTTCAGTTCGGCCAGCAGGTCTGGCCCCGGCGCCGCGCCAGCGTCCAGCCGGGCTTCGATGTCGCGCAGCTGCGCGTACCAGCGGAACACCCGTGAGCGGATGCGGAACTCGTACAGCGGCGGCACGATGCGGCTGGCGGGCAGCAGGATGGCAATGATGATGGTCAGCACCAGCCACATGCGCTCGACCAGGTTGGCGGCCCAGAAGGGCAGCCAGCGCTGCAGCAGCGGCTTGCCGCCCTTGATGGCGCGCTCGGCCTCGGGTGACAGCGGAAATTCGCTGCGCTCGGCGCTGGGGAACACGCCCGCGCGGTTGAACCAGCCGGCCTTGCCATGGAAGTCGCGCGCGGCCTGTGCAAACAGCTGCAGCAGCGCCGGGTGCGTGCTCTCGCGCGTGAGCAGCGATGTGGTGGACGCGATCAGCCGCACATTGGCCGGCGGCATGTCCTGCGCCAGGTCCACCACGCCCCGCGGCAACGTGGCGGGCGTGAGGAATGCAAAGCGGCGCGAATAGGCCTCGGCCTGGGCAAAGTCCATGAGCTTCACGCCCGGCGTCTGCAGCAGCATCTGCACCATCAGCGATTCCGGCGCCGACGCGAACACGATCGCGTCCAGCTCACCGCCCAGGAAGGCCACGGTGGCCGGGGTCTGCTCGAGCTGCGACAGCTTCAGCGCGGCGGTGTCCACGCGGTTGGCCTCGAACAGCTTGGCCATCAGGCTGGGCACGCCACTGCCCGGCGTGCCCACGTTCAGGCGCAAGCCCTTCAGTTGAGACAGCGCCGTGAGTGTGCCCGTGGCGGTCACCGCGCGCGCCGCGCTTTCACGGTAGAACAGCCACACCGGCTCCACGAACAGGCTGCCCAGGGATTCAATGGCGCTTTCATCGCCTTCGGCAATGTCAGCGCTGCCGCCCTGCACAAAGCCCAGGTCAGCCCGGCCTTCGCGCAGCAACTGCAGGTTGGCCGACGAGCCTTCGCTGGGCAGCAGAACCACCTGGATGCCGTTGGCCGCCAGCGCCTTCTGGTAGCGCTTGCCGAACTCGTCATACGCGCTCTGCGCGGGGCCGGTGGCCAGCGTCACGGTTTTGGGCGGCGTGGGCTGCAGCCACAGGTAGGCCAGCACGACCAGGCCGGCGGCCAGCAGCGCAAACGGCCCCGCCGAGATCAGCATCTCGCGGATGGACAGCAGCGTGTAGCGGATGGCCTGGGGCATCACAGGTCGCGGGCAGCGGGCAGGTGCAGGCCGCCGGCCGTCAGGCCGCGCGCTGCCAGCACCGCGCGCAGCGTGGCGCGCGCGGTGGCCTCGGCCGCCATGGTGCCCAGCACCATCATGCCGGGGTGCGCCTTGGCCTGGCCCGTGCCCAGCGCAAACAGCGTGTCGCCATCGCTCATGGTGTGCACCGGGTTGATGGCGCGCGCCAGGCCGTCGTGAGCCATCTGTGCCAGCTTGGTGGCCTGCAGCTTGTTGATGGCGGCGTCGGTGGCGATCACGCCGATGGTGGTGTTGGTGCCAGCCAGCAGCGGGCGCGGCGCGTCGCCACGCAGCAGCGCGCGGCGTGTGTCCAGCAGCTTCCTGCCGTTGGCGGTGCGCGCGCCGGCCACCACCTGGGCCGTGTCAGGGTCCAGCACATCGCCCAGTGCGTTGCAGGCAATCAGCGCGCCCACTGTCACGCCACCGACGGTGACGGAGGCCGTGCCCACGCCACCCTTCATGGCGCGGTCAATGCCAAAGATCTTGCCCACCGCGGCGCCCGTGCCCGCGCCCACATTGCCTTCGGCCGGCCGCTTGGCGGTGGCGGCGGCGCAGGCGGCATAACCAGCGGCGGCGTCCGGGCGGATGGACGCATCGCCCACCAGCAAATCAAACAGCACGGCGGCGGGCACGATGGGCAGGCGGCCCACGCGCACGTCAAAGCCCACGCCGCGCTCTTCGAGCCAGCGCATCGCGCCGCTGGCGGCGTCCAGCCCCCAGGCGCTGCCGCCGGCCAGCATGACGGCATGCACGGTGTCCACCAGGTTCACCGGCGACAGCAGGTCGGTTTCGCGCGTGCCTGGCGCGGCGCCGCGCACGTCCACGCCGGCCACGGCGCCACCGCGGGCCATGACGACGGTGCAACCGGTGGGCCGGCGGGTGTCTGTGAAGTGGCCGACTTCGATACCGGCGACGTCGGTGATGGAGCCCGCCTTGCGGGCGCTGGTCAGAGAGGGCATGGATTCATTATCCATGCCGCCATGCGTGCGTGGGCCCGCACGGCAAGCCTGTCAGGGCGCGGCCTTTTCCACGCCGGTCATCACATAGGCGCCTTGCTGCTGCTCGGCGGTGAAGCGGACCTTGTCACCCGCGGCCACCTTGTCCAGCAGCGCGGCGTCCTTCACCTGGAACACCATGGTCATGGGGGGCATGTCCAGGTTCTTGATCGGGCCGTGCTTGAGCGTGATCTTCTTCGCGTCCTTGTCCACCTTGCGCACTTCGGCTTCGGCCATGTCCCTGGCGGGTGCCTGCGCCAGGGCGAGGGTGGAGGACAGGGCGATGAGCATGGCGGCAATGAGCTTGTTCATGGTGTTTCCTTTCAGGTGTTGTAGCTTTGGTAGATGCGTGTCTTGCCGTCGGTGGCCACCAGCAGCACGTCAAAACGGTCCTTGCGGCCCCCGTATTCGGGGCCGTCCATGCCGGGCGAGCCCACGGGCATGCCCGGCACGGTCAGACCCAGCGCGCGCGGCTTTTCGCGCAGCAGGCGCTGGATGTCGCGGGCCGGCACGTGGCCCTCGATCACATAGGTGCTCACCACCGCCGTGTGGCATGAGCCCAGCGCGTCTGGCAGGCCCACGCGCTTTCGCGCGGCGGTGTTGCCCTGGTCATGCGCCTTCACCCGGAAGCCGTTGGCCTCCAGGTGCCTGATCCAGTCCTTGCAGCAGCCGCAGTTGGGGTCCTTCCAGACTTCCACCAGCGGCAGGGTCTGTGCCTGCAGGGGCAGGGCGCCGGCCACCAGCACGGCGGCGATGAGGTTGCGTCGTTTCATATGTGTCTCTCCTGGGTATTCAATTGGGGGTCACGGTGATCCGGCCCACCATGCCGGCCTGGTAGTGGCCGGCAATCAGGCAGGCAAAGTGGAATTCGCCCGCGCGGTTGAAGTGCCACACGATCTGCCCGGTCTTGCCGGGGTCCACATGGGCCATGTAGGGCTCGTCGTGCTCCATGTTCGGGAACTTCACCATCAGCGCGGCGTGTTCGTCCAGTTCCTTCTGCGTGCCGATCACCAGTTCATGCAGCATCCTGCCGTTGTTGCGGATCAAAAGCCGCACGGTCTCGCCCTGGCGCACCGTCAGGCGGTCGGGCGCAAAGCGCATGGCGTCGGTCATGGCAATTTCAATCGTGCGCTTTACCGTCCGGGCGTCACCCGCAATGCCCCAGGGCTTTTGCTCCTTCTTGATGGCGGCCGGCTTCTTGTGGGCATCGCCATGCGCCAGCGCATGGGGCGCCGCGAGGGGCAGCAGCCCCATGGCGATGGTGAAATTTCTTTTCTTCATGGTGTACGTTCTGTCGTCAATGCTGGTGGCTGCTGGGTTTGCGCACGCTCAAGGGCGCCGCGGCGGGGTTGTGCAAGCCGGGGACCACGCCGTTGTTGGACGTGACCTCGGATTGAAAGCGTGCCGGCTCGGCCAGCGCGCCGGTGAACTCGAACGCCTGCGTGCCCGGCGGCTGGCGGTACCAGCCCGGGTCCTTGTAGTCGCCGGGCTTCTGGTCGCGCCGCACCTTGAGCGTGGTGAACATGCCACCCATCTCGATCGGGCCGTGCGGGCCGGTGCCGGTCATCATGGGGTGCGTGTTGTCGGGCAGGGCCATTTCCATCTCGCCCATGTCGGCCATGCCGCGCTCGCCCATGACCATGTAGTCGGGCACCAGCTTCTGGATCTTTTTCACCAGGCCGCGGTGGTCCACGCCGATCATGGTGGGCACGCCGTGGCCCATGGCGCCCATGGTGTGGTGGCTCTTGTGGCAGTGAAAGGCCCAGTCGCCTTCCTCGTCGGCCACAAACTCCACCTGGCGCATCTGGCCCACGGCCACGTCGGTGGTCACCTCATGCCAGCGGGTGGACCTGGGCGTGGGCCCGCCGTCGGTGCCGGTCACCACGAATTCATGGCCGTGCAGGTGGATGGGGTGGTTGGTCATGGTCAGGTTGCCCACGCGGATGCGCACCTTGTCGTTCAGGCGCACGTTCAGCGATTCGATGCCCGGGAACACGCGGCTGTTCCATGACCAGATGTTGAAGTCCAGCATGGTGTTGACCTGCGGCGTCATGCTGCCGGGGTTGACGTCAAACGCGTTGAGCAGGAAGCAGAAGTCACGCTGCACGTCGTCGATCATCGGGTGCTTTGCCTTGGGGTGCGTGACCCAGAAACCCATCATGCCCATGGCCATCTGCGTCATCTCGTCCGCATGCGGGTGGTACATGAAGGTGCCGGGGCGGCGTGCGATGAACTCGTACACGTAGGTCTTGCCCACGGGGATCTGCTTCTGGGTCAACCCGCCCACGCCGTCCATGCCGTTGGGCAGGCGCTGGCCGTGCCAGTGGATGGTGGTGTGCTCGGGCAGCTTGTTGGTCACGAAGATGCGCACGCGGTCGCCTTCCACCACTTCGATGGTGGGGCCGGGGCTCTGGCCGTTGTAGCCCCACATGTTGACCTTGAAGCCCGGCGCCATTTCGCGCACCACCGGCTCGGCCACCAGGTGAAACTCCTTCACCCCGTTGTTCATCCGCCAGGGGGCCGTCCAGCCGTTCAGGGTGACGACCGGGTTGTAGGGTCGGCCGGTGTTGGGCACCAGCGGCGGGGCGGTGTCGGGTCGGGTCACGATCACCGGTTCGGGCAGCGCGGCCATGGCCACGCGGCTCACGGCGGCGGCGCTGACGGCCGTGGCGGCGCCTGCGAAGAATGTTCTGCGGTCCATGGTGTCAGGTTCCCTGTGGTTCGGGTTTTTTGGCTCTTTGCACCTCGCGGCAAAGCTGCCCGGCTGGGCGCAGCTTTGCAGAGGCAGTGTTGGAGCGCCCCCAGTGGCGGGCCCAGGTTCGGGGCTCACGGCGGGCGGTGTGCGGCGGGGCGATTTCTGCGGTGGCGAGAAGCGCAGGGGTGAGTGTCGGCGCGCGCAGCGCGCGTCGTGACATGCTCGCCGCGACTGTCTGAGCGTAGCGCGCAAGCGCGTAGCGAGTTTCGCGGCGCGACCGACCCCCGAGCATCACAGCGGAGTTTTCGCGAAGCGAAAACCACCGCAGTATGAGCCCCGCCGCACACCGCCCGCCGTGAGCCCCGCGATTGAAGCTATTGCGACGCATGCTAGTGCCCCTTTTCTTCAACAGCAGAAGACGTGGCAGAAGAGCGCAGCGCCGACAACCCGCCCGGCGACGTTCCCGTCAGCACCAGCTGCAGATCGGTGTCCGCCAGCCAGAAATCGCGTTGCGCCTCGATGCTGGCGTTGACTGCCGCGATGTTCATGCGCACGTCGCCCAGCAGGTCCCACACGCTGGCCAGCATGCCGTTGTAGCGCAGCACCACTTCATCGTTGATGAACTTGCGCAGCGGCACCACCTCGTCGCGGTAATGCTTTGCCAGGTCGTGCGCGGTGCGCCAGCCGTGGTACGCCTCGCGCGCCTCGCTGCGGGCCTGCACCGCCACGGCGCGCACGCGCGCGGCTGACTGCAGGTACACGCCTTCAGCGCGCGCGTTGCGCCCTTGGCCCCAGTCAAAAATGGGCAGGGGCAGCTCCAGCTCGAAGCCCCTTTTTGTTTCACGCTCGCCATTGGCGTTGTTGAACGTGGTGTTGCGGCCATAGCCCAGGTCCAGCGCATTGATGAAACCCGTGGCGCGCGTGTAGCCCAGCGACTGCGCCACGTAGCGCGCTTCCAGCTGCGCAGCGCGCACGTCCAGCCGCTCGCGCAGGGCGCGGGCTTCCAGGTCCTGCGGTTCCTGCAACGTTGCCGGCAGGTCGGGCAGGCGCTCGGGCAGGGTGAAGTTCGTCTGTGTGCCCCACAGGCCCATCAGCCGGGTGAGCTGTTCCCGGCTGGCCAGCGCGGCCTGCTCGGCGCGCGCCAGCTGGGCCGTGGCGTCGGCCAGCAAGGCCTGTTCGCGTGCCTGCTGCAGCCGGCTCCAGTTGCCCACGCGCGTCATGCGCTGCGCCAGCTCGGCGCCGGCCTCGGCGGTTTCCTTCACGTCGCGCATGTAGCGTGCCGTCTGCTGCGCGGCCACGGCACGCACCCAGGCGCGGCGCGTGTCGGCGGCGGTGCGCACCACGTCCTGTGCGGCCTGCAGCCGGGCCAGCTCGCTTTGCTGGCCGGCCCATTGCGCGCGCCAGGGCAGCGTCAGCAGGCCCAGCACATCAAATTTCAGGAAGCGTTCGATCTCGACCTTGCTGCCTTCGGTGAAGCGGCCGATCGCGAAATGCGGGTTGGGCAGGCGCCCGGCCTGCACGCGCTCGGCATCGCTGATGCCCAGCGCCGCCATGGAGGCATGCAGCTGCGGATTGTTCAGCAGGGCAATGCGCACCGCGGCCTCGGCCGTGACCGGCTGGGCCAGCAGCGCGGCCACGGCTTGCTGCGTGTCGGCCGTGGCGCCGCGCGCCACTGCGGCGTCCACACCCGCCGTCTTGCCGCGCGTGAGCTCGCTCACCTGGCTGGCGCCGCCGTCGGGCGTGACGCTGGCGCAGCCGGCCAGCAGCAAGGCGGGCGCCAATACGGCCCATGCAATAAGGCGTGTCATGGCTTGTGCCCCCCGTGGTGCCGATGGTGCCCAGTCGTGCGTGACGGTGTGGCGGGTGCCGGGGCGGCGCGTGCGCGCTCCTCTTCCCACTTGAGCAGGTCTACATGGCCGCGGCGGAACTGGCCCACGTCGGCATTGGCCTTTTTCCAGTCGGCCTGTTGAGCCTCCACGCCGGTAGGCGTATCGGCAAACACAGAGCGGTAGGCCACGCGCGGTACAGCCGCCGCCGGGTCGGCCGGGTCAGCGGTGGCGGGGCTGGCCGGCGGGGGCACTTGCGCCCACACAAGAGGCGGTGCCAGCAGCACCGCCAGAAGACGTTTTTTCAAGAGGAATCTCCAGGCACATCACGGAACGCACCGGGCATTCAGCCCACTGCGGACGGACTACGGGTGGGGAGATCAGGAAATGGGCGGCTTGAAGCCGCGCGCCGGCACGGCGCTGGCAAAGTGCGCGCCGCGCACAGGGGGCGCGGCTTGGGGGGCGGGGGCCAGCGGGCTGGCGCCGGGTGTAGCGGCCATGGCGACCGAATGGCAGACCTGGCAAGCGGTGCAGTTGCCGCAGTCCGTGACGGGCGCCGCCGCGTCGGCCGCTGGCTGCTGGGCGGCGCCCTGGGCTGGCGCCTTGCCGTGGCAATCCGCGTGCGGATCAGCGTGTGGATTGGGGTGCAGGCCGGCGCCGGCTGGCTGCGCGGCGGCGGTTTGCACTGGCGCGGGTGCCAGCGCGTGGATGCGCTGGGTCAGCGTGTCGGCCGCCATCACGTCGCCCACCCAGCCGCGCAGGGGCAGCAGGGCGATCATGAGGAAGACGAACCAGCGATGCATGAAATGAATGATACGGGGCGGCGGGCGAAGTTCAACTGCGCCGGCTCAAGCACCCGTCATGTAGCGGTCCCAAAACCCGGCGGCGGGTTCGGCCTGTTCCACGATGTCCAGCACCAGGCCCGACGGCGCCTGCACCTGGAAGCGCACCTGGCCCCAGGGCTCGTGCCGCGCGGCGTAAGTGATCGCTACCCCGGCATCGCGCAGGCGCTTTTCTTCGGCGCGGGCATCCTGCACCTGCAGCGTCAGCAGCAGGCCCTGGTTGTTGAAAACCTCCGGCCCCGGCGGGCGCGAGGGATGGTCCGGCAGCATGAACGCCAAGGCCACCGTGCCCGATTCGCTGGTGCCGCGCGACAGCCAGACAAACCACGATGCCTCGAAGCCCACCTCAAATCCGAAATGCTGGACGAAGAAATCCCGGGATTCAGTCAGGTGGGGCGTGGTGATAAGCGGATAGCAGGAGGTGAGCTGAGAAGACGGCATGTTGGACTCCAATCAAGGGGATTGCCTTCAGGTTTTTAAAAATACATACTATCTGTATGTTTGAAAAACTATAAATACGTACTGCCTGTATGTCAAATGCGCCTGAAGTCAAGCCGGGTACCGGCAACCGCCGGGTCGAGCAAGGCCAGCAATCCCGCGCGCGGCTGGTGGAATCGGCTCGGGTGCTGTTCCAGCGCGATGGCTATGCCGCCACATCCACCGAGGCATTGCTGGCCGCCACCGGGCTCACCCGCGGCGCGCTATACCACCACTTTCGCGACAAGAAAGCGCTGTTCCTGGCGGTGTGCGAGGCCGAGCATGCCGACCTGTCGCGGGCGATTGACGCCGCCACACAGGAGCTGGCCGACCCGATGGCGCAGCTGATGGCGGGCTCGCTGGCGTGGATCGACGCCGTGTCGCGGCCCGGACCGCGCCAGGTGCTGCTGCTGGATGCGCCGTCGGTGCTGGGTGCCGACGAATGGGCGACGCTGGACGACCGCCATGGCTACCGGCAGTTGCGCGCGGTGGTGGCCGAGCTGCTGGGGGACAGCCCTGGCATGGCGGGCGCCACCATCGACGCCAGCGCCGCCGTGCTGAACGGTGCCATCAACGAACTGGCGCACTGGGTAGCCCGCAGCGGTGCCCCCGGCGCGCGTGCGGCGGCGCAGGAGGCGCTGCGCAAGCTGTTTGCTGGCGTGCTCGGCTGATCAGGCCGCCCAGCCCAGTGCCGCGTCCACCAGCCGCTGCACCTGGGGCGGCGGCTGCATGGGCCGCAGGGCGCTGACGGTTGCGCGGCCGGTGTTGCCCAGCGGCAGGCGCTGCAGCAGGTGGCCCAGTGGCACCAGGGCCAGGCGCAGCCACTGGCCGGCGATCTCGCGCCGGTCGCCCAGCGCACGCGCATAGGCCAGCATGTGCCGGTGCGACTGCCAATGCAGCGACAGGCGCGTCTGCCCCACCACATGGGCTGCTTCCAGCCACAGCCAGCGCGCCGCGGGCGGCTGGCCGGCGCTGGCGGCAAAGGCGTCCAGCAGGCTGGCGAAGGCGCGCGCTTGCAATGTGCTGTCCATGTTCAGGCCCCCTTCAGTTCGCGGCCTGCATGGCGCAGCACCGAGATGCCGCCGGTGATGGCCAGGCCCGCCATGATGGCCGCCACGGCCAGGTCGGGCCAGGCAGAGCCGGTGCCGAACACGCCCAGGGCGGCGCCCATGACGGCCAGGTTGCCCAGGGCGTCATTGCGGGTGCACAGCCATACGCTGCGCATGTTGGCGTCACCATCGCGGAATGCGTACAGAGCGATCGCCACGCCCACGTTGGCCGCCAGCGCCAGCAGGCCCACCAGGCCCATGGTCATGGGCTCGGGTGGCGTGCCATAGGCCAGGGCCCACAGCGCGCGGCCGGCCACAAACAGGCCGAACAGCAGCATGCTGGCCCCTTTGAGCAGCGCGGCGCGCGCCCGCCAGGCCAGGGTCATGCCCAGCACCATGAGGGATACGCCGTAGTTGGCCGCGTCGCCCAGGAAGTCGATGGCGTCGGCCAGAAGCGACACCGAGCCCGACTGCACGCCCGCGGCAATCTCGATGGCGAACATGGCGGCGTTGATGATCAGCGCCCACCACAGGATGCGGCGGTAGCGCGGGTTGTTGGCGTTCAGGTCGCCGGGGCCGTGACTGTCATGATGGCAATGTGCGGACATGTGTTTTCTTCCTTTCGATGGCATCATTGGAAACCTTAAAGTCACTTCAAGGTCAAGCCATGCCTGCCGCAAACCCCCACGGCACAGACGGTTTTCGTATCGGCGATGCCGCGCAGCAAAGCGGCGTGAGCGCCGCCAACATCCGTTATTACGAAAAGGAAGGCTTGCTCGCACCGCAGGCCCGCGCCGGTAACGACTACCGCATCTACACCGCGGCCGACGTGCACCAGCTGCGCTTCATCCGCCTGTGCCGCGCGATGGACATGAGCCTGGATGAGGTGCGCACGCTGCTGGCGCTGGACCTGCGCAAAAAGGCCGATTGCGCCCTTGCCGACGCTGCACTGCGCGAACACATCAGCCATGCGCGCGAGCGCCTGGCCGAGCTGCGCACGCTGGAAAAGAACCTGGTGGCGCTGCAGGCCCGCTGCCAAGGCGACGGCGACCGCTGCCACATCATCGAGGCGCTGCACGAACAGGCCGATGCCGCCGCGCCCGCGCGCCAACGGGCGGCGCCGGCCAAGCGGCATGTGTGAGCTTGTGTTTGAGGCCGTGTGTGGGCCCGTGCCTCAGGTCTTGTCCAGCTGGCCGCGCGCCTTGTCAATCCACAGCTGCAGGTTGTCCAGCAGCCCGTCCTGGCTGAACGAGCAGCTTTCCTCGCTGAACAGGGCACTGGATTCGAGGCGGTCCAGCAGGTCATCCAGCACCTGGCCGTAGCGCGCGGGCAGCTGCGCCAGCAACCCGGCCTGGCTGCGCACCTGCGTGCTGAATGCCTGCACGCCGATACCGCCGACGCGCAGCGTATCCAGCGCGGCCTGGATGCCGGCCAGGGGTTGGTGCATCGTCAGTTCCGTGCCCGCGCGGGGGGCAGCGGCATGCCGCGCTTTTGCATCACCTCGCGCAGGCGGTCGGGGTAGTCGGTGATGATGCCGTCCACGCCCCAGCCGATCAGGCGGTCCATGTCGGCGGGGTTGTTGATGGTCCAGGGCACGATCTTCAGGCCCAGGCCCTGCGCTTCCTTCACCAGGGCTTCGGTCACCGCGCCGCCGTTGGGCGACCACACGGCACCGCCCGCGGCCTTCACCATTTTCGGCACGCTGCCGTGTTCGGCGATCTTGAAGCCGGCCGTCCACACGCCGTCACGGATGTTGTCGGTGTTGGCCGTCTGGATGCTCAGGTAGACGGTGGGAATGGCGGGCTCAAAGCCCTGCACGATCTGCAGCGTGCGCCAGTCAAAGCTCTGGATGGTCACGCGCTTTTGCATGCCCGCCTCGCGGATCACGTTCAGCAGCGCGCGCGCCATCTGCTCCGGGTTCACCGTCTCATCCGGCTGGGTGGGGTTGATCTTGGTTTCGATATTGAAACGGATGTCGTTGATGCCGCGGTCCTTGACCAGCGCAAACAGCGACGCCAGCGTGGGCACGCGCGTGCCGTCGCGCGGCACCTGGGTGCTGAAGGTCTTGGCGTAGGGCGTGTCGGGGTTGATGCGGCCCACGTCATAGGCCTGCAGCTGCGCCAGCGTCAATGACTTGAGCGTGGGCCCCTTGCCGGGCGGCAACCATTGGCCGGCCGCATTACGCGTGATGGCAGGGTTGAGGTAAGGGTCATGTGCCACCACCACCACGCCGTCGGCCGTCACGCCCACGTCCAGCTCCAGCGTGGTCACGCCGATGTCCAGCGCGCGCTCAAACGCCGGCAAGGTGTTTTCAGGTGCCAGACCGCGCGCGCCGCGGTGGCCCTGCGCGTCGAAAGCCGGCGCGGCATGCGCCAGGGTGCTGCAGCCTGTCAGCGCCAGCAGGCCAAAAGTACACAGCAGGATGCGCAGGCGGTGGGGTGTGGTGAAGGTCATGCGCGCATTGTGCCGCGCCCCCGTGACCGCGTGCAATCAATGCAGCGACGACAGGAACTGCTTCAGCTCCGGCGTCTGCGGATTGCCAAACAGCTCTTCGGGTGGCCCCATCTCGTGCACCCGCCCCTGGTGCATGAAGATCACGCGGTCGGCCACCTTGCGGGCAAAGTTCATCTCGTGCGTGACCATCAGGAGCGTCATGCCTTCCTCGGCCAGTGTCTCCACCACGCGCAGCACTTCGCCTACCAGCTCCGGGTCCAGCGCGCTGGTGATTTCGTCGCACAACAGCACGGCGGGCTCCATGGCCAGGGCACGGGCAATGGCCACGCGCTGTTGCTGGCCCCCTGACAGCTGGTCGGGCGTGGCGTCGAACTTTTCGGCCAGGCCTACACGCTGCAAGAGTTTGCGAGCTTGTGCATCGGCCTTGGCCGCGTCGGTCTTCTTGACCAGCGACGGCGCCAGCATGATGTTCTTGCCCACCGTCAGGTGCGGGAACAGGTTGAAGCTCTGGAAGATCATGCCCACGCGCTGGCGCAGCTCGCGCATGGCCGTGGGGTTGTCGTACAGGAGCTTCTTGCCGTCCACCGATAGCGCGCCGTCCTGGAACTCCTCCAGCCCGTTGATGCAGCGCAAGAGCGTGCTCTTGCCCGAGCCGCTTTTACCAATGATGGCGATGACCTCGCCGGGTGCCACTTTCAGGTCGATGCCCTTGAGCACCTCGTTCGTGCCGTACGACTTGCGCAGGGCGGTGATGTCCACGATGGGGTTCATCGCATCTTCCTTTCCAGGGTCTTGGCGTACAGGCTGATCGGAAAGCACAGCGCGAAGTACAGCAGGGCCACGCAGCTGTAGACGACGAACGGCTTGAACGTGGCGTTGGTGATCATGGTGCCGGCCTTGGTCAGCTCGATGAAGCCGATGACCGACGCGAGCGCCGTGCCCTTGATCACCTGCACCAGGAAGCCGACGGTGGGCGGGATGGCGATGCGCGTGGCCTGCGGCAGCACGACGTAGCGCAGCTGTTCTGTGAAGCTCAGCGCCAGGCTCTGCGCGGCCTCCCACTGGCCCCGGGGAATAGCGGCCACGCAGCCGCGCCAGATCTCGGTGAGGAACGCGCTGGTGTACAGCGTGAGCGCGACCGAAGCAGCCACCCAGGCAGAGGTCTTGATGCCGAACAGCGCAATGCCGAAGTAGGCCAGGAACAGTTGCATCAGCAGCGGCGTGCCCTGGAACAACTGCACATAGCCGCCCACCAGCCGGTCGGCCCAGGGCGATTTCGTCAGCCGCGCTACCAGCAGCGCCAGCCCCACCAGCCCGCCACCGATGAAGGCGATCAGCGACAGCACCACCGTCCAGCGCGCGGCCAGCAACAGGTTGCGAAAGATGTCCCAGACGGAGAAGTCAACCATGGCTTACTTCCCGAAGAGAAAGCGGGGACCCGCCCAGTTCAGCAGCTTGCGCACGCCGATGGACAGCAGCAGGTAGAGAGCCGTGGCGACGATGAACGCCTCGAACGCGCGGAAGTTGCGGCTCTGGATCAGGTTGGCGGCAAAGCTCAGCTCCTGCGTCGAGATTTGCCCGCACACCGCCGAGCCCAGCATCACGATGATGATCTGGCTGACCAGCGACGGCCACACCTTCTTGAGCGCGGGCGGCAGCACCACGCGCATGAACGTTTGCGCGCGCGTGAGCGCCAGGCTCAGCGCTGCCTCGATCTGGCCGCGCGGCGTGGCCTCGATCCCCGCGCGGATGATCTCGGCCGCGTAGGAGCCCAGGTTGATCACCATGGCGATGATGGACGCCGCCTCGGGCGACAGCTTCACGCCCGCGGCCGGCAGGCCAAAGAACACGAAGAACAGCTGCACGATGAACGGCGTGTTGCGGATCAGCTCCACGTACGCGCCGGTCACCCACTTGAGCCAGGCCGCGCCATACACGCGCGACCAGGCACAGGCGATGCCCAAAGCGACACCGATCACGGCCGAGATCGCCGTGAGCCCCACCGTCCATGCCACGCCCTTGACGAGCAGGGGCCACTGGGACAGGACGGCCCCGAAGTCGAGAGTGATGTTCATGCGTGGGTTGTTCAGTCTTGACGGGGTAGCCGCGGAGCCGGCTCTGCCGGGCCGCTGGCTGCGCCCCCTTGAGGGGGAGGCGCCGAAGGCGCTTCGGGGGGGAACGTCACTGGGGCAGATCGCCCGCAGGGCGGCCCAGCCACTTCATCGCCATCTTGTCGATGTCGCCGTTCTTCTTGCCCTCGGCAATGATTTCGTTGACCTTCAGGCGCAGCTTGTCTTCGCCCTTGGCCACGCCGATGAAGTTGGGGCTGTCCTTGAGCAGCAGCTTGTATTCGGTGCCCAGCTGCGGGTTCTTGCCCATCATGTTGCCGGCCACGGAGGCGCCGGTGGCGATCAGTTGCGTCTGGCCCGACACGAAGGCCGACACGGTGGCGTTGTTGTCCTCGAAGCGCTTGATGTCCGTGCCGGCCGGGGCCAGCTTGGTCAGCTCCTGGTCCTCGATCGCGCCGCGCGTGACGCCGATGCTCTTGCCGCTCAGGTCGGCAAAGCTCTTGATGTTCAGCGACTTGGCTGCGAACACGGCCTGGAAGAACGGCGAGTACGCAGCGGTGAAGTCGATGACTTTCTCGCGCTCGGGATTCTTGCCCAGCGTGGAGATGACCAGCTCGGCCTTTTTGGTCTGCAGGTAGGGAATGCGGTTGGCGCTGGTCACGGGTGCCAGCTCGATGGCCACGCCCAGCTTGGCGGCGATGTAGTTGGCCATGTCGATGTCCAGGCCCTGGGGCTTGAGGTCCGTGCCCACGAAGCCGTAGGGCGGGAAGTCGGTGGGGATGGCGATGGTGATCTTTTTCGCCTTCATCACGTCGTCCAGCGCGGTCTGCGCCTGCGCGCCGGTGGCGGCCATCAGGGCGGCGGCGGCCAGGCCCAGGGTGAAATTGCGTTTGCTGAGTGTCATAACAGGGCTCCAAGGTAGGTGGAAGGTTCGGTAGAAGAATCCGCGGATGGGGTCAGGGGCTTCCTGCGTTTTCTTGTACGCAAGTCTTGTGCCGCACCGGCTTCGCTCATGGGCGCCAGCGCGTCGCGCAGCCGGGCCAACGGGTCGGCCGCGGCGGGCAGGCGCAGGTGGGCCTGCACCGTGCCGATGTGCTCGGCCATCAGCGCCTCGGCGCGGGCCAGGTCGCCCCGTTCGAGCGCGGCGACGATCTGCACATGGTCCTCGCACGACTGCGCGGCGTCGTGCGAGCTTTGGTAGAGCATGGCGATCAGCGTGGTGCGTGCCGTGAAGTCGCGCAGCGTGTCGGCCAGCAGGCTGTTGCCCAGGCATTCGGCCAGGCACACATGAAAGTCGCCCAGCAGGTAGCTGCGCGCCCCCACGTCGTTGCCCCTGAGCGCGGCCTTCTCGCGGGCAAGATGGGCCTTGAGCTGCTTGATGGCGGCCTTGTCCACCGTCTTCATGCTGCGGATCAGGCCGGACTCGATCACGCGCCTCGCCTCGAAGGCCTCGCGCGCCTCGTCTTGCGACGGCTCGATCACGTACCAGCCGCGCCGGGCGCTGACGGTGACGATGCCGCGCGCCGCCAGCCGGGTGAGCGCCTCGCGCACGATGGTGCGGCTGCAGTCAAACAGCATGGCCAGCTGCTGCTCGCCCAGTCGGGCGCCAGGCGCGAGCTTCTGCGCCATCACCGCTTCAATGATGCGGTCGCTGATTCCGGATGCGGTTGTTGCTGCCACGCTCTTGCATAGCAGTTACCGTGCCATCTTGTATGCAAAGGGCGTGCACCAAACTTGTGTGAAAGTGCGGCGCATCATGGCGGCGTGCACCAAAAGGAATGTCCAGAAGCGTGAATGCGATGTCAACCAATCGCCAGCCGTACCGGCTTGCCCACCCGGCTCAACATTTCCACCAGCGTGTCGATCGTGAACTTCGCAGTCTTCTTGTTGACCACATCAGATACACGCGGACGCGAAACCATGAGAATTTCCGCGGCTTCGGCCTGCTTCAGGTGGTGCTGAGCGATCCAATCGGCCAGCTCCGTCATCAGTTGTTCCTTGAGCAACTGAGTGTCATTGATCTGCTTGCGCGACGCCGCCTGCAACCGCGCGGCCTCTTCGGCAGAAAACCCAAGCTCAAGGAACAGGTTTGCCCCGGGCCTCGTGACGTGGCGAATTTCCGTGTCGATCTTCATGGCTTGCTCCTTCGCGTGTTGACCACGGCGCGATAGCGCTCGGCGGCGATATCCTTGTCCCGCTTGCTGGTTGCCTGCGTCTTCTTCTGGAAACAGTGCAGGACGTACACGGCTTCCTCGAATTTGGCGACGTACATCACCCGGAAAATGCCGTCGGCATCGCGAATGCGGATTTCCCGCGTTCCTGCGCCCACGTCATCGAATGGCTTCCAGTCGTCCGGTTCCAGGCCAACCTGGACTTTACTGAGCTGGAATCCGGCATCCCGGCGAGGCTCCTCGGGGAAGCCGACGAGATCGTCATAGGCGGACCCGATCCACAGGATTTCCTTTTCGCGCCAGGTTTTGTCTTGCACGTCTCTCCTCCCTCATACCAGCTTTGTATAAAATTTTATACCAGTTGACGTCCAGCGAAAAGCAGTTCACGGCGTACGGCCCGACGTTCGCGGGCACGGGTGGATGTGGCGCTCGTAGTCCGACGTGAGCAGGCTCAGGTCCAGCAGGTGGGGCTCCAGGCCGGCGAACCGCGCGCGAAAGCGCCTGGAAAAGTGCTGGCGGGCAAGAGGTTGGGGCGCCTGGCCCGTGACGCGCGGATTGCTCATGCATGCCATGTTCCGCAGTGCAGTCACGCGGCAACGCCGGGCACCGCGCCAGCCGCGATGGGCCATCGTCCTGCGGTCACCCAAGTGACCCAAACGCTCCTGCCTTGGGGGCTACCCTGATGCCCCGCAACAGAGGCACGCGCTACGCTGCGCGCAGTTTCTACGGAAAGCCCCCGAATGACGACGCGACCGCATCACAAGTTCTGGCCCCGGCGCCTGCCGCATGCCATCCACCCGCCCGTGACACCCCTGTGGGACAACCTGGCGATCAGCGCGCGGCGCTATCCGGACAAGGCCGCCATCGTTTTCTTCGGCCGTGAGTTCCGCTATGCAGAAGTCATGCACCTGGCCGGGCGGCTGGCCGCGCGGCTGCACGAGCTGGGCGTGCGAAAGGGCGACCGCGTGGTGCTGAACATGCAGAACTGCCCGCAGCTCGTGATCGCGCACTTTGCGATCCTGCGGGCCAATGCGGTGGTGGTGCCGGTGAACCCCATGAACCGGGCCGAGGAGCTCAAGCACTACATCACCGATCCCGACGCCAAGCTTGCCATCACCACGGCCGACCTGGCGGCGGAGTTCGCCAGGGCCAGCGACGGCCTCCCGGAAGGCGAAGGGCTGGCTCACCTGATCGTCAGCGAGTTCACTGACTGCATGCCCGACGACCTGAGCGGCGCGCAGATCCCGCCCACGTGGAACGACTGGCTGCTGACGCGTCACGCGCTGCCGGGGCTGCGCGGCGGCAAGGTGCACACCTGGACCGACGCCCTGGCCTGCGCCGGCGCGCCGCCCGAGCCGCAGGTCGGCCCCGCGGACCTGGCCGTGCTGCCCTACACCAGCGGCACCACGGGCCTGCCCAAGGGCTGCATGCACACGCACGGCAGCATCATGCACAACGCCGTGGCCAGCTGCCTGTGGGGCAATGCATCGCCTGACAACGTGACGCTGATCGTCGTGCCCATGTTCCACATCACCGGCATGGTCAGCGTCATGCATGCGAGCATCTACGGCAGCAGCACGCTGGTCATGATGCCGCGCTGGGACCGCGACCTGGCGGGCCGGCTGATCTCGCGTTACAAGGTGACCAACTGGACCAACATCCCCACCATGGTGATCGACCTGCTGGGCAGCCCGCACTTCGACCAGTACGACCTGTCCAGCATCCGCTACATCGGCGGCGGCGGCGCGGCCATGCCGCAGGCCGTGGCGCAACGCCTGCTGGACAGCTACGGCCTGCGCTATGTGGAAGGCTACGGCCTGACCGAAACCGCCGCGCCCAGCCACAGCAACCCGCCTGACGCACCCAAGCAGCAGTGCCTGGGCATCCCGTTCATGAGCTGCGACGCGCGCGTGGTGGACCCCGAAACGCTGCAGGAAATGCCGCCAGGTGAGCAGGGCGAAATCATCATGCACGGGCCCATGATCTTCCAGGGCTACTGGAAGCGGCCCGACGCCACGGCGGCGGCATTCATTGAATTTGAAGGCAAGCGCTTCTTCCGCTCGGGCGACCTGGGGCGGGTGGACGAAGACGGCTATTTCTTCATCACCGACCGGCTCAAGCGCATGATCAATGCCAGCGGCTTCAAGGTGTGGCCGGCCGAGGTGGAGGCGCTGATGTTCCGCCACCCCGCCATCCAGGAGGCCTGCGTCATTTCCACCAAAGACAGCTACCGCGGCGAGAGCGTGAAGGCCGTGGTGGTGCTGCGCCAAAGCCACAGGGGCCAGGTGAAAGAAGAAGACATCGTGGCCTGGTGCCGCGAGAATATGGCCGTGTACAAGGTGCCGCGCATCGTGCAGTTTGTGGATGCCCTGCCCAAGAGCGGCAGCGGCAAGGTGATGTGGCGCACCCTGCAGGAAGCTGAACAGACAGGCTGAACACAACCACAAGAGGCTGACCATGGCGGAAGTACCGGGCACAGACTGGCAGGAAACCATCGCCCCTGACGAGGCGCAACGCTACGAAGACGCTGCACGGCGCTTTGCCGCCATCCAGCAGCGCAAATCAAAAACCTTTGGCACCGGCCGCACGCTGCACCGCAAGCAGCTGACCGCCGCCTACGGCACGCTGGAGGTATTGGACAGCCTGCCGGCCTGGGCGGCGCAGGGCCTGTTCAGCGAGCCGCACGACTACGAAGTGTGGGTGCGCCTGTCCAACGGCGGATTTGACAAGGCCAGGGACGCCATGCCCGATATACGCGGCTTTGCGTTCCGCGTGCTGGGCGTGCAGGGTGATTCGGCTCTGGGCAACGGCCCCGCCAGAAGCCAGGACTTCACCCTCATCAACCAGGAGGCCTTCGCCTTCAAGGGCAGCGCCGAGTTCGTGGACTTTGCCGAGGCGGCGTCGTATGGCAACGGCGCGCTGCTCAGGTACATCTTCAAGCGCTACGGTGTGTTTGGCGCGCCGGTGCAGCTGGCCAGGATGATCAAGGTGGCGGGCAAGCCCTTCAGCGGCTTTGCTACCGAACCCATGTTCAGCAGCGTGCCCATGGCCAACGGCCCCTACGCCGCTCGTGTGCGGCTGGTGCCGGCCGAGGCCAACGGCAAGCCTGAGCCCGGCGCCAACAAGGACTGGAACGCCGACTTCAGCGCCCGCCTGGCCAAGGGTGCCCTGCACTGGGACTTGCAGCTGCAGCCCTGGGTGAATGAAACGCTCACGCCCATCGAGGACGCATCGGTCAACTGGCCCACCCGCTACGTGACCGTGGCGCGCCTGATGCTGCCGCAGCAAGACACAGCCGGCGCTGACGGCCAGGCCCTGGCCCACCGCGTGGAAGCCACCGTGATCGACCCCTGGCAGGCCCTGGCCGCGCACCGCCCGCTGGGTGATGTGCAGCGGGCGCGCAAGGCGGTTTACTTCGCCAGCCAGAAGGGGCGGGGGGCGGTTTGAAGCTGGGCTCCTTCCCGTCGGCAAGGACGGGGGGTAGGGCCGCAGCGGCTTCACTGCGGTGGTCCGGCCTGTGGCCGGACTCCCCTGCGCTCCTCGTTCCGCGGGGCGGCTGCGGTCGCTTCGCAACGGCGCTGATACGCGCCGTTCCATAAATCGTCCTCGCCGGTCCGCCCTGCGGTCGGACTCCCCCCGCTGCACTCCGGTGCTCGGCACCGCAGAGGCGCCGCTGCGGCCCTACCCCCCGTCCTTGCAGCAGCATGGTTGGCGCGCGACGGTTCAACAGCCGGATTGTTGGCCATCGTGACCAGTGGCGCACCTGCACGCAGGCTGCAAGGTTGTGGGTGAAGCGCCAGCAGCCCCACCCACAACCTTGCGTACAAATGACCGGATTCAACAAACCCGTTACCCCTTCAAATACTGCCCCGACGTCACCCCCATCGACACATAGATGCTGGTCACAGCCTCCATGCCGATATCCGCAGGCTCGACCCACTCAGGCGGCACATACAGCAGCCCGCCGCCCACGGGCACCGGCGCAGTGGGCACCAGCACCCCCATGTAGGGCTGGCCGTTCAGCATGACGGGCTGCGGGGTGGACAGCAGGCCCAGCACCACCGTGCCCTGTTCCTTGCCTTTGCCGCCAAAGTACAGCCACACCGGGCTCATGGATTTCAGGCCGTCGTCGTCCTTGCGGGCAAACAGCTGCACCAGCTTCTGGACCACGTCATACACCGTGCGCACCACGGGAATGCGCTGCACCAGCGCATTCATCAGCCGCGCCGCGCCGCGCTGGAAGCCAGCCTCCACCAGCAGGCCAAACACATAGATGCAGGCCATCAGCAAAAACGCGCCCAGCAGGTAGCCCACGGCTTCAGACGTGGTGACGCTCAGGCCAATGAAGGTCAGCAGCCGGCCAAAGGCGCTTTCAGGCCCCAGCCAGCCGGACAGGAAACGCAGCGTCCACGCCAGGATGAACAGCGTGGCCGCCAGCGGCAGCAGGGCGAGCGCCCCAGTAAGAAAGGTACGAAGAACGTGTTGCAGGCCAGGTTTCATGGCCGGGAGCTTAGCGTGTGCGGCGGGATCGCGGCACAATGGCTCAAGCCAATCGTCATACCAATAAAGGAGACCGCCTTGAAGATCATGTCCGTCGAACCCTTCATCCTGCATGTGCCGGTGACCGGAAGCCAGATCGCCGACAGCACGCACACCATCAGCCACTGGGGCGTGGTGGGGGTGAAGATAGGCACAGACAACGGGCTTGAAGGTTATGGTTTTACCGGCACCCATTCGCACCTGCCCAGCGACCAGCTGATTACCCGTTGCATAGAAACCTGCCACGCGCCGCTGTTGATGGGTGAGGACGCGCACGACGTCAACCGCCTGTGGCTCAAGCTGGCGCGCAACCCCGCGCTGCAATGGGTGGGGCGTGCGGGCATCACCACGCTGTCGCACGCCGCCATTGACGTGGCGCTGTGGGACCTGAAGGCCAAGGCCGCCGGCATGCCGCTGTGGAAGCTGCTGGGCGGGCAGGTCCGGGACAAGGTCCGCGCGTACAACACCGACATCGGCTGGCTCAGCATTGCCGACGACAAGCTGGTGGAAGGCGCCAAGCGCGCGGTGGCGGACGGCTTCACTGGCATCAAGATCAAGGTGGGCAGCACGGTGGAGCGCGACCTGCGCCGCCTGGAGGCGGTGCGCAAAGCCATCGGCCCCGACGTGACGCTGGCCATCGATGGCAACGGCAAATGGGACCTGCCCACCTGCCTGCGCTTTTGCCGCGGCGCGGAGCCGTTTGATGTGTACTGGTTTGAAGAGCCGCTGTGGTATGACGACGTGAAAGGCCACGCCGAGCTGGCGCGCGCCACACGCATCCCCACCGCTTTGGGCGAGCAGCTGTACACACAGGATGCGTTCAGCGAGTTCTTCCACCAGAACGCCATCCACTGGGTGCAGCCCGACGTGACCCGCATGGCCGGCCTGACCGAAGTGCTGCGCGTGTGCGAAACCGCGCACAGCTATAGATTGCCGGTGGCGCCGCACGCGGGCGACATGAGCCAGGTGCATGTGCACCTGAGCTATGCCCACCCGGCGGTGCAGGTGCTGGAATACATCCCCTGGATCAAGGACTGCTTCACCGACCCGGCCCAGGTGGTGGACGGTTATTTCAAACTGCCGCAGGAGCCGGGTGCGGGCACGACGCCGACGAAGGCGGCTTGGGACAAGTTCCAGAAACCCGCGCGTTGAACACGATGCCAGACACCCAAGCCATAGACCACCGCCTGACCGAGCTGGAAATCAAGGCCAGCTTCACCGAAGACCTGCTGGAGCAACTGAACCAGGTCGTGATCCGCCAGCAGCAACAGATTGACCTGCTGGTGCGTGAGCTGACTGACCTGAAGCGGCAGCAGCGCGACAGCGGCAGCGGGGAATTTCGCAGCTTGCGGGATGAGCGGCCGCCGCATTATTGAATAGCTGTTGGAGCTTGCGCCCTCCTAAAAATGGAGGATGTAAGGCTTGGCCTTTTGCTGTATTCTCCCCCGCAGTAAAAAGATGTGGATGAGAATTGGGTTGTATAAAACAAGACTCGGCTTCGAATTGCCTATGAGTATTTCGAGGCCGACTCGCGAGGCAGTTGCGGCGGGGCGCAGTCTCATCAAGCTGCCGCATTTTCTTTCCAAAAACTCCTGGTTTGGCCGGCTCACCGACGGTCAAACCAGCGCTACGCTGACCTCCTTGGGGAGGGGCAGCCAGTGCCGATGATCAGCAATACATACAACATGTCTTCTGTCTCTTGGCAGGCAAATGCCACTTCATCGCAATCTCATGTTCGAACAATCCTCCAAATCTCACGCAAAGGAAGTTCTTCATGAAGAGTTCATTTCTGAACCCCATGAGCGAGTTGCGGGTCAGAGGCTACCGCCGGAAAGGGTTTCAGTCATGAACCGCCGCACGATACTTCTCTCAGGTCTTGTTGCTGGATCCGGCATTTCCCTTTCTGGTTGTCTATATTCCCGCTACTTCGACTTGGAGTGGGATGAAGAAGTGCAGTTGCACGATGGACGCGTAGTGGTTGTGCGTCTAAAGCACACCTACGAGCGACTGCGGCAGGGACTAACGCCCTACAGCGGAACGATCCTCGCGCGTGACACAACCGTAACTTTTGACGGAGGCGGTGGTGTGGGCCGGGTGACGCAACTCTTCAAGGGGTTTCATCCGATGCTTCTCGACCAGCATCAAGGAAACTGGTACACGATTTTGTATGGGGGTCACTACTACAAGTCAAACGAAATACCCGGGCAGAACTGGGGTTTGAACTGGTACGAATCTGGCCAGGTCGCCATGCTGCAAGGTGGGAAGTTCGTTCCCATATCACTGCACGATCTGCCCCTCGTGTTCGCGAAGCCGAACATGCTTTATCTGCGGGGCCGCGTGTCCGAACACGCTGACTTCGATGGAGGCAGGGTTACGTTGCAAGACAAAGCTACTTGGCTCGCAAAGTATCCGGCTGGGTGGGCGGATGCAACCATCCGTCGGCCACCTCCAGGTTCGGTTAAGCCCACAAACTTATTTGTAGATCAAGAACCTCAACGAGGAAAGAAATGACAGTGGAATCCGATATGGCTTTGCTTGCCGCTGATGCCTACCGCGACATTCGTGCCCTTGACGTGAACCGTGCACCCGTTCCCGCAGGATGGTCCGAGTTGTCCCAGTACGCCATCACTGGTTTGAACCGCCCCGAGTTTCATGGAGGCCCGTTGGTTTAAGTCAGGCCTCCACCGTGGAGGGCTGACTGGCGAGTTGCCGGTAGTAGTTTGCCTCAGCTTCTGCCGGC
>JAIUOW010000019.1 GCA_020161775.1 Pseudomonadota bacterium
GCCGGCAGAAGCTGAGGCAAACTACTACCGGCAACTCGCCAGTCAGCCCTCCACGGTGGAGGCCTGACTTAAACCAACGGGCCTCCATGAAACTCGGGGCGGTTCAAGCCGACCCTGCGCCCTGTGTGAAGCGGCAGCGCAGCGCGCTGGCGTGCGCCGCATGTACTTTGGCCCGCAGCTTGACGACGCGGGGTCACCCAGGGCACAGAGATAGCTCAACGCGTGAGTTTCGATGCATTTGGAATAGGCACGTAGCCTTGACCCCCGGAAACCAACCGAGACATCTTGGTCGGTAAACCTCCGCTCGATTGAACCGAGTCCGGAGGAGGCGTGACAACGCCGCGCAGTTTGTGGCAAGCTTCCAGCATCGTGCCAACACAGGTGATCCCATGTCCATACCGCTAGACACTCTCGAGGCAGAAGTCCTCAAACTTTCGGCAGGTGCACGTTCGCATCTTCTGGACCGACTGATCGCAAGCCTGGAAACTGACTCTGAAATCGAGCAAGCATGGGCGCTAGAAGCCGAGCGCCGTGATGCCGAGGTTGAAGCAGGCAAGGTTGTCGCCGTGCCGGGCGCTCAATTTCTTGATCGCCTGCGCTCAGGGCTTCAGTGACGTATTCCCTCCACCCCGAAGCAGCCGCGGAGCTGGAGGACGCCTTTGAGTTTTATCGGAAGCAAGGCGGCATCGGTCTGGCGCGCGCATTCCTGGCGGAATTTGAGCGCGTGGCGGTTCAGCTGGTCGCCAACCCCGGATTCGGCACACCAACGAATGGCGACCGCCGCAGCTTCCCTCTCAGGCGTTTCCCTTACTCGCTGATCTACAGAAGCACCGGCACAGACATCGTCATTCTTGTTGTTGGCCATCAACACCGCCGCCCCGGCTATTGGGCAGGCCGGAACTAAAGAAGCACGGTACACGGCACCACCAGCCCCCCCAACCCTGAGCAACCCGCAGGGTCATTGGTGGCCACGTTTGGCAGCGGCAGCGCGTGCGCCCAGAATCCGCCAAAAGCTGTTCTACCGTCATGCCCCCTCTGCGCCACCTCCTTCGTGCCGCCACGGCATCGGCCCTGCTGTGGGCCGCGGCGGGCAGCGGCTGGGCCAGCACGCCCCAGCCTTTGAGCGACGAGCTGCTGGGCGCGCTGCAGGGTGCCTACACCCGCGCGGTCCTGCCCGGTGAGCAAGCCGACCGGCACCGCGACCTGCTGGCCACCGTGCTGCAGCGCGTGCAGCGCAGCCACGCCACCGAGGCCGACTTTGCCGCGCTGGTGGCCGCCGCCACCAAGGTGCTGGACGCCCTGCCCCCCGGCAGCGGCGAGCCTGCGGAAACCTTCCGCACCGCCATGAACGCCGCGCTGCGCTCTTTTGACAACTACGCCCGCTACCTGGACGCGCAGGCCTACAGCCGCGACCAGGCGTCGTCCGGCGGCAGCTTCGTGGGTCTGGGCATTGAGGTGGAAACGTCCGAGGCCGGCGTGCGCATCACCGCGCCCATGCCGGGCGGCCCGGCCGCCAGGGCTGGCCTGCGCGCGGGCGATTTGATCGTGCAGGTGGACGACAAGCCTCTGCGCGGCGTGGCGCTGGCGGATGCGATTGCCCGCATGCGCGGCGACGTGGGCACGCAGGTGTCGCTGGTGGTGCGCCGCGAAGGCAGCGACGACTTCACCCTGGCGCTGACGCGCGACACCATCCGCCGCCAGCTGCTGCGCTGGCGCATGGAGGGCGACGCGCTGGTGCTGCGCCTGTCGTCGTTCAGCGGCCCCGTGGCGTCGGCCATGGCGGACGCCATCGCCGAGGCCACGGCCCAGGCGCGGCCACGGGCCGTGGTGCTGGACCTGCGCGGCAACCCCGGCGGCCTGATCCGCGAGGCGGTGCGCGTGGCCGACACCTTCTTGAGCCAGGGCGCGATTGCCTCCATGCGCGGGCGCACGCCGGGCAATGAACGCAGCTGGCAGGCCGACAGCGCCGAGCTGCTGGCCGGCCTGCCCATGGTGGTGCTGCAGGACAAAAGCTCCGCCTCGGCGTCCGAGCTGGTGGCCGCCGCCCTGCAGGAAAACGGCCGCGCCACCGTCATGGGCCAGCGCAGCTTTGGCAAGGGCAGCGTGCAGACGACCTATGCGCTGGGCGAAGGCCGCGGCGCCGTCAAGCTCACCAGCGCGCTGTATTACGGCCCGCTGGGCCGCACCGTCAACAAGGCGGGCGTGACGCCCGATGTGGAGCTGCTCACCACCGCGCCAGACGCAGGCGGCGCACCGGGCGCCAGCCCGGGCCCGGCCCTGCAGGTGGCGCAGGGGCATTGCGGGGCCACCGGCCTGGTGACCCATGCCGCGGCAACTGATGCCGCGCTGTCCTGCGCCCTGGCCTGGCTGCGCGCCGGCAGCGCCGAAGCCTTTGCCGCGGCTTTTGCCGGCGCCGCGCCCTGACGGGCTTTTTCTATTTGCCGCCCAGCCCCATCGCGCGGGTGATCACTTCTTTCATGATTTCGTTGGTGCCGCCATAGATGCGCTGCACGCGCGCGTCGGCATAGGCGCGGGTGATCGGGTATTCCCACATGTAGCCATAGCCACCGTGCAGCTGCACGCATTCGTCCATGACCTTGCATTGCAGGTCGCTGCACCAATACTTGGCCATGCTGGCGGTGGCGGTGTCCAGCTTGTCCTGGCACACCAGCTCGGTGCACTTGTCCACAAACACCTGCGCCACCTGCACCTCGGTCTGCAGCTCGGCCAGGGTGTAGCGCGTGTTCTGGAAGCTGGCCACGGGCTGGCCAAACACCTTGCGTTCCTTCACATAGGCCACCGTCTGGTCAATGGCGGCCTGCGCGGCAGCCACGGCGCCAATGGCGATCTGCAGCCGCTCCCAGGGCAGCTGCTCCATCAGGCAGATGAAGCCCTTGTTTTCAAAGGCGGGGCCACCCAGCAGGTTGGCGGCCGGCACGCGCACGTTGTCAAAAAAAAGCTCGCTGGTGTCCTGCGCCTTCAGGCCCAGCTTTTTCAGGCGCTTGCCTTTTTCAAAGCCCTTCATGCCGCGCTCCACCAGCAGCAGGCTGGTGCCCTTGCCGCCCGCGCCCGGGTTGGTCTTGGCCACCACGATCACCAGGTCGGCATGCCAGCCGTTGGTGATGAAGGTCTTGCTGCCGTTGAGCAGATAGCTGCCGTCGGCCTCGCTACCGGAGGGGCCTGGTTGCCAAATCGCCGTACTCTTGATGCCCTGCAGATCGCTGCCGGCGGCGGGTTCGCTCATGGCAATGGCGCCGATCATCTCGCCGCTGGCCAGCCTGGGCAGGTATTTCGCTTTTTGCTCCGGCGTGCCGTAATGCAGGATGTACGGCGCCACGATCTCGCTGTGCAGGCTGTAGCCAATGCCGGTCATGCCCCGTGCGTTCAGCTCTTCAAACTGCACCACGCTGTACAGCTTGTCCGCGCCCGAGCCGCCGTATTCCTCGGGCATGGTCATGCACAGAAAGCCGTTCTCACCCGCCTTGTTCCACACGGCGCGGTCCACATAGCCCTGCTCTTCCCATTCGTCATGGTGCGGCGCAATTTCCTTGTCGCAAAAGCGGCGGAAACTGTCACGAAAGGCCTCGTGGTCGGCGTTGAACAGGGTGCGTTCGATCATGGTGTTTTTCCTTGAGAAGGTTGTGTGTCATGCACTCTCATACACTGGGCTCGTCTGTACAAGGGGTGATCATGAGCGTCAAAGCAAGGTTTGCAGGGGTTCCAGCAACGCACGTGGCATCCGTGACCACGAACTGCGGTGAGCGGCTCAAATACCTGTCACCGCTGATCGGCAAAGGCGACAGCGGACTGAGTGGCGTTTCCAGCAACGTCCAGATGTACACGGCCCAAGGATTGGACGAAAAGTACGGTTCAGTCAGGACACCGGTCGCCAATCGCACCCGGCGCAAGCCATGATGCAGCGAAATGCCAGCCTGCCCATGGTCCAGAACCAGCTGGCGTAGCGGCCGCACACAGGGTCGGCTCGGGATCGGTGGGGGTGTCGCCATTTTTACAGAGCATTTGCTTGGTGAAATGAATATACTGGCTTTTTCCCTCACGCATACCCTGGCTGGAGCAACCCCATGACCGAAGCTTTTGTTTACGACGCCATCCGCACGCCCCGTGGCAAGGGCAAGAAGGACGGCAGCCTGCATGAAGTCAAGCCCGTCAACCTGCTGGCCGGTGTGCTGGGCGAGCTGCAGCGGCGCAACGACCTGGACACCGCGCAGGTGGACGATGTGGTGATGGGTGTGGTGTCGCCCATTGGCGAGCAGGGCTCGGTCATCGCCAAGGTGGCCGCGCTGAAGGCGGGGTGGGACTTCCGCTGCTCGGGCGTGCAGCTCAACCGCTTTTGCGCGTCGGGCCTGGAGGCCGTGAACATGGCCGCGCAAAAGGTGCGCAGCGGCTGGGAAGACCTGGTGGTGGCCGGCGGCGTGGAAAGCATGAGCCGCGTGCCCATTGGCTCGGATGGCGGCGCCTGGGCCCAGGACCCGGAGACCAACAGCGCCACGGCCTTCGTGCCGCAGGGCATTGGCGCCGACCTGATCGCCACGCTGGACGGCTTTACCCGTGAAGACGTGGACGCCTTTGCGCTGGAGTCGCAAAAGCGCGCGGCGCGCGCGCGCGAGGGCGGCTTCTTTGCAGGCTCGGTGGTACCGGTCAAGGATTTCCTGGACCAGACCATCCTGGACCAGGACGAATTCATCAAGCCCCGGACCACCATGGAGGGCCTGGCCGCGCTGAAGCCCGCGTTTGAACAGCTGGGCGCCATGGGCTTTGACCAGGTGGCCATTGCCCGCTACCCGCAGGTGGAGCGCATCAACCATGTGCACCATGCCGGCAATTCCTCGGGTATTGTGGACGGCGCGGCGGCCATCCTGATCGGCAGCGAAGCTGCGGGCAAGATCCATAACCTCAAGCCGCGCGCCCGCATCGTGGCGGCCGCCTTGAGCGGCGCCGACCCGACCATCATGCTCACCGGCCCCATGCCCGCCGCGCGCAAGGCGCTGGCCAAGGCGGGCATGACGGTGGACCAGATCGACCTGTTTGAGGTGAACGAAGCCTTCGCCGCCGTGCCCATGCGCTTCATGAAGGAAATGGGCGTGCCGCATGACAAGGTCAATGTGAACGGCGGCGCCATTGCCATGGGCCACCCGCTGGGCGCCACCGGGGCGATGATTCTGAACACCCTGATTGATGAGCTGCACCGGCGCAAGCTGAAATACGGCCTGGCCACGCTGTGCGTGGGCGGCGGCATGGGCATTGCCACTGTTGTGGAGCGGATTTGAAGCCGCTACTGCGCAGTACGGCCTCGCGGCAAATCTGCGGCTGCGGGCACACCGGCCTGGGGGCTTCACTGGAACGGTCGCCTGCGGCGACTGCCCTGCGCTGCTCAGGGTTCGGTCGCACTGCGGAACTCGCTACGCGCTGCGCGCTGCGCTCGGACAGCCGCAGTGAGCCAGAGCACGAAGCGCGCTGCGCGCGCCGACACTCACCCTTGCGCTGCTCGGCGTCCCAGAGGCGCCCCCAGGCCGGTGTGCCCGCAGCCGCAGATTTGCAGTTGCACTGTTGGCGCGCCACCGGTGGCGTGCCGAGATTCGGGCTTGTCGGCGGGCGGTGTGCGGCGGGGCGATTTCTGCGGTGGCGAGAAGCGCAGGGGGGAGTGTCGGCGCGCGCAAGCGCGCATCGTGAACATGCTCGCTGCGGCTGTCTGAGCGGAATGGAGCGAAGCGCAATGCAGCGAGTTCCGCAGCGCGACCGACCCCCGAGCATCGCAGCGCAGTTTTCGCAAAGCGAAAACCACCGCAGTATGAGCCCCGACGCACACCGCCCGCTGACAAGCCGGCGCGTGCATTCAGCATTCCTCTGACGCAAGAAAACTCCCATGCAAACCATCCAGTACGACCTGACTGACGGCATCGCCACCCTCACCTTTGACGAGCCTGGGTCGCCCGTCAACACGATGTGCGAGCAGTGGCAAAAAGACCTGACCGAAGCCACGGCCCAGGTGGTGAAGGACAAGGACACGATCAAGGGCATCGTGCTGGCCTCCGCCAAGACCACCTTCTTCGCCGGGGCCGACCTGAAAGGCACCATGCGCCTGCAGCCGTCGGACGCGCCGCGCGTGTTTGCCGAAATCGAGCAGACCAAGAAGAATTTCCGCACGCTGGAAACGCTGGGCAAGCCGGTGGTCAGCTGCCTGAACGGCACGGCGCTGGGTGGCGGCTGGGAGGTGGCGCTGGTGGGCCATTACCGCGTGGCGGTGGACAGCCCGAAGATCCAGTTCGGCCTGCCCGAGATCACGCTGGGCCTGATTCCTGGCGCCAGCGGCATCACCAAGATGACGCGCCTGCTGGGCCTGATGGGCGCGCAGCCCTACATCCTGGAAAGCAAACTGTTCAACCCGCGCGAGGCGCTGGAGCTGGGCCTGGTGCATGAACTGGTGCCCGATGCCGCCGCGCTGCGCGCCGCCGCGCTGGCCTGGATTGCCAAACACGACGGCACGCCCACCCCGGCCCACCACCCCTGGGACGACAAGGCCTACAAGATGCCCGGCGGCACGCCCGCCAACCCCAAGATCGCCGGCATGCTGAGCGTGGCGCCGGCCGTGCTCAAGCAGAAGACCCGCGGCCTGTACCCCGCGCCCGAATACGCGCTGGCCGCCATGGTGGAAGGCGCGCAGGTGGACTTTGACACCGCGCTGCGCATTGAAAGCCGGTACCTGGCCAAGCTGATCGTGAGCCCGGTAGCGAAGAACATGATCAACACGTTCTTCTTCAACATGAACGCGATCAAGTCCGGCCAGAGCCGGCCCAAGGATGTGCCGCGCTACAAGCCACAGAAGGTGGGCTTGCTGGGCGCGGGCATGATGGGCGCGGGCATTGCCTATGCCCAGGCGTCCCGTGGCGTGCCCACGGTGCTGAAGGACGTGAGCCTGGACAAGGCGGAACACGGCAAGGCCTACAGCCAGAAGATCACGCAGCCGCGCGTGGACAAGGGCCGTATGAGCCCGCACGACCAGCAGGCGCTGCTGGGCCGCATCACGCCCACCGACAAGGCCGCCGACCTGCAGGGCTGCGACCTGATCATCGAGGCGGTGTTCGAGCAGCGCGAGCTGAAAGCCCGCGTCACGCAGGAGGCCGAGCCCATGCTCGCGCCCGGCGGCTTCTTCGCGTCCAACACCTCCACCCTGCCCATTTCGGGGCTGGCGGGCGCGTCAAAGCGCCCCGACAAATTCATCGGCATTCATTTCTTCAGCCCGGTGGACAAGATGAAGCTGGTGGAGATCATCCGCGGCCAGCAGACCGATGACGAAACCGTGGCCCGCGCGTTCGACTACGTGCAGGCCATCGGCAAGATCCCGATCGTGGTGAACGATTCACGCGGCTTCTACACCAGCCGCACCTTCGGCACCTTTGTGATGGAAGGCGCGGCCATGCTGGGCGAAGGCATCCCGGCCGCCGTGGTGGAGAACGCCGGCATCCAGGCCGGCATGCCCGTGGGGCCGCTGGCCGTGCTGGACGAGACCGCGCTGTCGCTCAGCGTGCACGTGCTGGACCAGACGCGCGCTGATTACCACGCCGAGGGCAAGACCTACATCGCCACGCCGGGCGAGCTGCTGGTGGAGCGCATGGTCAAGGAATTTGACCGCAACGGCCGCGCGGCCGAGGGCGGCTTTTATGACTACCCGACCGGCCGGAAGAAGACGCTCTGGCCCGAGCTGAAAAAGCTGTTTGAAAAGCCCGGCGTGGCCTGGGACATGCAGGACCTGAAAGACCGCCTGCTGTTCCGCCAGGCGGTGGAAACCGCGCGCTGCCTGAGCGAAGGCGTGCTGACCACGGTGCATGACGCCAACATCGGCTCCATCTTCGGCATCGGCTTTCCGGCGTACACGGGCGGGGCCATGCAGTTCATCTACGGCATGGGAGTGGATGCCTTCATCGCCCGGGCAGACCAGCTGGCCGCGCGCTACGGCGCCGGCTTCGCGCTCGGCGACGCGGTGAAAGCCGCGATCCGCCAGCACGAACCGCGCTGGTAGCCCAGCGAAGCCGCCTCAAAGCCCCTTGCCGCGCGCCACGTCCATGATGACGCGCGCGGCCAGGTACAGGCGCGGTTCGATCGCGTCGATGTCCACCCACTCGCTGTCGGCCGAATGGGCGCCAAAGCCCGGCAGGCCAAAGCGCTCAATCACGGGCGCCTTGGTCCTGAGTGCGGCAAATGCGGCGTCGGTGCCGCCGCCTTCGGGCTGGTCGTCCACCGTGAGCTTGCGGCCAATTTCGGCATAGATCGCCTGGGCATGCGCGGCCAGCTTGCGGCTGGCGGCGGTGGCCTCCAGCGGCGGGCGGCGGCGCTCGAAATTGACCGTGACCCTGGCGCCGGGCAGAAGCTGCTTTTTGGCGCGCTCGCGCACGGTGGCCTCAATGCGGTCGTAATCGGCCACGCGCAGCACGCGCACGTCGGCCTCTGCCCTGGCATGGGCCGGGATCACGTTGCGGTTGGTGCCCGCCTGGGAGATCGTCCAGTTCAGCTTCAGCCCCACCTGCGGCTCGGACAGGTCGCGCATCTGCAGGATCTGGTGCGACAGCTCGTACAGCGCATTGATGCCGCGCTCGGGCGCGCCGCCAGCATGCGACGCGCGGCCCTCCACCCTGATCTCCACCGCGCCGATGCCGCTGGTGGCCAGCGACAGCTTGTCATCGTTGCTGCGGGTGGCCTCGAACGACAGCACGGCGTCGTGCGCCGCGCCAGCCTCGGCCAGCGCCTCGCGCGAGCCGGGGGAGCTGATTTCCTCGTCGCCGTTGACCAGCACGGTCAGCGTGCCGTAGTCGGCAAAGTTCAGGGCCCGCAGCATGGCCACCAGGTGAACCACCATGGCCACGCCCTGCTTGTCGTCGGAGATGCCCAGGCCATAGGCCTTGTTGCCGTCGATGCGAAACGGCTGTTTGGCCAGCATGCCCTTCAGGTACACCGTGTCCATGTGGGCAATCAGCAGGATGCGCTTGCTGCCCGTTCCCTTGAAGGTGGCGCGCACCATCCGGCCGATTGTCTCGGGCGTGTCGGCCATGCGGTACGTCGTGGCGGCCGTGGGTTCGATGAAATCCACCTGCCCGCCCAGGGCGCGCAGCTTGTTGGCCAGCAGCTCGCTGGCCTGCGTCAGCCCGTCCATGTCGCGGCTGCCGGTCTCGATGGAGACAAACTCCTTCAGTGTGTCCAGCAACGGCTGCTTCTGCGCGGCAGCGGCGCGCTGCACGGCGGCGTCGGGCTGGGCCGCCAGCTGCGCCAGCGCCGGCGCGCCCGCCATCAAGGCCGCCAGGGCAACGGCCAGGCCGATACGAGGGAATTTCATGGAAATGGCTCCTGTTGTCGTGGTAATGCCCACAGGATAAGCCCGCACGCGCGGCATCCATGCGCACATCCATTTACTTCACTGCGTCAGTTATTTAGATGACGATGTCAGCCATGACGGAAGTTTCAACGGCGCATGTGCGCCAGCTGCGCGCCTTCAACCGCTTTTACACCCAGCGCATCGGCGTGCTGGACCCGTACCTGAACAGCGAGCTGTCGCTGACCGAGGTGCGCGTGCTGTACGAGCTGGCGCACCGCGACCAGCCCGCCGCCACCGAGCTGGCGCGCGACCTGGCGCTGGACTCGGGCTACCTCAGCCGCATCCTGCGTCGCTTCGAGTCGCGCGGCTGGCTGGCGCGCTCGCCTTCGCCCGCCGATGCGCGCCAGAGCCTGCTCAAGCTCACCGATGCCGGCCACGCCGCGTTTGCGCCGTTGCAGCAACGCTCGCGCGACGAGGCTGCGCAACTGCTGGGCGCCCTGCCCGCGCCAGACCAGCGCAGGCTGATGGACGCCATGGCCACCGTGCAGCGCCTGTTGTCGCCGGGCACCCCGGCTGCGCCCGTGCGCACCGCCGTGCTGCGCGACCTGCAGCCCGGTGACATGGGCTGGGTGGTGCAGCAGCATGGCGAGATCTACGCGCGCGAATACGGCTGGAACCGCGAGTTCGAAGGCCTGGTGGCCGGCATTGCCGCGCAGATGATCGCCAGCTTTGACCCCGAATGGGAGCGCGGCTGGATCGCCGAGCTGGACGGTGAACGCGTGGGCTCGGTGTTCGTGGTGCGCAAGAGCAAGACCGTGGCGCAGCTGCGCC
The DNA here is from genome assembly GCA_020161775.1 of Pseudomonadota bacterium. Lineage (GTDB taxonomy): Bacteria > Pseudomonadota > Gammaproteobacteria > Burkholderiales > Burkholderiaceae_C > RAM1. The sequence goes on from JAIUOW010000019.1 coordinate 10,157, forward strand.
TGCTGATCCTCATCACCGCAGCACGCGGCCTGGGCCTGGGCGCGCGGCTGACCGACGAATGCCTGGCGTTTGCGCGGGCCAGGGGCTACCGCAAGATGGTGCTGTGGACCAACAGCAACCTGACGGCGGCACGCGACATTTACGCGCGGCGCGGTTTTGTGCTCACCCGCAGCGAGCCCTACCACGGCTACGGCCACGATCTGGTCGGCGAAACCTGGGAATTGCGGCTGTGAACCTGGCCCTGGCTGCCGCGGCGCTCACGGGGGTGCAGGTGGGCGCCGCGATCGTCGCCTCGCGCCTGGTGGTCGGCGAGGTGCCGCCGCTCACGCTGGCCCTGCTGCGCTATGCCATCGGCCTGGCCTGCCTGCTGCCCTTCGCGGCGTGGGCGCTGCTGCGGCGCGGATCACGCCCGGCGGCGCGGGCCATGGCGCCGGACCTGCTGCCCATGGCGCTGCTGGGGGTGGTGCAGTTCGCCGCCGTGATCGCCCTGCTCAACTACGGCCTGCGGCATGTGGGGGCGGCACAGGCGGCGCTGATCTTCAGCCTGTTTCCGCTGCTCACGCTGGCGCTGTCGGCGGCCTTGGGGCAGGACCGCATCACCCCGGCGCTGCTGGGCGGCATGCTGCTGTCGGTTGCCGGCGTCGGGCTGGCACTGGCGCCCAGGCTGGCCGCCAGCCAGGGCGGCCACTGGTGGGGCGAGCTGGCCATGCTGGCCAGTACGGTGCTGGGCGCGGGCTGCAGCGTGCTGTACCGGCCCTACCTGCGCCGCCATCCCGCGCTGCCGGTGTCGGCCTGGGCCATGGCGGCCAGCGTCGCTGCGCTGGCCGTGCTCGCGCTCACCGAAGGCTGGCCGGCGCGGTTGCCGCTTCTGAGCAGCCAGGCCTGGGGTGTCGCCGCTTTCATCGGGCTGTCCAGCGGCGTGGGGTACTTTCTCTGGCTGTACGCACTCAAGCATGAATCGCCGGCGCGGGTCACGGTGTTCCTGGCGCTCAATCCCGTGACGGCGGCGGTGCTTGGGGCACTGGTGCTCGGCGAGCCGCTGGCCCTGCCGGTGGCTGGCGCCATCGTATTGATCGCGGGTGGCCTGGCGCTGGCCGTGCGCACGGCAAAGCCCGTTGACGGCCATCTGAAAGCCTGAAGCCGGATAATCGCGCGCATGCCCCAGCCCGTCCCGGCGCCGCACGACAATCCGGCCCCCAATTCCCCGCAATCCCTCACCGACCTGTTCCTGTCATTCACCGTCCTGGCCCTGCAGGGCTTTGGCGGTGTGCTGGCGGTGGTGCAGCGCGAGCTGGTGGAGCGAAAGCGCTGGATGACGCGCGAGCAGTTCGTGGAGGACTGGGCGGTGGCACAAATCCTGCCCGGCCCCAATGTGGTGAACCTGTCCATGATGATCGGCGACCGCCATTTCGGCCTGCGCGGCGCCATCGTGGCGGTGTGTGGCATGCTGGCCGCCCCTCTGGGCGTGGTGCTGGTCCTGGCGCTGATCTACACCCAGTTTGCCGCCAACCCCCATGTGGCGGGCGCGCTGCGCGGCATGGGCGCGGTGGCGGCCGGGCTGGTCACGGCTACCGGCTTCAAGCTGTTGGGCGTGCTCAGGACCAACCCGCTGGGCCTGGCCCTGTGCCTGACGCTGGCTGCCCTGTGCTTTGTGGCGATTGCGCTGCTGCGCCTGCCGCTGGCCTGGGTGCTGCTCGTGCTGGGCGGCGCGGCCTGCGTGCTGACCTGGCACCGGATCGAACCATGAGCATCGTCATGACGCCCGCCGACTGGCTTGGCCTGCTGCTGCACTTTGTGTCGCTGTCGCTGCTGGCGGTGGGCGGTGCCATCACCGTCGCGCCAGACATGCACCGCTACCTGGTGGACAAGCAGCACTGGATCACCGACGCGCAGTTCAGTTCTTCGATTGCGATCGCCCAGGCCGCGCCCGGCCCCAATGTGCTGTTTGTCGGGCTGATGGGCTGGAACGTGGGCCTCAATGCGGGCGGGCTGCCAGCCGCTGCGCTGGGCCTGACGCTGACGCTGACGGGCATCCTGCTGCCCAGCACCACCCTGACGTACCTGGTGGCGCGTTGGGGGCACCGCAACCGTGAACTGCGCGCGGTTCGCGCGTTCAAGCAGGGCATGGCGCCCATCGTCATTGCGCTGCTGGTGGCCACGGGCTGGATCCTGGCCACAGGCAGCCGTTACCACCTGGCTGACTGGCCGGTCTGGCTGGTGGCGGCCATCACGGCGCTGGTGGTCTGGCGCACCCGCATTCACCTGCTGTGGCTGCTGGGTGCCGGCGCGGCGCTGGGCGCTCTGGGCTGGATCTGATCCGTCAGCCTGATTCGTAACAGGGAAGCTGCACCCTGTTGCACAGGGAAACCAGTTGATACACTGCGCGAAAGCAGTCAACGGAGCGGCCCATGGCAGAACCTGCCACCATCGAAGAATCCACTGAAGCACTTTTTGACGTGATCGTCAAAGTGCCGGCGGGGACCCGGCTGGAGGACATCGAGCGCATGGCGCTCGGGCCGGCGGGCATCCGCGCGGACCGGGTGGAAAGCCTCATCAAGGCGCTGCGCAGCGTTCCCCAGGCCAAGATTGGCGCCGGCGTGCCGCGGGCACGCGCCGATGCCGCCAAGGAGCAGTTCAGCAAGGCCGGGCTGACGGTGGAAATCACCCCGGTGCTGTCGATCCAGGTCAAGACCGAAGGCGCATTCGACGGGCTGTTCGGCTGCCCGTCTTGCAAGCAGCGCGTGGCGCTGCCCGAAAACCGGCAATGCCCCAACTGCGGCGTGTTCGTGGACAAGGTCACGGATGAAGCCCAGCTGCGCCGCCGCATCATGGAGCAGGAGCGCGCCAAGCTTGAGTTCCAGGCATCGCGCGGCGCGCAGCAGGCGGAAAAGATGACGCGCGAACAGCTGGAAGCCCAGCTGCGCGCGGAGGTTCGCGCCGAGCTGGAGGCCAAGATGGGCATCCGCAAGGCCGCCAGCACCGCCGGCAAAGCCCTCAAGGGACTGGCCCTGGTGGCCGTGCTGGCGGCCGTTTTTATCGGCGGGCGCGGCACGGGTGCCGGCTGGTCGTGGGAAGAAATCAAGGGCGGATCATCCAAGGGCAAGGCGGCCGAAGTTGACAAGATGCTCGACAGCATGGGCCCCCCGGGCGGCGCGCAGGCGGCGGGCACGGGTGCAGGCGGGGCCGCGGAAGGCGCTGGCGGCAGCACCGGCGACCCTGACCTGGACGATCCGTTGATCCAGGCCGCTGGCGGCAAACGCATTGGCGCCAAGGGACTCACCATGGAGCAGGCCGTTGCGGCATCCATGACGCTGGCCAAATCAGTAGGCAACACGACGGCTGAGCGGGCGCTCGCGGGTGCGGCTGTCGGTGGCGGCAATGCGGCGGGTGCCGGTGTTGCCGCGGCCGGTGCTTCGGGTGCCGCCGCCGGTGGCGGCGCAGCCGTCGAAGCCAGTGTTTCACCCTCGGTCAAGCAGCGGCTTGCGCTGGAATTCACAACGCAGCTGGCTGAAATGGGGCAGTTGCCGCGCGCGCTGCAGATGATCAAGGCGCTCAAGGCATCGCCCAAAACCACTTCGGATCCTGCGGTCGCATCGGCGGCCCGGGTAGCCGACATGGAAGTGCGTGCCTGGGCCATGCAGTCGCTCGGCGACAGCAAGGCGCGGGCAGCGGCCGATGCACTGATGTCTGATGCAGCGGCACTCTCCGACCCTGCCGAACGGGCCGCCGCGCTCAGCCGTATCGGCGCCATCCTGGCGCGCCACACGCAGTTGCCGCCGGAGGCGGCTCGGGCGTTCCTGACCAAGGCGGCGGACTCCGTCAAGGCCATCCCCGACGCCCAGCTTCGATCGGTGGCAACCGGCCAGTGGGCCGTGGCGTTTGGCGAAGCCCTGCTGGCGGACGCCAATACCAAGGCAAGGGCCGGGCAGTGGTCCAAAGTCCAGCAAGCCAGTGCGCAGGTGGACACGCTGATTGCGCAGGCGCCTGACGCACCCTCGCAGGCGCGGCTGTACGCCATCGGCGCCCAGCTGAAAGTGCAGCTGGGCCAGCAGGACAAGGCTTTGCAGAGCATGGAGTCGGGGCTGGCACAGGTACCGAGGCTTGAAGCATTGGCCGAGCGCGCCGCCTTGCTGCGCTCCATGGCGCAGCTGTCTGGCGGCGCGGGCAACGACAAGTTGCAGGCCGCCGCAGAGGCGCTGCAGGCACAAGCCACGTCCAAAAGCGGCGCGGAGCGGGCCCGTGCGCTGGCCCAGCTGTCGCTGCTGAACGCCGACGCCGGCTTGCGCGGCAAGGCCAGTGAACTCGCCGAGGCGGCAAGGGCCTCCGCGGGCTTGAGTCCGGCGGACGCGGTGCAGGTCAACACCGACCTGATCGTGCGCGGCGACATGGCTGCCGCACGTGTGCTGCACAGCGTGGGCCTGTATGCCGAGTCTGAGGCCGTGCTTCAGCGCCTGGGTAACTACCTGCTCTGACCGTCCGGCCAGCGCCGCTCAACTGCGCTGGCGCACCGCCTCGTACAGGCACACGCCACTGGCCACGGAGACATTCAGGCTTTCAACGGCGCCCAGCATCGGTATGCCCACGAGCTCATCGCAGGTCTTGCGCGTGAGCTGGCGCATGCCCTGCCCTTCGGCCCCCAGCACCAGTGCCGTGGGACCCCTGAGATCCACCTGGTAGATGGTTTTGGGCGCATCGTCGCTGGTGCCGATGCACCAGATGTTGCGTTCTTTCAGCTCGCCCAGCGTTCGGGCCAGGTTGGTCACCATGAAGTAAGGCATGGTTTCCGCCGCGCCGCTGGCCACCTTGGCCACCGTGGCGTTGATACCCGCCGCATGATCCTTGGGCGCGATGACGGCATGCGCACCGGCGCCGTCGGCCACCCGCAGGCACGCGCCGAGGTTGTGCGGGTCGGTCACGCCGTCCAGCACCAGCAGCAGCGGGGGACCCTCCACCTGGTCAAGCAGGTCATCCAGCGAACGCACCGGTGCCAGGGCCTGGACGCGGGCCGCCACCCCCTGGTGGCCGTGGCTGCCGGCCAGCTTGGCCAGCCGCATGCCGTCGGCCTCCACCAGCCGCGCGCCGGCCTCGTTGGCCTTTTCAAGGAATTGCCGCATGCGCGCATCCTTTCGCGACACATCGACGTATATCTCCAGGATGGATTGGGGCGCGGTTTTCAGGCGCACGCCAACCGCATGAAAACCGAACAGGACTTTGGGTGCAGACATGCTTCGATTATCGACGCCGGTGGTTGCGCCCTGACGCCCTGTATAAAATAGTCCACATAACAAGGAGAGCAGGCATGGGGCTTCGTCTCAAATTCAATCTTGTGCTGGTCGTGGTGTTCCTGGCCGGTTTTGCCGCCGCAGGGTTCGTTTCACGCCAGCTGTTGCAGCAAAACGCACGCGAGGAAGTCATCCGCGGCGCGCAGCTCATGATGGAAGCCGCCATTTCGGTGCGCACCTACACGGTGGACCAGATACGCCCGCACCTCATCAAGCAGCTGGACGAGGTGTTCCTGCCCCAGACGGTGCCGGCCTTCGCCGCCACCGAAGCCGTGATGCAGCTGCAGAAGAAATACCCCGACTACAGCTACAAGGAAGCCACGCTCAACCCCACCAACCCGCGCAACCGCGCGGCCGACTGGGAGGCCGACCTGGTTCAGCAGTTCCGCCTGCACAAGGACCTGAAGGAAGTGGTGTCCGAGCGCCAGTCCTCCACGGGGCGCAGCCTGTTCATTGCCAAGCCGATCCAGATCAGCAACCCGGCCTGCCTGCAATGCCACAGCACGGCGGCTGCCGCGCCGCCGACCATGCTCAAGATCTACGGTGAGGCCAACGGCTTTGGCTGGAAGCACAATGAAATCGTGGGCGCCCAGGTCGTGACCGTGCCCATGGATGTGCCACTGCGCAATGCCGAACGCGCCTTCACGACGTTCATGGCCTCGCTGGCGGGCGTGTTCGTGGTGGTGTTCATCGTGCTGAACATCATGCTCAGCTGGCTGATCGTGCGGCCCATCCGCAAGATGTCGCAGGCCGCCGACAAGATCAGCACCGGCGAGTTCACCGTGCCCGAGTTCAATGAGAAGGGCAAGGATGAAATGGCCGTCCTGGGCAGCTCGTTCAACCGCATGCGCCGCAGCCTGGAAAAGGCAATGCAGATGATCGACCAGTGACCGTCACCGCAGGTTCCGATTGATGGGCGCGGCCGCAGGCTCCCCTCCACCACCGCCCACACCCGCGGCGGACGCGGCATGCCTGCCCGGCGGGTACAAGCTGCTCGAATACCAGATCGAGCGGCCGCTGGGCGGCGGCGGCTTCGGCATCACGTACCTGGCGCGCGACGTCAACCTGAACCTTCCCGTTGCCATCAAGGAGTATTTCCCGGGCGACTCCGTCTCGCGCGTGGCCAACCACGGCGTTCAGGTGCGCGGGGGCTCGGACGAGGTTCGCAGCCAGTACCAGTGGGGACTGGAGCGCTTCCTGGACGAGGCCCGTGCACTGGCCACCTTCCGCCATCCCAACATCGTGCGGGTTCTGCGCTATTTCCGGGAAAACGGCACGGCCTACATCGTCATGGAATACGAATCCGGCGACCCGCTCAAGCGCTGGGTACCGCAGAACGCCCCATTGAGCCAGCGCGCGCTGCTGTCGGTCATTTACCCGCTGCTGGACGGGCTGGACGCCGTACACAAGACCGGTTTCCTGCATCGCGACATCAAACCGGACAACATCTACGTGCGCGCCGACGGTACGCCGGTGCTGCTGGACTTTGGCGCTGCGCGGCGCGTCACGGCCAACCACGACATGACCAACATCGTGAGCCCGGGGTTCGCGCCGTTCGAGCAATACCACTCGCAGGGCAACCAGGGACCGTGGACCGACATCTATTCGCTGGGCGCCGTGATGTACTGGATGACCACAGGCAAGAAGCCCGTGGAATCGGCCGCCCGGGTCAAAAGCGACACGCTGCTGCCAGCCGCCAGCGTGGCCGACGCAGCCGTGTTCGGCGAGCCGCTGCTGGCGGCCATTGACTGGGCCATGCAACCCGATGAAGCGCGCCGGCCGCAGGCCGTGGCCGAGTTGCGCGCGGCCATCCAGGGCAGCGAGCACCCGGCCACGCGCACCATTGACCTGGATGTGAGCACGCCCCGCGCCAGCCTGGGGGCATCGGGCTACGCGCAGGCGCCGGCGGCAGCCAGCATCAGCACCTCGACCGCGTCATCCGGCAGCCAGTCGGGCATGACCCGCAAGAACCTGCTGTGCACCATCATGTTCCTGGACCTGATCGGCTATTCGGTGCGCTCCGTGGACGACCAGGTGGCGCTGAAGAAGCTGTTCAACGAATTGATCGGCAAGGCGCTCAAGGGCGTGGATGAAAGCAGCCGAATTGCCATCGACACGGGTGACGGCGCCGCGATCTGCTTCCTGGGCGACCCCGAGGAAGCACTGCACAGCGCCATGCTGCTGCGCGACCTGCTGGGCCAGCGCTATGGCAACCACCTTTCCGTGCGCGTGGGCCTGCACATGGGGCCGGTGCGCGTCATCTCCGACATCAACGAACGCGTGAACGTGGTGGGTGACGGCATCAACGTCGCCCAGCGCATCATGGATTTTGCGCAGGCCAACCAGGTGCTGGTGTCCCGCGCCTATTACGACGTGATCTCGCGCATCACCGACGATACGGCCGACCTGTTCCAGTACCTGGGCCAGTTCGGCGACAAGCATTCGCGCCTGCATGAGGTGTATTCGGTGGCGGCCGGCCCTCGCGGCACCACGCGTCGCGAGGGCCCTGCCACCGGGTACACGCAGACCCGCCCCGTCGCCTCCACGCAGGTGCTGGACCCGACGCAGCTGGCCGAGGTCGAAGTCGAGCTGGCGCGCCATATCGGCCCCCTGGTCAAGGTGCTGGTGCGCAAGGCCGCGCCGCTGGCGCGCGGCATCATGGACCTGCGCGAGTCACTGGCGCCATCCATCCAGGAGCCCAAGGCGCGCGAACTCTTCATCAGCGGCGCGCAAAGCCACAGTTACAGCGCCAGCCACCCGGGGCACAGCCAGCCGCTGAGCCAACCCCTGAGCCGGCCGGCCAGCCGTACGGAGCCGTCGATCCCACGGCACTCCACCCGCCAGGTGGACATTCCGCCCGAAGACATGGCGATCATCGAGCACACGCTCAGCAAGTTCATCGGCCCCATGGCCAAAATGCTGATCCGCCGCGAGGTCGCGCGCTGCGCCACGTTCAAGGAATTCGTGCATGCGGTGGCGGGCAACATTGACCATCCGCAGCAGCGCGAGGTCTTCCTGCAGGCGCTCAAGCGCGTCCTGCCCCACCGCTGACGCGCCTGCCGCCTGCCCTCAGGCCCGGCTGACCCGGCCCGCCTCGATGGTGATGCGTTGCTCGCAGCGCGCGGCAATGGACCTGTCATGGGTCACCAGCACCAGCGTTGTGCCCTGCTCGCGGTTCAGGTCAAACATCAGCTGCATCACGGTCTCGCCGGTTGCAAAATCCAGGCTGCCGGTGGGCTCGTCGGCCAGCAGCACGGCAGGCTGCACCACGAAAGCCCGCGCCAGGGCCACGCGCTGCTGTTCACCGCCGGACAGCACCTTGGGATAGTGGCCCAGCCGAGCGCCCAGGCCTACGCGATCCAGCATCTCGGCGGCGGCCTTGCGCGAGTCCCGCCGGCCCGCCAGCTCCAGCGGCAGCATGACGTTCTCCAGCGCGCTCAGGTTGCCCATGAGCTGGAAGCTCTGGAACACAAACCCCACCTTCTGCGCCCGCAACGCGGCCCGCGAATCCTCGTCCATGGCAAAGATGTCCTGGCCGGCCAGCCGCACGGTACCGCTGGTGGGCGTATCCAGCCCGGCAATGATGGACAGCAGCGTGCTTTTGCCCGAGCCCGATGCGCCCACGATGGCCACGGTCTCTCGTGGCGCCAGCGCAAAGTGAATATCGCGCAAAATGTCCAGGGTGCCGGTGGAATCCGTCACTGACTTGCAGACGTGTTCAACGGAAATGATGGGTTCAGACATGGTGATGGCGTGGTGGCGACGGCGTGACTTTATCGCGGCGGCATTAGCTGGCTGTTATGGCGCCGGCCTGTCAGCCCAGACACCGGCTGCGGCCCGGACGATCCTGATCCTCGGCGACTCGCTCAGCGCCGAGTATGGACTGAAACGCGGCACCGGCTGGGTGGCATTGCTGGAGCAGCGCCTGGCGCGTGAAAAAATCGCGGCGCGGGTCGTGAACGCCAGCATCAGCGGCGACACCACCTCGGGCGGGCGCTCCCGCCTGCCCGCGCTGCTGGCCCGCGAAAAGCCCACGCACGTGGTGATCGAGCTGGGGGGCAATGATGCGCTGCGTGGCCTGCCGCTGGCGATGACCGAGGACAACCTGACGGCCATGACCCGTGCGGCCCAGGCCGCCGGCGCCCGTGTGCTGCTGGTGGGCATGCAGGTGCCCCCCAACTACGGCACCGACTATGCGCGTCAGTTTGCCGGCGTGTTTGGCAAAGTCGCCACGGCCACCCGCGCTGCCGTGGTGCCCTTTTTCCTCAAGGGCGTCGCCGACGGCAAGGACCCTGTGCGCCTGTTCCAGCCCGACCGCATCCACCCCCGGGAAGAGGCCCATCCCATCATGCTGGACAACGTCTGGCCCGAGTTGCGAAAGCTGTTGCGGTGAGCGTGCATGTCATTCCCGCGGCCGACGCCATGGCCCGGCTGGACAGCTTCAGCGCCGTCATCGACGCGCGCAGCGAGGACGAGTTTGCGCTGGACCACCTGCCGGGCGCCGTCAACTGGCCGTCGCTGAACAACGAGGAGCGCAAGCGGGTGGGCACCATGTATGTGCAGGTCAGCCCGTTCGAGGCGCAAAAACATGGCGCTGCCCTGGTGGCGGCCAACATCGCGCGCCATATCGAGCGCCACGTCCTGGACAAGCCCAAGAACTGGCAGCCGCTGGTGTACTGCTGGCGGGGTGGCAAGCGCAGTGGCTCGCTGGCGCTGGTGTTGGGCCAAATCGGCTTCAAGGTAACGCTGGTGGAAGGTGGGTACAAGGCCTTTCGCGGCGCGGTGCTGGCAGACATGCCGCGGCTGGCGCAGCAGTTCAGCTTCCGCGTGGTCTGCGGGCTGACGGGCTCGGGCAAGACACGGCTGTTGCAGGCACTGGAGGCGGCGGGTGGCCAGGTGCTGGACCTGGAGGCGCTGGCCAGCCACCGCAGCTCGGTGCTCGGCCTGCTTCCGGGGCAGCCGCAGCCTTCGCAAAAGCGGTTTGACACGCTGGTATGGCAACGCCTGCGCAGCTTCGACCCGGCGCGCCCGGTGTTCGTGGAAAGTGAAAGCCGCAAGGTCGGCAATGTTGCCGTGCCCGATGCGCTGATCGCCGCCATGCGTGCCAGCCCCTGCGTGCGGCTGGATTTACCTGACAGCGAACGCGTCGCCTTGCTGCTGGAGGATTACGATTTCTTTGTACGCGACCGGGCATTTTTTTGCCAGCGGCTGGATGCCTTGGTCGAACTGCGGGGCAAGGCGACCGTGCAGGCCTGGAAAGACAAGGTCCTGGCCGGAGACTTCAACACCGTGGTGCGTGATTTGCTGTCAATCCACTATGACCCCGGCTATGAACGGTCCATGCGTAACAATTTTGTGCGCTATGCCGATGCCGTGACCGTGGCGGCACGCAGCAGGTCGATGGAGGAAATGGAGCGCCTGGCCCGCGACCTGTTGCAGGCCCAGGGCGCCTGAACAGAGGCGGCCTCGCCGGCGCTCCCTCAGCCGGCCGCAGGCGGCGATGCAGGCGTTTGCGGCGAATCGCCAACGTCGCCATCCGGTGCATCGGCCGCGTCGTCGTGCGCACCACCGCTTTTGCGCTCCGCCTTGGCCTTGAGCTTGTCTTCCTTCTTGCGCTTCTTGGCCAGCTCTTTCTGGCGCTTCTCGTATCCGTAATTGGGTGTGGCCACAGGCGATCCGTTTCTTGGGTTGATTGACACCCACTGTACGCCATAAACAGGCCTCCGCCAAAGGTACTCAGGCCTGGGTCTGCGCCAGCACGGCCAGCGCGCCGGCCAGGTCGGCCTGCAGGTCCTGCACCGCCTCCAGCCCCAACGAAAACCGCACCAGAACGCCCTTGTGGGGCCAGGCCCGGCGCATGGACGCAACGTCATACGGCACCACCAGGCTGACCGGTCCGCCCCAGGAATAGCCCAGCTTGAACAGTTTCAGCGCGTCGCAAAAGGCATCGACCTGGCCGCTTGTGTACCGCGCGTCAAACACCACTGAAAACAGCCCTGCAGCCAGGCTGGCGCCGCCGCCCTGCCCGTCCTGCGTGCACAGGGCCCGCCAGTGTTCGTGGCCGGGCGAGCCCGCGAGTGCGGGGTGCAGCACCTGCGCCACCTGCGGCTGCTGCCCCAGCCAGGCCGCCAGCGTGCGCGCTGCCTGGTCCTGCGCCTGGTAGCGCAGCGCGATGCTGGGCAATGCGCGCAGCACCGCCTCCGCGTCGTTGGCGCCCACGCCCCAGCCCAGCCGCATGTGGGTGAGCTTGATCTGCAGGTGCAGGGCTTCGTCTCGCGTGACGATGCTGCCCATCAGGACGTCGCCGCCACCGCTGGGGTATTTGGTCAGGGCCTGCACCACGATGTCGGCGCCGCTTCCCGGCTGAAAGCGCGCGCCACGGCCCAGGTCGAAGCCGTTGAAGGCCAGGCCTGCACCCCAGGTGTTGTCCAGCGCGGTGGTGACGCCCTTTTGGCGGCACACATGGGCATGGTGGGCCAGCGGCGGGAATTCCATGGTCACCGAGCCAGGCGCTTCCAGCCAGACCAGCTTGGTGCGCGGGGTGATGCGCGCTTGCAGGTCAGCCGGATCCATGGCGTCATAAAGCTGGTGCGTGATGCCCCATGCGGCCAGTTCGCCCTCGGCCAGCGCCTTGTTGGGGCCGTAGGCGTTGTCGGGGATCAGAACCTCGTCGCCGGTTTTCAGCAACGCCAGGTTGGCGTTGGCAATCGCCGCCAGCCCGCTGGGCACCAGGACGCACTGCTTGCCGCCTTCAAGCGCAGCGATGCGCTCTTCCAGCAAGAAGGTGGTGGGCGTGCCGTGCAGGCCGTAGGTGTAGCCGTTCTTTTGCCTCCAGTCGCGCGAACGCATCGCGGCGACATTGGGAAAGATGACCGTGGAGGCCTTGAAGACACCCGGCTGCGGCGCGGAAAAGCCCTCGGGCGGTGTGTAGGGGTGGTGGATCAGGTCAGTGGGCGTCTGGCTCATGACGCCGATGTTAGCCCGGTCGCCCCGCCAGTGTCAGACCTTCCACTTCTCCAGCAGCTTGTCGGGCGACAGGTTGTCATAGCCCTCGAAGGGCTGGTGGATCCAGGGGTTTGTGGGCAGGAACTCCACCGAGTAATCGGGCGTGAACGCCGACAGGCCCTTGGTCCAGATCACGGCGCTGCGCAGCTCGGTGATCGGCGAATAGTTGTTTTTCAGCAGGTGGATCACCGCCTTGAGCGTGTGGCCGGAATCGGCCAGGTCGTCCACCAGCAACACCTTGCCGGCGATCTCGCCCTGCGGCGTGGTGATGTAGCGCGCGATGTCCAGGTGACCCTGCACCGTGCCGGCGTCGGCGCGGTAGGAACTGGTGGACATGATGGCCAGCGGCTTGTCAAAAATGCGGCTCAGGATGTCGCCAGGACGCATGCCGCCACGGGCCAGGCACAGGATGGTGTCGAACTGCCAGCCCGACTGGTGCACCCTGATGGCCAGCTTTTCAATCAGGTTGTGGTATTCGTCATAACTGACGTAAAGGTGTTTTCCGTCTTCGGTCAGCATCGTGGTCGTCCGTTTCAGTTGCCGGGTATCAGTTGGCCAGGTAGGGATGGCGCATCTTGATCGTGTGGTCACGGTCAGGGCTGGTGGAGATCATAGCGATGGGCACGCCCGTCACCTGCTCGATGCGCTGCAGGTAAAGCCGCGCGTTCATCGGCAGCTTGTCATACTGCGTCACGCCCACGGTTGATTCGCTCCAGCCCTCCAGCGTTTCATACACCGGCTTGCAGCGCGAAATCTCGTCAGCCCCCATGGGAAGGATGTCGGTGTATTCACCGTCCAGCTCGTAGCCCGTGCACAGCTGCAGTTCCTTCAGGCCATCCAGCACATCCAGCTTGGTGATGCACAGGCCGGACAGGCCGTTGACCTGCGCGGAGCGCTTGAGCAGCGCGGCGTCGAACCAGCCACAGCGGCGGCTGCGCCCGGTGGTCACGCCCTTTTCGGCGCCCACGGTACTCAGGTGGTAGCCCACGGTGCCGGGCGTTGCCCAGTCCAGCTCGGTGGGGAACGGGCCGCCGCCCACGCGCGTGCAATAGGCCTTGGTGATGCCCAGGATGTAGTGCAGCATGCCGGGCCCCACGCCGGCGCCAGCGGCGGCATTGCCCGCCACGCAATTGCTGGACGTCACGTAAGGGTAGGTACCATGGTCCACGTCCAGCAGCGTGCCCTGCGCGCCTTCGAACAGCAGGTTGTCGCCGTGCAGATGGGCCTCGTTGAGCTCGCGCGACACATCGGCCATCATGGGCTTGAGCAGCTCGGCGTGCCTCATGGCCTCTTCAAATACCGTGTCGAAGTCGATCGCGGGGGCACCCAGCACTTCCACCAGCACGTGGTTGTGCAGGTCAAGCAGCACCTTGAGCTTTTCGGCAAAGCGCTGCGGGTGCTTCAGGTCCTGCACGCGCAGCGCGCGCCGGGCAATCTTGTCTTCGTAAGCCGGGCCGATGCCGCGGCCAGTCGTGCCGATTTTTTCGGTACCCCCTTTTTCGCGGTAAGCCTCGCGAGCCACGTCCAGCGCCGCGTGAAATGGCAGGATCAGCGGGCAGGCCTCGCTGATGCGCAGGCGCGAGCGCACTTCAACACCGGCTTTTTCCAGGCCCTCGATTTCCTCGAACAGCTTGCCCGCCGACAGCACCACGCCGTTGCCGATGTAGCACTTGACGCCGGGACGCATGATGCCGCTGGGGATCAGGTGCAGCGCGGTCTTGACGCCGTTGATCACCAGCGTGTGGCCCGCGTTGTGGCCGCCCTGGAAGCGCACCACGCCCTGGGCCATTTCGGTCAGCCAGTCCACCAGCTTGCCCTTGCCTTCATCGCCCCACTGGGTGCCGACGACCACTACGTTGCGACCGGTTGTCTTTTTCATCTGGACTCTTGCATTCATCAAATGGCTTTCACGACCCACTGCCCCGCGGCCTGGGCCAGTTCGCGGTCGCAATGGAACTCATCTACTTCGCTCTCGTGGCCGGGCAATACACACACCACGGTCTCCCCGCGACCGCGCAGGGCCGCAATGGCAGCGCGCAGGTCGGCGGCCTCACTCCAGGGTGCACGGATGGCCGCGCGCAGCGGCCGTGGCTGCACCACGCCCACCAATTCACGCAGGTCCAGGCTGAACCCCACGGCCGGACGGTTACGGCCAAAAACGGCCCCCACTTCGTCATAGCGCCCGCCACGCACCAGGGCGTCGCTGGCGCCGCCGGTGTAGATGGCAAAGCGAACCCCGCTGTAATAGGCATAGCCACGCAGGTCGGCCAGATCGAACAGCACTTGCGTGCTGCCCAGTTGCTGTGACAACCAGCGCAGGCTTGCCAGCGCCTCGGTCAGGCCGCTTGAGGGGGGCAAGACACGCTCAGCCTCCGCCAGCACGGCCGTGTCGCCATACAGCCTGGTGAGCGCCAGCAAGCCTTCGCGCACCGCTGCGGGGAAAGTGCGTGCCAGCGAGGCCAGCTCACTGGCGTCCTTCGCGGCCAGGGCAGCGTGCACACGGCCCAACGCTGCGCCATCCAGCGGCACACCGGCCAGCAGCGAACGCACGATGCGGGCGTCGGCCATGTCCACGATGACATCGCCCGTCCTGGCGGCTTTCAGGCAGTCCAGCGCCAGCAACAAGGCTTCCAGGTCTGCCTCCAGCCCGGCGTGGCCATAAATTTCGGCACCAAACTGCAGCGGCTCGCGCGTGGCGTGCGGGCGGTCAGGGCGGGTGTGCAGCACGGGGCCGCAGTAGCACAGGCGCGTGACCCCCTGGCGGTTGAGCAGGTGGGCATCAATGCGGGCCACCTGCGGCGTGGTGTCCGCGCGCAGGCCCATCATGCGGCCCGACAGCTGGTCCACCAGCTTGAAGGTCTGCAAATCCAGCGCCTCGCCGGTGCCGCTGAGCAGCGACTCCAGGTGCTCCAGCAAGGGCGGCATCACCAGCTCATAGCCATAGCCACGGGCGGTGTCGAGCAATTCGCGGCGGAGTTCTTCGATGTGCCGGGCCTCGGAAGGCAATACATCGGCGATGTGATCCGGCAGGACCCAGGCGGACATGGGATTTTGGGGGGCTGTTAAAAACGGTATTTTACCGGTCTCGCCGGACCGGTCCGCCGCATGGCGCGGCCGTCAGCCCACGAGCCACAGCAAAACCAGGCCGCCGAGCACGCTCAGCAGCCCGAAAAAGCGCAGCTGGCCGTCGGCGAGGGCCAGCAATTTGTGGAACATGGCGCGCCAGCCCGCCGGCGACAGGAGCGGGAACAACCCCTCCAGCACCAGCACCAGGGCAAGCGCAGCCCAGAAGGTGTTGCCGTCCAAGGTAATTTCTTGGCCGATTTACTTCTTGGCCGGTGCCGCTGCGCTACCGCCGCCGTTGCGGAAGGCCTTGAAGAACTCGGACGACGACGGGTCCACCACCATCACGTCGCTCTTCTTGTTGAAGCTGGCCTTGTACGCGTCCAGGCTGCGGTAGAACTGCGCGAACTGCGGGTCACGCCCAAAGGCGTCAGCGTAGATGCGCGCGGCCTCGGCATCGCCTTCGCCCTTGATCTTCTGCGCGTCGCGGTAGGCATTGGCCACGGCCACCTCCCGCTGGCGATCTGCGTCAGCGCGAATCTTCTCGCCTTCGGCGCCGCCGGTGGAACGCAGCTCGTTGGCCACGCGCTTGCGCTCGGCTTCCATGCGGCGATAGACCGATTCGGTGATCGCATCCACGTAATCGGCGCGCGTGATGCGCACGTCCACGACGTCCACGCCCCAGGGCTTGGCACCCTTGACCTGTTCCAGCACCTCGCGCTTGACGTCATTCATGATCTGCTCGCGCTTGAGCGACAGCAGGTCCTTGACTGTGCGCTTGTTGATTTCTTCCTGGAACGCGTTGCGGACCACGCGGTTGAGCTGGTTGGCGCCAGCACTTTCATCCAGGCCGACGTTGCGGATGTATTCCTGCGGATCCGTGATGCGCCAGCGCACGTACCAGTCGATCACCACGCGCTGCTTTTCGGCGGTCAGCATGGGCTCGGTGTCCACGCTGTCCAGCGTGAGCAGGCGCTTGTCGATATACGACACGTTCTGGAATGGCGGGGGCAGCTTGAAGTTCAGCCCCGGCTCGGTGATGACTTCCTTGATCTGGCCGAGCGCATAGACAACGCCAAACTGGCGCTGGTCCACGACAAAAAGCATGGAGCTGAGCAGCGCCAGGGCCACCAGCAGCGAAGAAGCGATAAAACCAATTCTGTTCATGGTGCTGTTCTCGTTCAACGCGTTTCGCGGTCCCGCGTACGCGAGGTGTCGCGCGCGCGTGAATCGGCCGCCAGGCCACCAGCGGCACCCGCAACCGGCGGTGCAGCGGCGGGGGCCGGGGCTTCGGGCACGGTGGCCGCGCCGCCTTGGGCGGTCTGCTGCATGATCTTGTCAAGCGGCAGGTACAGCAGGTTGGAGCCCTGGCGCGACTCCACCAGCACCTTGGTCACGTTGCCATAAATCTGCTGCATGGCGTCCAGGTACATGCGGTCGCGGGTCACCTGGGGCGCCTTCTGGTACTCGGTCAGCACCGAGCGGAAGCGCTGGGCATCACCCTGCGCCTGCGCCACGATGCGCGCCTTGTAGGCCTCGGCCTCTTCCTTCAGGCGCGCCGCCGAGCCCACAGCGCGGGGAATCACGTCGTTGGCATAGGCCTGGGCTTCGTTCTTGGCACGTTCGCGTTCCTGCCCCGCCTTGAGCACGTCGTCAAACGCCGCCTGCACCTGTTCGGGCGGACGTACGCCGCCTTGCTGCAGGTTGATACCCACCACTTCGACGCCCACCTTGTAGCGGTCCAGGATGGTTTGCATGAGCGTGCGCACACGCGGCGCAATCTGGTCGCGTTCCTCGGCCAGCGCGGAATCCATGCGCATCTTGCCCACCACCTCGCGCACGGCGGTCTCGGCTGCCTGAACCACGGCTTCAGACGGGTTCTTGCTTTCAAACAGGAAAGCACGCGCATCGCTCAGCCGGTACTGCACGGCAAATTTGATTTCGACGATGTTCTCGTCCTCGGTCAGCATGGCCGATTCGCGCAGGCCGGTGGTCTTGATGACGTTGTCGCGGCCGACGTCCACGGAGCGGATCTGCGTCACGAACACCAGCTCGTGACGCTGGATCGGGTACGGCAGGCGCCAGTTGAAGCCCGCGCCCACGGTAGCTTTGTAACGGCCAAACTGGGTAATAACCGCCTGCTGGCCTTCCTGCACGATGAAAAACCCGGTGCCCAACCAGATCAGGGCAATGACGCCTGCGATCAGACCGGCACCAATACCCGCGCTCTTCATGTCGGGCTGGAAGCCGCCACCGCCCAGGCCCCCGCCTCCACCGTTGCCCGGCTCCGGGCGGCGCCCGTTGCGCGCGCCACCGAACAGACCACCCAGCTTGCGGTTGAAATCGCGCCAGAGCTCGTCCAGGTCGGGCGGACCCTGGTTGGGCCCCTGGCCACGAGGGCCATTGTTGTTGCCGTTGCCGGACGGGGGCTGGTTGTCAGGTCGGGTTCCCTCGGGACGGCTTTCGTCAGCAGGCTTGTCGTCACCACGGCCCCAGCGGGGATCGTTGAGGTTGAACATGCCCCTGACGCGGCCCTTGACCCCTGCCCAGGACAGGCGGCTTGGATGAAGATTCATTCGGTACGGTCTCTTTTCTTGTCTTACCCCGGATTGTGCCCAATCAGGCGGCGGTCCTATGCAATGGGGCAGCATCCTGCGGGGGTATGGTGTCAGCGGCGGCCCGCCCAGCCAGCTCAAGCAACAACTGCTCGCGCAGGGCCGCGAGCCCGGCGCCGCTGCGGGCACTGACAAACAGGCGGGGAACGGCGACGCCATCAAGCTCGTACATGTCCCTCAATTGCAGCGGCTGCTGGTCCTTTTCAAGGGCGTCGATCTTGTTGAACACTAGCACCTGCGGGATGTCAGCCGCACCGATTTCGGCCAGCACGCGCTGGACCTGTTCAATCTGCTCGGGAAAGCCGGGGTTGGCGGCGTCCACCACATGCAGCAGCAGATCGGCATCCACCGCCTCCTGCAAGGTCGCCTGAAAGGCATCGATCAGCCCGTGTGGCAGGTCGCGGATGAAGCCCACGGTGTCCGACAACGACACGGTACGCCCGCCCCCCTGGCCATCCCCCAGGTACAGCTGGCGCGTCGTGGTGTCCAGTGTGGCAAAAAGCTGGTCGGCCGCGTAGGCCCGGGCCTTGACCAGGGCATTGAACAACGTGGATTTGCCAGCGTTGGTGTACCCCACCAGCGAGATATTGAAGGCATCGCGCCGCTCACGCTGCCGGCGTTGTGTCTGCCGCTGGCGCTTGACCTTGTGCAGCCGCTCCTTGATCCGCTTGATGGACTCAGAAATCATCCGCCGATCCAGTTCGATCTGCTTTTCGCCGGGGCCACCGCGCACGCCGGCGCCGCCGGTCTGCCGCTCCAGGTGGGACCAGCGGCGCACCAGCCGGGTGCTGAGGTACTGCAAGCGGGCCAGCTCAACCTGCAACTTGCCCTCATGGCTGCGCGCACGCTGGGCAAATATTTCAAGGATCAGCAGGGTGCGGTCGTTGACGGGCAAGCCAATGTGCCGTTCCAGGTTGCGTTGCTGGGCCGGGCTCAGAGCCTGGTCAAACAGGATTTCGAGGGCACCAGTCGCCTGCGCCAGTTCGCGGATTTCATCGGCCTTGCCGCTGCCCACGAACAGCGCGGCATCAGGCGCCTTTCGCTTGCAGGCCACGCGAGCCACGGGTTCGAGCCCGGCGGTCTGCGCCAGCAAGCCAAGTTCTTCGAGCCCGGCGTCGAAATGGGGCGCCCCCAGATCCACCCCCACCAGAATGGCGGGGATCCGGGAGGCATCGGGCGAAACGGACGAACTCAAGTCTGCG
This sequence comes from Pseudomonadota bacterium, assembly GCA_020161775.1. Classification (GTDB taxonomy): domain Bacteria; phylum Pseudomonadota; class Gammaproteobacteria; order Burkholderiales; family Burkholderiaceae_C; genus RAM1. The sequence continues at coordinate 29,324 of JAIUOW010000019.1, forward strand.
GAAAGTGCGGAGAATACGGCCCGTCTTGCGTCAACCCGCCCCGCACGGAGATCAGGCGGCGGGTGCGTCGGAGCCTTCTGCTGCCGTGAAATTCACGGCGCGGCCCGGCACGATGGTCGAGATGGCGTGCTTGTACACCATCTGGGTGACCGTGTTACGCAAAAGGACGACGTATTGGTCAAAGGACTCAATCTGCCCCTGGAGCTTGATGCCGTTGACGAGGTAAATCGACACAGGCACATGCTCACGGCGCAGGGTATTGAGGAAGGGGTCTTGTAGTAGCTGCCCTTTGTTGCTCACGATATTCTCCGTGTTCGGAAGTGTTGTTGGAAAGCACACCTTACCACAGCCCTAGGGGTAATCAAGTAGTCCAGGACCGATACCCGCAGGGTTTTTCGGGCTGGTCAGCCGTCGTCGCGTTCGGCGTACGGATTGTGCGAGGTCTTCATTTCGATGCGCAGCGGCGTACCGATCAGGTTGAATTCCTTGCGGAAACGCCCTTCCAGGAAGCGCTTGTAGGCCTCGGTCACGTGTTCCAGGGAGTTGCCGTGGATGATGATCACCGGCGGGTTCATGCCGCCCTGGTGGGCATAGCGCAGCTTGGGGCGGAACATACCGGCGCGCTTGGGGCTCTGGAACTGGACGGATTCAAGCAGCAGCCGGGTTAGCACCGGGGTGGACATCTTGCACATGGCCGACTTGTGAGCCTGGGCAATGGATGTCCACAGAGGACCCAGACCCTGGCGCTTTTTGGCCGAGATGAAATGCAGCGCGGCGAACTTCAGGAACGCCAGGCGCGTCTCGATGGAGCGTTGCAACAGCTCGCGCTGGTAGTCGTCCACCGCGTCCCATTTATTGACGGCCATCACCACAGCCCTGCCGCTTTCGAGGATATAGCCCGCGATATGGGCGTCCTGGTCGGTAATGCCCTGGGTGGCATCCAGCAGCAACAGCACAACATGGGCCGACTCAATGGCCTGCAGGGTCTTGACGACGGAAAACTTCTCGATCGCCTCAAATACCTTGCCCTTGCGGCGCAGGCCAGCCGTGTCGATCAGCTCAAACTTCTGCCCGTTGCGCTCGAAGGGAACGCTGATGGCGTCGCGGGTGGTGCCAGGCATGTCGAACGCGACGAGGCGCTCTTCCCCCAGCCAGGTGTTGATCAGCGTGGATTTGCCCACATTGGGACGCCCGGCGACAGCCAGCTTGATGACGCCAGGGTCTTCGGCGGGCCCCTCTTCGTCCGGGTCGGGCAGGTTCAACGGCGCCAGCGCCAGATCCACCAGGCTGCGGATGCCCTGGCCGTGCGCGGCAGACACCGGCACGACGTCACCCAGGCCCAGTTCGTAAAACTCGGTCAGCTGCACCCCCTCCTGCATGCCCTCGGCCTTGTTGGCCGTCAGCACGCAGGGTTTGCCCAACCGGCGCAGGTACCTGGCGATGTCATGGTCCTGCGCCGAGATGCCGGCGCGCGCGTCCACCACAAAGATCACCGCATCGGCCTCGGCCACCGCCTGGCGCGTCTGCTTGGCCATCTCCATGTAGATGCCGCTCTCGGCCGTGGGCTCGAAACCGCCCGTGTCAATCACGATGTACTCGTGCTTGCCCTGCCGACCGTTGCCGTAGTGGCGGTCACGCGTCAGTCCAGCGAAGTCCGCCACGATGGCGTCGCGCGATTTCGTCAGGCGGTTGAACAGCGTTGACTTGCCAACGTTCGGGCGGCCAACCAGGGCCAGGACAGGTTTCATGAAAGAGCCGCCCGGACGTTATTCAGGCGCGTACCCGAACACGCCACCGTTGCGCGTCACCACGACAAGCGTGCCACCCGCCAGCACAGGCGCGGCCACGACGGCAGAGCCGTCCGTGGTCAGGCGGTTCAGCGGCGTGCCGTCCTCGCGCGACAGCAGGTGCACCAGGCCCGTACTGTCGCCAATGACCACCGAGCGGCCCAGCGCCAGCGGTGCGGTCAGGGTGCGGTATTGCAGGCGGTCCGTGGACCAGGCGCGTTCGCCATCGGCACGGCGCCAGGCAACCACCCTGCCATCGGACTCGGTGCCGTACACGTGGCGGTCATCGCCATGAACGCCTACGGCGGCATTGGCCGGCTTGGTCCACTGCACCGCGCCACGGGCCGCATTGACGCAACCCACGCTGGCCTGGAATGCCCGAACGCAGACGGAGTCGCCCAGGCGTGACACGCCCGCCACCAGATCAACCAGCCGTTCGATGTCGTTGGTCCCCCGGGGTGTGGCAATGGGTGCATCCCAGCGTGCGCTGCCGTTGATCGGGTTCATGCCGACCAGGCGCCCGGCCTGGCCTACCACGAGCGTGTCGCCCACAGCCAGGATCACACCGGCCTGGCGCAGGATAAGCGCTTCGCCGGGACGTTGTTGCGTCCACAGGCGGCGGCCCGTCTGCCCGTCAAAAGCCGTGACCGACCGGTCGGCCGCAAGGACAAATACGCGGGCGCCGGCCACCAGCGGCGCGGCATAGACCTGCGCCGGCAGCTTCTGGCGCCACAACACCTTGCCGTCGGCCAGGGCGACAACGTCATTGGCCGTGGTGACCACCGCGGCAAGCTTGCCATCGCTGCCCACGCCGGCAGACAACGGCGCTGCGGCGCTGGCCCGCCAGATGTCGCGGCCCGACGCAGCATCCAGCAGCGCCACGGTGCCATCGCCTGCGGCCACGGCCAGCGTGCCACCGGCGGCCTGGGCCTGCAACGGGAATGTCACTTCGCCCACGCGGGCCGTCCAGGCCTGGCGCACCCCGATCAAGGCGGCGCTGGGTGCAAGCTCCGCAGGTTTGGGCCGCTCGGGCTTGCTGGAACAGGAAGCCAGCAGCACAACCACCGTCAGGGCGGCCATGGCCCTGCCCGCGCGCCTGAAAGCGCCAGTGGATGACCGGGAGGGTTTGGCGATGGTCACGACTTGGCTCCTGCATCAGCGGCCGGCGTGGCCTTCGGCGGCTGGGGGTCCACGCCGAGCGAGTTGAGTTTGACCTCCACCAGACGGCGGTATTCCGTACGCTCGTCCAGCCCCTTGAAGGCCAGGGCGAAGGCTTCGCGCGCCTCGGCCTTCTTGCCTTGCAGCAGGTAGATGTCGCCACGGCGATCCGCCACCAGCGGCTGGAATTCGGCGGGGAACGTGCCCGACAGCTGCTTGAGTGCGTCGTCATAGGCCTTGGCTTCGAGCAGCACGCTGGCCAGACGCAGCCGGGCCAGCGACTGGTAACCGGGGTCGCCGGCCTTGTCGGCCACCCAGGTCAACGCGGCCTTCGCGCCGTCCACGTTGCCCTTCTCGAAAAGGGTCTTGGCCACCAGCAGGCCCGCCTGCTGCGCAAACACGGTGCCACCGAACTTGTCCTTCATGTCGGCGAAGCTGCGGTCCAGGCGCGCGGCATCACCCATCTGGGCGGCGCGGTTGACCTCTTCGTACAGGGCCGACGCCTGCACGCTCTGGGTGCGCTGCCAGTACTGCCAGCCGTTCCAGGCGGCCACGGAGCCAAATACCGCGATCAGCACCCATGTGATCAGGTTGCCGTACTGGTTCCAGAAGTGCTTGAGCTGGTCAAGCTGTTCCTGTTCTTCGAGGTCGAGGTGTTTTGCCATGGGGTGTCTGTATCAAACCGTGGATTGTAGAGAGGCGGCCCAGGCCGCGGCTTCGGCCAGCGGCCGCTGTACCTGCGCGCCGGTGCCATCGCGCAGCGCCTTGACCGTCACCATGCCCTGCGCCAGTTCGTCGGCGCCAAAAATCAGGGCATGCGCGGCGCCGCTGGCGTCGGCCTTCTTGAATTGGGACTTCATGCTGCCCGGCCCGTCCGGGCCGGCCGCATGTTGCTGGATGCGAACGCCCTGCACGCGCAAGACCTCCAGTACGGTCATCACCCGCGCCAGCGGTGCGCCTGGCGGCACGATGGCATAAGCGTGGGGCGAGGCATCGGCCACGGGCAGACCCAGGGCCTGGATCAGCAGCAACAGCCGCTCAATGCCCAAGCCGAAACCCACCGCCGGCGCGCCCTTGCCGCCGAGCTGCTCGATGAGGCCGTCGTAGCGTCCTCCTCCGCATACCGTGCCCTGCGAACCAAGCTGGTCCGTCACCCACTCGAACACAGTGAGGTTGTAGTAGTCCATGCCGCGCACCAGGCGCGGGTTGATCCGGTACTGCAGGCCCACGGCGTCCAGCACACCGCGCACGGCATTGAAGTGGGCAAGCGATTCGGCCCCAAGGAAGTCCATGAGCTGCGGAGCAGCCTCAATGAGCGCCTGCATGGCCGGGTTCTTGCTGTCGAGGATGCGCAGCGGGTTGCTGTGCAGGCGCCGCTGGGCGTCCGCATCCAGTTGCGCGGCATTCTGCTCCAGGTATTTCACCAGCGCATCGCGGTGGGCACGGCGTTCAGCAGGCTGGCCCAGGCTGTTGATTTCCAGGCGCACATGCTCGCCTTCGACCAGGCCCAGCTCGCGCCACAACGCACGGGCGATGAGGATCATCTCGGCATCCACGTCGGGGCCGGCCAGGCCCAGTGCCTCAACGTCAAGCTGGTGAAACTGGCGGTAGCGGCCCTTTTGCGGGCGTTCGTGGCGGAACATCGGACCCACGGTCCAGACGCGCAACGGTCCGTTGTACAGGGCGTTGTGCTCGATCATCGCGCGCACGATGCCAGCGGTGGCCTCGGGGCGCAGCGTGAGCCTGTCGCCGTTCATCGAATCGGTGAAGGAGTACATCTCCTTTTCGACGATGTCGGTCACCTCGCCCAAGCCCCGCACAAACAGTGCTGTGGGCTCGACGATGGGGGTCAGCAGGTACTGGTAACCATAGCGGCCCAGCACCTGGCGCACCGCGCCTTCGAACCATTGCCACATGGCAGAGTCGGGCAGCTTTTCCGTGCGCGGTACGCCGGGCGGCAATATGTCGTTCATGCCTTTGACGGCACTCAGTTTGTCAGCCATGGGATCAGGTCTCAGGCGCTTTCGGTCACGGGTGCATGACCAAAACGCTTTTCAATGTAGTTTTCAACCAGCTGGTGAAATTCGTTGGCAATGTTGTCGCCGCGCAGCGTGAGGGCCTTTTCACCATCGATGTACACCGGGGCCGCAGGCGCCTCGCCCGTGCCTGGCAGGCTGATGCCGATGTCGGCATGCTTGCTTTCACCGGGCCCGTTGACGATGCAGCCCATCACGGCGACTTTCATCTTTTCCACGCCAGGGTATTTCTTGCGCCACACCGGCATCTGCGCGCGCAGGTAGTCATCAATCTGCTTGGCGAGCTCCTGGAAGGTGGTGCTGGTGGTGCGGCCACAGCCCGGGCAGGCCGTCACGCTGGGCACGAAGCTGCGCAAACCCAGCGCTTGCAGGATCTCGGACGCGATGACCACTTCCTGCGTGCGGGGCTCGCCCGGCTGCGGGGTCAACGACACACGGATGGTGTCGCCGATGCCCTCTTGCAGCAGGATGGACAGCGCCGTGGCGGATGCCACCGTGCCCTTGGTGCCCATGCCGGCTTCGGTCAGGCCCAGGTGCAGCGCGTAGTCGCAACGCCGGGCCAGCTCGCGGTACACGGAAATCAGGTCCTGCACGCCGCTGACCTTGCAACTCAGGATGATCTGGTTGCCGTCCATGCCCATTTCCTCGGCACGGCGGGCGGAATCGATGGCCGATGTGACCAGCGCCTCGTACATGACCGACTTGGCGTCCCAAGGCGTGGCGCGGCGGCTGTTTTCGTCCATCAGGCTGGCCAGCAGTTCCTGATCCAGGCTGCCCCAATTGACGCCGATGCGAACCGGCTTGTTCCAACGCATGGCGGCCTCGATCATCTGGCCGAACTGGCGGTCGTGCTTGTCGCCCTTGCCCACGTTGCCGGGGTTGATGCGGTACTTGGACAGTGCCTCGGCACAGGCCGGATAGTCCGTCAGCAGGCGGTGGCCGTTGTAGTGGAAATCGCCGATCAGCGGCACATCAATGCCCATGCGGTCCAGCTGTTCGCGGATGTAGGGCACCTGTTGCGCCGCCTCGGGCGTATTCACGGTGATGCGCACCATTTCGGAGCCGGCAATGGCCAGCTCCTTGACCTGGATGGCCGTTCCAATGGCGTCCACCGTGTCAGTGTTCGTCATGGATTGCACCCGCACAGGAGCGTCTCCGCCCACGGTCACGACGCGCGAACCCCACACGGTTTTCGACTGGCGCGAGCGGCGCGCCTTGGGGGCCGCTGGTTCGATAGGCAGGCAGGGCTGCATCACTTCACCTCGAACCGGGCTACGTTGTCCTTGGCGACGGTGCTCAGGTCAAACGGGCGGCCACGCACCTCGACGCGCGTCGCATTGGCCCGGCCAATCACCACCGACAGTGGCAAGGCACCGCTGGCACCCACCACTTCGCCAGCGGCCAGGGTCTTGCGCACGGCAATCACGCCCTTGGCATCCGTCACCTCTACCCAGGACTCGCCTTGGGTCTTGAAAACAACGATTCCAGTGGTCGGCAAAGGCGCAGCAGGGGTCACCACGGCCGTCGGGCTGACTACCGTGGGCGTGGAAACAGCCACCGAGAAGGTAGGCGACACCGTGGGCGCTGGCGCGGCGCCAGCCGGGGAAACCACGGCCGTCGGCTGCGCCACCGGAGCCGGAGCCGGCGCGGGCGACGCCGCCACAGCGGGCACCGGTTCCGGCAACGCCGCCGGGGCAGCAGGCACAGCGACTGTGGCGGTTGCCACTTCCGGCCTGGCCGTAGCCGCAGCATCGTCTTGCCGGGCTGACGGCAGGAAAATCAGCACCAGGGCGCCCAGCAGCAACGCGAACACCGCCAGGAACACCGGCTTGGACAGCTGGTCAACCCATGACGGGCCCCGGCCGTCACTGGGCGCGCGAAATGGCGTGTTGATTCCACCTGTATCGCGCACGAGGCGGGGCGCAGCGGTCTGCGGCAGACGGTCCAGCACCGGGGCCGGGTCCATTTTCAGTGTGCGGCACACACTGGATGCCAACGCACGGACAAATACAGCGTCCGGCAACAGGTCGAACCGGTCCGCCTCCAGGGCCTCCAGCTTGCGCACAGGCACCTTGAGCGATACCGCCAGTGCCGCAATGTGCAAGCCTGCTGCTTCGCGGGCCTCCCGCAACAAGGTGCCCGCTGTCGGGCCAGCCGGCGCTGCGACGTCCTGCCCCGCGTCTTGCGTGTCAGCGTGCTGCTGCGAATCACTCATCAAAGGCCCCCCGTGTGTATGCCGCTGCTTCCCTGGACTGCGGGAACCGCTTCTTGAGCTGGTCGCCCAGCTGCTCCATCGCCACCCTGTCGTTCATCCGCCGTTCAACCTTCACGCCCAGCCACAGCGTTTCAGCGTTGGCCAGCTCGCTGTTGTTCAGGCGCCGGATGTAGAACTGGGCCCGCTCGAAATCACCCCGCTGGAACAACAGGTTGGCCAGGTTGTAGCCCGTCACGGGATTGCCGGCGTCCAGCTCATAGGCCCGCGCCAGGCTTTTCTCGGCTTCGGCGCGCAGGCCTCCCCGAACCTGGCACACGCCCAGCGCCATGAGCGTCTTGGCGCGGCCCGCGTACAACGGGTTGGCCATGGCCTGTTCGAATTCGCGGTAGGACTCCGGGAAACGCCCCTGCTGACACAAAAGCCAGCCGAAGTTGTGGTGGGAATTCGCATCGCGCGGGTTCAGCGCGATGGCCCGGCGAAAGCTGTCCTCGGCCTGGCGCATGTCGTTCAGCCGCATGTAGATCAGCCCACGCAGGTTGTAGGCGTCGGGAAAGTTGGGGTCGGCGCTGATGACCTGCTTGAGTTCATCCAGCGCGACGTTGGTCTGGCCCTGCTCGAAATAACCAACGGCCAACTCCATCCGGATGCGTGCCCGCTTGCGGCTTTCGGGCTCGTCGGATTCGGTCAGGATGTCATTGCGGGCTCCGGCGGAGTCGGGGCCCGCATTGCCGGCGCAGCCCGCCAACGCCGTAACCAGCAGCAGGAACGCCCACAGCAGCCGCCTGCCGGCCACCGTGCATCCACCCAACGCAAGTGCTTTCATGGTCTCAGGGTCTCCTTGGCCTCGCCGGGCGCGGGCTTGACGGGCATCAGCATCACCGTGCGTTGCTGGGCGATGCGTTCGCCCACGCGGGTGCGGTCCCTGACGTCCCCAGCGAGCTGGCCACAAGCCGCATCAATGTCGTCCCCACGTGTTTTGCGCACGGTGGTGACGATACCAGCATCACTGAGGATTTTTGCAAAAGCCTGCACCTGGCTGTGGGGTGAACGCAGCAAGCCGGATGCCGGGAACGGGTTGAACGGAATGAGGTTGAGCTTGCACGAAACGCCACTGCCGCCGTGACGGCGTACCAGCTCGGCCAACTGGCGCGCGTGCTCGGGCTGGTCGTTCACGCCGTCGAGCATGCAGTACTCGAAGGTGATGAAGTCGCGCGGCGCGTGGACAAGATAGCGGTTGCAGGCGTCAAGCAGCTCGGCCAGCGGGTACTTGCGGTTCAGGGGCACCAGGTTGTCGCGCAGGGCGTCGTTCGGCGCGTGCAAAGAGACCGCCAGCGCCACCGGACAGTCCTCGCCGAGGCGGTCCATCATCGGAACCACGCCCGAAGTGGACACCGTGACGCGCCGTCGCGACAGCCCGTAGCCATGGTCGTCCAGCATCACGCGCAGGGCCGGCACCAAGGCTGAATAGTTCTGCAACGGCTCGCCCATGCCCATCATCACCACGTTGGAGATTACGCGGCCCGATGTCTGGAGGTGGCGGCGCAGGAAATGCTCGGCGAACCACAGCTGCGCGACGATCTCGCCCGTCGAGAGGTTGCGGCTGAAGCCCTGGTGGCCGGTGGAGCAGAAGCGGCAACCCACAGCGCAGCCGGCTTGAGAAGACACACACAGGGTGCCACGGTCGTCCTCGGGGATGAAAACCGCCTCGACGGCGTTGCCGCCGCCCACGTCGAACAGCCATTTGATGGTGCCGTCCGCGGATTCGTGCTGACTGATGACCGGCAGTGCCTGCAGGTGGGCCGTGGTCTTGAGCTTTTCGCGCAGCGACTTGGCCAGATCGCTCATCTGGTCGAAGTCAGTGGCGCCCTTTTGATGGATCCAGCGAAACAGCTGCGTCGCGCGAAAGCGCTTTTCACCGAGCCGTTCGCAAAAGGCGGCCAAGCCCTCCAGGTCGAAGTCGAGAAGGTTGGCCGTCATTGCATGGGGTTTCCCGCTCAGCGCGAGTAAACGTTCATGCCGGGGAAGAAGAAGGAGACTTCCACCTTGGCGGTTTCAACAGCGTCGGAACCATGGACGGCGTTGGCATCAATGCTGTCGGCGAAGTCCGCGCGGATGGTGCCGGGGGCGGCCTTCTTGGGGTCGGTGGCGCCCATCAGGTCGCGGTTCTTGAGGATGGCGCCTTCGCCTTCCAGGGCCTGGATCATCACCGGGCCGGAAATCATGAACTCGACCAGGTCCTTGAAGAAAGGACGCTCTTTGTGGACGGCATAGAACTGCTCGGCTTCGCCGCGCGAAAGGTGGACCATTTTGGCGGCGACCACCTTCAGGCCTGCGGCCTCGAAGCGGGCGTAGATCTGGCCGATCACGTTCTTGGCCACGGCGTCGGGCTTGATGATGGAGAGGGTGCGTTCGATAGCCATTTGAATGTTCTTCCTGATAACTTGAGTTGTTTTTTTGCCCCGCGGGCAAAGCCTTGGATTTTAACCTGCACAGGCTGCAAGCCCGTGACTGGATGATTGACTCAGCGGCCCCGGCCGCCGCGGCGCTGGCCGTTGCCTGCGCCGCCCGCGCCCCCGCCACGCCGGGAGCCCTGGCCCGTGCCTTGGCGCTGGCGGGTGAAGCTGTCGGCCCCGATGTAGCCGAACGCAGTCTTCATGGGGTCGGGCTGGGCGCCCTGCCCGTTGCCCGAACGGTCAGCGCGATCCTTGCGCCGCTGACCCTGGCCCAGGTTCTGCCCTGCGCCGGGGACTGCCTGGTTGCCCGGTCCCGAAGGACGCGGGCCGCCATTGCGCCCACCGCGCCGGCGGTTGTTGTTGCGTGCGCCGCGCGGACCGTCTGCATGGTCGTCGCTTTCGCCCCGCTGCGGCCGCTCGTCGCCAGGGCCGCCCGCGGCCTGGACCAGCGCACGGATATCCCGTTCGTCCAGTTCCATCCAGCCGCCACGCTTGAGGCCTCGCGGCAACATCATGGCGCCGTAACGGATGCGGATCAAGCGGCTGACCGCGTGTCCGACGGCTTCGAACATGCGGCGCACCTCGCGGTTGCGGCCTTCGGAGATGGTCACGCGGTACCAGGTGTTGGCACCCTCGCCGCCGCCGTTTTCAATGGAGCCAAACTGCGCCATGCCATCGTCCAGCTTCACACCGGACAGGAGGCGGTCCTTTTCCTCGTTGTTCAGCGCGCCGAGAACGCGCACCGCGTACTCGCGCTCCAGGCCGAAGCGCGGGTGCATGAGCTTGTTGGCCAGTTCACCGGAACTGGTGAACAGCAGCAGGCCTTCGGTGTTCAGGTCCAGCCGGCCCACGGACTGCCATTTGCCCTGGAACAGCTTGGGCAGGCGGCGAAAAACGGTGGGGCGGTTTTGCGGGTCGTCATGGGTCACGACCTCGCCCACGGGCTTGTGATACGCAATGACACGGGCAGGCGGCGGGGCGATGCGAAACCGGATGGGCTTGCCATTGACCTTGATCTGGTCACCAAACTGGATGCGCTGGCCAATATGGGCGGGTTCGTTGTTGACCGAAATACGGCCCTCGAGGATCAACTGCTCCATCTCCAGACGGGAGCCCAGGCCCGCCTGGGCCAGCACCTTGTGCAGCTTGGGGGTCTCGGCCTGCGGGGCCAGCACACGCTTGGCCAGGGCCACATCGGGACTTTCCTCATCGGCGTCGAACTGGCCCGACACCACATCGGCAAAACGGATGCCAGGTCCATCCGCCACAGCGGAAGCCACGGGTACGGCCGCGCCGGCCGGCTCCTGTGGGGTCAGCGCGGGCTCGACGCCTTCGGTGGATTCGTTCATGTCAGGTCCCGTGAGGTAGTTGCGCCGTCATCCGGGGAGCCTTCTGCTGGCTCGGCGCCGGTGAGGAGGTCTTCGTCCGTGGCAGCCGGCACGCTGGATTCAGGCCCGCCATCCATCGGCAGGCCAGGCTGCAGGTCATCGGCCCCGCCGTGGAGCGCCTCCAGCACACTGGCCTGCTGGGCCGGGTTGTCCAGCTCGGGCAACTGGTCCAGCGACTCCAGGCCCAGGTCATCCAGGAACTGGCGCGTGGTCGCAAACAGCGCGGGGCGGCCCGGGGCCTCGCGATGGCCAATGACTTCCACCCAGCCACGGTCTTCCAGCTGCTTGATGATGAGCGTGTTGATGGTCACGCCGCGGATATCTTCCATGTCACCGCGCGTGACAGGCTGGCGGTAGGCAATGATGGCCAGTGTCTCCAGGGTGGCGCGCGTGTACTTGGGGGGCTTTTCAGGATGCAGCCGGTCCAGGTATTCGCGCATTTCGGGGCGGCTCTGGAAGCGCCAGCCGCTGGCCACGGCAACGAGCTCCACGCCGCGCTGTGCCCAGTCGTGCTGCAGGTCCTGCAGCAGCGTCTTGATGGTGTCGGCGCCCAGTTCGTCGTTGAACAGCACACGCATCTCCCGCACCGGCAGGGGTTGCTGCGAACAGATCAACGCGGTTTCGAGGACGCGCTTGGCATCCGCCGTATTCATGGTCAGGTTCCGGGACAGGCGCCAGCCGGCGCGCAATGGACAAATGGACTAGGGGCAAGGCGGGCTGACCCGCGGCGCCGGGATCAACCCTCAGGTTTCGCGGCGCGATCCCCGTTGACGGGGGCATGGCCTTCAAGCCACTGGCGCTCATTGTAGCGCAGGCCCCAGCTGTCAAGCGCCTGCCGGATGTCCGCTGGCAAAGGCGCCAAAAATGCCATGGCTACCCCGGTCATGGGATGCGAAAAAGCCAGGCGATACGCGTGCAGCGCCTGCCGCGCCAACCCGGCTGCCTGCGCGCCGCCATAGGTTTCGTCCGCCACCAGCGGGTGGCCGATGGACGCCATATGAACGCGGATCTGGTGGGTGCGCCCCGTGTGCAGGGTGCACCGCACCCAGCAACCTTGCGCCGCGTTTTCCAGCAGCTCGATATCGGTGCGCGCTGTCTTGCCGTGCGCCAGATCCACTACCGCCATGCGCAGTCGGTTGCGTGGATCACGCCCCACCGGGGCATCCACCTGGCGCCGCGCCGCGCCTGTCCAGGGCCGGTGGGCCAGCGCCACATACTGGCGGCTGACTTCCCGGGCTGCAATCATCTGCACCAGCGCATCCATCGCGGCGCGCGTGCGGGCCACCACCATGAGGCCGCTGGTGTCCTTGTCCAGCCGGTGCACGATGCCCGCGCGCGGCAGCAGCCGGGATTGGGCATCCCGGCCCAGCAAGCCATTGAGCAAGGTACCCCGCCAGTTTCCGGGCGCGGGGTGAACAACCAGACCTGCGGGCTTGTTGATCACGCACAGATGCTCGTCTTCGTACACCACGTCAAGGGCCATGGCTTCAGCGACAAAGGCCTGGCTTTGCGGCGTGGGACGCAGCTCGATTTCCCCTTGGTCGCCAGCCTTGACCCGCGCTGAAGGTTTGGCCACAGGCTTGCCGTTCAGCGTGACGGCGCCTGCCTCGATCAGCTGCTGCAGATAGCTGCGCGAGAACTCCGGCACCAGCGCCACCAGCGCATGGTCCAGCCGCTGGCCATGCAGCGCGGCGCTGATGGCCAACGGACGCAACTCGGCATCCGGTCCCCCTTCTGCCGGGTCGTCCGCGAGCTCCGGCACAGCGTGCGCGGACAGGTCCGTCGATATAATCTTTTTGAGTTGTTCCAAGAAAGTTGCCACTGATGCCTAGCGCCAAATTATCGGTCGTCCCCCGCCTGCTGCTGGCGGGTGCAGTGGCAGTGCTGTTGCAGGCCTGCTCCTCCACCACGGCCGACCCGACCGGCGCCTGGAGCCCCAACAAGATTTATGCCGAAGCCAAGGCCGAGCTGGACGGCGGCGCCTATGACAAGGCCATCCCCCTGTTTGAAAAACTCGAAGGCCGCGCGGCAGGCACGCCGCTGGCGCAGCAGGCCCAGCTTGAGCGCGCCTACGCATACTACAAGTCCAACGAACAGGCCCAGGCCATTTCCACGCTGGACCGGTTCATGAAGCTGCACCCGGCCAGCCCGGCTCTGGACTATGCGCTGTACCTCAAGGGCATCATCAACTTCAACGACAACCTGGGGCTCTTTTCATTCGTCTCCCGCCAGGACCTGTCCGAGCGGGACCAAAAAGCTGCCAAGGAATCGTTCGAGGCGTTTCGCGAGCTGGCAACGCGCTTTCCTGACTCCCGCTACACCCCGGATGCACGCCTGCGCATGACCTACATCGTCAATTCGCTGGCCCAGTACGAGGTGCACGTGGCGCGCTACTATTTCAGCCGCGGTGCCTACCTGGCAGCCATCAACCGCGCGCAATCGGCATTGGCTGACTACCGCGACGTGCCCGCCCTGGAAGAAGCCCTGTACATCATGGTCCGCTCCTACGACGCCCTGGGCATGACGCAGCTGCGCGACGACGCCCGCCGTGTGATGGAAAAAAACTACCCGCGCAGCGAATTCACCAGCGGCGGTTTCAAGACCAACCAGAATCCCTGGTGGAAGTTCTGGTAGCCGCCAGGCTGTCCAGCGTTTCCTCAAACTCCGGCCCTGCAACCAGCCTGCGCATGGGCGGTAATGCCCCCAGCAACCGGCGCCCGTATCCCATCGTCGCAAGGCGTGTGTCACACACCACCAGCACGCCCTGATCCGACTCCCTGCGGATCAGCCGGCCGGCGCCCTGCTTGAGTGCAACAGCCGCTTCCGGGACAAAGTAGTCATTGAACGGGCTGCGGCCTTCGGCCTCCAGCCGCCGGGTGCGCGCCTCCACCAAAGGGTCGTTGGGCGGCGGAAATGGCAGCTTGTCGATGATCACCAGTTGCAACGCATCGCCAGGCACGTCCACCCCCTCCCAGAACGACGCCGACGCAACCAGCAGGCAACCAGGCCGGCCCTGCCCCGCGCCTTCACGAAAGCGCTCGATCAGCCGCCGCTTGGGCCACTGGCCCTGCACCAGCACTTCGACTTCTGCCGAGCCCTCAAAGCGCGACTGCAATGCCTCGCCAATCGTCCGCAGCGCACGCAGCGTGGTGGTCAGCACCATGGTGGCACCGCCCAGGCGCTGCGCGGCGTCAGCAGCCAGGCGCGCCACCTGCACACTATGGGCCGGGTCATTGGGCTTAGGCAATTCACGGGGCACATACACGGCGGCCTGGGCCGCGTAGTCAAACGGGCTCTCGACCTGAAGGACTTCAGCGTCGGTCAGTCCGCAAGGTTCGGTAAACCAGCGCAGCCGGGCGTCGTCACCCAGCGTCGCCGAGGTAAATATCCAGGCACGGCGCGGTTCGGTGTCGCCCGGCGGCGCGTCCTCACGCAGGATCTTGCTGCGCACCGTGCTGGCGATATCCAGCGGCGACTCCACCAGGCGCAGGTGGTTTCCCGCATCGGCCCAGCGGACGGAGCCGGGCGCGCAGGCGCCGCCAAACTGGCCGGCGCGCTGCGCCAGGCTGGCCGCGCGCTCATGCAGCCGCACGAAATCAGGTGCCATCTCGCTGACCGTGTCCAGCGCGCTCATCGCGCCCATGCAGGCCTGCTCCAGCGCCCGCAGCGACTGGCCCCAGGCAACGGCGTCAGCCTGCTCGGGCGCGCCGTCCGTCCAGCGCAGCCGGGCGCCGGGCGCGGTCCGGCCCACGGCCAGGCGCAAGTCGCGGGCGGCGCGCTCGGTCACTGCCGACAGTTGCTGCCAGTCCGCCAGGCCGCGCGCGAGCTGCAGCCCGGCAGCCAGCATGTCGCGCGCGAAGTCGATGATCTGGCCCGTGCCCAGCTGCGAGCCCAGAAACTGCACGCCTGTTTCATTCAGCTGGTGGGCTTCGTCGAAGATGGCCACGCGCACGGTGGGCAGCAGCTCGGCCATGCCGGATTCACGCACGGCCAGGTCCGCGAAAAACAGGTGGTGGTTGATGACGACCACATCGGCAGCCAGCGCTTCGCGCCGGGCCTGGTTGACGTGGCAACCGCGAAACTTGGGGCAAGCCGAGCCCAGGCAGTTGTCGCGCGTGGAGGTCACCAGCGGGATCACCGCCGAGCGCTCATCCAGCCCCGGAAGCTCAGCCAGATCGCCTGTGCGGGTAATGCGGGCCCATTCCTCGACCTTGGCAAGGGTTCGCACGGCAGTACGGTCGGGCAGCGCGGCATCCTGGCGCGCCAGCTCCAGCCGGTGCGTGCACAGGTAGCTGCCCCTGCCCTTGAGCAGCGCCGTGCGTACCGGCAGGCCCAGCGCCTGCACCAGGCGCGGCAGGTCGCGCCCGAACAGCTGGTCCTGCAGGGTTTTGGTGGCGGTGGACAGCAGGATGCGCTCGCCGCTGAGCAGGGCGGGCACCAGGTACGAAAAGGTTTTGCCAACGCCCGTGCCGGCCTCCACCACCAGCGCCCCACCCTGCTCCACCGTCCGCGCGACGGCCAACGCCATCTCGGTCTGGCCAGGCCGGGGTCGGAAATGATCGGCTGCGCGTGACAGCACGCCGCCCGGCGCGAAAGCTTCGCGAACGGTTTCTTGCAAAGGGGACATCAGTCGCCGCCGGGCCGCCCCAAGGCGACTGCGACCCCCTCGGGGGGCAGCGACCTACACGCAGTGAGGGAGCGTGGGGGCAACATGCTGTCGCCGCCGGGCCGCCCCAAGGCGACTGCGACCCCCTCGGGGGGCAGCGACCTACACGCAGTGAGGGAGCGTGGGGGCAACATCACGCGGGTTCTTTGGGGTCCAGGGTCAGCTCGAGCCTGGAAATCTGGTCGCGCAGCGCCAACCGGCGTTTCTTCAGGCGGCGCACCATGAGCTCGTCCGTCGGGGTTTCCCGCGCCAGGCGGTCAATCAGGGCGTTGAGATCGCCGTGCTCCATGCGCAATTCGATCAGCCGGCGCTCGGGAGAATGAAGGTTGGAGTCCAAAAAAACGTCTTCCGGGCCGGTTGTGGCGGGTTCGCTTGATAATACGTGTTTCAGGGGGATTAATCGAGCGCCCCCGCCAGCAGCAAAGGCGCCGGGTTCCAACATATGAGCAAAGGTTACCGACTTACCGCATCGACTGGCATCCACAAGGGTGACCGCGAATACCAGCAGGACCAGATCGCCCTGCTCAGTCATCCGCGCGTGACCGGGTGCGTGCTGGGCGTGGTGGCGGACGGCATGGGCGGTCGCAGCGGCGGACGCAAGGCCTCCGACCAGGTCATGATGACCGCCAAGCAGCTGTTTGAGCGGTATTCGCCCGATCATGACGACACGCCGTCCATGCTCAAGCAGATGGTGCAGGAAGCCCATATCGTCATCAAGCTCACCGCCATTTCCTCCGAGCAGGAGCCGCACAGCACCATCGCCGCATTCCTGATCAACCCCGCCGGCGACTGCCATTGGGTGCATGCCGGTGATTCACGCGTCTACCACTTCCATGGCAACAAGCTGGTCAAGCGCACCATGGACCATTCCTATGTGCAGACGCTGGTGGACAAGGGCGAGATCACCGAGGAAGAAGCCAACGTCCACCCGCAGTCCAACATCCTCATGGGATGCCTGGGCACCGAGGACGACCCGCCAATCGATGTCCACTACATCCCGCAGCTGCGTCCGGGCGACGTGCTCATGGCCTGCAGCGATGGGGTGTGGCACTACTTCAGCCCCAACGAGCTCGGCTCGGTGCTGTCGTCGCTGTCGCCGCGCGAAGCGACGGAATTCCTGATCGACAAGGCCCGCTCGCGCGGGCGGGGCGGCGGCGACAACCTGTCGCTGGTGATCGTCAAGCTGGAGCCTCTGGACGCGTTCTGACGCATTCCAGCCTCCCGGGTGCGACAAGCCTCAGGGGGCCGGTACTGGCAGCGGCTTGGCGGGCGGCTTGGTCCGCTCCAGCCTGCGCTTTTCGAGCCTTTCCTTGCGTGCGCGGGCTTCCTCAAGTTTGTCCTGGCGCTTGCGGACTGCCGCGGCATCTGGAACAGGCTGGGCAGCTGGCGGTGCAGCTTGCTCCGTTGGCACCGGCACACCCGCTGGCGCTGCTGCGGCAGCCTTTCGTGCACCGCGCTCCTGCCGCGCGGCTGCGTCCTCCAGCGCACGGGCACGCTGCTGTGCGGCACGCAGCTGGTTTTCGGCGGAAGACCGCTCGTCCAGGCGCTGTCGCTGGGCCGCGCCTTTGCGCAGGCGCTCGTCGTCGTTGAGCGAAATTTCCTGGCGGCGCAGGTCGGCCAGCGTCTCGCGGCGGACGGCCTTGGCCTCATTGACACAGTCGTTGACGGCAAAGCGCGCGTAACAGGCTGCCTCGGCCTGCGAATACCGGGCATCGGCCGCCTGGCGCTCGGCGGCAATGCGCGCACGCTCCCGGTCCATTTGCTGTTGCGCACTGTCCTGCGCCCAAGCCGGGACAGCGCCAGCACAGGCAGCCACCCACAAGACAAGGATGCGAAAGCCGGTTTTCATGTGAGCCGAGTATCGACCACGCGCCGGTCCAGCGCCAGGAATTCGGCCGACTGCATTTCGTTCAGACGCGAGATGGTGCGGGGAAACTCGTGCGCCAGCGGCCCCTCGGTATAAAGCGCCTCGGGCGGCACCTGCGCGGACATGATCAGCTTGACGCGGCGGTCGTACAGCACGTCCACCAGCCAGGTGAAGCGGCGCGCCTCCGACGCATTGCGCACAAACATCTGGGGCACGTCGGACAGCATCACGGTGTGAAACTGGGTCGCGATCTCCAGGTAGTCGTTCTGCGAACGTGGGCCGCCGCACAGCGTCTTGAAATCGAACCAGACCACGCCCCCGGCCTTGCGGCGAGCGCGGATGTCGCGCGCCTCGATGTGCAGCACCGGGTCTTCGTCGTGGCTTTCGGCCAGCCGGGTGAAGGTTTCGTCCATCCGGGCATCCGCCTCGGCACCCAGCGGCGTGTGGTAGAGCTTGACCTGCTCCATCGTGCGACGCCGGTAATCGGTGCCGTTGTCCACGTTGATGACCTCCAGCCGTTCGTTCAGCAACTGGATGGCCGGCAGGATGCGGTCGCGGTGCAGGCCATTGGGGTACAGGTCGTCGGGACGGAAATTCGACGTGGTGACAAAGCCTATGCCGTTGTCGAACATGGCCACCAGCAACCGGTGCAGGATCATTGCGTCGGTGATGTCCGCCACATGGAATTCATCAAAGCACACCAGCCGGTAGCGCCGCGCCATGCGCTTGCCCAGCTCGTCCAGCGGGTTCACCGTGCCCTGCAGGTCAGCCAGCTCACGGTGCACCTCGCGCATGAACTCGTGAAAGTGCAGGCGCGTCTTGCGCACGATGGGCACGGCGTTATAGAAGCAATCCATCAGGAAGCTCTTGCCGCGCCCGACGCCGCCGTACATGTATACGCCGCGCGGGATGGCCGGGCGGTTGATCAGCTTCTTGAAGGCGTTGGAGCGCTGCTCCTTGTAGGCGCCCCACTCTTTCGCGCAACGGTCCAGCGCATCGATGGCGCGAAGCTGCGCGGGGTCGCTCGTGTACCCCCGCGCAGCCAGTTCGGCATCGTAGATTTCGCGGACCGTCAGCACGAAGGTCCGGACTTCAGAAGTTCAGCGTGCGCTTGTCCACGGCCAAAGCCGCTTCCTTCGTCGCTTCCGACAGAGACGGGTGCGCGTGGCAAATGCGTGCGATGTCTTCCGCGCTGGCCTTGAACTCCATGGCGACCACGGCTTCGGAGATCAGCTCGCTGGCCATGGGCCCAACGATGTGCACGCCCAGGATCTCGTCCGAGGCGGCGTCGGCCAGGAACTTGACCATGCCGGTCGTGTCGCCCAAGGCGCGCGCGCGGCCGTTGGCCAGGAACGGGAAGGTGCCGGCCTTGTACTTCACGCCGTCGGCCTTGAGCTGCTGCTCGGTTCGGCCCACCCAGGCGATCTCGGGGCTGGTGTAGATCACCCAGGGTATGGTGTTGAAGTTCACGTGCCCATGCTGGCCAGCAATGCGCTCGGCCACGGCCACGCCCTCTTCCTCGGCCTTGTGCGCGAGCATCGGGCCACGCACCACGTCACCCACGGCCCATACGCCCGGCAGGTTGGTCTTGCAGTCACCGTCGACCACGATCGCACCGCGCTCGTCGAGCTGCAGGCCCACGGCTTCGGCATTCAGGCCGATGGTGTTGGGTGTGCGGCCGATCGACACGATGAGCTTGTCCACGTCCAGCGTCTGGGCCTCGCCCCTGGCGTTGGTGTAGGCCACGCTGACGCCCTTCTTGCCGTTCTTGATCTCACCGACCTTCACGCCGAGTTCGATCTTCAGGCCCTGCTTGTCGAAGGCCTTCTTGGCTTCCTTGGCGATCTGCTCGTCCACCGCGCCCAGGAACGTGGGCAGGCCTTCGAGCACGGTCACTTCGGCGCCCAGGCGACGCCACACCGAGCCCATTTCCAGGCCAATCACGCCGGAGCCGATCAGGCCCAGCTTCTTGGGAACCGCGCCGATGCGCAGCGCGCCGTCGTTGGACAACACGTTGACTTCATCAAACGGCACGCCGGGCAGCGCGCGGGCATTGGAGCCGGTGGCCACGATGACCTGCTTGCCGGTCAACGACTCCTCGGCGGCGCCGGTCACCTTGATCTCGTAGCCACCTTCAATGGCCTTGACGAACGAGCCGCGGCCATGAAAGAAGCTGACCTTGTTCTTCTTGAACAGGTACAGGATGCCGTCGTTGTTCTGCTTCACGACGGCATCTTTGCGGGCCACCATCTTCGCCACGTCCAAGCCCAGGCCCTTGACCTCGATGCCGTGGTCAGCGAAGTGCTTGCCGGCATGCTCGTAGTGCTCGGACGATTGCAGCAACGCCTTGGACGGGATGCAGCCCACGTTGGTGCAGGTGCCACCGGGCGCGGGCCCGCCTTTGTCGTTCTTCCACTCGTCGATGCAGGCCACGTTGAAGCCCAGCTGCGCGGCGCGGATGGCGGCAATGTAGCCGCCGGGACCGCCACCGATGACGATCACGTCGAATTGTTTACTCATGTCGGTATGTCCTGGTTTGTCATGCCGGATCTGATCCGGCATCCATGGCGGCGCGGCGCGATGGATTGCGGGTCAAGCCCGCAATGACGGTACGGTTAGATATCAAACAACAGGCGTGCGGGATCTTCCAGCGCTTCCTTCATCGCCACCAGGCCCAGCACGGCTTCGCGGCCGTCGATGATGCGGTGGTCGTAGCTCATCGCCAGGTAGTTGATGGGACGCACCACCACCTGGCCGTTTTCCACCACGGCGCGGTCCTTGGTGGCATGAACGCCCAGGATGGCCGACTGCGGCGGGTTGATGATGGGGGTGGACAGCATGGAGCCGAACACGCCACCGTTGCTGATGGAGAAGGTGCCGCCGGTCATCTCCTCGATGCCCAGCTTGCCGTCACGGGCCTTGGCGCCGTACTCGGCGATCTTCTTTTCGATGTCGGCAAAGCTCATCTGGTCGGCATTGCGCAGGATGGGCACCACCAGGCCGCGCGGAGAACCCACTGCAATACCGATATCGAAATAGCCGTGGTAGACGATGTCGTTGCCGTCCACGGAGGCATTGAGCACCGGGTACTTCTTGAGCGCGTGCACCGCCGCCTTCACGAAAAAGCTCATGAAGCCAATCTTGACGCCGTGTTCCTTCTCGAACTTTTCCTGGAAGCGCTTGCGCATTTCCATCACGGGCGCCATGTTGACTTCGTTGAACGTGGTCAGGATGGCATTGGTGGATTGCGACTGCAGCAGGCGCTCTGCCACACGCGCGCGCAGGCGGCTCATGGGCACGCGCTGCTCGGGGCGGTCGCCCAGATCAGGCGTTGCGGGGCCCGCCACCTGGGGCAGCGCAGCCTTGGGCGCGCCGGTGGGCGCGGCCACAGGGGCGGTCGAGGGCTTGGCGCCACCGGCGACTGCACCCAGCACGTCACCCTTGGTCACGCGGCCATCCTTGCCGGTGCCGGCCACAGAGCCGGCAGGCAGGTTGTTGTCGGCCATGAGCTTCGCGGCAGCGGGCATGGCCACGCCAGCCTTGGAGCCACCTGCAACCGCAGCGGCGGCAGGCGCTGCCGCAGCCGGGGCAGCAGCGGCCGGTGCGGGCGCGGCAGCGGCACCCTTGCCTTCGGTGTCAATGCGGGCAATCAGCTGCTCGGCCACCACGGTGCCGCCATCGGCCACCAGGATCTCGGCCAGCACACCGGCTGCCGGTGCCGGCACTTCGAGCACCACCTTGTCGGTCTCGATTTCGATCAGGATTTCATCGACGGCCACTGCCTCGCCGGCCTTCTTCTTCCACTGCAACATCGTCGCTTCGGCAACTGATTCGGACAGCTGCGGGACTTTCACTTCTACGATAGCCATTTTGAATTTTTCCTAAAACTTATTTCGTGAGGACGAAGCCCTTGAGCTTGGCAAACGCGCCATCCACCAGCGCCTTTTGCTGCTCCTGGTGCAGGTGCGAATAACCTACGGCAGGCGATGCGGAAGCCGCTCGGCCGGAATAGCCGAGTTTTTGCCCGTCAAGCATGTTCTCGTGGATGTAGTGCTGCACGAAGAACCAGGCGCCCTGGTTTTGCGGCTCGTCCTGGCACCACACGATGTCGGTCGCGTTGGGGTATTTCTTGAGCTCGGCGGCAAAGGCCTTGTGCGGGAACGGGTAGAGCTGCTCAACGCGCAGGATCGCGACGTCGTCAGCCTCCTTCTCGTCACGCTTCTTGGCCAGGTCGTAATACACCTTGCCCGAGCAGGCGATCACGCGCTTGACCTTGTCGGCCTTCTTGTTGACCTCTTCCTTGTGCTCGGGGATCACCGTCTGGAAAGTGCCCTTGGTGAACTCGGACAGCGGCGAGGTCGCATCCTTGTTACGCAACAGCGACTTCGGCGTCATGATGACCAGCGGCTTGCGCAGGTTGCGCACCATCTGGCGGCGCAGCAGGTGGAAGATCTGGCTGGCCGTGGTGGGCTGGACCACCTGCATGTTGGTGTCGGCGCTCAGCTGCATGAAGCGCTCCAGGCGGGCCGAGCTGTGCTCGGGGCCCTGCCCTTCGTAACCATGCGGCAGCATCAGCGTGATGCCGTTGACGCGGCCCCACTTGACCTCGCCCGAGGCAATGAACTGGTCGATCACGACCTGCGCGCCGTTGGCGAAATCACCGAACTGCGCTTCCCAGATGACCAGGGTGTTCGGGTCATTGGAGGCATAGCCGTACTCGAAACCCAGCACGGCTTCTTCGGACAGGATGGAGTCGATCACGACGAACGGGGCCTGGTTGTCGGCCACGTTGCACAAGGGCGTGTAGGTGCCTTCGTCGAATTTCTCGCGCTTCTGGTCGTGCAGCACGGCGTGGCGGTGCGTGAACGTGCCGCGCCCGCAGTCTTCGCCGGACAGGCGCACGGGGTAGCCACTGGCCACCAGCGAGGCAAACGCCATGTGCTCGCCCATGCCCCAGTCCACGTTGACCTCGCCACGGCCCATGGCGGCACGGTCGTCCAGCACCTTCTTGACCAGCGGGTGCGGCGTGAAATTGGCGGGCACCGTGGTGATCTTCTCGGCCAGGCGCTTCCACTCGGCCAGCGGGATCGCCGTGTCGGCCGCGTCGGTCCATTTCTTGTTGAGGTACGGGCTCCAGTCCACCGCGTACTTGCTCTTGAAGTTGGTGAGCACCGGATCGACCGTGTGCTTGCCGGCGTCCATGGCGGCGCGGTAGGCCTTGACCATGTCATCACCCAGCGTGTCGCCCAGGCCCTGCGCCGCCAGCTTGTCGGCATACAGCTTGCGCGTGCCGGGGTGGGCACCGATCTTCTTGTACATCAGCGGCTGGGTCAGCGCAGGCGTGTCCTGCTCGTTGTGGCCCAGCTTGCGGAAGCAGACGATGTCCAGCACCACATCCTTCTGGAATTCCATGCGGTATTCCAGCGCGAGCTGGGTGGCCAGCACAACGGCCTCCGGGTCGTCGCCGTTCACGTGCAGCACCGGGGCCTCGATCATCTTGACAACGTCGGTGCAATACAGCGTCGAGCGCGTGTCGCGCGGGTCGCTGGTGGTGAAGCCGATCTGGTTGTTGATGACGATGTGCACCGTGCCGCCGGTGGTGTAGCCACGCGTTTCGGCCAGCGCCAGCGTTTCCTGTACCACGCCCTGGCCGGCAATGGCGGCATCGCCATGCACCAGCACCGGCAGCACCTGCAGGCCCTTCGGGTCGCCGCGACGGTCCATGCGCGCGCGCACGGAACCTTCCACCACCGGGTTGACGATCTCAAGGTGCGATGGGTTGAACGCCAGGCTCAGGTGAACCGGGCCGCCGGGCGTGGTCACGTCCGAGCTGAAGCCCTGGTGGTACTTCACGTCACCGGCGGGCAGGTCTTCCTTGGCGGTGTGGTCAAACTCGGCAAACAGGTCGGCGGGCATCTTGCCCAGCGAATTGACCAGCACGTTCAGGCGGCCGCGGTGGGCCATGCCGATCACGATTTCCTGCACGCCCTTGGCGCCTGCCTGCTGGATCAGCTCGTCCATGGCGGCGATGAAGCTTTCACCGCCTTCCAGCGAAAAGCGCTTTTGCCCCACGTACTTGGTGTGCAGGAAGCGCTCCAGGCCCTCGGCCGCGGTCAGGCGGTCCAGGATGTGCTTTTTCTTGTCGGCGTTGAAATGGGGCTTGCTGCGGATGGACTCCAGCTTCTGCTGCCACCAGCGCTTCTGGTTCTGGTCCGTGATGTAGTTGCACTCGGACCCAATGGTGCCGCAGTAGGTTTCGCGCAGCGCATTGATGAGCTCGCGCAGCGACATGGAGTCCTTGCCGAAGAACGTGTTGCTGGTGTTGAACACGGTTTCCTGGTCGGCGTCGCTGAAGCCGTAAAACGAGGCTTCCAGCTCGGGAATGTGGGCGCGCTCGGTGCGCTTGAGCGGGTCAAGGTCTGCCCAGCGAGCGCCGACGTTGCGGTAGGCGGCAATGAGCTGCTGGACCGCGGTACGCTTGCGGCCCATTTCGGAGTCCGCGCCGCTGGCCAACACGACCTTGGTGCCGCCCTGCTTGGCGCGCTCGGCGAACGCATTGATGACCGGCATGTGCGGCACATCCTTGGCGTTGCTGCCGTCCACCGCGGGCACATGTTGCAGCGCGTCGAAATAGTCGCGCCAGTTGTCGGGCACGCTGCCAGGGTTGGCCAGGTAGTTTTCGTACATCTCTTCGACATAGGGCGCGTTGCCGCCGAAGAGGTAGGAGTTGCCTTGATAGGCAGTGTAGACAGACGCCGTCTGTGGCGTCGATTGATCGCTCATATTCCGCTGACCTCCGTTTCCCTGAGGGAAACATTAGCTGGTTAAGAAAACCTTCCGCGACACGGCTGGACCGGTTGGCGGATGCGACTGTGGCTGGAAGGGGCCTAGTACAGGCGTGATTGTGCCACCGATTCGCGGCATTCACCGGACCGGGACAGCAGCAATGCAAACTTTTTCAGGCCAGCCCTGGATTGCCTGCCATGCCTGGCAGCTCGGGGTTGTTGAGCTTCAGGGGCTTGACCACGGGGTTGGCCTTGAGCCAGGTCTCCACCACGTCCCAGACGGGCGGCCCGGCGTTCTTGCTGGCTTCGTTCACGGGCGCCCAGCCTGCGACCTTGTAGGTTTTGCCGGCTTCAATGGGCTGGCCGTTCAGCCGCATGTTCTGGATGCGGTTGCCCATGCGGGCCGTGGCATCGCAGGTGTAGCTCATGCCGCCCACGCGCACCATGTCACCGCCTTGCTGGTAATACGGATCGGGGTTGAACAGGTTGTCAGCCACGTCTTCCAGCACGGTCTTGATCGTCTCTCCGCTCATGTCGGTCAGCGTGGTCCAGGGGTAGGTGATGGCCGTCTGGTCCATGACGTGTTCGCGCGTAATGGCCTGGCCCGGCAGCAGCGACGTGCCCCAGCGAAAGCCGGGCGAGAACGCGATCTGGGCACCGCGCACGTCCATCATGGCGTTGAGCACCAGCTGGTCAAACGTGCCATTGAAGTTGCCGCGCCGGTACAGCAGGCCTTCGGTGGTAGCGAGCTTTTCCTCAAGCTTGCCCTTGTACGGCGCGCGCACCCTGTCGATCAGCGCGGCCATCTCGCGGTCCGCTGGCAGCAGGTTGGCAAACACGGGCAGCAGGCGGTAGCTGAAGCCCGCGACCTTGCCGCTTTTCACATCGAGGTCCAGCACGCCCAGGAATTTTCCATTGCTGCCTGCGTTGGTCACCACGGTCTGGCCGCCGGGGTTCTTCACCACCACGGGCACCGGAACGCCATCATGCGTATGGCCACCCAGGATGGCGTCGATGCCCGACACGCGCGACGCCAGCTTCAGGTCCACGTCCATGCCGTTGTGGCTGAGCAGCACGACGGCCTGCGCACCCTTGGCACGGGCCTCGTTCACCACGTCCTGCATTTCCTTTTCCTGGATGCCGAACGTCCAGTTGGGCACCAGCCAGGAAGGGTTGGCGATCGGCGTGTACGGAAAGGCCTGCCCCACGATGGCCACCGGCACACCATTCATCTCGCGAATCACATAGGGCTTGAAGACCGGGTCTTCGAAGTCTTTGGTCTTGACGTTCTGCGCGATGAAGTCGATCTTGCCCAGGCCCTTGTCCACCAGTTCCTTTACGCGCGATTCGCCGTAGGTGAATTCCCAATGCGCGGTCATCACGTCCACGCCCAGCAGCCTGCAGGCGTCCACCATGTCCTGGCCCTGGGTCCACAGTGCCGTGGCGCTGCCTTGCCAGGTATCGCCACCGTCCAGCAGCAAGGCGCCGGGGCGCGACGCCTTGAGGTTCTTCACCAGCGCGGCCAGGTGTGCAAAGCCGCCCACCTTGCCGTACTGCCGCGCCGCCCGCTCGAAGTCAAGAAAGGTGAAGGCATGCGCCTCGGGTGAGCCCGCCTTGATGGCGGCGGCCTTCAGCAGGTGTTCACCCACCAGGTGTGGCAGCTGGCCGCGCATGCTGCCCACGCCCAGGTTGACCGATGGCTCGCGGAAGTACATGGGCAGCAGCTGCGCATGGCAGTCTGTCATGTGCAGCAGGTGCACATTGCCCGTGCGCGGCAGGTTGTAGAGCTGGGCGGCCTGCTGGGCGGACGCGTCACGGGCCAGCGGGAAACCCGAGGCCATGGCCGCCGCCAGCACGCTCGCGAATTCGCGGCGGCTGAGGTTCATGGGTGGTGAGGGCCTGGTGGGCCCTGGCGTTACTGGTTGACGGGGGATTTCGGATCCAGCAGCAGCGCCATCACGTCACGCATCTGCTTTTCCGTCAGGATGCCCGCATGGCCAAACCGCGGCATGCCCGAGCATGCGTTGTAGGCCTTGGCATTCCACAGCTTGCCCCATGTGTATTCCACGATCGGCTTGCTCGCGGCGGCAGCCGGATCGGTCACGC
The DNA here is from genome assembly GCA_020161775.1 of Pseudomonadota bacterium. Classification (GTDB taxonomy): domain Bacteria; phylum Pseudomonadota; class Gammaproteobacteria; order Burkholderiales; family Burkholderiaceae_C; genus RAM1. Next base: position 55,785 of record JAIUOW010000019.1, read on the forward strand.
CGCGGATCTTGCCGTAGTTGTACAGGCTGGGGCCGATGGAGCCGAACGACAGCTCGGCCTTGCCGATCTGGTGGCAGTTGTAGCAGCTGCCGCCGTTGGCGGAGCCGGGCGCGTCGGTCCAGGTCATGCCACGGCCGTTCTGGGCGATTTTCTCGCCTTCGGCCCAGTCGCCGATGAACTTGCCGTCGGACGGCATCTTCACGGTCTTGAGGTTGGCCGCCTCAATGGCCTTGGCCTGCGCCGCGGGCAGGTCCTTGCCTTCGGATTCGGAGCAGGCCTTGTTGGATGCATCCTGGTCCAGCCAGCTCAGCTTGGCTATGCCCTGCTCGCGAAACGAGGACTTCATCACGCGCTGGGTGGCTTCGTCCACCTGTTGCTGCGTCGGAGCGGCGGCGCAGCCCGCCAGCAGCACGGCCAGCGCCGTCAGGCCCATGTGTTTGCTTGTCTTGCTCATGTCGGTGTCCCTGCTGGTTGTCAACGCTTGAGTGCCGGGGCAATGGACTTGCCGCCCTTGCCGTTCACGCCCATGTACACGCCCAGCGCAATGGTCGCATCGGACGCAAAGCCGGGGAACGGAAAACGTTGCTGGCGGTAGCAGTCGTTCAGGCGGCGCTGCATGCCCCACAGGTCACCGCTGGACACACGGTAGGCCGGCCAGGCACCAAAGCCGTTGCCGGCACCGGGATTCCTGGTGAGGTTGGGCAGGTCCTGCAGGCGCACACGCTTGTTGTCCTCACCATGGCAGGACGCACAAGAGAAGTCGTACGGGCCGCCACGCATGTAGAACACCTTCTTGCCCACCTCGTACATGAGCTTTTCCTGCGGGTGCGACTGCGGCAGGTTGAACGCCATGTCGCGCGATTCGGCGGAAATGTAGGCGACCAGCGACTCCAGCGTCTTCTGCTCGCCCGCGCCAAAACGCGTCCTGGCGATTTCGGCAGCGTTGAAACCCTGCAGGGTCTCCATGCAGGTCAGAAGCCGCGACTCCAGGTCCTGCACGCGCTGCGTGTCGGCAAAGTAACGGGGCAACTCGACAAAGGCGCCCTTGACCACGCCTGGACCCTTGCCCAGATCGCATTTTTCGAGCGTGGCTTTCTTCGGGCCGCGGGCTTCTTTCCAGAGCGCCTCGCCCTTGGCCTCGAACAGCTCGGCGGGGTTGCCGTCCGCCAGCATGGCGCGGTACTCGGCAATGCCATCCGCGGTGCTTTTCTGCGCCGCTGCGGGAAGGGACACAACGGCCAGCGCCGCCAGCCCGATCAGGCTCCATTTCATCGCGATCTCCTCGTTGTTGTATCGGGCGGCCTGCCCGTGATCAGGCCACAACCGCTTCGTCGGTGCGCTTGTCGCCCTTGCTGTCCACCCACGTTACCACGACCTTGTCGCCCGCCTTGCCACCCTTGAAGGAGAACTGCGTGAAGGGGTTCTTGGACACCGCCGGACCCCACTGGGCGCTCATGACGGTCTTGCCGTTGTGGGTGGCGCTGATGGTCTGGATGAACCACGCCGGGATGATCTTGCCCGCGCCATCGCGGCGCTGGCCGCTTTCCATTTCGTGGCTCACAAGCACACGGACCGTGACCTTGTCCCCTTGCGCCTGGGCGCGAATTCGCATCGGATCTGCCATGCTGTGCTCCTTAACCGCCGCATCCGCCAAGGGTCACCTTGACCTCTTTGACGCTGTAGAAAAACTTGTCGCCGGCCTTGGCCAGCGCATACACATTGGACGACTGGCCCATCTTCACGTTGGTCGAGACGTTGGGGTCGGTCCCCGCGGGCACGTCGAACACTGCCGCCAGCGCGTTGGGGTTCTTTTCAACCACAAAGGCGATCTGGGTGGTGTTGGGGATATTGCTGGTGGCACCGACGCGAACGACCGCGCCGTTTTCGGCGATCTCGGGCGCGGCCAGGATCAGGTCCTTGCTTTCGGTGGCGGCAGCGGCACCGCCCAGCGCCTTGACCGCTTCGGCCAGGGTCTTGGCTTCAAACGCGGCCTTGTTCCAGGCCGGCGCGGCCTGTGCACGCGCGGCGGCGGGCACCAGCCCGGCCGCAGCGGCCAGCCCGAGCGCCGCAGCGCCCGAACCTTTGTGCATGAATTCTCGACGTTCCATCATGGGACTCCTTCAGATTGACGAACCGGATTGTATGAATACACAGCATCGGGCGGAATGGGCATTACCCTGCGTCCCTTTGTTGTATGGGGATGATGCTGTCATGGCGTGGCCCCCTGGGCCAGCCACCGGGCCACGCGCTGCGCGTCAGCTTCGCTGATGGACTGGGCTGGCATCGGGATGCTGCCCCACACACCCTGCCCTCCAGCGCGGATTTTGCCGGCCAGATAGGCCGCGGCATCGGCCTGCGCCTTGTATTTTCCAGCGACCTCACGCCAGGACGGCCCCACCAGCTTGCTGTCCGCGGCGTGGCAGGCCACGCACACGTTCTTTTGCAGAAGCGGCATCACGTCGCCCGAGCGCAAGGCGCCCTCTGCGCCCGCGGGTGCCGCCGCTGGAACGGACACCGTTGCTGCCTGGGGGGCGGCAGCAGCCACCGTGGCGGCGCCGCGCGTGGGGCCAATGCCGCGCGTCTGGTCGGCCAGGTTGCCATGGGCATTGCGCGCGTGGTCAGGAATCAGGCTGGCCACGCGCGGCTCGGTGCGGCAATTGCGCATGCAGGCCGACCCCTGGACGTCGGGTTTGCGCGTGCCGCCGAATTCATTGCCCGGCCACATGCCATGCGCCGTGGTGATGCCGTTGCGGTTGGGCATGCGCTTTTGAACGTCGGCCATGTTGGCCTGGGACAGCGTGAAGTCGTCCGGCACCACATTGCCCAGGTTGAGCATGTAGGCGAGCACGGCGTAAATATCGTCCGCCGCCAGCGACTTGGGGGCCGTCCAGGGCATGGCGCGGTTGATGTAGTCCCACAGCGTGGACAGCTGCGAGGCTTTCATCATCATGGTGCGCGACGGCGTGTTGGTGCCCAGCTGGAGGCTGGCCACGCGCCCCGTCTGCACGTCTTTGGCCGTCGTATGGCCGATCAGCGGCGTGAAAACATCATTGCTTTCACCGAAGGCGCCATGGCAGGACGCACATTGCGCCTCCCACACCTGTTCGCCGCGCCGCACGCTGCCCTGCCCCGGCGGCAGGCCCTTGAAATCCGGGCGCACGTCGATGTCCCAGGCTTTCACCTCGGCTGGCGTGGCGGCGCGCCCGACGCCGTCGTAGCGGGGTGCCTGGGCCACCGCCAGCGTGGTGGCCAGCGCCATGGCCAGCGTCAAGGCGAGCTTAGGAAAGCTGCACATTGCGCACCTCGCCGCTTTCTTCCACCAGCCAGGTCTGGATGGCGTTGTTGTGATAGATGTTGCGCGTGCCGCGCACCCGGCGCAGTTCGGCGTAGGTCGGCTGGATGTGGCCTGTTTCGTCGGTGGCGCGGCTCATCAGCAAGGCGGGCTTGCCGTCCCAGGCCCAGTCGCAGTTGAAGCGTGTCAGGCACTTGGACAGCACCGGGCCTTCCAGGCGCGCGGGCTTCCAGTTGCGCCCGCCGTCGGCGGACACATCCACCCGGCGCACCTTGCCACGGCCGCTCCAGGCCAGGCCGGTGATGTTGGTAAAGCCCTTGTCCAGCAGCATCTGGCCGCCGCTGGGCGAGGTGATGACGCTTTTGACTTCCTGGATGCTGGTGTACTGGCGATGCATGCCATCGGGCATGAGGTCCATGTAATGGATGGATTCGTCCTTCGTGCCGTAGGCCATGTCGCCCAGCTCGATGCGCCGCAGGTACTTGACCCAGCTCACGCCCTGCACGCCTGGCACCACCAGGCGCAGCGGGTAGCCGTTCTCGGGCCGCAGCATCTCGCCGTTCTGGCCATAGGCAACCAGGACTTCGCCACTCATGACCAGGCTCATGGGGATGGTGCGCGTCATGCCTGAGCCGTCGGCGCCCTCGGCCAGCACGAATTTGCCGCGCTTGAGGTCGGCGCCACACATCTCCAGCAGCGTGCGCAGCGGCACGCCGGTGAACTCGCTGCATGAAATCATGCCGTGCGTGTACTGCACCGTGGGCACCGCCACGTTGCCCCACTCCATGCCGGTATTGGCACCGCATTCAATGAAATGCATGCGGCTGACCGGCGGCAGGCGCATGAGCTCGTCCATGGTGAAGACCATGGGCCGCTTGAGCATCTTTTCATCACTGCCGTTGAGCATGAGCCGGTGCTGGCTGGGATCGATGTCCCACCAGCCTTGGTGGTGCCGCTCAAAGTGCAGCCCGCTGGGCGTGATGATGCCGAACAGCCCCTGCAGCGGGCAGAAGCTCACGCTGGACTGGCTGACCCGCGTGAGGCCCGGGCTTTCGCGGCGCTGAAGGTTCTTCTCCCACACGCTGGGCACGCCATAGCCACGCGCAGCCACGGCCTGGCCCAGCGACTTGCTGTGGCCGGGCAGGTTCAGGATGGCGGGATCGCCCGCGGCGGCCGGTGCAGGCGCCGTCTGCGCCGCTACCGCACCTGCCGCCGACGCCAGCGCCGCGGCCAGGAAACTGCGACGGCCCGCGTACACATCACGGATCTGCTCGCGGTTGAGGAAGTTTTCCGGCGCGCGCCGGACAAAGCGGTTGAATCCCATGGTCAGGCCACCGCCTTTCCCAGCAGCCGCTCGGACGGCGGCAGCTGCAAGGGCTCATCCACCTCGATGGCGATCTGCGTGCAGACCGCCCGGCACAGCGTGACAGCCTTTTCGCTCTGCACCCGGTAGATGACCTGGGTGCCGTCCTTTCGCTTGGCCAGCACACCGCTGCGGTACAGCACGTTCAGGTGCTGCGACAGGTTGGGCTGGGTGGTGTCGATCTTTTCCAGCAGCTGCGTCACGGAGCGCTCGCCGTCGCACAGGGCGCTCAGGATGCGCAGGCGCATGGGCGTTGCCAGCACGCCAAACAGTTCAGCCGCCAGCTCGAACACGCGGCCGGAGCCGGCATCTTCATCGGCGTGGATCATGGGTTCCATTTCGTCTATGCAAATATAAGCAATGACGAATATTAAAAGTACCGAGGCGTCTCACGCCTCGGTACATACCCGCACTCAGCCCACCAGCAGGTCGCGTATCTGCTGCAGCGCGGCCGGGTCCTCGATGGTGGTGAGGTCGCCGGCGTCGCGGCCCTCGCACACCGCCTGAATGGCGCGGCGCAGCAGCTTGCCGCTGCGCGTCTTGGGCAACACGGACACGAAGCGCACGCGCGCGGGGCGCGCCACGGCACCCAGCTGTTCGTCCACCACCTTCATGATGGAGCCTTCCAATGCAAGCCTGGCCACGTCATCCGTGAGCGCGGATGCATCCTTGGGCACCACGAAGGCCATGGCCACCTGGCCCTTGAGCGCGTCGGCCACGCCCACCACGGCCACCTCGGCCACGTTGGGGTGGCTTGAGATGCTTTCCTCGATCTCACGCGTGCCCAGGCGGTGGCCGGCGACGTTGATCACATCGTCGGTGCGGCCCAGGATGTAGTAATAGCCATCCTTGTCACGGATGCCCCAGTCAAAGGTGGAATACACCAGCTTGCCCGGAATGCTCTTCCAGTAGGTGTTGACGAAGCGCGCGTCGTCCTTCCACACGGTCTGCATGAAGCCTGGCGGGGTCGGCCCCTCAATGACAACCACACCTTTCTGGTCAGGCGCCGTGAGCTCCTCGCCGGTGCTTTCGTGCAGCAGCTTCACGTTGTAGCCATACATCGGCACGCCGGGGCTGCCGAACTTGCTCGGCTTTTTCTCGATGCCGTTGGCAATGGTCAGGATGGGCCAGCCGCTTTCGGTCTGCCAGTAGTTGTCGATGATGGGCACGCCCAGGGCGTCGCTGATCCAGCGCGCCGTGGGTTCGTCCAGCGGCTCGCCCGCCAGGAACAGCGCACGCAGGCTGGACAGGTCATATTTTTTCAGGAAGGCCGGGTCCTGCTTTTTCAGCACGCGCACGGCCGTGGGCGCGCTGAACATCGAGGTGACCTTGTACTTCTCCACCAGGCTCCACCAGATGCCCGCGTCGGGGCGGATGGGCAGGCCCTCGTACATGATGGTGGCCATGCCCGCGATCAGCGGGCCATAGACGATGTAGCTGTGCCCCACCACCCAGCCGATGTCGCTGGTGGAGAAGTACGTTTCGCCCGGCTGGCCCATGAAGATGTGCTTCATGCTCGCGGCCAGCGCCACCGCGTAGCCGCCGGTGTCGCGCTGCACGCCCTTGGGCCGGCCCGTGGTGCCGCTGGTGTAGATCGTGTAGCTGATGTCGGTGCTGTCCAGCCATTCGCAGGGCACCTGTGCGCCCTGGTGCAGCTCGCTCAGGCCCAGCCAGGAATGGTCGCGCCCGGCCTGCATGGTCATGGGCGCCAGGCCACGGTTGACCATGATCACGGCATCGGGCTTGTGGCTGGACAGGCGGATGGCTTCGTCCAGCAGGGGCTTGTATTCCACCACCTTGCCGCCACGCGAGCCGGCGTCAGCACTGACGATGAGCTTGGGCGCGGCGTCCTCGATGCGCGAGGCCAGCGACACACTGGCAAACCCGCCAAACACCACCGAATGGATGGCCCCGATGCGCGCGCAGGCCAGCATGACAAACGCCGCCTCGGCAATCATGGGCATGTAGATCAGCACGCGGTCGCCCTTTTGCACGCCCAGGCCCTTGAGCATGGCGGCGGCGCGCTGCACTTCGGTGTGCAGTTCGCCAAAGGTGTAGGTTTTTTCCTGGTTCGTCTCGGTGGACACATAGATCAGCGCGGCCTGATCGGCACGGTCTTTCAGGTGGCGATCCACCGCGTTGTGGCACAGGTTGGTGGTGCCGCCCTTGAACCAGTGCGCAAACGGCGGGTTGCTCCAGTCGCAGATCTGCCGGGGCGGCACTTGCCAGTCGATCAGCTTGGCCTGCTCCGCCCAGAAGGCCTCGGGGTTGTCCAGCGACTGGCGGTGAAAGTCTGCAAATGGGGTCATGCCTGAGTCTCCGTTACGTGCTTGAGCGATCTGAATTCATAATTATTCATGATGGTCTTGCGGGAAACTGACTCGAACCGTCCTGTCCTGCGGCCGATGCGCTACTTGATCAACCCCTGTACAGGCTTGAACTCCGGATGCTCCGCGGTGCGCAGCCATTCAAAAGCCACCATCTCGGTCGTCACCAGTTCGGCGCCTGCCCCGGCCAGCCGGTCAAAGGCTGCATCGCGGTTGCGCTCGGTGCGTGAACCGCAGGCGTCGGTCACCACCCACACCTCAAACTCTTCCTGCAGCAGATCCAGCGCCGTCTGCAGCAGGCACACATGGGCTTCGCAGCCCGCGATCACGATGGTGTTGCGCCCCGGCTCCTGCTGCGGTTGCGGCTTCTGCAGGTGTTTTGGCAGGCTGCGGGCGTTGCCGCCCTGCTGTGGGCGCGCCGGTGGGCGCAGCCAGTCGGCCAGGCCGTCGGCCACCGCGCTGAAATGCATCTTGGCAAGGGTGCGGCTGCACAGGGCGCGCACGGCGGCGTCGTTGGGACCGAGCTTGTCGGGGTTCTGCTCGGTGCCCCAGGCGGGCACTTGCAGCATCCGCGCCATCTGGCCCAGCCGCACGGCATTGGCCAGGACCAGCGGGCCTTCATGAATCGCAGGCATCAGGCGGGCCTGGTAGTCAACCAGAACCAGTTGGGAATCGTCGGCGTCCAGCAGCATGGGTCTCCTTCGGGATGGCCCCAATTATTCCCTGCCCCGCACGGCCCGGCGATACGGCCGGTGATACGGCCAGCAATACGGCCGGCGATGCCTTGTCAGCGCGACGCGGCCATCGACGGCATGCGCTGCAGCGGCGCGGGCACCGTGGGCGGCAATGACGTCAGTGGTGCCAGCGGCGCCAGAGGCGCGGGCCGCGAATGACGTTCGCGCTCCCGCGTCAGGTAGCGCTCATGCTCGGCCTGGTGCTGGATGCGTTCCTGCACCTGGCTGCGCTGGGTGAAATACGCCTGGCGCAGGCCGTCCGGCTCGCAGTCCAGTTGCGCCACCGAGAAATGGGGGACCATGACGATCTCGCTGTCGCCCGCGTCGTATTCGATGCAGCCCGGCCGGCCCAGCACGCGGTCAATGGTTTGGCAGGCCTTGTCGCGCGGCACGCCGGGCAGCAGCAGCGTGAATTCAGCGGGGGCGGTGCGCGCCACCACGCCGCGCTCACCAGCGATCGCGTTGAGCTTGCGAACCAGCCGGGCCATGACCTTGCGGCTGGTCTGGCGGCCGTAGATGGTGCGCACCTCCTGCAGGTCGGCGCAATCCATCACCACCAGCGTGGCGGGCTTGTGGTCGGCGGCGCAGGCGTGCAGTGCCTCGGTGCCGCGCGCCAGCAGGCCGTCCAGGTTGTACAGGCCGGTGGATGCGTCCACCTGGCTGCGTTCAATGGCTTCGTCGGCCCGGCGCATGGCCACGCCAAAGCGCATGGCCACCCCGACCGGAAAGATCGCCAGAAAGCCCAGCGGTGCCGCCAGTTGCGCCCAGTCGGCGCCGTTTTGCCAGGCCGCCGCGGCAAAGGCCGCCATGGCCGCACCCACCAGCCCCACGCCCCAGGCGGGTTTGAGCATGAAAGCGTAGTACAGCGTCGTGATGGACAGCCAGAAAAAGAACATGCCGCCGCCGGTATCCGGCGCCACGTGGATGTGGGTGTTCAGAATGTAGGAGCCCGCCACCAGCGCCAGGCCGCGCAGGAACATCTCCACCTGGTAGTGGGCCGGCCGCAGGTCGCAGCACTTGGCGATCAGCGCGGCGTAGGCCACGAACAGCCACAGCGCCGGCTCGGTGGACTGCACGGCAGCGGCCAGCCAGGCGGTGTACAGGGCGATCGAGCCGGCAACGCAGGGCTCCAGCCGGCGCATGGTGCAGGTGATCCAGTCGTGGCGAAAGGCATGCGGCACCCGGTCCGGGCCGGCATGGCGGCTGGGGGCGGCCCCTTCACCGGTGTTCGTTGCCTTGTTCGTGTCCGTGTTCGTGTTCGTGCTCATGATGTCAACCCCATGGGCACGATGAGCCGCGCCCCGGACTCATCAGACCAGTTCCACGCTCGCGCGCCTTAAGGCGTTGGTCGGCCAACCTTAGGCAATTTGCCTAAGGTCTGGCCGGCGGCGGCGCGCCGCCCAGCGGCTCGTGCACCAGCAGCCAGTACACCTGCAGCCGCTGCACCTGCTCGATGAAGCGGCTGAAGTCAACCGGCTTGCGCACATAGCTGTTGGCGCCGCTTTCCAGGCTGGCCACCACGTCTTCCTCTTCGCTGGAGGACGTGAGGATCACCACGGGTACCAGCCGGGTGCGTGCATCGTCGCGGATACGCCGCAGCACCTCGATGCCGTTCAGGCGCGGCAGTTTCAGGTCCAGCAGCACCAGCGCGGGCACGTCCCTGGCGTCGCGCCCCGCATGGGCGCCCGTGCCAAACAGGTAGTCCAGCGCCTCCAGGCCGTCATTGGCCACCACCACCTCATTCAGGACGTTGTTCTCCGCCAGGGTCATGAGGGTGAGCTCCTGGTGATCGGGGTTGTCTTCAACCAGCAGGATGCGGCTGTTCTTCAGGCTCATGGGTCGCCCCTCCTTTCAGGGTGAACAGAAACGTGGCGCCCTGCCCCGGCGCGGACTGCGCCCAGACCCGGCCGCCATGGCGCGTGATGATGCGGTGCACCGTCGCCAGGCCGATGCCCGTGCCTTCGAATTCAGCCGTCGAATGCAACCGCTGGAATGCCTTGAACAGCTTGTCCGCGTAGGTCATGTCAAAGCCCGCGCCGTTGTCAGCCACATAGAAGACGCTTTCGCCTCCCTCGCCCTCGCGGCAGCCCACGCGGATCGCCGGCGCGTCCGCACGGGCGCTGAACTTCCAGGCATTGCCGATCAGGTTCTCCAGCACGATGGTCAGCAGCCGCGAGTCGCCCGTGCACGGCATGGCGGCGTCGATATTCACCTGCACCGCATGATCCGGATGGCGCACGCGAAGCTGCTCCACCACATGGTGGGCGCGCGGTGCGAGGTCCATGGGCTGGACGGTGATGCCTGTGCGCGTGACATGGGCGAGCGACAGCAGGTCGTCGATCAGCTGGCTCATCTGGCTGGTGTTGGCGCGGATGCGGCTGAGGTAATGCTGGGCCTGGGCATCCAGCGCGCCGGCATAGCGCGCGGCCAGCGCCCGGCCAAAGCCGTCAATCACCTGAAGCGGCGCGCGCAGGTCGTGCGAGACGGAATACGAAAACGATTCCAGCTCCCGGTTGGCCAGCGCCAGTTCGCTCGTGCGTTCGAGCACGCGTTGCTCCAGTGTTTCGTTGAGCTGGTGCATGGCCTGCTGCACCTGCAGGCGTTGGGTGATGTCATGCGCGAGCACCATGCGCGCCGGCTGGCCGTCAAAGTCCAGCAGGTGTGACGAAATCTCCACGAAGATGATGCGTCCGTCCTTGAGGCAGTGCCGCGATTCCCGCGGCCGGCCCAGCGTGGACGCGTCGTAAGAACGCAGGGCGGCATGCAGGGCCGGGATGTCTTCCGCGGGGCGGATGTCGTCCAGCGTCATGGCCAGGAATTCGTCGCGCGAGTAGCCATAGTGCAGAACCGCCGCGTCATTGACGGTCAGGAACCGGCGGGTCTGCAGCGCATACACCCACATCGGGTGCGGATTGGACTCGAACAGCGTGCGGTAGCGGCGCTCGCTGTGACGCAGGGCCTGCTCGGCGCGCCACGCTGCCGTGATGTCAGACACCACCAGCACGCAGCCCACCACCTGCCCGTCCGCGTCGCGCAGCGGCCTGGCGCTGGACTGGACAACCTTTTCCACGCCGTCGCTCCAGGCGCCTCGGTAAATGTGGCGAAACCCGTCCACGGCCTCGCCACGCAGGGCCCGTGCCGTGGGGCGCTGGTCCGGCGTGATGGGCGTCACCCCGTCCAGCTGGTAGAAGCCGTACTCCACGGACGAGACATCCAGCGGGTCCTTTTCGCGGTTCATGCGCGCGATGCCCGGCGCGATCCGCAGCGCGGCGGCATTGGTGTGGATGTAGTAACCCCGGGCGTCACTGACAAGCACCCCCTCGGCCAGGCTGTCGAACACCGAAGTCAGCAGATTGCGCTGCGCGCTCATCTCCGCCATGGCGGCGTCGCGCATCACCGAGCGCTCCATGAGCGAGCGCGCCATGTCATTGAAGCGCTGCTCCAGTTCGCGCAGCTCACGCAGGCCCCGTGGCGGCGGCTGCCGGTCCAGGCGCAGCTCTTCGCGCTGCAGCGCACCCACGCGGCGCAAAAGCCGGTTGATGGGCGCGGCCAGGACGCGGTCGCCAAAGGTCCAGGCGCCAGCCGCCGCCAGCACGCTGATGATGCCCAGCGCCGCCAGTTGCTGCCACAGCCGCTCCATCGATGACGCCAGCAACTCGTCGCGTGACACGCGGGCGGTGACCATGACGCCACCTTCGCTCGGCCTGCCCACGGGCTGCATGGCGTAAATCCAGTGGCCGCCATCCTCGCCCTCAAAGCTGTCAAGCCGCGGCTCATGCGACGCCAGGTGCTGTTGTATGAAGGCGTCGGACAGGTCCGTGCCGGGCGCGAGCGGTGACTTGCCCGCCGCTGCCAGCACCGTGCCCTTGAGGTCCAGCACCAGCAGCGTGAACTCCGCCGGGATGGCCAGCTTGCGCAGTTGCTCGTCCGACGCCACCAGGTCCAGCGCCACAAAGATCACGCCGCGCAATGAGCCGTCGTCGCGGTGGGCCGGCATGGCAAATGCCAGCGACGGCTTTCCGGTCGCCCGGCCAACCATGTAGTGGCCCACCGAAAAGCCGCCGGTCTGGATCGCGTGCAGGAAATAGGGGCGGTCGCCGGAAAACACCGGATGGACCGAGCGCGCAGCCCGGCAGGTGAGGTACCCGGCGGGGTCGAGCAAGCCGAAGTTGGCATAACGGCGGTAGCGCTGCTCCAGCGCCCGGAAGTACGCCTCGCATTCCTTCGCGTCGCCGCGAAAGACGGGCGGCGCCAGCGAGACCGCGGTCAGCATCTGTCGGGCGCCTTCCAGGTGCTGCTCCTGGTAGGCCGCGGCCAGCCCCACCAGCGAACGCAGGCTGGCCTCGGCGCGCTCCAGCCGCTGGGCCTGCTCGGACAGCGAGGCCTGGATCACCACGCCAAATACCGGCACCACGGCAATCAGCACCAGCAGGATCAGGGCCGCACGCAGCCCGAAGGTTCGTTTCATCAGGTTCCCTGTCGGCCACTCCCGGACTCACCGGGTGAACCCGCCCCGCCGCCACGGTTCTGGCGCCCGTGGTCGGCGACCTTTTACGACGCCTCATGCAGTGTCGCCTATGCCACACGGCTGTCAAGCGGGGGCCTACCGTAGGAAGAATGTATTGCGCGCCCTTGTGGCGCGCACAGCCGCCCGGCTAAACTGCCCCCATTGCCCAGCCCCGAACAACGTGACCTCCCATCCTTCCGAACCCGCGCAGACCATCCGCCTGCTTTGCGTGGAAGACAGCCCGGACGACATGGAACTCATGGAGCTTGCGCTGGAACGGGCCGACCCCACCCGCCGCTACCTGCTGCACCGGGTGGACGAATCCGAAGCTTTTTCACAGGCCCTGAATGCGGACGTGGACGTGGTCCTGTGCGACTACAACCTGCCCCGGTTCTCGCCCTATGCGGCGCTGCAGCTGCTCATGGCGCGCCGCAGCACCATTCCCCTGGTGGTGGTCACCCGCGCCATCGGCGAGGAAGCGGCGGTCCACGTGCTGCGCTGCGGCGCCAAGGACTACCTGACCAAGGACAAGCTGGGCACCCTGCCGCAGATCATCGACCGCGTCATGGCCGAGCGGGCGCACGTTCTGGAACGCGACCGCATGGCCCAGGAGCTGGCCGCCGCCAACCAGCGCCTTCGGGTGCTGTCGGCGCGCCTGGTCGTGGCCCAGGAACGCGAGCGGACCCTGATCTCGCGCGAGCTGCACGACGTGCTGGGCCAGACGCTGACCGGCATGATGATCCACCTGCACGCGGCACGGCGCTGTGCCGACGCGGCCGGCGCAGCCGCTTTCACGGAAACCGCCATGCAGATGGCCCAGGAGGCCGTGAACCAGGTGCGTACGCTGTCCTTCTCGCTGCGCCCGGCCCAGCTGGACCTGCTGGGCCTGGTCGCCGCCGTGCAGTCGGCGGCCCAGCGCATCGCCGAGCCCGCCGGCCTGGCCTGGCAGGTCACCAGCCGCGGCACCGAGCCCAAGCCCCTGCGCGAGACAGCGTCGGTCGTCGTGCGGTTGATGCAGGAAGCCATGACCAATGTGGTGCGCCACGCGGGTGCCAGCATGGTGAACGTCCGCCTGCGCTTCCTGCCCGGCGACCGCATCAGCCTGCTGGTGACCGACGATGGCATGGGATTTGACAAGCCCGACATCCTGGACGGACAGCCCAGTGAACGCAACGTGGGGCTGTACGGCATGATCGAGCGCACCGAGCTGGCGGGCGGGCGCCTGAGCATCCGTACAAGGCCGGGGCGCGGCGTGGCGCTGCGCGCGGTACTATGAACGCCTGCCCACGCCAGACACGATCGACGCTACACGAGGGGGACGGATGAACGCTGCTGCCGCCACAAGACCCGTGAGGGTCGTCCTTGCCGACGACCATGATCTCGTGCGTTCCGGCATCAAGGCGCTGCTGTCGATGATCAAGGATGTAGAAGTCATTGCCGAGGCCCGCAACGGCCAGGAACTGATCACGCTGGCCGAGGAACTGATGCCCGAAGTCGTCATGACGGACATCTCCATGCCGGGCATGGACGGCATTGCCGCCATTGCGCACCTGAGCAAATCGCGCCCGCAGGTCCGGCTGCTGGTGTTGTCCATGTACGACACGGTGGACTTCGTCAAGCGCGCCGTGGCCAGCGGCGCCTGTGGCTACCTCATGAAGGATGCGCCGCCGTTCGAGCTGGAACAGGCCATCCGCAGCGTCATGGCCACGGGCACGTACTTCAGCCCCATGATCGCACAGCGCCTGCTGCAACCGTCCGAGCCCACCGTGACCGACGAGCTGACCGAGCGGCAGATCGAGATCCTGCGCCTGATCGCCCAAGGCAAGGCATCCAAGGAGATTGCCTTCGAGCTGGGCCTGAGCCCCAAGACCGTGGACGTGCACCGCGCCCGCATCATGGAGCGGCTGCACCTGAGCGACATTGCCAGCCTGACGCTGTACGCGGTGCGCAAGGGACTGATCAAACCCTGACCAGAGGCCGGCCAGGCGCGCTCAGGGCAACAGCCGCAGCAGCCGCCCTGCGCTGCTGTCCGTCAGCACGTACAGCAAACCGTCGGGGCCCTGGCGCACGTCACGCACCCGCTCGCCTATGTCGATGCGGCTCTCGCGCACGACCTTGCCACCGGCCAGCTCGATGCGGTTGAGATACTGGAACTTCAGCGAACCCACAAACAGGTTGCCCTTCATCGCGGCACCGTAACGGTCACTGCCGAGAAAAGCCATGCCCGAGGGCGCGATGGATGGGACCCAGTAATGCAAAGGCTGCTCCATGCCGGCGCGTTGCGTCTGTCCGTCGCCGATCCTGCCGCCGCCGTAGTTCTCGCCATGGGTGATGACGGGCCAGCCATGGTTGGCACCCGCCTTGGGCAGGTTGATCTCGTCGCCGCCCTGCGGTCCGTGCTCATGCGTCCACAGCACGCCATCGGGCGCCAGCGTGGCGCCCTGCATGTTGCGGTGGCCATAGCTCCAGATCTCCGGCAACGCGCCCGCCCGGCCGGCAAAGGGGTTGTCGCGGGGGACGGAACCGTCCTTGTGGATGCGCACGACCTTGCCATGGTGGTTGTCCAGCGTCTGGGCGTTCGCCATCTGGCTGTACCGGTCGCCCAGCGCCAGGAACAGCGTGCCGTCGCGCGCCTCCACGATGCGGCAGCCAAAATGGTTGCTGCCTCCTACCTTGGGGCTCTGGGCGAAGATCACTTTCACGTCGTCCAGCCGTTTGAGGTCCGCCGACAGGCGGGCGCTGGCCAGCGCCGTGCCGCTGCCGCCCGCCCCCCGCTGGGCAAAACACAGGTACAGCATGCGGTTGCGTTCGAAGCCCCGGTCCGTCACCACGTCCAGCAGGCCGCCCTGGCCGCCCGCCTGCACTTCGGGCAGGCCGGCAACCGGCTCGCCCAACTGGCCGTCCGGCTCGATCACCCGCAGGCGTCCAGGTCTTTCGGTCACCAGAAACCGGCCGTCGGGCAGGAAGGCCACGGCCCACGGGTGCTCCAGCTTCCCCGCAACGGGCTGGATGCGAAACGCCTGGGCGCCGGCCGAGCCCCACAACGCACCGGCCAGCAACACCACCCCTATCCTGAGCATGCCAACTCCTTCAGCAATGGTCCAAACAGCAAGGCACTTTAGACCGCCCGGCGGAGTCCGGGGCCGGCACGGGTTATGGAGGTTACATATTCTTTTCTGAAATCAATGTAAATCAATAACTTAGCTCATGAATCTCACTTGACTTCTAGTTTTCGGGCCAGTAACCTCGCTCCCCATGTCCAGATGGTTGTGTGTTCTTCTGCTCGCCTGCGCCGGCGCCCATGCGGCGCCCGGTGCCCCCGCCGAAGACGACATGGGCCAGTTCATGGCTGAAAAGGGCCTGATGCAGCGGCTGGACGCCGTGCGGCATACCGTGACAGATCATGCGTCTGACCTGGTGGTCACGGCCATGGGTTTCCTGGGCGTTCCCTACAAGCGTGGCGGCAGTTCGGTGGAAACCGGCTTCGACTGCTCAGGCTTTGTCAAAGCCATGTACGAACAGACCATCGGGCTGGTGCTGCCCCGCCGGGCCAACGAGCAGGCCGCGGCCACCCAGACCATCGACAAAAAAGACCTGCAACCCGGCGACCTGGTGTTCTTCAACACCATGAAGCGGGCCTTCAGCCATGTGGGCATTTATGTGGGCAACGGCAAGTTCATCCATTCCCCCAAGCCCGGCGCCGAAGTGCGGGTGGAAGACATGGGCGTGAGCTATTGGGCCCGCCGCTTTGACGGCGCCCGCCGCGTCAGCACCACCCCGCCAGACGGCCAGACCGCCACCCGCTGAGGCGAGTCCAGCCCGCCGTGTCAGTCGGGGGTTTCCCCGTCCATTCCGTTGAGCCATGCACGACCGCGAATTGCCGCGTAACATGCAACCGCGTTTGTGGTCCCGATTGCAATTCCAACCCAGGAGCAAAAGGTATGGCGAGGCTCAATGTCAACGGCGCAGTGCGCGATTTCGAGGCAGAGGGCGACACGCCGCTGCTGTGGGTGCTGCGTGAGCAGCTGGGCCTGACGGGCACCAAGTACGGCTGCGGCATCGCCGCCTGCGGTGCCTGCACGGTGCACATCGACGGCGTGCCCACGCGCAGCTGCGTGCGCCCCGTGTCCACCGTCGGCCCCAACGAAAAGATCGTGACGATCGAGGGCTTGTCGCCCGATGGATCACACCCGGTGCAAAAAGCCTGGGTCGCGCTGGACGTGCCGCAATGCGGTTACTGCCAGTGCGGCATGGTCATGGCGGCCACGGCCCTGCTGCGCGACAAGCCGCAGCCCACCGACCGCGACATCGACGAGGCCATCACCAACATCTGCCGCTGCGGTACCTACAACCGCATCCGCGCTGCGATCAAGGTGGTCGCGGCCGGTGGCAACACCAAAACGGCCGGCCTGGCCATCCAGCACACCGACGGGAGCACCACATGAGCGCCCTCACCGTTTCCCGCCGCACGTTCCTGTCCACCGCCGCGGCCGGTGGCCTGGTGGTGGGCTTTCATGTGCCGTTGGCTGGCGTAGCGGCCGCACAAGGCGCGGCGCCCGAGGTGAACGCCTGGGTGGTGGTGCGCCCGGACGACACCGTGGTCATCCGCATCGCCCGCTCCGAGATGGGCCAGGGCACGCTGACCGGCCTGGCCCAGCTGGTGGCCGAGGAGCTGGAGTGCAACTGGGCCAGGGTCACCACCGAATACCCCACGCCGGGCCAGAACCTGGCGCGCAACCGCGCCTGGGGCAACTTCTCCACCGGCGGCAGCCGCGGCATCCGCGAATCGCACGACTACGTGCGCAAGGGCGGCGCCACGGCCCGCATGATGCTCGTGCAGGCCGCCGCGGACGAATGGAAAGTGCCGGCCGCCGAATGCCGCGCGGCCAACAGCGTCATCACCCACACGCCCACGGGCCGCACCACCACCTACGGCAAGGTCGCCGCGGCGGCGGGCAAGCTTGCGCCGCCCGCCGACGTGAAGCTGAAAGACCCGAAGGACTGGAAGCTGGTCGGCAAGCGCCTCGCCCGCCTGGACACCATCGAGAAGGTCACCGGCAAGCAGATCTATGGCGCCGACCTGGTTCTGCCCGGCATGCTGAACGCCGCCATCAAGGACTGTCCGGTGTTTGGCGGCAAGCTCAAGAGCTTCAACGCCGCCGCGATCGAGAAACGCCCCGGCGTGAAGAAGGTGGTGCGCGTGGGCGACAGCGCCGTGGCTGTGGTGGCCGACACCTGGTGGCGCGCCAAGACAGCGCTGGACGCGCTGCCCATTGAATGGGACCTGGGCGAACACGCCAAGGCCTCCAGCGAAGAGTTTGCCAAGGTGCTGAAGGCAGCGCTGGACGCACCCGAGGCCGCCGTGGGCAACAGCAATGGCGATGCCAGGGCAGCGCTGGCGTCGGCGGGGCGCAAGGTGGAGGCGGTGTACTCGTACCCGCACCAGAACCACGCGACCATGGAGCCGATGAACGCCACTGCGAGATACACGCCCGAGCGCTGCGAAGTCTGGACCCCCACGCAGAACGGCGAAGCCGCACTGGCCGCTGCGTCCGAGGCCTCCGGCCTGCCCGCCGCGAAGTGCGAGGTCTACAAGCTGCACCTGGGCGGCGGTTTTGGCCGGCGCGGCGCGGTGCACGACTGGGTGCGCCAGGCGGTGGAGATCGCCAAGCAGATGCCGGGCGTGCCGGTCAAGCTGCTGTGGAGCCGCGAAGAGGACATGCTGCACGGGCGTTACCACCCCGTCACGCAATGCAAGCTCACGGCCGGGCTGGACGCGCAGAACAACATCACGGCGCTGCACATGCGCATCGCGGGCCAGTCCATCCTGGCCGGCGTGTTCCCGCAGAACATCCGCAATGGCGTGGACCCGGTGCAGTTTCAGGGCCTGAACGCGGGCGGCCCAGAAGCCGCCATCGGCTACAGCTTTCCCAACCTGCTGGTGGACCATGCCATGCGCAACCCGCATGTGCCGCCGGGCTTCTGGCGTGGCGTGAACCTGAACCAGAACACCATCTATCTGGAATGTTTCCTGGACGAAGTGGCCGCTGCCACCCGGCAGGACCCGCTGGCGCTGCGCCGAAAGCTCATGGAGAAGCACCCCAAGCACCTGGCCGTGCTGAACGCCGTGGCCGAGCGCGTGAAATGGGGCACACCGGCGCCCGACGTGAACGGGCAGAAGGTATTTCGCGGCCTGGCGCAGACACACGGTTTTGGCAGCTATGTGGCGGCCTGTGCCGAGGTGTCCGTCAGCGCCGACGGCCAGCTCACGGTGCACCGCATCGTGGCCGCCACCGACCCTGGTTACGCCGTGAACCCGCAACAGATCGAGGCGCAGGTGGAAGGCTCGTTCGTCTACGGCCTGTCGGCCGCGCTGTTTGGTTCGTGCACCGTCAAGGACGGACGCATCGAACAGGACAACTTCAGCACCTACCCTGTGATGCACATGCGTCACATGCCCAAGGTGGAAACCGTCCTGGTGCCGTCCGGCGGCTTCTGGGGCGGTGTGGGCGAACCGACGATTGCCGTGGCGGCGCCGGCGGTGCTGAACGCCATCTACGCCGCCACGGGCAAACGCATCCGCGACCTGCCGCTGAAGGACCAGAACCTGAAGCGGGCCTGACCCGCCAACCAATGCCCATGCAACGTGCTGCTTGCCGCGCCGCCTTTGCCATCGCCTTGCCGCTGCTCGCGCGCGGGGTGGCGGCGCAGGCGGTGAACTGGCAGGCCACGGATGGCGGCATCGCGCAGGCGCTGAGCGCCGAGCCCGGCGACGCGGCACGTGGCCGCGCCATCGTGGCCAGCCGCCAGGTAGGGCTGTGCCTGCTGTGCCATACCGGACCGTTCCCCGAGGAGCGGTTTCAAGGCAACCTGGCGCCCCCGCTGGACGGGGCGGGCAAGCGCTACACCGCGGCGCAGTTGCGGCTGCGCATTGCCGACTCGCGCCGCATCAACCCGGAATCGCTCATGCCGCCGTACCACCACACGGGCGGGCTCATGCAGGTGGGCCGCGCGTTTGCCGGGCAACCTGTGCTGACGGCCCAGCAGGTCGAGGACGTAGTGGCCTACCTGGTGACACTGCAATGACGGCAACACGACGCCAGGCTTTGTCGGCCGGTGCCGCGCTGGCGGGCCTGGTGCTGGTGCGCCCTGCCCTGGCGCAGGGTACAGACCCAGGTGGCGAGCTCGCCGCTGCGGTGCGCCAGTTCACCGGCGGCGCGCCGGTGCAAAACGGCCGCATCAAGCTCGACATTGCGCAACTCGTGGACAACGGCAACACGGTGCCGATGACCGTGTCGGTCGATTCACCCATGACGGCCGCCGACCATGTGGTGGCCCTGGCCGTCTTCAACGAACGCAACCCGCAGCGCGAGGTGATCAAAGCCACCCTGGGCCCACGCGCCGGCAAGGCGCAGGTCGCTACGCGCATCCGCCTGGCCACGTCGCAGAAGCTCATGGCCGTGGCGCGCATGTCGGACGGCTCGTACTGGCAGCACACGGCCGATGTGGTCGTGACGCTCGCTGCGTGCATTGAGGGAGATGTGGTCCAGTGAGCACCCGCACCCTCATCAACATGCCCAAAACCGCGCGGCGCGGCGAGGTGATCGAAATCCGCGTGACGATCGGCCACCCGATGGAGACCGGCTACCGGCCGGGCGCGGATGGCAAGCGTCTGCCGCGCGACATCATCCAGCGGTTCAGCTGCCGCTATGACGGCGAAACAGTTTTTTCTGCCACGCTGTACCCCGCCATCTCAGCCAACCCGTACATTGCGTTTCACACGGTTGCCACGCAGAGCGGCACCATGGAGTTCCGCTGGGAGGGCGACAATGGCTTTGCCCACAGCGAGCGGGTGGCACTCCACGTGACATGAGCCGCGGGCATTTCCAGACGATGGCCCTGGCCATGCTGCTGGTCGTGGCTGGGGCCAACGCCCAACCCGCGAAGGATGCGCGCCGCTCCGGCTTTGACGACATGCGCCCCGCCACGCAGGCGATGCAACGCGACGACAGCCAGAATCCCGCCATGCTCTGGGTGGCCGAGGGCGAAGCCCTGTTCCAGCGCGCGCCGCGGGCGCAAAGCCAGGCCTGCATGGCCTGCCACGCCGCCGCCAGCCTGCGCGGCGTGGCAGCGCGTTACCCGGCGTTCGACACTGTGCTGGGCCGGCCGGTCAGCCTGTCACACCGCATCAACCTGTGCCGCCAGCGCCACCAGCAGGCCGACCCACTGGCGCCCGACAGCCAGCCGCTGCTGGCACTGGAAAGCTGGGTGGCCCACCAATCGCGCGGCGCCCCCATCGCGCCACCGGCAGACCCGCGCCTGGTGCCATTTCGCGCACGCGGCGAAAAGCTGTTTCAAACGCGCATCGGCCAGCTCAACCTGTCGTGCGCGCAATGCCACGACGCGCGCGCCGGCCAGCGCCTGGGCGGCAGCACCATCCCCCAGGGCCACCCCACCGGCTACCCGCTGTACAGGCTGGAATGGCAGGCGGTGGGCTCCCTGCCCCGCCGACTGCGCGGCTGCATGACCGGCGTGCGTGCCGAGCCGCTGGCAGCACACAGCGTGGAAATGGCCGAGCTGGAGCTGTACCTGGCCACGCGCGCCATGGGCTTGCCGCTGGAGACGCCTGGCGTACGGCCTTGAATCGATCCCGACGGACAATGTGCCCATGACCCAGTACTGGCTGATGAAATCCGAGCCCGACGAGTGCTCGATCGATGATGCGCTGGCCGCGCCCGGCGCCACCGTGCCCTGGACCGGCGTGCGCAACTACCAGGCGCGCAACTTCATGCGTGATGCCATGCAAGTCGGTGATGGCGTGCTGTTCTATCACTCCAGCTGCGCCGAGCCCGGCATTGCGGGCATCGCGCGCGTGGCATCCGGCACGCGGCCCGACCCTACGCAGTTCGACCCGGCATCGCCCTACCATGACCCGAAGTCAAAGCCTGACGAGCCGCGCTGGCTGCTGCTGGACGTGCAGGCCCTGCGCAAGACCCGGCTGCTGGGGCTGCCGGAATTGCGCGCCACACCGGCGCTGGCCGGCATGCGGCTGCTGCAGCGGGGCAACCGGCTGTCTGTCATGCCGGTGGAGCCGGCGCACTGGGGGCTGATTGTGGATGGCCTACTGGCCAGCTGAACACGCGCGCGTCCAGTACTCCTCGGTACGCGCCACCACCAGGTCCTTGTCGCTGGAGCGGCCTTCGTCCTTGCGGCCGCCCTTGAGGTGGTCCATGTAGCTGCCAAGCGGTCCGTTGACAAAGGGGTGCATCGAGTCAGGCACGCCTTCGTTGAGGTTGTGGAACTTCAACGTTCCGGCCTTGCGGTGAGCGGCCACCATGGCGTCAAACGCATGGCAGTCGGTCCAGCGGAACAACTGGAATATCTTGTCGTGCGTGTAGTAATCGGTATGGTCCGTGATGAACTTGCGCACCACCGGGTTACGCAGGTTGTACAGGACAAAGCTGCATTCCGAATAGATGTTCTTGCGCGGCATGAAGGCAATGTCCGCATCAGCGGGCATCAGTGTCGCCAGAAACTCGATCGGCATATCGCGAAAGCAGACGATATCGGCATCAATGTTGACCAGTATGTCGGCGTCACTGCGCAGGGCAGCTTCGCGCAGCGCAAAGATGCGATGGCTCCAACGCACGGAATCGAGCATGTACTGGTACGTTTCACCAAAATGCCCGCGTGCGCCAGGGTTGTTGGCGTGGCGCTGCTTGAATGCCACCAGGTCTTTGGCATCCTCATGCAGGTCCCGCACGATCACGCGATCACAACCCTCGGGCTTGCAGCCTTCGGCAAATATCCAGAGCTTGGTTTCCTTGGGCCAGTGACGCCGGAAGGAATCGATGAATTCGCGCCCGAAACGCTCGTAGCCCTCGGCATGAAAGGTCGCCGCAGCGTGGACTACCGGCATTTTTGATGGTACGGGAATGCCCGTGCCAGCCTGGGCCTGCGGCCGGTTGTCTGCACTGGCTGTCTGCGTCAATGTGAAGACCTGCGGACCCTCGTCTGCCGGCCGGTCGCAATCGGCCACCACGTCTTCAACATTCTCTTCGGTGACGTCCACGAACACCAGGTCTGGCCGGGCCAGCAGTTCCTGCTCCAGTGCTTCGCCGGACATGCGGAACTTGTCCATGAAGACCCTGGTGTAGGCATGCTGCAGCCCGCTCACTTCGTCGAGGAACCCTGGTGTGAAAGCCTCGGGCAGGCAGAAAAAGACGTTGACGCCGGCCGTGTCGACTCCACAGAACCGGTAGCCGTACTGCTCGAACAGGTGCCGCCAGGCAGCCACCGACACGCCGAAGTAGAGGCCGCGCTGCGGATCCAGCCTGCGGCGCGAGAAATCGGCCTCGAACATGACTGTCAAGGGTTCCTTGCCCAGGAACGCGTTGTACTCACAGCACACGACTGACGGGCGAAAGCCACGCTGCAACATGCGGTATGCCACGTAGTAGTCAACGCTGTCGATGTCCAGCGAGAAGAAATCAGGCGCCTTGTCGCCGTAGTCGTCAATGATCCACTGGCAGTTGTCCCAGCCCACCTTCATGAGAGCCAGCGTCAGGCGGCGCGCAAACGGCTTGTGGCCCACGCGCGCCAGATAGCGCTTGATGTTCTCGGGGTCCACATCAATGCCAAGGCCCGTCCAGCCCCGGCGCAACAGATACATGCTGTTGTTTTCCCCGCCGTCGGACGTCCCGATCTCGATGAACCGCTGGCGGTTGTTCTTGAGTCCGCTGGTCAGGAAGGCAATGATGCCGTCCTCACCGTTCTGGCTGAAGATGCTGTATTCGTGGTCGTTGATGCTGGGCATGGCAACAATGATACCGCCGTGCCCATCCGCTCAAAACGCCGTTATTCGCCGTCCTACTTCCGCGCCGGCGGCACGTCCGTGCAGCTTCCGTGCGCCACTTCCGCTGCCATGCCAATGCTTTCGCCCAGCGTGGGGTGCGGATGGATGGTCTTGCCGATGTCCACCGCGTCAGCGCCCATCTCGATGGCCAGGGCGATCTCGCCGATCATGTCGCCCGCGTGCGTACCCACGATGCCGCCGCCCAGGATCTTGCCGTGGCCGTGCGCTTCGGGGCTGTCGTCAAACAGCAGCTTGGTGAAACCTTCGTCGCGGCCGTTGGCGATCGCGCGGCCTGATGCGGTCCAGGGGAACAGGCCTTTCTTGACCTTGATGCCCTGCGCTTTGGCCTGGTCCTCGGTCAGGCCTACCCAGGCCACTTCCGGGTCGGTGTAGGCCACGCTCGGGATCACACGGGCGTTGAACGCCGCGCTGGCCAGGGCCTTGTCGCCCTGCAGTTCTCCGGCGGCGACTTCGGCGGCCACGTGGGCCTCGTGCACGGCCTTGTGCGCCAGCATGGGCTGGCCCACGATGTCGCCGATGGCAAAGATGTGCGGCACGTTGGTGCGCATCTGGATGTCCACATTGATGAAGCCGCGGTCGGTCACGGCCACGCCAGCCTTGTCGGCGCCGATCTTCTTGCCGTTGGGGCTGCGGCCCACGGCCTGCAGCACCAGGTCGTACAGCTGCGGCTCCTTGGGCGCGGCCTCGCCTTCAAAGGTGACCTTGATGCCGTCTTTGGTGGCTTCAGCGCCGACCGTTTTGGTCTTCAGCATGATGTTGTCAAAGCGCGGCGCGTTCATCTTCTGCCAGACCTTGACCAGGTCGCGGTCTGCGCCCTGCATCAGGCCGTCCAGCATTTCGACCACGTCCAGGCGCGCACCCAGGCTGCTGTACACCGTGCCCATTTCCAGGCCGATGATGCCGCCGCCCAGGATCAGCATCCGCTTGGGCGCCGAGCCCAGCGCCAGTGCGCCGGTGGAGTCCACCACGCGCGGATCGTCGGGCATGAACGGCAGGCGCACGGCCTGCGAGCCGGCGGCGATGATGCACTTGGCAAACTGGATGGTCTGCTTCTTGCCCGTCTTTTCCTGGGCCGTGCCGGTGGTTTCCTCCACCTGCAGGTGGTTGGCGCCGACAAAGCTGCCGTAGCCGCGCACGACCGTCACCTTGCGCATCTTGGCCATGGCGCTCAGGCCGCCGGTCAGCTTGCCCACCACCTTGTTCTTGTGGGCCAGCAGCTTGCCGCGGTCCAGCGCTGGCTCGCCATAACTCGCGCCCAGGTCGGCAAAGTGCTTGACCTCGTCCATCACGGCCGCCACGTGCAGCAGCGCCTTGGACGGAATGCAACCCACGTTCAGGCACACGCCGCCCAGCGTGGCATAGCGTTCGACCAACACCACCTTGCAGCCCAGGTCGGCCGCGCGGAAGGCCGCGCTGTAGCCGCCGGGGCCACCGCCCAGCACCAGCACGTCGCACTGCAGGTCGGCTTGAAGCCCTCCCCCGCTGGGGGAGGGTTGGGGTGGGGGCACGTTGGCTGCAGCTGCGGCAGGCGCAGCAGCCCCCACCCTGCCGTCCCCCAACGGGGGAGGGGAAGAGGCAACGCCACCGGCCGCTTCCAGCAGCAGCACGACCGAACCTTCCTTGACCTTGTCGCCCAGCTTGACCTTGACTTCCTTGACCACGCCGGCTGCAGCCGACGGAATTTCCATCGACGCCTTGTCAGACTCCACGGTGATCAGGCTCTGCTCGGCCTTGATGGTATCGCCGGCCTTGACCAGCACTTCAATCACGGCCACTTCGTCGAAGTCGCCAATGTCCGGTACCTTGATTTCTGTCAGGCTCATTTCGCCCCCTTCAACTTGATCGTGTGAACCTCCGCCGGAGCGGCGGAATTGCGGTCGAATTCGCAGCCGGCCGCCAGGCCCGCCTCGGCAATCTCGCGGGCGGTCTTGGCCCGCGCATACACCGCATGCATGGCCCCCAGCGCAAAGCTGCGCCCGGAGCCAATGCCCCAGAACTCCTTGAACTCGAAAACCTCACGGTAGCTGTACAGCCCGTAGATGCCGGTCGGGTTGGCAATCACCACGCTGAACTGGCTGGACTCGTACGGGTCGTTGTCTTCTTCCTTGGTCTGCAGGAAGAAGTTTTCCTTCAGGAAGCCATGCAGCTTGGTAAAGGTGTCAAAGATCTCGTCCTTGCTGCCCAGCAGCAGCATGTCGCGCGGCATGGACTGCATGGCCTTGCGCAGCACCGGAAAATGCGCCACGGTGCCCGACATACCCACATAGGTTGGCCCTGCGGCCGAGTCCAGCTTGAAGATCTTGCTGTTGCCTTCAAACCGGTTACCCAGCCGCGTGTCGCCAAAGGTGACCAGCGTATCGGCGGCAATGGCCACCTGGCCTGCCTTGCGTACGACGACAACCGTCGTCACAGCTCAACCTCCGCCGGGCCGCCCCAAGGAGGTTGGGCCCCCTCGGGGGGCAGCGCAGTACACGAAGTGACAAGCGTGGGGGTCACAGAAGCACCCGGCGGAAGTCACCCAAAATCTGGCCCAGGTAAGCGTTGAACCGCGCGGCAGCCGCCCCGTCGATCACGCGATGGTCCCAGGTCAGGCTCAGCGGCAGCATCAGGCGCGGCACGAATTCCTTGCCGTTCCACACCGGCTCCATCTGGCTCTTGCACACACCCAGGATGGCCACCTCGGGCGCATTGATGATGGGCGTGAAGTACCGCCCGCCAATACCGCCCAGGCTGGAGATGGTAAAGGTGGCGCCGCTCATCTCGGCGGGGCTGAGCTTCCCTTCGCGCGCCTTCTTGGCCAGCTCGCCCATTTCCTGGCTGATCTGCAGCACGCCCTTTTTGTCGGCGTCCTTGATCACGGGCACCATCAGGCCGTTGGGCGTGTCAGCCGCGAAGCCGATGTGCCAGTACTGCTTGTAGATCAGCGCGTCGCCATCGATGGAGCTGTTGAACTCGGGGAATTTCTTCAGCGCGGCCACGCAGGCCTTGATCAGGAAGGCCAGCATGGTGACCTTGATGCCGCTCTTCTCGTTTTCCTTGTTGGTGGACACGCGGAAGGCTTCCAGATCGGTGATGTCGGCGTCGTCATGGTTGGTGACGGCCGGAATCATGATCGCGTTGCGCAACAGGTTGGCACCGCTGATCTTCTTGATGCGGCCCATCTCCTTGCGCTCGATCGGCCCGAACTTGGCGAAGTCCACCTTGGGCCAGGGGATCAGGCCCAGCGCGGCGCCATCACCACCGCTGCCGCCGGCCGGTGCCTTGGCGGCAATGGCCCTGGTCTGCGCGGCGCCGGTCATGACGGCCCGGGTGAAGTTCTGCACGTCGTCCTGGGTGATACGGCCCTTGGGGCCGGTGCCCTTGATCTCGTCCAGCGGCACGCCCAGTTCGCGGGCGAACTTGCGCACCGAGGGCGAGGCGTGGGGCAGGCCGGTGGATGGCGTGCCAGGCTGGTGCGCGGGCGCGGCGGCCACACTGGCCGAGGCCACCGCAGGCGCCGCAGCCGCTGCAACCTGGGCGGGCGCCGCGCCAGCCGGTGCTGCTGCGGGCGCCACCGCCCGGGCCGGGGCGGCCGAAGCAGCCCCCTCCAGGATGGCCACCAGGTCACCGATGTTGACCTTGTCGCCCACCTTGACCTTGAGTTCCTTGAGCACGCCAGCGGCGGCTGACGGGATTTCCATCGAGGCCTTGTCGGATTCCACGGTGATCAGGCTCTGCTCGACCTTGATGGTGTCGCCGGGCTTGACCAGCACCTCGATGACGGCGACATCCTTGAAATCACCGATATCGGGCACACGCACTTCCACGGGGCCGGCGGCTAGCGGTGCCGCAGCAGGGGCCGCCACCGGTGCGGCAGCCGGTGCTGGCGCAGCCGAAGCCGCTGGGGCTGGAGCCGGGGCAGCGGCGGCAGCGGCCGAGTCGGCGGCCTCCAGCATCACCACCACCGAGCCTTCGGCAACCTTGTCGCCGATCTTGACCCTGAGTTCCTTGACCACGCCAGCGTGGCTGGACGGGATTTCCATCGACGCCTTGTCGGACTCCACCGTGATCAGGCTCTGCTCCGCCTTGACGGTATCACCCGGCTTCACCAGCAGCTCGATCACCGCGACTTCATCGAAGTCACCAATGTCGGGCACTTTCACTTC
Source organism: Pseudomonadota bacterium (assembly GCA_020161775.1). Lineage (GTDB taxonomy): Bacteria > Pseudomonadota > Gammaproteobacteria > Burkholderiales > Burkholderiaceae_C > RAM1. The sequence continues at coordinate 83,029 of JAIUOW010000019.1, forward strand.
AATCATTGCCATGTTGTTGTCTCCGGCTCGCTTCAGGCGTAGAGGGGGTTCACTTTGTCGGCCTTGATGCCGTACTTCTGGATGGCCTCGGCCACCTTGGCCACCGGCACCGTGCCCTCTTCGCTGAGGGCCTTGAGCGCGGCGATGACGATGTAGTGGCGGTTCACCTCGAAGTGCTCACGCAGCTTGCTGCGGAAATCGCTGCGGCCAAAGCCGTCTGTGCCCAGCACCTTGTAGGTGCGGCCCTTGGGAATGAACGGGCGGATCTGCTCGGCGTAGGACTTCATGTAGTCGGTGGAGGCAATCACCGGGCCGGTGTGCTTTTCCAGCTGCTGCGCCACGAAGGGCACCTGCGGCGTGGCCGTGGGGTGCAGCAGGTTGTAGCGCTCGGCGGCCTGGCCATCGCGGCCCAGTTCATTGAAGCTGGGGCAACTCCAGACGTCAGCGGAAACGCCCCAGTCCTTTTCGAGCAGTTCCTGAGCAAAGATGCTTTCGCGCAGGATGGTGCCGCTGCCCAGCAGCTGCACCCGCGGTGTCTGCTTGGCACCTGGCTTGCACAGGTACATGCCCTTGATGATCTGCTCTTCCGTGCCGGGCGTGAGGCCGGGCATGGGATAGTTTTCGTTCAGCAGCGTCAGGTAATAAAAGACGTTTTCCTGCTTTTCCACCATGCGCTTGAGACCGTGGTGCAGGATCACCGCCACTTCGTGGGCAAAGGTCGGGTCGTAGCTGACGCAGTTGGGGATGGTACCCGCCAGGATGTGGCTGTGGCCGTCCTCGTGCTGCAGGCCTTCGCCGTTCAGCGTGGTGCGCCCCGAGGTTCCGCCCAGAAGGAAGCCGCGCGCCTGCATGTCGCCAGCCGCCCAGGCCAGGTCGCCGATGCGCTGGAAGCCGAACATCGAGTAATACACATAGAACGGCACCATGATGCGGTTGCTGGTGCTGTAGCTGGTGGCAGCGGCAATCCAGCTGCTCATGCCGCCGGCCTCGTTGATGCCTTCCTGCAGGATCTGGCCGGCCTTGTCCTCCTTGTAGTACATGACCTGGTCCTTGTCGACCGGGGTGTACTGCTGGCCTGCGGGGTTGTAGATGCCGACCTGGCGGAACAGGCCTTCCATGCCGAAGGTGCGCGCCTCGTCCACCAGGATGGGCACCACGCGCGGGCCCAGGGCCTGGTCACGCAGCAGCTGCGTCAGGAAGCGCACGTAGGCCTGGGTGGTGGAAATCTCGCGCCCCTCGGCGGTGGGCTCCAGCACGGCCTTGAAGGTCTCCAGCGACGGAACGGTGAAGCTTTCATCGGCCTTGGTGCGGCGGTGCGGCAGGTAACCGCCCAAGGCCTTGCGGCGCTCGTGCAGGTACTGCATCTCGGGCGTGTCATCTGCCGGCTTGTAGAACGGCAGCTTGGGCAGATCGCTGTCGGGGATGGGGATGTTGAAACGGTCGCGGAAGATCTTGATGTCTTCGTCCGACAGCTTCTTGGTCTGGTGCACGGTGTTCTTGCCTTCGCCGATCTTGCCCATGCCAAAACCCTTGACGGTCTTGATCAGCAGCACGGTGGGCTGGCCCTTGTGGTTCACGGCGGCGTGGAACGCGGCGTACACCTTTTGCGGATCGTGGCCACCGCGGCGCAGGTTCCAGATGTCGTCGTCGCTCATCTTGGCGACCATCTCCAGCGTGCGCGGGTCGCGGCCGAAGAAGTGCTTGCGCACATAGGCGCCGTCATTGGCCTTGAAGGCCTGGTAGTCACCATCGTTGGTGTCCATCATGATCTTGCGCAGCGCTCCGTCCTTGTCGCGCGCCAGCAGCGGGTCCCAGTTGCTGCCCCACAGCAGCTTGATGACATTCCAGCCGGAGCCGCGGAACTCGCCTTCCAGCTCCTGGATGATCTTGCCGTTGCCGCGCACCGGCCCGTCCAGGCGCTGCAGGTTGCAGTTGATCACGAACACCAGGTTGTCCAGGTTCTCGCGCGCGGCCAGGCCGATGGCGCCCAGGCTTTCCACCTCGTCCATTTCCCCGTCGCCGCAGAACACCCAGACCTTGCGGTTCTCGGTGTTGGCAATGCCACGGGCGTGCAGGTACTTCAGGAAACGCGCCTGGTAGATCGCCATCAGCGGGCCCAGGCCCATGGACACCGTGGGGAACTGCCAGAACTCGGGCATGAGTTTGGGGTGCGGGTAGCTGGACAGACCCTTGCCATCGACCTCCTGGCGGAAGTTGAGGAGTTGCTCTTCGGTCAGGCGGCCTTCCAGGTAGGCGCGGGCATAAACGCCGGGCGACACATGGCCCTGGATGTAGATGCAGTCGCCGCCATGGTTTTCACTTTCAGCGTGCCAGAAATGGTTGAAGCCGGCGCCAAACAGGTTGGCCAGTGACGCGAACGAGCCAATGTGCCCGCCCAGGTCGCCGCCGTCGGCCGGGTTGTGGCGGTTGGCCTTGACCACCATGGCCATGGCATTCCAGCGCATGTAGGCACGCAGGCGCTCCTCGATCTCGATATTGCCGGGGCAACGCTCTTCCTGATCAGGCTCAATGGTGTTGACGTAGCCCGTGGTGGCCGAAAACGGCATGTCGATGCTGTGCTCGCGGGCATGCTCCAGCAGTTGCTCCAGCAGGAAATGCGCGCGCGCCCTGCCCTCGTCGTCATTGGGGCTGTTGGCAATCACCGCGCTCAGGGCATCCAGCCATTCACGGGTTTCCTGCGCGTCGGAATCATTGGCGGCCGAGCCGAACAGCTTGTCGGGCAGTGCTGACATCGTTGTCTCCTTGGGTTTGCACGTAATTTAGTACCGTCCCTCTAGTTTCTCACAACTATTTCAGAATTTCAAATTGTGCCTTTCATTTTCATAATGTGAATAAATCTAAGTGCACGCCAATGCCCCGGACCGGCGCCATCCAGAGCATGCGCCTACACTTGAGCCCCTCATGCAAGCACCTGTTTCCGCCCCACCCGACAGCACCCTGCCCGCCGCGCCCGCCTGGTGGCGGCGCTGGTGGCGGCGGCAGACCCCGGGCCGCCAGGACCGCTTTGCCATGCTGGCCCCGCTGGCCGCCGTGCTGCTGTTTCTTGCGGCCATCATTTCCGCGTTCTGGTACCTGCGGCTGGAGGAGGTGGACCGCGAGCAGGAGGCCGTCAAGCGTGACGTCGAATACGCCCAGCAACGCGTGCGCCTGCGCCTGCTGGAGCGCCAGGAGCAGATCCAGCGCGTGGCGCGCGATGCGTCCAACAAGGAGATCGACCTGGACGAGTTCATGGGCCGGGCTGAATCGCTGGTCAGCCAGTACCCCGAGCTGCAGGCGTTGACCTGGATCGACGAGCGCCGCCGCATCCGTGCCAGCTATGCGGCGCCCAGCGTCAGCAGCAGCCATCTGCGCATCGCCGGCACGGTGCTGCGCGTGGGCGAAACCGAAAGCACCTACAGCCTCGCGCGGGACCTGCAGCAGCCGGTGTACTCGCAGCCTGCCGCTGGCACGGACAGCACGGGGCTGCTGCAACTGCACATTCCGCTATCCGACCAGGGCCGCTTTTCGGGCGTGCTGCTGGGTGAATATTCCATTGACAGCCTGCTGCGCTACGGCGTGCCGGCCGAGGTGTCCGCCAAGTACGCGGTGGCCTTCCTGGACGGCAAGGGCCGCATGATGGCGGGCTCCGCCGTGCCTGCGCGCGGCCCGGCCACCAGCCTGCTGAGTTTTGCCAGCCAGCCCAATGAATTCGAGGTGCCGGTCTCGCCCGTGGGCAATGGCCTGGTGCTGCGCGCGCAGGCCTACCGCGCCTCACTGGGTGTGGTGGGCAGCGGCCTGTTCTGGCTGGTCAGTGCCCTGAGCGCCATGACGGCCTGGATGCTGATCGGCAACTGGCGCCACACCCGCCGGCGCATGCAGGCCCAGCAGGCGCTGGTGTCGGAGACCAACTTCCGCCGCGCCATGGAAAACTCCATGCTGACCGGCATGCGCGCGCTGGACATGCAGGGCCGCATCACCTATGTGAATGCCGCGTTCTGCCAGATGACGGGCTGGAGCGAGGCCGAGCTGGTGGGGCGCACGCCACCGTTCCCCTATTGGCCCGAGGCCGACCGCGAGCAGCTGGCCGCGCGGCTGGACGACGAACTGCATGGGCGCACCACCCCCGGCGGCTTCCAGGTGCGGGTCAAGCGCAAGGACGGCACGCTGTTTGATGCGCGGCTGTATGTGTCGCCGCTGATCGACGCCGTGGGCAAGCAGACAGGCTGGATGACGTCGATGACCGACATCACCGAGCCCAACCGCATCCGCGAGCAGCTGTCGGCATCCTATGAGCGCTTCACCACCGTGCTGGAGGCCCTGGACGCCTCGGTGTCAGTGGCGCCGCTGGGCAGCGAAGAGCTTCTGTTTGCCAACAAGCTGTACCGCCTGTGGTTTGGCACGCACACCACCGGCCACCTGCAGATGGTGGCCCAGGCCGGCGTGCCCGACCGCCCCACCAACGACGAATCGCTGGACGAGGTGGACTCGTTTGTGGGCCTGCCCACCGACACGCTGATGACGGCGCAGTCGGGCAACGCCGAAATCTTCGTGCCGGAGCTGGGCAAATGGCTGGAGGTGCGCTCGCGCTACCTGAACTGGGTGGACGGCCGGCTGGCCCAGATGGTGATCGCGTCCGACATCACGCCGCGCCGCCACGCGGAGGAACAGGCCGCCGCGCAGGCCGAGCGCGCGCAATCGGCCAGCCGCCTGATCACCATGGGCGAAATGGCGTCCAGCGTGGCGCATGAACTGAACCAGCCGCTGACGGCCATCAACAACTACTGCAACGGCATGATCTCGCGCATCAAGGGCAAGCAGATCAATGAAGATGACCTGTTGGCCGCGCTGGACAAGACGGCGCGCCAGGCGCAGCGCGCGGGCCAGATCATCCAGCGCATCCGCTCCTTTGTGAAGCGCAGCGAACCCAACCGCACGCCGTCGGACGTGGCCACCATGGTCAATGAGGCGGTGGAACTGGCCGAGATCGAGCTGCGCCGGCGCAACGTCAGGTTGTCCCATTACGTGGCGGCGCGCCTGCCCAGACTGCATGTGGACCCGATCCTCATTGAGCAGGTGCTGGTCAACCTGCTCAAGAACGCCGCTGAATCCATCGAGCATGCGCAGCGCCCCACCGCCCGGCGCAGTGTCGAGCTGCGGGTGATCCCGCGCCAGCTGGACGGCCAGGCGGTGGTGGAGTTTTCGGTCATGGACTCCGGTCAGGGTCTGGCCCCCGAAGTGATGGAGCGCCTGTATGAAGCCTTCTTCTCGACCAAGGTCGAAGGCATGGGCATCGGCCTCAATCTGTGCCGCACCATCGTGGAGTCGCACCACGGCCGGATGCAGGCCGAGAACATCTACAATGGTCTGGAGGTGATCGGCTGCCGTTTTTCCTTCTGGATACCGGTCTCCGACGCTACAAATTCGATAGTGACGCCCAACAGTTCGGGCGCTGGAGTGTCTGCATGAGCTTGATTCCGAAGAAGGGCACTGTCTACGTCGTCGATGATGACGAAGCCGTGCGCGACTCGCTGCAGTGGCTGCTGGAAGGCAAGGACTACCGCGTACGCTGCTTTGAATCCGCTGAATCCTTCCTGTCGCGCTACGACCCGCGCGAAGTGGCCTGCCTGATCGTGGACATCCGCATGGGCGGCATGACCGGCCTGGAGCTGCAGGACCGCCTGATCGAGCGCAAGTCCCCCCTGCCCATTGTGTTCATCACCGGCCACGGCGACGTGCCCATGGCGGTAAACACCATGAAAAAGGGCGCGATGGACTTCATCCAGAAGCCCTTCAAGGAAGAAGAGCTGGTGGGCCTGGTCGAGCGCATGCTGGACCATGCCAAAGGCGCATTCGCCGAATACCAGAGCGCGGCAAGCCGCGACGCACTGCTGTCCAAGCTGACCAGCCGCGAAGCCCAGGTGCTGGAGCGCATCGTGGCTGGCCGGCTGAACAAGCAGATTGCCGATGACCTGGGCATCAGCATCAAGACGGTGGAGGCGCACCGCGCCAACATCATGGAAAAGCTCAATGCCAACACCGTCGCCGACCTCCTGAAAATTGCCCTTGGCCAGAACGCGCCAAAACAGTAACTCCCGAATGACCGCACAGTTGATCGACGGCAACGCACTTGCCAGGAAAATTCGTGCCGACGTAGCCGGCCGCACCCAGGCGCTGAAGGCGCGCGGCATCCAGCCGCACCTGGCCATCCTGCTGGTTGGCGAGGATCCGGCCAGCCAGGTCTATACAAAACACAAGGTCAACGACAGCACCGAGACCGGCCTGACCGCCGTGCTGGAAACGCACCCGGCCAGCTTCCCCGAGGCTGATTTGCTGGCCCGCATCCGCCAGCTCAACGACGACCCGTCGGTACACGGCATCCTGGTGCAGCTGCCGCTGCCCAGGCACTTGGATTCGCAAAAGGTCATTGAAGCCATCTCGCCCGCCAAGGATGTGGACGGTTTTCACGTGGCCAGCGCCGGCGCGCTGATGGTGGGCCGCCCGGGCTTCTGGCCCTGCACGCCTTTTGGCTGCATGAAGATGCTCGAATCGATTGGCTACGACCTGCGCGGCAAGCACGCCGTGGTCATCGGGCGCAGCAACATCGTGGGCAAACCCATGGCCATGATGTTGCTGGCAAAGAACGCCACCGTCACCATCTGCCACAGCGCCACGGCCAACCTCAAGGCCCTCACCCTGCAGGCCGACGTGGTAGTGGCCGCCGTGGGCAAGCGCAATGTGCTGACGGCCGACATGGTCAAGCCCGGCGCCGTGGTGATCGACGTGGGCATGAACCGCAACGACGAAGGCAAGCTCTGCGGCGACGTGGACTTTGAGGGCGTGAAAGAAGTTGCCAGCTGGATCACCCCGGTACCCGGCGGCGTGGGCCCCATGACCCGGGCCATGCTGCTGGTCAACACGCTGGACGCCGCCGAGCGCGCTGCCGGCAGCCAATCGCACGGATAGGCAGGTTCAATGGCCCCGCAGCCGCCGGGTGCGGTTGAAACGGGCGCCCGTGCCGCAAAATGGGGGTCATGAGCAACCCCCTCCTCGACTTCTCCGATCTGCCGCTGTTTGACCGGATCGCCCCGGGCGACGTGGCGCCCGCCATCGACACACTGCTGCAGGATGCCAACCAGGCGCTGGAAGCCGTCACACAGCCGGCATTTCCCGCTGACTGGTCCGCCATCTCCAAAGTCCTGGACGTCGCCACCGAACGCCTGGGCCGGGCTTGGGGCGCCGTGAGCCACCTCAACAGCGTGGCCGACACACCCGAGCTGCGCGCGGCCTACAACGAAGCCCTGCCACGCGTCACCGAGTTCTGGACGCGCCTGGGTGCGGACGAACGGCTGTACGCCAAGTACAAGGCCATCGCCCCCAGCTCGCTGGACGATGCGCAGCGCCAGGCCTTGAAAAATGCCATGCGCAACTTCGTGCTGTCGGGTGCCGAGTTGCAGGGTGAAGCCAGGGAGCGGTTCGCGAAGATCCAGGAACGCCAGGCGGAGCTGAGCCAGAAATTCAGCGAAAACGCGCTGGACGCAACCGACGCCTGGAGCTACTACGCCAGCGCTGGCGAACTGCAGGGCGTGCCCGAGGATGTGGTGCAGGCGGCCCAGGCCGCCGCACAGGCCGAGGGCAAGGAGGGTTTCAAGCTCACGCTCAAGATGCCGTGCTACCTGCCCGTGATGCAGTTTGCCCGCAGCAGCGCCCTGCGCGAGACGCTCTACCGCGCCTACGTCACCCGCGCCAGCGATCAGAGCCCGCAGGAGTTCCGCAAGTACGACAACACGCAGCTGGTGCGCGAAATCCTGGCCCTGCGCCAGGAAGAATCCCGACTGCTGGGCTACAACAACTTTGGCGAGGTGTCGGTGGTGGCCAAGATGGCCGATACACCGCAGCAGGTCATTGCCTTCCTGCGCGATCTGGGCACGCGAGCCAAACCCTATGGTCAGAAGGACCTGGCTGACATGCGCGCGTTTGCCGCCGCCGAGCTGGGCCTGGCGGACCCGCAACCCTGGGACTGGCCCTACATCGGCGAAAAGCTCAAGGAAGCGCGCTATGCCTTCAGCGAGCAGGAGGTCAAGCAGTACTTCCCGGCGCCCAAGGTGCTGGCCGGGCTGTTCAAGATCGTAGAGACGCTGTTTGAAGTATCCATCCGCCGTGACAGCGCGCCGGTGTGGCACCCGTCGGTGGAGTTCTACCGGATTGAACGGGGCACCACCTTGGTCGGCCAGTTCTACCTCGACCCTTCTGCCCGCGCCGGCAAGCGCGGCGGCGCCTGGATGGACGACGTGCGCGCGCGCTGGCTGCGCCCGGACACCGGTGCACTGCAGACGCCGGTGGCGCATCTGGTGTGCAACTTCGCCGAAGGCGTGGGCGGCAAGCCGCCTCTGCTGACCCATGACGACGTGACCACGCTGTTCCATGAGTTCGGCCACGGCCTGCACCACATGCTGACCCAGGTGAACGAACGCGACGTGTCGGGCATCAGCGGCGTGGAATGGGACGCAGTGGAGCTGCCCAGCCAGTTCATGGAGAACTTCTGCTGGGAATGGAACGTGTTGCGCCACATGACGTCGCATGTGGACACGGGCGCGCCGCTGCCGCGCGAGCTGTTCGACAAGATGCTGGCGGCCAAGAACTTCCAGAGCGGCATGCAGACGTTACGCCAGATTGAATTCGCGCTGTTTGACATGCTGCTGCATACCGAGCATGACCCGGCACAGGATTTCATGCCCTTGCTGGACCAGGTGCGTGCCGAGGTGGCCGTCATCCAGCCGCCAGCCTTCAGCCGCACGGCGCACACCTTCAGCCATATCTTTGCCGGTGGTTACGCGGCCGGTTACTACAGCTACAAATGGGCCGAGGTGCTGAGCGCCGACGCCTATGCGGCTTTTGAGGAAACGGCGGGTAAAGACGGCGAACCAGACGTGCAAACCGGTAGAAAATACCGCCAGGCCATCCTGGAAGCTGGCGGCAGCCGGCCCGCCATGGAATCATTCAAGGCATTCAGGGGCCGCGAGCCTTCGCTGGAAGCATTGTTGCGCCACCAGGGCATGGCCTGATGAACAGAATGGTCACCGCAAAAATAGCTGGAGTCATGCCGATGTCGTTTGCTATCCGTTTCGCCGTCGCCGGGTTTGCCGGCCTGCTCGCCGCTGGCGCGCTTGCGCCCCTGCACGCACAACAGGTCTACCGCATCGTCGGGCCGGACGGCCGGGTGACGTTCTCCGACAAGCCGCCCGAGGACACCAAGGCGGCGGTGAAGCCTGTGACACCGGGCGCGGCGCCAGGTGCGGCCGGCGGCGGCAGTGCCCTGCCCTTTGAGCTGCGCAACGTCGCCAGCAAGTACCCGGTCACGCTGTACACCGGCGCCAACTGCGGGCCCTGCGGCTCAGGCCGCAGCTTCCTGGCTGGCCGGGGCATCCCGTTCAGCGAGCGTACCGTCACCACCAACGAAGACATTGAAGCCCTGCAACGGCTCAGTGGCGCCACCGGCCTGCCCTTCCTGACCATTGGCGCGCAGCAGCTCAAGGGCTTCTCGGAAGTGGAATGGGGCCAGTTTCTGGACGCTGCGGGTTACCCCAAGACATCGCAGCTGCCGCCTGGCTACCGCGCCGCACCGCCTGTGCCCCTGGTGGCGGTGCAGGCCCCTGCGCCCCGTCCAGCACCGGCCACTGCGGCACCAGCGCCTGCAGCTGCTGCGCCTGCCGCGCCGCCCCCCGTCACGGGCCCGACGCCCGACAACCCGGCCGGCATCCGCTTCTGAGCGGGCCGGGCCCCGGCCCGGACGCCCGGCTTCAGAACGTCAGCGTGCGCACCCCGGTAGCCGTGCCCAGCAGGCAGACCGCGGCCTTCTGGTGGGCAAACACCCCCACAGTGACCACGCCCGGCCACTGGTTCACGTCGGATTCAAACGCCAGCGCATCAGCGATGCGCAGGCCGGTCACGTCCAGGATGTGCTGGCCGTTGTCAGTCACCAGCGGCTTGCCGTCTTTCAGGCGCACGGTGGCCTGGCCGCCCAGCGCCGCAAACTGGCGCGTGATGCGCTGGGTGGCCATGGGGATCACCTCCACCGGCAGCGCAAAGGCGCCCAGCACGTCCACCAGCTTGGACTCGTCGGCAATGCAGACAAACCGGCGTGACTGCGCGGCCACGATCTTTTCGCGCGTGAGCGCCGCGCCACCACCCTTGATCATGCAGCCCTTGGCGTCGATCTCGTCGGCCCCGTCGATATAGACCGACAGCTCCTGCACGTCGTTGCTGTCATACACCGTGATGCCAATGGCGCGCAGCCGCTCTGTGGACGCCACGGAGCTGGACACCGCGCCCTTGATCTGGTCTTTCATGCCCGCCAGCGCATCGATGAATTTGTTGACGGTGGAGCCGGTGCCCACGCCGACAATTTCGCCGGGCGCCACGTACCGCAGGGCCGCCTGGCCAACCAGGGTTTTGAGTTCGTCTTGAGTCATCTGGGAAAATCCGTGAAGTTCACGGAATTATCCAATGTCGCTTCTGCCCTACGCCCTCGCCCGCCCCTTCCTTTTCGGGCTGGACCCTGAAACCGCCCATGAGCTCACCATGCATTCACTGGCCCGGCTGCAGGGCACGCCGCTGGAATGGGCCTATTGCAACGGCCTGGTCGATGACCCGGTCGAGCTGGCCGGGCTGAAGTTCCCCAACCGCGTGGGCCTGGCGGCCGGGCTGGACAAGAATGCGCGCTGCATCGACGGCCTGGGCGCACTCGGCTTTGGCTTCGTGGAGGTGGGTACCGTCACGCCCAAGGGGCAGCCCGGCAACCCCAAGCCGCGCATGTTCCGCTTGCCGGCGGCCAATGCGCTCATCAACCGCCTGGGCTTCAACAACGATGGTCTGGACGCGTTCCTGGCCAATGTGCAACGCGCAAACTTCCGCAAGAAGGGCCGCATCCTGGGCCTGAACATCGGCAAGAACGCTAGCACCCCCATCGAGAACGCCACCGCCGACTACCTCACCTGCCTGGACGGCGTGTACCCCCATGCCGACTACGTGACCGTCAACATTTCCAGCCCCAACACCAAGAACCTGCGCGCGCTGCAAAGCGACGAGGCGCTGGACGCGCTGCTGGGCGCAGTGGCGCAGCGCCGGCAGGCCCTGGCCAGGCAGCACCAGCGCCGCGTGCCGGTGTTTGTGAAGATCGCGCCTGACCTGGATGAAGCCCAGGTGGACGTCATCGCCGCCACGCTCAAGCGGCACGCGATGGACGGCGTGGTGGCCACCAACACCACCATCAGCCGCGACGCCGTCAAAGGCCTGCCCCATGCCGAAGAGGCGGGCGGCCTGAGCGGCGCGCCGGTGTTTGAAGCCAGCAACCGCGTGATTGCGCAGCTGCGCGCTGCCCTGGGCAAGGGCTTTCCCATCATCGGCGTGGGCGGCGTGCTCAGCGGCGCGGATGCGGTGGCCAAGGTCAAGGCGGGTGCCGATGTGGTGCAGATCTACACAGGCCTGATCTACAAGGGGCCCGACCTCGTGCGTGAAGCGGCGCTGGCCATCAAAAACGCGCGTTAAGCCGCCAGCAAGCCGGCCACATGGTCGCCAATTGCCAGGCTGCTGGTCAGGCCCGGCGACTCAATGCCGAACAGGTTGACCAGCCCCGGCACGCCGTGCTGTGCCGGCCCCTGGATCACAAAGTCCGCCGCCGGCTCGCCCGGCCCGCTGATCTTGGGCCGCATGCCTGCATAGCCCGGCAGCAGCGCGCCGTCCTGCAACGCGGGCCAGTAGCGGCGCACCTCGGCATAAAAGGCGTCGCCGCGCCGCGGGTCCACCACCAGATCGTCCGCAGCTTCGACCCACTGCACGTCGGGGCCGAACTTGGCCTGGCCGCCCAGATCCAGCGTCAGGTGCACGCCCAGCCCAGCCGCTTCGGGCACAGGGTAGATCAGCCGCGAGAAAGGCGCACGGCCCGCCAGGGTGAAGTAGTTGCCCTTGGCATAGTGGGCCTGTGGCACGTGGCGCGCGTCCAGGCCCTGGATGCGGCTGGCCAGGCCGGGGGCGCCCAGCCCGGCGGCGTTCACCACCGTCGTGGCCAGCAATTGCGTGCCGTCCTGCGTCGCCAGGGCAATGCCCTGCGGACCCGCCTGCGCTGATGCCACGCCGGCATTGAAAGCCACCAGCCCGCCCGCGTTCTCCAGGTCGCCCTGCAGCGCGAGCATCAGCGCATGGCTGTCCACGATGCCGGTGCTGGGGGAATGGATGGCGGCCACACATTCCAGCTGCGGCTCCATCGCGCGGGCTTCAGCGCGGGTGAGCAGCACCAGGTCATCCACCCCGTTGGCCGCCGCCTTGTCGATGATGCCCTGCAGCGCCGACACCTGCGCTTCGGACGTGGCCACAATCAGCTTGCCGCAGCGCCGGTGGCCGATGCCGCGCTCGGCGCAGTAGGCATAGAGCATCTGCTTGCCCTGCACGCACAGCCGCGCCTTGAGCGAGCCGGCGGTGTAGTAAATGCCGGCATGGATCACCTCGCTGTTACGCGAGCTGGTGCCGGTGCCAATCGCGTTGGCGGCTTCCAGCACCATCACCTCGCGCCCCTGCAGCGCCAGCGCGCGCGCCACGGCCAGGCCGACCACGCCCGCGCCGATCACCACACAGTCCACCCGGTCCATCACAGCGTGCGCGGATCGGTTGCAAGCAACAAAGCCACCAGCGACCGCAGGCTGACCTGCAGCGCGCCAAAGCCATCGTTCAGCGCCAGCGTCTGCTCGTCCATGTACAGGCGGCGGTTGATCTCCAACTGCACGCTGTGGCGCTGGCGCGCCGGGTCAGCGTGGCGGCGCACCAGCTCCACGCCCTTGTACGGATGGTTGTAGCTGACGCTGTAGCCCAAAGCCCGCAGGTGCTCGCCGATCAGGCGTGTCAATGCCGGGTGGGCGGTGGTGCCGTCGCGGTCACCCACCACAAAGTCGTCATGCACCAGCCCCGGAAATTCCGTGGCATGGCTGGACGCCACCGCCGGCATGGAATGGCAATTGATGTGGATGCTGTAGCCGTGTCGTGCATGTGCGGCGGCTATGGCCTGCGCCACGGCGGCGTGGTACGGCGCCCAGCAGCGGTCGATGCGCGACTGCACCTCGGCCACACCCAGCTGGCGCGCGTAGATGGGCTGTCCATCGTCCGTCATGCGCCAGACCAGGCCCTTGCCCAGGCGCACTTTGGACAGCACGCGCTCGTCGGTGGCCACGGGGCCGGCCCAGGGGCCGTCCAGCATGTCCACGTCCACCTCGGTCACGTCGCGGTTGGCATCCAGGTAACTGCGCGGAAACAGCGCCTCCACCCACGCCGCGCCCAGCGCGGGCGCAAATTCATAGAGGCGCTCGACATGCGTGTCTTCGGCCCGGCGCAGCACCTGCGGGTCGCAGGCGTGCGCGAAATCGTCCGGGTACTGCGTGCCGCTGTGCGGCGAATCCAGCACCAGCGGCGTGTGGCCGGGCACTGTGCGGATCATGGAAGTCATGCCTTGAATTGTGGCGCAACGGGCAGTGAAACGGTGGCTCAGCAGCCGCAAAACAGCACTCAAACAAGCTCCCTCAATCCAGGCTGATCCGCGCAAACCGGCTGATGCGCTGCATCTTGTCGATCTCCTTGCGGATCTGTGCGCCAAACTCGTCGGGCAGGCTGCCCGAAGGGAACAGCCCTTGCCCCGCAAGGCGTTCGCGCACGGCGGGCTCGCGCAAAGCGCGGGCCACCGCGTCCTGGATGCGGCGCACCGCGGCGGGCGGCGTGGCCGCCGGCGCCACCAGCCCGAACCACGACGGGTCGTTGTTGGAAAAAAGGGTCAGCTCGCCATAGGTGGGCACGCCCGGCAGCACCGCCAGGCGCTGGCCCCATGACACCGCCAGCGCGCGCACCTTGCCTGACTGGATGTGCGGCAGCGACGAAGCCACCTGGTCGAAGTACACCTGCACCTGTCCGCCGATCAGGTCATTGAGCGCCGGGCCCGCGCCGCGGTACGGGATATGGACCATGAAGGTGTTGGTAGTGCTCTTGAACAGCTCGCCCCACATGTGGCCGATCGTGCCATTGCCCGGCGACGCATAGGTCACCTTGCCCGGGTTGGCCTTGAGGTACTTGATGAACTCGCCAAAATCGCGCACCGGCAGGTTGGCATTGACCACCAGCACACCCGGCGCCTTCACCACCTCGGTCACGGCGGCAAAGTCCTTGAGCGGGTCATAGGGCAGCCGCTTGTACACGGCGGGGTTCACTCCGTGGGTGGACAGCGTGGCCACGCCCACCGTCAGCCCGTCGGGCGCCGATTTGGCCACTTCGGCCATGCCGATGGAGCCGCCCGCGCCAGCGCGGTTGTCCACGATCACGGGCTGCTCCAGAATCCGCGCCAGCGGCTCCACCAGCACGCGGGCCGTGATGTCCGTGGCGCCGCCCGGCGGGAAAGGCACCACCAGCCGCAGCGGTTTGCCTTGGGCACGGGAAAGTCCAGGAAGTAATGAAGTACCGGCCAGCGCCATCAGGTGTCGTCGTTGCATGATCAAGCTCCGCAGTTGGTGTGCAGCGGATTCTGGCCAGACCCAAAGCGCTTGCCAAACGAAAAACACGCCTGATAACATTCCAATCAGGAATTAACCATGCGCCAGCTCAATCCGCCCTTGCACCTGTTGCGCGCGTTCGCCACCACCGCCCGCTTTGGCAGCATCTCGCGCGCGGCCGAGGCCTTGCACCTGACGCAAAGCGCCGTGAGCAAGCAGGTACAGGAACTGGAGCGCTGGACCGGCACGGCGCTTTTCGAGCGCGTGCGCAAGCGCCTGAGCCTCACGCCGGCCGGCCAGCGGTATGAGGCCGCGATCCGCCCGCTGCTGGCGGGCCTGGAGGCCGCGACGCTGGAACTCATCACCAGCGGCGACGGCGGCGGGGCGCTGGCGCTGTCCACGCTGCCGACCTTCGGCGCCAAGTGGCTGATTCCCCGCCTGCCCGCCTTCCAGCAGGCGCACCCGCAGATCGCGCTGCACTTTGTGCCCTATGTGCAGGGCTATGACTTTCACCGCCCCGACCTGGATTGCTCCATCCTGTTTGGTGACGGCCACTGGCCCGGTGCCGTGGCCGATTACCTGACAGGGCGCGACGTGGTGCTGATCGCGCCGCCCGCGCCGCGCGGCCGCCCCTTGCTGCGCAAGCCCGCCGACATCGCCAAATACCCGTTGCTGCAGCATGTGTCAGTGCCACACGCCTGGGCGCATTGGTGCGAAGCGCATGGCGTGCGTGGCATCAACCCGCTGGCCGGGCCGCAGATGGACCAGTTCCACAGCCTGACCCGCGCCGTGGCGGCGGGCATGGGGCTGGCGCTGGTGCCGCAGTGCCTGGTGCGCGACGACATTGCGCTGGGCACCGTCTCGGCGCCGCTGGACGACGGCTATGTGGACACGCTGGGCTATTACCTGTGCTACCCCGAAGCCCGCGCCCACCTGGGCCCGCTGGAAAAATTCCGCCACTGGCTGCTGGATGAATGTTCTGCTGGCACAAACCGCGCAAGCCGGGATAATCCGCCAAGCCTATTACGATCTTCACCATGAGCCTGTCTTTCCTGAAACCCAAGAAGCAAGACCTGTCTGCGCTGGTAGCGGCCATCGAAGCCAATACGCGCGATGACACGCTCAAGCGATTTCTGCCCGAAGAGGCCTGGCCCGTGCTGGCCAGCTACCTCATTCCCGAGGACGTGCAACGCGGCCACGTGCTGATCTCGCAGGGCGCGCTGGACCGCACGCTGTACTTCATCGAAAAAGGCTCGCTGCGCGTGCACTACGGCGACCAGGCCGGCCAGGTGCACATCGCCACGCTGGGCGCGGGCGCGGTAGTAGGGGAAGGCGCTTTTTTCTCGCACATCGAGCGCAACGCCACGGTACAGGCGCTGGAACCTTCGCGCGTGTGGGGCCTGACGCCCGACCGGTTTGACCGCATGTCCAAGGAGCACACGGCCGTGGCGCTGTCGCTGGCGATGACGCTGGGCGCCATTCTGTCCACGCGCATGCTGGACATCAGCAAGCGGGTGGCGGTGACTTAAAGGGCTTAAGTGCCGGAATTAGAAACGAGGCGCCTGCAAGGCCTTGTTTCTTCGGGGTAAGTGAGCTACGACCTCGTGAATTTGCCAAGACACATGCATACGAATTTCACGCAGCCGCCCTACACCACTAAGCTTTGTTGCTGCTTTATGGGTGTCAGAACAGCAACGTGCAAGTCAGCGAGTTCAGTGATTGCCTCTGGTCGGCTCGGGGCATGAGCTGCGAGTCCCTTCTTAAATTGATCGAGTTCTCCAAGATAGTTTGCCAAACGATCTTCGACTTTTTCTATTGGCTTCTCGATGCTCGAATACAGATCAATACTTAGAAGTTGGGTCTGACCTGCCCCCTACTGACCTGCCCGGGTTTTCCGGACCAGTAATTTCTAGGAAGATGGCTCCCAATCCGAGAGGAGCCCATGAGAAAAAGTCGATTCACAGAAGAACAGATGGTCACGGTACTGCGTGAGGCAGATCGAACCACGGTGGCCGAGGCGGCCAAGAAGCACAAAGTCAGTGAACCCACGATCTACGCCTGGCGCAAGCACTTCGGGCAGATGGATGCAGCAGATGTCAAACGCCTGAAGGCCCTGGAGTTGGAGAACTCCCGCCTGAAGAAGCTGCTGGCCGAGGCGGCGCTGGACATCGAAGTGCTCAAGGAGATCAATTCAAAAAAGTGGTGAGCCCGCAGGGCCGGCGTGAACAGGTCCAACTGGCTTGCCAGCGGGGTCTGTCGCAGCGTCGGGCGTGCGGGCTGATTGGGGTGGCCCGCTCTACGCTGAGCTATGAGCTGCGGCTGCCTGCGAAGGACGCGCCGGTGATCGAGGCGATGAAGTCGCTGTCGGCGCAGTACCCGCGCTACGGCTATCGGCGCATTCGTATCTTTCTGCGTCGTCAAGGGCTGCAGCTCAGTTGGTCGCGCGCCCATCGCCTGTGGCGCCAGGCGGGCCTGCTGGTGCCCAGGAAACGCTCGCGCAAGCGCATCGCAAACGGCAGGCCGAGGGCGCATACACCGTTCAAGGTCAACATGGTGTAGGCCTATGACTTCGTCTTCGACACTACGGCCGACGGCCGCCAGATCAAGTGCCTTACGGTGGTGGACGAATACACCCGCGAGTGCCTGGCCATCGACATGGCCGGGGCGATCCGCTCGCAGCGAGTCATCGAGGTTCTCTCCCGCCTGGTTAGCCTGCATGGCGCACCGCTGTTCATGCGCTCGGACAACGGGCCGGAGTTCGTCAGTCACGCCATCCTGGAGTGGATCGCCCAAGCCGGCATCGGCACATCGCTCAGCGACCCCGGCAAGCCCTGGCAAAACGGCACCGACGAGAGCTTCAATGGCAAGTTCCGAGACGAGTGCCTGTCCCTGGAGTGGTTCCGCTCGCGCAGGGAAGCCCAGGTGGTCATCGAGGCTTGGCGGCGCCACTACAACACCGTGCGGCCCCATAGCAGTCTGGACTACCTGACCCCGCACGAATTCAAGCAGCAATATCATTCAATTCCCAATCGGGCCGTCTTACAGGAATGAATGGCTCGAAAAACCCGGGCAGGTCACTACCGGCGTACCAATCAAAAGTGGAAGTCCGGGTTGAAGATTACTCGATGGATTTTGGTGTTGATGGGAATTGAGC
>JAIUOW010000020.1 GCA_020161775.1 Pseudomonadota bacterium
CCGCGCAGCGGCTTGGTTCATCATCCGCTGCGCGGCCAGCGCGTCTCGCCGGCGGTCGCCGCTCAGCTCAAACGTTAATCAAACAGATGATCGATCACACAGGAATAGGTGTCGCCAACGTAGCCTTATCCGCGGCCTTCTATGACGCGGCACTCGGCGCGCTCGGCATGCGCCGGTCCATGCAGATGCCGCCGGGGGTGGGCACGGACGGGATCGGGTATGGCTTTGACTACCCCATCTTCTGGATAGACCGGTTCCATCCGCATTCCACGCGGCAGCACACGGCCTTTGCTGCCCGCAGCCGGTCTGAAGTCGATGCCTTCCATGCCGCCGCACTCAAGGCCGGGGGTGAAGACAACGGCGCGCCCGGCGACCGGCCGGGCCAGTCATCGCCGATCTACTATGCTGCGTTCGTGCTTGACCCGGACGGGAACAACATTGAAGCCGTTTATCGCGGCGGCGCAACCCCATGAACACACTCCACTCCCTCTTCGCCCAGAAAGCCTGGGCCAACAACGAGCTGTTCAACGCGCTGGCCGCGGTGGATGCGCAGGCGCATGCGGGTGCGGTCCACACGGCCATCCGCACGCTCAACCACATCTATGTCGTTGACAGAATCTTCCAGGCGCATCTGCAGGGCCAGCCGCACAGCTACACCGCTACCAATACCGACGCCACGCCGGATCTGGGTGAGCTGCATTTCGCCGCCGCCGAGGTGGACGCCTGGTTTGAGCGCTACACCGCCACGGTGTCGCCCGAGCAGTTGGGCGAGCGCATCGTGTTCCGCTTCACTGACGGCGACACGGGCACGATGTCGCGTGAAGAGATGCTGGCCCACGTCATTACCCACGGCGCGTACCACCGCGGCAATGTGGGGCAGGTGCTCAAGTCCATCTCCGTCGTGCCGCCGCGCGATCTGTTCACCAAGTTTTTGCACATCAGCGAGCCGCAGCGCCGGCAGGCCTGAGCCTGCCGTACCAACGGCAGTCCCGCAAGTGACGCGGGTCCCTGTTCCATGTCACACCCCTGACAGCGGCCCCGTCCCATCCCTGCCTACAGTGCGCCTGTCTCCACTGCATAGGGCTGCCGCCATGAACACCGCCAACGCATCGCTTGCGCAGCTTCGCGCCATCAACCAGTCTGCCGCGTTCAACCAGTGGTGCGGCATCGAGGTGCTGTCGGCCCAGCCGGGCCAGGCCGAGATTGCCATGCCCTGGCGGGCCGAGGCGGGGCAGTACGCGGGCTTCCTGCACGCCGGCCTGGTCGGCGCCTTGATCGACACGGCCTGCGGCTTTGCCGCCGCCACGCTGGTGGGGCGCGTGCTGGCGTCGCACTATTCCGTCAATTGCCTGCGCCCTGCGGTGGGGGAGCGCTTCATTGCCCGTGCCCGCGTCGTCAAACCCGGCAAGACGCAGGTGTTCACCGCGTGCGACCTGTTCGCCGTGGCCAACGGCCAAGAGACGCTGGTGGCCACGGGCCAGACGCTGCTGGTGGTGGTGGGCGAGGGCGCCGCCGGCGCGTGACGGTCAGCTTGCGTCTGCGGCGCCACAGGCCTGCGCATTCCTGTACGCTCTGGCTGGCTGAATCCGTGAACCGTTGCGAGTCAAGTCCGCTACCCTGCCTGTCACATGAACACCTCCACCCCCTCTGAATACCTCGTGCTGTCCCGTGGCCAATGGGACGCCGACAAATCGCCCGAAGAAATCCAGCAGGCCATCGACGCGTTTTACGTCTGGCATGACGAGCTGGTCGCCCAGGGCCGCATGAAGTCCGGCCAGCGGCTGGCGCGCGATGCGCGGCTGGTCTCGCGTGCCGGCGTGCTGGACGGCCCGTTCACCGAGGCCAAGGAAGTCGTGGGCGGCTACTGGTTTTTCATCGCGCACAGCCTGGACGAGGCCTGCGCCCTGGCCGCGCAGAACCCCTGCATGGCCTGCGGCCTGCAATACGAGGTGCGGCCGGTGGAGCCGGTGCGCGCCAGCGCCTGGGTGCCCAGCAGCGAAACGCCGGGCACGGTCACCCTGCGCATCCGCCGGGACGACCTGCGCGGCCCCGAGATCCAGGCCCTGCTGGAAGAGCACCTGCAGCACATGCGCGCCGTGTCGCCGCCCGAGAGCGTGCATGCGCTGGACCTGGACAAGCTGCGTCAGCCTGCCATCACGTTCTGGACGGTGTGGTCAGGCGCCAGCCTGGCGGGCTGCGGTGCGCTCAAGCAGATCAACCCGCAGCATGGCGAGATCAAGTCCATGCGCACCGCGCAGGCCCACCGGCGCGCCGGTGTGGCGCGCGCGATGCTGGCGCACATCATTGAAGAGGCCCGCCGTCGGGGCTACACGCGCCTGAGCCTGGAGACTGGCTCGCAGGACGCCTTTGAGCCTGCGCGCCAGCTTTATGCGCGCTTTGGTTTTGTGCCCTGCCCGCCGTTCGAGGGCTACACCGACGACCCCAACAGCGTGTTCATGTGCAGGCAGATGTGAGCTAGCGCGGCATGGCCGCCGGGTGCGCCTGGCCGGGCTTTTCTTCCATGTAGCCGCTGCCGTCCTTCACGCCCTTTTTGCCGGCGATCTGCCAGGCGGTGCGCTGGTCCACCAGCCGGGCCAGGAATTCAAGCTCCTCGTCGGTGTGGTTGATGGCCTTGGCCGGCGTCAGGAACTTGCCTTCCTTGGGTTCCACCTCGCCCCAGAACGCCTGGTGGTAATCAGCCCGGCTCACAGCCCGGTCGGGGCCGGCGCCCATGTCCACCGTGCCGTAGCAGTTGCAGAAATAGCTGCGGTAGCTTTGCGCGGGGAACACCTCCGTGTACACGCCGGTGCCGCGGATGCCGGCCGTCAGCGTGGGCGTGACGATCTGGCGGCTGCTGCCGCGGCCCCACACGCTGGCCACGGCGCCGGTGATCATGCGCAGCACACTCACGGCATTGAGCGTGGCGCCGCGTTCCACCGTCAGGCGCGAGTTCTGCCGCACCTGGAATGATGAATTGCCGATCACGAAGATCAGGCTGGAGCCGGGCCCGGTTTCCAGTGAATCGCCGCTCTGGATCACCTGTTGCGGCGTCAGCCGCGCGCCATTGATCAGCGCCTCGCCCTGCAGCTCCACGATGTTGGTGCGCTGCTGGGCCTGGGCGACGGCAAACCCGCCCATGGCCGTCCATGCGGCGGCGGCCTGCAGGAAGCTGCGGCGCTGGAACCACAGGACTTCATCCTCGGTGCGGCCTTGCAGGGTGTGCTGGGTCATGGCGTGTCTCCGGTTGAAACAGGGGGTTCATCCGCCACAAAGCTGTCGCGGAACGTGAAGAAAACCGAGGTGAAAAACATCGCGGCCATCAGCAGGGCGCCCGGCACCATGGCCATGCCCGCGACCTGCGGGCTGCCGATCAGCGCGGCAAACACCGTGATGACGAGGCCACCGAACAGGAACACGCCCACCCAGGCCAGGCCGAACAGCGTGAATGCCTTGAAGTTGCGCATGCAGGCCACGAAGCTGAAGAACAGGCTCTTCAGGGGCGGCACGCCATGCCAGTGCACCAGCGCGGGCGCGTGCCAGAACAGCAGCGACAGCGGCAGGTACAGCGCCATGGCGGCCCACATGGCGCTCTGGAAGCTCTCGTCCAGCGCCAGCTCGCGCGTGATCTGCCCGCCCACCAGGTACAGCCGGGCGAACTTGCCGCCGTCGAACAGCGCCGACACGCCCATCACCACCAGAAAGCCCAGCGCATACAGCGCGCCCAGCACCAGCATGGCCTGCAGCCGCTGCTGCCCCGCGCGAAACGCGGTGATCAGGATCGACGGCATGGGAAATTTGCCGCGCGTGGCCTCCTGGGTGGCAGCCATCAGCCCCAGCGTGGCCGCCGGCAGCAGCGCCAGCGCCAGCGCGCTGCCGATCAGCGGCACCATGCTGGCGATGGACATCACGGCCATGAACATGAAGAACAGGCCGGACAGCGCCAATGGCTGGCGAAAGAAGGTTTGAATACCGAGCTTGACCCACTGGATGCCTGTGCGTGCCGGAACAATGTTGAGTTTCATTCGATGTACGTGGGATAGGTCGGTTTGGAGGCAGCCAACTTACCGCGGCAGTATGGCCCGCGCGCGGTTGCGTGACAAATTTAACAGGCCAGGCCGACAGGTTGTCAGGGCGGCTCAGGCCTGCACGGCGTGGGCCACACGCTGGCGCAGCACGCGCTCAAAGTGCGTGGGGTCGTGCGGCTTGAGCATGGAGGCTTCGCGCGGCAGGTAATAGTCCCACAGGCGCGATATCCAGAAGCGCAGGGCGCCGGCGCGTGCCATGGCCGGCAGCAGGCTGCGCTCGGCGCGCGACAGCGGGCGCACGGCGGCGTAGGCCTGCATGAAGGCGCTGGCGCGCGGCGCGTCGTGGGCGCCCGTGGCCAGGTCGATGCACCAGTCGTTCAGGCACACCGCGATGTCGAACAGCCAGGTGTCCACGCCCGCGAAATAGAAGTCAAAGAAGCCGGTCAGCTCGCCGCCGTCAAACATGACGTTGTCACGGAACAGGTCGGCATGCACCGGCCCGCGCGGCAGCGCGGCATAGGCGGCGCTGGCGGCCACATGGTTCTGGTAGGCCAGCTCGGCGCGCAGCAGCGTGGCCTGCGCCGCATCCAGGTGGGGCAGCACCACCGGCACGGTCTCGTTCCACCAGGGCAGGCCGCGCAGGTTGGGCTGGCTGCGGTTGAAGTCGCGCCCGGCCAGGTGCATGCGCGCCAGCATGCCGCCCACGGCCGCGCAATGACCCGCACCGGGGGCCAGCTCGCTTTTGCCGCGCAGGCGGTTCACCACGGCTGCGGGCTTGCCGCTCACGGTGTGCAGGATGTCGCCGTCGCGGTTGGCAGCCGGGTCGGGCACGGGGATGCCGCGCTGCGCCAGGTGCTTCATCAGGTGCAGGTAGAACGGCAGCTGCTCAAACGTCAGCCGCTCGAACAGCGTGAGCACGTACTCGCCCTCGGAGGTGGTGGCGAAATAGTTGGTGTTCTCGATGCCGCCCTCGATGCCGCGCAGTTCGCGCAGCTCGCCGAGTTTCAGTTCGCCCAGCAGGGCCTGCGCCTGTTCGGCGGTGACTTCAGTGAAAACAGCCATGGAAGGTTTGCGGGGTCAGAATTTCAGGACGTTCCAGACGCGCGTGCCATCGCTGCGCACCTGGTATTCGGGCACGCCGGCCTTGGGCTGCACGGTGATGCTCTGCGCCTCGCCGCCGTAACGCAGCTCGTCCACGCGGCTACCGGCGTCTTCAATGCGCACGCGCTCGATGCGCTGGCTGTGCCGGCCGGTGGTCTGCGCGTCCCGCTGGAGCGTGGCGGGCGCGGTGCCCGCGGAAGGGGCCTGGGCCTGCACGGCGGCGCAGCCCGCAAGGGCGCATAGACAAAGGAGGGCTCGCATGGCCGCCATTGTAGGAAATCAGCCGTGGCATGCGGCTGCGCGCAGGCCCTAAACTGTCGGGTCAGCCGGATCCCCCCGACGGCCCACTCTTTTTCCCCACCTCATGTCCGAATCTGTTACGCCCAAAACACTGCTGCTGGTGGATGGCTCCAGCTACCTTTACCGGGCCTTTCATGCCATGCCCGACCTGCGCGCGGTGCCGGGCGACCCCACCAGTCCAGCCACCGGCGCCATCCGCGGCATGATCAACATGATGCAGAAGCTGCGCAAGGACGTGCGGGCCGACTACGCCGCCTGCGTGTTCGACGCCAAGGGGCCGACCTTCCGCGATGCGCTGTACCCCGAATACAAGGCCAACCGCTCGCCCATGCCGGACGACCTGCGCAGCCAGATCCCACCCATCCACGAGGTGGTGAAGCTTTTGGGCTGGCGCGTGCTCGATGTGCCCGGCGTGGAGGCCGACGACGTGATCGGAACGCTGGCCCACATCGCGGCGCAGCAGGGCATCGAGGTCATCATCTCCAGCGGCGACAAGGACCTGAGCCAGCTGGTGAACGGGCACATCACCGTCATTGACACCATGAACGACCGCCGGCGCGACGTGGCCGGCGTGGAGGCTGAATTCGGCGTGCCGCCGCAGCTGATGCTGGACTACCAGACGCTGGTGGGCGACGCGGTGGACAACGTGCCCGGCGTGCCCAAGGTGGGCCCCAAGACCGCCGTGAAATGGCTGCTCGAATACGGCTCGCTGGACGCGCTGGTGGCCCGCGCCCATGAGATCAAGGGCGTGGCCGGCGAGAACCTGCGCAACGCCCTGGGCTGGCTGCCCAGGGGCCGCGAGCTGCTGACCATCAAGACCGACTGCGACCTGGCGGGCCATGTGGACGGCCTGCCGGCGCTGGACGCGATTGCCATCGGTGGGCAGGACAGCGAGGCGCTCAAGGCCTTTAGCGAAAAATATGGCTTCAAGGGCCTGGTGAAGACGCTGGTGGCCCAGGAAACACCGCCCGAGCTGATCGAAGAGGCGCAGGCCACGCGCCGCGGCGAAACCGGCGGCCTGTTTGACGAGCCCGCCGTGCAGATCAACCGCCAGGCCACCAACCTGAAGTACGAAACCCTCTTCACCTGGGAGGCGCTGGACGCGTGGCTGGCGCGGCTGATGGCGGCGGACCTGGCCGCCGTGGACACCGAAACCACCTCGCTGGACGAAATGCGCGCCGAGATCGTGGGCATCAGCTTCAGCGTGACGCCGGGCGAGGCCGCCTATGTGCCGCTCATGCACAACTACCCCGACGCGCCGGACCAGCTGCCGCGCGACGAAGTGCTGGCCAGGCTCAAGCCCTGGCTGGAAGACGGCACGAAGAAAAAACTGGGCCAGCACGTCAAGTACGACCGCCATGTGTTTGCCAACCATGGCATCGAGGTGCAGGGCTATGCCCACGACACCATGCTGCAAAGCTATGTGCTGGAAGTGCACAAGCCCCATGGCCTGGCCAGCCTGGCCGAGCGTCACCTGGGCCGCAGCGGCATCAATTACGAAGACCTGTGCGGCAAGGGCGCGCACCAGATCCCGTTCAGCCAGGTGGACATTGCCAAGGCAGCGGAATATTCATGCGAAGACAGCGACCAGACGCTGGACGTGCACCGCGCGCTGTGGCCGCAGCTTGAAAAGGACGACAAGCTGCGCTTTGTGTACGAGCTGGAAATGGCCAGCAGCGAGACGCTGTACCGCATCGAGCGCAACGGCGTGCTGATCGATGCGCCCACGCTGGCCGCGCAAAGCCATGAGCTGGGCCAGCGCATCATGGCGCTTGAGGCGCAGGCCCACGAGCTGGCGGGCCAGCCGTTCAACCTGGGTTCGCCAAAGCAGATCGGTGAAATCTTCTTTACCAAGCTGGGCCTGCCGGTCGTCAAGAAAACGCCCAGCGGCGCCCCCAGCACCGACGAAGAGGTGCTGGAAAAGCTGGCCGAGGATTACCCCCTGCCGGCCCGCATCCTGGAGCACCGCAGCCTGTCCAAGCTCAAGGGCACCTACACCGACAAGCTCGCGCAGATGGCGCTGCCGCGCACAGGCCGTGTGCACACGCACTACGCGCAGGCGGTGGCGGTCACCGGGCGGCTGTCCAGCAACGACCCCAACCTGCAGAACATCCCCATCCGCACGCCCGAAGGCCGGCGCGTGCGTGAAGCCTTTGTGGCGCCGCCGGGCAGCGTGATCGCCAGCGCCGACTACAGCCAGATCGAGCTGCGCATCATGGCGCACATCAGCGAGGACCAAGCCCTGCTCAAGGCCTTTCACGAAGGCATGGACGTGCACCGCGCCACGGCGGCCGAGGTGTTTGGCGTGCCCGTGGACCAGGTGTCCAGCGAGCAGCGCCGCTATGCCAAGGTCATCAATTTCGGGCTGATCTACGGCATGAGTGCCTTTGGCCTGGCGCGCGCGCTGGCCATCGACAACACAGCGGCCAAGAACTACATCGAGCGCTATTTCCAGCGGTTTGCGGGCGTCAAGACCTACATGGACGAAACGCGCCTCATGGCCAAGAGCCAGGGCTATGTGGAAACCGTGTTTGGCCGCCGCCTGTACCTGCCCGAGATCAATTCACCCAACGGCCCGCGCCGCGGCGGCGCCGAGCGCGCGGCCATCAACGCGCCCATGCAGGGCACGGCGGCCGACCTCATCAAGCTCAGCATGAACGCGGTTCAATCAGTGCTGGATGCAGAAAAGCGTGGCACGAAGATGATCATGCAGGTGCACGATGAACTGGTGTTCGAGGTGCCCGAGGCCGAGGGGGACTGGCTGCGCACCGAGATTCCCCGTCTGATGGCGGGCGTCGCCCAGCTCAAGGTGCCCTTGCTGGCCGAGGTGGGCGTGGGCCCGAACTGGGACAAGGCGCACTGAGGAGTCTGTCATCCCGCGCTTGACGAGCCTGCCCCGGACTTGATCCGGGGGGCCATGCATTCTGTTTGCTTGTGTACGCAAGGTTGTGGGTGGGGCTGTGGGCGCTTCACTGCGGCGGTCCGGCCTTTGGCCGGACTCCCTTGCGCTGCTCAAACTGCGGGGCGGGGTTTGGGCGCTTCGCAACGGCGCTGATACGCGCCGTTCCATAAATCACCCAACCCCCGGTCCGTCCTGCGGCCGGACTGCCCCCGCAGTTTTGCGCTGCTCAGCGCCGCAGAGGCGCGCCCACAGCCCCACCCACAACCTTGCAGCCCGCATGCAGGTACGCCACTGGTTACGTTGGCCAAGAGTCGGGCTATTTCACGGTCGTGCGCAAACAAAGCTTCAGCAAGGACGGGGGTATGCCCGCAGCGGCGCCTCTGCAGCGCCGAGCACCGGAGCGCAGCGGGGGGAGTCCGCCGCAGGCGGACCGGCGAGGACGATTTATGGAATGGCGCGTATCAGCGCCATTGCGAAGCGACCGCAGCCGCCCCGCGGAGCGAGGAGCGCAGGGGACCTGTAGCGCAGCGGAGGGCGCCGCAGTGAAGCCGTTGCGGGCATACCCCCGTCCTTGCCGACGGGAAGCTCAGGTTATTTCTTCTCCGACCAAAGCTCACCACCCGTCGCCCAGTCCGACTTCTTGATGTCGTACAGGATCACGTCCACGCTGTCGGGCTTGCTGCCCAGCGCGTCGGCTGCGGCCTGGGTCAGGGCCTTGACGAGGTTTTTCTTCTGTTCGGGCGTGCGGCCTTCAAACATTTCGACACGGATGGTGGGCATGGGTGCTCCTTGGTTGCAACGGCGATGACTATATCCCCGCAGTAGCCAAAACTTTCCGGCCTGCCTAGACTCACACCCGCATTGCCAACCACCTCAACGGAGAACACCATGCTGCGCGACGATCTCAAGGCCGACTTTGACTCCCTCTTGCCCGGCAAGACTACCGAAGACGGCGCCACGCGCCGCACCGCGTTGAAGGCCGCATTGGGTGTGGGCTATGCGGCCACCGCCATGCCCATCATGGCGCAGACCGCCATCAAGACCCCGGCCGACGGGTTGACCGTGGGTGAAGTGACCATTGACGTCAACGGTTTCAAGATGGCGGCCTACCGCGCCGCGCCGGCCGGCAAGACCAACCTGCCGGTGGTGCTGGTCATCCAGGAAATCTTTGGCGTGCATGAATACATTGCCGACACGGCCCGCCGCTTCGCCAAGGCCGGCTACCTGGCCATTGCGCCCGAGCTGTTCCAGCGCCAGGGTGACCCGACCGCCTACAACGAAATGGCCAAGCTGCAGGCCGAGGTGGTGTCCAAGGTGCCGGACGCACAGGTCATGGGCGACCTGGACGCCGCCGTCAAATGGGCGGGGGCCAACGGCGGCAACACCGCCAAGGTCGGCATCACCGGCTTTTGCTGGGGCGGGCGCATCACCTGGCTGTACGCTGCCCACAGCCCCAACGTGAAGGCCGGCGTGGCCTGGTACGGCCGCCTGGTGGGCGCCAGCACGCCTGTGACGCCCAAGCATCCGGTGGACGTGGCCGCCGCACTGAATGGCCCGGTGCTGGGCCTGTACGGTGAAAAGGACGCCGGCATCCCCCTTGACACCGTTGATAAGATGAAAGCTGCTCTTGCCACGGGCAACGCGGCGTCCAGGGCGTCGCAGTTCGTGGTGTACCCTGACGCGCCGCATGCCTTCCATGCCGACTACCGCCCCAGCTTCCGCCAGGGCCCGGCCGAAGACGGCTGGAAGCGCGCGCTGGAATGGTTCAAGGCCAACGGTGTGGCTTGAGCCCACGCCACGCCAGACCAGGGCCGCGCAAGCGGCCTTTTTTTTGCGAGTTCTGTCCAACGCCATGACATTGATAGCAATCGTGATCGCCACCCTGGCCGCCGGCATCGGCAGCGTCTGGCTGGCTGCCGGCCTGATGAGCCTGGGCGCCGTGGCCAGCGCCGGGCGTACCCAGCAAGGCCGCGTGGGCCCGCAGCACCTGCTCAGCCTGGCCGCGGGCGCGTTGCTCGCCACGGCCTTCATGCACCTGCTGCCCGAAGCCTTTGAATCGCAGGCCGGCGCCAAGGAGCTGTTCGCCACGCTGCTGGTGGGCGTGGTGTTTTTCTTTCTGCTGGACAAGGCCGAGTTGTGGCACCACGGGCACGAACACCACCATGACCACGGGCATGCAAGCCATGACCACGCCGGCCATGACCATTCCCGCCACCACCATGGCGACGCGCATGGCAAGGGCGGCGGCTGGGCCGTGCTCACCGGCGACAGCGTGCATTGCTTTGGCGACGGCATCCTGATCGCGTCGGCCTTCATCGCCGACCTGCGCCTGGGCGCCGTGGCGGCACTGGCGGTGCTGGCCCACGAGGTGCCGCACCACATGGGCGACCTGATCGTTTTGCGCCAGACCAGCCGCAACCGCAGCGCCGCGCTGGTCAAGGTGTCACTGGCAGGCGCGGTGACCGCGCTGGGCGGCATCACGGGCTTCTTCCTGGTGGAGCAGCTGTACGACTACCTGCCGTATTTCCTGGTGGTGGCCAGCAGCAGCTTTGTCTATGTGGCGCTGGCGGACCTGATCCCGCAGCTGCAAAAGCGCCTGAGCGCGCGCCAGACGGCTGCGCAGATCGCCTGGCTGCTGGTGGGCATTGCCATGGTCACGCTGGTCAGCGGCCTGGCGCATTCGCACTGAGCGCGACGGCTCAGCGCGTGGAATAGCCCAGCACGCGCCAGCGCCCGTCGGCGTCGCGCGCGGTGGTCACGATCTCCTGCAGGTCGGGCTTGTTGGCAAAGCGGCTGGCAAACACCACCGTCACATAGTCGCCCGCGGGTCGGCCGGGCAGGGCGGTCTTGTAGGCAGTCTCCACCGGCTCACGCCCGGCCAACGGGCCCAGCGGCTCGCGCACCTTGGGAATGGCATCCATCCAGGCAGCAATGGGCACCTGGGTGCGAAACACCTGGCTGGAGCTTTCCCAGGCCGTGCCCCAATCCCGCCGGTCCAGCAGCATGAGCCAGCCCAGGGCGGCCAGCTGGCCGGCGTTTTCCTTCTGGGTGGTTTCATCGTTGGCGGGTGCCTGCGCCGCCGGCGCAGCGGGGGCGGCCGCGCGGGCTGGTGCAGTCACGGGTGGTGCGGCAAGCGACGGGGTGGCACTGCTGTTGCCAGGCATGCGCAGCTGGGCGCCTGCGCTGGCGGTGGCCAGGGCGCAGGCCGCAACGAGCAGGCCGCGCATGGCGGAGGGGGTGGGTGTGGTCATAGCTGGCCAGTCTAGCGCGCCGGTTGGGGCCCGCAGGCCTAGCCCCGGGCCACGGGGCGCGCCGGGTCGGCGCACCATTCGCTCCAGCTGCCTGCATAGAGCGCGGGGGTGCCCAGCCCGGCGATTTCCATGGCGATCACATTGGGCACGGCGCTCACGCCGCTGCCGCAGTGGTGCACCACGCTGGCCGGGTCGCGGCCCGCGAGCAGGGCTTCAAATTCCGCGCGCAGCTGCGCCGCCGGCTTGAACTTGCCGTCCGGGCCGGTGTTGGCCTGGAACGGGCGGTTCAGCGCGCCGGGGATGTGCCCGGCCACCGGGTCCAGCGGCTCGACCTCGCCGCGAAAGCGCGGCGCAGCGCGGGCGTCGATGATCGTCTGGGCGCCCTGCAGGCCGGCCAGCACCGACTGCGTGGTGGCCAGCGTGCGCAGCGGCTCGCCCAGGCGGAAGTTGGCCTGGAAGTGCGATGGCTCATCCCCTGCCACCACGGCGCCGCCTTCGGCCTGCCAGGCCGGCAGGCCGCCGTCCAGCACGGCCACCGCGTCATGGCCAGCCCACTTGAGCATCCACCACAGGCGGCCGCAATAGTTGGCGCCCTGGCGGTCGTACACCACGGCCTGCATGGTGTTGTCAAAGCCCACACTGGACAGCCAGGCGGCAAATTTCTCGCGGCTGGGCAGCGGGTGGCGCCCGCCCGATGCAGCGTCAGCCGGTGGCTGGGGCTTGCCGGTGGTGGCGTCGGGTGTGCCTTTGTCGCTCAGGGCGGTGTCCAGGTGCGCGTATATCGCGCCGGGCAGGTGGGCTTCGCGGTATTGCGCTTCGCCTGCGGCGGGGTTCATCAGGTCGAAGCTGCAGTCAAACACCATGAGCGGCGCGCCGCTGTCGCGCAGGGCCTGCAGCTGGGTGGCGGAAATGAGGGTCGTGTACATCCTGGCTCCTTCAATGTTCTTCGGCCGGCGCGTTGGGCGCGGCGCGTGCGCGCAGCACCGTGGCGGCGACACCGCTGGCCACGATCAGCGCCATGCCGGCCCAGCCCGCCGCGGGGATCGTGTCGTCAAACAGCAGCACGCTGTACACCGCGCCAAACACAATGCCCGAGTATTGCAAATTGGCCACCACCAGTGTGGCGCCGTGGCTGTAGGCGCGCGTCATGCACAGCTGGCCCAGGGCCGCCAGCAGGCCCACGGGGACGAGCCACAGCGCGTGTTGCCAGTCCCAGGGCGACACGCCGGTGACCAGCATGGCCGCACCGCCCGCCACGGCCGAGCCAAGAGCGAAATAGAACACGGTGCGGCTTTCGGGCTCGCCCAGCTTGCCCAGCGCCATCACCTGCATGTAGGCAAACGCGGCCATGAAGCCGGACATCAGCCCGATCAGGCCCGCAAAGATCTGGTTCTGCTCGATGGTGGGCCGCAGCATCAGCACCACGCCGGCGAAGCCGGCCAGCACCGTCAGCACCAGCGGGCCCTGGCGCAACGCGCTGGCGGTGCCGTCACGCGGCTTCCAGGCAATCAGCGCGCCGCCGATCAGGAAGGCGGCCACCCATACGCTGCTCATGTAGTTGAGCGTCATGGCCGTGGCCAGCGGCAGCCAGGCAATGGCATAGAACCACGCGCCCAGCGAGATCACACCCACCATGCTGCGCCAGGCGTGCATGCCGGCGTAGCCGGTGCCCAGGCTCACACCCTGGCGGCGCGCCAGCAGCCACATGAAGAGCATGCCCAGCAGGCCGCGGTAGAACACCAGCTCGGCGGCATTGAAATACGCGGACGCGAACTTCACGCACACCGCCATGGTGGCGAAGAACAGCGATCCCAGGACCATCCACAGCGCCTGCATCAAATCTCCAGTGTGTTGGCCAGCCAGGGCTGTGATGCCAGGCGGGCCTGTTCAAAAGCGGCGATGCGCTGGCGCTGGGCCAGCGTGGCGCCGATCCAGTCGATGTCCCGTGTCAGCAGCGCCTGTTCGCGTCCACTCAGGCGGACCGGCAGCGCCAGCCCGGCGCAGTGCAGGCTGCCTTGCAGCAGGTCGATGCGGGCCTGCAGCACCTGGGTGGCCGCGGCGGCGAACAGCTGGTCGATGGCCGGGGCCGCCAGCGTGATCGCGGCCACGCCATTGAGCGGGCAGTTCTGGCGGAAGATGTCGCCGAAGCTGGGCGCCACCACCGCGCGAAAGCCATAGTCGCGCAGCGCCCAGACGGCGTGCTCGCGACTGGAGCCGCAGCCGAAGTTGTCGCGCGCCAGCAGCACGCTGGCGCCGCGCAGTGCGGGGTGGTTGAGCACGAAGTCCGGGTTGGGGCGGCGTGTGGCGTGGTCGCTGTCCAGGTCACCCGGGTCCAGGTAGCGCCACAGGTCAAACAGCACCGGGCCAAAGCCGGTGCGCGCCGTGCCGCGGCCGTACTGCTTGGGAAAGATGGCGTCGGTGTCGATGTTGGCGCGGTCAAGCGGCACCACCGTGCCGCTGTGCAGCCCATCGGGAAACGCCGCCATCAGGCGCGCGGCGTGCGCATGCCCATGGCGTCGCGGTACCACTCGTGAAAGTGCTGCATGCCGTCTTCCATGGGGCTCTGGTAGGGGCCGGTTTCGTTGTCGCCGCGCAGGGCCAGGGCCTTGCGGCCCGCGTCCATGCGCTCGGCGATCTCGTCGTCCTCGACGCAGGTCTCCATGTAGGCAGCCTGCTGCGCCTCGACGAACTCGCGTTCGAAGGCGGCGATTTCCTCGGGGTAATAGAACTCCACCATGTTCATGGTCCGCGTGGGGCTGACTGGGTGCAGCGTGGACACGGTCAGCACATGGGGGTACCACTCGACCATGATGTGCGGGTAGTAGGTGAGCCAGATCGCGCCATACTGGGGCGGCTCGCCATTGCGGTATTGCAGCAGGGCCTTTTGCCAGCGCTCATAGACCGGGCTGCCGGCCTTGCCCAGGCGGTTGGCCACGCCCACGGTCTGCACCGAATACTGCTCCTTGAATTCCCAGCGCAGGTCCTCGCAGGTGACGAAGCTGCCCAGGCCGGGGTGGAACGGGCCCACGTGGTAGTCCTCCAGGTAGACCTCGATGAAGGTCTTCCAGTTGTAGTTGCATTCGTGCATGACCACGCGGTCCAGCACCATGCCGGTGAAGTCCAGCTCGGCGCGCGGGCCCATGCCCGCCAGGTCGGCGGCAACATTGCGGTTGTTTTGCTCGAACAGCAGGCCGTTCCATTCCTGCAGCGGGTAGTTGCGCAGGTTCAGGCAGGGGTCCTGCGGGAAATGCGGTGCGCCCAGCAGGGTGCCGGCAGGCGCACCCTGGCCGGCGCTGTACGTCCAGCGGTGCAGTGGGCAGACGATGTTGCCGCCCGAGGCGGCGTCGCCATGCACCGAGCCGCGGCCCTTGAGGATCACGGCCTGGCGGTGGCGGCAGACGTTGGAGACCAGTTCCACCCCGCGCGGCGTGCGCAGCAGCGCGCGGCCTTCGCCTTCCTGGGGCAGGGCGTAGAAGTCGCCCACCTGGGGCACGGCCAGCTGGTGCCCCACATAACGGGGCCCGCGCTGGAAGATGACATCCAGCTCGCGCCGGAACAGCGCCTCGTCAAGATAGCTGGAAACTGGTAGTTGGCTTGCGGCCTGCTGCAGTTGAAGACTTAAATCAGACATGGGTGACCTGACCTAGAGACTCCCCCTATGAAGGGGCAGGGTGCGTGTCGCCCTCATAAAAAGGGGTTGGCGCGGGAACAGACGGGATTTCCGGTGGCGTACCGGAGGAAGAGGGCGTGATTGTACCCCCGCCCCGCCGTTCGCGGGGGCGATACGCGCCTAAAATCGCGCTTTGCATCCACCAACAGAAAGCGCCATGCCCAAGGCCAGTGCCCCCCCGAACGACGACCTGCCCGTGCCAGCCAGCTACGAAGCCGCGCTGGACGAACTTGAGCAGTTGGTGGGGCGAATTGAAAACGGCCAGATGCCGCTGGAGCAGCTGCTGTCGGGCTACCAGCGGGGGGCACAGTTGCTGGCGTTTTGCCGCGAGCGCTTGCAGGCGGTGGAAAACCAGGTGAAGGTGCTGGACGAAGGACAACTCAAGACGTGGACGCAAGAGTGAAAGCACAGGCCCTCATGCAGGCCTTTGACCTGGGCGGTTGGAGCACGCAGCGCCTGGCGCACGTGGAAGAGGCACTGTCGCAGTGGGTGGTGGCCGATGCCCCGGCGGGGCTGGGCGAGTCCATGCGCTACGCGGTGCTGGACGGTGGCAAACGGCTGCGGCCCCTGCTGGTGCTGGCCGCCAGCGAAGCCGTGGACGGCAACGCGCAAGCCGCGTTGCGCGCGGCCTGCGCCGTCGAGCTGATCCATGCGTATTCGCTGGTGCATGACGACATGCCCTGCATGGACAACGACGTCCTGCGCCGTGGCAAGCCCACCGTGCACGTGAAGTTTGGCGAGGCCGCCGCGCTGCTGGCGGGCGACGCGCTGCAGGCGCTGGCGTTCGAGCTGCTGGTGCCCGAGGGCGACGCCATCCCGGCGGCCACGCAGGCCACGCTGTGCCGCTTGCTGGCGCGCGCCGCGGGCAGCGCCGGCATGGCCGGCGGCCAGGCGATCGACCTGGCCAGCGTGGGGCGTGCCCTGACCGAGGACGAGCTGCGCGGCATGCACCGGCTCAAGACCGGTGCGTTGCTGCAAGGCAGCGTCATGATGGGCGCGGCCTGCGGGCAGGCGGGTGCGGTGGCCAGTGCCGCGCTTGAACGCTATGGCGCCGCCATCGGCCTGGCCTTCCAGGTGGTGGACGACATCCTGGACGTGACGGCCGATTCAGCCACCCTGGGCAAGACCGCGGGCAAGGACGCCGCCCAGGACAAACCCACCTATGTGTCGCTGCTGGGCCTGGCGCCTTCGCGCGCCCATGCGCAGGCGCTTTATGCGCAGGCCATGGACGCGCTGGATGCCAGCGGCCTGTCCGATACGCGCGCCCTGCGCGCGCTGGCGGACATGGTGGTCAACCGGAACAACTGAAGCCATGACACTGCTATCAACCATCAACGACCCGGCCGACCTGCGCCGGCTGCCGCGCGCCCAGCTGCGCGAGCTGGCCGACGAACTGCGTGCCTTTGTGCTGGACAGCGTGTCACGCACTGGCGGCCACCTGAGTTCCAACCTGGGCACGGTGGAGCTGACCGTGGCACTGCACTACGTGTTCAACACGCCGCACGACCGCCTGGTGTGGGACGTGGGCCACCAGACCTACCCGCACAAGATCCTCACCGGGCGGCGCGACCGCATGGGCACGCTGCGCCAGCTCGGCGGTTTGTCGGGCTTTCCTCAGCGCGCCGAAAGCGAATACGACACCTTCGGCACCGCGCATTCGTCCACCAGCATCTCGGCCGCGCTGGGCATGGCGCTGGGCGCGCGCCACAAGGGCGAGGACCGCCACGCCGTGGCCATCATCGGCGACGGCGCCATGAGCGCGGGCATGGCCTTCGAGGCCCTGAACAACGCGGGCGTGGCCGACTGCAACCTGCTGGTGATCCTGAACGACAACGACATGTCCATCAGCCCGCCGGTGGGTGCGCTGAACCGCTACCTGGCGCAGTTGATGAGCGGGCAGTTCTATGCCGCGGCCAAGAATGTCGGCAAGAGTGTGCTCAAGCCCGTGCCGCCGCTGTTCGAGCTGGCCAAGCGCTTCGAGCAGCAGGCCAAGGGCATGGTGGTGCCGGCGACGCTGTTCGAAAAGTTCGGCTTCAACTACATCGGCCCGATCGACGGCCATGACCTCGATTCGCTGATCCCCACGCTGGAGAACATCAAACAGCTGCGCGGCCCGCAGTTCCTGCATGTGGTCACCCGCAAGGGCCAGGGCTACAAGCTGGCCGAGGCCGACCCCGTGGCCTACCACGGGCCTGGCAAGTTCGATCCGGCGGTGGGCCTCATCAAGCCAGCCACGCCGCCCAAGCCCACGTTCACCCAGGTGTTCGGCCAGTGGCTGTGCGACATGGCCGCGCAGGACCCGCGGCTGGTGGGCATCACGCCCGCCATGCGCGAAGGCTCGGGCCTGGTGGAATTTGAACGGCGCTTTCCCGGCCGGTACTTTGACGTCGGCATTGCCGAGCAGCATGCCGTCACGTTCGCCGCCGGCCTGGCCTGTGAGGGGCTCAAGCCGGTCGTGGCGATCTACTCCACCTTCCTGCAGCGCGGCTACGACCAGCTCATCCATGACGTGGCGCTGCAGAACCTGCCCGTGGTGTTTGCGCTGGACCGCGCAGGCCTGGTGGGCGCCGATGGTGCCACCCACGCCGGTGCCTATGACATCCCTTACCTGCGTTGCATCCCGCAGGTGAGCATTGCCTGCCCCGCGGACGAAAACGAATGCCGCGGGCTGCTGAGCAGCGCGTTTGCACAGAGCCATCCTGTGGCCGTGCGCTATCCGCGCGGCGCGGGCGTGGGCACACCCCTGTCGCCGGACCTGGTGCCGCTGCCCTTTGGCAAGGGCGAGCTGCGCCGCGAGGGCAAGGGCATTGCGATCCTGGCCTTTGGCACGCTGCTGTACCCGGCGCTGGAGGCCGCCGAGCGGCTGGACGCCACGGTGGTCAACATGCGCTGGGCCAAGCCGCTGGACGTGGAACTGCTGCTGCAGGTGGCCGCGCGGCACGAGGCGCTGGTCACTGTCGAGGAAGGCGCCATCATGGGCGGCGCTGGCAGCGCGGTGGCCGAAGCGCTGAACGCCGCGGGCGTGACGCGCCCGCTGCTGCACCTGGGCCTGGCGGACGAGTTCATCGAGCACGGCGATCCCGCCCGGCTGCTGGCGATGCAGGGGCTGGACGCCGCGGGCATCGAGTCGTCGGTGCGCGCGCGCTTCAGTCCGCATGACGCACCGGTCCGCACGCCGCTGAAGGTCGTTCAATCCTGAAGCTTTGCTGACAGAGGGATGAGTACCAAAGGTTTCCGGGTATTTCTCAAGGGAAAACCCCCGAAACCTTAAGTGTTGCGCTTCCTAAAATGGCTCCTGATTTTGATTGACAACCTTTAGTTGTCTTCAAGTCGAAACAGTCCAAAGCCTTTCACTGATTCATTCGAGGAGCAATACATGGATCGTCGTTCACTCATCAAAAACGCCGGCATTGCAGGCGTGCTGGCCGCCGGTGTGGCACCCGCCGTGCATGCCCAGGCCGCCATCCGCTGGCGCCTGGCATCCAGCTTCCCCAAATCGCTGGACACCATCTTCGGCGCTGCCGACGTGTTCGCTGCCAAGGTCAAGGCCATGTCGGGTGGCAAGTTTGAAATCTCCACCCACGCCGGTGGAGAGCTGA
Organism: Pseudomonadota bacterium; assembly: GCA_020161775.1. GTDB lineage: Bacteria > Pseudomonadota > Gammaproteobacteria > Burkholderiales > Burkholderiaceae_C > RAM1. The sequence goes on from JAIUOW010000020.1 coordinate 18,849, forward strand.
TGCCCGCGTTCGGCGTGGTGGACGGCGTGCAGAACGGCACCGTGGAAGTGGCCCACACCGCTCCGTACTATTTCTTCGGCAAGGATGAATGCTTCGCGCTGGGCTGCGCCATCCCCTTCGGCCTGAACAGCCGCCAGATGACCGCCTGGATGTACGAAGGCAACGGCCTGAAGCTCATGCGCGAGTTTTACGCCAAGTACAACATGATCAGCTTCCCCGGCGGCAACACCGGCGCCCAGATGGGCGGCTGGTTCCGCAAGGAAATCAAGTCGGTGGCCGACATCAAGGGCCTGAAGTTCCGTATCGGCGGCTTCGGCGGCAAGGTGCTGGCTCCCCTGGGTGCCGTGCCCCAGAACATCCCGGGCGGCGAAATCTACCAGGCGCTGGAAAAGGGCACGATCGACGCGGCCGAGTGGGTGGGCCCGTACGACGACCAGAAGCTGGGCTTCAACAAGGTCGCGCCGTTCTACTACTACCCCGGCTGGTGGGAAGGCGGCCCGCAGCTGGACTTCTTCATCAACCAGAAGGCCTACGACGCCCTGTCCGCCGAGAACAAGGCCATCGTCGAGGCCGCTGCCGCCTTTGCGCACACCGAAATGCAGGCCAAGTACGACGCCCGCAACCCGGCCGCACTGAAGCAGCTGGTGGGTGCTGGCACCAAGCTGCGTCCGTTCCCCAACGACGTGATGGCCGCCGCCTTCAAGTCGGCCATGAGCATCTATGAAGAGCTCAACACCAAGAACGAAAGCTGGAAGAAGATCTACGCGGATTACTCCAAGTTCCGCGCCGACCAGAACCTGTGGTTCCGCTTTACCGAAGCCACGTTCGACCGCTTCATGCAGTCGCAGAAGCTGTAAGCAACGCCGGGTTGCTTCCCGTTTCAAAAAACCGCGCCACGGCGCGGTTTTTTTATGGGAAAGCGAACCTTCGAGTTAGCGCTACCAGCTGAAAGCTGAAATTCTTAAACGCAAACACCTAGCGGCATTGCAAGCAAGCTGACAGGTGCTGAAGCCACCGGGGCACGATGATCGCTGCGGCTTTTTAAAACCCAAGGAGTTTTTCCAATGGATCGTCGCTCACTTATCAAAAACGCCGGCATCGCCGGCGTGCTGGCCGCTGGTGTGGCACCCGCCGTGCACGCCCAGGCCGCCATCCGCTGGCGCATTGCCTCCAGCTTTCCGAAGTCGCTGGACACCATCTTCGGCGCCGCCGAGGTGTTCGCCAGCAAGGTCAAGGCCATGTCGGGCGGCAAGTTTGAAATCTCCGTGCATGCGGCCGGCGAGCTGATGCCCGCATTCGGCGTGGTGGACGGCGTGCAGAACGGCACCGTGGAAGCCGCGCACACCGTGCCCTATTACTTCTTCGGCAAGGACGAGACCTTCGCCATTGGCGCTGCCATTCCCTTTGGCCTGAACAGCCGCCAGATGAGCGCCTGGACCTTCGAGGGCAATGGCCTGAAGCTCATGCGCGAGTTCTATGCCAAGTACAACATGATCAGTTTCCCCTGCGGCAACACCGGTTCGCAGATGGGCGGCTGGTTCCGCAAGGAAATCAAGTCGGTGGCCGACATCAAGGGCCTGAAGTTCCGCATCGGCGGCTTTGCCGGCAAGGTGCTTGAGCGCATGGGCGGCGTGCCGCAGAACATCCCGGGCGGCGAGATTTACCAGGCCCTGGAAAAAGGCACGATCGACGCGGCCGAGTGGGTGGGCCCGTATGACGACCAGAAGCTGGGCTTCAACAAGGTCGCGCCGTTCTACTACTACCCCGGCTGGTGGGAGGGTGGCCCGCAGGTGGACCTGTTCGTCAACCAGAAGGCCTACGACGCGCTGTCGCCCGAGAACAAGGCCATCATCGAGGCCGCCTCGGCCTACGCCCATGTGGACATGCAGGCCAAGTACGACGTCAAGAACCCCACGGCGCTCAAGCAGCTGGTGGGCGCGGGCGCCAAGCTGCGTCCGTTCCCGGCGGACGTGATGGCGGCATCGTTCAAGACCTCCATGGCCGTGTACGAAGAACTCAACGCCAAGAACGAAAGCTGGAAGAAGGTCTATGCCGACTATTCCAGGTTCCGCGCCGACCAGAACCTGTGGTTCCGCTTCACCGAAGCCACGTTCGACCGCTTCATGCAGTCGCAGAAGCTGTAAGCACGCTTTCGGTTCCCCATGAAAAATGCCGCGCAATGCGCGGCATTTTTTTTGGCGGGTCGCGGGCCACGCGGGGCAGCCCGCATGGCCCGCTTCGCTTTACTTCTTGTTGAACAGCTCGTCGAGCTTCTTCTGTTCTTCGTCGGCCGACTGGGCCGCCTCGGCCGGCGTGGGAATGGCCTCGGGCTTGATGTCGGCACCGGGGATGGCCTCCGGCGCGCCCAGTGGCGACATCTGCTGCAGGTCGCGCGTGACCTGGTTCATGTCCACCTTGACGGCCTTGTCCAGACCGCCAGAGACCAGGCCCGGGAAGGCGATGATCAGGCCGACCATGATGATCTGGATCACGACGAAGGGCACGGCGCCCCAGTAGATCTGCATGGTGGTCACGGGCTGGGTGAGCTTGCCGGTGAGCTTGTCGGTGTACTCCTTGATCGGCGCGACGCTGCGCAGGTAGAACAGCGCAAAGCCGAATGGCGGGTGCATGAAGGACGTTTGCATGTTCACGGCCAGCAGCACGCCAAACCAGATCAGGTCGATGCCCAGCTTTTCGGCCACGGGCGCCAGCAGCGGCACCACGATGAAGGACAGCTCGAAGAAGTCCAGGAAGAACGCGAGCAGGAAGATCATGATGTTCACCACGATCAGGAAGCCCGTCTGGCCGCCTGGCAGGCCGCTGAGCAGGTGTTCCACCCACTTGGGGCCGTCCACGCCCTGGAAGCTCAGGCTGAAGATCGTGGAGCCCACCAGGATGAACACCACGAAGCACGACAGCTTGGTGGTGGTGTTCAGTGCCTGGCGCAGCAGCGAGAAGCTCAGGCGGCCACGCGCCACGGCCATGGCGATGGCGCCCAGCGCACCCATGGCGCCGCCTTCGGTGGGCGTTGCGATGCCCAGGAAGATGGTGCCCAGCACCAGGAAGATCAGCAGCAGCGGCGGGATCAGCACGAACGTCACGCGCTCGGCCATGCGCGACAGCAGGCCCAGGCGCGTCACCTTGTTGATGACGGCGATCACGAAGGCCAGCAGCACGCCAGCGCACATGGCCACGACGATGGTCTCGTCGGTGGCCACGGTGGTGACCTCGGTGCCCTTCCACCAGCTCACGACCTTGGCGTAGTTCTTGCCCAGCGCGACAGCCGCGCCGGTGGACAGGATGGTCAGGACCAGCAGCGAGGGCAGGCCGGACTTGCCATTGTCTTCGCGGATGGTGCGGGCTTCGGCCGGCAGGGCGGGGGCCCATTGCGGCTTGAACATGGCGATGCCCGCGACATACAGCACATACAGGCTGGTCAGCACAAAGCCCGGAATGAAGGCGCCCTTGTACATGTCGCCCACGCTGCGGCCCAGCTGGTCGGCCAGGATGATCAGCACCAGCGACGGCGGGATGATCTGCGCCAGCGTGCCGGACGCGGCAATCACGCCCGCGGCAAGCCGGCGGTCATAGCCGTAGCGCAGCATGATGGGCAGCGAGATCAGGCCCATGGAGATGACGGACGCCGCCACCACGCCGGTGGTGGCCGCCAGCAGCGCGCCGACGAAGATCACCGCCAGCGCCAGGCCGCCGCGGATGGGGCCGAACAGCTGGCCGATGGTGTCCAGCAGGTCTTCGGCCATGCCGCTTCGCTCCAGGATCAGGCCCATGAGCGTGAAGAACGGTATGGCCAGCAGGGTGTCGTTCTGCATGATGCCGAAGATGCGTAGCGGCAGGGCCTGCAGCAAGGCCTCGGGCAGCACGCCCAGTTCGACGCCGATGAAGCCGAAGAACAGGCCGCAGGCGCCCAGGCTGAACGCGACCGGAAAGCCCATCAGCAGGAAGATGATGAGCCCGACGAACATGATCGGGGCCAGGTTGTGTGCAATGAGTTCCATGATGATGTTCCTGCTCAGCCGGCCTTGGCCTTGGATTGCGCCAGGTTGCGGATGGCTTCGGCCAGCTCTTCTTCGGCGGTCTTTTCGATCTTCTTGGCGGTGGGGTCGTCGATCAGGCCCTTCAGGAAGGCCACGCGCTTGATCAGCTCGGACAGGCCTTGCAGCAGCAGCAGGGCGAAGCCCACCGGCATCATCAGGTACACCGGCCAGCGGATCAGGCCGCCTGCGTTGGAGGACATCTCGCCCGAGTAAAGGCCTTTCAGGAAGAAGGGAATGCCATACCAGAGGATGGCCAGGCACACGGGCGTGAGGAAGACCACGAAGCCGAATACGTCGATCCAGATCTGCGCGCGCTTGGACAGCTTGCCCGAGATCACGTCGATCTTCACGTGTTCGCCATTGAGCAGCGTGTAGCCCGCGGCAAGCAGGAAGGCCGCCGCGAACAGGTACCACTGCACCTCAAGATAGGCGTTGGAGCTCATGTCGAACGCCTTGCGGACCACGGCGTTGACGCCGCTGATGACCGTGGACGCGAGGATGAGCCAGATGACATATTTGCCAACCTGGGTGTTCAGCCAGTCCACGCCTTTCGAGAACTTCAGTAAACCATTCATGTCGTTGTCTCCAGGAGAAAAAAGAAACCGCTACCCACATGACTGCACCCGGAAAACCCGCTCGTGGTGATGCGGATGGCCGGGTGCGCGAAGTCAAATGTATGTAAGAAGTAAATTCTATGAACCGACTGTAGAGGCAAGCTGACAGCAACGTGACGGTGTAAGCCCTTAGGGATCAGGGTTTGCCCTTGGTCCGCCGCTGCGGGGCCGCACGTCAATAATGGGCGATGCCGCTTGCCCCCACAGCCACCACGGCGTCGATCGATTCGCCCGAGATGCGTGGCGCCGGGCGCGAGCTGCTGTCACTGGCGCTGATGGACGCGCGCAACCACACGCTTTACCTGCTGGGCCAGTACGAACAGGTGCTGGGCGGCACCGGCTTTGCCGTGCCGCAGCGCGCCGGGCTGGTGCCCCCGCTGTGGCTGGCGGGGCACATCGGCTGGTTTGCTGAATTCTGGATCGGGCGCAACACGCAGCGTGCCCTGGGCCCGCACTGTCCGGGCGAGCCGGCGCGGCTGGCCTCCATCGAGCCGCACTCGGACCGCTGGTGGAGCCCGATGCTGGTGCCGCATGAGGCGCGCTGGGTGCTGGACTTGCCGGCGGCGGATGCTACGCGCGCGTGGCTGCTGGATACGCTGGAAAGCACCCTGGAACTGCTGGACAAGGCCCGCGATGAGGACGACGCGCTGTACTTCTACCGGCTGGCGCTGTTCCATGAAGACCTGCGGGGTGAGCAGCTCATGGCCATGGCACAGGCGCTGGCACTGCCGTTGCAGGTGGACTTGCCCTCGGGCACGCAGGCGCGCGAGCCACTGCTGGTGCCGGCCACCCGCTGGATGCTGGGCTCGCCGCCCATGGGCTTTGTGTTCGATCTGGAGCGCTGGGCCCATGCGGTGCAGGTGCCTGAATTTGAAATCGACGCACAGCCCGTGACCTGGGCGCAGTTTGTTGAATTCGTGGACGACGGCGGCTACGACGAACCCGAATACTGGCTGCCCGACGGCTGGGCCTGGCTTCAGGAGCAGGCCGCACAGGAGGGCCGCCGCGGCCCGCGCTATGTGGAGCAGATCGGCGTGGCCAGCGGCGCGGTGATGCAGACGCATTTCGGCAGGCCCACCCGCATGGCGGGCACCCAGCCCGTCATGCACGTGAGCTGGTGGGAGGCCGATGCCTGGTGCCGCTGGGCGGGCCGGCGCCTGCCCAGTGAAGTCGAATGGGAAGTCGCCGCGCACACGGCGGCGCGCCGCGGCTTTCGCTGGGGTGATGTGCATGAATGGACGGGCACCACGCTGCGCCCGCTGCCGGGCTTCAGCCCCGATCCGTGGACGCACCAGTCGGAGTGGGGCGCGCAGCCCTGGTTCGGCCAGGCCAGGGTGCAGCGCGGCGCATCCTTTGCCACGCGCGCGCGCATGAAGCACCCCAAGTACCGGGGCTTTGCGTTGCCCGGACGGGACGACGGCTTTGTCGGCTTTCGCTCATGCGCGTTGTAGTTCGCGCTGAAGATCAGGCGCTGGCGGCGATCTGAAGGCGAAGCTGCACCACTTCGCCGGGGCGGCGTGCCATGGTGTCGGGCAGCTCGACCGGCACGCCCTGCAGCACCAGCGTGGTCATGCCGCGCGCGGCGTCATGCGCCTGTACGGTGGCCGCCACCCAGGCCCCGGCGGCGGTGCCTGCCGGCGCCGGTATCTGCGCGAGCACCTGGGTGAGAACCTGGGCGAGCGGGCCGCTTTGCACCGCCCGCCCGGCCTCCATCAGCACCACGTGGTCGGCCAGCCGCTGCACTTCGTCCAGCGCGTGGCTCACATAGATGACGGGGATATCCAGCTCGCGGTGCAGGCGCTCCAGCCAGGGCAACACGTCGGCCTTGCGCTGCGCGTCCAGCGCGGCCAGCGGCTCGTCCAGCAGCAGCAGGCGCGGGCTGGTGGCCAGCGCCCGCGCGATGGCCACGCGCTGGCGCTCGCCGCCTGACAGGTCGGTGGTGCGGCGGTCCATCAGCGCGGCAATGCCCAGCAGGTCCACCGCCTGGTCCAGCGCCAGGCGGCGCTGCGCCGGCGGCACGCGCTTTTGCCCAAACTCCACATTGCCGCGCACGCTCAGGTGGGCGAACAGGTTGGCGTCCTGGAACACATAGCCCAGCGCGCGCCGGTGCGGCGGCACAAACCGCGGGCCGTCCTGCCAGGCTTCGCCATTGACCCACAGGCGCCCGCCTGGCGTCTGCAGCAGCCCGGCCATGGCCCGCAGCGTGCTGGTCTTGCCGCAGCCCGACGGGCCGAAAAGGGCGGTCACGCCGCGCCCGGGCAGGTCCAGCGTCACATCCAGCGTGAAGCCTGGCCAGCTGTGCCTGAAGTGCGCGGTCACGCCATTCATCGCGCGCGCTTTCCGGTGGGGTTCAGCAGGTACAGCGCCAGCAGCACCGTGAAGGAAAACACCACCATGCCCCCGGCCAGCCAGTGCGCCTGGGTGTACTCCAGCGCCTCCACATGGTCATAGATCTGCACCGACACCACGCGCGTCTGGCCGGGAATGTTGCCGCCGATCATCAGCACCACGCCGAATTCACCCACGGTGTGGGCAAAACCCATGACCGTGGCCGTGAGGTAGCCGGGGCGCGCCAGTGGCACCACCACGCTGAAGAACGTGTCCAGCGGCGACGCGCGCAAGGTGGCCGCGGCCTCCAGCGGGCGGTCGCCAATGGCCTCGAACGCGTTCTGCAGGGGCTGCACCACGAAGGGCAGCGAATACAGCACCGAGCCCACGACCAGCCCGGCAAAGCTGAAGGGCAGCAGCCCGATGCCCAGCGCCTGCGTGGCGCGGCCCACCGGGCCGTCCGGGCCCATGGTGACCAGCAGGTAAAAGCCCAGCACGGTCGGCGGCAGCACCAGCGGCAACGCCACCACCGCACCCACCGGCCCCTTGGCCCAGGACCGCGTGCGCGCCAGCCACCAGGCCAGCGGCGTGCCCAGCACCAGCAGGATCAGCGTGGTCAGGCCGGCCAGCTGCAGCGTGAGGACGACGGCGGCCAAGGATCACACCTCGTAGCCATAGGCGCGGATCATGGCGCGCACGAGGTCGGTCTGGAGGTAGCGCATCAGCGCCACGGCCGCGGGGTTGTCCTTGCCCCGCGCCAGCAGCACGGCGTCCTGGCGCAACGGGCTGTGCAGGTCGGTGGGCACCACCCAGCCCGAGCCGCTTTTGATCTGGCCGTTTTCATACACCTGTGACAGGGCCACGAAGCCCAGCTCGGCATTGCCGCTGGCGACGAAGCCGAACGTCTGGCCGATGCTTTCGCCCTGCACGAATTTGGGCTCGACGGCGGCCAGCAGGCCCAGGCGGCCCAGCGCCTGGACCGCCGCCGCGCCATAGGGGGCCAGCCGGGGCGCTGCAATGGCCACATGCCGGAACGTGTTGGTGCGCAGCACATCACCCCGTGAATCCACCACGCCGGCGCGCGGGGACCACAGCACCAGCCGGCCCGTGGCGTAGGTGAACCGGCTGCCGGCCACCGTGGCGCCTTCAGCGTCCAGCCGCGCCGGGGTTTCAGCGTCAGCGGACAGGAACACGTCGAACGGCGCGCCGCTTCTGATCTGCGCATAGAACTTGCCCGTGGCGCCCGAGGACAGCTGCACCTTGTGCCGGGTGTCCTTCTCGAATGCGCTGGCGATCTGCTTCATGGGCGCCGTGAAGTTGGCGGCGACCGCGACCTGCACCGTCTCGGCCCGCAGGGCCGGCGCGAGGAACAGGGCTGCCAGCGTGGCGGCGAAACATATCCGCAAGGAAATCATGGGGAGCTCGCTATTACCAAAATGAATAGCGAAAGTGTAGTTTAGACTTCGCGCGGGTGTCTATGGCGCGTCGGGTGCCGTGGCAGGTTGGTGCAAAGGTCGGGCCGCCTTTGCGGCACAGACTCGACCATGAACGAACCCACCCTGATCCAGATCATCGGCGCAGCCCTGTTTGGCATTGCCGTCCTGCACACCTTCAGCACCAAGTTTTTTGAACGGCTGGCGCACCGCCAGCCGCGCCACGCGGGCATCTGGCACCTGCTGGGCGAAGTGGAAATTGTTTTCGGCTTCTGGGCCATGGTGCTGGTGCTGTTCATGTTTGCCACCAGCGGGCGGGCCGCAGCCACCGCGTACCTGGAGTCACGCAACTACACCGAGCCCATGTTCGTCTTCGTGATCATGGTCATCGCGGGCACGCGCCCCATCCTGCAGGCCGCCGGCGCGCTGGTGCGGCTCATGGCCCGCTGGATGCCGCTGCCGCGAGGCATGGCCATGTACTTCCTGGTACTCGCGTTCGTGCCGCTGCTGGGGTCGTTCATCACCGAACCCGCGGCCATGACGCTGGCCGCGCTGATGCTGCGCGATACGCTGCTGTCGCAGCAGGTGTCTGGCCGGCTGAAGTACGTCACCGTGGGCGTGCTGTTCGTCAACATTTCCATCGGCGGCACCCTGACGCCGTTTGCCGCGCCGCCGGTGCTGATGGTGGCCGCCAAATGGAACTGGGACATCTGGTTCATGCTGGCCAATTTTGGCTGGAAGGCGGCCATTGCCGTCGTGATCAACGCGGCGGTGGCCATGCTGGTTTTTCGCCGTGAGTTGGCACACATGGGCAACATGCCCAAGGGGCAGGGCGCGGGTGTACCGTTGCCGGTGGTGGCCGTTCATCTGGCTTTCCTGGCGGGCGTGGTGGTATTTGCGCACCACATCGTGCTGTTCATGGGCCTGTTCCTGTTTTTTCTGGGGTTTACCGCGGCCTACCAGCGCCACCAGAGTCCGCTGATCCTGCGTGAGGCCCTGCTGGTGGCTTTTTTCCTGGCCGGGCTGGTGGTGCTGGGCGGGCAGCAGCAGTGGTGGCTGCAGCCGCTGTTGCTGGGCATGGATGCCAACGCCGTCTTCTTCGGCGCGACCGCGCTCACGGCCATCACGGACAACGCGGCGCTGACGTACCTGGGCTCGCTGGTGGAAGGGCTGACGCCCGAGTTCCAGACCGCGCTGGTCGCGGGCGCCGTCACGGGCGGCGGGCTGACCGTGATCGCCAACGCACCCAATCCCGCGGGCGTGTCCATCCTGAAGGAAAAATTCACCGACGGCGCCATCCACCCGCTGGGGCTGCTGGCGGCGGCACTGCCGCCCACGCTGGTGGCCGTGGTGGCGTTTCGGCTGCTCTGATTCAGGCCAGCCAGCGGCGTACCTGCTGGTACACCGCCGGGTTGTTCAGCAGCTCAAGGTGATTGACGCCAGAGAACATTTTCACGCGCGATTTGGCAAATGCCAGCGTGCGCGCCGGGTCGGTGTGGCGCCCCAGTGCGCTGTCCAGTGGCACCAGCCCATCACCCAGTAGCCGGTCTTTGATATCACCAGCATTAAGGCCCGTGGTGGCCGCCACCGTGAAGCAGCGCACGCCTGCAGGCAGCGGCAGCGGCTGGCGTCGGTCGGCTGTACGGGCAAAGCGGTCGCGGCCCAGCCAGTCTTCGTCTACCAGGTTGCCATGGCGCAGGTCGGTAATGCCGGCGCTGCGCACTTTGCCCAGCCGCGCCAGCGGCGCTGCGTAGGGCGTGGCGCCCAGCACGATGTCCACCCAGTTGCCCGCGCGCTCCAGCGGCGCGCCGTGGTGTGGCGAGCCCAGGAACACCATGTCGTTCAGATCGCCGGGCCAGGACAGGCCGGCCTGCTGCGCATGGTGCACCGCGCTGCGCAACACCAGCCCGCCCATGCTGTGGCCCAGCAGCACCAGCCGCTGCACCGGCACCGGCCAGGCGGCCAGCAGCGCCTGCAGCTGCGCGGCCAGCGCCCGCCCATTGACCGAAATGTGCTGCCCCGTGTTGTAGCGCAGGTACACCGGCGTGTAGCCCAGGTCGCGGTGCAGCGCGGCGCCGTGGTCATGCCCGTCGCGGCACCACTGCAGGTCGTTCATGCACAGCCCGTGGGCCAGCACCAGCACGCGGCCTGTAGCGGGGCCGGCCACGCGCAGCGACATGGGCGTGGCCAGCGGATTGCCCGTGGTCACCAGGTAGTCGCCCAGCACGCCGTTCAGCGCCGCCACGACCGCCTCGCGCTCGGCGCTGCCCTGGCTGCCCTGTCTGTGGCCCAGCACTGGCGCCAGCAGGCCGAGCAGGGCGTCAATGCTGCCGCCGGCCACGCGCGTCACGCCGCGCACGGTCTTGTAAACCAGGCCGGTGATGCCACGGGTGCGCCCGGGCTCGGCCGGCGGCTTGAAGCCCGGCAGCCGCGCGATGCGCTCGTGCATGGCCTCGACCAGGCCGGTCAGGCCAGCCGTGGCGTCGGTGGCCAGGCGCACGGCACCGCGCAGGTCGTCGCTGCGCGAAGGGAGTTTGGGTGGGGTCATGGATCGCCTGAGGTGGCTGCCAGTGGGACAGGCCGCACGGCAGCACCGCCGCAGTGGGTCAGAATCCATGCATGCCGCCTCGCAAATCCCGGGTGTCCTTGCCCGTTTCCTACACCTCGGCGCTCAGCCACGCCTCGGCCGACAAGCGCATTGACGTCTTGCGCGCGGTGGGCGCGAGCGGATCGATCTCGCAGGCGGCGCGCGACTGCGGCGTGAGCTACAAGGCGGCATGGCAGGCGATTGACACGCTGACCAACCTGGCCGGCGCCGTGCTGGTGGAGCGGGTGGTCGGGGGCGCCGGCGGCGGTGGTGCCCGGCTCACGGCAGCGGGCAGCCAGCTGCTGGCTGCGGCGGCCCAGCTGGCGCAGGCCCGGCATCAGGTGCTGGGGCGGCTGTCGGCGGTGCCAGCGCGCATGCCCGCCTTGATCCGCACCAGCATGCGCAACCAGTTGCCGGGCGAAGTGGTGTCCCTGCAGGTGCAGGGCACGATCGTCCGCGTGCACCTGTGCCTGGCCGGCGGGGCCACGCTGGTGGCACGCATCACGCGCGACAGTGCCCAGTTGCTGGGGCTTGCAAGCGGCCAGGGCGTGATCGTGCTTTGCAAGGCGACGGCCGTGACGGTGGCGCCCGCGGATGGCGCGGTCTTGCACGGGACCAACCTGTTGGCGGGCCGCGTCTCGCGCGTGTCGCGCAGCGAGCAGGGCGACGAGGTATCGGCCGTGCTGGACGGTGGCCTGGCCCTGGTGGGGTTTGCGCCGCCACGCAGTGCATTGCGTGCCCGGTCGCGGGTGGTGCTGGGGGTGGATGAGTCGGCGCTGGTGCTGGCGCTGGCTGACTGAGATGCACGCAGGCTGAGACCCACGGCCAAAGGCGGCGGGCAAGATTGCGACACCCAGCCTAACGCGGCCGACGCGGGGCTGACAGAATCATCCGACAACCGGAGGAGTTCACATGGGTGCAAAAGGGCCGAAGGCCATCGTCTCTCCGACCGAATGGGTGCGGCGCACGTCGCTCACATTCAAGAAGCGCAGCGCGGACACGCTCAAGCTGGACGAGGCCTATGCAGCTTGGAGCGCCAACCCCAGCCGGACGGCGGCGGCGATCAACCTGCACAAGGTGCTGCGCGATTACCTCAAGTCCAAGGGGGGCGTGTGGTCCAAGGTGGAGCGCGACAAGGTCAGCGGCGGCCTGATTGAATGGGTGTACCAGGAGGTGCAGAAGGTGCCCGGTGTGGTGCCGCCTGCGCCCAGCCCCGCGCAGGCGGCGCTGCAGAACACCGACATCCCGCATTCGCGCTACGGCGTGCTGTACCTGCTGGGCAACATCGACATCGACATGAGCGCGCTGGCCATCGCGCTTGAAGGCGTGTCGGCGCTGGGCAACATTGCCGGGCAGGCCGTATCCACCAACTTCGACCACCTGAGCAACGACAAGCTGGCCGCGCGCACGGTGGACGTCATGGGCCAGACGCTGAAGACTGGCACCATCTCCACCGCCGGCGCGGCAGCGGTCAAGTTGGCCGGCACCAAGCTGGAAGGCCGTGTGGACCCGGCCACCAAGCCGCGCCAGCATGTGCTGGCACCGCCGCCGCCAAAACGGCCCGAGCCGGGCTTTCCGCTCACGCTGGCCATGTACGAGCTGGTCAAGGAGGACCCGATCCTCATGCTCAATCCGTTCATGCTGGGCGCCACCGTCGTGGGCACGGTGGGTGCGGCGGTGATTGACGCGCTCAACAGCCTGCGCATCGTGCTGCAGAACGCGGTGACCGACCTGGCCCACTACATCCTGCGCGAAGTCGCCAATCCCTCGGCCAAGAGCCTGGCCACGCTGGGCGCCACGATCAAGGGCATGGTGAAGTTCGTGGTGGGCAAGTGCCTGGCGAGCGCCGCGCCCTTCGTGGGCGGCGCGCTGGACCTGGCCGGCGGGCTGGTGCAGACCTTCAAGGCCGCCAAGGACCGCATCGGTGCCTGGATGCAGCGGCGCAAGATCGTGCTGAACCCCGGCCACCCCGAGCTGCTGGCCAACGGCATCGAGTCGCAGATGGACAAGGGCATCTTCGCGGGCCTGTGGACCATCCTCAAGGGCGTGGCCAACACGGCGCTCACCGTGCTGCTGCCCGGCGCCAGCGCGCTGGTGGCGGCGGTGGTCACCGGCATTGAATGGCTGGTGAAGATCATCTGGCGGCTGGTCGAGCAATACCAGATCGGTGAATTCCTCAAGGAAGCCCGCAAGCTGTTCCTGAAAGAGCGCGCGCTGGCGTCCAAGGTGGTGACCGAGGGGGTGCGCAACTACACCGACTCCATGGGGCGCAAGCAGCACGCGAGGGTGAGCTACACCCGCTACGAACCCAACCTGGACAAGAACAGCGGCGGCATCATCCACAACCTGGATGAGTTCACCAAGTTCTTCCAGAGCGGTTGCGACGCCAGCCCGCTGATCCCGATGATCGTGCTCAACAGCGGCATCTGCGGCAGCCTGATGGTGCTGCTCAAGATGTTTGACGACCTGAACCGGCCGCTGACCACGCAGGCCATGTACGACACCGGCAATGCGTACTTCACGCGCCTCAAGCAGTTCAGCCGGGGCTACATGGCCGGCTCGGGCTTCAACTTCAAGGTCAACATTTCCACCACCGGCAGCTATGACTTCGAGGCCGAGGGGCGCGAGCGCAAATTCCTGCAGGGCCTGCTGAACCACTCGCTGCGTGACCATGCCAAGGTGGAAACCACGGGCGACAAGGCGCTGGCCTTCATTGCCGGGACGGTCTGATCCAGGGAGCCCCCATGAACACGAGCATTGCAGCGGGTGCCGCCGCCCCCGGCGAGGATGCGGAAATCGTCAAGGCCATGGTGCTGGCGGGCAACGCCAGCGGCGCCATGGGCCGGGCCACGGGCGTGCAGCAGCTGGTGGGCGTGCGCAACGACGCCACCGGCCTGATCTACCGCAATGCGCTGTTCAGGTCGCGCATGCAGGTGCTGCGCCTGGGCCACCGGCTGGCGCGCCTGGGTTATGCGGACGAGCTGGCCGGCCACGCGGGCCGCGTGGATGGCTTTGACGCGATTTTCAGCCGCGCGGCCGCGCGCCGCACGCAGCTGTCAGCCCATGCCGAGATCGCCTGAGACCCTGGTGGCGGCGTCCCGCGCGCGTGCTTCGCCAGGCGTCATGCCGTAGTGCCGCTTGAACATGCGGTTGAATCCTGCCTGGTCGGTGAAGCCTGCCATGAACGCGATGTCGGCCAGCGGCCTGTGGGTCCACCGGCCCGAGGCAATCAGCGCGCGCGCACGCTGCAGCCGGGCATGCCAGATCAGCGCCGCCACGCTCTGGCCTTCGCGCGCAAACAGCCGGTACAGCGTGGCACGTGAGCAGCCCAGCGCGGCGGCCACCGCGCCGGGGTCCAGCTGGGGGTCGGGGCAGTCGCGCTCGATCAGGGTACGCGCCGCCTGGTAGAAGCCGTCGGCAAAGCGCCCGGCATCGGCGGCGCCGTCCCGCGCGGTCTGCAGCGCGGCCAGCGCCATGTCCACGCAGGCGGAAATGACCACCACGCGCTGGCCCGGCGTCATGTGCTCGGCCTGCGTGATGATCATGCGCATGTGCGACTGCAGCACCGCGCCGATGCCGGTGTGGGCCTGCAGCACCACCGGGATCAGGCGGGGGTCGCCCACGGCGTCCTGCACCTTGCTGCGTGGCAGGAAGATGGACACGCTGTGCGCGCTGGACTGGCGGAATTCCACCGGCTGCGCCGAATCCACGAAGTACATCGTGCCCGGTGCCAGGCGGACCTGGCCGCGGTGGTCCATGTGGGAGCCGGTGCTGTCCAGCATGTAGTTGACGCTCACATAGTCCACGCCGTCGCGGCGGCATTGCGCGGCCGTGCGCACGGCCGTCAGGGCGCCGGCCTCGTGCTCGACCACATGGGCGTGCTCGCCCATGATGCGGCGCACCCGGCCTTCAAACGGGCGCGGCTCGCCGTCCGGGCGGCTCAGGGCCATGCGGCCCAGGTGGGCGTGATGCCAGAAGTCCATGCGCTCGCGCGCATTGATGCCGTCGGTGGACACGCCCGCGACCGCACCCGGCGCGCCGGCGTGGGAGCGCCCCGGCGCGGGGGTGGGGGGAATGTCGTTGGACAGGGGTCTGGATGGCACGGTGATCTGCGCCGCCAGCTGGCGGGCCAGGCAACCGGCGCATTGTCGCGCAGAGTGGGTGCGGTGTGTCGGGTTCCGGGTGCGGGCCGCCCTCAAGTGCCCGACACCGGCTCGCTGGTGCCGGGCTCACTGGTGCCGGGCTCGCTGGGGGCGGCAAAGCCCGATGGTGGCTGGCTGGCCAGGGGGCTGGCGCCGGGCAGGGGGGCCAGCGCGCCCAGCAGTTCGCGCAGATCGGCGGGCACCTTCATGCGTTCGGACGCATGCAGCCACAGCCCGCCAAAGTGGCTGTAGTCGGCCAGCCAGGTGGCGCGCACGGCCTTGCGGATCTTGGCTTCCAGCAAGGGCATGCCCAGCATCACGCGCAGGGCGGAGTCGCGTTCCCAGCGCACCAGCCGGACCAGGCCGACAAACACGTCAAAGCCATCGGGCGCCTGGCCGATCTTGCGCACCTCGATGGTGATGCAGTGGTTGGACACGCCCCAGCGCCGGAAATGCGACGCGATCAGGCCCTGGTAGTCGGTCTCCAGGCCCTCGCCCTGGCCGTTGACGGGCAGGTAATCGGTGTCTGCGGCGTCTTCAAAGCCGCCGGAATCGCCGCCGCTGCTGCTGCCGGAAAAAAGTTTGCGCAGGTCAAATTTCAAGGCGTTCTGGGGCACACCGCCGTGCCCGGGGTTGTCTCTGTCAGGGGGTTTCAGGCAGGGTGCGCACCCTGCGGCGGGTGGCGTGCTTGAACTTTGGCGGTAATTCTAAATGACGCTGTGATGACAAAGGCTGACGGTGAGCTGATTTTTTTCCGGTTCGTCAATCAGACGGAAGTCTTTTTGCTGCCCAGCTTGCGGTACACCGTGGCCCGGCTGATGCCCAGGCTTTGCGCGGCCTGCATGACGTTGCCGCGCGCGTCCTGCACGGCCTTGCGGATCAGCTCGGTTTCCAGGTCTTTCAGCGGCCGCCGCGCGGCGGATGCACGGGCTGGCGGTGCCTGCCCCGGCGCCTGCGCCAGCGCCGACAGGCGCAGGCCGGACCACAGCGGCACTTCCAGCGGAGCCTCGCGCCCGGCGTTGTCAAACAGGGACTCCCAAGGCATGGCAAACAGCTCGCTGCAATGCGTGGCGCCGCCGGCCTGGGTGGCCAGTTGCGACACCATCTGACGGGCGATCTGGTTGGCGGCGGTGACCCAGCCGTCGGCGTCCAGGCAGACCAGGCCGTCGGCTTCGTCACCCAGCGCCCGCCCAGGCCAGTTCAGCCGCACCAGCAGGCTGTGCGGACGGGCCAGCGCCAGCGCGTTTTCAATGCTGCGGGCCGACTGCGCCACCAGGTGCTTGAGTTCGGGGCGCTCGGCGGTTTCGATGCCGGTCAGGTCCAGCATGCCCACGCAGCGCCCGTCGGGGCCAAACAGCGGCGCGCCCGCGCAGCTGTACACGCTGGTGTCGTTGAAGAAATGCTCGCCGCGGTGCAGCCACAGCGGTTGCAGTTCGGCCAGCACGGCGCCGATGGCGCTGGTGCCCACGCTGCGCTCGGACAGGTCCACGCCGATGCGGGTAATCAGCTGCGCACGCCGGTCGCTGCGGTCGATCGGGCCGTTCACGTCCACCACCACGCCCTGGGCGTCGGTCAGGATGGCGAAATAGCGGGTGTTGGCAATGGCGCGCCCCAGCTTGTCCAGCACTGGCCGGGCGGCGCTGACCAGGGCGTGGCTGGCTTCGGCTGTACGGCGGCGCGCGGCCTCGGACACCATGTCAAAGGCCAGGCGCTGGTCGGGCCTGCGGCCCGCGGCCAGGCAACGCCGCCAGGAACGCTCGATCCAGGCCCGCTCGAACCAGGCGTCCACCGCCACGTCGGTCATGGAGCGGCCTTCCTGCATGACGGCCTGGCGGGCCAGTTCGATCTGGCGCAGGCGCAGCTGGTCCGGCTGGGTGCGGCTGTCCGTGGACGGGGGCAGGGCGGCGTTCATGGCGGGATTGTTGAGCCTGCCATTGTTCCATTTTGAGAATTTCGCGTGGGGACTTTTGCAAACTAGGGTTTCGCCTAGGTACCCCCCAAAAAGCCGGTTCAACAATGGCCTGCGCCACGTTCATACCAACCCACAGATGGAGACAATTCCCATGCAGGTCCAACTCAAGGTCAATGGCCGCGCGTCGACGATCGACGTCGCGCCCAACACGCTGCTCGTGCAGGCGCTGCGCGAGAACCTCAAGCTCACCGGCACCCATGTGGGTTGTGACACCGCCCAGTGCGGCGCCTGCACGGTGCTGCTGAACGGCCGTGCCATCAAGTCATGCAACACGCTGGCAGTGCAGCACAACGGCGCCGAGATCACCACCATCGAAGGACTGGCGCAGCCCGACGGCACCATGCACCCCATGCAGGCCGCCTTCAAGGAATGCCATGGCCTGCAATGCGGCTTCTGCACGCCCGGCATGGTCATGAGCTCGGTGGATCTGTGCAAGAACCACCCCAAGGCGAGCGAGGGCGAAATCCGCGAGCTGCTGGAAGGCAACCTGTGCCGCTGCACGGGCTACCAGAACATCGTCAAGGCGGTCAAGCAGGGCCAGGCGGCCATGGCTTCGGCCTAAGGGGAACAAACATGGGTGCATCAGATTTCTCGAACCTCCCCCATATCGGTGAGTCGGTCCGCCGCAAGGAGGACTACCGCTTCCTCACCGGCGCGGGCAACTACACCGACGACATCAACCTGGCCAACCAGCGCGTGGCGGTGTTCGTGCGCTCGCCGCATGCGCATGCCGTCATCAAGAGCATTGACGTCGCCGCTGCCGAGGCCATGCCCGGCGTGGCCAAGGTCTTCACCGGCAAGGACGTGGAAGGCAAGATGGGTGGCCTGCCCTGCGGCTGGCTGATCACCAGCACCGACGGCACGCCCATGAAGGAGCCGCCGCACCCCATCCTGGCCCAGGGCAAGGTGCGCTACGTGGGCGACCATGTGGCCATGGTGGTGGCCGACACGCTGGAGCAGGCCAAAAATGCCGCCGAGGCGGTGGTGGTGGACTATGACGTGCTGCCGGCCGTGGTGTCGGTGAGCGATGCCGCCAAGGCCACGGCGCTGCATGACGCGGCGCCCGACAACCACTGCTACAAGTGGGCCATTGGCGACAAGGCCCAGGTGGACGCGGCGTTTGCCAAGGCAGCGCACATCACCAAGCTGGACCTGACCAACAACCGCCTGGTGCCCAACGCCATGGAGCCGCGCGCCGCCATCGGCAGCTACAACCGGGCCAGCGACGAATACACGCTGTATGTGTCCAACCAGAACCCGCACGTGGAGCGCCTGCTGATGACGGCCTTTGTGCTGGGCCTGCCCGAGCACAAGGTGCGCGTGATCGCGCCCGACGTGGGCGGTGGCTTTGGCTCCAAGATCTACCTGTACGCCGAAGACGTGGCGCTGACCTGGGCCGCCAAACAGCTCAACTGCAGCATCAAGTGGACGGCCGATCGCAGCGAGGCCTTCCTGTCCGACGCGCACGGGCGCGACCATGTGAGCCATGCCGAGATGGCCATGGACAAGGACGGCAAGTTCCTGGCCATGCGGGTGCACACCGACGCCAACCTGGGCGCCTACCTGTCCACCTTCTCCACCGCGGTGCCCACCATCCTGTATGCCACGCTGCTGGCCGGGCAGTACACCTGCCCGCAGATCTACGTGGAGGTGGACGCCTGGTTCACCAACACCGCGCCGGTGGATGCCTACCGCGGCGCCGGCCGGCCCGAGGCCACTTATCTGCTGGAGCGGTTGGTCACCAAGTGCGGCTGGGAGCTGGGCCTGGGCCAGGACGAGATCCGCAAGCGCAACTTCATCAACAGCTGGCCCTACCAGACGCCGGTGGCGCTGCAGTACGACGTGGGTGACTATCTGGGCTGCATGACCAAGGCCGAGGACATGGCTGACGTCAAGGGCTTTGCGGCCCGCAAGGCCGCCAGCGCCGCCAAGGGGTTGAAGCGCGGCATTGGCTACTCGTCCTACATCGAGGCCTGCGGCATTGCGCCGTCCAACATCGCGGGCGCCCTGGGCGCGCGCGCCGGCCTGTTTGAGTGCGGCGAAATCCGCGTTCACCCGACCGGCAGCGTCACGGTGTTCACCGGCTCGCACAGCCATGGGCAGGGCCACGAGACCACATTTGCGCAGGTGGTGGCCGCGCGCCTGGGCATCCCGGTGGAAAACGTGGACGTGGTGCACGGCGACACCGGCCGCGTGCCTTTTGGTATGGGCACCTACGGCTCGCGCTCCATCAGCGTGGGTGGCGCGGCCATCATGCGCGCGCTGGACAAGATCGAGACCAAGGCCAAGAAAATCGCCGCGCACCTGATGGAAGCCAGCGACGCCGACGTGGAATTCGCCAACGGCGAGTTCACCGTGAAGGGCACGGACAAGAAGGTGCCGTTTGGCCAGGTGGCGCTGACCGCCTATGTGCCGCACAACTACCCGCTGGACAAGCTGGAGCCGGGCCTGAACGAAACCGCGTTCTACGACCCGACCAACTTCACCTTCCCGGCCGGCACCTACATCTGCGAGGTGGAAATCGACCCGGCCACTGGCGTCACGCGGGTGGACAGGTTCACCGCGGTGGATGACTTCGGCGCCATCATCAACCCCATGATCGTGGAAGGCCAGGTGCATGGCGGGCTGGTGCAGGGCATTGGCCAGGCGCTGATGGAAAACTGCGTGTACGACCCGGATACCGGCCAGCTGCTCACCGGCAGCTTCATGGACTACGCCATGCCGCGCGCGGATGATTTCCCGCAGTTCAACATCGGCACGGTCTGCACGCCCTGCACCCACAACCCGCTGGGCACCAAGGGCTGCGGCGAGGCGGGTGCCATCGGCTCGCCACCCGCGGTGATCAACGCCGTGCTGGATGCACTGAAAGACCTGGGCGTGAATGAGTTTGATATGCCCGCATCGCCCAGCCGTGTCTGGGAAGCCATTCAGTCAGCCAAAGCCTGAGGAGACAACACCATGTACGCATTTACCTTTGAGCGCCCCGCCTCCACGGCCGATGCCGTCAAGTTGGCGGCCGCGGGTGGCAAGCTGCTGGCGGGCGGCCAGACCCTGCTGGCATCCATGAAGCTGCGCCTGACCAGCGCCGAGCAGGTCGTGGACCTGGGCGGCATTGCCGACCTGGCCGGCGTGAAGAAAGACGGCAACAGCGTCGTCATCGGTGCCATGACGCGCCACGCCGACGTGGCCAAAAATGCCGACGTGAAAGCCGCCATTCCCGCGCTGGCCGATCTGGCCAACGGCATTGGCGACCGCCAGGTGCGTGCCATGGGCACCATCGGCGGCTCGGTGGCCAACAACGACCCGTCGGCCTGCTATCCCAGCGCCGTGCTGGCGCTGGGTGCCACTGTGCACACCAACCAGCGCAAGATCGCCGCGGATGACTACTTCCAGGGCATGTTCACCACCGCGCTGAAAGACGGCGAGCTGATCACCGCCATCAGCTTTCCCGCGCCCAAGCGCGCGGCCTACATGAAGTTCAAGCAACCCGCGTCGCGGTTTGCGCTGATCGGCGTGTTCGTGGCGCAGACGGACAGCGGCGTGCGCGTGGCGGTGACCGGCGGCGGCAATGGCGTGTTCTGCCACAAGGGGCTGGAGGATGCCTTGAGCAAGAGCTTCACGCCCGAGGCTGCAGCGGCCGTCAAGATCGACGCCGGCGAGCTGAGCAGCGACCTGCATGCCAGCGCCGCCTACCGTGCCAACCTCATCAGCGTGATGACCCAGCGCGCGGTGGCCAAGGCCCTGGCCTGAGCAATGGCTGTCACCCCGGACTCGATCCGGGGTCCATACTTGCGCGACACCCAACGCTACTTCAACGCACCATGGATCCCGGGTCAAGCCCGGGATGACAGTCAGTGACCCCCTTCACTTCCATTGATTCATTGCAGCAGGCGCTGCAGGGCGCCGGCTACTTCGCCGACCGCCGCCTGGCCACGGCTGCTTACCTGGCGCTCAAGCTGCAGCGCCCCCTGCTGCTGGAAGGCGAGCCCGGCGTGGGCAAGACCGAGCTGGCCAAGGCGCTGTCGCAGGTGCTGCAGCGCGAGCTGCTGCGCCTGCAGTGCTATGACGGGCTGGAGCAGCGCGAGGCGCTGTATGAATGGAACTATGCCGCGCAGTTGCTGCACATGCGGGCCGTGGAAGGACGGGAAAGCGTGGAGGAGGTGGAACGCGAGGTCTATCAGGCCCGCTACCTGATCCGCCGCCCGCTGCTGCAGGCCTTGCAGGCGCCCGAGCCGGGTGCTGTCCTGCTGATCGACGAAGTGGACCGCGCCGATGAACCGTTTGAGGCCTTCTTGCTGGAGTACCTGGGGGAATATCAGGTGAGCATCCCCGAGATGGGCACGATCCGCGCACTGCATACGCCGGTGACCATCCTCACCAGCAACCGCACGCGTGAGCTGAATGATGCCGTCAAGCGCCGCTGCCTGTACCACTGGCTGGACTACCCCGACCGTGAGCGGGAACTGGCCATCGTGCAGGCCCGGGTGCCCCAGGCCAGCGCGGCGCTGGCCCAGCAGGTGGCGCAATTCGTGGGCCGCCTGCGCAGCCAGCCGTTTGCCAACGCGTTCCAGCGCGCGCCGGGGATCGCCGAGAGTGTGGAGTGGGCCAAGGCGCTGGTGGCGCTGGACACGCTGGTGGTGGACCCGGAGGTGGTTTCGGATACGGCCGGGATTCTGTTCAAGCAGCGTGAAGACGTGGCTGCGTTGACTCAGGATCTTGTGGCTGACCTGTTGCGGCCGGAGCCTGCGGACGCTTGAAGATGTTGGCGTTCAGTTTTGCTCGTTGCACCGCGCGGCCAAGTCACGCCTGGGCGCACACCGGCCTGGGGGCTTCACTGGAACGGTCGCCTGCGGCGACTCCCCTGTGCTGCTCAGGGTTCGGTCGCGCTGCGGAACTCGCTGCGCGCTGCGCGCTGCGCTCAAACAGCCGCAGCGAGTCAGAGCACGAAGCGCGCTCACGCGCGCCGACACTCACCCTTGCGCTGCTCGGCGTCCCAGAGGCGCCCCCAGGCCGGTGTGCGCCCAGGCGTGACTTTGCTGAGGTCGTGTTGGCGCGCCGCCGACGGCATACCCGTACTCGCTTCGCGGCAGGCGGGCCCGGCGGGGGCGATCTCTGCGGTGCCGAGCATCGCAGCGGAGTTTTCGCGCAGCGAAAACCACCGCAGTGTGAGCCCCCGCCGGGCACCGCCTGCCGCGAAGCCGCGAGAGAAACACAGCGACAACAGCTATGCAACTAGGCGACTCTCGCACAGGAAAACTGGCCGCCAACATCGCCGGCTTCGGCAGGGCCCTGCGCAGGGCCGGCGTGCGGACGGACAGCGCGCGGATTGCGCTCGCGCAGGAAGCGGCGCTGCTGGTGGGCGTGGACAGCAAGCCCGACCTGGGCGCCGCCATGGAGGCCGTGATGGTCAGCCGCGAACAGGACCGCCTGGTGTTTCGCGAGCTGTTTGACGTTTACTTCCGCAACCCCGAAGTGGCCAACAAGCTGCTGTCGCAGCTGCTGCCCAGCGCCGAGGGCAAGGCCGAGCCCAGCAAACGCCGCCCGCGCGTGCGCGAGGCGCTGCAGCCGCAAAAGGCCTACGGCCAACAGGCCGCCCCCAAGAAGGAAGACCAGAAGCTTGAGTTTGACGCCGCCATGACGGCCAGCGATCTGCAGCGCCTGAAGCATGCCGACTTCAGCGCCCTGAGCGCCAGCGAATACCACCTGGTCGAGCGGCTGGCGCGCGACGTGGCACTGCCACTGCCGCAGGTACGGTCGCGCCGGCTTCAACCGGGCGCGCGTGGCCATCGCATGCACTGGCCGGGCTTGATGCGCCGGGCCGCGCGCACCGGCGGCGAAATCCTGCAACTGCGCCGCCTGCAGCGCCAGCGCCAGCCACTGCCTTTGCTGGTGCTGGTGGATGTGTCGGGCTCGATGGAACGCTATGCGCGGCTGCTGCTGGCGTTTTTGCATGCGGCCACGCGCAACGCCAATGGCCACCGCGCGCAGCGCGACGTGTTTGCCTTCGGCACGCACCTGACCGACCTGACGCCGGCCTTCCGGCTGGCCGATACCGACGCCATGCTGGCGGCGGCCAGCGCGCTGATCGACGACTTTGCCGGTGGCACCCGTTTGGGCGAATCGCTGGCCACGTTGCGCCAGCAGCACGCGCGCCGGCTGGTGGGCCGGCGCACGCTGGTGCTGGTGATCAGCGACGGGCTGGACACCGGCGAGCCCGCTGCACTGGATGCCGAGCTGGCCTGGCTGCGCCGGCGTTGCCGCCGCCTGCTGTGGCTCAATCCACTGCTGCGCTTTGACGGCTATTCACCGTTGGCGCGCGGGGCGGCCGTGCTGCACCGCCATGCCCATGGCATGCTGGCGGTGCACAACATCACCAGGCTTGAGGAACTGGCGGGCAGTCTGGCCGCTCTGATGAAAAACTGACAGAAAGAACAACACCATGGAAATGCAAGGAAGCCGCGCGCTGGCCATCACCCAGCAACAAGCCTGGGACGCGCTGAACAATCCCGATGTGCTCAAGGTCTGCATCCCCGGCTGCGACAAGGTTGAGCCCACGGGCGACAACCAGTACGCCGTGGGCGTGGCCGTGAAGATCGGCCCGGTGTCGGCCAAGTTCAACGGCAAGATCACGCTGTCGGACATCAACCCGC
This sequence comes from Pseudomonadota bacterium, assembly GCA_020161775.1. Classification (GTDB taxonomy): domain Bacteria; phylum Pseudomonadota; class Gammaproteobacteria; order Burkholderiales; family Burkholderiaceae_C; genus RAM1. The sequence continues at coordinate 42,630 of JAIUOW010000020.1, forward strand.
CCAACAGCTACACCATCACCTTTGACGGGCAGGGTGGCGCGGCCGGCTTTGGCAAGGGCAATTCGCAGGTCAGGCTGTCGCCGCCCGAAGAAGGCCAGGGCTGCGTGCTCAGCTACAGCGTGCATGCCTCGGTGGGGGGCAAGATCGCACAGATGGGCCAGCGCCTGATTGACGGTGTGGCCAAGTCCATGGCCGAGGATTTCTTCAAGCGGTTTGACGAAGAGATGCAGCGCCAGCACCCGGGCGCCTATGCCGCGGCAGCGCCTGCCCCCGCAGCGGCACCCGGACCTGGCACAGGCGGCGGCGTCCCGGCCTGGGCCTGGGTGGCCGGCGCCGTGGTGGTGCTGGCTGCCATCTGGCTGTTGCGCTGACTGTTGCGCTGACCCCTGCACGAAAGGAGCCGCCATGGAAAACCTGGACGTCATGGTGCTGCGCACGCTGCGCGACTGGCGCGCAGCCGGTCAGCGCGCGCTGCTGGCCACGGTGGTGCGCACCTGGGGCAGCTCGCCCCGGCCCATCGGCTCGATCATGGCGCTCAGCGAGACGGGCGCTGTCGTGGGGTCGGTCTCGGGGGGCTGCATTGAAGACGACCTGATCTACCGCTTCACGCAAGCCTATTCAGGCCAGGGCGAGGACAGGCACATCCCCAGCGGCGCGCCGGGCTTTGTGAAGTACGGCATCAGCGCCGACGAAGCCCACCGCTTTGGCCTGCCCTGCGGCGGCACGCTGGAGCTGCTGCTGGAATACGACCCCGACGCGGCCCAGCTGGCGGCGCTGGTGATGGCACTGGAAGATGGCCAGCTCATGCAGCGAACGGTGCGGCTGGCCGATGGCGCGGTCACGCTGGCACAGGCGTCTGCGCCTGAAGAGCTGACCGTGTCTGACACAGCACTGGTCAATACCTTTGGCCCGGAATACCGCATGCTGCTGATCGGCGCGGGGCAGCTCACCGAATACCTGGCCACCATGGCGCTGTTCAGTGGCTTTGCGGTGACGGTGTGCGACCCGCGCGAGGAATACCGCGGCGCCTGGAGCGTGGCCGGTGCCAAGGTGGTGGCCGACATGCCCGACGACGTGGTGGCCGCCTTCAAACCCGACCGGCGCAGCTGCGTGGTGGCGTTGACACACGACCCCAAGCTGGACGACCTGGCGCTGCTGGAGGCGCTGAAGACCGACGCGTTCTACGTGGGCGCGATTGGCAGCCGCCGCAACAACGACGCCCGCCATGCCCGAATGGCCGAGCACTTTGACCAGACCGAGCAGGACCTCAAGCGCCTGCGCGGGCCCATTGGCATCTACATCGGCAGCAAGACCCCACCCGAAATCGCGGTGAGCGTCATGGCCGAAATCCTGGCGGTGAAAAACGGCGTGACCCTGCCACGCGACATGGACGTGGCCCAGGCCAAGAACGACCGCGCCGTGCCGGCCAACGACCCTGGTGCGCTGGTGTGCGGCGTGCCGCGCACGCAGCGTTGAGGCCTGTCAGGCGCAGGCCGCCTTGATGATGCGCTGCGTCGGGTTGGGCTCCACGTCCAGGAACAGCATGGGACGCGGGTTGTCGCGGGAATAAGTGGAGGTCTGGTGCGGCGGGCCTTTCCACAGGGGCTGGTTGTAGAAGGTCAGCGACAGGTAGTGCGCCTTGCCATCGGTGCAGTTGAACAGCACCGTGGCGTAGTAAGACCGGTAGGGCACGCCGTCCCAGCTGGTGCGCGGGGCGGACCGGCTCACGCGCACGCCCAGTGTTCGTTCCGCGCCATGGATGTCCAGCGGTGCCGGGTCCACTTCAATGGTGTTCAGGCTGGGGTCGGCCCGGTCGCCCAGCACGGTGAACCAGTTGGGCGGGGTCTGCGCCAGCGCCTGGGTGCACCCCAGGCACAGCAGGAACAACACTGTCTTCACTCAACCTCCGCGCAGGGCCAGCAGGTACCCTGCGGACCGCATGCCGGCCACAGTCAATACCAGGGAGCCCGCGAAGTGTAGCAACGCAGTGCCCATGGCCAGCAGGTAGCGTTGCTGCATCAGCATGCCCACCACCTCGGCGCTGAACGTCGAAAACGTGGTGAGTGCGCCCAGGAACCCGGTGACCAGCGCCAGGCGCCACACCGGGTCGATCTGGGGCAGGGCGTGGAAGATGGCAACACAGATGCCGACCAGATAACCGCCGACGAGGTTGGCCGCCAGCGTACCCCAGGGGATCAACGCCCCAGGGTTCAGCCACAGCGAGAGACCCCAGCGGCCGAGTGCGCCCACGCAGGCGCCGACGCAGATGGCCAATACGCTCAACATCACTTCATCATCTGCTGGGGCAACCAGGTCACGATGCCGGGGAATATGTAGATCAGCAGCACGCCTACGCACATCAGCAGGAACATGGGGACGGTGACCTTGGCGATCCAGGTCAGCTCGCGCCCGGTCATGCCTTGCAGCACGAACAGGTTGAAGCCCACGGGTGGTGTGATCTGCGCCATCTCGACCACCAGCACGATGAAGATGCCGAACCAGATCGGGTCAATGCCGGCCTTCGCCACCGTGGGCATGATCACGCCCATGGTCAGCACCACCATGGAAATGCCGTCCAGGAAGCAGCCCAGGATGATGAAGAACACCGCCAGCGCCGCAATCAGCTGGCCTTGCGTGAGGCCCAGCGACGCGATCCATTCCGCCAGGTGGCGTGGCAGCCCGATGTAGCCCATGCTTAGCGTCAGGAACGCCGCCCCGGCCAGGATCAGCGCGATCATGCAGTACAGGCGCGTGGCGCCCATGAGCGAGTCCTTGAATGACTGCCAGCTGAGCGAGCCCTGTACCCCCGAGATGATGAGCGAACCCACCACGCCCACCGCGGCAGCCTCGGTGGCCGTGGCGATGCCGGTGTAGATGGAGCCCAGCACGGCGGAGATCAGCAGCACCACCGGGATCAGGCTGCGCGACTCAGCCAGCTTCTGCATGAAGCTCAGCGTTTTGTCCGCGGCCGGTATCTTGCCGGGATTGACCAGGGCCCAAGCCGCGATGTAGCCCGAGAACAGCAGTGCCAGCATCAGCCCTGGCAACACGCCTGCAATGAACAGCCGGGCGATCGACACTTCCGCCGTCACGCCGTACACGATCATGATGATGGATGGCGGGATGAGCAGGCCCAGGGTGCTGGCGCCGGCCAGCGTGCCGACGATCATGTGCTCCGGGTAGCCGCGCCGGCTGAGCTCGGGCAGCGTCATCTTGCCGATGGTGGCGCAGGTGGCAGCGCTGGAGCCCGACACGGCCGCAAAGATGGTGCAGCCCGCCACGTTGGTATGCAGCAGCCGCCCAGGCAGGCTTTGCATCCACGGCGCCAGGCCCTTGAACATGTCGTTGCTCAGCCGGGTGCGAAACAGGATTTCGCCCATCCACACAAACAGCGGCAACGCCGTGAGCGTCCAGCTGGAGGCCGAGCCCCAGATGGTCACGGCCATGGCATCGCCCGCCGGGCGCGAACTGAACAGCTGCATGCCGATCCAGGCCACGCCCGACAGCGTGAGCCCGATCCACACGCCGCTGCCCAGGATCAGGAACAGGGACAGGACCAGCAGGCCCGTGATGGCGAGGTCACTCATTGCGCAGGGCCTCGCCTGTTTCCACAGTCACGCGGCGTCCGCGCAGCTCCAGCACGAGCTCGTCCACGAATGCGATGGCCAGGATGACGGTGCCCAGCGCCATGGCGAGCTGCGGTATCCACAGGGGCGTGGCGTCACTGGACGTGGAGATGTCGTGAAAGCTGTAGGACTGCCAGGACAGACGCACGCTGTAGAACGCAAACAGCAGGGCCAGCAGCGTGGCCGCGCCCAGCGCCCAGACCTCCAGGCCGCGTTTCCATCGGCCCTTCAGTGCATTGATGACCAGCGTGACGCGGATGTGCTCGCCACGCTTGAGGGTATGGGCCAGCGCCAGGAAGCCGCTGGCCGCCATGAAGTAGCCCGCATAGGCATCCGTGCCCGGCACGTGGAACTGCAGTTGCCGGCTGACGATGGACAGCAGCACCATGACCAGCAGGCCCACCATGAAAAGCGCCGCCAGGGCGGCGGCGCTCAGGTACAGCGCATCGAGAAACTTGCGCATCGGTGCTTACTTGCGGAAGGCGTCAACCAGTTGCTGGCCTTCGGGGCCGGCCTTGTCCAGCCATTCCTTGAGCATCACGTCGCCGACTTTCTTCATGTCGGCCTTCAGCGTCGCCGAGGGCGGCAGGATGTTCATGCCGGCGGCCTTGAGCTTGTCCAGCGTGTCGCCGTTGGCCTTCTTGCTGGCGGCCAGTCCGCGGGCTTCGGCGTCGGCGCCAGCCTTGAGCAGGGCGTCCTGCGTGGGCTTGTCCAGCGCGTCGAAAGCCTTCTTGTTGACCAGCACGGCGTTCTTGGGCAGCCAGGCCTGGGTGTCGTACCAGTACTTGATGTGCTCGTAGGTCTTGGAGTCAAAGCCGGTGGAGCCCGAGGACATGTAGCTTTCGATCACGCCCGTGGCCATGGCCTGCGACAGCTCGGCGGCCTGCACGGTCACGGGCTGGGCCCCCACCAGCTCGGCGATGCGCGCGGTGGCGGGGCTGTAGGCGCGCCACTTCACGCTCTTGAGGTCGGCTGCGCTGTTGATGGGCTTCTTGACGTAGATGCCTTGGGGGGGCCACGGCACGGCGTACAGGGCCATCATGCCGTCGGCGGCCAGCTTCTTGTCCATGAACGGCTTTTGCGCTTTCCACAGCTTGACCGCCGCGTCGTAGCTGTCAGCCAGGAACGGGATGCCGTCGGCGCCAAAGAGCTGCCATTCGTTCTGGAAGTTCACCAGCAGCACCTCGCCGATCTGGGCCTGGCCGCCTTGCACGGCGCGCTTGATCTCGGGGGCCTTGAACAGCGCGGCATTGGGGTGCACCGTGATCTTGAGCTTGCCGCCGGTGGCCTTGTCCACGTCGTTGGCAAACTGAACGAGGTTTTCGGTGTGGAAATTGGTGGCCGGGTAGGCTGCGGGCAGATCCCACTTGGTTTGCGCGAAGGCCGATGCGCCCAGGGTCAAGGCGGCGGCCATCAGTCCGAGTTTGTATTTCATGGTCTCTCCGGGACAATGAGGTGGATGAACGAGAGCGCCAGCATAAATGCAAATAGCGGGCCAGCCGCTACGGTATTTCCCCCGAGGGCTGTCACACAGGCGCCTGCGCCGGCCAGGCCGGTGCTGGGCATCGTCATGCTGGACACGCGCTTTCCCCGGCCGCCGGGCGACGTGGGCCATGCGGCCACCTGGGGTGTACCGGTCAATTTCAACGTGGTCCGCGGCATCTGGCCCGACAAGGTGGTGCGCTCCGCCAAGGGGCTGCGCGCCGGGCGCGTCACGCCCGCGTTCATTTCCGTGGTGCGCCACCTGGAAAAATCGGGCGTGGCGGCCATCACCACCAGCTGCGGCTTTCTGGTGCTGTTGCAAAAAGAACTACAGGCCGCGTGCAAGGTGCCAGTGCTCACGTCCAGCCTGCTGCTGTTGCCGCGCCTGCTCAAGGAGGAGGCCCAGGTGGGGGTGCTGACCATCAGTGCCGCCGCGCTGGGTGAAGAGCACCTGCGCAGCGCCGGTGTGCTGCGCGACCGCGTGAAGGATGTGCTGGTGCAGGGCGTGGACCCGCAGGGTGAATTTGCCACGGCCATCCTGGGCAACCGCGAGCAGATGGACCTGCAGCGCGCGGGCGCCGACGTGGTGGCTGCCGCGCTGGCGCTCAAGGCCCGCGCGCCGCAGCTGCGCACGGTGGTGCTGGAATGCACCAACATGCCGCCGTACGCGCAGCAGATCCGTGACGCGACGGCGCTGCAGGTGCTGTCACTGCGTGACCTGCCGGCGCTCCAACCCTTCGCTGCGTTGCCACAGGAGCCGGCATGAATCTGCGTTTTGTGGAGGCGTTTTACTGGGTTGCGTCGCTCAAGAGCGTGACGCGCGCGGCCGAGAAGCTGTTTCTCACGCAGTCGGCCATGTCCAGCCGCATCGCTGCGCTGGAAGAAGAGCTGGGCGTGCTGCTGCTGGACCGGCGCGACAAGCAGTTTCGCCTGACGATTGCGGGCACGCGATTCTTCACCTATGCCCAGCGCCTGCTGGAGCTGCAGCGCGAGGTCAAGGCCGAAATGGGTTCGGGCGCGCCGATGGCCGTGTCCATGCGCATTGGCGCGATTGAATCGGTGCTGCACTCATGGCTTATCCCGTGGATCGAAAAGCTGCGCGCCGACCACCCGGCGCTGGAGCTGGAGCTGACGGTGGAAACCACGCCCATCCTGGTGGAGCAGGTGCAGCGCGGCACGCAGGACCTGGTGTTCGCCGCGCTGCCCGCGTCGGCCGATGGCGTGCGCAGCCGGGCGCTGCCGCCCATGGAGATGGTGTTCATGGGCAATGCGCAGCTGCACCGCAAGCGCCGCTACACCCTGGCGGAGCTGGGCGAGCAGGAAATCCTGACGTTCCAGCGCGGCTCGCTGCCTCATGTGGCGCTGGTGGACCTGTTTCGCCAGGCGGGCGTGGAACCCAAACGGGTGCACACGATTTCGTCGATCTCCGCCATGGTGCAGCTGGTGCAGGGCGGCTTTGGCGTGGCCACGCTGCCGCGCCGCGCGGTGCAGCGGCTGCTGGCCTTTCCCAACCTGAAGCTGCTGCCCTGCGACACCGCGCTGCAGCCCTTGCCCATTCACGCCAGCTACCGCAATGACCCCAGCTCGCACACGGTGGAGACGGTCATCAAGTCGGCGTTCGCGTTCATCGACGCAAAATCCGGCACCAAAAAGGTTCAGCGAAAAAATCGATGATCTAAGCGAAAAATTTTGAATTTGAACAAGCCCTGAGTGCCCACTACAATCCGCCCATCGTCATGCAATTGACATGATTTGAATCAAAGGACGTGCGGTGGGATCAGCTCTGGATTTGGCGCAGGCGGTGTTTGGCCGCGAAGGCACGCAGAACGCGGCCCATGTACGCGGGCTGATCCGCCAGGGCGTGTGGACGCACCACACCAGCGGTCTGGCCGACGAGCATGTGCAGGGCAACGTGGTGATCCTGCCGGAGGCCCAGGCCAATGATTTCCTGCGCTACTGCCAGCGCAACCCCAAGCCCTGTCCGCTGCTGGCTGTATCGGAGCCCGGCCACGCGCTGCTGCCCACGCTGGGGCGTGACATCAACATCTGCACCGACGTGCCGCGCTACCGCGTGTGGCGCGATGGCGAGCTGGTGGAGGAGCCGTGCGACATCACCGCGCTGTGGCGCAACGACCTGGTGACCTTCGTCATCGGCTGCTCGTTCAGCTTCGAGCAGGCGCTGATGGATGCCGGGTTGCCGCTGCGCCATGTGCAGCAGGGCCGCAACGTGGCCATGTACCGCACCAATATCGCCACCCAGCCCGCCGGTGTGTTCCACGGCCCCATGGTCGTGTCCATGCGGCCCATGAAGGCCGCCGCCGTGATCCGCGCGGTGCAGGTGACCTCCCGCTTTCCTGACGTGCATGGCGCGCCGGTGCACATCGGCGACCCGTCCCTGATCGGCATCGCCGACCTGCAGCAGCCCGACTATGGCGACGCGGTGGAGGTGATGCCCGATGAACTGCCGGTGTTCTGGGCCTGCGGCGTCACGCCGCAGGCCGCAATCCGCCAGGCCCGCCCCGCGTTCTGCATCACCCACGCGCCTGGCGCGATGCTGATCACCGATCTTCTCAACACCCAGCTTGCCAGCTTTTAACTCAAGGAGCCAACGATGAAGAAACTCATGTTCTGCCTGACCGCCCTGATGGTCGCAGCCAGCGCGACGGCGCAGACCAAGTGGGACCTGCCCACGGGCTACAGCGCCAACAGCTTCCAGACGCAGAACGTGCAGCAGTTCGCCACCGAGGTGGACCAGCTCACCGGCGGCAAGCTCAAGATCACGCTGCATCCGGGGGGCTCGCTGTACAAGGCCAACGAGATCAAGCGCGCCGTGCAGACGGGCCAGGTGCCCGCCGCTGAGTTCATCCTGTCGGGCGCGGCCAACGAGAACCCGCTGTTCGGCGTGGACTCCATTCCGTTCCTGGCCACCGGCTACGCCGACGCCAAGCGCCTGTACCAGGCCGCCAAGCCCGCGCAGGACAAGCTGCTGGCATCCCAGGGCATGAAGGTGCTGTTCACCGTGCCGTGGCCGGGCCAGTCGCTGTATTCGCTCAAGCCCATCAATGCGCCGGCGGATTTTGCGGGTACCAAGATGCGCGCCTACAACCCCGCCACCACCCGCATCGCGCAGCTGCTCAAGGCGCAGCCCGTGACCATCCAGCTGGCGGAGCTGGGCCAGGCCCTGGCCACCGGCGGCGTGCAGAACTTCCTGACCTCCAGCGCGAGCGGCGTGGAAAGCAAGCTGCACGAGCAGGTGAAGTATTTCTATCCGGTCAGTGCCTGGCTGCCGCGCAATGCCACGGTGGTGAGCCAGAAGGCCTTTGACGCGTTGGACAAGCCCACGCAGGAGGCGGTGCTCAAGGCCGCCGCCGCAGCCGAAGCGCGCGGCTGGGCCACCAGCGAACGGCTGGACAGTGAATACATCAAGGAGCTCGGCGCCAAGGGCATGACGATTGCCGCGCCGTCTGACGCGGTGAAGAAGGTGCTGGCCGACATCGGCGAGACCATGACCGCTGAATGGCTCAAGACCGCTGGCGCCGAAGGCCAGGGCGTGATCGACGCTTACCGCAAGCCGTAAGCCGCCCCGGTTGTCTCCTGCGGCGGGAAGCACCTTGCTTCTTCGGCCTTCCGCCGCTTTTCCCCCTTCCCTCAAGTCAGTCCGAACCAGGAGCGTGCGGTGGCCAAACTCGTCCTCAATTTCTACAAGCTGCTCATGCTGCTGGCCTGCGTGGCCATGGTGGCGGCCTTTGGCATCGTCCTGCTGGGGGTGGTGGCCCGTGAAGTCCATTGGGATATCCCGGGGCTGGACGCCTATGCCGGCTACGCGATTGCGGCGGCGCTGTTCCTGGCCTTGCCCGGCACGCTCCAGCATGGCGACCACATCCGCGTGACGCTGCTGCTGGACAAGGTGCCCACCCGGTTGCGTGGCGCGCTGGAATGGTGGTGCCTGGCGGCGGCCTTTGGCGTGGCGGTGTACCTCGCCTGGTATGCGGGGCGACTGGTCTGGGTGTCGTATGCCACCCATGACATCTCGCCCGCAGCGGATGCCTCGCCCCTGTGGATTCCCCAGATCGCCATGGCGCTGGGCTGCATTGGCTTTGCCTTGTCATTTGGCCATGCACTCATAGAGCGCTGGCGCGGTGGCAGCTTCATTGGCGTGGCCGGTGATGCGGCCCATGTTGAATAAAAGCGAAAGAACAACATCATGGACGTCGTGATTGCATTCGCCCTGATCGTGCTGCTGTTTGCGGTGCTGGGCTCGGGCCTGTGGATCGGCTTGTCGCTGCTGGCGGTGGCGCTGATCGGCATGGAACTGTTTACCTCCCGGCCGGTGGGCGACAGCATGATGCTGACCATCTGGGGTTCCACCTCCAGCTGGACGCTCACGGCCTTGCCGCTTTTCCTGTGGATGGGCGAAATCCTGTTTCGCAGCAAGCTGAGCGACGACATGTTCAAGGGCCTGGCGCCCTGGCTGGACCGCCTGCCGGGCCGGCTGCTGCACACCAACGTGGTGGGCTGCACCATCTTTGCGGCCATCTCGGGCTCCAGCGCCGCCACCTGCGCGACCATCGGCAAGATCACCCTGCCCGAGCTGAAAAAGCGCGGTTACCCGGACGACATTTCCATCGGCACCTTGGCGGGTGCCGGCACGCTGGGCCTGCTGATCCCGCCGTCCATCATCATGATCGTGTACGGCGTGGCGGCCAATGTGTCGATTGCCAAGCTGTTCCTGGCGGGCGTGATTCCGGGGCTGCTGCTGGCGGCGCTGTTCATGGGCTACATCATCGTCTGGGCCCTGTTCAACAAGGACAAGGTGCCGGCGGCCGATCAGGCCATGAGCTTTGGCCAGAAGGTGTTTGCCTCGCGCCATTTGATCCCGGTGGTGTCGCTGATCGCCCTGGTGCTGGGCGGCATCTACAGCGGCATTGCCACCGCCACCGAAGCCGCGGCGTTGGGCGTGGGCGGTGCGCTGCTGCTGGCCAAAATTGAGGGGTCGCTGGACTGGGCGCGCTTCAAGGACGGACTGGTGGCCGCCTGCCGCGTGTACTGCATGATCGGGCTGATCCTGGCCGGCGCCGCGTTCCTGACGCTGGCCATGGGCTTCATCGGCCTGCCGCGGCACCTGGCGGAATTCATTGGCGCGCTGCACCTGTCGCCGTTTTCGCTGATGCTGCTGCTGATTGTGTTCTTCATCATCCTGGGCTGCTTCCTGGATGGCATCTCCATGGTGGTGCTGACGATTGCGGTGCTGTTGCCAACGGTCGAGGCCGCCGGCTTTGACCTGATCTGGTTCGGCATCTTCATCGTGCTGGTGGTCGAGATGGCGCAGATCACGCCACCGGTGGGGTTCAACCTGTTCGTGCTGCAGGGCCTGACCAAACGCGAGGTGACCTGGATCGCCCGCACCGCCATGCCGCTGTTCTTCCTGATGATCGCGGCCGTGATCGCGACCTACTTCTTCCCTGACGTGGTCTTGTGGCTGCCACGCCAGATGCAGGGTTGAGCCACTCCACCCCACCAGGAGTTCACCATGAAGGTCTTGCTGATTGCCGCGCTCGCAGCGGCCGCGCTGAGTCACGCCCCGATGCTGCACGCCCAGACGAACTGGAAGCTCGCCACCGGCTACCGCGCCGAGTCGTTCCACACGCAGAACGTCATGCAGTTCGCCAAAGATGTGGAGCAGGCCAGCGCCGGTGCGCTGCGCATAGACGTGAAGCCCAACAACGAGCTGTTCAAGCTCAACGAGATCCGCCAGGCGGTGCAGGACGGCAAGGCCGAGGCTGGCGAGACCATCATGACCAGCATGGTCAAGGAGATTCCCATCGCCGGGGCCGACGCCATTCCGTTCGTGGTGAGCAGCTATGAGGACGCCAAGCGCATGTGGGACCTGCAGCGCCCGCTGATCGACAAGCATTTCGCGCAGCGCGGCCTGAAGGCGTTGTATGCGGTGCCGTGGCCGCCACAGGGGCTGTACGCCGGCGCGCCGGTGCGTTCGTCGGCCGACTTCCGTGGCACGCGCATGCGCACCTACAACCAGTCCACCATCCGCATTGCCGAGATGCTGGGCGCCACGCCGGTGGACGTGCCCATGGTGGAAGTCAACAAGGCGTTGGCCAGCGGCAAGATGGACAACATGATCACGTCCGCCGTGACCGGCGTGGAAAACCAGGTCTGGGGCCAGATCAGGCATTACTACGAAATCAATGCCTGGTTCCCCAAGAACATTGTTTTTGTGAACCTCAAGGCATTTGACGCCCTGAAGCCCGTCGTGCAGCAGGCCGTGCTGAAGTCCGCGCAAGAGGCCGAGGCGCGCGGCTGGGCCCTGAGCCGGGGCGTTGCCGCCGATTCGACCGGCGAGCTGAAAGCCAGGGGCATGAAGGTGGATCGCATCCCGGCCGACTTCGAGGCTGAACTCAAGCGCATGGGCGAGAAATTCTCCCGCGAATGGGTACGATCTGTCGGGAACGAGGCCAACAATATTTTCGTGCCGTACTACATCCAACGTTAACCTCACGCACCATGCAAGACTCTCATTCCGTTCCGGGTTCAAGCCGCTGGCAATTCTGGATTGATCGCGGCGGCACTTTCACCGACATCGTGGCCAAGCGGCCCGACGGCACGTTGATCACGCACAAGCTGCTCAGCGAGAACCCCGAGCAGTACAAGGACGCTGCCGTGGCCGGCATCCGCCACCTGCTGGGTTTGAAGCGCGGCGAGCCGGTCACGCCCGAGGTGGTGGAGTGCGTGAAGATGGGCACCACGGTGGCCACCAATGCGCTGCTGGAGCGCAAGGGCGAGCCCACGCTGCTGGTCACTACGCGCGGCTTCCGTGACGCGCTGCGCATTGCCTACCAGAACCGCCCGCGCCTGTTCGACCGCAACATCATGCTGCCCGAGCTGCTGTACACCGAGGTGATCGAGGCGCAGGAGCGACTGGGTGCGCAGGGTGAGGTGCTGCAGCCGCTGGACGAGGCATCGCTGCGCGGCGACCTGCTGGCCGCCTATGGCCGCGGCCTGCGCAGCGTGGCCATCGTGTTCATGCACGGCTACCGCTATACGGAGCATGAACTGGCTGCCAAACGCATTGCCAAAGAGACGGGCTTCACCCAGGTCAGCACCAGCTTTGAGACCAGCCCGATGATGAAGTTCGTGAGCCGCGGCGACACGACGGTGGTGGATGCGTACCTGTCGCCCATCCTGCGCCGCTACGTGGAGCAGGTGGCCGGCGAGATGCCGGGCGTCAAGCTGTTCTTCATGCAATCGTCCGGCGGTCTGACCGATGCGCACGCTTTCCAGGGCAAGGACGCCATCCTGTCCGGCCCGGCTGGCGGCATCGTGGGCATGGCCAGGACAGCGGAGCTGGCCTTTGGCAAGTCTTCGGCGGCGGTGGCGGGGCATGACGTGAAGGTGATCGGCTTTGACATGGGCGGTACCTCCACGGATGTGAGCCACTATGCCGGTGAGTTCGAGCGCGAGTTCGAGACCCAGGTGGCTGGCGTGCGCATGCGCGCGCCGATGATGAGCATCCACACCGTGGCGGCGGGCGGCGGCTCCATCCTCGAATTTGACGGCGCGCGCTTTCGCGTGGGGCCCGAGAGCGCCGGCGCCAACCCCGGCCCGGCCAGCTACCGCCGTGGCGGCCCGCTGGCCGTGACCGACGCGAACGTGATGACGGGCAAGATCCAGCCGCGTTACTTCCCCAAGGTGTTCGGCCCGAATGCCGACGAGGCCCTGAGCTTCGAGGCGGTGGAGGCGAAGTTCAACGAGCTGGCCGGCAAGACGGGGCGCAGCGCCGAAGTGGTGGCCGAAGGCTTCATCAACATCGCCGTGCAGCAGATGGCCAATGCCATCAAGAAGATATCGGTGGCGCGCGGCTATGACGTGACGCGCTACACGCTGCAGTGCTTTGGTGGTGCGGGTGGTCAGCATGCCTGCCTGGTGGCTGATGCCCTGGGCATGACGCGCGTGTTCGTGCACCCGCTGGCCGGTGTGCTCAGTGCCTATGGCATGGGGCTGGCTGACCAGAACGTGATCCGCGAGCAGGCGGTGGAAATGCCGCTGGCGGCGGCGTCGCTGCCGCTGGTGGCCGAGAAGCTGGACGCCCTGGGCGCGGCCGCCCAGGCAGAGCTGGAGCGCCAGCAGGTGAATGCCGGCACGGTCAAGGTGCATCACCGCGTGCATGTGCGGTATGAGGGCAGCGACTCGGCCCTGGTCGTGCCGTTTGGCGACCTGGCCACCATCAAGGCGGGCTTTGAATCGGCGTACCGCCAGCGTTTTTCCTTCCTGATGCAGGGCAAGCGGCTGGTGGTGGAGGCGGTGTCCGTCGAGGCCGTGGTGGCTGGCGACGCGCCTGCCGAGCCGCGCCACGACACCCACGAGCCGCGCGAAGTGCCACGCCGCGAAGCCGTGCGCATGTATTCGGGTGGCCAGTGGCATGACGCCGCGCTGGTGGTGCGTGAGGACCTGCGGCCCGGCGACGTGGTGCCGGGCCCGGCCATCATTGCCGAAAAGAACGCCACCACCGTGGTGGAGCCCGGCTGGGAGGCGGAGCTAACCGCCTTGGACCATCTGGTGCTGGACCGTCGCATTCCGCGGGCCGTGAAGTTTGCCGTGGGCACCACGGTGGACCCGGTCCTGCTGGAGGTGTTCAACAACCTGTTCATGAACATTGCCGAACAGATGGGCCTGCAGCTGCAGAACACGGCCTACTCCGTCAACATCAAAGAGCGGCTGGACTTCAGCTGCGCGCTGTTTGACACCGACGGCAACCTGATCGCCAACGCACCGCACATGCCGGTGCACCTGGGTTCCATGGGCGAGAGCATCAAGACCGTGATCCGCGAGAACGCAGGCAAGATGCAGCCAGGCGATGTCTATGTGTTGAATGACCCCTACCACGGCGGCACGCACCTGCCGGACGTGACCGTCATCACGCCCGTTTACCTGGGTGCCGCGGCGCACGACAAGCCGTTGTTCTACGTGGGCAGCCGCGGCCACCATGCCGACATCGGCGGTACCACGCCCGGCTCGATGCCGCCGTTTTCCACGCGCATCGAGGAAGAGGGCGTTCAGATCAACAACGTCAAGCTGGTGGACCAGGGCGTGTTGCGCGAGGCCGAGATGGTGGCGCTGCTGCAAAGCGGGCAATACCCCAGCCGCAACCCGCAGCAGAACATGGCCGACCTGAAGGCACAGATTGCCGCCAATGAAAAGGGCGTGCAGGAACTGCGCAAGATGGCGGACCAGTTTGGCCTGGACGTGGTGCAGGCCTATATGGGCCATGTGCAGGACAACGCCGAGGAATCGGTGCGCCGTGTCATCACACGGCTGAAGGACGGTGCGTTTGCGCTGCCGCTGGACAACGGCGCGCAGATCCAGGTGGCGATCCGGGTGAACACAGCCCAGCGCAGCGCCGAAATCGACTTCACCGGCACATCGCCACAGCAGACCAACAACTTCAACGCGCCCACGGCGGTGTGCATGGCGGCGGTGCTGTACGTGTTCCGAACGCTGGTGGACGACGACATTCCGCTGAATGCGGGTTGCCTGAAGCCGTTGAAGGTGATCATTCCGCCGGGCTCCATGCTCAACCCAAACCCGCCGGCCTCGGTGGTGGCGGGCAATGTGGAGACTTCTACCTGCATCACCAATTGCCTGTACGGCGCCCTGGGCGTGATGGCGGCTAGCCAGTGCACGATGAACAACTTCACCTTCGGCAATGCGTCGCACCAGTATTACGAGACCATCTCTGGCGGGTCGGGCGCAGGGGAGGGCTTCCACGGCACGAGCGTGGTACAGACCCACATGACCAATTCGCGCCTGACGGACCCTGAGGTGCTGGAGTTCCGCTTCCCGGTGCGGCTGGACAGCTATGAAATCCGCCATGGCTCCGGCGGTGCCGGGCAGTACCAGGGCGGCAACGGTGGCGTGCGGCGCGTGCGCTTCCTGGAGAACATGACGGCCAGCATCCTGTCCAACGGGCGCAAGCATGGCGCGTTTGGCATGGCCGGTGGCCAGCCAGGGCAGGTGGGCATCAACCGCGTGGTGCGCAGCAACGGAACCGTCGAGGAACTGGGCCACATCGGCCAGGCTGAAATGAAGCCGGGCGATGTGTTTGAAATCCACACGCCAGGCGGCGGCGGCTACGGCGCGGCCTGACGGGGCACACGCTGGCGCAGGACCTGGGGCAAGCCGAAGCACAGCGGCGCACGGCGGATTTGTTGCCGCTGTTTGGTGCTGCGGTGCCCGGCGTGGCGGTGCGGCGGCAAATTACCGACAATCGTGCGCATGAACAGCGCTTTCATTGACAACTACCGCTTCCTGGCACGCTACAACGCCTGGTTCAACGAACGCCTGTACGGCGCGTGTGACGGGCTCACCGAGGCGCAACGCCTGCACGACCATGGCGCCTTCTTTGGCTCCATCCACGGCACGCTGAACCATCTGGTCTGGGGCGACACCATGTGGCTCCAGCGCTTCAACGCCCAAGGCGAGGGCTTTGCCGCCTTGGGCGGCGGTGTGCTGAGCTTGCCGTCGGGCGCCACGTACGGCACGGTGCTGGAGTCTGACTGGGCTGCGCTCAAGGCCCGGCGTGAACGGCTGGACGCGGCCATTGAAGCCTGGCTGGCGCAGATGCCTGAAGACTTTCCCTTGCGCACCATGCGCTATGCCAATACGCGGGGCGTGTGGCGTGAGCACCCGGCCTGGCAGGCCATGACGCATTTCTTCAACCACCAGACCCACCACCGTGGCCAGGTGACCACGCTGCTGAGCCAGATCGGGGTGGATGTGGGGGTGACGGACCTGATCGCGCTGGTTTGAGTCTGCAAGCGCCGCGCCCACGCGCGAGAAGCAAAAAGCCCGCTGCTGCGGGCTTTTGCGTTGGCGCGAGGTGGCTCAGTTCTTCGCCGTGTCGGCTTTCTTGCCGGCGGACTTGTCAGCCTTGGAGGCCTGGTCGGCCGGCGTCGCGGCAGCCGCCTTGAAGGCCTCGCCCTTGACCGTCAGGCCTTCCTTGGAGAAGCGCGCTGCGTTGGCGGGGCCGATGCCCTGGACGCGGGTGATCAGGTCGTTCCAGTCCTTGAATTCACCTTTCTTGCGCTCGTCCATGATGCGCTTGGTCATGGCCGGGCCGATGCCGCGCACGCCGTCCAGTTCGGCCTCGGTGGCCTTGTTGACGTCAGCGGCATGGGAAGTGACTGCACACAGCAAGGCCACAACGGCCAGCAGTTTCTTGAACATGGGAATCCTCCTTGATTTGAATAAACACCCGGCCCGATTGCCAGGCTGGGCGAGTTTAATAAATCAAAAGTACCAAATCAAGAGTTCAATAGTGACTTCATGTAAGAAGAAACACCGCTTTGCACATCCGCGAACGCATGGTCGCAGCCTGCGGTGCGCAATGCGCTCAGGTCGGCCTGGGTATAGCACTGGTACTTGCCCCTCAGTGCTTCGGGGAAGGGCACGTATTCAATCAGGCCTTGTGCCACCGCGCCCGCAAGGTCCAGTGGCGGTGCGCTGCGCAGCGCATTGACGGTGGCCAGTGCCACGTCGTTGAACGGTTGCGCGCGCCCGGTGCCCAGATTGAACAGGCCGGATTTTTGCGGATGGTCAAAGAACCACAGGTTGACCGCCACGACGTCGTCGATGAAGACAAAGTCCCGCTGCTGCTCGCCTGCGCCATAGCCGCCGTAGTCACCAAACAGCTTGACCTTGCCGTCGGCGCGGAACTGGTTGAACTGGTGAAATGCCACGCTGGCCATGCGGCCCTTGTGCTGCTCGCGCGGTCCGTACACATTGAAGTACCGGAAGCCCGCTACCTGGTGGGTAGCGTCCTGGAACTGCGCGCCCAGCTCGCGGCGCATGCGCTGGTCAAACAGCAGCTTGCTGTAGCCATAGACATTCAGCGGCTTTTCAAATTCGGGGCTTTCGCGGAACGTGTCGGAGCCGCCATAGGTGGCTGCGGACGATGCGTACAGCAGCCGCACGCCGCGCTGGCGGCACGCATGGAACAGGCCGCAGGACAACGTGTAGTTGTTGTCCATCATGTACTTGCCGTCGGTTTCCATGGTGTCGCTGCAGGCGCCTTCATGGAACACCGCCTCGACCTTGCCGAAGCCGCCTTCGGCAAACAGGTCGTAGAACAGGTCGGCATCCACATAGTCCGCGATGCGCAGGTCGGCCAGGTTGCGGAATTTGTCGCCCTGCGTCAGGTCGTCCACCGCAATGATGTCGTCGATGCCCCGGGCGTTCAGGCCCCGCACGATGTTGCTGCCAATGAAGCCGGCCGCGCCGGTGACGACTACTCTTGTCATGCAAACAACTCCTCATAGGACACCGTGGCAGTGCCGAATTTGCCCACCACGATGCCGCCCGCCTTGTTGGCCAGCGGCATGGCCTCACGCAGGGGCAGGCCCGCAGCCACCAGGGTGGCCAGAGTGGCAATTACCGTGTCCCCGGCACCCGTGACGTCAAACACCTCGCGCGCCTGGGCCTTGACGTGCAGTTCACCCTGCGCATCAAAGAGGCTCATGCCTTCTTCGCTGCGGGTCACGAGCAGGGCGCCCAGGGACAGCGATTCGCGCAGGGCCTGGGCCTTGTCGCGCAGCGCGGATTCACTGCCCCAACTGCCCACCACCTGCTGCAGCTCGGCCCGGTTGGGTGTGATGACGCTGGCGCCGGCATAACGTGAATAGTCCGAGCCCTTGGGGTCCACCAGCACCGGCTTGCCGGCGGCGCGCGCGGCGCTGATCATGGTGGCGATGTGGGCCAGGCCGCCCTTGCCGTAGTCGGAGAACAGTACGGCGTCATGGGCCGGTGCCAGGCGCGCGAAAGCCTCGGTCTGCGAGGCCAGCGCTTCGTGGTCGGGTTCGCTTTCAAAGTCCAGACGCAACAGCTGCTGCTGGCGGCCGATCACGCGCAGCTTCACCGTGGTTTGCAGGCCGGCGTCGCGCGCCAGGTGCGTGCTGATGCCGGTGCTTTGCATCAGATGCTCCAGCTTGCGCCCGGGCTCGTCGTCGCCGATCACGCCAATGAAGCTGGCCTGGGCGCCCAGCGTGGCGATGTTGTAGGCCACGTTGGCCGCGGCGCCGATGCGCTCTTCCTCGCGCGAGACGCGCACCACGGGCACGGGTGCTTCGGGGGAAATGCGGTCCACGGCGCCGTGCCAGTAGCGGTCCAGCATGGCGTCACCCACCACCAGAACGCGGGCGGCGGCGAGGGTTTCTTTGGATATATGGCTCATAGCTCTTCAACCCGGCGGGCCGGGTAGCTGTCCCAGGCCTGGCAGCCGGGGCATTGCCAGAAATGCTGCTTGGCCTCAAAACCGCAGGCCGCGCAGCGGTAGCGGCGCAGGGGCTTCACGGCATGCTCCAGCGCGTTCTGGACATAGGGGTGGGCCTGCTCGTGCTCCAGCTTTTCACTGGCCAGCCAGCGCGACGCGGCCACCAGCGAGGGCTCGCGCTCCAGGTGGCGCATGTACCACGCGCGGGCCGCTTGGGGATCGGCTTCGAGTGCGGCAATCGCATCCAGCACATCCAGCGACGGGTGCAGTTCATAGCTGGTCTGCAGCACCTGCATGACCTGTTCCTGCTGGCCGCTGGTCATCGCGGCGTCGGCCAGCCGCGCTGCCATCAGCGGGATGGACGCCGGCGACCGGTTGGCCAGGCCCATCAGGGTTTTCATGGCGGCGTCGTGCTCGCCTGCGCGGGTCTGCATCGCGGCCAGTTCCATGCGCGCGCGCGGCGCATCAGGCGCCACCGTCATGGCCTGGCGCAGCAACGGTTCGGCCGCTTCATCGCTGGCCTGGGCGGCCTGCTCGCACAGGTAATGGGCGATGCGGGTCGTGAAGGTGCCTTCGCTGCCGGTTTCCAGCCTGCGCGCGATGTCGGTGGCCTGGGCCCAGTCGCGCGAGCGTTCGTAGATGGCCAGCAACGCCAGGCGTGCCTGCGTTTCGAAGGCTGTGCCCTCCAGTTTGCGCAGGGCCTCCTCCGCGCGGTCCAGCAGGCCGGCTTTCAGGAAGTCCAGCGCCAATGCATGCTGGGCACGCTCGCGGTCGGCGCGGCTCAGGTCGCCGCGCGACAGCAGATGTTCATGCACGCGGACCGCGCGTTCGTACTCGCCGCGGCGGCGAAACAGGTTGCCCAGGGCAAAGTGCAGCTCGGAAGTGTCGGGGTCGTTTTGCACCGCCTCGATGAACGCGTCAATCGCCTGGTCCTGCTGTTCGTTGAGCAGGTAATTCAGGCCCTTGAAGTACGCCTTGGGCGCCTGGCGGTTCTCAATGCGCAGCTGGCGCAAGTCCAGCCTTGAAGCCAGCCAGCCCAGCACGAATGCCACCGGCAGCCCCAGCAGGATCCAGCTCAGGTCAAAGTCCATGGGGGGCCGCCGGCGGGCTGTCGTCCGAGGTGGCCGCGGCTTGCGCGCCGTTCGGGGCCACTGTGGCCTTGTGCGCCGCTGTGCGTTGGCGCCACCAGCGCGGCACCATGCCCATGACGCCCACGGCCAGGCCCAGCGTAAAGGCGGTCAGCACCACGAGTACCAGCGGCGCACGCCATTGGGTACCAAAGAAGAAGTGCACCGTTGCGTCCTGCTGGTTGTTCAGCGCGAAGGCGAACAGGGTAAAAAAAATGGCTGCCTTGAGCAGCCACATGAGGTATTTCATTCATCTCCTCAGTGACGAGGGGATTCTATCGGGGTCAGCTGCCCGGCTTGCCGTCGGATGCCTGCAATTCAGCGGTGCGGCGGTCCACGGCTTCGCGCAGGGCCTTGCCGGGCTTGAAGTGCGGGACGCGCTTTTCAGGAATGTGCACGCTTTCGCCGCTGCGCGGGTTGCGGCCCATGCGGGGCGGGCGGCGGTTGATTGAAAAGCTGCCGAAACCGCGGATCTCGATACGGTGCCCACGCACCAGTGCATCACTCATCGCGTCCAGGATCGCCTTGACGGCGTATTCCGCATCGCGGTGGGTGAGCTGGCTGAAACGCGCGGCCAGTTCTTCTACGAGGTCTGATCGGGTCATGGAGTTCTAGCAAGTTGGGGACAGAGCACGCCGGCGGTCTGCGCCGCCGCGCGTGGTCTGTCCCACAAATTTACTTGGACTCGTTGTTGTCCAGCTTGGCGCGCAGGAGGGCGCCCAGGCTGGTCGTGCCGGCGTTTTCACGCGCGGACTGCTGGCTCAGGCTGGCCATCGCACCTTGCTCGTCGGCCATGTCCTTGGCCTTGATCGACAGCTGGATGTTGCGCGTCTTGCGGTCAATGTTGACCACCACGGCGGACACTTCGTCGCCTTCCTTGAGCACGTTGCGGGCATCTTCCACGCGGTCGCGGGAGATTTCGCTGGCGCGCAGGTAGCCGATGATGTCTTCACCCAGGTCGATTTCAGCGCCCTTGGGGTCCACCGTCTTGACCTTGCCGGTCACCACGGCACCCTTGTCGTGCACCGAAGTGAAGGTGGCAAACGGGTCGCCGTCCAGCTGCTTGATGCCCAGGCTGATGCGCTCGCGGTCCACGTCCACGGCCAGCACGATGGCGTCCACTTCCTGGCCCTTCTTGTAGTTGCGCACCGCGGCTTCGCCGGGTTCGTTCCAGGACAGGTCGGACAGGTGCACCAGGCCGTCGATGCCGGCAGCCAGGCCCACGAACACGCCGAAGTCGGTGATCGACTTGATCGGGCCCTTGACGCGGTCGCCGCGCTTGGTGTTCTGCGCGAATTCCTGCCACGGGTTGGCCTTGCACTGCTTCATGCCCAGGCTGATGCGGCGCTTGTCCTCGTCGATTTCCAGGACCATGACCTCGACTTCGTCACCCAGGGCAACGATCTTGCTGGGGGCCACGTTCTTGTTGGTCCAGTCCATCTCGGACACGTGCACCAGGCCTTCGATGCCGGGCTCCAGTTCCACGAACGCGCCGTAGTCGGCGATGTTGGTGATCTTGCCGAACATGCGCGTGCCTTGCGGGTAGCGGCGGTTCACGCCCATCCAGGGGTCGTCGCCCATCTGCTTCAAGCCCAGGGACACGCGGTTCTTCTCGGTGTCGAACTTGAGGATCTTGGCGGTGATTTCCTGGCCAGCCTGAACGACTTCGCTCGGGTGGCGGACACGGCGCCAGGCCATGTCGGTGATGTGCAGCAGGCCGTCGATGCCGCCGAGGTCCACGAACGCACCGTACTCTGTGATGTTCTTGACGACGCCCCGAACCACGGAGCCTTCCTTCAGCGTTTCCATCAGCTTGGCGCGCTCTTCGCCCATCGAGGCCTCGACCACGGCACGGCGCGACAGCACGACGTTGTTGCGCTTGCGGTCCAGCTTGATGACCTTGAATTCCAGGGTCTTGTTTTCGTAGGGCGTCAGGTCCTTGATGGGACGCGTGTCGATCAGCGAGCCGGGCAGGAAGGCGCGGATGCCGTTGACCAGCACGGTCAGGCCGCCCTTGACCTTGCCGCTGGTGGTGCCGGTGACGAATTCGCCGGATTCCAGGGCCTTTTCCAGGCTCATCCAGGAGGCCAGGCGCTTGGCCTTGTCGCGCGACAGGATGGTGTCGCCGTAGCCGTTTTCGATGGCGTCGATGGCCACCGACACGAAGTCGCCCACCTGGACTTCGATCTCGCCCTTGTCGTTCTTGAACTCTTCGATCGGCACGTAGGCCTCGGACTTGAGTCCGGCATTGACCACGACGAAGCTGTGCTCGATACGCACGACTTCAGCGGTAATGACCTCGCCGGCGCGCATTTCCTGGCGCTGCAGCGATTCTTCAAAAAGGGCGGCAAAAGATTCAGACATTGAGTTTCCTTGCACGTCACACAGGTTTCCAGGCGCAAAAGCAAAATCGCTTCAGGGCGGCTGTTTTTAAGGCTGAGGACGGCGGTTTTTGCGGACGGGTCCGCGGGTTGCGTTGATGAACCACACCACCTGGGGCGCTGACGCGCGAGAAGGGCAATGCGGGCCGGGGCCAGCCGCTCAGGCGGACCTGAATGGCTGCTTGCCGTGCCACCACGTCAGCACCTGATTCACCGATTCTTCAATCGTCTGGTCAGAGTTGTCGAGCAGCAAGGCATCTGCGGCAGGCTTCAAAGGGGCTACGCTGCGGGATGAATCCCTTGCGTCGCGCGCCTCCAGATCCTGGCGAAGACTGTCGAGTGTAGTCGAAAAACCCTTTGAAATCAACTGCTTATGTCTGCGCTCGGCTCTGCGGGCCGCGCTGGCCGTCAGGTACACCTTCAGCGGTGCCTGCGGGAAGATCACCGTGCCCATGTCGCGCCCGTCGGCCACCAGCCCGGGAAGCTCGCGAAACGCGTGCTGCAGTGCCACCAGGGCTGTTCGCACCAAGGGCAGGACGGACACGCGCGAGGCGTTCATGCCGGCCTCTTCGGTGCGGATGGCGTCAGTCACGTCCTGACCGTCCAGCAACACATGCGAGCCTGTAAAGCGCACCGGCAGCCGAGCTGCCAGCCCAGCGATGGCTTCTTCGTTGGCGGTGTCCAGCGCCAGGCCGGCCTGCAGCGCGGCCAGCGCCGTCACGCGGTACAGCGCGCCGGAATCCAGGTAGTGGTAGCCCAGCCGCTGGGCCAGGCACGAGGCCAGCGTGCCTTTGCCCGAGGCGGTCGGCCCGTCCACGCAGATGACAGGCACTTGCCCCGGCCTGGGCGTGACCACGCTGAACAGCGCCTCGAAATAGTCCGGGAAAGTCTTGGCCACGCATTTGGGGTCTTCAATGCGGACCGGGACGCCTTCAGGATTGAAGGCCGCGAGCGAGAAGCACATGGCGACCCGGTGGTCGTCATAGGTGTGGATGCTGGCGGCCTGCCACCGCGCGGGCGGCGCGATGCGCAGCCAGTCGGCGCCTTCGGTGACCGTGGCGCCCAGCTTGGCGCACTCGGCGGTCATGGCGGCAATACGGTCGGTTTCCTTGACGCGCCAGCTGGCAATGTTGCGCAACGTGGTCGGTCCGTCGGCGAACAGGGCCATGACTGCCAGTGTCATGGCAGCGTCGGGGATGTGGTTGCAGTCCAGGTCGATTGCCTTCAGGGGCCAGGCGCCGCGCGAGACCTCCAGCCAGTTCGGGCCGCTGGTGACGTGGGCACCCATGGCCTGGGCTGCTTCCACGAAACGGATGTCGCCCTGGATGGAGCCCGCGCCCACACCCTGCACCCGCACGCAGCCCTGGCTGGCTGCAAGGGCGCCCAGCGCAATGAAGTAGCTGGCCGACGAGGCGTCGGCTTCCACATGGATGTCGCCCGGGGTGCGGTACGTACTGCCGGCAGGGATGGTGAAACGTTCCCAGCCGCTGCGTTGCACTGCGATGCCAAAGCGCGCCAGCAGATTGAGGGTGATTTCAACGTAGGGCCGCGAAATCAGCTCGCCAGAGACTTCGATCACCACATCGCGCTTTGCGACCAGCGGCAGCGCCAGCAACAAGGCCGTCAGGAACTGGCTGGACACATCGCCGCGCACACGGATGGGCGCGTCCAGTGTGAGCGCGGGCTGGCCGATGTGCAGGGGAGGAAAGCCTTCGTTGCCGAGATACCGGACGTCGCACCCCAACTGGCGTAGTGCATCGACCAGGTCGCCGATAGGACGCTCGTGCATGCGCGGCACGCCGCTCAATTCGAAATCGCCACCCAGTACCGCGAGCGCGGCTGTCAGCGGGCGCATGGCCGTGCCGGCGTTGCCCATGAAAAGCCTTGCCGGTGCTGAGGGCGCCTGCCCGCCCAGGCCGGTGATCCGCACCATCGCGCCGTCTTGCGCCACGTCGCAGCCCAGCTGGCGCAACGCGTCCAGCATGACGCGCGTGTCATCGGAGTCCAGCAGATCGTGCACCACTGTCGTGCCCTGACACAGGGCTGCCAGCAGCAGCACGCGGTTGGAGATGCTCTTGGAGCCGGGCAGCGTGACCGTGCCTCCCGCGCTGGCCAGAGGGGGGATGTCCAGAAACGCTGTGGAGAACATTACTTTTTGGGGTTGGCGCCCATGCGCCAGTGGGCCCGGGCCGTGCTGGCCTGGTGGATGACGTTTTCAAGCGCGTCGGCGTTGCCGCTCTGGATCATGCGCTCCATGGCCTGCAGTGTGTCCTGGAAGATGCGGGACTGCGACAGCAGCTCTTCGCGGTTGGCCAGCAGGATGTCGCGCCAGACCTTGGGGTCGCTTGCCGCGATGCGGGTGAAGTCGCGAAAGCCGGGGCCGGCCAGCGACAGGAAATCCTTGCCATGGGGCTGGCCGGCAATGCCGTTGATCAACGCAAAGGCGATCAGGTGCGGCAGGTGGCTGACCGAGGCGAAAGCCGCGTCATGCGAATCGGGCGACATCTGCACGACCTTGCAGCCCAAGCCCGTCCAGAGGTCCACGGCCTGCTTGAGCTTGGCGGTCAAGGTCCGTTCGATGGGCGTGAGGATGACCTGCTTGCCGGCATACAGGTCCGGGTCAGCGTGTTCGACGCCGGAAACCTCCTTGCCCGTGACCGGGTGGGCCGGCACAAACGTCGCCACGTGCACGCCCAGCACCCGGCGCGCGGCGTCCACCACGTCACGCTTGGTCGAGCCCACGTCCATGATCAGCGTGTTGGCCGTGACCAGATGCTTGATGGCCTTGAGCGTGGCTTCGGTGGCCGAGACTGGAACGGCCAGCAGCACGATGTCCGCGCCGGATACGGCCAGCAGCGCCGAGGGCGCCTCCACGTCGATCACGCCCATCTGGCGGGCGCGCTCGGTGGTGGAGGGCGATTTGCTGTACCCGACCACGCGCTTGACCAGCCCGGCCCGCTTCATGGCCAGGGCGAACGAGCCGCCCATCAAGCCGCAACCGATCAGACCTAGTTGTTCAAACATCATTCGCCTATGGGGTAGGTGCCCAGCACCTTGTAGAACGCGCACAACGACTGAAGGTCCTGCAGCGCAGCTGCTACATGCGGCTGCGACGGGTGACCTTGCACATCAATATAAAAATAGTATTCCCACTGGCCCGAGCGGGCAGGGCGCGACTCGAACCGGGTCATGGACACGCCGTGCTGCTTGAGCGGCACCAGGATGTCGTGTACCGCGCCGGGCTTGTTGGGCACGGACACCACCAGGCTCACGCAATCCTTGCCCGAGGCCTGCGGTGCGGCCAGTGTCTGCGGCAGGCACACCACCGCGAAGCGCGTGCGGTTGAAGGCGTCGTCCTGAATGGCATGGGCGACCGTGTGCAGGCCAAATTCGCTGCCCGCGCGTTCGCCTGCAATGCCGGCCCAGGCGGGGTTGCCAGCGGCCAGCCGGGCGCCTTCGGCATTGCTGGACACGGCGCGCCGCTCTACATGCGGCAGGTGCTTGGCCAGCCAGCCCTGGCATTGGGCCAGCGCCTGCGGATGCGCGAGCACGACCTCGATGCCCTCCAGTGAATCCGAGGTGCGCAGCAGATGGTGGCGCACCAGCAGGCTGATCTCGCCCACGATATGCAGCGGCGACTGCAGCAGCAGGTCCAGCGAGCGCGTCACGACGCCCTCGGTGTTGTTTTCCACGGGCACCACGCCAAAGTCAGCCGTGCCTGCGGTGGCGGCGTGGAATACCTCGTCGAAGTTCACACAGGGCACGTGCTGGATGCTGGAGCCAAAAAACTGCACCGCGGCCTGCTCGCTGAACGTGCCTTTAGGGCCAAGGTAGGCCACGCGCTGTGGCGCCTCCAGCGCGCGGCAGGCCGACATGATTTCACGCCACACCGTGGCCACGTTCTCGGCCTTCAGCGGCCCCTGGTTAGCGGCTTGCAGGCCGTTGATAACCTGGGCCTCACGTTCCGGACGGAACACCGGCGAGCCTTCCGCGCGCTTGATTTCACCAACCTCATTGGCCAGCGCCGCCCGGCGGTTGAGCAAGGCGAGCAGTTCGCCGTCCACGGCGTCGATCTGGATACGGAGTTCCGCAAGGGTTTTGGGCATGTCGGCGAGTGTCTCAGGTGTGCTTTTGTTCAAATTCTCGCATGTAGCCTACCAGCGCCTGGACGCCCGCCAGCGGCATGGCGTTGTAGATGCTGGCGCGCATGCCGCCGACGGATTTATGGCCCTTGAGCTGCAGCAGACCGCGCTCACGGGCGCCCGCCAGGAACGCCTCGTTGCGCGACTCATCCCGCAGGAAGAACGGCACATTCATGCGTGAGCGGCAGTTGGCGGCGACCTTGTTGACGTAGAACTGCGAACTGTCGATATAGCCGTACAGCAGCTGCGCTTTTTCGATGTTGCGGCGCTCCATCTCGGCTACGCCGCCTTGACGCAGCAGCCACTGGAAGGTCAGGCCGGCGATGTAAATGCCCCAGGTGGGTGGTGTGTTGTACATCGACTGGTTGTCAGCCACGATCTTGTAGTCAAACGCGCTCGGACAGATGGGCAGCGCGTGGCCCAGCAGGTCTTCGCGCACGATCACCAGCGTCAGTCCGGCAGGGCCCAGGTTTTTCTGCGCACCGCCAAAGGCCAGGCCCACGCGTGACCAGTCCACCGGGCGCGACGCCACATGCGACGAAAAATCAATCACCAGCGGTGCGTCGCTGCCCAGCGCCTTGAGGTCAGGCAGGCTGTGGAACTCCACGCCGTGGATGGTTTCGTTGGTGCATACATGCACATAGCTGGAGCCAATGCCCAACTGCCAGCCTGCGGGGTCCGGCAGGCTCGTGTGGCCGTCTGCCTCGTTGCTGACCACGGTGTTGACCTGGCTGCAGTACTTGGCGGCCTCCTTGCGCGACTTCTGGCTCCAGCTGCCCGTTATCACGATGTCCACGGCAGCAGCGCGCGAGAGGTTCATCGGCACGATGGCGTTCTCGCCCAGGCCGCCACCCTGCATGAACAGGATGCGGAAGTTCGCGGGCACGGCCAGAAGCTCGCGCAGGCTGGCTTCGGCCTGTTCGTAGATGCTGATGAACTCCTTGCCGCGGTGGCTCATCTCCATCACGCTCATGCCGCTGCCATGCCAGTCCAGCATTTCGGCCGCGGCCTGCTGCAGCACTTCGGGCGGGATCGCGGCGGGGCCGGCGGAGAAGTTGTAAGGGCGTTCCATGGTGTGTTTCACCGGTACAGACAGAAAAACAGGCGCCTTGTGAACGGCCCGCCGGGTCCGATTCGGCGGGCCTGACGCGGCAAGACAGGGTCAGCTTGCGGACGGGGCTTCGGCGGCGTCCGGTTCGTCGCCCTCGGGCGCCGCGGCGTCGTTCTCGACGATCCGCTGCAGACCGCTGAGCTTCGAGCCCTCATCCAGGCCGATCAGCGTCACGCCTTGCGTGGCGCGGCCCAGTTCCCGGATTTCGCTGACGCGGGTTCGCACCAGCACGCCCTTGTCCGTGATGAGCATGATCTCGTCATCCGCATGCACCAGCGTGGCCGCGACGACCTTGCCGTTGCGCTCGCTTTGCTGGATGGCGATCATGCCCTTGGTGCCGCGGCCGTGGCGGGTGTATTCACCGATCGGCGTGCGCTTGCCATAGCCGTTGACCGTGGCGGTCAGCACGCTTTGCTGCTCGTCCTCGGCCACCAGCATCGCAATCACGCTCTGGCCCGGGTCCAGCGCCATGCCACGCACGCCGCGGGCTGCGCGGCCCAGCGGACGAACGTCGTCTTCATCAAAGCGAACCGCCTTGCCGCCGTCAGAGAACAGCATCACATCATGCTTGCCGTCGGTCAGCGCGGCGCCGATTAGGTAGTCGCCTTCGTCCAGATTGACTGCAATGATGCCGCCCTTGCGCGGGTTGTTGAACTCGTCCAGCGCGGTTTTCTTGACCGTACCCATGCTGGTGGCCATGAACACGTAGTGGTCAGCCGGGAAGCTGCGGAATTCGCCGGTCAGCGGCAGCACCACGTTGATCTTCTCGCCGTCCTGCAGCGGGAACATGTTGACGATGGGGCGGCCGCGCGAGCCGCGTGAACCCGCCGGCACTTCCCAGACCTTGAGCCAGTACAGGCGGCCGCGATTGGAGAAGCACAGGATCCAGTCATGTGTGTTGGCAATGAACAGCTGGTCGACCCAATCGTCTTCCTTGGTGGCGGTGGCCTGCTTGCCGCGGCCACCGCGCTTTTGCGCGCGGTATTCGGACAGCGGCTGGCTCTTGATATAGCCCGCGTGCGACAGCGTTACCACCATGTCGGTGGGCGTGATGAGGTCTTCAGTCGCCAGGTCCTGCGCGTTGTGTTCCACCACGCTGCGGCGCGCGCCCAGCTTGGTCTGGCCGAACTCCTGTTTCAGCGCGGTCAGTTCCTCGCCAATGATGGTCGATACGCGGGCCGGCTTGGCCAGGATGTCCAGCAGGTCGTCAATCTCGGCCATGACGTCCTTGTACTCGGCCACGATCTTGTCCTGCTCCAGGCCCGTCAGGCGTTGCAGGCGCATCTGCAGGATTTCCTGGGCCTGCGTGTCAGACAGGCGGTACAACCCATCGCTGCCCATCCCGAATTCCTTTTCCAGGCTTTCGGGGCGGTAGTCATCAGCGTTCACGATGCCGCCATCGGCGCGCGTACGGGTGAGCATCTCGCGCACCAGCTTGCTGTCCCAGGGGCGGGTCATCAGCTCGGCCTTGGCAACCGGGGGCGTGGGCGATTCACGGATGATGCGGATGAACTCGTCGATATTGGCCAGCGCCACCGCCAGCCCTTCGAGCACATGGCCGCGCTCGCGCGCCTTGCGCAGGGCAAACACCGTGCGGCGCGTGACCACTTCGCGGCGGTGCTGCAGGAAGACCTCGATCAGCATCTTCAGGTTGCACAGGCGGGGCTGGCCGTCGATCAGCGCCACCATGTTGATGCCAAAGGTGTCCTGCAGCTGTGTCTGCTTGTACAGGTTGTTCAGCACCACCTCGGGCACCTCGCCGCGCTTGAGCTCGATCACCAGGCGCATGCCGGACTTGTCTGACTCGTCCTGGATGTGGCTGATACCCTCGATCTTCTTCTCGTTGACCAGCTCGGCCATGCGCTCCTGCAGCGTCTTCTTGTTGACCTGGTAGGGCAGCTCGTCAACGATGATGGCCTGGCGCTGGCCGCGGTCGATGTCTTCAAAATGGCATTTGGCGCGCATCACCACGCGTCCACGGCCGGTGCGGTAACCGTCCTTGACGCCATTGATGCCGTAAATGATGCCGGCGGTGGGAAAGTCCGGCGCGGGGATGATCTCCATGAGCTCGTCAATGGAAGCCTCGGGATTGCGCAGCAGGTGCAGGCAGCCGTCCACCACTTCGTTCAGGTTGTGCGGCGGGATGTTGGTGGCCATGCCCACCGCAATGCCGCCCGAGCCGTTGACCAGCAGGTTGGGCAGCTTGCTGGGCAGGACCTTGGGTTCCTTTTCGCTGCCGTCGTAGTTGCCCTGGAAATCGACGGTTTCCTTGTCGATGTCGGCAATCATTTCATGCGCGATCTTCGACAGGCGGATTTCGGTGTAGCGCATGGCCGCCGCGTTGTCGCCGTCCACCGAGCCGAAGTTGCCCTGACCGTCCACCAGCATGTGGCGCATGGAGAAGTCCTGCGCCAGCCGCACGATGGTGTCGTACACCGACTGGTCGCCATGCGGGTGGTATTTACCGATCACGTCGCCCACAATGCGGGCGGACTTCTTGTAAGGCCGGTTCCAGTCGTTGTTGAGCTCGTGCATGGCGTACAGCACGCGCCGGTGTACCGGCTTGAGGCCATCGCGCGCATCAGGCAGCGCCCGGCCCACGATCACGCTCATTGCGTAGTCGAGGTAGCTGCGCCGCATCTCCTCTTCAAGACTGATGGGCAGGGTTTCTTTGGCGAACTGGGTCATGAGGCGGGCTGAGCGGCGGGTAAGGGCGCGATTTTACGGCCAAGCGCTTGTCGCGAACCCGCAACACAACCCCCCCATGCGGTTTTGTCCTACGTATGCCTGAGCCAATAACCGTTGCGGCCTTGGGGACGTGTGGCACAATTGGTCAACGTTTTTGGTGATGGTCACCTTAATCGTCCAATAACGCAGCGCGGCTGCGGCTTTTTCCCCAAGAGGAGAACCATGAAGAAACTGAACAAAGTGGCGATGTTGTTTGCCTCCGCTGCGCTCGCAACCGCCGCTGGCGCCCAGACGATCGACAACTGGCGCAATGGCACTTCCGAACTCGTTTGGAAGAACGGCACCAACGAACTGTGCTGGCGCGATGCCAACTGGACCCCGGCAACGGCGGCCGCTGGCTGTGACGGTGCGATCAAGGCTGCCGCTCCCGCTCCGGCTCCTGCCGCTGCTCCGGCCGCTCCGCGCGCTGCTGCCCCGGCCCCGGCTCCCGCAGCTGCTCCCCGTCCGGCACCCGCTCCCCAGCCGCCCGCAGCCACCAAGGTGACCTACGCCGCTGACGCCTTCTTTGACTTCGACAAGTCCGTGCTCAAGCCCGAAGGCAAGGCCAAGCTGGATGACCTGACCAGCAAGGTCAAGGGCATCAATCTGGAAGTGATCATCGCCGTTGGCCACACCGACTCCGTTGGTTCCGACGCCTACAACCAGAAGCTGTCGGTTGCCCGCGCTGAGTCCGTCAAGGCTTACCTCGTGTCCAAGGGCATCGAGAAGAACCGCGTGTACACCGAAGGCAAGGGCGAAAAGCAGCCCGTGGCTGACAACAAGACCGCCGAAGGCCGCGCCAAGAACCGTCGCGTGGAAATCGAAGTGGTCGGCACCCGCGCCAACAAGTAATCCGCAAGGACTACTGGAAAAAAGCCCCGGTGACGGGGCTTTTTTCATGCCCGAAGCAAAATACGCCCATGATCCCCTCTGTCAACGCCGACCCGGCAGAACTCGCCAAATTCTCGGACCTGGCCCATCGCTGGTGGGACCCGGACAGCGAATTCCGGCCACTTCACCAGATCAACCCCCTGCGCCTGGCCTGGATCAATGGCCTGGCCCCGCTGGCAGGCAAGCAGGTACTTGATGTAGGGTGCGGCGGCGGCATCCTGGCGGATGCCATGGCGCGCCAGGGCGCCGAGGTGACCGGTATCGACCTGGCCACCAAGGCACTCAAGGTAGCCCAGCTCCATGCGCTGGAGGCGCAAACCCCGCGTGTGCAGTACCGCGAAATCAGCGCCGAAGAACTGGCAGCCCAGGCGCCCGGCCAGTTTGATGTGGTGACCTGCATGGAAATGCTCGAACACGTGCCAGACCCCGCATCGGTCGTGCAGGCTTGCGCCACGCTGGTCAAGCCCGGCGGGTGGGTGTTTTTTTCCACCATCAACCGCAACGCCAAATCGTTCCTGTTTGCGATTGTGGGAGCAGAGTACGTGCTGAACATGCTGCCGCGCGGCACGCATGAATACGCCAAGCTGATCCGCCCCAGCGAGCTGGCCGGCTACTGCCGCCAGGCGGGGCTGGCCCTGCAGGCCACGCGCGGCATGGAATACAACCCCCTCACGCGGCGGTACTGGCTGTCGGCCGACACCAGCGTGAACTACCTGCACGCCACGCGCAAGCTGTGATGTTCAGCAACGTTGAAGCCGTCCTGTTTGACCTGGACGGAACCCTGATCGACAGTGCGCCCGACCTGGGCGCCGCTGCCGACAAGATGCGCACCGACCGGGGCCTGGCATCCCTCGCGGCCGACCTTTACCGGCCCATGGCTGGCGCTGGTGCGCGCGGCATGCTGGGCGTTGCATTTGGCATGACGCCCGACCATCCGGACTACAACGCCATGCGCGAGGAGTTCTTCGTGAACTACGAGCGGCGCATGACCGAGCTGACCTATGTGTTTGAGGGCGTGGCCGAGATGGTGGCCCAGTTGCATCAGCGCGGGCTGCCATGGGGCGTGGTGACCAACAAATCCATGCGCTTTGCCGGGCCGCTCACACGCACCATGCCGCTGTTTGCCACGGCCGGTACCGTGGTGGGGGGCGACACCACGCCCCATGCCAAGCCGCACCCGGCGCCGTTGCTGGAAGCGGCCCGCCAACTGGGGGTGGCGCCGCACCGGTGCGTGTATGTGGGTGACGACGAGCGCGACGTGGTGGCAGGCCTGGCCGCTGGCATGGGCACCGTTGCGGCGGCCTATGGCTACCTGGGCCACAACGCCGACACCCGCCAATGGGGCGCCCAAGCGCACATTCAGTCGCCCCTGGAGCTTATTTTGCTCTTGCAATAAGCGGCAAGCGCCTAAAATAGAGGGCTTGGGGCTGCACTGGTTTCGACGTGGGTTCGGACGCGTGGCAGGGCATGTCGAGCTGAATGTGCTCGTAAAACAGATTCAAACAAACTAACTGCAAACGACGAACGTTTCGCACTCGCCGCTTAATTGCCGGTGAGCTTTGCAACAGCAGGCCTCTGGGCTGGGCAAGGGGTCTTTAGCGCAAGTTAAGGGCTCCCGGCTGCAAAGATAATTTCAGAGGCTGGTCCCGCGTCGGGTAACTTGGCGCGGGACGAGAAAATAGGTTGCTGGCGTCCTGTTTAGCGTGCCGCTGCGCGATTCAGGAAGCGAGACTCAAACCAGACGGCTACACATGTAGAACTGTGCGAAGAAGGCTTGCGGACGGGGGTTCAATTCCCCCCAGCTCCACCATACACAAGGGCTCGGATAGTCTCCGGGCCCTTTTTCTTGCCTGGAATCCCCGCGTAGCGCGGGGTTCCGGCCACCTGTGCTGCGGGTGGCCATCGGCCGAAACGCCCGAAATCGGCCGCTCTCTCGGCCAGAGCCGTCTCTATTCTCTGTTTGGCCTGCGGGTAGGCGCAGGTCAGGCTCTAGAAAAATCAACAACTTATGCGCGCCGGTTCGCTGTCAACCAACGCCGCCGGTCAGGCATCGAACGCCACCAGAGCATCGTCAACGGTTGCTTGACCGTATCGCAATAGAGATACATAATTGCGGAAACAGAGGATCTGACCATGGCCCATTCCACGATGCTGCACGTCCGAGTGGACGACGAAATCAAGACGCAAGCCAGCGAGGCGCTCGCAGCCATGGGGCTGTCCGTGTCCGACGCTGTTCGGATCCTGCTCAAGCGCGTGGTCAATGACCAAGCGTTTCCGCTGGAGTTGAAGGTGCCCAACGCCCAGACCCGTGCAGCGATGGAAGAAGCCCGCGCCATGACCAAGGCCCGCATCGCCCGTTTTGACTCCGCCGACGCCCTGATCGATGACCTCGAAAAAGCCCGCCAGCAGTAAGCGGGCAGCGCAGCCCAGGGCGTGCGATTACACCAAGACCTTCCTCAAAGACTGGGAGCGCCTCTCGCGCTCAGGCCGATACGACCTGAAGCGCCTGAAGGAGGCGATGCTGCTACTCATTGGCAACGATGCGCCGCTGGGCCCCGAATGGCTGGACCACCCGCTTAAGGGCGATTGGGCTGATCACCGCGAATGTCACATCGGCGGCGACTTCCTGCTCATCTACCGTCTGGATGGCAACGCCATCATCTTTGTACGGGCTGGCACGCACTCTGAATTGTTCGAGGAGTGATCCGTGGCGATTGAATCACTGCCCACTTTCACCAAGCCAGCCCGCCAGCGCTGGGAATCGATTGTCATGCAGGCAGTTTGGCTGCAAGCAGTTCGACCTTCTCGATATTGGGTGGAGAACTGAGCAAGGTCGCGGCGTTGGCCATCAAGGCCGCGGCGATCTGGCCGTTCAGATGTGCTTGGCGACCTGCCTCATCGGCAAAGGCATCGAACACACCGAACGTCGAAGGGCCAAACTTCAATGCGAACCAGGCCGTGGTGCCGGACTCGGCGTTGGCGAGCGGCAGTGCGCTGGCCAGGAAGTCGGCAAGCGCAGCCTCCTGGCCGGGTTTGGCTTCGAGACGAACAAACAGGGCGAGCTTGGTCATACTGTAATCCTTTGGGTAAATGGGTTAGGTGAAGGGCTCGACGAGCCTGCAGTCTAAGTCTTCATGACAGCCATCTCCAGTGGCAATAATGACAACATTGGTATCATTGTTGCCATGAAACTCCACCTCCTTATTTGTGATGGCGTGTTTGATCTGGGGCTTGCGGCGCTCACTGACACAATAGGCTTGGCCAATGCGATGGCGGGCTCGCTGCCACAGGCTCCCGGGCACATAGAGCTCACGCTGGTGGGTGTGCGGCGTCGCATCCGAACTGCGCAAGGCTTGACGGTGCCCGTGGTCACTGCGCGTGGTGTGCCCGAACCAGACGTCGTGCTCGTGCCCGCGTTTGGTGACAAGATGCCTGACACGCTCTCGGCTCGGCTCACACGCCCCGACGTGCCCGATGCGGTCACCGCGCTACAGCAGTGGTCCACCGCTGGCGCGCACCTTGGTGCCGCTTGCTCCGGTAGTTTCTTGCTTGCAGAGAGTGGCCTGCTTGATGGGCATCGTGCGACGACGTCATGGTGGCTGGGGCCGATGTTTCGGCAGCGCTATCCGAACGTCACGCTGGACGAGTCACGCATGATCGTGAACTCGACACGCTTCACCACCGCGGGTGCCGCTTTGGCCCACGTCGACTTGGCCTTGCGCATCATCCGCGGGCGCAGTCCGGCGCTGGCGGCCCTAGTGGCACGCTATCTGCTGGTCGAGGCACGCAGTTCGCAAGCCGAGTTCGTGATTCCCGACCACATTGCGCATGCCGACCCGATGGTAGAGCGCTTCGAGTGCTGGGCCAGACGTCGGCTCGCGAAGGGGTTCTCGCTGGCCGAGGCGGCCAGCGCCGCGGGCACAAGCGAGCGCACCTTGGCGCGGCGGCTGCAAAGCGTTTTGGGCAAGACACCGCTGTCGTATTTCCAGGACCTGCGCGTGGAGCATGCCGTCCATCTCTTGCGCACCGGAAACGCGAGCGTCGACCAAGTCGCCGCACAGGTCGGGTACTCGGATGGGGTGACCCTGCGGGCCCTGTTGCGCCGCAAGCTGGGCCGGGGTGTCAGGGAGTTGCGACGCGGTGGATGACCAGAGGCGTTTGGCGTATGTACGGCTGGAGACTGCCAGGAAACTGACGCAGGCCAAACGGCGCATTTGGACAAACTGACAAAACTACTGCCCGCCACGGCGCGCAAGCTCCAGTTTGACCCCGGACAAAGTTTTGCTGGCAATGTCGTGGTTGAGCAAATCAATACCTTGATTGAGCAACGCTGTGCCCTGACGATTCGGCGGCTCACCGACCCCGCCGCCAACAATGACGCAGCCGCCGAGCCCACCGTTTGGGCTACCGTGCGGACACGGGTTCGATTCCGGGTTTGGGAATTGAGCCGACATCCCATCGCAGACGAGTTTGATGCCCGTTTCCGGCGACCAGCATGGCTGAGAAACCTGCTTGCAGGTCTACAATCGGGCAGGCTTTACGATCGAGTTCGCAATGGTTCGCAGCAGCCCGCAGCGCTTCTATTGCGTACTTCAATAGTCGTTTGGTGCCGGGTGCTGCCCCTCCACCAATATTCATCCTTGGCCGCGTTCCGGCCAGCTTTTCATGCCTGCCTTGGGCCACGTATCCATTGGTGTTAAAAACCAGCCCAGGAGGATCAAACCTATGTATCAACCTCAACCGGGCCTGGCCGTCATGACCCGGGCGATGGCCCGCACGGCGCTGGGTGGCTGCATCGTGGCCAGCTTGCCTCTGGCAGCCCAGGCTGCTGAAGGTTTCAGGCTGCGCCACCCGCCCGTGGGCCTGTTCGGCGCGGAAATCGCCGCCCGCGCGGATGCGCCGGGATTTTTCGGCACCGTTTCGCTGAGCCACGCGCGCGTGACCGAAGTGGTGGGCGACACCGGCGACACGTTGACGGTACCTGGCCGCGTGGTGCCGTTGCCCACCGGTGCCGCGACAGGGGGGGCGGTGGCCAATGGCACGTATGCGCTGCAAGTGCCTGCAGGGCGCGTCGATCTGACGCAAACCCAGACGCAGCTGAATCTGGTGGGCGGCCTCGTGACGCGGCCAGACTATGCTGGCGGCAGCTTTGTGCTGCGTGTGAACGTGCCGTTGATCCGCCAAAGCCGCAGTTTCCAGGCCACCCAGCCGCAAGGCACGCTGGCGCCGGTGCCCCCGGCACAGTTGCCGGCGCAGCTTCGCGGTGCCCTCAATGCTGCTGCGGCAGCGGCCAACGCCCAGGTGCAATCCGGCCTGGCCGCGACCGCTGCCTCCCAGAACACCGATGCCTCTGGCCTCGGGGACGTCGAGCTGTCCGTGGCGTGGGTGCGCAGGATGGAGCGGCTGCGCGTGGCCGCGAACGTCAACCTGCACCTGCCCACGGGCCGGTACGACCGCGCACGCGGGCCCAACCCCGGGTTTGGCGACTTTTCCACGCTGCAGTCCGGCGTGGCGCTGACCTATGCGCTGGGGGACAACCCCGGCGGCCCGCGGTGGATGCAGGGTGTTTCGCTGGCGGGCCGGGCATCGTATGGCGTCAATTCCACCAACCGCGACACCGCTTACCGCAGCGGCAACTTCGCCGCCCTGGAAGGCGCTGCCGTCAAAGTCACGGGGCCCTGGGCCGTGGGTGCCAATCTGCTCAGGCTCCAGCAAGTGACCGATGACCGTTCGGCGGGCGCCAGGGTGCCTGGCATGCGCTATCGCACCCATGCGGCGGGGCCTTTTGTGGCCTACAAGTTCCCTGGCCGCGACCTGGCCGTCAATGCCCAGTTGAACCAGAGCTTTGGCGGGCGCAATGCGCTCGTGGCGCGCACATTGCAGCTCAGGCTGGTGGGTGCCTGGTAGGCCTGGCTCATGCGGCTTGAAGATCTGCTTTATTCACAAGGCTTTGGCACGCGCCGCGTCTGCGCCGGGCTGGTCCAGCAAGGGCTGGTGACGGTGGGCGGCGAGCCCGTAACCGACGCAGGCCTGGATGTGCAGCCCGAGGGCCTGCATTTCACCGTGCAGGGCAAGGCCTGGGAATATCATGCGCCGGCCTATGTCATGCTGCACAAGCCCGCGGGGACGGAGTGCTCCCAGAAGCCCTCCACCTGGCCCAGCATCTACACCCTGCTACCCGCGCCATTGCGCCAGCGGCCGCAGAAGGGCCCGGTGCAGGGCGTGCAGGCCGTGGGCCGGCTGGACCAGGACACGACCGGTTTGCTGCTGCTGACCGACGACGGCAAGTTCATCCACCGCATGAGTTCCCCGCGCCACCATGTGCCCAAGGTGTACGAGGTGACTGTGAAGCACCCGCTGGATGACCGCCAGGTGCAGCGCCTGCTGCAGGGCGTGGTGCTGGATGACGACCCCAAGCCCGTCGCCGCGGCCGCCTGCGAGGCAGTGGCAGACCACCATCTGCGCCTGACGCTGACCGAGGGCAAATACCACCAGGTCAAGCGCATGGTGGCGGCGGTGGGCAACCGGGTGGAGGGGCTGCACCGCTCGCGCATCGGCGGCCTGGCGCTGCCGGCGGACTTGCCGCCCGGTCAGTGGCGGTGGCTGTCCGCCGCTGATCTTGCGTCCATCACGGGCTGATCTGCCGCAAAAAGCGGGCGATCAGGTCCGTGACCTGCGCCGGCTGGTCGCGGTGCGGCGAATGGCCACACGCCGCGATGGCCTGCAACTGCAGCGGCCCCTGGGTGGGCGCGATTTCTTCAATCTGGCGCATCGTGCCGTAGGCATCGTCCACCCCCTGCAGCGCCAGCACGGGCGCGGTGATGCGGCGGCAGTCCTCTCGGATGTCGAATGCGCGGAACGCGCTGCTCAGCCAGACGTCGTTCCATTGCCAGAAGGCTGTGTCCACGTCGGCGTGGTAGCGGGCCAGGCGCTCGCGCAGGCCGCCTGATTCAAAGGCCGTGCGGGCCTGTTCGATCGAGCGGATGGACACGTCCTCGACCATCACATGCGGCGCCATCACGATGCAGGCCTGCACCGGGTGGCGGCTGGCATGCAGCAGGGCAATGCTGCCCCCGTCGGAATGGCCCAGCAACACGGGCCGGCTCACGCCCAGTTGCTCCAGCAACGCTGGCAACACGTCCCAGGCTTCGTGGTGCATATAGTCAGGCCGCAGCCGGCCCGTACCGCGCACGTCCGGCACCGGATCGGACTGACCGTAGCCCCGTCGTGAATAGACAATCCCGCTGCGGCCTGTGGCAGCGCACAGGGCTTGCGGCCATGAGCCTTCGCGGCCCTGCCACATGGCTACCGAGCCCAGCCCTTCATGCAGGAACACGATCGGCGGCGCAGCGGCGCTGGTGGTGCACGGGATGAGTTGCACCTCCAGCCGCACGCCCTTGACATTGATCAATTCCATGGCGGCGATGTTACGGGAAGCGGCTGCAGCGGCCCGGGAGGGGCGGCTACACTTGCCGGTTAGTCCCTGAACTGGTTTGTCCGTGAAATTGTCCTCCCGTCTGGCCGCGTTTTTTGTGGCCTTTCTGTCTGCCTCCTGCCTGCATGCCACCGCGCAGACGCCCCCGATTCTTGTGCTGAACTCGCTGGACGCCAGCGTCAGCGTGATCGATCCGGCCACCTGGAAGGAAACGCGGCGCATTCCCACCGGCAAGGAGCCGCACCACCTGTACCTCACGCCTGATGAAAAGTCGGTGATCATCGCCAACGCGCTGGGTGATTCCCTCACGTTCATTGATCCGCGCACAGCGGAAGTCCAGCGCACCGTGCGCGGCATCCTGGACCCGTACCACCTGCGCTTTTCGCCGGACATGAAATGGTTCGTCACGGCGGCCAACCGCCTGAACCATGTGGACATCTACCGCTGGGACGGCAAGGACATGGTGCTGGCCAGGCGTATCTCTACCGCCAAGACGCCCAGCCACCTGTGGATCGACAGCAAGAGCAGCGCGGTGTATGTGTCCATGCAGGACAGCGACGAGCTTGTCGCCATCGATCTGGCGACCCAGACGCAGAAGTGGCGCATCAAGACCGGCCCGATGCCGGCGGACGTGTACGGCACGCCGGATGACCGCCATGTGCTGGTCGGCTTGACCGGCAGCGACAGCGTGGAGGTGTTTGACGTCAGCGGCAAGGAGCCCCGGTCCGTGCGCAAGATCAGGACCGGCGATGGCGCGCATGCCTTCCGGGCCGCTGGCGACCGCCGCCATGTTTACGTGAGCAACCGCGTTGCCAACACCATCAGCAAGATTGACATGCAGACCTTTGAAGTCACGGGCAGCTTCGCCGCACCGGGCGGCCCGGACTGCATGGACATCATGAGTGGGGGCAAGCTGTTGCTGGTTACGTCACGCTGGTCGCGCAAGCTCACGGTGATCGATACCGAGCAGAAAAAGGTCGTGCGCCAGATCAATGTCGGAAAATCGCCGCATGGTGTCTGGACGCTTGATCACGTGCCGCGCTGAGCGGGCCCTGCGGTGGGCTGGGGCCGCCGTTGCCGCCCTGTGGATAGCGGTTGCTGCCCCGGGTGCCGCCCATGCCCAGGCCTGCGACCGGCCGCTGTACCTGACTTTTGACACCGGCCACATGGAAGTGGCCCCGCTGATCGCCGACGTGCTGCGCCGCCAGCAGGTGCGCGTGACCTTCTTTGGCGCCAATGAGCGCACAAAGGCAGGTGACGGCAGCTTGGGCGACCATTGGGCGCCCTGGTGGAAAGCCCGCGCGGACGAAGGCCACGAATTCGCCTCTCACACCTGGGACCATGTTTACTGGCGTGCCGATCTGCCCGCCGTGGCCGGCCAGCCTCAGCGCTTCCGGGTGCGCGCATCCGCCGGAGACCAGGCCGGGCGAGACTTTGAATGGACCGCCGCGCAGTACTGCGAGCAGATCACGCGGGCCGCCCGGCGGCTGCAGGCGCTGACCGGCAGGAAGCCGCTGCCGCTGTTTCGCGCGCCGGGCGGCAAGACATCGGCCCGGTTCCTGGCGGCCACCCGGTCTTGCGGCTATGCCCATGTGGGCTGGGCGCCGGCAGGCTTTCTGGGCGACGAATTGCCCAGCGGGCAATTCAGCAATGACGCGCTGCGCGACAAGGCCCTGCGC
This sequence comes from Pseudomonadota bacterium, assembly GCA_020161775.1. Lineage (GTDB taxonomy): Bacteria > Pseudomonadota > Gammaproteobacteria > Burkholderiales > Burkholderiaceae_C > RAM1. Next base: position 82,510 of record JAIUOW010000020.1, read on the forward strand.
GACATCCGAAGCGGTGACATCCTGCTGGCGCACCTGGGCATCTGGTCGCGCCAGGACCCCTGGGCACCTGCCGTGCTGGAGCCGCTCATCACGGGGCTGAAGGCCCGCGGCTTCTGCTTTGAAACCCTGCGCGAGCACCCGGCCTACAAGGGCTGGATCGCCCAGCAAGGCTGATTCAGATGGACTGGCTGGAAAGCGCTTTCTCCACCGCGCAGCAATGGCTGTTCGAGGGCGCGGTGCAACCGCTGATGTTCATGCTGGGGCTGGGCAACCTGCTGGAAGACGGCTATGCCGCCACCGGCTGGCTGCTGGTGGGTTGCATCCAGATCGCCCTGATGCTGGCGGTGATCGGCCCGCTGCAGCGCTGGCGCCCGGTGGAGCCGGTGACGGACCGGCCGGCGATCCGGACCGACATCCTGTACACCCTGATTCACCGGTTGGGCCTGTTCCGCCTGGCGATGTTCTTCACGCTGGAGCCGGTGTTTGACGGGCTGTTCGGCGCGTTGCGCGTGGCCGGTGTGCCCACGCTGCACCTGGACGCACTGTGGCCGGCCGTGACCGACGTGGCCCTGGTCAGCTTTGTCATCTATCTGGTGGTGTTCGACTTCGCCGACTACTGGATCCACCGCGGCCAGCATGGCTTCAACTGGTGGTGGAGCCTGCATTCACTGCACCATTCGCAGCGCCAGATGACCCTGTGGAGCGACAACCGCAACCACCTGCTGGACGATGTGTTGCGTGACAGCCTGCTGGTGCTGCTGGCGCAGGCCATTGGCGTGCCACCGGGGCAGTTCGTGGCGGTGGTGGCGTTCACGCAGCTCAGCGAAAGTTTCCAGCATGCGAACCTGCGCCTGTGGTTTGGCCGCGTGGGCGAGCGGCTGTGGATCAGCCCGCGCTATCACAGGCTGCACCACAGCGTGGGCATCGGGCACGAGACGGCCGGCAAGGGCACCCTGGGGGGGTACAACTTTGGCGTGCTGCTGCCCTGGTGGGACATGCTGTTTCGCACCGCCAATTTCGAGCTGCGCTATGACCCCACCGGCATACGCGACCAGCTGGAGGTCGGCCGCGACTACGGCCGGGGCTTCTGGTCGCAGCAGTGGCTGGGCCTCAAGCGGCTGCTGGGCCGGGCCTGAAACCGCGCCAACCGGCTATCCTTGCGGGCATGAGCCTGCTGCTTGACTCTTTCTGGCGCGCCGTGGCGTACTGCGTGCACCCGCGCGTGATTGCACTGTCGTTCCTGCCCCTGGTGCTGATGGTGGCGCTGGCCCTGGGGCTGGGCTACCTTTACTGGGAGCCGGCCATCGATGCGGTGCGCGGGCTGCTGGAATCCGCGGACCTGCTGCAGGGTTTCTGGGCCTGGCTGCAGGGCATGGGCGCTGGCGACCTGAAGTCCGTGGTGGCGCCGCTGATCGTGATCTTCACCGTCACGCCGGTCATCGTGCTGCTGTCCCTGATCATCGTGGCCGTGGCCATGACGCCGTCGCTGGTGGCCATGGTGGCCGAGCGCCGGTTTGCCGCGCTGGAGCGCAAGAAGGGCGGCTCGCTGCTGATGAGCCTGGCCTGGTCGCTGGGCTCCACGCTGCTGGCTGTGGTGGCGCTGGTGGTGTCCATGCCGCTGTGGCTGGTGCCGCCGCTGATCCTGGTGTTGCCCCCGCTGATCTGGGGCTGGCTCACTTACCGCGTCATGACCTTCGATGCGCTGGCCGACCATGCGAGCGCTGCCGAGCGCCGCGAGATTTTCCGCCGCCACAAGGCGTCCTTGCTGGGCATTGGCATCCTGACCGGTTACCTGGGCGCAGCCCCCAGCATCGTATGGGCCTCCGGCGCGCTGTTTGCGGCGGCCTTTGTCATCCTGGTGCCGGTGGCCATCTGGATCTACACGCTGGTGTTCGCGTTCTCGTCCCTCTGGTTCGCACACTACAGCCTGGCGGCGCTGGAAAGGCTGCGCGCCGAAGAGGCTGCTGCTGCGGTGGCCGTCACGCCGGCGGCCGAACCGCTAGCATTGGCAGATGGTGCGACTCGAAGTCGCTCTTGTAGCTGAACTAATCAGCCTTCATAGGAGTGCGTTTCCCCTCTGGGAGCGCAACGATTTCCTCCCTGGAAATCACTCAGAAATGGTCGAATTAATGCCACGCATTTTTCGACCGGAGGGGCCCACCTTGGGCCTCCTCGCAACAAAATTCGGCCTCACGGCAGGGATTTTTGTTGCCTGAACGCTACAGTTACAAAATAAAAGTACTGTAGCCGCCGCCTCTCCGGGCGGCCAACAAAGCGGCACCGCTTTTGGTGCCTTGTTTCTCACCGAAACCACTTTTGGAATGAAGTGACCTCGTCTGTGCGTGCATCTTGGGTAACTGAGTTGTGCGGAGCCATGGATAAACGACCCGCGCGCAAGCGCACAAATCCGGCGCGAGCTGGATGAATTTCAAGAACAAGACTTGAGAGGGTGGCCGAGGTATAGGGCAAGGGAAACACAAGTGAACGTTCGCGAGAACCGCCGTCACAATGAAGTAGCTAACTCTTGTGTCCCGGGGCAACCTGGGGAGCTACGGCCAAAAGGCAACGCGTCTGAGACTGAATGTCATCTACTTCAGTCTGTTCCCATTGAACGCGCGGCGGATAGAACGTCCCTAACCCCATCTTCCGGCCTGCCGGCCGGATGGGCACCAAGGGAAACGAGGTAAACCCGACACATCGCCACCGCCAGTACGGGGTGGCAACCGAAGCGCAAGCGACGGCCATGGTGTAGCGGGTAGAGGAAGAAGCAAAAAGCGAATGCCGGCCTGTAACGGGCCGGATAGGGGTTCAAGATTTGCCCCAGCGTGAAAGCGCGCTGACTTGCTTCAGGTGCGACGGCGTAAAGCCTTTGCAAACTTCAACATGGCCCCGCGGGTAGTCTGCCCGCAGGGGCAGACCTTCGCCCAATGGGTCTCCTCACTGGAGAAGGTATGGCAACACAGCGAAGTGCTCCGGCACCTCGCGCTGCGTCTTCAGGCGAGCAAATGGATTGGCACCTAGTTGACTGGGGGCTGGTTCAGATGTTTGTCGGGAAGATGCAGACGCGCATTGCGCAGGCAGAAATGGACAAGGACTATCGACGGGTCAAACGACTTCAGAGAAGCCTTGTTCGATCCTGGCAGGCCAAGGCATTGGCGGTCAGGAAAGTTTCCGAGAACCAAGGGAAGCGGACGAGTGGCGTCGACCGCGAACTATGGCCTTCACCGAAGGCCAAATGGAATGCGGTGTGTCGATTGAACAAACAGGGATATCGGGCGAAGCCTCTGAGGCGCGTCTGGATCCCAAAGACGAACGGCAAGGAGCGCCCTTTGGGCATTCCAACACTGTTCGACCGGGCGATGCAGGCCTTATACCTGCTCGCGCTGGAACCGGTGTCAGAGTGTGCGTCCGACCCAAATAGCTACGGCTTTCGTAAAGGACGATCAACCCACGATGCCCGGAGCCAGTTGTTCGTGTCGCTATCCCAGAAGGCTTCGGCCCAATGGATTTTGGACGCGGACATCACGGGATTCTTCGACAACATCAACCACGAATGGTTGCTAGCGAATGTTCACATGAACAAACGCATTCTCCGAAAGTGGTTGAAAGCAGGTGTCGTCGACAGAGGACAACTGCACAGCACCGAGATGGGAACGCCGCAAGGCGGGATCATTTCGCCGACATTGGCGAACATCACCTTGAACGGGTTGGAGCGCGGACTCAAGCAGTACCTTAAAAAGGAACTCGGGTCCAAAGCGGCTGACAAGGTGAAAGTGAATCTGGTTCGATATGCCGACGATTTTGTGGTGACGGGCGACTCGAAGGAGCTGCTTGAATCCATGGTCATACCTTGGATTGTGGAATTCCTGCGCGAGCGGGGTCTGCAGTTCTCTGAGGAGAAGACCAAGATCGTGCACATCGATGAAGGATTTGACTTCTTAGGGTGGAATTTCCGGAAGTACGACGGAAAGATGCTGATCAAGCCGAGCAAGAAAAACGTGAAAGCGTTCTACAGCAAGGTGAGTGAGGGCATCGGAAGTTCGCTGTCAGTTCCAACTGAACTGCTCATCAGAAAACTCAATCCAGTGCTCCGCGGCTGGGCTGAGTACCACAAAGGAGTGGTTGCCAAAGCGACGTTCTCACGACTTGACCACCTGATTTACTGGAGGTTGATGAAATGGGGACGGCGCCGGCATCCTAGAAAGTCGGGCAAGTGGGTCTACGACCACTACTGGCCACAACTCGGCTCACGCCGGGCCATGGCCGTGCACTTGCCCGATCAGAATGGGGATCTGAGGTCGCTGGTCTTGTACCAGCTTGCGGACACGATAATTGTCCGCCATCAGAAAGTCGACGGGAAATACAACCCGTTCGACCCTGCGTGGTTTGCCTATGCGGAACGGTTGCTGACGGCCCGAATGTCGCAAGACATCTGGGACACCCAGCGCCTGAAGCTGTGGTTGCAGCAAGGCGGCAAGTGCGTCTTGTGTGAGCAATTCATTGACAGTACGCGCGCTATGGACGATCACCACATCGTCTACCGCGAGTACGGAGGGAGCCATGCTCTTTCCAACCGCGTGCTTCTGCACCCGGTCTGTCACCGGCGGGTACACGCCCTCGGTTTGGAGGTAACCAAGCCGGTCCCAGCACGGGGACTTTAATCTGGAGAAGTAGACTAGGGTTATGCAACCCAATGAAGCTACCGATCCAGTGGTCGTGCTTGAGCCGGATGCGTCGAAAGGCGCACGTCCGGTTCTTAGGGGGGAGGGAGGCCGAGAGGCCTCCTTCCTACCCTCCACTCCGCAAAGCCAGACCTCCCACCCCCTGCCTGACCCTGCCGCCGGCATCGGCCTTGTCATCGTCGGCGACGAAATCCTGTCGGGCAAGCGTGCCGACAAGCACATGGACAAGGTCATCGAACTGCTGGCCGCGCGCGGCTTGGCGCTGGACTGGGCCGAGTACGTGGGGGACTCGCCTGGACGCATCACCGCCACGCTCAAGCGGGCATTTGACGGCGGCGGCCTGGTGTTCTGTACCGGCGGCATCGGTGCCACGCCCGACGACCACACCCGCCAATGTGCCGCGACGGCGCTGGGCGTGGGGCTGCAATTGCACCCGGGCGCCGAGGCGCTGATCCGTGAGCGCATGCAGGATGTGGCGCGCGAGCAGGGCGTGCCCTACGAGCCCGACCGGCCTGACAACATCCACCGGCTGAACATGGGGGTGTTCCCTGTGGGCGCCCGCCTCATTCCCAACCCCTACAACAAGATCGCCGGTTTCAGCGTGGGCCATGTGCATTTCGTGCCGGGCTTTCCCGTCATGGCCTGGCCCATGGTCGAGTGGGTGCTGGATACCCAGTACGCCCCACTGTTTCGCCAGGCCGCCTGGGCTGAGAAATCAGTCATCGTCTTTGGCGCCATGGAAGCTTCCCTGACGCCGCTGATGGAAAACATCGAACAGGCCCACCCCGGCGTGAAGGTGTTCAGCCTGCCCAGCGTGGACCACCCCCAATATGGCCGCCACATCGAACTGGGCGTCAAGGGCGCGCCGGTGGCGGTGGAAGGCGCCTACACGGCGTTGCTGTCGGGGCTGCGGGGCTTTGGCGCGGAGCTTGGCCCTGAATTGGTGCGTTGAATTTGATGCACCAAAGATGTGCATTCCGGGATTGCACATCTTTGGTGCTTGCAATCAAAAATACGCGGCTATCAAGCGGGGAAGCGCGGAACTCCGGGCAAAATGCCCTGCGTTGCGAGCGCTGCGGATGCACCAGCTTTGGCACAAAAACTGCATTCTGCAATCGTCAATCTTTTTAACAACCATCCAACCCAGGAGAACCTGATGGCAAAGACCGTCGCAGACGTGATGAAGATGGTGAAGGAAAACGAGGTCAAGTTCGTTGACTTCCGCTTCACCGACACCCGTGGCAAGGAGCAGCACGTGACCGTGCCCGTGTCCGCCTTTGACGAAGACAAGTTCACGTCCGGCCATGCCTTTGACGGTTCGTCCATTGCGGGCTGGAAGGGTATTGAAGCCTCGGACATGCAGCTCATGCCCGACCCCAACACCGCCAACATCGACCCCTTCTTTGAAGAGTCCACGCTGTTCCTGCAGTGCGACGTGGTCGAGCCCAGCGACGGCAAGGCCTACGACCGCGACCCGCGCTCGATCGCCAAGCGCGCCGAGGCCTACCTGAAGGCGTCCGGCCTGGGCGATACCGCCTACTTCGGACCGGAACCCGAATTCTTCATCTTCGACGGCGTGCGCTGGAGCAACGAGCCCGGCAAGGTCGGCTTCGAGATCGATGAATACGAAGCCCCGTGGAATTCCGGCAAGGTCCTGGAAGGCGGCAACCGCGGCCACCGGCCCACGGTCAAGGGCGGCTACTTCCCCGTGCCCCCGGTTGACAGCACCCAGGACATGCGCGCCGAGATGTCGCTGATCCTTGAATCGCTGGGCATCCCGGTCGAGGTGTTCCACCACGAAGTGGCGGGCGCCGGCCAGAACGAAATCGGCACCCGGTTCAGCACGCTGGTCGAGCGCGCCGACTGGACGCAGGTCCTGAAGTACGTGGTGTGGAACGTGGCCAATGCCTACGGCAAGACGGCAACCTTCATGCCCAAGCCCTACGCTGGCGACAACGGCTCGGGCATGCACGTGCACCAGTCCATCTGGAAGGACGGCAAGAACCTGTTCGCAGGCGACGGCTACGCCGGCCTGTCCGACTTTGCGCTGTTCTACATTGGCGGCATCATCAAGCACGCCCGCGCGCTGAACGCCATCACCAACCCCGGCACCAACAGCTACAAGCGCCTGGTGCCCGGCTTTGAAGCGCCGGTGAAGCTGGCCTACAGCGCCCGCAACCGCTCGGCCTCCATCCGCATCCCGTTCGTGGCCAACCCCAAGGGCCGCCGCATCGAGGCGCGTTTCCCCGATCCTTCGGCCAACCCGTACCTGGCCTTCTCGGCCCTGATGATGGCTGGCCTGGACGGCGTGGAAAACAAGATCCATCCCGGCGAAGCCGCCACCAAGGACCTGTACCACCTGCCGCCCGAAGAAGACGCGAAAGTGCCGACCGTGTGCCACAGCCTGGACCAGGCGCTGGACTACCTGGACAAGGACCGCGGCTTCCTGACCAAGGGCGGCGTGTTCACCGACTCCATGCTGGACGCCTACATCGAGCTGAAGATGGGTGAAGTGACCCGCTTCCGCATGGCACCGCACCCGGTGGAATACGACATGTACTATTCGCTGTAATTTCATACAGCCTGTGGTGCAAAAAGGACGGCGCAAGCCGTCCTTTTTCATTGGTGCGGGCCGCAGGGATATACCGTCGTATTTTGAAAATGCCACCGATTGCCGCATACTGGCAGACCGTCCCTGCATTTCCATGATGCGAGGAGAAAGCATGAAGTACCCTGTATTGATCCCGTTGCTTGCTATGTTTCTGGTAGCAAACAGCTTCGCGCAAAGCCGCATCTTCCGCTGCGGCAACGAATACACCAACAACGCCACCGAAGCCCAGGCGCGTGGCTGCAAGGTGGTGGAAGGCGGCAACGTCACCGTGGTTGAAGGCACCCGCGTGGCCAATACACCGGCGCCGGTGCGCGTGGCCAATGCCCCGCAGGCCACCCAGCGCGTGGACAACACCGAGCAGCGCGCGCGCGACAACGACGCGCGCACGATCCTGGAGGCCGAGCTCAAGAAGGCCGAGGCCCGCCGCGCCGAACTGCTCAAGGAATACAACAACGGCGAACCGGAAAAGCAGGGGCCCGAGACGCGCAACTACCAGAAGTACCTGGACCGCGTGGCCGAACTCAAGGCCAGCATCGCCCGCAACGACAGCGACATCGCCGGCATTCGCCGCGAATTGGGCCGCGCCGCCAGCGCGGGTGGGCCAAAATAGGCGGCTTGAAACCCGCCACCCGCCCCCCCATCACCCAACGCTTCCAGTCGTTTGACCTGCTTGCCACCCTGGTGGCCGTGGTCCAGAGCGACGGTGCCGTCCTCTTTGCGAACTCTGCCCTTGAAGACGCCCTGGGCACCTCTCGGCGCACGATCGAGGGCGCAAAGCTGCCAGACTGCTTTACCGAGCCGCACATCCTGCAAAACGCGCTCGAAGGTGCGGGCAGTAATGAGTTTGCGGCCCTGCGCTACGACGCCTGGCTCAAGCGCCTGAACCACGATCCGCTGCCCGTGCACGTCATCGTCGCGCAGACCGAGCGGCCTGGAGAGATCATCGTGGAGCTGCTGCCGCTGGAGCAGCAGGCCAAGCAGGACCGTGAAGAGCGCCTGATCGACCAGGCCCAGGCCAACAAGGAACTCATCCGCAACCTGGCGCATGAAATCAAGAACCCGCTGGGCGGCATCCGTGGCGCGGCGCAGCTGCTGCAGCTGGAGATTGACGCTAGCCTGACCGAATACACCCAGGTGATCATCCACGAGGCCGACCGGCTGCAGACGCTGGTGGACCGCCTGCTGGCGCCGCACCGCCGTCCGCATGTGGTGGGTGACGTGAACATCCACGAGGTATGCGAGCGTGTTCGCTCGCTGATCCTGGCGGAATTTCCGCGCGGGCTGAAGGTCGTGCGGGAGTACGACATCTCGATCCCCGAGTTTCGCGGCGACCGCGAACAGCTGATCCAGGCGGTGCTCAACATCGCCCACAACGCCTGCCAGGCGCTGTCGGAACGCATTGCCGCGGGTGACGCGCAACTGGTGTTTCGCACGCGCATCGCCCGACAGGTGACATTCGGTAAACAGCGGTACCGACTGGCATTGGAATTGCATGTCATCGACAACGGGCCCGGCGTGCCGGACTCGATCAAGGACCGCATCTTCTATCCACTGGTGTCAGGGCGTGAAGGCGGTTCGGGGCTGGGGCTGACGCTGGCGCAAACCTTCGTGCAGCAGCACCATGGCCTGATCGAGTGCGACAGCGTGCCCGGGAGGACGGATTTCAAGCTGTTGATTCCGTTGCCATGAAAACCCCAACGCAGTCTGACCTGAGGTGACAAAAAACATGACAGCCCCCACGCTCACAGCGTTCGCTGCCCCCCGAGGGGGCCGCCAGTGCCCTTCGGGCGGCCGGGCGGGCACTGTATGAAGCCGATCTGGATCGTTGACGATGACCAGTCCATCCGGTTCGTGCTGGAAAAGGCGCTGTTGCGCGAAGACCTGCCCACGCGCAGCTTCACCAACCCCCGCGAAGTGCTGGCCGCGCTGGAAGCCGGCACCGACGAGGACGGCCCGCAGATCCTGGTGAGTGACATCCGCATGCCGGGCGGCTCGGGCCTGGACCTGCTGTCCAAGGTCAAGGAAAAGCACCCTGGGCTGCCGGTCATCATCATGACCGCGTTCTCTGACCTGGACAGCGCCGTATCGGCCTTCCAGGGCGGTGCGTTTGAGTACCTGCCCAAGCCCTTTGACCTGCCCAAGGCGGTGGAGCTGATCCGCCGCGCGGTAGAGGAAAGCCAGCGCGAGGAGGTGGCCGAGGAGCGCATGGCGGCCGCGCCTGAAATGCTGGGCCAGGCGCCCGCGATGCAGGACGTGTTCCGCGCCATTGGCCGCCTGAGCCAGAGCAACGTCACGGTCATGATCACCGGCGAATCCGGCTCGGGCAAGGAGCTGGTCGCGCGCGCATTGCACAAGCATTCACCGCGCGCCAACGGCCCGTTCGTGGCGATCAACACCGCAGCCATTCCCAAGGATCTGCTGGAGTCCGAGCTGTTTGGCCACGAGCGCGGCGCCTTCACCGGCGCGCAGACCATGCGCCGCGGCCGCTTTGAGCAGGCCGAAGGCGGCACGCTGTTCCTGGACGAAATTGGCGACATGCCGTTTGACCTGCAGACGCGGCTGCTGCGCGTGTTGAGCGACGGGCATTTCTACCGGGTGGGCGGGCACAACGCCGTCAAGGCCAATGTGCGCGTCATTGCCGCGACCCACCAGGACCTGGAGCAGCGCGTGAAGGAAGGTGTGTTCCGCGAGGACCTGTTTCACCGGCTCAACGTGATCCGCCTGCGCCTGCCCGCCTTGCGTGAACGCAAGGAAGACGTGCCCATGCTCACGCGTCATTTCCTGCAGCAAAGCGCCAAGCAGCTGGGCGTGGAGCCCAAGCGAATTTCCGACCAGGCCTTGGCGCAACTGGGGGGCTTCAACTTCCCCGGCAACGTGCGTCAGCTGGAGAATATCTGCCACTGGCTCACCGTGATGGCGCCGGCCCAGGTGATCGAGCCCAAGGACCTGCCACCCGAAGTGGCGGGACTGGCGCCTGCGGCGCCCGCCGATGCCGCGGTGCGTGCCGATGCCACCCGCGCGGCACCAGTCATGGACGATGCGGCCGAGGCCCGGATGCCGGCTGGAGTGGGTGCGCCCGCCGTGGGCGCGGCGGCAGCGTTCAACGGCTCGGGCTGGGAAACCGGCCTGGAAGCCGAGGCGCTCGAGCTTCTGGCCACCGGCCGGCACGACGTGTGGGACGAGCTCACCAAGCGGTTTGAATCCAAGCTGATCCTGACCGCGCTGGCCAACACGCGCGGGCGCCGCATCGAGGCGGCTCAAAAGCTCGGTATCGGGCGCAACACCATCACCCGCAAGATTCAGGAACTAGGTCTGGAGTAGCTCCACGACCACCGGTGCGTGGTCGCTGGGCTTTTCCCATTTGCGGGGCACGCGGTCGATCCGGCAGGACCTGACCAGCGGCTTGAGCGGCTCGCTTACCAGGATGTGGTCGATGCGCAGGCCGCGGTTCTTCTGGTAGCCCAGCATGCGGTAGTCCCACCATGAATAGCTTTTTTCAGGCTGGTCAAACATGCGAAAGCTGTCGGTCAGGCCCAGCCCGATCAGCCGCTGGAAATGCTCGCGCTCCTGCACCGTGTGGTGGATCGTGTCCTTGAGCCCCACCGGGTCGTACGAATCCCTGTCTTCGGGCGCGACGTTGAAATCGCCCAGCAGCACCAGGCGCGGGTGGCGCGCCAGCTCGTCGGCGATGTAGCGGTGCAGGCCGGTCAGCCAGTTCATCTTGTAGCTGAACTTCTCGCTGCCGGGTTCCTGGCCGTTCACGAAATAGCCATTCACCACACGCACTTCGCCCCCGGGGCCGTCCAGCGTGGCGGCGATCACGCGTGAATGCTCGTCGTCAAAGCCCGTGATGTTCTTCACCACGTCGCGCACCGGCTGGCGTGACAGGATGGCCACGCCGTTGTAGGTCTTCTGGCCAAACGCCGCGGCGTGGTAGCCCGCCGCCTGCAGCGCGTCAAACGGAAACTTGTCGTCCGTCATCTTCAGCTCCTGCAGGCACAGCGCATCCACCGGGTTGGCGGCCAGCCAGTCCAGCACATGCTGCAGCCGGGCGGTGAGCGAATTGACGTTCCAGGTGGCGATCTGCATGGGTCTTTGAAAAAGAGGTGTTCTGGCGAGCTTAATCGAGGTTGGCAGCGCGGGCCGATTAAGGTGTTCTTAATCCAGCCCTTCCACCATCTGCTCCATGACCCGCCCACGACCCGTGTGCGGTTGCCTGAAAGGAGCATGAATGCTGATGGCCACAACCTCGTACCCGGCCGGGGGGCTGCCCCCGCCGCGCGAACCGGTGCGCACCACCCGGCTGGCGGTTCACCGCGCCGGGGACGCCAGCCGCAGCGGCGTTGAAGATTTCATCCGGCAGGTGTATGCCCGCCGGTTTGGTGCCGATGTCACGGCCTTCGCGCCGGTGCTGGTGAGCCTGCACGACCCGGTTGAAGGCATCGTGGCGGCCGCGGGTTACCGCCAGGCGTCGGCGGGAAACCTTTTCCTGGAGCGCTACCTGGACGCGCCTGTGGAGCAGCTGCTGGGCCGGGCCAATGGCGAGGTGCCCGTGCGCCAGGGCATTTTTGAGGTGGGGCACCTGGCGGCGCAGCGCGCGGGCGAAGGGCGCCGCCTGATCTTCCTGCTGGGTGAGCATCTGGCGGGCGAGGGCGCGCAGTGGGTCGTGAGCACCCTGACCGAAGAGCTGCGCCACCTGTTCGTGCGTCTGGGCATCACGCCGCTGGCGCTGGGCCGTGCCGACCCCGCCGCGCTGGGCGACACCGCCGGCCTGTGGGGCAGCTATTACGACCACCACCCCGTCGTGCTGGCCGGTCAGGTGGACCAGGCCCTGCGCCTGCTGGCGCGTGGCCGGCGCCAATCACAGGAGCGCGCATGAGCCCGGTCGCAGATGGAGCCGCCCTGAGCGACGGGCAATCCAGCCTCAGCGCGCTGCAGCTGCGCGCGGCGGTGGATGCCTTTGCCGCCCTGCTGCGCGAACGCGGCACGCGGGTGCTTGCCACGCTGATGGACAACTCGCCCGCGTGGGTGGTGGCTGACCTTGCCGCCGCGCAGGCGGGCGTGGTGCACGTGCCGCTGCCTGTTTTCTTCACACCGGCGCAGACCGGCCACGCGCTGCGCGCGGCGGGCGTGGACACCGTGCTTGCCGCGCGTGCAGCGTTGCAGGCCTGGCCCGGCATCACACCGGTGGCCGGCAGCCTGGCGGGCCAGTCCCTGTTCCTGCTGGCCTTGCCGGCGCAGCCCGTGCCCATGCCCGAGGGCACGGCCAAGATCACTTTCACGTCCGGTACCACCGGCACGCCCAAGGGCGTGTGCCTGAGCCAGCCTGCAATGCAGCAGGTGGCTGCGGGCATCCGCCAGGCGCTGCAACCGCTGGGCATTGAGCGGCATCTGTGCGTGCTGCCCCTGGCGGTGCTGCTGGAAAACATTGCCGGCGTGCTGGCGCCGCTGTCGCACGGCGCGCAATGCGTGATCCCGCCGCTGGCCGATGTGGGCCTGACGGGCTCCTCGGGCTTTGACCCGGCCCGTTTTCATGCGGCGGTGCAAAGCCACCAACCCCACAGCCTGATCCTGCTGCCCCAGATGCTGCGGGCCTGGTCCGGCTGGCTGGCGCAAACCGGCCAGCGTGCGCCCGCATGCCTGCGCATGGTGGCCGTCGGGGGCGCGGCGGTGGGCGCGCGGCTGGTCGCCGGGGCCCGCAGCGTGGGCATACCGGCCTACGAGGGCTACGGGCTGTCCGAGGGTGCCTCCGTGCAGACGATGAACCTGCCGGGCGCCGACCGCCCCGGCACCGCCGGGCGGCCCCTGCCGCATGCCCGTGTGCGCGTGAGCGCGGCGGGTGAGATCGAGGTGGCCGGCAGCCTGTTTGCCGGCTACCTTGGCGACCCGGCGGGCCACGCCGCGCCGGCGCAGTGGTGGCCCACGGGCGACCTGGGCCGTATCGACGCGGACGGCTTCCTGCACGTGCTGGGCCGCAGCCGCAACGTGCTGATCACCTCATTCGGCCGCAACGTCAGCCCGGAATGGGTGGAGTCCGCCCTGCGCGAGGGGCCCGGCATCGCGCAGGCGGTGGTGCTGGGTGATGCCCAGCCCGCGCTCAGCGCGGTGCTCTGGCCGGCGGACCCGGCCCTGCCCGACACCGCGCTGCAGGCGGCGGTGGATGCTGCCAATGCCGGCTTGCCCGACTACGCCCGCGTGGGCCGCTGGATGCGCAGCGTGGTGCCCTTCAGCGCGGCCACCGGACTGGCCACCGCCAATGGCCGGCCACAGCGCGCCGCCGTGCTGGCCATGTATGCGCACGCGCTGGGCCTGGCCGGCAACACCCCCCATGAACCTGTCGATAACGGAGTGAACCATGAGTTTTCATGAACGATTGCTGAGAGATACCCAACAGGCCCGCGCCGGCCTGCTGGGCGCCCCCATCATCCAGGGCTGCCTGCGCGGCGAGGTATCGCTGCCCAGTTACCTCGCCTTCCTGCAGCAGGCCTGGCATCACGTGCGCCACACGGTGCCGCTGCTCAAGGCCTGCAAGGCGGCGTTGCCGGCCCGCCATGCCTGGCTGAACGACCCCCTGGACGAATACGTGGAAGAAGAGCAGGGCCATGACGAATGGATCCTGGACGACATCCGCGCCTGCGGCGGCGACGTGGACGCCGTGCGCCGCAGCCGGCCGGGCGCCGCGGTCGAGGTCATGGTGGCCTATGCCTACGACACCATTGCCCGTGGCAACCCGCTGGGCTTCTTCGGGATGGTGCATGTGCTGGAGGGCACCAGCGTATCGCTGGCGCTGCTGGCGGCCGACAACATCCAGAAGCCGCTGGCGCTGCCCGATGCCGCCTTCAGCTACCTGCGCTCGCACGGCACGCTGGACCGTGAGCACACGGCCCATTTCGCCGTGCTGATGGACGCCATTGCCGACCCGCAGGACCAGGACGACATCGTCCACGCCGCACGCATGTTCTACCGCCTGTATGGCGACGTGTTCCGCGAACTGCCCATGCCGGTGATGCAGCCTGCCGGAGCGCTGGCATGAAGGCCGCCCAGGCCCGCGTGCTGCTGACCGGTGCGACCGGCGGCATCGGCCAGGCCATGGCGCAGGCGCTGGTGAGCGGCGGCGCGTCCGTCATGCTGGCCGGGCGCCGTGATGACACCCTGAAGGCGCTGGCCCGGCGCATCGACCCGGGCGCTGCGCACACCGTGTGCCAGCAGGCCGACCTGCTGCAGCCGCAGGGCGTGGCCAGCCTGGCCGCGGCCGCCGCGCACTGGGGCTGCAACGTGGTGGTCCATGCCGCGGGTATCCCGGCGTTCGGCCCGCTGCAGGCCATCCCGGCCAGGGACATGGGTGCCGTGCTCCAGACCAACCTGCTGGCGCCGATGCTGCTGACGCAGGCGCTGCTGGCGCATCTGTGTGCCCAGCCGCAAGCGCAGGTGATCTGTGTGGGCTCGGCGTTGGGGCGCATTGGCCTGCCGGGCTACAGCGTTTACAGCGCCAGCAAATTCGGGCTGCGCGGCTTTGCCGAGGCATTGCGCCGCGAGCTGGCCGACACGGCCGTGCGCGTGCAATACCTGGGCCCGCGCAGCACCCGCACGGCGTTCAACAGCGCCGGTGTCGATGCCTACAACCAGGCCACGGGAACCGCCGTGGACGCGCCCGAACGCGTGGCCGGGCACCTCATGGCGCTGCTTGCATCCGGCGCGGCCGAGCGCTTTATCGGCTTTCCCGAAACGCTGGCCGTGCGCATCAACGGCGCCGTGCCGTCCTGGCTGGACGGCAGCTTCAAGACCCATCGCCGCACCCTGGCTGTTTTGCCATCCACCTGAATCGAGTCAACATGAATACACAGCTTCATTCCACCCGCCGTACCTTTCTGGCCGCGGCACTTGCCCTGACCGCCGCGCTGGCGTTGCCTTCTGGCGCGGGCGCCGCCACCCTGGAGGAATCCATCAGCGAACTGCAGCGCGACTGGGAAGTGATCCGCTACCAGACGCCCGTGAGCGAGCGCGAAAAGCGCTTCGAGCAACTGGCCGCCCGCGCCCACAAGGCCAGCACCACCTACGCAGGCCGCGCCGAGCCGCTGGTGTGGGAGGGCATCATCGTCAGCTCCTGGGCGGGCGAAAAGGGCGGGCTGGGCGCGCTGGGGCTCGTCAAGCAGGCCAAGGCGTTGTATGAGGCCGCGATCCAGGTGGACGGGAATGTGCTGGACGGCTCGGCGTACAACAGCCTGGGCGTGCTGTACTACAAGGTGCCCGGCTGGCCCGTGGGTTTTGGCGACAAGGCCAAGGCGCGCGAACTGCTGCAAAAGGCGCTGGCCATCAATCCCAAGGGCATTGATGCGAACTTCTTTTATGCCGAGTATCTGTTGGAGATCCGGCAGCCCGAGGAGGCCGTAACCTACCTGGAACGCGCCCTGCAGGCGCCCGCACGGGCGGGCCGCCAGATTGCGGATGCGGGCCGGCGCGAGGAAGCCCGCCAGCTACTGGACAAAATCCGGGGACGCTAGGTGTGAAGGTTCAATAGGTTATTGCGGGTGTTCACCCGGAGAGGTTTTGAGAGACTGGGAATCGCCAAACCCCCAAAT
>JAIUOW010000021.1 GCA_020161775.1 Pseudomonadota bacterium
GAGCCAAGCCGCCGCCGCTCCCGGGCTTGCCAGCGATCAACTTGCCGCGCAAGGGGCGTGGTTCATTGACCGCTTACTTTTCAATCAGCGCAAAGTGGGCCGCCGTGCCGGCGCTCACAAAGCTGATGGCCAGGCCGGTTTCGCCCGCGCGGCCCGTGCGGCCAATGCGGTGGACATAGTCGGCGGGCGAGCGCGGCAGGTCGTAATTGACCACCACCGGCAGCTGCGCAATGTCGATGCCGCGCGCGGCCAGGTCGGTGGTGACGACCACCTCCCAGCGTTCGTCGCGGAATTCCTGCAGCACCTGCTGGCGTGCGCCCTGGCTCAGGTCGCCATGGAACGGCGTGGCATACACGCCGGCCTTGTACAACTTTTCGGCCACCGTGCTGGCGGCGTACTTGGTGGCCACGAACACCAGCGCACGCTGCCAGCCGTTCGCCTTGACCAGGTGGCGCAGCAGCTGCGTGCGCTTGCCCGCGTCCACCTCGATCACGCGCTGCACGATGGCGGGCAGGGTGTCGGGCGTGTCGTCCACCTCCACCCGCACCGGCTCGCGCAGCAGCGCGCTGGCCAGGCCCTGCACCGCGGCGGGAAACGTGGCCGAGAAAAACAGGTTCTGCCGCTGCCCCGGCAGCAGCGCCAGCACGCGGTTCAGCTCGTCGGCAAAGCCCAGGTCCAGCAGGCGGTCGGCTTCGTCCAGCACCAGCAGGCTCACGGCACCCAGCTTCAGCGCGTTGTGGTCCACCAGGTCCAGCAGCCGCCCCGGCGTGGCCACCACCACCTCGGCGCCGCCGCGCAGGCTCATCATCTGCGGGTTGATGGACACGCCGCCAAACACCACGTTCACCTTGGGGCGCTGCGGCAGATGCTGCGCCAGCGAGCGGATCACTTCGCCCACCTGCGCGGCCAGTTCGCGCGTGGGCACCAGCACCAGCGCGCGCGTGCGGCGCGGGCCGGGCTTGCTGTCTTGCAGGTGCTGCAGCAGGGGCAGGGCATAGGCGGCTGTTTTGCCCGAGCCCGTCTGGGCACGGCCCAGCAGGTCGGCGCCACGCAAGGCAGGCGGTATGGCGCCCAGCTGGATGGGCGTGGGGCTGGCAAAACCGGCCGCCGCGGATGCGCGCAGCAGTTCGGGCGACAGGCCCAGGGATTCAAAGGACATGGGTGATTCAGGGCGCGCGGTGCAGGCGGGGCGCCGACAGCAGGGCCAGATTGTCGTCGATGGCTTCGTCCAGCAGGCGCCAGCGGCCACCCAGCTTGCCCACGATCATCAGCGTCTTCAGGGCCTTGAGGTCCTTGACGGTGGGCGCTACCTTGATCTGTGCGATCGCGGCGTCGGTGTTGCCGGCCTTCACCAGCGTAAGCACCTTTGTGGCCCAGTCGTTCCCTTTGCTCATCTCAGCCTCCTTTGCGCAGCTTCGGCTGCACCTGCGCCAGCAGCTCGTACGAACGCACGCGCAGCGCATGGTCAAACATCTGGGTGGGCACCATCAGCTCGTCGGCGCCCGTCAGGTCGATGAAGGCCTGGGTCTTTTCCAGCACCGTCTGGGGCGAGCCAATGGCGTAGCACGACATCACCGTGTCCAGCACCGCGCGCTCCTGCGGGCCGGCGTTGCCGTAGTAGCCCGGGCGCGGCGGCGGCAGCTTGCCAGGGCGGCCCGTGCGCAGGTTCACAAAGGCCTGCTGCATGGACGTGGCCAGGTCCTGGGCCTCGGCGTCGGTGGGTGCGGCAAACACGCCGTAGCCCAGCATCACATAGGGGCTGGCCAGCTGGGCGGACGCCTTGAACGTGCTGCGGTAGATGTCGATGGCCTGCATCATCTGGGCCGGTGCGAAGTGCGATGCAAACGCAAACGGCAGGCCCAGCATGGCCGCCAGCTGCGCGCCGAACAGGCTGGAGCCCAGGATCCAGACCGGCACCTTGGCGCCCTGGCCCGGCACGGCGCGCACCCGCTGGCGGGGCTCGTCCGACATGTAGTCCATCAGCTCCACCACGTCGCGCGGGAATTCATCCGCGTCGGATGACAGGTTGCGCCGCAACGCGTGCGCCGTGGCCTGGTCCGAGCCTGGCGCGCGGCCCAGGCCCAGGTCGATGCGGCCAGGGTACAGCGCCTGCAGCGTGCCGAACTGCTCGGCAATCACCAGCGGTGAATGGTTGGGCAGCATGATGCCGCCGGCACCCACGCGGATGCTGTGCGTGCCCGCGGCCACATGGCTGATGAGGATGGAGGTGGCCGCGCTGGCAATGCCGGGCATGCCGTGGTGTTCGGCCAGCCAGTAGCGCGAATAGCCCAGCCGTTCGGCGTTTTGCGCCAGGTCCAGCGTGTTGCGAAACGATTGCGCAGCGTCGCTGCCTTCGGTGACGGGGGACAGGTCCAGGACAGAGAGGGGAAACATGGCCCCAAGTGTCGCGCAAGATGGCCGCGGGCGCTGAAAAAGGGGTTTGGCGCAGCGTCCGGTTGTGTCCCCTGCGTGGCAGGGCACGCGGGCAGCGGCCCCTACACTTTGGCGCAACCCAAGGAGACGTTTGCCATGATCACACTGTGCGGTTCACCCATTTCCAATTACTACAACAAGGTCAAGCTGGCCCTGCTGGAAAAGGGCGTACCCTTCACCGAAGAGTTCGTACCCACCAAGAGCACCGACCCGGCCGTGCTGGCCGCCTCGCCGCTGGCCAAGATCCCGTTCATCCGCACACCGCAAGGCGGCCTGTGCGAAAGCCAGGTGATCCTGGAATACATCGAATCGGCCTACCCCAGCCCGCCGCTGCTGCCCGCCGACCCGTATGCCGCCGCCAAGGTGCGCGAGCTGACGCTCTTCATCGACCTGCACCTGGAACTGGTGGTGCGCGACCTGTACCCGCAGGCCTTTTTTGGCGGCACCGTTAGCGACAGCAACAAGGCGCGGGTGCAAAAGCAGCTGCAAAAGAACATCGCGGCCTTCAAGCAGCTGGCCCGGTTTGCCCCCTATGTTGCGGGTGATACCTTCACCCAGGCTGACTGCTCCGCGTTTGCCAACCTGCCGCTACTGGGCATGGCCACCAAGGCGGTGCTGGGCGAGGACATGCTGCTGGCCGCCGGCATTGACTACAAGCCCTACATCAAGCTCGTGGGCGAGCGCCCCGCGGCGCAAAAGGTCGTGGCCGACCGCAAGGCAGCTGCCACGCGCGCATGAGCACGGCCATGCCGGCACAATCCGGCCCATGACCTTGCCCGTTTCCGCCATCAGCAGTTGGCACGCCCATGTGTACTTTGACGCCGCCAGCCGCGACGCCGCCTGGGCGCTGCGTGAACGCATCGAGGCTGCGTTGGGTGACCGCATCCAGATGGGCCGTTTTCATGAAAAGCCCGTGGGGCCGCACCCGATGTGGAGCTACCAGCTGGCATTTGAAGCCGCGCAGCTGGCCGAGGTGGCCAGCTGGCTCACGCTGAACCACGGCGCGCTGGACGTCTTCATGCACCCCAACACCGGCGATGCGCTGCGTGACCACCGCGACTGCGCGTTGTGGCTGGGGCGTTCTTATGCGCTGGATTTGCGGGCGGTGGGGGGTTAAGGCGCTTTTGCTCTTGTACGCAAGGTTGTGGGTGGGGCTGCTGGCGCTTCACTGCGACGCCCTGCGCTGCGCTACGGGTTCCCTGCGCTGCTCGCCCTGCGGGGCGGGGTTCAGGTGCTTCGCAACGGCGCTGATACGCGCCGTTCCATAAATCACCTGACCCCCGGTCCGCCTGCGGCGGACTACCCCCGCAGGTCTGCGCTGCTCGGCGTCGCAGAGGCGCACCATCAGCCCCACCCACAACCTTGCAGCCCGCGTGCAGGAGCGCCATGGGCTGCGGACGCCAAAGGGCTGACTGTTGAACCGTCGCGCACCAACAATGCCTCTGCAAGGACGGGGGGTAGGGCCGCAGCGGCGCCTCTGCGGCGCTGAGCATCGCAGTGCAGCGGGGGGAGTCCGCCGCAGGCGGACCGGCGAGGACGATTTATGGAACGGCGCGTATCAGCGCCGTTGCGAAGCGACCGCAGCCGCCCCGCGGAGCGAGGAGCGCAGGGGAGTCCGGCCACAGGCCGGACCACGGCAGTGAAGCCGCTGCGTGCTGTCCCCCGTCCTTGCCGACGTGATGCAGCTTGTGGCCGGATGGCATTAGGCCAGTGCAACAGCACAAGACCTCAAGCGCCCAACCCCAGCGCGTCATAAACCCGCGCAGCCGCATACGCATCGTTGGCCGCATAGACCAGTTGTGCTTCGCTCAGGCGCGGGTTGGCCCAATTGGAGGTGGCGGCTTTTTTGGATTTGATGAAGCGGCGGTTGAACAGTACGGCCACGGCGCCCTTGACGCCCATGTCCTTGCGCCAGCCGTCCTTGCGGAACACATGGTTCAGGTCCAGCACATCGGCGGGCTGCACGCGCAGCTTGCTGACGATGCGCTTGTGGTCGTCACCCAGGCCAAAGCCGGCCTTGGGCATGCCAGCATGGGCCAGCAACGCGGCCACCACGTCGCGGCAGGGCGCGTCGTGCAGCTGGAAGACCCAGGCCCGCTCGGTGGTGGACAGCTGCACGATGTGCGGCCCGTCGGACACCTGGTCCTTGAAGAAGGTGGGTTTGGACTCGGTGTCAAAGCCCCAGGCACTGGCGCGCACCAGCGCGTCAAACGCGCGTTCAGCCTGATCGCGCGTGGACACCAGCTCGATGCGGTCCAGCCCGAGCCGCTCGAACGGCTCCAGCAGGGCGATGTCTTCCTTGGACGGGGTGGTGCGTTGCATGGACCGATGTTACGCGGCCCCTGCGGACCGTCAGCGCGCCACCAGCACCGGCACGGTGGATTCGGCCACCACGCGCGACGCCACACTGCCCAGCATGAGCCGCGCAATGCCCGAGCGGCCGTGCGAGCCGACCACGATCAGGTCGGCGCCCAGCTCCCTGGCTGTCTGCAGGATGCCGACCGACGCACCCACGTCCTCGACCACGCGCGGCGTCACGGTGACCTTGGGGCCGCCTTCAGCGGCCAGCTTGTCAATGGCCGCAAGCGCCTGGGATGCGTGTTCCATGGCGGCGGACATGTAGGCCTGGAAGCCCATGGGGTTGGCCTCGCCCAGGCCCAGGTAGGGGTAAGGGTCCACCACGTACAGCGCCGTGAGTTGGGCGCCATGGCTTCGCGCCAGGCCAATGGCCAGCGCCGCGGCGTGGGTGGAGGCGGCGGAGCCGTCGGTGGCCAGCAGGATGTGCTTGAACATGGTGGATTCCTTTCAGTGGCTTGGGAGATGGCCATCATCGTGCCGTGCCACCCGCGCACGCTGCTTGACCTGCATCAAGGCGCCCCGGCACGCGCACGCCTAGATTGCAATCATGAACGCAGCCCCGGTCTCCCCGCCTACCGCCCCTGACGCGCCTCTGGGTGATTTCTCGCGCTGCCATCTGGGCATCGTCTCGCAGCTGGAATCTTTCTCGGAACTGCCCGACCTGCTGGGCCCCGCAGCCCAGGCGCGCGTGGTGGCCCAGGACACGCTGGACCTGTTCAAGGACAGTGTGCTGTCCCACCATGCAGACGAGGAAAAGGAGCTGTTCCCCGCCGTGCTTCGCAGCGCCCAGCCGGGCGAGGAAGCCGCCCTTGTGCGGTCGATGACGCAGCGGCTGGTCAAGGAGCACCGCAGCATCGAGGCGCAATGGAAGGAGATGGAGCCCGCGGTGCGCGAAGCCGCGCGCGGCAAACCGGCCATCGTGGACCCGGGTGCGGTGCAGCAGCTGGTGGTGGATTACCTGGCCCATGCCCGGTTCGAGGAAGAGCACTTCCTGCCGATGGCCGCGCACATCCTGTCGCGCAACATGAACCATGTAGCGGCGCTGGACATGGCGCTGCACCTGCGCCACGCGGTTCCGGCCATCCCGGCCTACATCTGAGTCAGGCCGCGATCAGGCCTGTGCGGGCGCGGCGGGCCTGACGGGCCACAGGCGTGCCATGGCGGCAAAGGCCAGCGCGCCCAGCACCAGTGCTGCCGCTGCGATTTCCAGTGACAGCGTGAAGCCCGCCGCCGGCGTGGCCGCGCGCGCGAGCATGGCAGCCGCCAGCGGCGGCCCCACGATCTGGCCCAGGCCGTACAGTGCCGTCAGCAGCCCCATGAGCGCCGCGGGCGCCTGCGGGCGGATGCGCCGCACTTCCTGCATGGCAAAGAAGGTGATGGCGGTGAACGGCAGGCCCAGCAGCAGGCTGCCCAGGGCAAAGCCGGCCAGGCTGGGGCTGAACAGGCCCACGCCGATGCCCAGGGCCTGGACGGCATAGCAGGCCGCCAGCAGCAGCCGCAGGTCAAGCGACGTGCGCATGCGCGACGCAATCAGCGCGCCGGCAATCACACCCAGGCCGAAGAGGGGCCAGAACATGTCCAGCCACGCCGAGCCTGGCAGCGACTGCCGTGCAATCACCGGCAGGAAGGTGGCCGTGATGATGTAGCCAAACCCGGCCAGGCCGTAGGCCAGCGTGAGCGTGGCGACCTCGGCCGCGCCATGGCGGCCCTGCATACCGGCGCTGCCGGGCGGGGGCGCGGCGGGCGCCGGCAGTTCGTGGCGCGGCGCCAACACCGGCCACACCAGCGCCGTCAGCACCGCTGCCAGCAGGCCGAACACCAGCCACCCGGCGGCGGCCGTCCAGTGCCAGGCCACCATGCCGCTGGCCGCCAGCCCGCTGAGCACGATGCCCGCGCCCGGCCCGGTGTAGATAACGGCGCCCATGGCGGGCACGCCCAGGCGCGCCAACTGCCCCAGGCACCAGCCCGATGTGTACACAAACACCAGGGCGCTGGCCACGCCCGCGGCAAAGCGCAGCAGGGTCCAGGCGGCGGGCCAGTGCAACGCCATGCCCAGCGTCAGCACGCAGGTGGCCACCAGCCCCGTGCGCACCAGCAGCGTGAAGCGC
This sequence comes from Pseudomonadota bacterium, assembly GCA_020161775.1. Classification (GTDB taxonomy): domain Bacteria; phylum Pseudomonadota; class Gammaproteobacteria; order Burkholderiales; family Burkholderiaceae_C; genus RAM1. Next base: position 6,900 of record JAIUOW010000021.1, read on the forward strand.
AGCGGCGGCAGCGGGCCGAAGCGCCGCCAGGCCCAGGGCTGCAGCGTGCACAGCAGTGCCCCCACCAGGTAGCCCAGGTAATTGGCGCTGGCCAGCCAGCTGGCCGTGGGCAGGTTGACCACGCCGTCGGCCAGCATCATGGGCAGCAGCGGCGTGAAAGCAAAGCGGCCGATGCCCATGGCCACTGCTAACGAAAGCATTCCTGCAGCGGCGGCCTGCCAGGGGCGGAGCGGAGAAGTCATTGCCCGCGATTTTGTCAGGCGGTTGATCACCCTGCCTGTCACATGCCATGATCGGGGCCTGAACACCCGCACCTCACCATGAAGCTACTCAAACGCCTGCTGTCCGGCGGCCCGGACCAGCAGGCCCCCAAGCTGGAGACGCCGTCGCAGGTGGATGGCCAGGAAGAGTCCCGCATGACGGACCTGGGCAGCCAGACCCATACCCGGCGCGAGCTGCTGAGGGTATTGACGCGTGACACGCTTCGCTACTGCGGTATTCCCGAAGGCTGGGTGGAGTGCCAGGTGCTGGTGGTCAACACCCGCAAGGGAGAGACCCACATGCATGCACGCCTGGTGGTGCGCCACTGGGACGAGCTGCTGCTGCACTACGCGGTGGCGTTTGAGCGCCGGCTGATGGCCGAAGTCCAGCGCTTTGAGCCGCAGGCGTCCGAATGGCTGCACAGCATCACCTGGCAGTTCAAGGCCGACAACTGCCCCGTCACCGGGATGCCGCCGGCTGGGACCTGGACGGGTGCGCCCGTGGCCGTGTCGCTGCTGGACACCGGGGGTGGCCCCGGCAGCGACGACGACGAGCCCATGAGCGAGCTGGAGCAGGACCTGGCCCAGCTGATGGCGGTGCGCGATTCGGCGCTGGCCGAGCTGCGCAGCGACGTGCCCGACTTCGCCGCCACGCAGCCCGGCGTGCGCTGAGCCGCCCGCGCGGCAGGCGCGCTGCTCAGCGCCGCGGGGTCAGCGGGTAGGCCGGATCGGTAAAACCCGGCGTGGACGGGTGGCCCGGTGCCACGAATGAATCAATCAGCGCCTCGTCTTCGGGCGTCACGGTGCAGTCCAGCGCGGGCAGGTAGTCTTGCCACTGGGCCAGCGTGCGCGGCCCGGCAATCACGCTGCTGACCGCGCGGTGCGCCAGCACCCAGGCCACGGCCAGCCGGGCGACCGTGGTGCCGCGGGCCTGGGCGTGCTGCTGCAGCTTCTGCGCAATGACCAGCGACTCCTCGCGGAACTCGGTTTCGTTGATGCGCTTGTCGCCCCGGCCCGCGCGCGTGCCCTCGGCCGGCTTGGCGCCGGGCGTGTATTTGCCGGTGAGCACGCCGCGCGCCACGGGGCTGTAGGGCACGACGCCAATACCGTAGTGTTCACACGCGGGCAGGATTTCAACTTCGGGCATGCGGTTGAGCAGGTTGTAGTAGGGCTGGCACACCACGGGCCCCGGCATGCCGATGGCACGCGCCATGTGCACCAGCTCGGCAATGCGCCAGCCGCGGAAGTTGGACACGCCCCAGTAACGGATCTTGCCGGCGGCCAGCAGCGCCTGCAGCGCGTACAGCGGCTCCTGCAGGTCCATGCCGTTGTAGTCGCGGTGCAGGTACAGCACGTCGATGTGGTCCGTCTGCAGGCGCGCCAGGCTGGCGTCCACCTCGCGCAGCATCCAGGTGCGCGAGTAGTGGCCTTCGTTCACGCGGCGGCTCATGGTGTTGCCCAGCTTGGTGGCCAGCACCCAGTCGTGGCGCTGGCCCTTGAGCAGGGTGCCCAGCATGGTTTCCGAGGCGCCCCTTGTGTACACATCGGCCGTGTCGATGAAGTTCACGCCTTGCGCGTGTGCGTCGGCCACAATGCGCGCGGCCTCGGCGGCGTCGGTCTGGTCGCCAAACATCATGGTGCCCAGGCACAGGGCGGAGACTTTCAGGTTGCTTTTGCCAAGCTGGCGGTACTGCATGCGGGATTCCTTGTATCGGGTTGACCGCGATACCTTAGCGCATTGCGTGGCGCGGTGCTTCGGCGCACAGCCGCATCGCTGTGTTGGCCTCCTCCATCACGCGGCGCCGGCCCAGCCCGCCTGTCGCGCGCCTGCCAGCAGGGTGGAATCCTCTATAGTGCGCCGAACCCCCTGTCCATCCATCGTGACCGACCGCCGCCACCTCCTGAAGCTTGCCACTGCCGCCGCCACCACGCTGTGGCTGCCGCGCAGCGGCTGGGGCCAGCTGCACGCGGCCACGGACCCGTTTGCGCTGGGCGTGGCCAGCGGCTCGCCCCGCCATGACGGCGTGGTGCTCTGGACGCGGCTGCTGGCGCCCGCCGGCACGGCGGCCGTGACGGTGCAATGGGAGGTCGCGCACGACGAGGCGTTTGCCCGTATCGCCGGGCGCGGCCAGGCCCAGGCCTTGCCCGAGCTGGGCCACGCCGTGCATGTGGAGGTGCCGGCGCTGGAGCCGGACCGTGTGTACTTCTACCGCTTCATGGCGGGCGGTGCCACCAGCCCCATGGGCCGCACGCGCACCACGCCCGCGCCAGACGCCGCCGTGCAGCGCCTGCGGCTAGCCTATGCCTCGTGCCAGCGCTGGGAGCACGGCTACTACAGCGCATGGCGCCACATGCGCGCCGACGATCCCGATTACGTCGTGTTCCTGGGCGACTACATCTACGAATACCCCAACGCGCAGGGCGCCGTGCGCTTTCCCGACGGCGGCTGGGCGCTGACGCTGGACGGCTACCGCCGGCGGTATGCGCTGCACAGGAGCGACGCCGACCTGCGCGCCATGCATGCGGCCTGCCCATGGTTTGTGACCTGGGACGACCATGAGGTGCAAAACGACTACGCCGGCCTGACCGCGGGCAACGGCGGCCCGGCGGTGGCCGGCTTTGCCGAGCGCCGGGCGGCGGCGTACCAGGCGTTTTACGAGCACATGCCGCTGCGCTCCGGCGCGCTGACGCGCGCACTGCAGGGCCTGGCCACGGGCGCCGAGCTGCGCATCCACGGCCAGGCGTCGTTTGGCCGCCTGGCCAGCCTGTACCTGCTGGACGCGCGCCAGTACAAGGACCCGCAGGTCTGCACGCGCGACGGCAAGCCCGGCTCCAGCTATGTGGACCCCGCCACATGCCCGGCGTGGGATGACCCGAAGCGCAGCATGCTGGGCGCCGCGCAGGAGGCCTGGCTGGACGGCGCGCTGGCCCAGGGCAGCCGTGGCTGGAACCTGATCGGCCAGCAATCGGTGTTCGGCGCGCGCGACGCCCGGCCGGGCCCGGACCGATTCTTGTGGAACGACGGCTGGGACGGCTACGGCGCGGCACGCACCCGGCTGACCGACAGCCTGCGCCGCCATGCGGTGGCCAACCCGGTCTTTCTGGGCGGCGACGTGCACGAGAACTGGGTGGGCCATGTGAAGGCCGACTACGCCATGCCGGCCAGCCCGGCGGTGGGCGTGGAGTTCTGCGGCACCAGCATCACGTCGCGCGCGGGCGGCGACAACAGCAAGCTGGCGGCGCGGCTGGCTGCGAACCCGCATTTCGTGTTTGCCGACACCGAGAAACGCGGCTATGGCCTGGTGGACCTCACGCCCTCGCGTCTGACGGCCACGCTGCGCGTGGTGGACGATGTGACCCGCGCGGACGCCTCGGCGAGCACGCTGGCGCAATTCGCGGTGACCGCAGGCCGCCAGGCGGTGGAAAAGGCTTAGGGTGACCAGGCGCCTTCTCCTGCTGTTGGGCTTGGCCTGGCTGGCGGCATTGGGTGGCGCGCGGGCGCAGGCCCAGGTGGTGCTGGGCCAGGACGGCAGCTATGCGCTGGCGCCAGCCGTCAGCTACCTGCGCGACAGCGCTGGAACGATGACACTGGCCGACGTGCTGCAGCCCGCACGGCAGGCCGCGCTGCAACCGGTGGCCAACAGCGCCACGGCCACCAATTTCGGCCTGACGCCCGATGCCATCTGGATGCGCGTGGCGGTGCGGCTGGCGCCCGGCGCGCCGCGCGACTGGCTGCTGCAGGTGGCCTATCCGCCGCTGGACAGCGTGGACCTGTACGTGCCCGACGGCGCAGGCGGCTGGGCGCGCAGCCGCGCGGGTGACTCCGTGCTGCCACGCGACAGCATGCCGCACCGCACCCATGTGCTGCGCGTGGCGCTGCCACCCGGCAGCGAACACCTGCTGTATGTGCGCGTGGCCTCGCAGGGGCCGGTGTCCGCGCCGCTGCGGCTGTGGCAACCGGAGGCCCTGTGGGCCAACGACCAGAAGACCTATTCCGTGCTCAGCCTGTACTTTGGCCTGCTGCTGGGCCTGCTGGCCTACAACCTGCTGCTGTACCTGTCCGTGCGCGACCGGGCGTTCCTGCTTTACGTGGCGTTCGTGGCCTGCCTGGGGCTGGCGCAAAGCGCGCTGACCGGGCTGGGCATGCAGTTCCTGTGGGGGCAGTGGGTGTGGTGGACCAATGCCGCGCCCAACGTGGGCAATTCCGCCGCGGCTGTATTTGGCTTGCTGTTTGCACGTCACTTCATTGAATCGGCCAGGACCATGCCGCGGCTGGACCTGACGCTCAAGGTGCTGGCGGCTGCCTGGCTGGCGTCGCTGGTTGCCGCGGTGCTGTTGCCTTACCTCGCCGCGACATGGATGACCACCGTGCTCTCGCCCGTGAGCGTGTTCGCGGTGATCGCTGCCGGCGTGCAGGGCGTACGCCAGAAGCACCCCGGTGCCGTCTACTTCCTGGCGGCCTGGGCGGCGCTGCTGGGCGGCGTGATGGCGCTGTTCCTGCACAACATCGGCATCCTGCCGTCCACGCTCGTCACGGCCAATTCACTGCTGATCGGCTCGGCGCTGGAGATGGTGTTGCTGTCCTTCGCGCTGGGTGACCGCATCAACGTCGTGCGGCGCGAAAAGGAGCAGGCCCAGGCGCGCATGGAAGCCGAGCATGCGCTGGTGGAGGCGCTGAGCGAATCGCAGGAGCGCTACCGCGCCGTGCTGGCGGAGCGCGAGACCATCCTCGAAAACTCGCTGGTGGGCATTGCCTTCCTCACGCCCGAGGGGCGTTTTCGCTGGGCCAACAGCGCGATGTTCAGCATCTTTGGCGCCGAAGGCGACACCAGCGCCATCACCTCGATGCAGCCGTTTTACCTGACGCGCGAGCAGTACCTGCAGACCGGTGCCGCGGTGGCGGCCAGCATCCGGCGCGGCGATGTGTTCCGCGAGGAGCTGCAGATGCGCCGCGTGGACGGCCGCGTGCTGTGGGTGTCCATGTCGGGCAAGGCCGTCAGCGCCCACGACCTGTCGCAGGGCACGGTGTGGGTCATCATGGACATCACCGCGCGCAAGGAGCTGGAGTCCGAGCTGCAGCGCACCTCGTCCGAGCGCGAGGCCATCCTGAACAGCGCCACGGTGGGCATCGTGCTGTCGGTCCTGCGCCGCCATGAATGGGTGAATGCCAAATTCGCGCAGATGCTGGGCTACCCGCGCCAGATCCTCATCGGCCAGACATCCGAGTACCTGCACCTGAGCCATGAGGCGTGGGAGGAGTTTGGCCGCGAGGCGCGTGCCGCGCTGATCGCGCACGGCACCTACATCTGCGAGCGCCAGCTGCGCCAGCGCAATGGCGAGCTGCTGTGGGTGGAGATGGGCGGCAGCTGCATCCGGCCCAACGACCCGGATTCAGGCGTGATCTGGACCTTTCTAGACATCACCGGGCGCAAGCGCTCCGAGCAGGAGATCCGCGAGGCGCTGGAGCAGCAAAGGGCGCTCAACGAACTGCGCAGCCGTTTCGTGGCCATGACCAGCCATGAGTTCCGCACGCCGCTGTCAGCCATCCTGTCGGCTGGCGAATTGCTGCGCGACTATGGCGACCGCCTGCCGGCCACCGAGCGGGCCGAACTGCTGGACGGCATCTCCGCCGCGGTGCAGCGCATGTCGCGCATGATGGACCGCGTGCTGCTGCTGGGCAAGGCCGATGCGCAGATGCTGGAGTTCACGCCGCATGAGGTGGACCTGGTGCCGCTGGCACGCAAGTTCATTGACGAGGCGCGCGCACAGCACCCCGACGCCACCAGCCGGGTGGTGACCGAGTTTGATCCCGGGCTGCGCCGCGGGCGCTATGACGAAGCCTTGCTGCGCCACATCTTTGGCAACCTGCTGTCCAATGCGCTGAAGTATTCGCCCGATGGCGGCACGGTGCGCTTTACCGTGCAGGCCCGCGACGGCGGCGCGAAGTTCGAGGTGGCCGACCAGGGCATTGGCATACCGGCCGCCGAGCTCCCGCACCTGTTTGGATCGTTCCACCGGGCCAGCAATGTGGGCGGCATCCAGGGCACGGGGCTGGGCCTGGCGATTGTGAAGAACGCCGTGGACAAGCACGGCGGGCGCATATCGGTGACCAGCGTGCCGGGCGAGGGCACGTGCTTTACCGTGTGGCTGCCCTCAGCCTGAGCTGGCGGGGTTGTCGGGGCCGCTGGCGGGCGGCGCGGCGGCTTCGTGGCGGGTGGTGGTGAAGATGTCCCAGGCGGCGATGAACATGGCCGCGATCACCGGCCCGACCACAAAGCCGTTGATGCCGAAAATGCCCATGCCGCCCACCGTGGACAGCAGCACCAGGTAGTCGGGCATCTTGGTGTCCTTGCCGACCAGGAAGGGGCGCAGCAGGTTGTCCACCAGGCCAATGGCCAGCACACCCCAGGCGATCAGGCCCGCAGCCTGTGCCCAGGCGCCAGTGGCCAGGAAATAGATGGCCACCGGGCCCCAGACCAGCGCCGCGCCCACGGCCGGCAGCAGCGACAGGAAGGCCATGACCGTGCCCCACAGCAGCGCGCCGGGAATGCCCAGCACGGCAAACGCAATGCCGCCCAGGGCGCCCTGGATCATGGCCACCAGGATGTTGCCTTTGACCGTGGCCCGCACCACCGTGACGAACTTGCCAAACAGCCGGCGCCGGTGCACCGGGTTCAGCGGCACGGCGGCACCCACCTGCGCGGCCAGCGCGGGGCCGTCGCGCAGCAGGAAGAACAGCAGGTACAGCATGATGAAAAAGCTCACCACGAATTCCAGCGTGTTCTGGCCGATGGAAAACGCCTGCGTGGTGAGCGCCTGGCCGCTTTGCGCCAGCGCGGTGACCAGCTTTTGCTGCAGCGCGCCCAGGTTGCCCAGGCCGAAGCGGTCCAGCAGCTGGTGCAGCCAGGCCGGCAGGGCATCCACCATGCGCTGGAAATAAAGCGCCACATTGAGCTCGCCCGAGCGGATGCGTTCATACAGCCCCGACGCCTCCTGTGCCAGCGACGCCGTGATGAGCGCCATGGGAATGATCACGATCAGCACAATGACTGCCAGCGTGACCAGCGCGGCCAGGTTGGGCTGGCGGCGCCAGCGGTTGTGTAGCCGCCGCTGCAGCGGCATGAACACGATGGCAATGAACAGGGCCCACAGCACCGCGCCGGAGAACGGCCAGATGATCAGGCCGAAGGCCAGCGTGACGGCGGCCAGCAGCCAGATGAAGGCGCGTGATTCGATGCTGGGGGACACCAGCGGGTTGGGCTCTTGCATGGCGCTCAGGTTAACACCGCACGACTTCCAGCAGGCGATCCAGCCCGCCGCTGTTGATGGCCACCATGGCCTGTGCGCGTACCGCGGGCTTGGCCTGGTAGGCCACGGACAGGCCGGCCGCGCCCATCATGGGCAGGTCGTTGGCACCGTCGCCCATGGCGATGGCCTGGCGCGGCTCAATGCCCAGTTGCGCACAGGTCTGCAGCAGCATGCGGCGCTTTTCCTCGCCGTCGCAGATGTCGCCCCAGGCCTGGTCCACCATGCGGCCGGTGAGCTGGCCGCAGTTGGGGCCGGACTCCACCTCCAGTATGTTGGAGCGGGTGTAGTCAATGCCCAGCGTGTCGCGCACGCGGTCGGTGAAGAACGTGAAGCCGCCGGAGACCAGCAGCACTTTCAGGCCCGCCGCCTTGCAGGCGGCGACCAGTTCGCGCGCGCCGGGGTTGAGCTTGAGGCGCTCGGTATAGACCTGCTCCATGTCGGCCACGGTGACGCCGCGCAAAAGCGCCACGCGCTGGCGAAGGCTGGCCTTGTAATCGGCGATCTCGCCGCGCATGGCGGCTTCGGTGATGGCGGCCACCTCGGCCTTGCGGCCGGCCACGTCGGCAATTTCGTCCACGCATTCGATGTTGATGAGTGTGGAGTCCATGTCGAAGGCGATGAGCTTGAAGTCACTGAGCTTGAGCGGCGGCGTGAAGTTCTGGATGACGAGGCCGGGGGAGATTTCGGTAGTGGTCATGGGTTTTGCTGAAACCAGTTTTCGGTTGCAAGGCCCGCGATGCGGGCAAATTCGGTGTCGGACGTGACGAGCGTGGCGCCCAGCGCCAGGGCATGCGCGGCGATGAGTGTGTCGTTGCCACCCACGGGTGTGCCGGCCTGTTCCAGCCGGGCGCGCAGCCGCCCGTAATGGGTGCTGACGCTTTCGTCCAGCGGCAGAACCGGAATCTGCCGCATTTGCAATTCGTACGCCGTCTGCAGGCGGGGCGAGGGGCGGCGGGCCAGGCCAAAGAGCAGCTCGCACTGCACGACCACGCTGGTGACGATTTCGCAGTCGGGTTCGCGCCGCAGCCGGGCGCGATACTGCAGGGCGTCTGGCCCCAGGGCGTCTTTCATGATGCGGCTGATGACGTTGGTGTCCAGCAGGTAGGTTCTGCCTGCCATGTCAGGGTTCACCCAGGTCGATGTCGTCCAGTGGCAGCAGCCCTTCGTCGCCGATGTCGGGGAAGTCGCCCTCATAGGGACCAAGCCGGGCGATTTCGTCCAGCGCCAGCAGCAGCGCGGCCGGCGTGCCCTTCCTGGGCGTGTCGGGCGCCAATTCCAGGATGAGGCGCTGGCCTTCCCGGTGCATCAGCGCCTCGGTGCCGGGCAGCTCGAATTCGCGCGGAATGCGCACGGCCTGGTTGGCGCCATTGCGAAACAGACGCACTCGACGCGGCGCGGCCTGCACCAGATAGGCGGCCGAGGGCTCGGCGACTTTGTGCTCAGTCATGGCGGGCTCCCAGAAAAATAACCCTAAGGTTAGCATATGTGTTGGCATATGTCATTTGGCGCTCACCTGTGCTGCTGCGGGCTCGGCCTGCATCTTGGGCTGGCCCAGCGACCGCAGCACGTCGCGCACCATCTGGGCCCGGTCCTTGGGCTCCTTCAGCTCGCGTTCAATGCGCAGCTTTTCATTCCCGGCCAGGCGGATGTGGCGGTTTTTCTGGACCAGCTCGATGATGCGCATCGGGTCCACTGGCGGGTTGGGCTTGAAGGTGATGTTGATGACGCTTGGTGCCGCGTCCACCTTCACCACGCCATAAGGCCGCGCAATCACGCGCAGGCGGTGCACGTCGATCAGCGTCTGCGCCTGCGGCGGCAGCTTGCCAAAGCGGTCCACGATTTCTTCCAGCAGGGTGTCGATCTGGTCGGTGTTCTTGGCCGTGGCGAGCTTCTTGTAAAAGCTCAGGCGCAGGTGCACGTCGCCGCAGTAGTCGTCGGGCAGCAGGGCGGGCGCATGCAGGTTGATGTCGGTCGTGACCGACAGCGGGCTCAGCAGGTCGGGCTCCTTGCCTTCCTTCAGGCTGCGCACGGCCTCGGACAGCATCTCGTTGTACAGCTGGAAGCCGATTTCCAGCATGTTGCCGCTCTGGTTTTCACCCAGCACCTCGCCGGCGCCGCGGATTTCCAGGTCATGCATGGCCAGGTAAAAGCCGCTGCCCAGTTCCTCCATCTGCTGGATCGCGTCCAGCCGCTGTGCGGCCTGCTTGGTCAGGCCTTCAGTGTCCGGGACCATCAGGTAGGCATAGGCCTGGTGGTGGCTGCGGCCCACACGCCCGCGTAGCTGGTGCAGCTGCGCCAGGCCGAACTTGTCGGCGCGGCTGATGACGATGGTGTTGGCCGTGGGCACGTCAATGCCGGTCTCGATGATGGTGGAGCACAGCAGCAGGTTGTAGCGCTGGGCCACGAAGTCGCGCATCACGCGCTCCAGCTCGCGCTCGGGCATCTGGCCGTGGGCCACGGCGATGCGCGCCTCGGGCAATATTTCTTCGAGCTTGGCGCGCCGGTTCTCGATGGTCTCCACCTCGTTGTGCAGGAAGTACACCTGCCCGCCGCGCTTGAGCTCGCGCAGCACCGCTTCGCGGATCACGCCGTTGCCCTCGTTGCGCACAAAGGTCTTGATGGCCAGGCGCCGCTGCGGCGCGGTGGCGATCACGGACAGGTCGCGCAGGCCCTCCAGCGCCATGCCCAGCGTGCGCGGGATCGGCGTGGCCGTGAGCGTCAGCACGTCCACCTCGGCGCGCAGGGCTTTCATGGCCTCCTTGTGGCGCACGCCAAAGCGGTGTTCCTCGTCAATGATCAGCAGGCCCAGGTTCTTGAACCTGGTCGATTCGCTGAGCAGCTTGTGCGTGCCCACGACGATGTCCACGCTGCCGTCGGCAATGCCCTTGATGGACGCGGTGATTTCCTTGCCCGAGCGAAAGCGCGAGACCTCGGCCACTTTCACCGGCCATTTGGAAAAGCGGTCCACCAGCGTCTGGTAGTGCTGCTCGGCCAGCAGCGTGGTCGGCGCGAGGAACGCCACCTGCTTGCCGCCGGTGACGGCGATGAACGCCGCGCGCAGGGCTACTTCGGTCTTGCCAAAGCCCACGTCGCCGCAGACCAGGCGGTCCATGGGCTGGGGGCTGATCATGTCCTGGATCACCGCGTGGATCGCGGCGCGCTGGTCGGCGGTTTCCTCAAAGCCGAAGTCGGTGGCGAAGGTTTCGTAGTCGTGCGGGCTGTAGCGGAAGGCGTGGCCTTCGCGGGCGGCGCGGCGGGCATAGATGTTCAGCAGCTCGGCCGCGCTGTCGCGCACCTGCTCGGCGGCCTTGCGTTTGGCCTTGTCCCACTGGCCGCTGCCCAGCTTGTGCAGGGGCGCCTCGTCGGCGCTGACGCCGGTGTAGCGGCTGATCAGGTGCAGCTGGCTGACGGGCACATAGAGCGTGGCCTTGTCGGCGTATTCCAGGTGCAGGAACTCGGAGCTTCCCTGTCCCAGGTCCATGTTGACCAGGCCCTTGTAGCGCCCAATGCCGTGCGCGTTGTGCACCACCGGGTCGCCCACGTTCAGCTCGCTCAGGTCCTTGATCAGCGCTTCCACATCGCTGACCTGCTCCTGCTTCTTGCGCCGGCGGGTGGTGGGGCCAGCGGCAAAGAGCTCGGTTTCGGTCACGAAATCGATGCCTGGCTCCATCCAGCTGAAGCCGGCGGCCAGCGCCGCGGTGGCAATACCCAGCTTTTCGTCGCTGGCCTGGAACTCGGCCAGCGAATCAAAGGCCGGCGGCGACAGCTGGCTGGCCCGTACAAAATCAAGCAGGCTTTCGCGCCGGCCATCGCTTTCGGCCAGCAGCAGCACGCGGTGCTGCGTGTTGCGCACATGGGCCTTCAGGCGGGCCAGCGGATCGTCCGCGCCACGCACCACGGACAACTCGCCCAGCTTCTGGAAGTGCGCGTTGTCGGCCACGTCCTCGATGGCCGGGCGCAGGGCCAACTGGGCATGCGCATTGGCCCGCGCGTAAAACTGCTCGGTGCCCAGGAACAGCGCCTCGGGCGGCAGCACGGGCCGGTCCGGGTCGCCCTGCACCAGCCGGTAACGGTCTTTCGTGTCTTGCCAGAAGCGCTGGAAGGCAGGCTCCAGGTCGCCATGCAGCACCACGGTGGCGTCTGCGCCCAGGTAGTCAAACACCGTGGCGGTGTCATCAAAGAACAGCGGCAGGTAGTACTCGATGCCGGCGGTCGCCACGCCGTTGCCCATGTCCTTGTAAATGCGGCTGCGCGTGGGGTCACCGTCCAGCAGCTCACGCCAGCGGCTGCGGAATTTGGCGCGCGCCGCATCGTCCATCGGGAATTCGCGGCCCGGTAGCAGGCGCACCTCGGGCACCGGGTACAGGCTGCGCTGGCTGTCAGGGTCAAAGGTGCGGATGCTGTCGATCTCGTCGTCGAACAGGTCCACGCGGTACGGCACGGGCGAGCCCATGGGGAACAGGTCGATCAGGCCGCCGCGCACCGCGTATTCGCCGGGGCTGACCACCTGGGTCACATGGCTGTAGCCGGCCAGCGTGAGCTGGCCCTTGAGCTTGGCCTCGTCCAGCTTCTGCTTGACCTTGAAATGGAAGGTGTAGCCCGCCAGGAAAGACGGCGGCGCCACCCGGTACAGCGCCGTGGTGGCGGGCACCAGCACCACGTCCGCGCCCGTTTCCCTGTCTTTCTGGCTGATGCGCCACAGCGTGGCCAGCCGCTCGCTGATCAGGTCCTGGTGCGGCGAAAAGCTGTCGTAGGGCAGGGTTTCCCAGTCCGGGAACAAGGCGGTGCGGATGCCGGGCGCAAAAAAGGCCAGTTCCTCCATCAGCCGCTGGGCATCTGCCGCGTCGGACGTGATGATGGCTACCGGCTTGCCGGCCACTTTTTCGCGTTGGGCCAGCCCGGCCAGCAACAAGGCGTCGGCCGATCCGGCGGGGCGGGGCAGGGTGAAGCGCCTGCCGGGAACGAGTTTGGGTAAGTCCATGGAAAGAATGGCAAACACCCCTCGGCTGAAAAGGCGAGGGGTGTGCAGGCCCCGATTCTAGAATGCAGGACTGCCCATGACTGTCAGCACACCGCATTCCCCCCACGCCCGCTTTTTCGCCCTGGTGCCCTGTGCCGGCTCGGGCAGCCGCGCGGGCACCGCCATTCCCAAGCAATACCAGCCGGTGGCCGGGTTGCCCATGGTGCGGCACACCCTGGCGGCGTTTGCCGCGGTGCCGCGCATCGCGCGCTGCCTGGTGGTGGTGGCGCCAGGCGACGATTTCCTGCAGCCGCTTGAGCCTCCCTTTGCCCTGGCGGCCTGCGGTGGCGCCACGCGCGCGGCCAGCGTGCGCAACGGCCTGCAGGCCTTGCTGGCGCTGGGTGCCGCGCCTGGCGACTGGGTGCTGGTGCACGACGCCGCGCGTTGCCTGATCACCCCGGCGCTCATCAATTCCCTGATTGATGCCTGTGCGCAGGACGCCGTGGGCGGGCTGCTGGCCCACCGCCTGGCCGACACGCTCAAAAGCGAAGTGGATGGCCGTGTCGGCGCCACGGTAGACCGCAGCGGCAAGTGGCTGGCGCAGACGCCGCAGATGTTTCGCATCGGCATGCTGCAGGATGCGCTGGCACAGGCGGGCGATGCCGTCACCGATGAAGCCGGCGCCATGGAGGCGCTGGGCCACCGGCCGCTGCTGGTGGCTGGCAGCGCGCAGAACTTCAAGGTCACCTACCCCGATGATTTCGCACTGGCCGAGGCCGTGCTCAGGAGCGCTACCCGATGAACATCCGTGTGGGAGAGGGCTGGGACGTGCACGCGCTGGTGCCGGGGCGCAAGCTCGTCATTGGCGGCGTGCACATTCCGCATGAACTGGGCCTGCTGGGCCATTCCGACGCCGACGTGCTGCTGCACGCCATCACCGACGCGCTGCTGGGCGCGGCGGGCCTGGGCGACATCGGCACGCATTTTCCGGATACAGACGAGCGTTTCAGCGGGGCGGACTCTGCCGTGCTGCTGGCCGAGGCCGCGCGCCGCGTGCGTGAAGCCGGCTGGCAGGTGGGCAACGTGGACTGCACCGTCATCGCGCAGGCGCCGCGTCTTGCACCGCACAGGGCGGCCATGCGCGCATCGGTCGCCTCGGCACTCGGCATTGGCGACGAGCAGGTGAATGTGAAGGCCAAGACAGCGGAGAAGCTGGGCCCGGTGGGGCAGGGGCTGAGCATCGAGGCGCGGGCGGTGGTGCTGCTCACGCGCTGACGCGGCAGCCTATTCGGGCTTGGGTTTTTGCAGCTTGATGTGCGCCGCCAGGCCACCCGAGGTGGTGTTGGCCAGCGCAAAAATCCCGCCCATGCGCTGCACGGTCTTGTCCACGATGGCCAGGCCCAGGCCGGCGCCCGTGGCCGCCGTGCGGGCAGCGTCACCGCGGAAGAACGGCTTGACCAGGTTGGGCAATGTCTCGGCCGACACGCCCATGCCGTGGTCGCGCACCTTCAACAGCACCCATTCACCGCGCGCCTTGGCGGCGATGTCCACCACGGCAATGCCGGTCTCGGGCGTCTTGCCATAGCGGCGGGCGTTCTCCAGCAGGTTGGACAGCACGCGGGCCAGCTCCACCTCGTCCGCCAGCACATACAGCCCCTTGGACACGTCCAGGTTGATGCGCATGTCGCCCTGGTCCTGCACCGCGTACAGGCAGGCCTCGATCACGTCGTTGAGCAGCACCGGCTTGAGCTCGGCATGGTCGGGCCGTGCGTAGTCCAGGAACTTGTCGATGATGGCGTCCAGCTGGTCGATGTCGGCCGCCATGTGGTCGCGCGCATCCTGGTCAGACACGCTCATTTCGGTTTCCAGCCGCAGGCGGGCCAGCGGCGTGCGCAGGTCGTGCGAAATGCCGGCCAGCATGACGGCGCGGTCCTGCTCGATCTTGGCCAACTGCTGCGCCATGCGGTTGAAGCCGATGTTGACCTCGCGGATCTCGCTGGTCACGGCCTTCTCGTCCAGCCGGCTGGCGTCAAAGTCGCCGTCGCGCACGCGGCTGGCGGCGAACGACAGCTGCTTGAGCGGCCGGTTGATCAGCCGCGCGATCACGGCCGAGCCGGCCAGCGACAGCGCGGCGGCGATCACCAGCCAGATCAGCCAGGTCTTGCCGCCCACCGGGGTGAAGCGGTTGCGGTCCATGAGCAGCCAGTAGGAATCGCCCTCGATCTTGAATCCCACCCAAAGCCCGGGTTCGTTGTTGACGATGCTGGCGACGATCGTGCCCTTGCCAAGGCGGGTGGCCAGTTCCTCGATCACGCGTTCGTCCAGCGTTTCAGCGTCAAACAGTTCGAACTTGTCGCCTGGCTCACGCGGCAGGATGCGCACGCCTTCCTGGTCGGCCAGCGTCTTGATGAGTGAAACCCGCGCAATGGCGTCGGAATGGATGAGCGCGGCCCGGCTCAGGTTGACCAGCGAGGCGATCTGTTGCGCCGTCTGCACCGCACGGGGCTCGAACTCCAGCGCGCGAAAGGTCTGCAACCAGGCCACGATACTGCCGATCAGCAGCAAGGCGAGCAGGAAGAAGGTGCGCCAGAAAAGGCTTAACCCCACCCGTGGCCGCATTTCAAGCGGTGCGGGTGCTGTTTCAAGCGGGGCGGGCCCCGT
This sequence comes from Pseudomonadota bacterium, assembly GCA_020161775.1. GTDB lineage: Bacteria > Pseudomonadota > Gammaproteobacteria > Burkholderiales > Burkholderiaceae_C > RAM1. The sequence goes on from JAIUOW010000021.1 coordinate 22,089, forward strand.
GGCGTCGATGCTGGTGGTGACTGCGCGGATCAAGTGTCTTTACCCCGGCTGTGATTGTGCGTTGCGCGCCGGGGCAAGGCAATGGCGAAAGACGGTTAACCCGCGCCATCGGGCACGAAGACGTAGCCCACTCCCCAGACGGTTTGAATATAGCGCGGCGCCGCGGCGTCCACCTCCACCAGCTTGCGCAGGCGCGACACCTGCACGTCCAGGCTGCGGTCAAACGGCTCGAACTCGCGTCCGCGGGCCAGTTGGGCCAGCTTTTCACGCGACAGGGGCTGGCGCGGGTGGCGCACCAGGGCCTTGAGCATGGCGAATTCGCCGGTGGTCAGCGGCAGCTCTTCGCCGTTCTTGTGCAGGGTACGGGCGCCCAGGTCAAAGGCAAACGGCCCGAAGGTCACGACCTCGTTGTCGCTGGACGGCGCGCCCGGCGCCTCCTGCGCGGGGCGACGGCGCAGCACGGCATGCACACGGGCCAGGAGCTCGCGCGGGTTGAAGGGCTTGCCCAGGTAGTCATCAGCGCCGACTTCCAGGCCCACGATGCGGTCGACGTCCTCGCCCTTGGCGGTCAGCATGATGATGGGGGTGCGGTCATTGGCGGCACGCAGGCGCCGGCAGATCGACAGGCCGTCCTCGCCGGGCATCATCAGGTCCAGCACGATCAGGTCGGCCGTCTCGCGCAACATCAGGCGGTTCAGTGCCTTGCCGTCCTCGGCCAGGATGACCTCGAAACCTTCCTGGGTGAGGTAGCGGCGAAGCAGGTCGCGGATGCGGGCATCGTCATCGACCACCATGATCTTGTCGGTACGGGCGGCTGCTTGGTTCATGTTGCTCCAACGAAATATGTAACAGAGCCGATTCTGAGGGGCTTGGCAGGCGCTGTGCGGGATTTCCCCAGTGTCTTGACAGAGTGTTACAAATGTTGCCCCACGCGGCAAGCACTTCACCCGCGGGAAGTGAACGTGGATGACGCCCGGGCGTTGCATGGGTGTGGGCCTCGTGTCCACCACGGCGGGCCGGCCCGCCGGTACCATGTCCTTTCATACCCAACGGGAGAAATTTTTGAGAGCAACCCAACTGATCGCCGCCTGCGCGCTTGCCGCTGCAACGTCGGGCCTGTGGGCCCAGTCCACCCCCTGGACGCCGCCGCAGAACGTACTGCAGCTGTCGGCCAGCGGTACCGTTGATGTTCAGCAGGACCTGCTGGTCATGAGCCTGAACACCGTGCGCGAAGGCCCCGATGCCACCACGGTGCAAAACCAGCTCAAGGTGGTGCTGGACACTGCGCTGGCCGAAGCGCGCAAGACGGCCGCCCCCGGCCAGATGGACGTCCGGACCGGGAACTTCAGCCTGTATCCGCGTCACGGCCGTGACGGCAAGATCAGCGGCTGGCAGGGCTCGGCCGAGCTGGTGCTGGAAGGGCGCGATTTCGCGCGCATCACCGCCGCGGCGGGCAAGATCCCCGGAATGACGCTCGGCAATGTGGGTTTTGGCCTGAGCCGCGAGCGCCGTGCCCTGGTGGAAGCCGACGCGCAAAAGCAGGCCATTGACCGTTTCAAGGCCAAGGCGGGCGAACTGGCCGCGGGCTTTGGCTTTACCGGCTACACCTTGCGCGAGGTATCGGTCAACGCCAACGACCCCGGCTTCGCGCGCCCGCGCATGCTGGCCATGGAAGCCAAGGCCGCTGCAGCCGACATGCCCGTGCCGGTGGAGGCGGGCAAGAGCACCGTGATGGTCACGGTGTCGGGGTCGGTGCAGTTGAAGTAACGGTACAAGTGAAGTCTGTCGCGTCAAAGGGGCATGGAGCCCCTTTGGCACGAGCGGCGCATTCGCTGGTCGATCCCGCTGGCGCGGGACCCTCGCCCTTCGCTACTGCGCCGCCCACCCCCCATCCATATTCCAGGCAACGCCGCGCACGTTGTTGCCGGCGGGCGAGCAGAAGAAAACAGCCAGTTCACCCAGCTCTTCAGGCGTGGTGAATTGCAGCGAAGGTTCTTTTTCGCGCAGCAGCTCGGTCGTGGCCTGCTCGTTGGTCCAGTTGTTGGCGGCGGCACGGGCATCGACCTGCTTCTGGACCAGCGGCGTTAGTACCCAGCCGGGGCAGATCGCGTTGCAGGTCACGCCGGTGGTGGCGTTTTCGAGTGCGGTGACCTTGGTCAGCCCCACGATGCCGTGCTTGGCGGCCACGTAGGCTGATTTCTGGGCCGATGCCACCAGGCCATGGACCGACGCCACGTTGATCACGCGGCCCCAGTTGGCGGCTTTCATGGCCGGCAGCGCCAGGCGGGTGGCATGGAACGCGCTGGACAGGTTGATGGCGATGATGGCGTCCCATTTCTCGACAGGGAAGTCTTCCACATTGGCCACGTGCTGGATGCCGGCGTTGTTCACCAGGATGTCCACCCGGCCAAACTGCGCGGCGGCGAACTTCATCATGTCTTCGATCTCGGCGGGCTTGCTCATGTCCGCCCCGTGGTAGGTCACCTTGACGCCCAGGGCTGCGACTTCGGCCTTGGGGCCATCCACGTCGCCAAAACCGTTGAGCACGATGTTGGCACCCTGGCGGGCCAGGGCCTTGGCGATGCCCAGCCCGATGCCGCTGGTGGAGCCGGTGACGAGGGCGGTTTTTCCTTGAAGCATTTCAGTATCTCCAGATGAATTACAGTGCCTTGAAACGCTGATTGCACCATGACCGAGCCTACGCTGAACTACGTATCCTGCCCCGATGCCGCTGGTGGCCACCGCATGGCTTGGTGGGAGTGGGGTGACCCGTCCGCCAGCCACGTGGTGATGTGTGTGCATGGCCTGTCGCGCCAGGGCCGCGACTTTGATTTGCTGGCGCAAGCCCTGGTGGCCCGCGCCGGCGGCGCGCTGCGCGTGGTGTGCCCGGATGTGGTGGGGCGGGGCCGCAGCGAATGGCTCAAGGATCCCATGGGTTACCAGCTGCAGAATTACGCGGCCGACATGCTGGCCCTGCTGGCGCAGTTGCAGCGCAATGCGCCCGTCAGCACGCTGGACTGGGTCGGCACCAGCATGGGTGGGCTGATCGGCATGGCTGTGGGCGGCACGCCAGGCCTGCCGCTGCCCGCGCCGCTGCGCCGTCTGGTTCTCAATGATGTGGGGCCCGTCATCCAGTGGCAGGCGTTGCAGCGCATTGGCACCTATTTGGGCCATCCCACGCGGTTTGACACGCTCCAGCAGGCGGCGGATGCCATGTGGGCGGTCTCCACCAGCTTTGGGCCCCATACCCCGCAGCAGTGGCTGGACCTGTCGCGGCCCATGGTGCGTGCGCTGCCCGATGGCGCGTTGACGCTGCACTATGACCCCGCCATTGCCGTGCCCTTTCGGACCATCACCCGGGAGGCCGCGGCGCAGGGGGAAGCCACGCTGTGGCAGCTGTATGACAACATCCAGGCCGCCACTCTGTTGACGCGTGGCGCCCAGTCCGACCTGCTGTCGCGCGAAACGGCCCAGGCCATGACGCAGCGCGGGCCGCGTGCAAGGCTGGTGGAATTTGCCGGCGTTGGCCACGCGCCCACGCTGATCGCCCCTGACCAGGTGGAGTGTGTTGCCTCCTTCCTGTTCGACTGACATGGAACTGTCTGCCGGATGAAAAGCCTGACCGCGGAACAAACCGACGCCGCGCCCATTCCCGAGCTGATTGCCGCAACCGAAAAAAGCATGCCGGTGCAGGCGGATGCGCTGGCGCGCGCGCGTGCATTTGCCGAACCGCTGATTTCCGGCGAAACCCTGGACACCGGCGAAAACACGCTGGCCCATGCCGACGCAGTCGCCGCCATCCTCAAATCCATGGGCGGCTCCGAAGCCATGCAGGCCGCCAGCTACCTGGTGTATGCCAGCCAGCACCTGAACAAGCCGCAGGAAGTCATCGCCAAGGCGTTCGGCGAGAGCTTTGCCGCGCTGGCCATGGAGACTACCAAGCTGGTGCGCGTGCAGCAGCTGTCGCGCGCCGCGGAATCATCCGCGCAATTGGTGGACGACCCCAAGGTGCAGACCGAGAACGTGCGCAAGATGCTGCTGGCGTTCTCGCGCGACCTGCGCGTGGTCATGCTGCGCCTGGCTTCGCGCCTGCAGACACTGCGCTATCACGCGGCGTGCAAGACCATGGCCCCACCCAGTGTGGCGCGCGAATCCCTGCAGGTGTTCGCGCCGCTGGCCAACCGGCTGGGCATCTGGCAGGTCAAGTGGGAAATGGAGGACCTGGCTTTCCGCTTCCTGGAGCCCGACACTTACCGGGAGGTCGCGCGCCTGCTGGACGAAAAGCGCGTCGAGCGTGAAGCCTATGTCGAGCAGTTGCGCCAGACCCTGGAGGCCGAACTGAAGAGCCAGGGCATCGCCGCCACGGTGCACGGCCGGCCCAAACACATCTACAGCATCGTGCGCAAGATGCGGGGCAAGTCTCTGGACTTCGAGCAGGTGTTTGACGTGCGGGCACTGCGGGTGGTGGTGCCTGGCGTGAAGGACTGCTACGCCGCTCTGAGCTGGGTACATGACCGCTTCACCCCGCTGGTGGAGGAGTTTGACGACTACATCGCCAGACCCAAGGCCAACGGCTACCAGTCGCTGCACACCGTGGTGCGCGACGCCGCGGGCCAGCCCATCGAGATCCAGATCCGCACCCAGGCCATGCACGAGCATGCCGAGCATGGCGTGGCCGCGCACTGGGCCTACAAGGAAGCTGGTGCCAAGGGCTACGCCGGTGTGTCCGCCAGCGGCGAATACGACGCCAAGATCGCCGTGCTGCGCCAGCTGCTGGCCTGGGAGCGTGATCTGGCCGGCGCGAGCCAAGGCCTGTTCGAGGACCGCATCTACGTGCTGACACCCGATGCCGCCGTGGTGGAACTGCCCCAGGGCGCCACGCCCGTGGACTTTGCTTACAGCGTGCACACCAGCCTGGGCCACCGCTGCCGCGGCGCGCGGGTGGATGGCGCCATGGTGCCCTTGAATACGCCGCTGCATAACGGGCAGACCGTGGAGGTCACGGCCGCCAAGGAAGGTGGCCCGTCCCGGGACTGGCTCAATGCCGACCTGGGCTTTCTGGCCAGTCACCGGGCCAAGGCCAAGGTGCGCGCCTGGTTCAACGAGCAGGTGCGCCACGAAACCATCGCGCGCGGCCGGGAAGCGGTTGAAAAGCTGCTGCAGCGCGAAGGCAAGACGGCAATGAAGCTGGATGACCTGGCATCGCAGCTGGGCTTCAAGGCTGCGGACGATCTGTTTGAAGTCGTGGGCAAGGACGAATTTTCATTGCGCAGCATCGAGACGCTGCTGCGCCCGCCCGAGCCGGTGCTGGCGCCGGATGATCTGCTGCTCAGGAAGCCGCGCCAGCCGGACAAGACCCCCAAGGGCGGCGTGCTGGTGGTGGGCGTTGATTCCCTGATGACGCAACTGGCCAAGTGCTGCAAGCCGGCGCCGCCGGATGCCATTGGCGGCTTTGTCACGCGTGGCAAGGGCGTGAGCGTGCACCGTGCCGACTGCAGCAATTTCCGGGAAATGGCGGTGCGCAGCCCGGGCAGGGTCATCGAGGTCGAATGGGGCAGGCCCAAGTCGGAAAGCCAGGCGGTGTATCCCGTGGACGTTGCGGTGGAGGCGGCCGACCGCCAGGGCTTGCTGCGCGACATTTCCGAGGTGTTTGCCAAGGAAAAGATGAACGTGATTGGTGTGCAGACGCAGTCCGTCAAGGGCACGGCCTGGATGACCTTCACGGTGGAGGTCAATGATTCCGGCCGGCTGGCGCGCGTGCTGGGTGTGGTCGCTGATGTGCAGGGTGTGCGGACCGCACGCCGGCGCTGATGCTATACTCGCGGTCTCGGACAAATTCTTCAGGCGCGTAGCTCAGCTGGTTAGAGCACCACCTTGACATGGTGGGGGTCGTTGGTTCGAGTCCAATCGCGCCTACCAATCTCCCGATACACAAGCGACACATCCTCAGGGTAAACCTTGGGGAGTCCTTGTGGCTCGCTCCCTAGAATGTGTTGCAGTGCACCAGGCACAACCAGGGCACGAGCCAGACCGAGGAGTTCTCCAGTGCAAAGCAAGAAAGCCGGCGCAGCCAAACCCGCGCAGCGCATCATCAAGAAATACCCCAACAGGCGGCTCTACGACACGGATACGTCCACCTACATCACGCTGGCCGAGGTCAAGCAGCTGGTGATGGACAGCGAACCCTTCGTCGTTCGCGACGCGAAGTCCAACGAGGACCTCACGCGCAGCATCCTGCTGCAGATCATCCTCGAAGAGGAAGCAGGCGGCGCGCCGATGTTCACCGAGGCCGTGCTGGCCAACATCATCCGCTTCTACGGGCATGCAATGCAGGGCTTCATGGGTTCGTACCTTGAAAAGAACGTGCAGGTCTTCACCGACATCCAGGCCAAGCTCAGCGAGCAATCCAAGGGCGTGACGCCCGAGATGTGGGCGCAGTTCATGAACATGCAGAACCCCATGGTGCAGGGCTTGATGGGCACCTATGCCGAGCAGTCCCGCACCGTGTTCGACAAGATGCAGGAACAGATGCAGAAACAGACCGAGCAGATGCTGGGTGCCTTTGGGTTGAAACGCTGAATACAAAGATAACTGGGACAATATGGGGATGAGCGAAGTTCTTTCCCCTGAAGCCAAAATCCCCAAAGTCGGTTTCGTCAGCCTGGGCTGCCCCAAGGCGCTGACGGATTCCGAGCTGATCCTGACGCAACTGAGTGCCGAGGGCTACCAGACCTCCAAAACCTTTGAAGGTGCGGACCTGGTGATCGTCAACACCTGCGGCTTCATTGACGACGCAGTTCGCGAAAGCCTGGACACGATTGGCGAGGCGCTGGCCGGGAATGGCCGCGTGATCGTCACCGGCTGCCTGGGCGCGCGCGCCGGCGAGGGCGGCGGCAACCTGGTGCGCGAGATGCATCCCAGCGTGCTGGCCGTGACGGGACCGCATGCCACGCAGGAAGTCATGGACGCCGTCCATGCCAACCTGCCCAAGCCACATGACCCTTTTGTGGATCTGGTTCCGGCGGCGGGCGTAAAGCTCACGCCAAAGCACTATGCATATCTCAAGATCAGCGAGGGCTGCAACCACCGCTGCACCTTCTGCATCATCCCCTCAATGCGCGGTGACCTGGTGTCGCGACCCATTGGCGACGTGCTGAAGGAAGCGCATGCGCTGTTTGAAAGCGGCGTCAAGGAATTGCTGGTGATCAGCCAGGACACGTCGGCTTATGGCGTGGACGTGAAATACCGCACCGGTTTCTGGGACGGCAAGCCCGTGAAGACGCGCATGCTGGAACTGGTGCAGACGCTGGGCGACATCGCCGCTCCGTATGGCGCCTGGGTCCGGCTGCACTATGTGTACCCGTACCCGTCGGTGGACGAGGTGATTCCGCTCATGGCCACTGGCAAGGTCCTGCCTTATCTGGATGTGCCTTTCCAGCACAGCCACCCCGACGTGCTGCGACGCATGAAGCGCCCGGCCAGCGGCGAACGCAACCTGGAGCGCATCCAGCGCTGGCGCGAGACCTGTCCCGAAATCGTGATCCGCAGCACCTTCATTGCCGGTTTTCCTGGCGAAACCGAAGACGAGTTCGCGCACCTGCTGGATTTCATGCGCGAGGCGCAGATTGACCGGGCAGGGTGCTTTGCCTACAGCGCGGTGGACGGGGCGGCGGCCAACGACATTCCCGGCATGCTGCCGCTGGAACTGCGCGAAGAGCGCCGTGCGCGTTTCATGGCCGTGGCCGAGGAGGTTTCTGCGGCCAGGCTTCAACGCCGCGTGGGCGCGAACATGCAGGTGCTGGTGGATGCGGCACCCGGGCTGGGGCGCAAGGGCGGCGTCGGGCGTTCGTATGCGGATGCGCCCGAGATTGATGGCACGGTGAAACTGCTGCCACCCGAGAAAATCAGCAAGACGCTCAAGGTCGGGGAATTTACCCGCGCCCGGATCGTTGGCACTCAGGGTCACGATCTCGTGGCACTGCCTGTCTGAATGACAGGCACACAAAAAGCAAAAGCCGCCTGGGAAAGGCGGCTTTTAATTTATATTTGGTGCCCAGGAGAGGACTCGAACCTCCACGATGTTACTCGCTAGTACCTGAAACTAGTGCGTCTACCAATTCCGCCACCTGGGCTTTCAGGGAAAAAAGGATTCTATATCAAAAATACCGGACACACCAATAGCCTTCTCGAAGAAATTGAAGGCGTGATCCAGGGCCATCGCGATGGCCACGGTTTTGTCAGTCGCGATGACGGGGAAGGTGACATTTATTTGCCCCCCAACGAGATGCGTGCGGTGCTGCACAAGGACCGCGTCAAGGTCCGTGTCGTGCGCCATGACCGCAAGGGCCGGCCTGAAGGCCGCGTCGTTGAAATCATCGAGCGGCCGCCGCATCCCATCATCGGAAGGCTGCTGCATGAAAGCGGCGTCTGGCTCGTGGCACCCGAAGACAAACGCTATGGCCAGGACGTGCTGGTGCCCAAGGGGGCCACGGGCACGGCCAAGCCGGGCCAGGTGGTGGTGGTCGAGCTGACCGAGCCGCCCAGCCTGTACGGCCAGCCCGTGGGGCGCGTGAAAGAAGCGCTGGGCGAGATTGACGACCCTGGCATGGAAATCGAAATCGCCGTGCGCAAGTACGGCGTGCCGCACGAGTTTTCGGACGCATGCATCGCCATGGCCCGGGCCCTGCCGGACAAGGTGCGCCCCCAGGACAAGAAGCACCGCGTGGACCTGACGGATGTGCCGCTGGTCACCATTGACGGCGAGGACGCCCGTGACTTTGACGACGCCGTCTATTGCGAGCCGGCCAAGGTGGGGCGTGGCAAGGGCTGGCGCCTGCTGGTGGCGATTGCCGATGTCAGCAGCTATGTGGAAACCGGCAGCGCGATCGACATTGATGCCTACGACCGCGCTACCAGCGTGTATTTCCCGCGCCGCGTGATCCCCATGCTGCCCGAGAAGCTGTCCAACGGCCTGTGCTCGCTGAACCCCGAGGTGGAGCGGTTGTGCATGGTGTGCGACATGCTGGTGTCCAGCGCCGGTGAGATCCACGCCTACCAGTTCTATCCGGCGGTGATGTGGAGCCATGCGCGCTTTACCTACACCGAGGTGGCGGCCATCCTGGCCAATACCCGGGGGCCGGAGGCCCTGCGTCGCAAGGACCGCATCGGGGATCTGGAAAACCTGCACGACGTTTACCGCGCCTTGCTCAAGTCGCGCCAGCAGCGCGGTGCGGTGGACTTTGAGACCACCGAGACGCAGATCGTCTGCGATGAAAACGGCCGTATTGAAAAAATCGTGCCGCGCACGCGCAACGACGCCCACCGCCTGATCGAGGAAGCCATGCTGGCGGCCAACGTCTGCAGCGCGGACTTCATCCTGCAGAGCAAGCACAACGGCCTGTACCGGGTGCACGAGGGCCCCACACCCGAGAAAAAGGACGTGTTGCGCGGCTACCTGAAGGCCATGGGCGTGGGCCTGACCATCAGCGAGGACCCCGCGCCCGGAGAGTTCCAGCGCATTGCCGAGGCGACCAAGGACCGGCCCGATGCCCAGCAGATCCACACCATGCTGCTGCGGTCCATGTCGCAGGCGATCTACACCCCCATCAACAGCGGGCACTTTGGCCTGGCGTACGAGGCCTACACCCATTTCACCAGCCCCATCCGGCGCTATCCGGACTTGCTGGTCCACAGGGTGATCAAGGCGATCCTGGCCGGCGGAAAGTACGAGCTGCCCGTGTTGCCCACCCCGGGCGAGGCGCACGAAAAGCTGGCGCGCCGCCTGGCCGCGCGCGTGCGCGCGCCGGGGCAAAAGCCCAAAAAGGCGGTGGCGCCGCCGAGCAAGGACACCCAGGCATGGGAGGCTGCAGGCCTGCATTGCAGCGCCAACGAGCGCCGGGCGGACGAAGCCAGCCGGGACGTGGAAGCGTGGCTCAAGTGCAAGTACATGCGCGAGCACCTGGGCGAGGAGTACGGCGGCGTCGTCACGGCGGCCACCAGTTTCGGCATTTTCGTGACGCTGGATGCGATGTATGTCGAGGGACTGGTGCACATCACCGAGCTGGGTGGCGAGTACTTCAAGTTTGACGAAGCGCGCCAGGAACTGCGCGGCGAGCGCACCGGCATCCGCTATGCCATCGGCACGCGCGTGCGGGTGCAGGTCAGCCGGGTGGATCTGGACGGCCGCAAGATCGACTTCCGCCTCGTGCGCGAGGGTGAAGAGCTGCAGTCGCGCGCCATGAAAGACAAGGGCGTGGGCAGCCCGGCACCGGGCCGCAGTTCGCAAGGTGTTCCAGCCAAGTCATCGGCCAAGCGCGCGGCCAGGGCGGCACGCAGCCCGGCGCCGCCCGCCGATCGGCCGCCGCGCACGCCCATCCAGGCACTCAAGGCGTCCGTGAAAAAGGCCGCGGCCAAGAGCAAGAGCCGAAAATCACGTCGTTGAGACACTTCACAGGAGATTTCCGTAAATGAGCAAGATTGCGATCGTGACGGGCGCAGGCACCGGCATTGGCAAGGCGGCCGCCTTGGCGTTGTTGAAGGATGGCTGGCATGTGGCCCTGGCGGGGCGGCGCGCCGAGCCGCTGGAAGCCGTGGTGGCTGAATCAGGCGCCGGCCCGCGCGCGGTGGCCGTGCCCACCGATGTGGCGGACCCGCAGGCCGTGCGCGCCCTGTTTGACCGCGTGGTGCAGGCCTTTGGCCGTGTGGACCTGCTGTTCAACAATGCGGGCGTGAATGCACCTGGCGTACCGCTGGACGAGCTGACCGTCGAGCAGTGGAAGAACGTGGTGGACATCAACCTGAACGGAATGTTCTATTGCATCCAGAATGCGTTTCGCGTGATGAAGGCGCAGGACCCCAAGGGCGGACGCATCATCAACAACGGCTCCATCTCGGCGCACACGCCGCGGCCCAATTCCATCGCCTACACGGCGACCAAGCACGCCGTCATGGGGCTGACCAAGACCGCTTCGCTGGACGGGCGCAAGCACGACATTGCCGTGGGCCAGATTGACGTGGGCAATGCAGGCACCGAAATGGCCATGCGCATGGCCAAGGGCGTGCCGCAGGCCAATGGCGAAATTGCCGTGGAGCCGCTGATGGATGTGAACATCGTGGGCCAGTCGGTTCTGTACATGGCCAACCTGCCACTGGACGCCAATGTGATGTTCCATACCGTCATGGCAACCAAGATGCCCTTTGCCGGGCGGGGTTGACCCGGCCCGAGATCAGAGGCGGGCCGCCAGCGCACTGGCCGTGAGGGTCTGACCGGCGGGCCATTGATCTGCGGCCCGGCCGTGCCGCCAGGCGGCTTGTGCGGCGGCATCAAACGCTCGCGCGCCCGAGGCCAGCAGCGCGCCGGCAAGCCCTGCCAGAACATCCCCGGTCCCGGCAGTGGCAAGCAGCGGTTTGCCGGTTGGGTTGATCCACGGGGCATCCTCCGGTTGCGCCAGCACGCTGCCAGAGCCCTTCAGAATCACTGCGCAGCCCAGCTGCTGCGCCAGTTGCTGCGCAGCCTTCAGGCGGTCGGCCTGGATGTCTGCGCTGCTGCAGCCCAGCAGCCTCGCTGCCTCCAGCGGATGAGGGGTGGCGACGGTTGAGTGGGGATGGCGTTGCGCACGTGCGCGCAGCAGGGCCAGCAGTTGCGTGTCGGTGGCCAGGGCGTTCAGTGCATCGGCATCCAGCACCAGCTTGCCTGCGCCGGACAGCACAGGCGCCAGCACGTGGCGCACGGCATCGCCCCCACCACAGCCGCACACCACCGCCATGGTTTGCAGGTCCAGCGTTTGCCAGTCACGCAGCATCAGCTCGGGCTGGGCCGGGTCATACGTCGTTCCCGCGCCGTCCAGCAGCGCGAGGAATACCCGCCCGGCCCCGCCGTGCAAGGCCGCGCGGGCGGCCAACTGGGCAGCCCCCGACATGCCCGGTGCGCCACCGATCACGGCCACGTCGCCGTAGCTGCCCTTGTGCGAGGCGTGGGGCCGTGCCGAGGCCGCGGGCGGGCCCGCCAGCCATGCCGTGGCTGCGGTCTGGTTGGCATCCACTCCCAGTGCGTCAAGCCAGACCTGGCCGGCCGCATCGCGTCCATGGCCCGTAAAAAGGCCCGGCTTCAGAGTCAACAGGCTCAAGGTCCATCGGGCCCGCACATGAGGGCCGTGCGTGGCGCCAGTGTCCGCATCCAGGCCGGTGGGAACATCCACCGCCAGGATTGGCGGTGCCAGCGTGTTCAGCGCCTCAATGCACGCGGCCATGGGGCCGTCCGCCGGCCTGCGGCTACCGATGCCCAGCAGCGCGTCAATGCACAGATCCTGCGCCGTCAGGTCCTGCGGTGGCTCGCTGGCAAACCGCACGCCCGCATCACGGGCCCGCGTCAAGGACGCGCGGGCGTCGGCCGGGGCCGAGGATTCGTTGCCCAGCCAGGTCACCACGGGCACACGGCCCCATTGCTGCAGATGCATGGCCGCCTCCAGCCCGTCGCCGCCGTTGTTGCCTGGCCCGCAGGCCAGCCATACCCGACGCGCATGCGGGGCAGCCGCCAGAGCAAGTTGTGCCACGGCCAGCCCGGCGCGTTGCATCAGCGCATGTGGCGCTTGTACGCCCTGGGCGTCAGCCTCCAGGGCGCGGGTGGCTGCGGTGCTGTACAGCGGCCAGGCTTGGGTCGGGGTAATGCGGTGCATCGCGCCATTGTGCGCGCGCTGCCTCAGGCTTTCGTCAGCCGCCGCAGGCCCAGGCCATCCACGTCCACACCCGGGGCCCGGCCGGCGATCTGGTCGGCCAGAATCCGCGCGCTGCCGCAGCTCAGGGCCCAGCCGCTGGAGCCATGGCCGAGGTTCAGCCACAGCCCCGGAATGCCGCTGGCACCCAGCACCGGCGGGCCATCGGGCAGCATGGGCCGCGCGCCTTTCCACTCCTGCACGCTGGCGCCGGTGTTGGACAGCTGCGCCGCGCCGGGGAACCAGTCGTGCAGCACCTTGTACAAGGTCTGGATGGAGGCGGCGCGCTTGACGCCGGGGCGTCCGCCAATTTCCGCGCTGCCTGCCACGCGCACGCGGTTGCCCAGGCGTGAGATGGCAACCTTGTAGCGCTCGTCCATCAGCGCGCTGCGCGGCGCGTTCAGGGGCTCGCGAATAGGCGCGCTGATGGAATAGCCGTACACGGCGGCCAGCGGGATCTTGATGCCCACCGGGCGCAGCAGGTTCGCGCTGGCCATGCCGGCGCACACGACCAGCGCATCAAAGTGGCGCGGCGCCGGTTCGCCTTGCACCGCCAGCGTTGCTGGATGCGACGGATCCAGCGCTGCCACGTTGGCGTTGAACTCGAACCGGGCACCCAGCGCCTCTGCCTCTTTTTTCAGCAACAGGGCGAACTGGCGGCAGTTGCCGACTTCGTCGGCCGGCAGATGGACGGCGCCCAGGAACTGCGTGTCAGGGTTCAGGGCCGGTTCGATCAGGCGGGCCTGCGCTGACGAAATCTCACTGAAGGAAACCCCTGCGTCGCGCAGCACCTGCAGGCCTGGCTGGATGAGCTTGCTGTCTGCTTCGGAGCGCAGCAACACCATGTAGCCGGGGCTGCGGTCGTAGTCCAGCTGCAGTTCATCCGTGAGGTGGTGCAGGCGCTCACGGCTGTAAAACGCAAGGCGTTGCATGCGGGCGCGATTGGCCAGGAAGGTTTCCAGCCGGCAGGCGCGCAACCACTTCCACATCCATGCCAGGTCAGCGCCGGCCAGCGGAAGCGCAAGCTTGACCGGCGCGTGCTGGCTGAACAGGTAGCGGGCTACCTTGGTCGGCATGCCCGGTGCCGCCCACGGCGTCACGTAACCTGGTGCCACCACACCCGCATTGGCAAAGCTTGTCTCCTCGGCGGCGGCGCTGCGCCGCTCGAAAACCGTGACCTCGTGGCCGTCGGCGGCCAGTTCGTAGGCCGTGGTGACGCCGATGATGCCGGCGCCCACGATAGCGATCCTCATGCGGCGCTCCTGAGGGCCAGGGCTGCTTCTGCCTGCATGGCGATGTTCAGCACGGTGTCATCGCGCAGCGCGCCGTGCCAGATCATCAGGCCCACGGGCAACTCGCCGGGTTGCTGGCAAGGGATGGAAATGGCGCATCCGTCCAGCATGTTCACGACGCTGGGGTTGCGCAGCAGCAGGGCGTTGATGCGGAAGAACTCCTCGTCGCGTTCCTGCCCGGGCGCCACATCCGCCAGCGGTGGCGCGATGATGGGCACCGTGGGTGACAGCACGGCGTCATAGCCCGCCAGCGCCAGCCCCACGTTGGCCATCCAGGCCTGGCGGGCCTGGACCAGATCGAGGTATTCCCACGCCTTCATGGCAGCGCCGCGCTCGATGCGCGCGCGCACCCGCGGGTCGTAGCGGTCACCCCGTTGGGTGATCAGTTCGCGGTGCCAGGCGTAGCTTTCAGCGGCCGAAAAACCGCCGGTGGACTGGATCGTGCCCAGGTCCTGCAGGGGCGGCAACGGCATCGGGTCAATATGCGCGCCGGCGTCGCGCAGCGTCTTGAGCGTGCGTTCAAAAGCAGCCGCAACCGGCGGGGTCAGACCGTCCAGCATGAGCGTGGTGGCGACGGCCAGCCGGTACGAAGACAGCGACGCCTGGCTGCGCGTGACGGTGCGCGCGGCCAGGATCTCGTGCACCGTGATGGCGTCACGAACGCTGCGCGTCATGGCGCACACCGTGTCCAGCGTCGTGGACAGTGGCAGCGCACCGTCCGTGGGCACCAGCCGCGCCGTGTTCTTGAACCCCACGATGCCATTCAATGCCGCCGGTATGCGGATCGATCCGCCGGTGTCCGAGCCCAGCCCCACAAAGGCAGCGCCTGCGGCGACCGACACGGCCGCGCCCGACGACGACCCGCCCGGCACGCGCGCCACCGTGGCGTCGCAGGCGTTGGCTGGCGTGCCGTGGTGCGGATTGACGCCCACGCCAGAAAAGGCGAACTCGGTCATGTTGGTCCGCCCGACCAGGGCTGCCCCTGCGCCCCGCAGGCGGGCCACCGCGGTGCAATCCCGCGAGGCCGGAGCTACATCGGCCAGAACGGCCGAGCCGGCTGCCGTGACTTGCCCGGCAACGTCGAAAAGGTCCTTGACCGAGACGGCCAACCCGGCCAGTGGCCGCTGCGGCGCCAGGGGGTGGCAGGCGGCCTGCCGGGCATCGTCGAAAGTGGTTTGCACAAAGGCGTGCGAACACGCTGGTGACCGGGCTGCGGCAAGGGTCTGGTCCAGCTCGGCCGGAGCATTGGTCTGGCCGGAAAGAATGCGCGCACGCGCGGCATGAAGGTCAGAAAGCATGTGTCTTTCAGAGGGGAACGGGCCTGATCTGCTATACTCTTTGGGTTTTGCCGGAAGGCGGCGGCGTGAGCCGGTGCCCTTCGGTGGAATAAATCGCAAACCAGCCCATCAAGGTGTTGCAGCCGGCTTCAAGTAACCGGATGCAAGGCGGGCTGGATTTTAGACCCAACCTTTGGAGTTAGCTCATGTCCGCAACCATGCGTCAAATGCTGGAAGCCGGTGTCCATTTTGGCCACCAGACCCGCTTCTGGAATCCCAAGATGGCCCCGTTCATTTTCGGCCATCGCAACAAGATCCACATCATCAACCTGGAAAAGTCGCTTCCGATGTTCCAGGAAGCCACCAAGTTCGTGAAGCAGCTGTCCGCCAACCGCGGCACCATCCTGATGGTGGGCACCAAGCGCCAGGCACGTGAAATCGTCGCGGCGGAAGCCCAGCGCGCAGGTGTTCCCTATGTTGACCAGCGCTGGCTGGGCGGTATGCTGACCAACTTCAAGACGGTCAAGACTTCGATCAAACGCCTGAAGGACATGAAGGCCCAGCAGGAAGCCGGCCTGGACTCCCTGAGCAAGAAGGAGCAGCTTACCTTCACCCGCGAGATCGAAAAGCTGGAAAAGGACATCGGCGGCATCCAGGACATGAATGCCCTGCCTGACGCCATCTTCATCATCGACGTAGGCTTTCACAAGATCGCCGTCGCTGAAGCCCGCAAGCTGGGCATCCCGCTGGTCGGCGTGGTGGACTCCAACCACTCGCCCGAAGGCATCGACTACATCATCCCCGGCAACGACGACTCGGCCAAGGCCGTGACGCTGTACGCCCGCGGTATTGCCGACGCCATCCTGGAAGGCCGCGCCAACGCCGTGAATGACGTTGTCAAGGCAGTCGCCGAAGGCGGCGACGAATTCGTTGAGGTCGAAGAGGGCTCCGCCGCCTGACGCGCCTGCCGAGCCGTGAAAAGGGGCTCTGGTAGCCCCTTTTTTACAACCGAACTGATTGATTTGAACTGAAGACAACGGAGTAACAAATGGCTGCAATTACCGCAAGCATGGTCGCCGAACTGCGCGCCAAGACCGACGCCCCCATGATGGAATGCAAGAAGGCACTGACCGAGGCCGACGGCAACATGGAAAAGGCCGAAGAGCTGCTGCGCGTCAAGCTGGGCAACAAGGCCGGCAAGGCCGCCTCGCGCATCACCGCCGAAGGCGTGGTGTCCTCGTACATCGACGGCACCACCGGGGCGCTGCTGGAAATCAATTGCGAAACCGATTTCGTGACCAAGAACGACAGCTTCCTGGCGCTCGCCAATGCGGCGGTGGAACTGGTTGCAAAGCACAACCCCGCCGACGTGGCTGCCCTGGGCGCGCTGGCTTACAGCCAGGACGGCTTTGGCCCCACGCTGGAAGACGTGCGCAAGGGCCTGATCGGCAAGATCGGCGAAAACATGAGCTTTCGCCGTTTCAAGCGCTTCTCGGGTGGCAACAAGCTGGCCGCCTACCTGCACGGTACGCGTATCGGCGTGGTCGTTGAATTTGACGGTGATGACGC
This sequence comes from Pseudomonadota bacterium, assembly GCA_020161775.1. Taxonomy (GTDB): domain Bacteria; phylum Pseudomonadota; class Gammaproteobacteria; order Burkholderiales; family Burkholderiaceae_C; genus RAM1. The sequence continues at coordinate 38,937 of JAIUOW010000021.1, forward strand.
CGCAGCGCGCGACACGGCGATGCACGTCGCTGCGATGAAGCCCGTGGCGCTGACCAGCGCCGACGTCCCTGCCGACCTGATCGAAAAGGAGCGCTCGGTGGCCGCGGCCAAAGCCGAGGAAGACCGCAAGGCTGCGGAAGCTGCCGGCAAGCCGGCACAGTCGGCAGAGATCGTTGCCAAGCGTATCGAAGGCGGCGTGCAGAAGTACCTCAAGGAAGTTTCGCTGTTCAACCAGCCTTTCGTGAAGAACGACAAGCAGTCCGTCGAACAGATGCTCAAGGCCGCCAACACCACCGTCAAGGCGTTCACGCTTTACGTTGTGGGCGAAGGCATCGAGAAAAAGGTGGATGACTTCGCGGCCGAGGTTGCCGCCCAGGTCGCTGCCGCCAAGGCCTCGGCCTGATACACAGGGCGGCCACCAGCCGCCCTTTTTTTGCCCCCCATTCAGTACACTCGAACCACACCCAAGGAGCACCGTCCATGTCTTCAGCCAAGCCAGCCCACAAGCGAATCCTGCTGAAGCTGTCCGGCGAGGCCCTGATGGGTGACGATGCGTTCGGCATCAACCGCGCCACCATCGTGCGCATGGTCGAGGAAGTGGCCGAAGTGGTGAACATGGGTGTGGAGGTCGCCGTCGTGATCGGCGGTGGCAACATCTTTCGCGGCGTCGCGGGCGGCTCGGTCGGCATGGACCGCGCCACGGCGGACTACATGGGCATGCTGGCCACGGTCATGAACGCCCTGGCACTGGCCGACGCGATGGACAAGCAGGGCCTGACAGCGCGGGTGATGTCGGCCATCAATATCGAGCAGGTGGTGGAACCTTACATCCGGCCCAAGGCGCTCCAGTACCTGGAAGAGGGCAAGGTCGTGATCTTCGCGGCAGGCACGGGCAACCCGTTCTTCACGACCGACACCGCGGCTGCGCTGCGTGGCGCGGAGATCGGCGCCGAGCTGGTGCTCAAGGCCACCAAGGTGGACGGGGTTTACACGGCCGACCCCAAGAAAGACCCCGACGCCACGCGGTACAACCAAATTACATTTGACGACGCCATGGCGCAGAATCTGGGCATCATGGATGCGACTGCGTTCGCGCTTTGCCGCGACCAGAAGCTGCCGATCAAGGTGTTTTCGATCTTCAAGCACGGTGCGCTCAAGCGCGTGGTGATGGGCGAGGACGAGGGCACCCTGGTGTATGCCTGACGATGCCGCGCGCCGCAGCCTGAGGAGAACCAAATGACCATTGCCGACATCAAGAAAACCACCGAAGCCAAGATGGACCAGTCCATCGCTGCCTTCAAGAACAACCTGACCAAGATTCGCACCGGGCGCGCCAACCCCGCGCTGCTGGATGCCATCCAGATTGACTACTACGGTGCCATGACCCCGTTGAGCCAGGTGGCCAACGTGTCGCTGCTTGATGCCCGCACCATCAGCGTGCAACCCTGGGAAAAGGGCATGGGCGCCAAGATCGAGAAAGCCATCCGCGAGAGCGATCTGGGGCTGAATCCTGCCTCCATGGGCGACCTGATCCGCGTGCCCATGCCGCCGATGAGTGAAGAGCGCCGCAAGGAAATGACCAAGATCGTGCGCACCGAAGGCGAGAACGCGAAGATTGCCGTGCGCAACCTGCGCCGCGACGCGAATGATGCCGTCAAGAAACTGGTCAAGGACAAGCTCGCGTCCGAGGACGACCAGAAACGCGCCGAAGCCGACATCCAGAAGGTCACTGACCGGCATGTTGCCGAAATTGACCAGGTGGTAGCCGCCAAGGAGCAGGAAATCCTGGCGGTCTGAGCTGCGCATGACAGCCGCTGCTTCACTGGTTCCGCATCACGTGGCCATCGTGATGGATGGCAATGGCCGTTGGGCGACGCGCCGCTTTCTGCCTCGCGTGGCCGGGCACAAGAGGGGCGTGGACGCGCTGCGCGCCTGCGTGCGCCACTGTGGCGAGCGCGGGGTGCGCGTGTTGACGGTATTTGCCTTTTCGTCCGAGAACTGGAACCGCCCCGCCGAGGAGGTCTCCGGGCTCATGGAACTGCTGGCGGTCGCGCTGTCGCGCGAGGTGCCGCAACTGCGCGCCGAAGGTGTGCGCATCCATTTCGTTGGCGACCGCTCCGCGCTGTCCGACAAGGTGCGCGCCGGCCTCGCCCAGGCCGAGGCGGCTACATCGGCCAACACCCGCCTGATCTTCAATGTCTGTTTCAACTACGGGGGGCGCTGGGACATTGCCCAGGCCGCAGCTGGCCTCGCCCAGCGCGGCGAGGCGATTACCGAGTCCAGCCTGGACAAGGCCCTGGCGCTGGCCCATGTGGGCGACCCTGACTTGCTGATCCGCACGGGTGGCGAGCAGCGTCTCAGCAATTTCCTGTTGTGGCAGGCGGCCTATGCCGAGCTCTATTTCACGGACAAGCTTTGGCCCGAATTTGATGAGGCCGCGCTGGATGCCGCCATTGCCGATTTTGGCCAGCGTGAACGCCGGTTTGGCAAGACCCCGGACCAGCTCAACGGCCGGTCAGCTGCACAACGAGCGGCCTGAAAGCCGCCCCCTCATGCTCAAGCAGCGCATCATCACGGCCGTCATCCTGCTGGCCATCCTGTTGCCCGCCCTGTTTTACCCGGCACCCGAGCCATTTGTCGGCATTGTGCTGGTGCTGATTGCCGCGGGCGCATGGGAATGGGGCCGGCTCAATGGCTGCGGCCAGGCGGTGTCGCTCGCGCTGGCGGTGGCTTGCGTGGCGCTGTGCGCGCTGGCCTGGCAGGGCGGTTGGCTGGCCAGGCCCCTGCCCATGCTGTGGAGCCTTTGGGGCGCGGCCTGGGTGCTGGGCGGCGCGTGGCTGCTGCACGCCGGCGTGGCAGGCTGGCCACGCATACCCCGCGTCTTGCGGCTGGCGGGCGGATTGCTGGCGCTGTGGTTGGCCTGGCTCGCCGTGGCCCAGGCGCGCGTAACCGGCATCAACTTTCTTCTGTCGGTGCTGCTGCTGGTGTGGGTAGCAGACATTGCCGCCTACTTCGCCGGGCGCGCCTTCGGGCTCAAGTTCACCCGCAACCGGCTGGCGCCTTCCATCAGTCCTGGCAAGAGCTGGGAAGGTGTTTGGGGCGGCATGGCCGGCGTGGTGGCGTTGGCCCTGGCATGGGTCGCGGCTGACAGCCACATGCAAGCGGCGTCTGCCAGCCTGTACACGCGGCTGGCGGATGCCGGCTGGTGGTTGCTGGTTGTGGCCGTCGTGTTCCTGGCCGCACTGAGCGTCGTGGGGGACCTGGTCGAGTCGCTGGTCAAGCGCAGCGCCGGGGCCAAGGACTCCAGCGGATTGCTCCCCGGTCATGGTGGCGTGCTCGATCGCGTGGACGCCTTGCTGCCCACCTTGCCCCTGGCCATGATGCTGGCCTCGCTCATCCAATGAAACAGCGCATTACCGTTTTGGGTTCCACAGGCTCGGTTGGGGCCAACACGCTGGACGTGGTTGCCCGTCATCCGGATCGTTACGAGGTATTTGCCCTGAGTGCCGCCACGCGCGTGGACGAAATGCTTGCGCAGTGCCAGCGTTTCCAGCCCCGGTTTGCCGTCATGGCCAGTGCATCGCATGGCCGTGAGCTGGAAGCCCGTTTGCGTGACAACGGCATCGCCACCCGCGTCCTGATGGGCGCCGATGCGTTGGACATCATAGCGAGCCATGAGGAAGTCCATGCCGTGATGGCGGCCATCGTGGGCGCCGCTGGCCTGGCGCCTTGCCTGGCAGCGGCGCGCGCTGGCAAGCGTTTGCTGCTGGCCAACAAGGAAGCGCTGGTGGTTGGCGGCGAGCTGTTCATGGCAACCGTGCGCGAAGGCGGTGCCAGGCTGCTGCCGATTGACAGCGAGCATTCGGCGATCTTCCAGTCGCTGCCCGAGGACCCTGCCACCTGGGACGCCCGGGTGGAAAAGATCATCCTGACGGCATCGGGCGGGCCGTTTCGTACCCGCGCGAGCGCAACGCTGCGCCATGTGACGCCAGAAGAAGCCTGTGCGCATCCCAACTGGGTCATGGGGCGCAAGATATCGGTTGACTCGGCGACCATGATGAACAAGGCGCTGGAGGTGATCGAGGCGCGCCATCTGTTTGGCCTGCCTCCCCAGCGGCTGGAGGTCGTGATCCACCCGCAAAGCGTCATCCACTCCATGGTCCAGTACCGTGACACCTCCGTTGTGGCGCAGCTCGGCACGCCGGACATGCGGGTGCCCATCGCCTACGGCTTGTCGTGGCCGGACCGCATCGAGTCGGGCGCGCAGGCGCTGGATTTCAGCCGCCTGGCGGACATGAGCTTCGAGTCGTTCGACAGCGGCGATCACCGGCTACGGTTTCCCGGTCTGCAACTGGCCTGGGAAGTGCTGGAGGCGGTCCCCGGCACCCCCGCGGTGCTGAATGCCGCCAACGAAGTGGCGGTGGCTGCTTTCCTGGATCGGCGCATCCGTTTTGACCAGATCCACGATGTGAATCTTGCAACGCTGGACGCCGTCACCACCTCCAGTCCAGAATCGCTGGAGCAACTGCTGGCACTGGACGCCCGGGCGCGGGGGGCCGCGCAGGCCAGCGTCGAGCGAATGGCGGCCTGATCGCCGCCCCAAGGAGAACCCATGCTGACCGTCGTCGCTTTCATCGTCGCGCTGGGCCTGCTGATCGCCGTCCATGAGTATGGCCACTACCGGGTGGCTGTGGCTTGCGGCGTCAAGGTGCTGCGCTTTTCGGTGGGATTCGGCAAGACGCTGTACCGCTGGCAGCCGCAAAACCAGAGGAACGGCCAGACCACCGAGTTTGTCATCGGCATGTTTCCGCTGGGCGGCTACGTGAAGATGCTGGACGAGCGCGAGGCCCCCGTGGCCGCCAGCGAGCGCCATCTGGCCTTCAACACCCAGCCTTTGCGCTCGCGCGCTGCCATTGTGGCGGCCGGGCCCGCGGCCAACCTGTTGCTGGCGGTTCTGCTTTATGCAATCGTCAACTGGTATGGCGTGCAGGAACCCAGGCCGGTGCTGGCCAGCCCGGTGGCGGCCTCGGTGGCCGAGGCGGCGGGCCTTCGCGGGGGGGACATCGTCCAGCGGGCCGGCTTTGCCGGCGAGGAGATGGACCCGGTCCAGTCGTTCGAACAGCTTCGCTGGCTGCTCACGCGCGGTGCGCTGGACGGACGTGATCTTCGGATGGAGGTCGCACGCGCCCAAGGCGGTGCGACCCGCGAGGTGGTGCTGGAACTCAGCGGCCTGGAAACCCGGGACGCCGACGCGCGCCTGTTCCGCCGCATCGGCATTCTGGGGCCTTGGACGCAGCCCGTGATTGGCGACGTGATGCCCGGCGGCGCGGCCGAAAAATCCGGCTTGCGCAAGGGAGATGTGGTCCTCACCGCAGGCGATGTACCGGTGGTGGATGGCTCCCAGCTTCGTGAGCTGATCCGTGCATCGGTGGTTGCCGGCAAGGGCCGGGCAAGCGTCTGGCGCGTGGAGCGCGAGGGACGCACGCTGGCGCTGGAAGTGACGCCTGAGGTCCGCCAGGACAATGGCGTGGTGGTTGGGCGTATTGGCGCTTACGTGGGCGCACCGCCCGAATTCGTCACGGTGCGCCATGGCCCGCTTGAAGGCTTGTGGAAGGGTGTCGTGCGGACCTGGGAGGTGTCAGCGCTGACGCTGCGCATGATGGGCAAGATGGTGATCGGCGAGGCGTCGCTCAAGAACCTCAGCGGTCCGCTCACCATCGCGGACTACGCCGGCAAATCCGCGAGCATGGGCCTGACCCAATACCTGGTGTTCCTGGCGCTGATCAGCGTCAGTCTGGGCGTGCTGAATCTGCTGCCGCTGCCGGTCCTCGATGGAGGACACCTGATGTATTATCTTTGGGAGGGCGTGACGGGGAAGAGCGTCTCCGACGCATGGATGGAGCGGTTGCAGCGCGGTGGCGTGGCGCTGCTCATGGTCATGATGTCAATCGCGTTGTTCAACGACGTCACCCGCCTGTTTGGTTAACCTTTTTGGCTGTCGCCGCGGTGGCTCCCGTCGGGGCCCGGCGGGTCACCCCTGATTCATGAAAAAACAATTCAACGGCTTTCGCTTGCGTACCGTTTCGGCCCTGCTGGCCATGGCATTCGCAGCCAACACGGCATGGGCGGTGGATCCGTTTACGGTGCGCGACATCCGCGTTGAAGGCCTGCAGCGCGTCGAGCCCGGCACCGTGTTCGCGTCGTTGCCGTTCCGCGTGGGTGACCAGTACAGCGATGACAAGGGTTCGGCCGCCATTCGCGCGCTGTTTGCGCTGGGCCTTTTCAAGGACGTGCGCCTGGAGGTCAACAACGACGTGCTGGTCGTGATCGTGGAAGAGCGCCCGACCGTCGCGGATGTGGACTTTGCCGGTGCCAAGGAGTTTGACAAGGATGTTCTGAAGAAGGCCCTGCGCGACATCGGCCTGACCGAAGGCCGGCCCTTTGACCAGGCGCTGGCCGATCGTGCCGAGCAGGAGCTCAAGCGCCAGTACATCAACCGCAGCCTGTACGGCGCCGAGGTCGTCACCACGGTGACGCCGATCGAGCGTAACCGTGTGAACCTGACCTTCAGCGTGACCGAGGGTGAGCCCGCGCGCATCAAGGAAATCCGCATCGTGGGCGCGAAGGCGTTTTCCGAGTCCACGCTCAAGGGCCTGTTTGACCAGGACACCGGCGGCTGGCTCAGCTGGTACACCAAGTCCGACCGCTACGCGCGTGCCAAGCTCAATGCCGATCTGGAGACCCTGCGCTCGTACTACCTCACACGCGGCTACCTGGAGTTCCGCATTGATTCCACCCAGGTGGCCATTTCGCCCAACAAGCAGGACATCTCCATCACCGTCAATGTGACGGAAGGCGCACGCTACGTGGTCTCCAGCGTTAAGCTGGAGGGCAACTACCTCGACAAGGACGACGAATTCAAGTCTTTGGTCACCATCAAGCCCGGTGAGCCCTACAACGCCGACCAGGTGGCTGAAACCACCAAGGCCTTCACCGACTATTTTGGCAATTTCGGATTCGCGTTTGCCCAGGTCGAGGCGCGCCCGGAAGTGGACCGCGTCAATAACCGCGTGGCATTCGTGTTGCAGGCCGAGCCCTCGCGCCGGGCCTATGTGCGCCGCGTCAACATTGGCGGCAACAACCGCACGCGCGATGAGGTGGTTCGCCGCGAATTTCGCCAGTTCGAGTCCTCCTGGTATGACGCCGAGCGCATCAAACTGTCGCGCGACCGCGTGGACCGCCTCGGATTTTTCAAGGAAGTCAACGTCGAGACGTCCGATGTGCCGGGCTCGCCCGACCAGATCGACCTGAACATCAACGTCGCTGAAAAGCCCACCGGCAGCCTGCAGCTGGGCGCCGGCTTCTCCAGTGCCGAGCGGCTGGCGCTGTCGTTCAGCATCAAGCAGGAAAACGCTTTTGGCTCGGGCAACTACCTGGGCATTGAGGTCAACACCAGCAAGTACAACCGCACGATTGTGTTCAATACGGTGGATCCGTACTTCACACCTGACGGCATCTCGCGCACGATCGATGTGTATCACCGGCGTTCCAAGCCTTACGAAGACCAGGGTGGCAACTACGAACTGGTGACTTCCGGCCTGGGCCTGCGTTTTGGCGTGCCGTTCAGCGAGGTCGACACGGTTTACTTCGGCACCGGCATCGAGCGCATCACGATCAAGCCGGGCACCAATATTCCGGCCGCGTACCTGGCGTATGCGAACGAGTTCGGCTACACGAGCCATTCGATCCCCCTGACCCTGGGCTGGTCGCGTGACGACCGCGACAGCACGCTGGTGCCCAACAGCGGCCGTTATCAGCGCCTGGCCTCCGAGTGGGGCGTGGGTGGCGACGCTCGCTACTTGCGGGCCAACTACCAGTACCAGCAGTACATCCCGTTGAACAAGCAGTTCACCTTTGCTTTCAACGGTGAAGCAGGGTGGGGCAAGGGCCAGGGCGGGCGGCCGTTCCCGGTGTTCAAGAACTTCTATTCCGGTGGCCTGGGTTCCGTGCGTGGTTTTGAGCAGGGCACCCTCGGTCCGCGCGACGTGACCGGATCTAGCATCGGCGGCCCCAAGAAAGTGACTCTGAACGCCGAAATCATTGCGCCGTTCCCCGGCGCCGGCAATGACCGCACGCTGCGCATGTTCGGATTTTTTGACGCCGGCAACGTGTTTGGCGAAACCGAAAAGCTTGATTTTGGTCAACTCCGGGCTTCGGTGGGGATTGGCCTGAGCTGGATTTCTCCCATTGGGCCGCTGCGCCTGGCGGTGGCCAACCCCGTTCGCAAGTTCGCTGGCGATAGAATCCAGAAATTGCAATTCCAGATTGGAACGTCTTTCTAATGAAGTATTTTTCCCGTCAATGCTGGCTGGGCGTCGTGCTGGGACTGCTGTCCCTGGCCAGTACCGCCCAGGCCGAAGACTTCCGCGTGGGGTTTGTCAACACCGACCGGATCTTCCGCGAAGCCACCACGGCCAAGGCCGCGCAAACCAAGCTCGAGCAGGAGTTCTCGCGCCGCGAGAAAGAACTGAACGACCTGGGCAACAACCTCAAGACAGCGTCCGAGAAATTCGAACGCGAAGCACCCACGCTGCCTGAAAGCCAGCGCGTGGCGCGCCAGAAGCAGCTGGTGGACCAGGACCGTGAATTCCAGCGCAAGCGCCGCGAGTTCCAGGAGGACCTGAACGCCCGCAAGAGCGAAGAACTGCAGCAGGTGCTTGAGCGCGCCAACCGCGTGGTCAAGCAGGTGGCCGAGGCCGAGAAGTACGACCTGGTCCTGCAGGAGGCGGTGTACATCAATCCCAAGCACGACATCACCGACAAGGTGATCAAGGCGCTGAACGGCGGCGCCAAGTAAGCCGTGCCGGGCTGACCAGGTGTGTCGCTTCGTTTAGCCACCATTGTCGAGACGCTGGGCGGCGAACTGCACGGCGACCCGGCAACGCTGATCGAACGCCTGGCCCCGCTGGAGTCTGCCGATGCGTCGGCGCTGAGCTTTCTCAGCAACCCCCGTTACCAGAAGCAGCTGGCCGCCTCGCAGGCGGCCTGCGTCATTGTGGGGGCTGCCCTGCGTGACGCTGCAACAGCGCGCGGCGCCTGCATCGTTACGGACGACCCTTACCTTTACTTTGCCCGCGCGACCCGGCTATGGAAGGCGCGTCATGCGCCGGCCGCAACCGTGGGCATCCACCCCAGCGCGGTGGTGGACCCGGATGCGCAGGTGCACGCCACGGCCTGGATCGGCCCGCTGTGTGTGGTGGAGCGGGGCGCGCGCATCGGCGCTGGCACCGTGCTGAAGTCACGCGTGACGGTCTCTGAGGACTGCACCATTGGCGAACGCTGCATCGTCCACGCAGGTGCCGTGATCGGCGCCGATGGCTTTGGCTTCGCGCCTCATCAGGGCGCCTGGGAAAAGATCGAACAACTGGGCGCCGTGGTGATCGGCAATGACGTGGAAATTGGCGCCAACACCTGTATTGACCGTGGCGCGCTGCAGGACACCATGATCGAAGACGGTGTGAAGCTGGACAACCTCGTGCAGATCGGCCATAACGTGCGTGTGGGGCGTCATACGGCCATGGCCGGTTGCGTGGGCGTTGCGGGCAGCGCCACCATCGGTGCGCACTGCACCGTGGGCGGTGGCGCCATCGTGTTGGGGCATCTGACGCTGGCAGACCATGTCCACATTTCGGCCGCCACGGTGGTCACGCGTTCCATCAGCAAGCCCGGCCACTACACCGGCGTGTTTCCCATCGACGACAATGCGCACTGGGAAAAAAACGCCGCCACCCTCAAGCAGCTGTACCTGCTTCGTGAACGGGTCAAGGCAATCGAGAAGACAACAAAATCATGATGGACATCCACCAGATCCTCAAACAACTGCCGCACCGCTACCCCATCCTGCTGGTGGACCGTGTGCTGGAGCTTGAAAAAGGCAAGCGCATCAAGGCGCTCAAGAACGTGACCATCAACGAGCCCTTTTTCATGGGCCACTTTCCGCACCGCCCGGTCATGCCCGGGGTCCTGATGCTGGAGGCCATGGCGCAGGCCGCCGCGCTGCTGGCCTTTGACACGGTGGGCGTGACACCGGACGACAAGACGGTTTACTACTTCGCAGGCATTGACGGCGCGCGCTTCAAGCGGCCGGTGGAGCCGGGTGACCAGCTCGTCATGGATGTATCCCTGGACCGCATGAAAGCCGGCATCTTCAAGTTCAAGGGCGTCACCCGGGTGGGTGAGGACATCGCCTGCGAGGCCGAGCTCATGTGCACCATGCGCAGCATTGCCTAGGGACATGGGCCTCATCCATCCCACAGCCCTGGTGGACCCGGGCGCCGAACTCGACAGCTCGGTCAGCGTGGGGCCGTACACCGTGATCGGTCCGCATGTGAAGGTCGCGGCCGGCACGACCATTGGCGCGCATTGCGTGATCGAGGGCCATACGACCATTGGCCGCGACAACCGCATCTTCCAGTTCAATTCGCTGGGCGCGATTCCTCAGGACAAGAAATACGCGGGCGAGCCTTGCGAACTCATCATTGGCGAGCGCAACACCATCCGGGAGTTCTGCACCTTCAACATCGGTTCGCCCGGCGGCGGGGCCGTCACGCGCGTGGGCAATGACAACTGGATCATGGCGTACGTGCACCTGGCGCACGACTGCATCGTGGGCAACCACACCATTTTTGCCAACAACACCCAGCTGGCCGGCCATGTGGAGGTAGGGGACTGGGTGATCCTGGGTGGGTTCACCGTGGCTCACCAGTTCATCCGCATCGGCGCGCATGGCATGACGGCCATGTGCTCGCTGCTGTTTGCCGACCAGCCGCCATTCGTGATGAGCCAGGGGCAGCCGGCCCAGGCGCGTTCCATGAACTACGAAGGGCTGCGCCGGCGCGGCTTCTCCGCGCCGCGTATCGCCGCCGTCAAGGCCATGCACAAGGCGCTGTACCGCGATGGCCTGACGCTGGATCAGGCGCAGGAACGCATCGCCGCCCTGGCTGATGCAACACCTGAGGCCCAGCCCGACATCCGCATGATGTTGGACTTCCTTGGCAAAACATCGCCGCAGCGCGGCATCGTCCGATAGACCATGAGCCCAACGGTGCGCATGGTCGCTGGCGAGGCCTCCGGCGACCTGCTCGCCGGCCTGCTGATGGACGGCATGCGCCGGCGCTGGCCCGCGCTGGACGCCGCAGGCATCGGCGGCCCGCAGATGGCCCGGCGTGGCTTCCAGGCCTGGTGGCCGCATGACAAGCTGGCGGTGCGCGGTTATGTGGAGGTGCTTCGCCACTACCGTGAGATCGTCGGCATCCGCAACCAGCTGCGCGAGCGCCTGCTGCTGGAGCGGCCTGGCGTGTTCATTGGCGTAGACGCTCCCGATTTCAACCTCGACCTGGAAGCCGCCCTGAAAGCGCAGGGCATCCGCACCGTGCATTTCGTATGCCCGTCCATCTGGGCATGGCGCGCCGACCGCGTGGAGAAGATCCGCCGCAGCGTGGACCACGTGCTGTGCATCTTTCCGTTCGAGCCCGCGCTGCTCGCGCGCCATGGCATTGCGGCCACCTATGTGGGGCATCCGCTGGCGGATGTGATTCCCATGGTGCCCGACAAGGTTGCCGCCAGGCGCCAGCTGGGCCTGCAGGACACGGACACGGTGGTGGCCATCCTGCCGGGCAGCCGCAGCTCTGAAGTGCAGTATCTGGCGCGGCGGTTCCTGCAGGCGGCGCGGCTGATCCAGGCGGCGCGGCCAGGCGCGCGCTTTGTGTTGCCCGCGGTGGGCGCGCTGCGCGCCGTAATTGAGGAAGCCGCCCGGGGCGCCGGCTTGGGCGACAGCCTGCAGATCGTCACCGGCCAGTCGCATACCGTGCTGGCTGCCTGCGACGTGACGCTGATTGCCAGCGGCACGGCCACGCTGGAGGCGGCGCTGTTCAAGCGCCCCATGGTCATTGCCTACAACATGAACTGGCTGTCGTGGCAGATCATGCGGCGCAAGAAGCTGCAGCCTTGGGTGGGTCTGCCCAACATCCTGTGCGGCGATTTCGTGGTGCCCGAGCTGCTCCAGGGGGCCGCCACGCCGCAGGCCATGGCACACGCCGTCTTGGCCTGGCTGGACGCTCCTGAGAGAATCATCCAGTTGCAGCGGCGCTTCACGGCGCTGCACCATGAACTGCAACGCGACACCGCAACACTGGCAACCGATGCGATCCAGAAAGTTTTTGAAAGCTGAACAGGCGGCGCTGGCTTGGGACATGCCAGGCCTGGTCGCTGGCGTGGACGAAGCCGGGCGGGGGCCGCTGGCGGGGCCGGTGGTGGCCGCGGCGGTCATCCTGGACGACCTGAACCCGGTGCGCGGCCTGGCGGACTCCAAGACGCTGACCGCGCTGCGCCGCGAAAAGCTGTACGACGAAATCCGCGCCAAGGCCCTGTGCTGCTCCATTGGCGAGGCCAGTGTCGATGAAATCGACACCTTGAACATCCTGGAGGCCACCATGCTGGCGATGCGCCGGGCGGTGGACGGTCTGCGCCTGAAACCCGTCAAGGTGCTGGTGGACGGCAACAGGCTGCCGCGCCTGGATGTGCTGGCCGAAGCCATCGTCAAGGGCGATGCCAAGGTTCAGGCCATTTCAGCTGCCTCCATTCTGGCCAAGGTGCACCGCGACCGCTGGTGCATTGAATTCCACCAGCAGTACCCGCAGTACGGGTTTGACGGCCACAAGGGCTACGGAACCGCAGAGCACATGGCGGCGTTGCGCGCGCATGGCGCCTGCCCGCAGCACCGCAAATCGTTCGCGCCTGTCGCGCAGGTGCTGAGATGACCCCTGACGCGGCGACGCACATCACCTCGCGGGACAACGCCCTGCTCAAGGACCTGCGGCGGCTGACGCAGGATGCCACTGCCTACCGCAAGCAGGGCAGGGTGTGGTTGGAGGGCGACCATCTGTGCCGCGCCGCGCTGGCACGCGGCCTGCGGCCAGCGCAGGCCCTGTTTTGCGAATCCGTCTGGGCGTCCGCCCGCACGGAATATGCGCAGCACGCGGTCAAGAGCATCGTGGTGGCGGATGCGCTGTGGGCCGGCATCAGCGCGCTCGAATCCCCCGCCCGCATGGGTTTTGTGCTGGACCTGCCGGCACCTGCCGCGCTGGAGCCGTTGGCGGCCACCGTGATCCTGGACCGCGTGCAGGACGCCGGCAATGTGGGCTCCATCCTGCGCAGCGCGGCGGCGTTTGGCTTCCGGCAGGTGATCGCGCTCAAGGGGACGGCCGCGCTGTGGAGCCCCAAAGTGCTGCGCGCCGGCATGGGCGCGCACTTTGGCCTGCGGCTGATCGAGGGCGCGGACCCCGCGGCGCTGGATGCGCTCGCCGTACCAGTCATCGTCACCAGCTCCCACCATGGCGAGCTGGTGCAAAAGCAGCCGCTGCCCTGGCCGTGCGCCTGGGCGCTGGGCCATGAAGGGCAGGGCGTGGGCGAGGCGGTGGCGTCAAAGGCCAGCATGGCCGTGCGCATCGGCCAGCCGGGCGGGGAAGAATCGCTCAACGTGGCCGCCGCAGCCGCCATCTGCCTGCACGCCAGCGCGATCGGCCAGGCTAATGCCCCATGAGAGCAGGGTTCATGCGCGCGCTGCATGAAGACCCGGCGGGGCACGCGGCTATAATCAAGGGCTTTCCCGCAAACCCCCGTACGCCTAGCGCATTCAAGCCTTTTCCCTGAGTAAACACAATCAAAAGCAAGCTTTTGGGTCGCCACGAGCAAAGTTTTTGAGCGCGTTTGGGCGTACCCGTAACCATCCGGAGAACCCAGTGCTTTTGTCCCTCCAGGGAACCGCCCCTCACGCCATCCTGGCGCTTGCTGACGGCACGGTCTTTCTCGGCAATTCGATCGGAGCCACCGGCTCCACCACCGGCGAGGTCGTGTTCAACACGGCCATCACCGGCTACCAGGAAATCCTCACCGACCCGAGCTATTGCCAGCAGATCGTGACGCTCACGTATCCGCACATCGGCAACTACGGCGTCAACGCGGAAGACATCGAAGCCGACAAGGTCCATGCCGCAGGCCTGGTCATCAAGGACCTGCCCCTTCTGGCCAGCAACTTCCGCTCGACGCTGACCCTGACCCAGTACCTGGAGAAGGAAAACACGGTCGCCATCGCCAACATCGATACCCGCAAGCTCACCCGCCTTTTGCGCAGCAAGGGTGCGCAAAACGGCTGCATCGTCGGCCTGCCTGCTGGCGAAGCCGTGTCGCAAGCCCATATCGACAAAGCCGTGGCCGCCGCCAAGGCCGCGCCCAGCATGGCAGGCCTGGACCTGGCCAAGGTGGTTTCTGTCACCAAATCCTACGACTGGACACAGACGGAATGGGCACTCGGCACCGGCTACGGTACGCAGGCTGCGCCGCGCTTTCATGTCGTGGCGTTTGACTACGGCGTGAAGAAAAACATCCTGCGCATGCTCAGCTCGCGCGGCTGCAAGGTCACGGTGGTGCCCGCGCAGACGCCCGCCCGCGAGGTGCTGGCGCTCAAGCCCGACGGTGTGTTCCTGTCCAACGGCCCCGGCGACCCGGAGCCGTGCGACTACGCCATCGCCGCCACGCGCGAGGTCATCGAGGCCGGCGTGCCCACCTTTGGCATCTGCCTGGGCCACCAGATCATGGCGCTGGCCTCCGGAGCCCGGACCTTCAAGATGAAGTTCGGCCACCACGGCGCCAACCACCCGGTCAAGGACCTGGACACCGGCCGCGTCAGCATCACCAGCCAGAACCACGGCTTCGCGGTGGACGAAAAAACGCTGCCCGCCAACCTGCGCGCCACGCACGTCAGCCTGTTCGACAACACGCTGCAGGGCCTGGCACGTACCGACAAGCCCGCGTTCTGTTTCCAGGGGCACCCGGAAGCCTCGCCCGGTCCCCATGACATCAGCTACCTCTTTGACCGCTTTATCGCGCTGATGGAGAAAAAGTAAATGCCCAAGCGCACAGACATCAAGAGCATCCTCATCATCGGCGCCGGCCCGATCATCATTGGCCAGGCCTGCGAGTTCGACTACTCGGGCGTGCAGGCCTGCAAAGCGCTGCGCGAAGAGGGTTTCAAGGTCATCCTGATCAACAGCAACCCCGCCACGATCATGACCGACCCGGCCACGGCCGACGTTACCTACATCGAGCCCATCACCTGGCAGACGGTCGAGAAGATCATCGCCAAGGAGCGGCCTGACGCGATCCTGCCCACCATGGGCGGCCAGACGGCGCTGAACTGCGCGCTGGACCTGTGGCGCAACGGCGTGCTGGACAAATACAAGGTCGAGCTGATCGGTGCCACGCCCGAGGCCATCGATAAGGCCGAAGACCGCCTGAAGTTCAAGGACGCAATGACCAAGATCGGGCTGGGCTCAGCCCGATCCGGCATTGCCCACAGCATGGACGAAGCCTGGGCCGTGCAGAAGACCGTGGGGTTTCCGACGGTCATCCGCCCCAGCTTCACGCTGGGCGGCACGGGCGGCGGCATTGCCTACAACCCCGAAGAATTCGAGATCATCTGCAAGCGCGGCCTGGAAGCCTCGCCCACCAACGAGCTGTTGATTGAGGAATCGCTGCTGGGCTGGAAAGAGTACGAGATGGAGGTCGTGCGCGACAAGGCCGACAACTGCATCATCATCTGCTCGATCGAAAACCTGGACCCGATGGGCGTGCACACCGGCGACTCCATCACCGTCGCCCCGGCGCAGACACTGACCGACAAGGAATACCAGATCATGCGCAATGCGTCGCTCGCGGTGCTGCGCGAGATTGGCGTTGATACCGGCGGCTCCAACGTGCAGTTCTCGGTGAATCCGAAGGACGGCCGCATGATCGTGATCGAGATGAACCCGCGCGTGTCGCGTTCGTCCGCGCTGGCGTCCAAGGCCACGGGCTTCCCGATTGCCAAGGTGGCTGCCAAGCTGGCCGTAGGCTACACGCTTGACGAGCTGCGCAACGAGATCACGGGCGGCGCCACGCCCGCCAGTTTCGAGCCCAGCATCGACTACGTGGTCACCAAGATTCCGCGTTTCGCGTTCGAGAAATTCCCCGCCGCCGACAGCCGCCTGACGACGCAGATGAAGTCCGTGGGCGAGGTCATGGCCATGGGCCGCACCTTCCAGGAATCGTTCCAGAAGGCGCTGCGCGGGCTGGAAGTCGGCGTGGACGGCCTGAACGAAAAGACCCAGGACCGCGAAGTGCTGGAAAAGGAGCTGGGCGAGCCCGGCCCCGAGCGCATCTGGTACGTGGGTGACGCCTTCGCCCAGGGCATGAGCGTGGACGAAGTGTTTGCGCTGACGAAGATCGACCCCTGGTTCCTGGTCCAGATCGAGGAGATCGTCAAGATCGAGCTCGAACTCGAGAAAACCACGCTGGACGCGCTGAGCCGCGACGAACTGCTCGCGCTCAAGAAGAAGGGTTTTTCCGACCGGCGCCTGGCGCGCCAGCTCAAGACCACTGACAAGGTCATCCGCGAGCGGCGCCATGCGCTGGGCATTCGTCCGGTCTACAAGCGCGTGGACACCTGCGCAGCCGAGTTCGCCACCAACACGGCCTACATGTACTCCACCTACGAGGAGGAGTGCGAGGCCGAGCCCACCAGCAACAAGAAGATCATGGTGCTGGGCGGCGGCCCCAACCGGATCGGGCAGGGCATCGAGTTTGACTACTGCTGCGTGCACGCCGCTCTGGCCATGCGCGAAGACGGGTACGAGACCATCATGGTCAACTGCAACCCCGAGACCGTGTCCACCGACTACGACACCTCCGACCGTTTGTATTTCGAGCCGCTCACGCTGGAAGACGTGCTGGAAATCGTGGACAAGGAAAAGCCGCACGGCGTGATCGTGCAGTACGGTGGCCAGACGCCACTGAAGCTGGCGTTGGGCCTGGAGGCGGCGGGCGTACCCATCATCGGTACCAGCCCCGACATGATCGATGCGGCCGAAGACCGCGAACGCTTCTCTGCGCTGCTGCGCGAGCTGAACCTCAAGCAGCCGCCCAACGCCACCGCGCGGACCGAAGCCGAGGCACTGGAAAAGGCCGCCTCGCTGGGCTACCCGCTGGTGGTTCGGCCCAGCTACGTGCTGGGCGGCCGTGCCATGGAAATCGTGCACGAGCAGCGCGACCTGGAACGCTACATGCGCGAGGCCGTGAAGGTCAGCAACGATTCCCCGGTGCTGCTGGACCGCTTCCTGAACGACGCGATCGAATGCGATGTGGACTGCCTGCGCGACCCGGAAGGCAAGACCTTCATCGGCGGTGTGATGGAGCACATCGAGCAGGCCGGCGTGCACTCGGGCGATTCCGCCTGCTCGCTGCCACCGTACTACCTGTCCAAGGCCACGGTGGACGAACTCAAGCGCCAGTCGGCGGCCATGGCCGGCGCACTGAACGTGGTGGGCCTGATGAACGTGCAGTTCGCCATCCAGGAAGTGGACGGCAAGGACGTGATCTACGTGCTGGAAGTCAACCCGCGGGCGTCGCGCACCGTGCCGTTCGTCAGCAAGGCCACGGGCATCCAGCTGGCCAAGGTGGCCGCGCGCTGCATGGCGGGCCAGTCGCTGGCGTCGCAGGGCATCACGAAGGAAGTGACCCCGCCGTACTTCAGCGTCAAGGAAGCCGTGTTCCCGTTCGTCAAGTTCCCGGGTGTGGACACGATCCTGGGGCCCGAGATGAAGTCCACCGGCGAAGTCATGGGCGTGGGCAAGACCTTCGGCGAAGCCTTCGTCAAGAGCCAGCTGGGTGCAGGTACCAAGCTGCCGACATCCGGCAAGGTGTTTCTCACGGTCAAGAACGGCGACAAGCCGCGTGCCGTGGAAGTGGCCCGTCAGTTGCACGCACTGGGTTTCGAGCTGGTCGCCACCAAGGGCACGGCGGCCGCCATCGCGGCCGCGGGCCTGCCGGTGCAGACGGTCAACAAGGTGACCGAAGGCCGCCCGCACGTGGTGGACATGATCAAGAACAACGAGATTGCGCTGGTCATCAACACGGTGGAAGAGCGCCGCAACGCCATCGCCGACTCGCGGGCCATCCGCACGTCGGCACTGCTGGCCCGGGTGACGACGTTCACGACCATCGCGGGTGCCGAAGCCGCCGTCGAAGGTATGAAATACCTGGACAAACTGGATGTCATTTCAGTCCAGGAAATGCACGCCCAACTCGCGTAACCCGCCTTCTATAATCCATCCCATGCACCGCCGGCCGGCAACGTCCGGCGGTTTCTATTTGCCGGAGAGACAAATGGTCACCATCCCCATCACCAAACGCGGCGCCGAGAAGCTCAAGGCGGAGCTGCACGAGTTGAAGACCGTGCAGCGTCCCTGGGTCATCAACGCCATTGCCGAAGCCCGCGCCCAGGGTGACCTGAGCGAAAACGCCGAATACGAGGCCGCCAAGGACCGCCAGGGCTTCATTGAAGGCCGCATCCAGGAAGTCGAAGGCAAGCTGTCCGCCGCCCAGATCATTGACCCGGCGCAGGTGGACGCCGGCGGCAAGGTGGTGTTTGGCGCCACCGTCGAGCTCGAAGAGGAAAGCACCGGCGACAAGGTGCGCTACCAGATCGTTGGCGAGGACGAAGCCGACCTCAAGCTCGGCCTGATCAACATCTCCAGCCCCATCGCCCGCGCACTCATTGGCAAGGAAGAGGGCGACACTGCCGAGGTGCAGGCACCCGGTGGTGTCAAGCGCTACGAGATCGTCGCCGTCCACTACATCTGACACGCCCCGCCACCATGCGTGACCGTCTGCCCGTGATGTTCGCGGCCCTGTGGTGGGGCAGCCTGACGGCGGTGGGGTTCGTGGTGGTACCCCAGCTGTTTGCCCATTTGCCCACGCCAGCCATGGCAGGCGCGATGGCGGCCCGGCTTTTCACGGCCCAAACCTGGGTGTCCGTGGCCTGTGGCGTGTTGCTGCTGCTGGCGTCGCGCGAGCGGGGCGGGGGCGGCACTGCGGCCTGGGCCAAAACGGCCACGCCGTTCATCGTGGCTGGCCTGCTGCTGGCCTTGCTGGTGGAGTTTGCGGTGGCTCCGCGCATCGTGGCGCGCGAGAACCTGAAGCTCTGGCATGGCGTGGGCAGCGCCATGTACCTGCTGCAGTGGCTGTGCGCGGGTGCGGCGCTATGGAAGGCTAGCCGTTCGGCCTGAGAACGGATTCAACCCTGGGCGGCCTTCTTGGCCGATTTCTGCTTGGGCGGCTTGGCCCGCTTGATTTGCCCGCCGGACGTGAGGCGCTGGTTGCCCAGCACGCGCAGCGTCTTGATTTCGGGCCGCTGGCCGGCGCGCTTGCTGTACTTGATGACCTTCACATCGCGCGGGCCGGGCATGCGGTCCTCGTCCTCGGCCTTGACCTTGGCGGGCTTGGGCCGCCACAGCACCAGCAGCTTGCCGATGTGCTGGATCGGCGCGGCGTTCAGCTCGTCGGCCAGGGCCTGGTACATGGCCTCGCGCTGGACGCGGTCGTCGCCCAGCACGCGGACCTTGATCAGGCCGTGGGCGTTCAATGCAGCGTCGGTTTCCTTCTTGACGGCGGCGGTCAGGCCGTCGTTGCCGATCATGACCACCGGTGACAGGTGATGGGCTTCGGCGCGGTGTTCCTTGCGCTGGGCGATGGTGAGTTGGATTTGGGGCATACCCGTATTATCGAGGCAGGATGAAAGCCAAACCAAAGAGCGGCAAGGTCAACAAGGCCTGGCTGCACGATCACATCAACGACCCCTGGGTCAAGCTCGCGACCAAGGAGGGCTACCGTGCCCGTGCGGCCTACAAGCTCAGGGAAATCGATGAAACGCTGGGCCTGATCAAACCCGGCCACCTGGTGGTGGACCTGGGCTCCACGCCCGGCGCCTGGAGCCAGTATGTACGTCGAAAGCTCTCGCCGGGTGGCGCGGCATCGGGTACGCTGAACGGCACCATCATCGCGCTGGACTTGCTGCCCATGGAGCCGATCGAGGGGGTGACCTTCATTCATGGCGACTTTCGCGAGCCCGATGTGCTGGCCCGGCTGGAGGCGGAACTGACAGGCCGGCAGGCCGACGTGGTGGTGTCCGACATGGCGCCCAACCTGTCGGGCATCGAATCCGCCGATGCAGCCCGGGTGGAGCACCTGATCGAGCTGGCCATTGAATTCGCCCAAGGGCACCTGAAACCCGACGGCGCGCTGGTGGCCAAGGTGTTCCATGGCAGCGGCTACAGCCAGCTGGTGAATCTTTTCAAGGCGAACTTCCGCATCGTCAAACCGCTCAAACCCAAAGCGTCGCGTGACCGGTCATCAGAGACCTTCCTGATCGGCATGGGCCTCAAGCCGACAGCCGGCGGGCCGAAATCCTGAGGCTGAAGTCCTTGTTTGCCCTATGGATTCCGTAGCGAAAATACATCATTGCCTTGCTTGAAACACCTAAAATGGGGCGCAAGTAGTCCTCACGTCTTCCCCGGAGCCTCAGTTGAACAATCAATGGTTTTCGAAAATTGCTGTGTGGCTGGTGATCGCCTTGGTGCTCTTCACCGTCTTCAAGCAATTTGACACGCGCGGCGCAGCCGGCGCCAACTACCTGGGCTATTCGGAATTCCTGCAGGAGGTCCGCAGCAACCGCATCAAGACCGCCACCATCCAGGAAGGCCAGGGCGGCACCGAAATCGTCGCCACCACCACCGATGACCGCCGCGTGCGTACCACCGCCACCTACCTGGACCGTGGCCTGGTCGGCGACCTGATCACCTACAACGTCAAGTTCGACGTCAAGCCGCGCGAGGAAGGCTCCCTGCTCATGACCCTGCTGGTCAGCTGGGGCCCCATGCTGCTGCTCATCGGCGTGTGGATCTACTTCATGCGCCAGATGCAGGGCGGCGGCAAAGGCGGCGCCTTCAGCTTCGGCAAGAGCAAGGCGCGCATGCTCGACGAAAACAACAACCAGGTCACCTTCGCGGACGTGGCTGGCTGCGACGAAGCCAAGGAAGAAGTCAAGGAGGTCGTGGACTTCCTGAAAGACCCGGCCAAGTTCCAGAAGCTGGGCGGGCGCATTCCGCGTGGCCTGCTGCTGGTGGGCCCGCCGGGTACCGGCAAGACGCTGCTGGCCAAGGGCATTGCCGGTGAGGCCAAGGTCCCGTTCTTCAGCATCTCGGGCTCCGACTTCGTGGAAATGTTCGTCGGCGTGGGCGCAGCGCGTGTGCGCGACATGTTCGAAAACGCCAAAAAGAACGCCCCCTGCATCATCTTCATCGACGAAATCGACGCCGTGGGCCGCCAGCGTGGCGCGGGCCTGGGCGGTGGCAACGACGAACGCGAGCAGACGCTGAACCAGATGCTGGTCGAGATGGACGGCTTCGAGACCAACCTGGGCGTGATCGTGGTGGCTGCCACCAACCGCCCGGACATCCTGGACGCAGCCTTGCTGCGCCCCGGCCGCTTCGATCGCCAGGTCTATGTGACGCTGCCCGACATCCGCGGCCGCGAGCAGATCCTGAACGTCCACATGCGCAAGGTCCCGCTGGGCCAGGACGTCAATGCTTCCGTCATTGCCCGTGGCACGCCCGGCATGTCCGGCGCTGATCTGGCCAACCTGTGCAACGAGGCCGCCCTGATGGCCGCGCGCCGCAATGCCCGCGTGGTCGAGATGCAGGACTTCGAGAAGGCCAAGGACAAGATCTTCATGGGCCCCGAGCGCAAGAGCATGGTCATGCCCGAGGAAGAGCGGCGCAACACGGCTTACCACGAGTCCGGCCATGCGCTGATCGGCAAACTGCTGCCCAAGTGCGACCCGGTCCACAAGGTCACCATCATTCCGCGCGGCCGCGCCCTGGGTGTGACCATGAGCCTGCCGGCACAGGACCGCTACAGCTACGACAAGGACTACATGCTGAACCAGATCAGCATGCTGTTCGGCGGGCGCATCGCCGAAGAGGTGTTCATGAACCAGATGACCACCGGCGCCAGCAATGACTTTGAACGCGCAACCAACCTCGCGCGCGACATGGTGATGAAGTACGGCATGACCGATGCCCTGGGTCCGATGGTCTATGCCGAGAACGAAGGCGAAGTCTTCCTCGGCCGCTCGGTCACCAAGACCACCAACATGAGCGAGTCCACCATGCAGAAGGTGGACGCCGAGGTACGCCGCATCATCGACGAGCAGTACAGCCTGGCGCGCCGCCTGATCGAGGACAACAAGGACAAGATGCACGCCATGGCCCGGGCGCTGCTCGAATGGGAAACCATCGACAGCGAGCAGCTGGACGACATCATGGCCGGCAAGGAGCCGCGCCCGCCCAAGGACTTCACGCCGCGCACGCCGCCTTCGGGCAGCGGTGGTGGTTCGGGCGGCTCGCCTGTGGCCGCTGACCCGGCACCCACAGCAGCCTGAAACCGCCGGTAGACGCACACAAAAGGGACCTTCGCGGTCCCTTTTTCACGATCCGTCTGCAGCACAATCCGGCCTATGATCTGGCAAACATCCCGCTTTCGCATCGACCTTTCGCGCCCGCGCGTGATGGGCATCGTCAACGTCACGCCGGACTCGTTTTCAGACGGTGGCCTGCATGAAAGCACCCGCGCTGCCCTGGCGCATTGCGAGGCGCTGGTGGCCCAAGGCGCTGACATCCTGGACATTGGCGGTGAATCCAGCCGGCCTGGCACCGCCCCTGTGCCGCTGGAGCAGGAACTGGCCCGTGTGCTGCCCGTGCTGCGCGAGGCCGTGACCCTGGGCGTGCCGGTTTCCGTGGACACCTACAAGCCCGAAGTCATGCGCCGGGCGCTGGACCTGGGCGCGGACATCATCAACGACATCTGGGCTCTGCGCCAGGCGGGGGCGCGCGAGGCGGTCGTCGCCCATGCGAGTTGCGGCGTCTGCCTGATGCACATGCACGGCGAGCCGCAGACCATGCAGCGCTCGCCCCTGGATGGCGACGCTGTGCCACAGGTGCTGGCCTTCCTGCGCGAGCAGACCGGCGCGTTGCAGGCGCTGGGGGTGGACGCCGCGCGCATCGCCTGGGACCCGGGCATCGGCTTTGGCAAGACCGTGGAGCAGAACTTTGCGCTGCTGGCCCGTCAGGCCGAGCTGCTGGTGGACGGCTACCCGCTGCTGGCGGGCTGGTCGCGCAAGTCGTCGCTGGGCAGCGTCACGGGGCAGCCGGTGAACGACCGCCTGGAAGCCAGCGTCACGGCGGCGGTGCTGGCGGTGGAACGGGGCGCACGCGTGGTGCGGGTGCATGATGTGCGCGAAACCGTGGCCGCGCTGAAGGTGCTGGCCGCTACAATTTCGATAGCAGAGCAACCGATGGGGACAACGGCATGAGCAGAAAGTACTTTGGCACCGACGGCATCCGCGGCACGGTGGGCCAGGCCCCCATCACCCCGGACTTCGTGCTGCGTCTGGCCCATGCCGTGGGCCGCGTGCTCAAGCGCAGCGAAGACCGCCCCACGGTACTGATCGGCAAGGACACCCGCATCTCCGGCTACATGCTGGAAAGCGCGCTGGAGTCCGGCTTCAATTCCGCCGGGGTGGACGTGGTGCTGCTGGGGCCGCTGCCCACGCCGGGCGTCGCCTACCTGACGCGTGCCCAGCGCGCCAGCTTGGGCGTGGTGATCAGCGCCAGCCACAACGCCTTCCCGGACAACGGCATCAAGTTTTTCAGCGCGCAGGGCACCAAGCTGCCCGATGCGTGGGAGCTGGCCGTCGAGGCCGCGCTGGACGAGCCCCCCGTGTGGGCGGATTCGGCGTCGCTGGGCAAGGCCCGCCGGCTCGATGATGCAGCCGGGCGCTACATCGAGTTCTGCAAAGCCACCTTTGCCAACGACCTGACGCTCAAGGGCTTGCGCATCGTGGTGGACGGCGCCCATGGCGCGGCGTACCACATCGCGCCCAAGGTGTTCCATGAGCTGGGCGCTGAAGTCATTGCCATCGGCTGCGCGCCGGACGGCCTGAACATCAACCATGAGGTGGGTGCCACCCACCCCGAGGCGCTGGTGCGCTCGGTCAAGGCCAACCGCGCCGACTACGGCATCGCGCTGGACGGTGATGCCGACCGGCTGCAGATGGTGGACGCCAGCGGCCGCCTGTACAACGGTGACGAGGTGCTGTACCTGATGGTGGCCGAGCGCCTGGCACGCGGCGAAGCCGTGCCCGGCGTGGTGGGCACGCTGATGACCAACATGGCGGTGGAGGTGGCGCTTAAGGCAAAAGGCGTGCAGTTCGTGCGCGCCAAGGTCGGTGACCGCTATGTGCTGGAAGAGCTTGAAAAGCACAAATGGCTGCTGGGCGGCGAGGGCTCGGGCCATCTGCTGGCGCTGGACAAGCACACCACCGGCGATGGTCTGATCAGCGCGCTGCAGGTGCTGCAGGCCTGCGTGCGTGGCGGCAAGAGCCTGTCGCAGCTGCTGGCGGACGTGACGCTGTTTCCGCAGACGCTCATCAACGTGCGCCTGCGCCCCGGCCAGGACTGGAAGGCCAACACGCTGCTGGCGTCCGAGACGCAGGCGGTGGAGGCTGAGCTGGCCGCCACCGGCCGGGTGCTGATCCGCGCCAGCGGCACCGAGCCGCTGCTGCGTGTGATGGTGGAAGCCCGCAGCGAGCCACAGGCTCTGGCCTGCGCGCAGCGGCTGGTGGACGCCGCCAAGGCGGGTTGACGTGGGGGCCTCAGGCCCGCTCTGACGGGAACCAGTGCTGCGTCCGGTTGACCAGCGCCACCAGTGACAGCATCACGGGAACCTCCACCAGCACACCCACCACGGTCGCCAGCGCAGCGCCCGAGTTCAGCCCGAACAATGAAATGGCCACGGCCACAGCCAGCTCAAAGAAATTGGACGTGCCGATCAGGCAGGCGGGCCCGGCCACGTTGTGCGGCAGGCGCAGCAGCTTTGCACCGGCCAGGCTGACGGCAAAAATGCCGTAGCTTTGCAGGATCAGTGGCACTGCGATCATGGCAATCACCAGCGGCTTGGCCACCAGCGTTGCGGCCTGAAATCCAAACAGCAGCACCACGGTGGCGATCAGCCCGACGATGGACCAGGGTTTGAGCCGCGCAACGAAGTCGCTCACGGCCTGCGGCGAGCGGCGCAGCAGCATGTGCCGTGTGGCCATGCCGGCCAGCAGGGGCAGCACCACATAGAGCACGGTGGACAGCAGCAGCGTCTGCCACGGGACCGTCAGGTCGGTCACGCCCAGCAGGAACGCCGCGATGGGCGCGAACGCAACCACCATGACGATATCGTTGATCGACACCTGCACCAGCGTGTAGTTGGCATCACCGCGCACCAGCTGGCTCCACACGAACACCATGGCCGTGCAGGGCGCCACACCCAGCAGGATCATGCCGGCGATGTATTCGTTGGCCGACTGCGGGTCCACCCAGGGCGCGAACACATAGCGAAAGAACAGCACGCCCAGAGCGGCCATGGTGAAGGGCTTGACCAGCCAATTGACCACCAGTGTCAGCACCAGGCCGCGCGGCTTGCGGCCAACGTCTTTCACGGACGTCCAGTCGATCTGGATCATCATGGGGTAGATCATGACCCAGATGAACACGGCCACCACCAGGTTCACATGGGCGAACTCCATCGCAGCCACGGCCGCGAACAGACCCGGAACGACCAGGCCGGTCCCGATCCCCGCCAGAATCCCCAACCCGACCCAGACCGTCAGATAGCGCTCAAACAAGCCCATTTATGCCGCCTGTTCTGTTGGGGCCATGGCGCGTGCCTCGCGCTGCAGCGAAAGTTTGTCAACACTGCCTGGCGGCAGGTTGACCAGCAGTTCCACCCGGCGGCGGATGGCGTGCAAGGTCTGGCGAAAAGCTTCAAGCTTTTGCGCATCCGTGCCGTCGATGGCGGACGGGTCGGCATAGCCCCAGTGCGCCGTGGCCGGCTGGCCCGGCCAGTAGGGGCAGACCTCGCCCGCGGCGTTGTCGCACACGGTGATCACCAGGTCCATGTGGGGTGCGTCGGGCAGGGCGAATTCGTCCCAGCTCTTGCTGCGCAGGCCCTCGGTGGCCATGCCGGCAGCCCGCAGCACCTGCAGGCCCAGCGGGTTGGGCTGCTGGTTGTCGCGCGGGCTGCTGCCGGCAGAAAACGCCTTGAAGCGCCCGTGGCCAATGTGGTTGAGCGTGGCTTCGGCCAGGATGCTGCGTGCGGAGTTGTGCGTGCACAGAAACAGCACATTGATGGGTGGGTGGCTCATGGCGGGGCCTTTTCAGCAGCAACCGGATTGGGGTGCGCAGCAGGCGCTGGCCTGTGCCGGCGCGGGCTTTGCCTGGCTGAACACCGGGATGCTGTCCAGCGTGTGGAACTGCTCCCAGGCCATGCCCTGCGGATCGGTCACCCAGTATTTGTCGCTGCGGGCGTAGCAGCAGGTGGTCTCGCCTTCGTCCAGCAGTGCCATGTCGGCCCGCGTGGCGTTGTCCTTCAGCGCGGCCAGTTCCTCGGCCGTGCCCACCTGGATGCCGAGGTGGTCCACGCCGGGCTTGTCACCGCGGGTGGAGATCGCAAAGTTCACCGGCGGGTCTTCCAGCATCCACTTGGCATAGTCGGCTTCGGTGCGGGCCGGGGGCTGGTTGAACATGGCCGAGTAAAAGGCAATATTTTTGGGCAGGTCGTCCACGTGCATGTGGACATGAAAGCGCTTCATGGGGTTCTCCTGAAAAAAATTCAAAGGGGCAGGGAAGGCAGCACCACCACCGGCGAAAAGCCGCCGCCCGCGGTGCGGAAATTGGTTGTCTGGCCGGCCCAGGTGCGTGCGGCCAGCAGTTGCACCCGGCCGCGGTACGCATAGGCGCGCAGGTCCAGCTTCAGGCGCGTGGGCGTGCCGTCCACATCCACCAGGCGCTCGCTGGGTGCAACCAGCGCCTGCGCCACAAAGCCGCCGGCGATCACCTCGGCCCAGACCTTGCGCGTGATCTTGTCGCCACGCCAGGCCGCCTTGGCGCCGTAGCCGGCCACCGGTTTGAAGAAAAGCTGCTTGCGCTGTGCCCACAGTGCATCGGCATTGGCGGGCGTGACGGCTTGTGTGGCGGGCACGACGGCGCGCAGCGTGGCGCGGTCCACTTCGTCCACGCCCCAGGCTGCCAGCAAGGCGTCGTTGCCCAGCGTGATGAGGTTGCGTTTGTCCGCCTGCAGCGCGTGCACGCGCGGGTGGGGCGTGACGACAGCGGCGCCCGCCACATAGGCCTGGCGCAGCGCGGCATGGGCCGGGTCTGACAGGTCAAAGTCCGTCAGCCGGTTGTAGACCATGTCCACCGCCAGGCCACCGGGCACGGCCGGGTGCCACAGCTGGCCGTCGCGCCACTGCAGCGTGCGCGCATCGGCCACCACGGCCACCAGGCCCTGCGATGCGAACAGCGCGCGGGCCAACGCAAATTCTGGCGCGAGGTACTGCGCTTGCGGCGCATCGTCCACGACCAACACGGTGCGCAGTGGCGCATCACCGCGCTGGGCCCGCCATTCGGCGCGGAACATGGCCATGAATTCGGCATCCAGCGACGGCAGGCCGGGCGCGGGGGCATTCATCAGCAAACCCATGGATTCGCAGCAAGCGTGGTGGGCGCGCGCCAGCGCCGCGTTCAGGAAGGCGCCACCCGCATTGGTGTTGATTTCGATCAGGCGCGGGCCGTCGGGGCTCAGGTGAAAGTCATAGCCCATGAACACACCGGCCGGGCCAAAGGCATGCCGCGCAATCTGTGGTGCACGCTGGATCGCTTCGGCCTGCCAGGCAGGCAGGGCCATCACACGGTCCAGCGTGGCCACGGCCTGGGCCACGGCATCGCGCGTGGCCGGGTCCAGAAACACGGCGGTTTGCGAGAACAGGTGCGGGTGCGTGGTGGCCAGCTGCTGCGCCAGCCCGGCCAGCTGCGGGCTGTATTCCAGCTGGTCGCGCAACCGCCCGGCGTTCAGCGTGCGGCACATGCAACCCAGGTTGAGCGAATCGGCAAGATTCATGGTGTGGCCCTCAGCAGGTGGTGCAACCGGCGGCGCCTGTGCTGCTCACCTCACACGCCGCGCCTTCACAGCAGTGCTCGGTCAGGTAGGCCAGCAGCGCGTTCATCCGGACAAAGCTGGCGCGATAGATCAGGTGGCGCCCGCGCGGCTCGCTGGTCACCAGCCCGGCATGGGCCAGCTCCTTCAGGTGGAACGACAGCGCGCTGGGCGCCACGTCCAGCTGCTGTGCCATGGCGCCGGGCGTCAGGCCCTCGGGCCCGGCCACCACCAGCGCTCGAAAGGCCCGCAGGCGCTGCGGCTGGGCCAGGGCGGCCAGCGATCGCACGGTGGCGGCTTCATCAACGGTGATCGTTTCCATATTTCAATAATAGTTGAATGATTGAATTGATGCAAGTGACCGCCATGGCCTGTCACAGCGTTGCAACCAATCTGCCACGTGGGTGTCACCCGGCCATCCCACACTGGCGCTCATCCCCTCGCATAAAGCACACAAGACAAGGAGAGCGCAATGAACGAACTGCCCAGCCCCACCATGCCCCTGTCGCCGGTCTCCTTGCCCCGGGGGTCACTTCACCGGGGCGATCATCAGGTCATCGATCAGGCTGGGCGCGGCAGTATTTCGGTTTCGTGGGCGCGCCACCAGGATGAAGTCCGCCAGGCGCAACGCCTGAGGTTTGACGTGTTTGCCCGCGAAATGGGCGCGCGGCTGAACAGCCCCGTGGCCGGGCACGACGTGGACCTGTTTGATGACTATTGCGAGCACCTGCTGGTGCGTGACCTGGCCACGCAGCAGGTGGTGGGCACCTACCGCGTGCTCACGCCGGCCCAGGCCCGCCGCGTGGGCAGCACCTACAGCGACACGGAATTTGACCTGACGCGCCTGCGCAGCCTGCGTGAGCGCATGGTGGAGCTGGGCCGCAGCTGCGTGCACCCCGAGCACCGCCACGGCGGCGTGATCCTGGCGCTGTGGGGTGCGCTGGCGGAATTCATGGTGCGCAACCAGTTGGACACCATGATTGGCTGCGCCAGCATTCCCATGCTGCACAACGGCGTGGTCAGCGGTGACGCAGCAGCCAGCATCTGGCGCCAGGTCAGCCAGACGCACCTGGCGCCGATTGATTTCCATGTGCGCCCGCGCCTGCCGTTGCCCATCGACAGGCTGGACGGCACGCTGGATATCGAGCCGCCCGCGCTCATCAGGGGCTACCTGCGCCTGGGCGCCAAGGTACTGGGCGCACCCGCCTGGGACCCGGACTTCAACACCGCCGACCTGCCGATGCTGATGCGCATTGCCGACCTGCCGGCGCGCTACCGCAAGCATTTTTTAGGTGCACGATGACTCCCCCCCGAAGCGCTTTGCGCTTCCCCCTCGAGGGGGCGGCGCCTGCGGCCTGGCGGAGCCAGTTCCGCGGCGCCCTGGAATCGGGCTCGGCCAACGAGCCTGCCGATGACACGGCCCGCGCCCGTTACCGGGCCGTTTTCATATCCGACCTGCACCTGGGCACGCCGGGCTGCCAGGCGGCGGCGCTGCTGGACTTCCTGAAGGCCCACCCCAGCCAGTACCTGTATTTGGTGGGTGACATCGTGGATGGCTGGCAGCTGCGCCGCCGCTGGTACTGGCCGCAGGCCCACAACGACGTGGTGCAAAAGCTGCTGCGCGCCGCGCGCAAGGGCTGCCGCGTGATCTATGTGCCGGGCAACCACGACGAATTCGCGCGCGAGTTCATCGGCCACCAGTTTGGCGGCATCGAGGTCGCTGAAGAGGCGGTGCACCGCACCGCTGACGGCCGCGCGCTGTGGGTCATTCACGGCGACTATTTCGACGGCGTGATCCAGTGCGCCAAATGGCTGGCCTATGTAGGCGACAACCTGTACGAGTTCACCCTCAAGCTCAACCGCCACCTGAACCACCTGCGCGGGCGCCTGGGCCTGCCGTACTGGTCGCTGTCGGCGTACCTCAAGCACAAGGTCAAGAAGGCATTGAACTACGTGACCGATTTTGAAGTGGCCGTGGCGGCCGAGGCGCACAAGCGCGGGCACGACGGCGTGGTCTGCGGGCACATCCACCGCGCCGAGATGCGCGAAATCAACGGCACGCTGTATTGCAACGACGGCGACTGGGTGGAAAGCCGCACCGCGCTGGTGGAGCACTTTGACGGCCGGCTGGAGCTGGTGCACTGGGTGCCCGTGCGGCAGGCGCAGCGCGCTGGCGCGCAGGCGGTGGCGCCATGAAGATCGCCCTGGTCACCGACGCCTGGCAGCCCCAGGTCAATGGCGTGGTCACCACGCTGGTGGAACTGGTGCGCGAACTGGGCGCCGCGGGACACGAGGTGCATGTGATCCACCCCGGCCAGTTCCGCACGCGCCCTTGTCCGGGCTACGCCGGCATCGACCTGGCCGTGCGGCCGGGCCGCCAGATGGCCCGGCAGCTAGACGCTTTGCAGCCGCAGGCCGTGCACATTGCCACCGAAGGCCCGCTGGGCTGGGCGGCGCGCGCGCATTGCCGCCGGCGCGGCTGGCGCTTCACCACCGCCTTTCACACCAAGTTCCCCGAGATATTGCACGCCGCGCTGAAAGTACCGCTGAGCTGGGGCTATGCGCTGTTCCGGCACTTTCACAAGCCGTCAGCCGGCGTCATGGTGCCCACCCAGGGCGTGCTGCGCATGTTGCAGGCCCGCGGTTTTCGCAACCTGCGCGGCTGGACGCACGGCGTGGACACCACGCTGTTCCAGATGCAGCCCCAGCCGCAGGTGTACGAGCCCATGGGCCTGCTGCCACGCCCGGTGGCGCTGTTCGTGGGCCGGGTTTCGTATGAAAAGAACATCGAGGCCTTCCTGCAGCTGGACTTCCCCGGCACCAAGGTGGTGTGCGGCGTGGGCCCATTGGAAGCCCAACTGCGCCAGCGCTTTCCCGGCGTGCGCTGGCTGGGCCTGCTGCCGCGCGAGGAACTGGCGCGGGTGTATGCGGCGGCCGACCTGTTCGTCTTTCCCAGCCGCTCGGAAACCTTCGGCCTGGTGATGCTGGAGGCCATGGCCAGCGGCACGCCCGTGGCGGCTTACCCCGTGGACGGGCCGCTGGAGGTGCTGGGCCAGCCCGCCTGCCAGGGCGGCGCGCTGCATGAAGACCTGCAACAGGCCTGCTTTGCCACGCTGGCCGTGCCACGGCACGAGGCACGGGCCCGCGCGCTGCAATTCAGCTGGGCCGAAGCCACCCGCCTGTTCACCAGCCACCTGGTGCCGGTGTCACAGGCCTGTCATGAAGCGGCGGAACACTGTCATGAATCCGTCATTGCGCTGACATCTTCTTCATCCTCCACACGTTCCTGATCGCGTTCCTGATGCCCGATACCTCCAGCGTCCCTTTTCTAGACCGCGATCACAGCATCCTGGCGTTCAACGAGCGCGTGCTCGACTGGGCGCGGCGCCCCGACGTGCCGCTGCTGGAGCGTTTGCGCTACCTGTGCATCGTGTCGTCCAACCTGGATGAATTTTTCGAGGTGCGTACCGCCCCCCACCTGACGGCCATGCAGGCCGGCGACCACAAGGGCCTGTACACCGTGCAGACCTTCGAGGCGCTGGCCGCCGCGGCGCACGACCTGGTGGCGCGCCAGTACGCGCTGTACAACGACGAGCTGATGCCCACCTTCAAGAAGCACGGCATTGAAATCATCTCGCACGGCGACCGCAACCCGGCCCACCGCAAATGGGTGGATGAATACTTTGAGCGCGAAGTGCGCCCGCTGCTGATCCCGGTGGGGCTGGACCCGGCCCACCCGTTCCCGCAAGTGGCCAACAAGTCGCTGAACTTCATCGTGCACCTGGGTGGCAAGGACGCCTTCGGACGGCAGAACGAGATCGCCATCGTCAAGGTGCCGCGCGTGCTGCCGCGCCTCATCCGCATGCCTGACAAGGTGGCGGGCAGGAAGACGCTGTTCGTGTCGCTGTCCAGCGTGATCCGCGCCCACCTGCACAACCTGTTTCCGGGGCGCGACGTGGGGCAGTTCTCGCAGTTCCGCGTCACGCGCCATTCGGACCTGGCGGTGGATGAGGACGACGTGCAGAACCTGCGCACCGCGCTGCGCCAGGGGCTGCAGCACCGCCACTACGGCCAGGCCGTGCGGCTGGAAGTGTCGGCGGGCTGCTCGGAATTCCTGGCGGGCTTCCTGCTCAAGCAGTTCAATCTGCCCGAGGCCGCGCTGTACCGCGTGCACGGCCCTGTGAACCTGGTGCGCCTGACGCAACTGGTGGACCTGGTGGACGAGCAGCCGCTGCGCTTTCCGCCCTACAAGGCCACGTACCCCACGGCGCTGGTGCCGGGGCAGAGCTTCTTTGAGCGCCTGAAGCAGGGCGACGTGCTGATCCACCAGCCCTATGAAAGCTTTGATGGCGTGCTGGCTTTTCTGCGCGAGGCGGTGAACGACCCGCAGGTGCTGGCCATCCGGCAGACCATCTACCGCACCGGCTCCGACAGCGCGCTGATGGAGCTGCTGCGCGAGGCCGTGCGCCGCGGCAAGGAAGTCACGGCCGTGGTGGAACTCAAGGCCCGCTTTGACGAAGAAGCCAACATCAACTGGGCTGAATCGCTGGAATCGGTGGGCGCGCAAGTGGTGTATGGCGTGGTGGGCCTGAAGACCCACGCCAAGATGCTGCTGGTGACGCGCCGCGAGGGCAAGGCCATGCGCCGCTACGGCCACCTGTCCACCGGCAACTACAACCCGCGCACCGCGCGCCTGTACACCGACCTGAGCTACCTGACGGCCGACGCGCAGCTGACGGCCGACATGGACGCGCTGTTCGTGCACCTGGCCAGCCAGAGCAGGCTGCCCCGGCTGCACAAGCTGTGGCTTGCGCCGTTTTACCTGCACCGCCGCCTGATCGAGAAAATCGACGCGATTGCCGAAGCGGCGGCCCAGGGCAAGCCCGGGCGCATCGTCGCCAAGATGAACGCGCTGACCGACGAGGCGCTGATGCTGGCGCTGGTGCGCGCAGGGCAGCAGGGCGTGAAGGTGGACCTGATCGTGCGCGGCGCATGCATGCTGCCCGCGCAGGTGCCGGGCGTGACGGACAACATCCGCGTTCGCTCCATCATCGGTCGCTTCCTGGAGCATTCGCGGGTGTTCTATTTCAGTAGCGGGCAGGAAGAAGACCTGTACCTGGCCAGCGCCGACTGGATGAACCGCAACATGCTGCGCCGCATCGAACTGGCCTGGCCCGTGACCGACCCGGGCTTGCGCCAGCGCATCATTGACGAATGCCTGGTGGCCGGCCTGCATGACGGCCGCGACGCCTGGGACCTGGGCCCGGATGGTGCCTACCGCCGGGTGGACACCACCCAGCCGGGCCATGGTTCGCAAGCGGCCCTGATGGCGCGCTACGCCGCGCGCGAGCGCGGCCAGGACGCATGATCATGGACCTGATTTTGTGGCGCCACGCCGAGGCAGAAGACTGGGTGGAGGGCTGCGATGACCTGGAGCGCTCGCTGACGCCGCGCGGTGAAAAGCAGGCCGCCCGCATGGCGGGCTGGCTGGACCGCCAGCTGCCCGAGGCCACGCGCATCCTGTGCAGCCCCGCACGCCGCTGCGAACAGACCGCGCTGGCGCTGGGCCGCAAATACAAGATCAGGCCCGAGCTGGCACCCGATGGCACACCCGAACAGCTGCTGGAGGCGGCGCTGTGGCCCGCGTCCCGCGTGCCGGTGGTGATCGTCGGCCACCAGCCCACGCTGGGCGCGACGGTGGCGCAGCTGCTGGCCATGCGGCACGGCAGTTGCCCGGTACGCAAGGGCGCGGTCTGGTGGATCCGCAACCGTGAGCGCGACGGCCACGCCCAGACCATGGTCGTGACGGTGCAGTCGCCCGATTCTCTTTGACCTGTCACCCCGACTTGCTCTTTGATCTGTCACCCCGGACCTGATCCGGGGTCCACACTTTCAATCCGCCTTGCCCGGCCGTCCGGTCTTGATCGCCGGCACGGCCGCCATGGCCGACTGGAAAGCCACATCAGACATCTGCGCCAGTGCCTTGATGCCGGCGCGCAGCACCTCGCTTTTCTTGGCGGGCGCGCCCAGCTTGGCGGCGCGTTGCTTCAGCTCGTCCAGCACGGCGTATTCCGTCTTCGGAATGGTGAAGCTGTCACGCACCAGTTTGGGCTTCTTGGGTTTGTCGGCCTTGGCCGCAGGAGATTTGGCTGCCACGGACGGGGCCACCAGCGCTTTTGCCGCTGGCTTGGACGGCGTCTTCACAGCTGCGTTGGAGGTGGCCCGGGGGGTGGCTCTGGCAGAGGGGGTCTTGGCCGCAGCGGCCCTTTTTGCAGTTGCCATAGGAATGCACTTTCTTTGATTTAAACGGTATAAACAGTTTATATCGTTTCATGCTCCGCAGCAATCGGCACCGTTGCCCCACTTACAATGACCAATCGCAGGCAAACACCCCCAGAGAAGCGTCATGTTGTTGAACGATATTCACGCCCGCAGATCGGCCATCGCCGACTTGGGCAGCCAATACGGCGCCCGGCATATACGGGTGTTTGGTTCCGTGGCCAGAGGTGAAGAACGACCGGACAGCGACGTCGATATCCTGGTGGAATTCGACCGGGGCTACGACTTGTTCGCGCAGCGTTTGCCTTTGACCCGCCAACTTGCAGAGTTACTTGGGCGGCCGGTTGATCTGGTGCCAGAGCATGAGCTCAACCTGCACCTGCGGGATCGAATCCTGAAAGAAGCCGTCGAGCTGTGAGCGCGGGCTCTCATATGTCCAAGAGCTGGCAACCTCACGCCCGCCATATTCTTGATGGTCAGATTGATGCACAAACAGTGGCCAACGTGATCGAGCGGTATCTGGGCGAACTGGAAGCCAGTGTGAGGGCTATGTTGGACCAGGACGCTGGCTGAACGATTGGCTCTGCGTCCGCAAGTTTTCAGTTTGCCCCGTCGCGGGCTTGATCTGCCTCGGGTGGCAGCAGCATGGCAATGCGCTCGCTGATGGAGTCCGCGCGCTCGGGCCCCGCAGCCTTTTCAATCTCGGCCAGCATGTCGCGCCCGGCGGCCAGCATGGATTCGCGGTCCTTGGCGTTGCGCAGCGCTTCGCGGAACTGCTCCGCCAGGGCGGGGTCCCGCCGCGCGAACATGCGCTCGCAGATGTCAAACAGGAACATGCGCGTGGTGGCCAGCGACCGCTTGCCTTCAAACGGGTCAGCCGCCGCTGGTGCGGGCATCGCCGGTGGGGTGGGGGGCGGAGGTGGCGATACAACGGCGGGCGCCGCGGCACGCGCCGCCGTCTGCAGATAACCCCGGCGCACCAGGTCCAGCGCGATGGGCTCGGCCTGGCCACCCATCACGGCATTGATGTCCAGCAGCGACTTGTTGCCGTCGGCCATCAGCAGCAGGCTGCGCTCGCGCAGACCCAGGGTGCGCATGCCGGGGCGCAGTTCGTCGCGGGCCTTGTCGGTTCGTTGCAGCAGCATGGCGTCCTCCTTGCGTTGATGCAGGGAGTACACCGCGCGACGATGACAGTGATATGAAGTTGGCGACGGGGTCAGGCCAACGCCAACGTCCACGGCGTTTTCTGCCACGCCACCATTTCCTCGCGCAGCAGATGCGCTGACTGCGGGTAGGCTGTGGCCCAATCACCGCGCGGGGCCAGCGTCACGCGGTGTGCGTCGTCATCGCTTTGAATGGCCAGGCCCTTGAGATCCGGGTCGCGCCGCGCGTGGCACAGGATCACGGCCAGGCGCAGCGCCATCAGCTGGTGGACAAACGACACGTCCTCGAAGTCTGCTTCCAGCTTGCGCAGCTTGCCCCGATGACCCAGCACCAGCAGACTGAGCCGGTGCAACTCGGGCAGCGCAAAGCCGGGTGCGTCGGCGTTGTCCAGGATGTAGGCGCCATGCTTGTGGTAGTCGCTGTGCGATATGAGGCTGCCGATCTCGTGCAACTGCGCGGCCCACAGCAGCTTGCGCTGCGCGCGTTCCAGCTCTGCAGGCGTATCGCCCGCACGCAGGCCGCGCAGCAGGCTGGTGGCCACCTTGCCCACGCGCTGGGCCTGCGCCGCGTCCACGTCGAATTTGGTGGCCAGGCGCTGCACGGTGGAGGAGCGGATGTCGGTGCTGCCCTGTTCCCGGTCCAGCATGTCGTACAGAACGCCATGGCGCAGCGCGCCCTGCGCCGCCTGCATCTCCTCGATACCCAGCAGGTCAAACACCGCGCGCAACACGCTCAGGCCACCGCCGATGACGGCGCGGCGGTCTTCCTTCAGGCCGTCCAGCCGTATGCGGTCGGCGCTGCGGGCCGCCAGCAGGCGGTCCAGCAGCCAGTCCAGGCCGTCGCGCGTGACCGTCTGCGCTGGCCAGCCCGCGGCGGTCAGCACGTCGCCCACGGCGCCGATGGTGCCCGACGAACCGTACGCCACGTCCCAGGTGTCGCGGCCGTAGGCATTGAGCGCCTCGTCCAGCACGGCCTTGGCGGCGATCTCGGCCATCTGCAACGACTGGGGGGTGAACTGCCCGTCCGGGAAGTACTTCATCGACCAGGCCACGCTGCCCACGCGAAAGCTTTCCATCACGCGGGCGTCCAGGCCCTGGCCCAGGATCAGCTCCGTGGAGCGGCCGCCGATGTCCACCACCAGGCGGCGTTCGCCGCTTTGGGGCAGCAGGTGGGCCACGCCCTGGTAAATCAGGCGGGCTTCTTCGCGGCCCGAAATCACGTCGATGGGAAAGCCCAGCACGCGGCTGGCCTGAGCCAGGAACTCGTCGCGGTTGCGCGCCTCGCGCAGGGTTTGCGTGGCCACGGCGCGCACCTGGCTGCGCTTGAAGCCGGCCAGCCGCTCGCCAAAGCGTGCCAGGCA
Source organism: Pseudomonadota bacterium (assembly GCA_020161775.1). Classification (GTDB taxonomy): domain Bacteria; phylum Pseudomonadota; class Gammaproteobacteria; order Burkholderiales; family Burkholderiaceae_C; genus RAM1. The sequence continues at coordinate 75,712 of JAIUOW010000021.1, forward strand.
GTCCCAGCCGCGCTGCATGGCCTCGGGCGTGAGGTTGCGCTCGGCGTCCAGGCCATTGCCCTGGCGCACGGTTTCCTTCAGGTATTCGGTGCGGTGGATCTGGCCGTGATCGAGCTGGCCGATCTCAAGGCGAAAGCTGTTGGAGCCGAGGTCGACGGCGGCAAGGCGGGTACCGTTTTGCATGCTGTTGGTGATGATTTGCGGGCCAGCATAGCAAAGACCTCGCTGCCTTCGGCGCGTTTTCAAGCGTTCGTTCAGCCAATGACGCGGCCGTCAACCGTCAACATGCTCTGCGTCACATACGTGGCGCTTCTTCGCTGCGGGTTGAACGCCACGCGGTAGCCGCCCACATCCACCGCCTCGCGCCGCTGGAAGGCGGCCAGCACGCCCTGGCGGGTCAGGGCGCCGTCCATGTCGCGCAGCACTTCGTAGGTGTAGCGCGCGGCAATGAAACCCGCCAGGCTCAGCGACACCGGCGGCTCGTCAAACAGCCGGGCCATGGTTTCGCGGTAGCTGCGCACCACGGGCAGGCTCGCATTGACCATGGGCACGGCCTGGGTGGCGATCACCGGCGTGCTGCGGGCGCCGCCCATCTGGGTCATGGTCTGCAGGTTCACGTCGGCCAGCGCCACGATGTAGCGTTGGCGCTGCTGCTTTTGCAGCCCCTGGGTGAACTGCACCAGCTCGGGTGTGCCGCCCACGAACAGCAGGATGGCCGGGGTGCCGGGCGTGAGGCGCTGGCCCAGGCGGTCCAGGTCGCCGTTGGCGCGGTACTGCTGGAGCTTGAGCTTCATGCTGGAGGCAATGCGCTCCAGGTCCTGCTGGTACAGCTGGTATTCCTGCTGCGATGCATACACCGCGCCTACTTCGCTCACGCCCATCACGGTCAGCGACCGCAGGGCATGGCCGATCTGTTCCTGGCGCGCGGCAAAAATCGGGAAGGTGCGTTCGTCCACCTCCACGCTGGAGTTCTGCAGCCAGGGCGCCACGTGGGCGATGGGGGCAGCCAGCTGGCGCAGCTCGGTGGCCAGCAGGCCGGCGGCCGGATCGCCGGCGGTGCCCGACAGCACCAGGCAGCCCGGGTTGTCCAGCAGCTGCTGCACTGCGGCCTTCATGCTGGCGGCACTGCCATCCACCTCAATGGATACATGCTGCACCGGCCGCCCGCGCAGGCCGCCCTTCTGGTTGATGTCCTGCCAGGCCGCACGCGAGCCGATCAGGAAGTCCCTGGACACGTCCTGCTGGGTGGGCGAGGTGTCCACAATCTGGGCCACCAGCACGCTGCGGGCGGCGGTTCTGGCTGGCTGGGCCAGCAAGGCAGGTGCGGCCGCCAGGCCGGCCGCACCCACCAGCACCCGGCGCCGGCCGGGTGAGGCAATTGCAAAAGTCATGGGGAAGCGGTGGCTCAGCGCTTGGGCGGCATCAGCACACGGTCCAGGGTGTGGACCACACCGTTGGTGGCGCTGATGTCGGCGGTTTCCACCATGCCTTCTTCCACCGTCACAAACGTGCCGGCGCGCGACAGGTTCAGGTCGGCGCCGTTGGCCGATTTGGTCTTGCCGTTCTTCACGTCGGCGGCCATGACCTTGGCGGGCACCACGTGGTAGGCCAGCACGGCCTTCAGCTGGGCCGGGTTCTTGCCCAGCTCGTCCAGCGTCTTGGCGGGCACGGCCTTGAAGGCGTCATTGGTGGGGGCAAACACGGTGTAGGGGCCCGTGCCCTTGAGCATGTCGCTCAGGCCAGCCTTGGCCACCAGGCTGTTGAGCGTGCTCAGCTGCGGGTTGGTGGCGATGGTGTCGGCGACCGACACGGGCGTGGGCGTGGTGGCGCAGCCGGTGACGGCGGCGGCCAGGGCAGCGGCAAGAATGAAACGACGGTTGGTCATGGTTTTTCTCCAGGGTTGCAGGGATTGGCCGCGAGCGTAGGGCGCTGTCATGACGGCCTGATGAAGGATTTGTGACGGGTTTGTCATCTGTTTTGTCACGGCACCGTCACAAAAGCTTCTTAAAGTCCGTTCAACTTCTCCAACCCTGAAACTTGAGGTAATCCCATGAACATGAACTTCCGTATTGCTACCCTGGCGCTGGCGGGTTTTGCGGCGCTGTCCGCGGCTGGCGTTGCCGGTGCGCAAGAGGTGACGGGCGCTGGCGCAAGCTTCCCGGCACCGCTGTACTCCAAGTGGGCCGCTGACTACAACAAGGCGACGGGCGTCAAGATCAACTACCAGTCGGTAGGTTCGGGCGCCGGCATCCGCCAGATCGACGCCAAGACCGTGGATTTCGGCGCCTCTGACGCTCCGCTGAAGGACGAAGAACTGGCCAAGAAGGGCCAGCTGCAGTTCCCTACCGTCATTGGCGGCGTGATCCCCGTGGTCAACATCAAGGGCATCGCCCCCGGCCAGCTGCGCCTGAACGGCCAGGTGCTGGGTGACATCTACCTGGGCAAGATCACCAAGTGGAACGACGCCGCCATCAAGGCGCTGAACCCCAGCCTGAACCTGCCCGACGTGGCCATCGCCCCGGTGCGCCGCGCTGACGGCTCGGGCACGACCTTCCTGTTCACCAATTACCTGAGCAAGGTCAACGCCGAATGGAAGACCAAGGTGGGTGAGGGCACCGCCGTCAACTGGCCGGTGGGCGCGGGTGGCAAGGGCAACGAGGGCGTGGCCGCCTTCGTGGGCCGCCTGCCCAACGCCATTGGCTACCTGGAATACGCCTACGTCAAGCAGAACAAGCTGTCTTATGCGCTGATGCAGAACAGCGCCGGCAACTTCGTCGCCCCGGATGACAAGGCCTTCAAGGCCGCCGCCGCCGGTGCCGACTGGGCCAAGAGCTTCTACCAGATCCTCACGAACCAGCCGGGTGCTGATTCGTGGCCGATCACCGGCGCCACCTTCATCCTGATGCACAAGGTGCAGGACAAGCCCGCTCAAGCCGCTGCCACGCTGAAGTTCTTCCAGTGGGCCTACCAGAACGGCGACAAGACGGCTGACGACCTGGACTACGTGCCCATGCCCGCCGCCGTGAAGGCGCAGATTGAAAAGGGCTGGAGCGAGATCAAGGACGCATCCGGCAAGGCCGTGGCGCTCAAGTAAGCCTGTTGTCACAGTCGTCCTGCCAGCAGCCATCACAACAGACGGAGGGGCCTCGTGTCCTCTACACTTCCGGCCCATGAGGCCCCTTTCGACACCGCCGTGCGATCCCCGGCCGCAAGCCAGGGGCGCAAGATGAGCGTGCCCCCGGCTGGCCAGCCCTCGCGCAGCGGGGCCTGGATCGACCAGGTGTTTGGCTGGGCGGCCAAGGGCGCCGCGCTGATCACGCTGGGCCTGCTGTTTGGCATCCTGGCGTCCCTGGTGGTGGGTGCCTGGCCCGCCATCGAAAAATACGGCCTCGGCTTTCTGACCAACACGGTCTGGGACCCGGTCAACAATGAGTACGGCGGCCTGGTGATGATCTACGGCACGATCGCCACGTCGGTGATCGCGCTGCTGATCGCCGTGCCGGTGAGCTTTGGCATTGCACTGTTCCTGACCGAGCTGTCGCCCGCCTGGCTCAAGCGCCCGCTGGGCACCGCCATCGAGCTGCTGGCGGCCGTGCCGTCCATCGTGTACGGCATGTGGGGCCTTCTGGTGTTTGGCCCCATCCTGGCCACCTATGTGCAGCAGCCGCTGCAAAGCCTGTTTGACGGCGTGCCGTTCCTGGGCGCGCTGGTCTCCGGCCCGCCGGTGGGCATCGGCATCCTGTCGGCCGGCATCATCCTGGCCATCATGATCATCCCGTTCATCGCCTCGGTGATGCGCGACGTGTTCGAGGTGACGCCGCCCATGCTCAAGGAGTCCGCCTATGCGCTGGGTTCCACCACCTGGGAGGTGGTCTACAAGGTGGTGTTGCCGTACACCAAGGGCGGTGTGGTCGGCGGCATCATGCTGGGCCTGGGCCGCGCCTTGGGTGAGACCATGGCGGTCACGTTCGTGATCGGCAACTTCAACCAGCTGGATTCGCTGAGCCTGTTCCAGGCGGCCAACAGCATCACCTCGGCCTTGGCCAATGAATTTGCCGAGGCGGCCAGCGGGCTGCACCAGGCAGCGCTGATCTACCTGGGGCTGGTGCTGTTCTTCATCACCTTCGTGGTGCTGGCGCTGTCCAAGCTGCTGCTGGCCCAGTTGCGCAAGAGCGAAGGGGCCAAGGCATGAGCACCGCTGAAAACCTGCTGCGCGCCGCGGATGCCAACCGCCTGCGCGAGCACAAATACGCCCAGCGCAAGCGCGTGAACCAGATCGCGCTGACGCTGTCGCTGGCGGCCATGGCCTTTGGCCTGGTCTGGCTGATCTGGATCCTGTGGGACACCGTGCGCCTGGGGGTGGGTGGCCTGGGCTGGGCCACCCTGACGCAGATGACACCGCCGCCCAACGAGGTGGGTGGCATTGCCAATGCGATTTATGGCTCGTTCCTGATGGTCATGCTGGCCACCTTCGTGGCTACGCCCGTGGGCATCATGGCCGGCATCTACCTGGCCGAATACGACCCCAAGGGCTGGCTGGGGTCGCTCACCCGCTTTGTGAACGACATCCTGCTGTCGGCGCCGTCCATCGTGATCGGCCTGTTCGTGTACGCCGTGATCGTGGCGCGCTTCAAGACCTTCTCGGGCTGGGCCGGCGTGATTGCGCTGGCGCTGATCGTCATCCCGGTGGTGATCCGCACGACCGAGAACATGCTTTTGCTGGTGCCCGCGGGCCTGCGCGAAGCCGCCTACGCGCTGGGCGCGCCCAAATGGAAGGTCATCATCAGCATCACGCTGCGGGCTGCCCGGGCGGGCGTGGTCACCGGCGTGCTGCTGGCCGTGGCCCGCATTGCCGGTGAGACCGCGCCGCTGCTGTTCACCTCGTTGAACAACCAGTTCTGGACGTCCAGCCTGAGCGAGCCGATGGCGAGCCTGCCGGTGACGATCTTCAAGTTCGCCATGAGCCCCTATGAAAACTGGCAGCAGCTGGCCTGGGCGGGCGTATTCCTCATTACCGTCGCCGTGCTGGGCCTGAACATCCTGGCCCGTGTACTGACGCGCAACAAGATTTGACGAGGCCGATTGTGAACACCATCACCACCCAGACCTCCGGGTCCAAGATCCAGGTCAAGGACCTGAATTTCTTCTACGGCAAGTTCCACGCCCTGAAGGGCATCAACCTGGAAATCCCCGAGAAGAAAGTCACCGCCTTCATTGGCCCGTCGGGCTGCGGCAAGTCCACACTGTTGCGCACCTTCAACCGCATGTACGAGCTGTACCCCGAGCAGCGCGCCGAAGGCGAAATCCTGCTGGACGGCGAGAACCTGCTCACCTCCAAAAAGGACGTGGCGCTGATCCGCGCCAAGATCGGCATGGTCTTCCAGAAGCCCACGCCGTTCCCCATGTCCATCTACGACAACATCGCCTTTGGCGTGCGCCTGTTCGAGAACCTCAGCACCTCCGACATGGATGACCGTGTGGAGTGGGCGCTGCGCAAGGCCGCGCTGTGGACCGAGGTCAAGGACAAGCTCAACCAGAGCGGTGCTGGCCTGTCCGGCGGGCAGCAGCAGCGCCTGTGCATCGCGCGCGGCATTGCCATCAAGCCCGAGATCCTGCTGCTGGACGAACCCTGTTCCGCGCTGGACCCGATCTCCACCGCCAAGATCGAGGAGCTGATTGCCGAGCTCAAGAACGACTACACCGTGGTGATCGTCACGCACAACATGCAGCAGGCCGCGCGCTGCAGCGACTTCACCGCCTACATGTACCTGGGTGATCTGGTCGAGGTGGGGCCCACCGAGCAGATTTTCTTCAAGCCCACGCGCACCGAAACAGAAGACTACATCACGGGAAGGTTCGGCTGACATGACAGACAAACACCTCTCCAGCCAGTTCGACAGCGAGCTCACGGGCGTTTCCGCCCGCGTCATGGAAATGGGCGGCCTGGTTGAATCGCAGATCCGCACCGCCGTGTATTCGCTGGCCCAGTTCAGCGCCGAGGCAGCAGCCCAGGTGACCGACATGGAAGGCCGCGTCAATGCGATGGAAGTGGAAATCGACAAGGAGCTGTCGTCCATCATCGCCAGGCGCCAGCCCACGGCGCGCGACCTGCGCCTGCTGATCGCCATCTCCAAGACCACGGCCAACCTGGAGCGTGCCGGCGACGAGGCCGACAAGATCGCCCGCATGGTCAAGTCCATCATCGAAAGCGGCTCGGCGCGCAACATGCCGGCGTCCGAGTTGCGCATCGCCGCCGACCTGGCCTCGGGCCTGCTGCGCAAGGCGCTGGATGCGTTCGCGCGGCTGGACGTCAACATGGCCGTGTCCATCCTGAAGGAAGACGACGCCATCGACAAGGAATTCGACGGCTTCGTGCGCAAGCTCATCACCTACATGATGGAAGACCCGCGCGCGATCTCGCCCAGCCTGGACCTGCTGTTCCTGGCCAAGGCCATTGAGCGCATTGGCGACCATGCCAAGAACATCGCTGAATTCATCATCTACGTCGTCAAGGGCGCGGACGTGCGCCACACGCCCATGGAGACCATCGAGTCCGTGCTGAAATGAAGCACCAACCCCGCGTCCTGATCGTTGAAGACGAACCCTCGATCGCCGAGCTGATCGCCGTCAACCTGCGCCACAACGGCTTCCAGCCGACCTGGGCGGAAGACGGCGTGGCCGCGCAGCGCGAGCTGGACGCCGTGCTGCCCGACGCGATCCTGCTGGACTGGATGCTGCCGGGCCAAAGCGGCGTGGCGCTGGCCAAGAAATGGCGCGCCGACGCCCGCACCAAGGCCATCCCCATCCTCATGCTCACCGCGCGCGGCGACGAGCCCGACAAGATCATGGGCCTGGACGCCGGTGCCGACGACTACATCACCAAGCCGTTTTCCACGCAGGAAATGCTCGCGCGCATCCGCGCGGTGCTGCGCCGCCGTGCACCCGAGCAGGTCAACGACAGCGTGTCCATCGGCGAACTGGTGCTGGACGCCGCCACGCACCGCGTGACCTGGCAAGGCCAGCCTCTGAAGGTCGGCCCCACGGAGTACAAACTGCTGCACTACCTCATGAAGCACCCCGAGCGCGTGCACAGCCGCGGCCAACTGCTGGACAAGGTCTGGGGTGACCATGTGTTCATTGAAGAGCGCACGGTGGATGTGCACGTCAAGCGCCTGCGCGAGGCCCTGGGCGTGGCCGGCGCCATGGTAGAGACCGTGCGCGGTGCCGGCTACCGCCTGACCGCGCAGGCTGTCATCCCCACTGCGGCGCAGGGCTGAACGCAGGCCCCTTTCTGACGGGTGGCCTTGCGCCACAATCAGCCCATGCTCTGGCGCCTTTGCGTTTTCTCGTTGCTGTACCTGACCGGCGGCCTGCTGGGCTGGTGGTGGGGTCAGTCGCGCGGCGCCATGGCCGGCGTGGTGCTGGCTGGCCTGTGCTGGTTCGTGCTGGACGGCTGGCGCGGCGCGCGCGTGCTGCGCTGGCTGCGCGGCGGGCACACCGACGGTGCACCGCAGATGAACGGCATGTGGGGCGAGGCTGCCGACCGGGCGCGCCGCGGCTTCAAGGCCCGCGACCGCCTGGTGCAAGAGAGCGAGGCGCGGCTGCAGGAATTCCTGGCGGCGATCCAGGCGTCCCCCAACGGGGTGGTGCTGCTGGACGACGAGGGCCGCATCGAATGGTGCAACGAGACTGCGGCCGCGCATTTCGGCTTTGACCTGCAGCGCGACCTGCTGCAGCTGATCGGCAACCTGGTGCGCGACCCGGTGTTCACGACGCACTACGCGGCTGCCGACTATTCCCATGAAATCGTCATGCTGGCGCCCAGCAGCACGGCCAGCCAGCCGGTGCGCCTGGCCGTGCACCTGCATCCCTATGGCCAGGGGCGCACGCTGCTGCTGTCGCGTGACGTGACGGACCTTGAAAAGGCCGAAACCATGCGGCGTGATTTCGTGGCCAATGTGTCGCATGAGATCCGCACGCCGCTGACCGTGCTGGCCGGCTTCATTGAAACCCTGCAGACCCTGCCGCTGGACGAGGCCGACCGCGCGCGCTACCTGGGCCTGATGGCCCAGCAGTCGCACCGCATGCAGACGCTGGTGAACGACCTGCTGACGCTGTCGCGGCTGGAGGGCAGCCCGCCGCCGGGCGCGGCCGACTGGCTGCCGGTGCAGGCGCTGGTGACGCAGGTCGAGCACGAGGCCCGCGCCCTGTCGGCGCTGCTGATGGCGTCACAGGGCAAGGCGCAGCAACTGGGCTTCGAGCTGCTGGCCGACAGTGAAATCGCGGGCTCGCAGTCGGAACTGCTCAGCGCCATGTCCAACCTGGTCAGCAACGCCATCCGCTACACGCCCGCGGGTGGAAGCATTGCCGTGCGCTGGCAGGTGCTGCCCGACGGGCGCGGCGAATTTTCAGTGAAAGACAGCGGCCCGGGCATCGCGGCCGAGCACATCTCGCGCCTGACCGAGCGCTTTTACCGCGTGGACCGCAGCCGCTCGCGGGAAACCGGCGGCACCGGCCTGGGCCTGGCCATCGTGAAGCACGTGCTGCAGCGCCATGGGGCCGAGCTGCGCATCGACAGCACGCCCGGCGCGGGCTCGACCTTTGCCATCGTGCTGCCGGCGGCGCGGCTCAGGCCCGCGCCGGCGCAGCGTGCGGCGGCTGGTAGCGCCGCACCGAGCGCCACAGCAGCGCAATGAACACCGCGGCGGTCAACACCAGCGCGAAAGCGCCCGCGCCCCAGAACGCAGCCGGTGAATTCAGCGGTGCCAGCGGCCCGATGCCCTGGTAGGCCAGCACGTAGCCACCGCCCAGGCCCACGCCCCACAGCAGCACGCAATACACCGCCAGCGAGGCCACCGCCACGCCGTAGCTGCGCAGCACGAACACGCACACCGCCTGCACGGCGTCCGCCACGTGGTAGGCCGCCACCCAGATCAGCAGCCCGCCCGCCATGGCCGCTACCGGCGCATTGCCGCCGGCATACAGGCGCGCCAGCGGCTCGTGGGCCAGCACCAGCAGCGCGGCACCGCCCACGGCCAGGGCCAGCGTGAGCTTCAGGCCCAGGCGCAGCGCAAGGCGTGCACGCGCGGCGTCGCCCGAGCCCAGCCACCAGCTCACGCGGGCGCTGACCGCAATGCCCAGCGACAGCGGCATCATGTACAGCACCCCCACCAGGTTGGAGGCGATCTGGTGGCTGGCCGTGGCCACCGTGCCCTGGCGCGCAATGAACAGCGCCATGAGCGAATAGGCGGTCACCTCCACCAGCACGGCCAGTCCGGTGGGAATGCCCAGCCGCGCAAACCGGCCAATGGCCTGCCAGTCGGGCCGCTCCAGCCGTTGCCAGATGCGGTAGGGCTGGTACATGGGCTGGGTGCCCAGCATCCAGCAGGCCAGGCCGAACATCAGGAACGTCACGATCACCGTGGCCCAGGCGCAGCCCGCCAGCCCCATGGCCGGCACGCCCAGGCCGCCGAAGGTCAGCCAGACCGACAGCGGCACCTTGAGCGCCAGCGAGCCGATCTGCACCCAGGTGACCAGCCGTGGCCAGCCCAGGCTCTGGTTGAGCGTGGCATACATGCGAAACAGCAGCGCTGGCGGCGCGGCCAGCGCCAGGATGGCCAGGTAGGCCTTCACCTCGGCCTGCAGCGCGGGCGGCACCTGCGTCCAGCGCATCAGCGGCCCCGGCATCAGCAAGGCCACAACGCCCAGCACCATGACCATGAACGCCAGGTACAGCGCCTGGCGCACCGCGCGGCCCACTTCGGCGTCGTGGCCCGCGCCGCGCAGCTCGGCCCACACGGGCAGCTGCGCCTGCAGCACGCCGTTCAGCGCGATGAAGATACTGATGTAGATGGCCGAGCCCACCGACAGCGCGGCCAGCGCCTCGCTGGAAAAGCGCCCGGCCACCAGCGTATCGGTCACGCCGAATGCCATGACGGCCAGCTGCCCCGCCAGCACCGTGCCGGCATGGCGCATGATGGTGCGCAGCTCTGACATCAGCGGACGACGGCCGAGGTGCGCTGGTACACAAGCACGTTGTCGTTGGCATCGGCCGGGCGGCGCACATTGGCCAGCAGCTTCCACTGGCGCATGTCCAGCCCGGCACGCAAGGCGTCCACCGAGCCCGCACCCACGATCATCCAGGGGCAGGCTGCGGCCACGCTGACAGGTTGCAGCGTCAGTTTGCCGTGGTACTGGAACGCCGCCACATGGCCGCGGCTCAGGCCATGCACCTCTACGCAGCCAGGCTGGTTGATCAGGCGCGTGACCTGGCCCACCACGGGCAGGTAGCCGCGGGCGAAGTCCAGCAGCGGCAGCCACAGCGTCATCAGCAGCAACCAGCACAGCGCGGCCCCGCCCGCGGGCAGCACCAGGCTTTTCCAGATGGCGGCGCGGTGGCGGCCCGCGCGCCATTTGACCAGCCAGGCCCAGCACAGCGTGGCGGCCAGCGCCACGGCCAGCACTGGCCAGGAGAAGGTGGGCTCGAACCCAGGCGCCAGCTTGGCCACGTTGGCCGCTGGCTTGGCCGGCACGCCGGTCTGCATGGCGATCCACACCACCCAGATCACCAGCGCGCAGCCGCTGAAGAACAGCAGCGTGAACCAGTCAATCAACGCGGCCACGCTGCGCTGCATCGTGGGCAGCGCAAACGCGGCCAGGGTGGCCAGCGCGGGCAAGCCCAGCAGCAGGGAGCGGTCGGCCGATGGCGTGCTCAGCGTGGTGGCCAGTGCCACCGCCGCAAACCACAGCGGCAGCGCCACGTGGCGGCTGGCCAGCCGGTGCCGCCAGCGCCACAGCGTCCACAGCGCCAGCGGGGCGGCCGGCCAGGTGAACCACAGCAGCAGCCGGCCGGTGCTGCGCCAATCGCGCCCGGCGCCGGTGGGCAGGCCCACGCGCCAGCGGTACAGATCCAGCCCCCAGGCCAGCAGGGCTACCGCCAGCGTGGCCAGTGCAATGAAAGCGGCCCAGCGGCGGTTGCGGCTGCGCGCGGGCGCGTCCTGTTCGCTGGCCACCAGGCACACCGCCGCGCCGCCCAGGCCCAGCAGCACGGCCATGGCCGGCGCACCGCTGAGCGCCAGGCCCGCCAGGCCCGTGACCAGCCCGAGCGCGGCGCTTGCGGTGTGCCAGGGCGTGGCCGCCAGCCCATAGAAGGCCAGGGCGGTGAAGGCCACCTGGGCCAGGGCGGGCGTGGTTTCGTGCGACAGCTGCGCCAGGCCCAGGCAGGCGATCATGGCCAGCAGGCCGCCGTCGGCCATGGCGCGGGCGTAGTCGCGCGGGTTGGCCTCGCCGCCAAAGGCAAAGGCCACGGGCTGGGCTTGCGGGCTGCGCGCCAGGTAATACACCGCGTACCAGGTGGCGCTCAGCGCCAGGGCCAGCAGGCCCATGAACGGAATGCGCGCGGCCAGGTCGGCGCTGAGCCAGGCGGGCGCGGCCATGATGGCCCAGGCGCCCAGCCAGTAAGGCAGCAGCGCGTCAAATTCGGGGGGGCGGCCCAGCAGCGTGGGGTTCAGCCAGGCGGATGCGCCCGAGGCCAGCTCGGCCATGTAGCCAAACGCCGTCATGTCGGCGTTTTTCCAGGGCTCGCGGCCCACGAAGCCCGGCAGCACATAGGCCAGGCAGAACAGCAGCAGCGCGGCGCGCGGCAGGCGGCGCACGGCGCTTTGGGCAACGATGGCGGGGGTGGGCTGGTTCAAGGGGCGGGCAGGGGTGACAGGGCGCAGTGTGTCACATCAAACAAAAAGGGCAGCGCGGCGAACCGGGCTGCCCTTTGTGGCTTGAAGCGGATTACTTGGCGGCTTCTTCAGCCTTGGCGCCAGCGCCCGGCTTGCCGAACTTCTTGAAGAACTTGTCAACACGGCCGCCCATGTCGTTCACGGACTTCTGCGTACCGGTGTAGAAGGGGTGCGATTCGCTGGAGGTGTCCAGCTTGAACAGCGGGTATTCCTTGCCGTCGTCGTGCTTGACGGTTTCCTTGGTGTTCACGCAGGAACGCGTCACGAACTTGAAGCCGTTGGACAGGTCCAGGAACAGCACTTCGCGGTAGTTGGGGTGAATGCCTTCTTTAGCCATGATGTTTTCCTTGATTCAGGTGCGGGAGCCGCCGCCGGACCATTCCGGGGTACTTTCCGCAAAAAAGCCTTGAATTATATAACTTTTTTGGTGTTAAGCCGTCTGGCTTAACCACCTCTGCGCATCATGTCGAAGAACTCGACGTTCGACTTGGTGGCGCGCATCGATTTCAGCACCATTTCCATCGACTCGATCTCGTCCATGTTGTACATGAACTGGCGCAGGATGCGGGTCTTTTGCAGGATCTCGGGGGCCAGCAGCAGCTCTTCGCGGCGGGTGCCGCTGCGGTTGAGCTGGATGGACGGGAACACGCGCTTTTCATACAGGCGGCGGTCCAGGTGGATTTCGCTGTTGCCCGTTCCCTTGAACTCTTCAAAGATCACTTCGTCCATGCGGCTGCCGGTGTCGATCAGCGCGGTGGCGATGATGGTCAGGCTGCCGCCTTCTTCCACGTTGCGCGCGGCGCCCAGGAAGCGCTTGGGGCGCTGCAGCGCGTTGGCGTCCACGCCGCCGGTCAGCACCTTGCCCGAGCTGGGCACCACGTTGTTGTAGGCGCGGGCCAGGCGCGTGATGGAGTCCAGCAGGATCACCACGTCCTTTTTCAGTTCGACCAGCCGCTTGGCGCGCTCGATCACCATCTCGGCCACGTGCACGTGGCGCGCGGCGGGTTCGTCAAAGGTGGAAGCAATCACCTCGGCCTTCACCGAGCGCTGCATTTCGGTCACTTCCTCGGGGCGCTCATCGACCAGCAGCACCATCATGTAGCTGTCGGGGTAGTTGGCCGCGATGGCGTGGGCGATGTGCTGCATCATCACCGTCTTGCCGCTCTTGGGCGGGGCCACCAGCAGGGCGCGCTGGCCTTTGCCGATGGGGGCAATGATGTCGATCACGCGGCCGGTGATGTTTTCCTCGCCCTTGATGCCGTCTCGCTCCAGCTTCATCTGCTCCTTCGGGAACAGCGGCGTCAGGTTCTCGAACATGACCTTGTGCTTGTTCTGCTCGGGCGGGCCGTCATTGACCTTGTCCAGCTTGGTCAGCGCGAAATAGCGTTCGCCGTCCTTGGGGATGCGCACTTCGCCTTCGATCATGTCGCCGGTGTGCAGGTTGAACCTGCGCACCTGGCTGGGGCTGATGTAGATGTCGTCGGTGCTGGCGGTGTAGCTCGTGTCGGGGCTGCGCAGGAAGCCGAAACCGTCGGGCAGGATCTCCAGCACGCCGTCGGCAAAGACCTGTTCGCCGGCTTTCGCCCGCTTCTTGATGATGGCGAACATCAGCTCCTGCTTGCGCATGCGGCCGGTGTTTTCAATCTCAAGCTCTTCAGCCTGCTTCAGGACTTCAGACACATGCAGTGCCTTGAGTTCGTTTAAGTGCATGGAATGACCCCTTTGGGGGAGTTCTGTGAAAACGGGGGGGAGGGTGTCGGTCAGCCGCGAAAGATGCCGCGCCGGCCGGGAACTCGAACTGGCACGCCGTTTTTGCGGACCAGTGAACTGGAAAAGATTATGACAGGAAAAGGAGGCCGGATGTCATTGCGGGCTCGACCCGCAATCCACGCAGCGCTGGCGGGCCGCAGTGGATGCCCCCGGATCAAGTCCGGGGCAGGCTCGTCAGGCCCGGCATGACACCTTAGTCAAGCCAGTTGCTGGTCGATGAACGCGGTGAGCTGGGCCTTGCTCATGGCGCCGACCTTGGTGGCGGCGAGCTGGCCGTCCTTGAACAGCATCAGCGTGGGGATGCCGCGGATGCCGAACTTGGCCGGAATGTCGCGGTTTTCATCGACGTTCATCTTGGCGATCTGCAGCTTGCCCTGGTAGGTGCTGGACACCTCGTCCAGGATCGGGGCGATCATCTTGCAGGGGCCGCACCATTCGGCCCAGTAGTCCACCAGCACGGGTTTGTCGGCCTTGAGTACGTCGGCTTCGAAGCTGGTGTCGGAGATATGTTTGATGAGATCGCTGGCCATGTCGATTCCTTGGTTGTCAGTTGGCGGTACAGCTAAAGTGGGGGAATTGTGACAGAAACCAAGTCCCTCCACAGGCCATGGAAAGCCCCCCGCGCGCTATGGATGCGATAGCGCATAGCCATCAGGCCGAGCCCGCTGCGCAGGCCGCGCTGGACGCGTTGATGACCAGGGTCAAGACCCTGCTGGACAGCCGCGCCGCGCACCCCGCGCGCACCGTGGTGCTGGTGCCGTATGCCCAGTTGATGCCCAAGGCCGCCAGGGCTTGGGCGCGCGTGGTGCCCAGTGGCTTTGCGCCGCGGTTTGAATCCACGATGAACTGGGCGCGCAGCCAGGGCGGGCCGCAAGGCGGCTTTGTGCCCGGCCCGCTGGACCTGTGCCGCGACGCAGCGCGCGACCTGCTGGCCGCGCAGGCCTTGCTGGATAGCGCCGGCCTGGGCGGGCAGCGCGAGCTGCTGGCCGCGCGCGTGGTGGAAGCCGCGGGCCAGCTGGCACCGCTGGCGGCTGCCGTGCCCCCCGCGCAGCGCCAGGCCTGGGCCGCGCGCATGCGCGCCGTGGTGGCGGGCGGGCTGGACGCCCCGGTGCTGGCGCTGGAGCAGGCCGTGGCCCGCGTGGCGCTGGAATGGGTGGCCGCATCAGCCTATGCCACGGACTGCCTGCTGGGTGACGCGGTGCGCCAGGACGTGGACTGCCTGGTGGTGCTGCAGGGCTACCAGAGCGAGCCACTGGTGGACGCCATCCGCGCGCACTTTGGCGACAAGGCTGCAACGCTGCCCATGGTGCAGGCCACGCTGCCCGGTGTGGTGACGCTGCACCCCGCGCACAACGCGGAGGACGAAGCCGCCCGTGCCGCCGCCTGCGTGCTGCGGCACCTGGCGGGCGGCCACAGCCCGGTGGCGCTGGCCGCGACCGACCGCGTGCTCACGCGCCGCATCCGCGCGCTGCTGGGCGCGCAGGGCCTGCGCATCCGCGATGAAACCGGCTGGAAGCTGTCCACCACCCGTGCCGCGGCGCACCTGATGACCGCGCTGCGCGCCGCCCGGCACGACGCAACGGCCGACGCGGTGCTGGACTGGCTCAAGCACGCCCCCGCGCTGGAGGGCGCCGCCGTGCAGCGGCTGGAGGCGGCCTTGCGCAAGGCCGGCGCGCGCGAATGGGCTGGTGTCGTGACGCGCCTGCCCGAGCCCGAAACATTCGCCGCGCTGCTGGACACCGTGCAGGCCTGGCGGGCCACGCTGCAGCGCCCCCGCCCGCTGGCCCATTGGCTGCAGGCGCTGCGCGCGCTGCTGCAGGCCAGCGGCCAATGGCAGCGGCTGGCTGGCGACGCCGCGGGCGACGCGGCCATCGCCGCGCTGCGCCTGGGGGATGCGGGCGAAGATGCCGACGATGGCGCCGCTGCCCCCACGGAATGGGATGCCATCCCCCACGCCGCGCGCCGCATGCCGCTGCATGAATTCACGGCCTGGGTGACGGGCGTGCTGGAAGACGCGAGCTTCAAACCCACGCATCCGCGCGACGAACAGGTGGTGATCCTGCCGTTCCCGCAGATGCTGGGCCAGCCCTTTGCCGCGGCTGTGCTGCCCGGCTGTGATGAGGCCAACCTGCCCGCTGCGCCCGAGCCCGCCGGCCCCTGGACGGCGGGCCAGCGCGCGGCGCTGGGCCTGCCCACGCGTGAGGCACTGGAGGCCGCGCAACGCGCCGGCTGGCAACAGGCGCTGGCGGTGGCGCAGGTGGATGTGCTGTGGCGCACCGCCGACGCCGCCGGCGAGCCGGTGCTGCCCAGCCCGCTGGTGCAGCAGCTGCAGCTGGACGGCGCGGCCCGCACGGGCGCCGACCCGCGCGCGGAGCATGCCGTGGCGGTGACCCCCACGCCGCGCCCGCGGCCCAGCGGCGCCGCGCTGCCGGTGGCCAGGCTGTCGGCCAGCGCCTACGAAGACCTGCGCCGCTGCCCGTACCGGTTCTTTGCGCTGCGCCAGCTGGGCCTGAAAGAAGCCGACGAACTGGACACCGGGCTGGACAAGCGCGACTTCGGCACCTGGCTGCATGCGGTGCTGGGGCACTTTCACAATGCGCTGGCTGCGCAGCCCGTGCCCGCCGGGCCACAGCGGCTGGCGCTGATGGACGAAGCCGCGCAGGAGCAGACCCGTGTCATGGGCCTGGCCGAAGGCGAATTCCTGCCGTTCGCGGCCAGTTGGCCCCAGGCGCGCGATGGCTACCTGGCCTGGCTGGACGAGCACGAAGCCGGGGGCGCGCAGTTTGCGCAGGCCGAGGCCGAACGCGAAATGCCGCTGGGCGCGCTCACGCTGGTGGGCCGGCTGGACCGCATCGACAGCCTGCCCGGCGGCATGGCCATGGTGATGGACTACAAAACCGAGGCGCTGGACGTGACCCGCAAGCGGGTGAAGTCCGCGTCTGAAGACACGCAACTGGCCTTTTATGCCGCGCTGCTGCCCGACGACCAGCTGCGCGCCGCCTATGTGAACGTGGGCGAGCGCGAAACCAGAAAAGTGGAGCAGGACGACGTGGTGGCCGCGCGCGATGCGCTGATCGACGGCATACAGACCGACCTGCAAGCCATTGCCGATGGCGCGCCCCTGCCCGCGCTGGGAGAGGGCACGGTGTGCGACTTCTGCGCCGCGCGTGGCCTGTGCCGCAAGGACATGTGGTCATGACCGAGCCCCGCGTGAGCGAAACCGCCTATGCCTACGAACTGAACGGCCAGCGCGTGAGCCGCCCCGATTTCTACGCCGTGGCCTGCGACCCGAGGCGCAGCGTGGCGGTGGAAGCCTGCGCCGGCGCGGGCAAGACCTGGATGCTGGTGTCGCGCATGCTGCGCGCGCTGCTGGCGGGCGCGCAGCCGCATGAAATCCTGGCCATCACCTTCACCAAGAAAGCGGCCGGCGAAATGCGCCAGCGGCTGCAGCAATGGCTGCAGGCGTTTGCCCAGGCCACGCCCGAGCAGCTGCTACACGAGCTGCACATCCGCGGCGTCCCGCCGCAGGCCGCGCCAGGGCTGGTGGAGCCGCTGCGCGGGCTGTACCGCGCGCTGCTGCAATCGGGCCGGCCGGTGCAGGTGCGCACCTTTCACAGCTGGTTTGCCGCGCTGCTGCGCAACGCGCCGCTGGCGGTGCTGCAGCAGCTGGGCCTGCCCGCCAGCTACGAGCTGCTGGAAGATGACAAGGACGCGGTGGACGCCGTGTGGCGGCATTTTCATGCCGCGGTGGTGGCCCAGCCCGAAGCCCGGCGCGACTACCTGGACGCGGTGGCCGTGCATGGCCGGTTCAACACGCTCAAGGCGCTGGAGGCCGCGCTGGCCAAGCGGGTTGAATTTGCGCTGGCCGACGCGCGGGGCACGGTGGATGCGTCGGTCAAGCCGTTTGGCGAACAGTTCACCGAGCTGGCCGGCCTGGCCGAGCCCGCGCAGGCGCTCCAAGGCGCCACGACGCGCAGCGTGCTGCTGGACGCCGCCCGCGTGCTGGGCACGGGCGCGCCCACCTATGCCGCTTTAGGCAGCAAGCTGGAACAGGCCGTGGGCGGTCTGGCGCTGGGCGATGTGCTTGACGCGCTGTTCACGCAAAAGGGCGATCCGCGCAAGTTCGGCAAGCTGGCGGATCACCCCGCCGTGACGGCGGCGCAGGCGCTGGCCCAGCGCCTGCAGGCCGCCGCGCGCCAGCACGCCGCATGGCAGCACCAGCAGCGCATGGCGCGCCTCACAAGGCTGCTGATTGCAGAATTCTCGGCGCTCAAGCGCGAGCGCGGCTGGGTGGACATGAACGACGTGGAACGCGCCGCGCTGGTCATGCTGTCGGACCCGGTGCTCAGCGGCTGGGTGCAGGAGCGGCTGGACGCGCGCGTGGGCCATCTGCTGATTGATGAATTCCAGGACACCAACCCGCTGCAGTGGCAGGCGCTGCACGCCTGGCTGTCGGGCTATGCGGGCGCGGGCGGGCAGGCTCCCAGCGTCTTCGTCGTGGGCGACCCCAAGCAGAGCATCTACCGCTTTCGCCGGGCCGAGCCGCAGGTGTTCCGCGCGGCGCAGCGGTTTGTGGTGCAAGGCCTGGGCGGCGACCTGCTCAGCTGCGACCACACCCACCGCAATGCGCAGCGCGTGCTGGCGGCCGTGAACCAGGCCATGGGCGCCGCCCTGGCCGCGGGTGAGTACGACGGCTACCGCGCGCACACCACTGAATCGCCCGAGGTGGGCGCGGTGCAGCGGCTGCCGCAGATCGAGCGCGCGGCGCAGGCCGCAGAGGCCGCGCCGGACCTCCTGGCCTGGCGCAACAGCCTGACCACGCCGCGCGAGCTGCCCGAGGACAGCCTGCGCACGCTGGAATGCCGCCAGGCCGCACGCTGGATTGCCGCTGAACTGGCGCAAGGCCGCCCGCCCGGCGACATCATGGTGCTGGCACGCAAACGCGAGCCGCTGTCGGTGCTGCAGGACGAGCTGCGCGCGCTGCACATCGCCGCCGTGCAGCCCGAAAAAAAGAACCTGGCCGATGCGCCCGAAGTGCAGGACGTGGTGGCGCTGCTGGACGCGCTGGTGTCGCCCGCGCACGACCTGTCCCTGGCGCGCGCGCTGAAATCCCCGCTGTTTGGCCTGCCCGACAGCGCACTGGCCCACCTGGCCGGCCTGAAGCGCGCCGCCCAGGCGCAAAAGCTGGCCGTGAGCTGGTACGGGCTGCTGCAGCAGGGCGATGCCGAGGGTTTGCTGCCAGCCCCGCTGGCCGGCGTGGGCGCGGTGCTGGCGCGCTGGCAGACCCTGGTGCAGGCGCTGCCGCCGCACGACGCGCTGGACGCGATCTTCCATCATGAGATCAACGGCCAGGACCTGCCCGCGCGCTTTGCCGCTGCTGCGCCCGCGCCGCTGCGCGCCTCGGTGGTGGCGAACCTGGGCGCGCTGCTGGGCGCGGCGCTGCAGATTGACGGCGCGCGCTTTCTCACGCCTTATGCGCTGGTGCGGGCGCTGCGCGCCGGTGGCGCACCCGCACCCGCGCTGGCTGGCGAGGGCACGGTGCGCCTGTTGACCGTGCATGGCGCCAAGGGGCTGGAGGCGCCGCTGGTGCTGATGCTGGACACCGACGCAGAATCGCCCAAGGCCGAAACCATGGGCGTGCTGGTGGAATGGCCTGGCGAAGACGAAGCGCCCCGGTGCTTTACCTTCCTGGCCAGCGAAAGCCGCCCGCCGGCCTGCACCGTGGACGCACTGGCCGCCGAGCAGACCGCCCGCCAGCGCGAGGAACTCAACGCCCTGTATGTGGCCATGACGCGCGCGCGCGAGGTGCTGGTGCTGTCATCCACCCAGCCGCACCGCGCGGCGCCGGCCAGCTGGTGGCAGCGGCTGCTGCCGCTGGCTGAGCCGGTGGACGCACCGGCGCAGGCCGTGGCCACCGCGACGCCCGACGCGCAGCACGCCAGCTTTGTGATGCAAAAGCTGCCGCCCGCGCCTGAGCAGGCCGCCGCCAGCGCTGGGCCACCCGAGGCCGGAGATGAAGCCGCAGACGAGGGAGGCGAAGACACCCCCGCAGCCCGCCTCGGCCAGGCCATGCACCGCCTGCTGGAATGGTGGGTGCCGGGTGCGGTACCCGGTCAAGGGGGCTGGCCAGCGCAGCAGCGCCTGTCGGTCCAGCGCGAATTTGCCCTGGGCGCAGAGCAGATCAACGAAGCCGCCGCCATGGCGCAGCGCATACTCGCGGGCGACGGCGCCTGGGCCTGGGACCGCGCGGTGGTGGACTGGCAGGGCAACGAAGTGCTGATCCACCATGCGGGCGAAGCGCTGCGGCTGGACCGGCTGGTGCACCGGCGCGACACCGGCGAATGGTGGGTGCTGGACCACAAATCCGAATGGCGGCCCGAACTCAAACCCGGGCTGCAGGACAAGATGAACAACTACCGCGCCGCGGTGCAGGCGGCGTACCCGCAGGCCGTGGTGCGCGCCGCGTACCTTACGGCGCAGGGCAAATTGGTGAACGTGTAAATGAGCAATGTGATCGTGGTGGGCGCAGGCCCGGCCGGCCTGATAGCCGCCGAAGTGCTGGCCCAGGCCGGCGTGACGGTGGACGTGGTGGATGCCATGCCCTCGGTGGGCCGCAAATTTCTGCTGGCGGGCAAGGGCGGGCTGAACCTGACGCATTCCGAGCCGCTGGCGCAGTTTCTGCCGCGCTACGGCGCGCGCCAGCCGCAGCTGGCCCGGCTGCTGGCCGGCTTTGGCCCGGACGAACTGCGCGCCTGGGTGCAGGCCCTGGGCATCAGCACCTTTGTGGGCAGCTCGGGCCGCGTGTTCCCTACCGACATGAAGGCCGCGCCGCTGCTGCGCGCGTGGTTGCACCGCCTGCGCGAATCGGGCGTCCGCTTTCACATGCGCGAACGCTGGCTGGGTTGGGGTGCTGAACACGATGGTGCTGGCGCGCTTCGCTTTGCCACGCAGCAGGGCGAAGTGACGCGCAACGCCGACGCCGTGGTGCTGGCCCTGGGCGGCGCCAGCTGGGCGCGGCTGGGGTCTGACGGCGCCTGGGTGCCGCTGCTGGCCCAGCGCGGCGTGCCCGTGGCACCGCTGGTGCCGGCCAACTGCGGCTTTGACAAGGCCGGCGGCTGGACCGAACACTTTGCCAGCCGCTTTGCCGGCCAGCCGTTCAAGAGCGTGGCCATCCGCTGCACGGATGCACAGGGCAACACATTTGAGCGCAAAGGCGAATTCGTGGCCACCGCCACGGGGCTGGAGGGCAGCCTGGTCTATGCCGCGTCAGCCGGGCTGCGCGATCAGATTGCAGCCACCGGCCAGGCCACGCTGACCATCGACCTGCTGCCTGCCCGCACCGCCGAGCAGGTGCTGGCCGAAGTGCAACACCCGCGCGGATCGCGCTCGCTGTCCAGCCACCTGAAAAGCCGCCTGGGCCTGGACGGCATCAAGACCGCCGTGCTGCACGAAGTGCTGGACAAAACCGCCTTCAACGACCCGGCCCAACTGGCCGCCACCATCAAGGCCGTGCCCATCACGCTGGCCGCCGCGCGCCCCATTGACGAAGCCATCAGCACGGCCGGCGGCGTGCCGTTTGAGGCGATGGACGACGGCCTGATGCTGAAAGACATGCCCGGCGTGTTCTGCGCCGGGGAAATGCTGGACTGGGAAGCGCCCACCGGCGGCTACCTTCTGACGGCGTGCATGGCCAGCGGGCGGGTGGCGGGGCAGGGCTTACTCAATTGGTTAAAGCGCGATCAACTTCGGTCAATCAGCACTGCACACCCATCAACCGATAGGTGACGCAGAAAAACGCACTGATAGTCAACAAATAATCTGAAAAGTACGTATAATGAAGCCATGGCAGCGTGTGATCGCGCTGCTGTGGTTCGAAAAGTTTGAATATTCCTTTTTCCCGCAAGGCAAAAGCTCAGTGATCGGGCTTCACTTCGGTGAAGTCGGCTGCACAGGACAGTAAGTGCGGCTTGTAACGCGGCACGCGGTCGGCTAGTCCCCGGCAGCGTCCAGACGAGTGCCAGTATCCCGGCGCAGTACGCAGCACCTGTTGCGCGCTACAGCGAAGGGGGAAGGTGATTCGGCAGCGGAGCAACTGTGGTGGGCTTGGTTGGTGTCGAGTTGGCTCCTTTACGGCGCTGCCTTGAAAGGGGGAAGCAGGGCATGGTGCCTTGTGTAAAGGAGAGTCCTATGGACCAGCAAACTTTGAAAGACCGCATCAAGGGTTTGAAAAAGGCCCGCGATGCTTGCAGTAGCCAACTCGACATTGGTGCATTGACTGAACTGGAGAGCCTGTCCTGAATTTTGTGTTTGAGGCATAAATATGATCTACAGGACCATTTATGCCAAGCAAGACGAAGCTGAA
>JAIUOW010000022.1 GCA_020161775.1 Pseudomonadota bacterium
TTCAGCTTCGTCTTGCTTGGCATAAATGGTCCTGTAGATCATATTTATGCCTCAAACACAAAATTCAGGACAGGCTCCGAGATGGAGCTAGAAAAGGTCCGTCCTAGGCCAAAGACTGGACTAGGATTTTCAATACAAAGAAAGCCTGGTCTTCATTCGGGGTCACACCCAAAATGATGCTTTATCAAGACCAACTGCGCTTTGAGTAGGTTTGAATTCTGTTGAACACTGCTTCAGCCACATCTGAGTTATTTGCATAACCTAGGTAGACCCGTGTTCCAGAACACACCACATATACGCGGGCATTCTCATACCCCACGGTGTCAATTTCTGTGAAGGGAATCTTCTTATCCCCGAACTCCAGTTTTTCGGGTGAAACAATAATTTTGTGTGTGGCTCTCACGAACCAGAAGGCCAGCCAGACGGCGAATGCCGCAAGCAGGAATAGGCCAACTGCAATGGCTCCATCTCCTTTTCTGGCCGTTGCGGCTAGCAAGGCGGTGCAGCCAGCAGGTAGCGCCACAACAATCAAAATTGCCGCCCCAAACAGTTGATAAATCTTGTGTCCGGCCCCTTTGTACGAGATTTCATAGCGTCCCTCCCCAAGGTCTTTGACCTCTACTGACTTGACCACATCACTGCTCATTGCCTGTACCTCCTAAGTTGTGGCGAAGCATCATAACCTAGCCTATAAAGGCTGTTTTTATAAGTGAAGTTACGGTCTCATATGCCCCAACCGTATGAGACCCAAGAAGACAGATCGCGTGCTTACTGCCTTTGGGCAGTCCCTGCGTGCCTACAGAATTGCTGCTGGTATGACCCAAGAGCAGTTAGCTGAGGCAGCAGACCTGCACGTAGGTTTTTTGGGGTCAGTGGAGAGAGGTGAAAAGAATATTTCACTCTTGAACATCGTTGAACTGGCTAGGGCGGTGCAGGCCACGCCCTCAGAGCTTTTGTCAGTGCTCAAGGTCACGATGACAAAAACTTGACAAATATAAATAGTGACTTACTTCTTCTGTTGAGGAGAAGTATTGATGAAAAAGAACGTTAACGAAATAATTATCTGCGTCGTAACCCTGCATGCGCTTTCTGCGTCATTGTTGGCGTACTACTTGTGGAACCAACCATGCCAGACTGCCATTGCAAAAAAAGCTACCGCCGTGAATCCGAGTAATACCTTGGAACTTCCGAGGCCATAGAAACTATCGGTCTTGCTGTCCCATCCCCATGCGAGGATTGCATATATCACGCCAAAGATGGCAAACCCGATTCCCATCGTGATCTCAGGTGTCATATCCCACTCCCTTTGAAGTTGTTGCAGCCTTGGTATCATATGTGGGAACAACTTCTTTCCTTGAATCGCTGCTAAGTCCTTGATTTTATTGAGCATTGGGGAGAACAAACGGAATCCCTCCGTTTCCGCCAAGACAAAACAGAACGCCCCGAAAGGGGCGTTTTGCATTGAAGCTCGTATCAGGCTTACTGCTTCACTGCTGCCCCGGCCGCTGCTTCGGCCTTCACCTTGGCGTTGGCATCCGTGCCGGGGATCTTCTCGGCGATCTTGTTGCCGGTGCGGCGCGTGGCATCGGCGGCGTCCTTGCCGGCTTCCTTGGTGAACTCCACGGTTTTTTTGGTGGTGTTCTTTGTGGCTTCGATGCCCTTGTCGATCTTCTGGCCGACGGTGCTCGTGGCCTTGGTGCCGACGCTGGCGCTGGCGTTCACGTTGGCATTCACGGTCTGTGCCTGCACGCTGAGGCCGTAGGACGCCGCAGTCACGGCCAGGATGACGCTCACGCGTTGCAGTACGTTGGTGGTTTTGCTCATGATGGCTCCTTGTTCTTGGTCAAAGCAGGAGCGCAGTATGGCGGGCCATGCCGCTGCGCGGGGCCGTTTGGCGCCCCGGTGTTCACAAATGGATCGTGTCCCACAGCCCGTGTCAGCGGGGGCTGACAGGGCCGTCGGACGGCGGCGCAGCGTCGGTGCAGTGGCCGTGCGGCGCCGCTCAGGCCGGCGCCGGGGCCGCGCCCGCTTTCACCCGCCGCCACGCCGCCAGCTGGCGCATCAGCATCGGGATGGTGATGGCCACGCCCATCAGCGTGACCGTGAGGCCCGGCGCGATCAGCAGCAGTGCCGCCACGATGCAGACCATCTGTTCCCAGCGCTTCATCTCCACCAGGAAGAACTTGCTCAGCGCCGCCGCCAGCACGGTGATGCCAAACACGCAGCCCAGGAAGGTGACGGTGAAGTCGAACCAGGTGAAGCCCTTGGCCACCAGCAGCAGCGACGGCGAGAACACAAACACGAACGGCACCAGCACCTTGGCCATGCCCAGGCGGAACGCCATGTTGCCGGTCTTGAACGGGTCGCTGCCGGCCATGCCCGCCGCGGCATAGGCAGCCAGCGCCACCGGCGGCGTGATGTCGGCCAGCACGCCGTAATAGAACACGAAGAAGTGCGCCACCAGCGGCTCCACGCCCAGCTGCACCAGCGTGGGGGCGGCCACCGTCACCATGATGATGTAGTTGGCCGTGGTTGGGATGCCGCAGCCCATCAGGATGCAGACCACGCCCGTCATCACCAAGGCGGCAAACAGCGTGAGGCTTTGCGTGCTGGCCATGAAGCTGGGCACCACCGCCGACAGGCCGCCCGCGATGGCGGTGGCCCAGGTGGTGATGATGTAGCTGATCTTGAAGCCGACGCCCGTGAGCGTGACCACGCCGATCACGATGCCCACCGTGGCCGCCGCGGCGCCCACGGCCAGCGCGTACTTGGCGCCGGTTTCAAACGCTTCCACCAGCACCGCATGCGGTATGCGCCCGGTGATGCCGGCCAGCTTCCAGCCGGCCAGCGCGATCGCCACGCCCACGGTAAAGATGCCCAGCTTGATCCATTCGCTGTGGGGGCCCAGGTCGCCAAATGAAATGACGGCCAGCATCAGGTGCAGCACCACCAGCAGCACCCAGTTCTTGGCGGTGTTGCCGCTGACCTGCGTGGTCAGCCCCACGATCATGCAGGAGGTGATACCGGTGAATGCGGCCAGGTAAGGCGTGCGGCCCGACACCAGCAGGCCGATCAGCAGCACCAGCGGTATCAGCGTGGGCCAGCGCTGGCGCAGTGAATCCTTCAGCCGGGGCATTTCCTCGTCGGTCAGGCCGCGCAGGCCGTAACGCTTGGCCTCGAAGTGCACCTGCATGAACACGCCAAAGAAGTGCATGAACGCCGGGATCATGGCCGCCGCAATGATCGTCTGGTAAGAGACGTTCAGGAATTCGATCATCAGGAATGCCGCCGCGCCCAGCACCGGCGGCGTGATCTGCCCGCCGGTGGAGGACGCTGCCTCCACCGCACCGGCAAATTCACGCTTGTAGCCCACGCGGATCATGGCTGGGATGGTGAGCGAGCCAACCGTGACCGCATTGGCCACCGACGAGCCGCTGAGCATGCCGAACATGGCCGAGCCAAACACGCTGACCTTGGCCGGGCCACCCGCATAGCGGCCCGCCACGCTGGACGCGATGTCCAGGAACAGCTGGCCCAGGCCGATGCGCGTGGCCATCACGCCAAACAGCACGAAATGAAACACATAGGTGGCCACCACGCCCACCGCCACGCCATAGATGCCCTGGCTGGTGAGGTACTGGTGGTTGATCATCTGGCTCCAGCTCGCGCCCGCGTGCTTGAGCAGGCCGGGAAAGTACGAGCCAAACAGCGCATACAGCGTGAAGCCGATGGCAATGAGCGGCAGCGGCCAGCCCATGGAGCGGCGCGTGGCCTCCAGCAGCGTCACGAACAGGATGGTGCCAAACACCACGTCCGACAGGTCGGGGTTGCCCACGCGAAAGGCCAGGTCGGCAAACACCCAGGGGATGTACAGCACGCTGGCCGCGCAGGCCAGGCCCAGCAGCCAGTCCACCAGCGGCACGCCGCCTGGCGCCAGCAGGCTGCTGGGGCGCGGGTTGTCATGGGCCTTCTTGCTGGCCGCAAACACCAGGAAGATCAGCCCCAGCACAAAGGCCAGGTGCACGCCGCGGTGCGTGGTCTCGCGCAGCAGGCCGAAGCCGGCGGTGTAGAAGTGAAAGCACGACAGCGTGATCAGCAGCCACTTGATGATCTGGGTGGCCGGCGGCACCGAGGGCCGAAAGCGCATCTCGGGGTCGAATTTCTCTTCCAGTTCCTGGAGTTTCTTGTCGTCTAGCGTCGCTGCGGTCATGAAGGGGGTGCGTTTTATTTGAGGGCCCCCGTGGAACCGGCTTTGCCGGGCCACTGGGGGCGCCCCCTTGGGGGGAGGCGCCGGAGGCGCTTCGGGGGGTTACTTCAAAAGGCCAACTTCCTTGTAGAACTTCTCGGCGCCGGGGTGGTACGGAATGCCCACGCCCTTGACGGCGTTTTCCTTGGTGATGAACTTGCCCTTGGCATGGCCGGCCTGCAGCGCCTTTTGCGCGGCGTCGCCAAACATGGCCTTGGTGATCTGATAGACGGTTTCAGTGTCCACCTTGGCATTGGTCACCAGTTGCGCGCCCACGGCCAGCGTCTGCACGGCGGGCACGTCCTTGTAGGTGTTGGCGGCGATGGTGTCCACGGCAAAGTACGGGTTGGCCATGCGCAGGCCGTCGGCCGACGCACCCGTCAGGGGCACCAGCTCGATGCCAGCGCCGCCCGATGCCAGCTCGGCAATGGCGCCCGCCGGTGCGCCGCCCACGAAGAAGAACGCATCCAGCGCACCGTCCTTGAGCTTGTCGCCGGCCTGGTTGGGCTTGATGTATTCGGGCTTGATGTCGGCTTCTTTCACGCCATAGGCGGCCAGCACCATGCGGGCGTTGATCAGCGTGCCCGAGCCCGGCTCGTCCAGTGCCACGCGCTTGCCCTTCAGGTCGGCCACGGTCTTGATGCCCGAGCCCTTCTTGACGACCAGGTGGATGCTCTCGGGGTACAGGTTGGCAATCATGCGCAGGTCGGTCACCTTGGGCTTGCCCTCGAACGCGCCGGTGCCGGTGAAGGCCCAGGTGGCCACGTCAGACTGCGAGAAGCCGGCCTCCATGGCGCCACTGGCCACGGCATTCACGTTGGCCAGCGAGCCGTTGCTGGCCTGCGCGGTGGCCACGATCTTGCCGGGCTGCGACACCGCATTGGCGATCATGCCGCCCACGGGGTAGTAGGTGCCGGCGGTGCCGCCCGTGCCGATGCGAAAGAACTGCTGGGCCTGTGCGGCGCCGGTCAGGGCGACGGCGGCCACCACGGCGGAAATCAGATGCTTCAATGTCATGGAGTTGCTCCTGAATAGATCAAAAAGAAATGCAGCCTTGCAGTACACCACAGTGGTGCGCAACCGTGCCTAGTGAAAGCCCCCATGCACGAGGCATGCCCGCGCGCCCGGCATCCGGTCCCAGAGCGAACGCCTTCAGCGGCGACGCCCGCGCGGTGTGCCGGGCGCCAGCGACGCGCTCCAGCGCTCGTCCCATTGCCCGGCGCTGTCATGGCGCGCGCCGTCCAGCTCGCGTCGTTCGCGTTTGGTCGGGCGGCCATGTTCGATGCTCAGGGCGGGTTCGGGCGCGTAGCGGCGCTGCTCGGCGGCCTGTTCGCGCGCCTGGATGCTTTCGGGCGTTTCTTGGTACAGCTGCTGCGCCACCGGCGCCGGGCCGCGCGTGCCGCTCAGGGCGCGCACCGCCACCACGCGCGTCACCGGCCCCTGGCGCAGGGTCACGGTGTCGCCGGGGCGCACTTCGCGCGAGGGCTTGGCGTCCTGGCTGTTGACCTGCACGCGGCCCTTGTTGATTTCATCCGTGGCCAGCGACCGCGTTTTGTAAAAGCGCGCGGCCCACAGCCATTTGTCGATCCGCAGTTTGTCCATCAGCCGGGATTCTGCCCCGGTTCGGGTGCCGGCGGGGGCGCCAGCGGCAGGCGCACCGTGGCGTCCAGCCCAGTGACGCGGCCATGGGCCTCGCGGTTGTCCAGCGCAATGCTGCCCCCCAGCGCCGCGGTGATCTCGTGGCAGATGGCCAGGCCCAGGCCGGAGCCGCTGCGCACGTCGCCCGCCGAAAACGGCTGGAACAGCCGCGTGCGCAGCTCGGCGCTGATGCCGGGCCCGCTGTCGGCCACCGTCAGCGCGGCGTGGTGCGCGTCGGCCACCACGCGCACCGACAGGCTGCAGCCCGCCGGTGTGTGCTTGATGGCGTTGTGCAGCAGGTTGCGCGTCAGCTCGCGCAGCATCCAGTCGTGCGCGCGCACCGGTGCGGGCACGGTGGCAATTTCAAAGTCGATGTCCTTGTCGGCCAGCAGCGCGGACAGGTCCAGCGCCACGGCGCGCACCACGGCGGCCAGGTCGGTCACGTCGTCGTCGCCCTGGTGGCGCAACTGCTCCACTTTGGCCAGCGCCAGCATCTGGTTGGCCAGCAGGGTGGCGCGGTCCACCGTGGCGTTGATCTCCGTCAGGGCCTGGTGGGGCTGCACGTCGCCGCGCAGCGCCGACTGCACCTGGGTCTTCAGTACCGCCAGCGGCGTGCGCAGCTGGTGCGAGGTGTCGCGCACAAAGCGTTTCTGGTGGTCCAGCAGGTGCTGCAGCCGCTCCATCACCTGGTTGGTGGCGTCCACCAGGGGCAGCAGCTCGCGCGGGGCATCAGGGGCTTCAATGCGGCTCAGGTCGCCCTCGGGGCGGGCCTGCAGCGCCGCGCTGATGCGGCGCACCGGGCGGGTGGCGCGCTGCACCACCACCACCGCCACCAGCGCAATCACGGCCACCAGCACGGCCTGGCGCCACAGGGTGTCGATCAGGATGCGCCGCGCCAGCGCCTCGCGCAGCTCCAGCGTCTCGGCCACTTGCACGACCGCCATGCCACGGCCATTCGCGCTGGCCACCGGCTGCAGCAGCACGGCCACGCGCACCGGCTCGTCGCGAAATCGGGCGTCATAAAAGTGCACCAGCGCGGCATAGGCGTTGCGCTCGGGCAGGGTGCCGCGCCACACCGGCAGCTCGGCAAAGCCCGACACCATTTCGCCGCCCAGCGTGGACACGCGGTAGTACATGCGGCTCTGGTTGTCGGCCTCGAAGGCTTCCAGCGCGGCATAGGGAACCGTCACGCGCAGCTGGGCCGCTTCGTCGTAGCCTTGTACGTCCAGCAGTTCCCCGATGGATTTGGCCGATGCCAGCAGCGTTCGGTCGTAGGCCACGTTGATCGCGTCCAGCGCCTGGCGGTACAGGCTGACGGTGTTGATGAACACGAACAGCCCTATGGGCAAGAGGATGCCCAGCAACAGGTAGCGCCTGAGGGATAGCGGTCTGGCTTGGCCTGTCACGTCGCGGTCTTCAGCAAATACCCCAGCCCGCGCAGCGTCATGAGCGTCACGCCGGTGTGGGCCAGCTTCTTGCGCAGGCGGTACACCACCACCTCGATGGCCTCGTACTGCACATCGGATTCGCCAGGGAACACCAGCTCGAACAGCTTTTCCTTGGACACGGCGTGGCCGGGCTTGGCCATCAGCGCGTGCATCAGGGCCGCCTCGCGCGGGGTCAGCTCCATCACCTGGTCACGGTGGTACACCGCGCCGCTGTCACGGTCGTAGCGCAGCGCGCCCACGCTCAGGCTGCCGCTGGCCGGGGCGGGCGATGCGTCCGCGCGGCGGCGCGTCAGCGCGCGCAGGCGCGCGTCCAGCTCGTCCAGGTCAAACGGCTTGGGCAGGTAGTCGTCCGCGCCGGTGTTCAGGCCGATGATGCGATCACCCACCGTGCCGCGCGCGGTCAGGATCAGCACCGGCGTCGTCAGGCCGGCGCGGCGCGCCTGTTCCAGCACCTGCAGCCCGTCCAGGCCGGGCAGGGTCAGGTCCAGCATCACCACGTCGGGGTGGCTGCCCTGCCAGGCGGCCAGGGCCTGGCGGCCGTCGCCGCAGCAGGTCACGTCCATGCCGCGGCGGCTCAGCGTGCGCTGCAGCGTGGCCTGCATGGAGGGGTCGTCTTCAACCAGGAGCAGTTTCATGGACCCTGCACTTTAGTACTTTCCCCAATGCAGCGGACAGCCGAATGACAGCCAGCGGGCGCATGATGGCGGAGTTGTCAAAAACCCCAAGGAGACCTTTCCATGCGTCGCGATACCTTCCTCAAATCCATGGCAGCCCTGGCGGCCGCCGGCGCTCTGCCGATGACCGCGCATGCGGCGGCCAACCTCAAGATGATGATCCCCGCCAACCCGGGCGGTGGCTGGGACACCACGGGCCGCGCGCTGGGCAAGGCCCTGCTGGACGCCAAGGCGGCTGACAGCGTGACCTATGAAAACAAGGGCGGTGCCGCCGGCGCCCTGGGCCTGGCCCAGTTCCTTAACCAGAAGGGCGACCCGAATGCCATGATGGTGATGGGCGCCGTGATGCTGGGCGGCATCATCACCGGCCGCCAGCCGGTCACGCTCACCCAGTGCACGCCGCTGGCGCGCCTGACCAGCGAATACAACGTATTCGTGCTGCCGGCCAATTCGCCGCACAAGACCATGGCCGATGTGATCGCCCAGCTCAAGAAGGACCCGGGTAGCGTCAAGTGGGGCGGCGGCTCGCGCGGCTCCACCGAGCACATCGCGGCTGCCATGATCGCCCGCGAAGTGGGCGTGGACCCGGCCAGGATCAACTACGTGGCCTTCCGTGGGGGCGGGGAAGCCACCGCGGCCATCCTGGGCGGCAACGTCACGGTGGGCGGCAGCGGCTACAGCGAATTTGCCGAATACATCAGCAGCGGCAAGATGCGCGCGGTGGCGGTCACCTCGGCCACCCGCCTGAAGGGCACCGACGTGCCCACGCTGAAGGAGCAGGGCATCAACGTGGAGATCGGCAACTGGCGCGGCGTCTATGGCGCCCCTGGCATCACGCCGGCCCAGCGCAAGGACCTGATCGACGCGATCAACAAGGCCATCAAGAGCAAGGCCTGGGCCGAGGCCATGGACAAGAACAGCTGGACGCCCGCCGTGCTGACCGGCGACGCCTTCGGTGAATTCGTTGACCGCGACTTTGCCAGCCTGCGCGCCACCATGGTCAAGTCCGGGATGATCTGAGGCGGAGGCTGAACCTGCCGCGCCGGCCCGCAGGGGCCGCGCGGCATTTTTCATTGGACCGTTGCACCGGCCAACCAAGGCAAAAAAACCAAGGCAAAACCATGACACAACAAGCCCTGAACCCGTGGCCGCAGACGCTGGTAGGCGCTGGCGTGCTGCTGATCGGCCTGGCCCTGGCGGCCGGCGCGCTCGCCATCCCCGGTGACGCCGGCTACGGCGGCGTCGGCCCCAACTTCCTGCCCTGGGCGGTGGCCGTGGTGCTGACCCTGTGCGGTGCCTGGATCGTGTGGGAAGCGCGCACCGGCGGCTTTCGCCAGATGGACGAGCCCTCGGGGGACGCGGCGTACTGGCCCGCGTTCATCTGGGTGTCGGCCGGCCTGCTGGCCAACGCGGCGCTGATCACCGCCATCGGCTTCATCCTGAGCTGCACGCTGTGCTATGTGCTGGCGGTGCAGGGCCTGCGCCGCGCGGCGGGGCAGGCGGGCGCCAACAGCCCGCGTGCCTGGGCCACCGACGTGTTCACCGGCGCGGTCATCTCGGCACCGGTGTACTGGATGTTCACGCAGTTCCTGGGTATCAATCTGCCCGGCCTCACATCAACCGGCTGGCTCTGAGGCGCTGAACATGGAAACAGTCAATGCATTGGTGCAGGGCTTTGCCTCTGCCATAACCGTCGGCAACCTGCTGTGGTGTTTCGTGGGCTGTGCGCTGGGCACGGCCGTGGGTGTGCTGCCGGGCATCGGGCCCGCCGTGGCCGTGGCCATGCTGCTGCCCATCACCGCCAAGGTGGACGTCACCGCCTCCATGATCTTCTTTGCCGGCATCTATTACGGCGCGATGTACGGTGGCTCCACCACCTCCATCCTGCTGAACACGCCGGGCGAAACGGCCACCATGGTCACCGCCATGGAGGGCAACAAGATGGCCAAGAGCGGGCGTGCGGGCGCGGCGCTGGCCACGGCCGCCATCGGCTCGTTCGTGGCGGGCACCATTGCCACCGTGATCGTCACGCTGTTTGCGCCCTGGGTCGCGGATTTCGCCGTCAAGCTGGGCCCGCCGGAATACTTCATGCTGATGGTGCTGGCCTTCACCACCGTGAGCGCGGTGCTGGGCAAGAGCACGCTGCGCGGCATGACGGCGCTGTTCCTGGGCCTGGCCATCGGCTGCATCGGGCTGGACCAGATCTCGGGCCAGCCGCGCTACACCATGGGCAAGGCCGAGCTGATGGACGGCATCGAGATCGTGCTGGTGGCCGTGGGCCTGTTTGCCGTGGCCGAGGTGATGTACGCCGCGCTGTTTGAGGGCCGCACGGTGGAAAGCCAGAACAGGATGAGCAAGGTCCACATGACCGGGCGCGACTGGAAGCGCTCCGTCCCGGCCTGGCTGCGCGGCACCGCCATTGGCACACCGTTTGGCTGCATTCCCGCTGGCGGCACCGAGATACCCACCTTCCTGAGCTACGCCACCGAAAAGAAGCTCGCCAAACCCGAGAACCTGGAGGAATTCGGCAAGACCGGCGCGATTGAAGGCGTGGCGGGGCCCGAGGCCGCCAACAACGCCACCGTGACGGCGGCGCTCATCCCGCTGCTGACGCTGGGCATCCCCACGTCCAACACCACCGCCATCCTGCTGGGTGCGTTCCAGAACTACGGCATCCAGCCGGGGCCGCAGCTGTTCACGACATCGGCCGCGCTGGTGTGGGCGCTGATTGCCTCCCTGTACATCGGCAACCTGATGCTGCTGGTGCTGAACCTGCCCATGGTGGGCCTGTGGGTCAAGCTGCTGAAGATCCCCAAGCCGCAGCTGTACGCGGGCATCCTGATTTTTGCGACGGTGGGTGCCTATGGCATGCGCCAGAGCGCGTTCGACCTGTTCCTGCTGTATGCCATCGGTGTGCTGGGTGTGCTGATGCGCCGGTTTGACTTTCCCACGGCACCGGTGGTGGTGGGCATGATCCTGGGCCCGCTGGCCGAGGCGCAGATGCGCAACGCGGTGTCGATTGGCGAAGGCAGCTTCGCGGTGTTCGTGCAGCGGCCCATGTCGCTCACGCTGATCATCATCGTGCTGGCGGTGCTGATCCTGCCGCGCGTGATGAAGCGGCGCGCTGCGAAACTGGCCGCAGGGTAGGTATTTCTCCCTCTCCCTCTGGGAGAGGGCTGGGGTGAGGGCGGGTGCCGCAAGAGCTCGCGCCACTCGAACCATGGTTGGCCAGCGCGCCGGCCGTCCACACCCGTTCTCCGCTACGAGCTCGCGCAGATGTTCTTGTAGAGCGCCTGCATGGCTGGCGCTGCCCCCGTGGTCTGCACGCGAAACTCTTGTACGCAGCGCGAATCCTGCGCTACGCCCGGGTGTGGCCGGCCGCCGCGCCTGCGAGGTTCGTGGATCAACGCCATTTCACTCGGCTGATTCGAATCCAAGTGCTTTTCGAATCGCTGCTTCCCGCTTTTCGGCGTGGTCGAAGTCTGTGGTGTTGGAATATCCGATGAGGTGGCGTGCGGCTTTCTCTGGGGATTGACCGCGGCGGTGCAACCACCATTTGTACCAAGCCGGAAGCTCACGCACGCAGGCGGCCAACTCAGCTGCGTGCCGTCGATTTGAGAGAACGCGTTCATCGAACAACTTTTGCATGCGCTCATTCAGCCCGTCGGCATTCACAACTTGAGCGTAAAAGATAAGGTCAGCGAAAACCTTCGAGCGAAGCTCCCGGTATTGAAGAATGGGCTTCATCCAGAACGTCGTAAACCAATAGCCCGCTGTTCCGGCTATCACGCCGAGCAACACGGAGATCAAGCCTTTCTCCATTGATGAATGCCCTTCATAGTCAGTCGGCCCGAGTATCCACGATGCAGATAGTCCGAATGCCCAGCCACGCCACGCAGGCGTGCCGGGCGGCCATGCCCGGGCGTAGCGCAGGATTCGCGCTGCGTACAAGAGTTTCGCGTGCAGACCACGGGGGCAGCGCCAGCCATGCAGGCGCGCTACAAGAACATCTGCGCGAGCTCGTAGCGGAGAACGGGCATGGCCGCCCGGCGCGCTGGCCAACCGCGGTGGAGTGCCGGCAACTGCCACGCGGCGCCTGCCCTGACCCCAGCCCTCTCCCAGAGAGAGAGGGAGCAAGAGAGGAGTCATCGCGGTCACCGCGTTAACATCCGCGCATGGAGCAAGACAACACCCTGCCGCGCGACGGCCAGGCCATCCTGGCGCTGGCCGCACGGTCGATGTTCCAGCTGTTTTCCAGCGTCAGCCAGGGCATGTTCCTGGTGGACCGTACCGGCCGCATTGTCTGGGTCAATGACGGCTACAAACGGTTCCTGCCCGACCTGGGCTTTTCCTCGGTGGACCAGTTCGTGGGCCACATGGTCGAGGACGTGGTGCCCAACACCCAGATGCGCCGCGTGCTGGAGACCGGCCAGGCCATCCTGATCGACCTGCTGACCAACAAGGCCGGCACCTTCGTGGTCAGCCGCATCCCGCTGCGCGACGACGCCAGCGGCGAGCTGATCGGCGCCATCGGGATCGTGCTGTTTGACCACCCCGAGACCACGCTGCAGCCGCTGATCAGCAAGTTTGCCCACCTGCAGCGCGACCTGGACGACGCACGGCGTGAGCTCGCCACGCAGCGGCGCACCAAGTACACCTTTGCCAGCTTCGTGGGTGCAAGCCCGGCGGCGGTGGAGGTCAAGCGTCAGGCGCGCCGGGCCGCGCAGTCGTCCAGCCCGGTGCTGCTGCTGGGCGAAACCGGCACCGGCAAGGAGTTGCTGGCCCATGCCATCCACGCCGCGTCGGCGCGTGCGCGCGGCCCGCTGGTCAGCGTGAACATCGCCGCCGTGCCCGACACGCTGCTGGAGGCGGAATTTTTCGGCGTGGCCCCGGGCGCCTACACCGGCGCCGACCGCAAGGGCCGCGACGGCAAGTTCAAGCTGGCCGATGGCGGCACGCTGTTCCTGGACGAAATTGGCGACATGCCCCAGGCCCTGCAGGCCAAGCTGCTGCGCGCGCTGCAGGAAGGCGAGATAGAGCCGCTGGGCTCCAACAAGCTGGTGCCGTTTGATGCGCGCGTGATTGCCGCCACCTCGCGCGACCTGGGCGCGCTGGTGCGCGAGGGCCGGTTCCGTGAAGACCTTTACTACCGCCTGAACGTGCTGCCCATCCGCGTGCCGCCGCTGCGCGAGCGGCGCGGCGACATTGCCGCGCTGGTGGAGGTGCTGGGCGAAGACATGGCCCACCGCAGCGGCTCGGCCCCGCCAGAGCTGAGCCCCGAGGCGCTGGCGCTGCTGCAGGCGCAGGTCTGGCGCGGCAACATCCGCGAGCTGCGCAATGTGCTGGAGCAGGCCGCCATGCGCAGCGATTCGCAGCACATTGAAACCGCCGTCCTCGAAGAAGTGCTGCGCGAGTCCGGCGTCAAGCAGATCGCACCGGCGCGCTGGCCTGAAATGGCCGGGCAGCCTGCGGCGGCATCACCGGACGCCGTGCTGCGCCCCCTGGCGCAACAGGTGGCCGAGCTGGAGCAGCGTGCCATTGAGGCCGCCCTGGCCAGCACCGGCGGCAACAAGGTGGCGGCCGCCAAACTGCTGGGCATCTCGCGCGCCAAGCTGTATGAGCGGCTGGATGTAATTGCCTGAAATTCAGACAATGCCTTAAAATCAGACATTTCAATGTGTCTGAATTTCAGGCATATCAACGGCAAGACTTTAAAAAGTCCAGCGAAATCAATACCTTACAACCTGGCACGCACTGTGCAATAGTGGTGCGACCGTTTTCGCGTTCCCATTACAACAGGAGACTTCCATGCATCGTCGCACTTGGGTAGCCATGGCCGCACTGGCTGCCACCACCTTTGCAGCCCCCCTCGTCCATGCCCAGGGCAAGGACATCAAGATCGCCATCATCGCCAGCAAGACCGGCCCGCTGGAGGCTTATGCCAAGCAGACCATCGTGGGCTTCAACATGGGCCTGAACTACGCTACCGGCGGCACCATGACCGTGGGCGGCAAGAAGCTGGTGGTCATTGAAAAGGACGACCAGGGCAAGCCCGACGTGGGCAAGGCAGCCCTTGCTGCCGCCTATGCCGATGACAAGGCGGACATCGCTGTCGGCCCCACGGCATCGCCCGTGGCCCTGGCCATGCTGCCGGTGGCCGAGGAATACAAGAAGATCCTGCTGGTCGAGCCCGCCGTGGCCGACAGCATCACCGGCGACAAGTGGAACAAGTACATCTTCCGCACCGGCCGCAATTCGTCGCAGGATGCCGCCGCCAACGCCGCCGCGCTGGACCAGCCGGGCAACGTGGTGGCCGTGCTGGCCAACGACAACGCCTTTGGCCGTGACGGCGTGAAGGCCGCCAAGGAGTTCACCAAGAAGGCCAAGATCGTGCACGAGGAGTACCTGCCCGTGGGTACCACCGACTTCACCGCCGGCCTGCAGCGCATCATCGACAAGCTCAAGGACCAGCCGGGCAACAAGTACCTGTCGGTGGGCTGGTCGGGCAGTCCCACGCCCTTCCCCAAGATCGCCGACCTGGACCTGGAAAAGCGCTACGGCATCAAGCTGGTCACCGGCGGCAACATCCTGCCGGCCATGGTGGCCTACAAGAACTTCCCCGGCATGGAAGGCGCGCTGTATTACTACTTCGGCATCCCCAAGAACCCGGTGAACGACGCGATGGTGTCGCAGCACTACAAGGAGTTCAAGCAGCCGCCGGACTTCTTCACCGCGGGCGGTTTCTCGGCCGCCATGGCCATCGTCACTGCGCTGAAAAAGACCAACGGCGACACCAACAGCGACAAGCTCATTTCCACCATGGAAGGCATGAGCTTTGACACGCCCAAGGGCAAGATGACCTTCCGCAAGGAAGACCACCAGGCCATGCAGAGCATGTTCCATTTCCGCATCAAGTCCGACCCGGCATTTGCCTGGGGCGTGCCCGAGCTGGTCCGCGAGATCAAGCCCGAGGAAATGAACATCCCGATCCGCAACAAGCGCTAACCGGTTGGGGGCAACCCGGGCGCCATTCGTGCCCGGGTGTGCTCCGCGGGGCGGCCGCCCCTCTTTTTGTGCCCGTTCAATGAGGAACCCCCGGCGACACGGGGGCAGGTGATGTTTTTTTCAAAAACTCTCCAGGAGACAACTCAATGACGTTCAAATTGGTTCGCACGCTCGCCGCGGTCGCCGCGCTTTCATCCGGGGCGGCCATGGCTGCCATCAACCTGCCCGCCTACAACGTGGACACCAGCCAGACCACGGTGTCCGGCCTGTCCTCGGGCGGCTTCATGGCCAACCAGCTGGGCATTGCCTATTCGTCGCTGTTCAAGGGCGTGGGCGTGTTCGCGGCCGGCCCGTACATGTGCGCGGGGCTGTCCAACTACACCTCGTGCATGTACAACGCCAGCATTTCCAGCACGGCGCTGACCAACATGCAGAACAGCCTGAACAGCTACAGCAACAGCGGCGCGATCGACAACAAGGCCAACATTGCCAGCCAGAAGGTGTACCTGTTCATCGGCACCAGCGACACCACCGTGGGCCAGAACCCGGTGACGGCGCTGAAGACGCAGTACACCAACAACGGCGTGACCACGGCCAACATGGAGCATGTGGTGCGCAGCGGCGCGTCGCACACCTTCCCGACCGACTTTGACAGCACCGGCAACAACGGCTGCGGCAGCGCCGCGTCGCCCTACATCAGCAACTGCAGCTACGACGGCGCCAAGGCCGTGCTGCAGAAGTTCTATGGCACGCTGAACCCGCGCAACAACGCGCCGGCCGCGGGCAACTACATCGAGTTCAACCAGACGCAGTTCACGACCAACCCCGGCATGGCCGCCACCGGCTGGGCCTATGTGCCGGCCAACTGCGCCAGCGGCAGCCAGTGCAAGGTGCACGTGGCGCTGCACGGCTGCCAGCAGAGCACCGACAAGATCGGCGACAAGTTCGTGAAGAACACGGGCTACAGCCGCTGGGCCGACACCAACAGCATCATCGTGCTGTTCCCCCAGACCAAGGTGGACAACACCAGCCGCAGCACCTCGGCCAGCGGCTCGCTGGCCAACCCCAACGCCTGCTGGGACTGGATCGGCTGGTACGGCACCAACTTTGCCCAGAAGGCAGGCACCCAGATGGCCGCCATCAAGGCCATGGTGGACCGTGTGTCGTCGGGCAGCGGCTCGGGCGGCGGCGGTGGCGGCACCACCACGCTGGCGGCACCTACCGGCGTGGCCACGTCCAACGCGACCACCACGACCATGCAGATCAACTGGAACGCCGTGAGCGGCGCGGCCAGCTACAACGTGTACCGCAACGCCAACAAGACCAACGCCCTGCCGGTGACGGCCACCAGCTTCACCGACACCGGCCTGGCCGCCGCCACGCAGTACAGCTGGACGGTGCGCGCCGCTGACGCGAATGGCGTGGAGGGCGCCGCCTCGGCTGCCGCCACCGGCACCACCACCGGCAGTGCACCGCCGCCGGCCACCTGCTACACGTCCAGCAACTATGCGCACACCACGGCGGGCCGCGCCACGCAGTCGGGCGGCTATACCTACGCCAAGGGCTCCAACCAGAACATGGGTCTGTGGAACACCTTCACCACCACCACGCTCAAGATGACGGGCACCAATTACTACGTGATTGGCACTTGTCCCTGATTGCACCCCTGAGGCAACTGAGAGCACGCAAAGGAGATCATGAGTCTGCTAGCTACCCAGGACTTGACCATCCGCTTTGGCGGCCATGTGGCGGTCAACAACGTGACCTGCGCTTTCCAGCCGGGCACGCTGACCGCCATCGTGGGCCCCAACGGCGCGGGCAAGACGACCTACTTCAACCTGATCTCCGGCCAGCTCAAGGCCACCAGCGGCACGGTGTCGCTGGATGGCCGCGACCTGTCTGGCCTGACCCCGTCGGCGCGCACGCGCGCCGGCCTGGGCCGGGCTTTCCAGCTGACCAACCTGTTTCCCAACCTCACGGTGCTGGAGAACGTGCGCCTGGCCGTGCAGGCCACGCGCGACGGCAAGCACCGCCGGGGCCTGAACCTGTGGAGCATCTGGAGCGACCACGCCGCGCTGACGAACCGCGCGCTGGAGATCCTGGACGCCGTGTCCATGGCCGACCGGCAGCAGGCCACGGTGGCCAGCCTGCCGCATGGGGACCAGCGCAAGCTCGAAGTGGCGCTGCTGATGGCGCTGGAGTCCACCGTCTTCATGTTTGACGAACCCACGGCCGGCATGAACGCGGCCGAGGCGCCGGTGATCCTGAACCTGATCCGCCAGCTGAAGAACGACAAGACCAAGACCATCCTGCTGGTGGAGCACAAGATGGACGTGGTGCGTGAGCTGGCCGACCGCATCATCGTGCTGCACAACGGCACCCTGGTGGCCGATGGCGACCCGGCCACGGTGATCGCTTCCCCCGTGGTGCAAGAGGCTTACCTGGGCGTTGCCAAGGAGGCCGCATGAGTCGCAGGGCCGCTCCCAAGACGAATAGCACCGCAGCGCGCAGCGCGGAGGTTTTGCTATGAGCAATAACCTTTTGGAGCTTTCCGGCGTGCACACGCACATCGGGGCGTACCACATCCTTCATGGCGTGGACCTGGCCGTGCCGCGCGGGCAACTGACGATGCTGCTGGGCCGCAACGGCGCGGGCAAGACCACCACGTTGCGGACCATCATGGGCCTGTGGCAGGCATCCCAGGGCAGCGTGCGCTTCAACGACAACGACATCACGAAGCTGAACACGCCGCAGATTGCCGGCATGAACATCGCCTACGTGCCCGAGGCCATGGGCATCTTCTCGGACCTGACGGTCAAGGAAAACATGCTGCTGGCCGCGCGCGGCGCCAGGACCGCCAGCCAGATGGACGACGCCCGGCTGAAGTGGATCTTTGGCCTGTTCCCGGCAGTGGAAAAGTTCTGGAACCACCCGGCCGGCAAATTGTCGGGCGGGCAAAAGCAGATGCTGGCGGTGTCGCGCGCCATCGTGGAGCCGCGCGAGCTGCTCATCATCGACGAGCCCAGCAAGGGCCTGGCGCCCGCGATCATCAACAACATGATCGACGCCTTTGCCCAGCTCAAGGCCAGCGGCGTGACCATTTTGCTGGTGGAGCAGAACTTCAACTTTGCCAAGCGCCTGGGCGATACCGTGGCCGTGATGGACAACGGTGTCGTGGTGCACGCGGGTGGCATGAAAGAACTCGCTGAAGACGAAGCCCTTCAGACCTCGCTGCTGGGGCTGGCACTATGAAAAACCTTGATTTCGACTGGAAGCCGCTGGCGCTCGTGCCGGTGCTGTCGCTGCTGGCCCTGCCCCTGATCGGCTCGGGCTCCACCTGGCTCACGCTCACCGTGGCGGGCCTGGCCATGGGCATGATCATCTTCATCATTGCCTCGGGCCTGACGCTGGTGTTCGGCCTGATGGACGTGCTGAACTTTGGCCATGGCGTGTTCATCGCCTTGGGCGCGTACGTCGCCACGTCCGTGCTGGCCGGCATGGGTGACTGGACATCGTCTGCCGAGCTGTGGCGCAACCTGGTGGCGCTGGCGCTGGCCATGACGGTGGGCATGATGGTGGCCGGCGCGGTCGGCGTGGCGTTCGAGCGTGTGATCGTGCGGCCGGTGTATGGCCAGCACCTGAAGCAAATCCTCATCACCATGGGCGGCATGATCATTGGTGAAGAGCTCATCAAGGTGATCTGGGGCCCGCAGCAGATTGCGCTGCCCATGCCCGAAGCGCTGCGCGGCTCGTTGCTGCTGGGTGATGCGTCCATCGAGCGTTACCGCGTGGTGGCGGTGCTGGTGGGCGTGGCGGTGTTCGCGATTTTGGCCTGGACGCTGAGCCGCACCAAGATCGGCCTGTTGATCCGCGCCGGCGTGCAGGACCGCGAGATGGTCGAGTCACTCGGCTACCGCATCCGCCGCCTGTTCGTGGGTGTGTTCGTGGTGGGCAGCGCGCTGGCCGGCCTGGGCGGCGTGATGTGGGGCCTGTACCAGCAAAGCGTGACGCCGCAGATGGGCGCGCAGGTCAACATCCTGATCTTCATCGTGATCATCATTGGCGGGCTGGGCTCGACCGGGGGGGCGCTGATCGGTGCGCTGCTGGTGGGGCTGATGGCCAACTACACCGGCTTCCTCGCGCCCAAAGTGGCGCTGTTTTCCAACATCGCGCTGATGGTGGCGGTGCTGTTGTGGCGCCCGCAGGGCGTGTACCCCGTCACGAACCGATAGGGGACAACATCATGCTCAACCGAATCCTCTCCAACGATTTCCCGCGCAGCAAGTTCCTGGCCGCCATCCTGGTCGTGCTGCTGCTGGGCCTGGCGTTCGCGCCGTTCATCTTCCCCGGCGTCAAGGCGCTGTCGGTGGCCGCCAAGGTGCTGGTGTTCATCGTGCTGGTGGCCAGCTTCGACCTGCTCCTGGGCTACACCGGCATCGTGAGCTTTGCGCACACGATGTTCTTCGGCATCGGCGCCTACGGCATTGCCATCACCAGCACGCGCTATGGCGCGAGCTGGGAATCGCTGCTGCTGGGGCTGGCCGCGTCGCTGGCCGTGTCGTTCGTGCTGTCGCTGGCCGTGGGCCTGTTCTCGCTGCGCGTGCGGGCCATCTTCTTTGCCATGATCACGCTGGCCGTGGCGGCGGCGTTCCAGACCCTGGCGTCGCAGCTGTCGGACCTGACCGGTGGTGAAGACGGCCTGAGCTTCAAGCTGCCCGCGCTTTTGATGCCCAGTACCCAGTTCATGGAGCAACCCCTGCTGGGCGTCAGCGTGGACGGCCGGCTGCTTACCTACTACCTGCTGTTCATCACGGCGCTGGTGCTGTTGCTGGCGCTGCTGCGCATCGTGAATTCACCGTTTGGCCGCGTGTTGCAGGCCATCCGCGAGAACGAATTCCGGGCCGAAGCCATCGGCTACCGCGTGGTGGTGTACCGCACCACGTCCAGCGTGCTGTCGGCGTTGTTTGCCTGTGCTGCGGGCGCCATGCTGGCGCTCTGGCTGCGCTACAACGGGCCCGATACGTCCCTCAGCTTTGAAATCATGATCGACGTGCTGCTGATCGTGGTGATTGGCGGCATGGGCACGATGTATGGCGCGGCCATCGGATCGGTGGTGTTCCTGGTGGCCCAGAGCTACCTGCAGGACTTGTTGCGCCTCGCCAGCCAGGCCGCGTCCGGCATTCCCATGCTGTCTGCCTTGCTCTCGCCCGACCGCTGGCTGCTGTGGCTGGGCCTGCTGTTCGTTCTCTCTGTTTACTACTTCCCCACCGGCGTTGTGGGGCGGCTTCGTGCCGCGACTGCCAGGGATTCATTGAAGAAATAACTGGAGACAAGCCATGACATTCTGGAAATCACTGGGTACCTGCGTGCTGGCCTCGCTGGCGCTGGTCATGCCCGCCGCCAAGGCGCAGGACATCGTGGTCGGGCAGGTTGCGCCGCTGTCGGGCGTGCTGGCCAGCACCGGCGCGCAGATGGTGCTGGGCGGTCGCATCTACTTTGACCACATCAACAGCAAAGGCGGCATCCACGGCGCGAAGATCCGCCAGGTGGTGATGGACGATGCCTACAAGGTCGATGAAACCGTGCGCCTGACCCAGGAACTGTTGGCCCGGCCCGAGGTGGTGGCGCTGTACGGCTTTGCCGGGACCGCCAACGTGGGCAAGCTGCTGGCCGATGGCGTGCTGGAGCAGGGCGGGGCGGCGCTGGTGGCGCCCTACACCGGTGGCGAGCCGCTGCGCAGTCCGTTCAACCCCTGGATCTACCACGTGCGCGCGGGCTACGCGGACGAGGCCGAGCACATGGTGCAGCAGGTCACCACACTGGGCATGAACCGCGTGGCCGTGATGTACCAGGACGACGGCTTTGGCAAGGCCGGCCTGGTGGGCGTGGAGGCAGCGCTGGCCAAGCGCGGGCTGAAGCTGACCGTGGCGGCCGGCTACGAGCGCAACACCGACAAGGTGGACGACGCCGTGAAGAAGATCAAGGCGTCCGATGCGCAGGCGATCATCATGATCTCCATCAACAAGCCCACGGCTGCGTTCATCAAGCGCTACCGCGAGTCGGGTGGCGGCGCGCAGCTGTACAACATCTCGGTGGTGGACCCGGCGGAGCTGGTCAAGCTGGCGGGCCTGAAGAACGCGCATGGCCTGGGCATCAGCCAGGTGGTGCCGTACCCCTACATGCCCAACCTGCCTGTGATCCGTGAATACCAGGCGCTGCTGGCCAAACATGCGCCCA
This sequence comes from Pseudomonadota bacterium, assembly GCA_020161775.1. Lineage (GTDB taxonomy): Bacteria > Pseudomonadota > Gammaproteobacteria > Burkholderiales > Burkholderiaceae_C > RAM1. The sequence continues at coordinate 21,249 of JAIUOW010000022.1, forward strand.
ACGAACTGGTGAACTACACGAGCTTCGAGCAGTTCCTGGGGGCCAAGGTGCTGGTGGAGGCGCTGCGCCGCGCCGGCCCCAAGCCCACGCGCGCCAAGGTGGCAAAGGCCCTGGAAACACTGGGCGCCTACGACCTGGGCGGCGTGACGGTCAATTACTCGCCCGACAACCGGGTGGGGTCGCGTTACGTGGAAGTGACCGTCATCGGCAGCACCGGCAAGCTGCTGAAGTAACGGCGCGCGCCCGTGTACGGCACAAGCACAAGAACAAACACAACAGCAAAGCGGAGGCACACGCCATGACCTGCACATCCAGCTACGCGACCTGCGCAGGCCGCGAGATCCACTACACCGAATGGGGCGCCCAGCACGGGCGCACCGTGATCGCCTGGCATGGCCTGGCCCGCACCGGGCGCGACATGGACGAACTGGCCGCGCACATGGCCGGGCGTGGCTGGCGCGTGATCTGCCCCGACACCATTGGCCGCGGCCTGAGCCAGTGGGCGGCGGACCCGCACGACGAATACCGGCTGGCGTTTTACGCGCGCATCGCGGCCGACCTGATGGACCGGCTGCATGTGGATGAAGCCCATTGGGTGGGTACGTCCATGGGCGGCGCCATTGGTACCGTGTGTGCGGCCGGCTTGCTGCAGCCCCAGCTCAAGGGCCGCATCAAGAGCCTGGTGCTCAATGACAATGCGCCCAAGCTGGCCGCGCCCGCGGTGGAGCGGATCAAGGCCTACGCAGGCAACCCGCCCGCGTTCGCCACCATTGCCGAGCTGGAGGCCTTTTTCCGTCAGGTGTACAAGCCCTACGGGTTTCTGACCGACGCGCAATGGCGCCGGCTGACCGAAACCTCCACGCGCCGCCTGCCCGATGGCCGCGTGACGCCGCATTACGACCCGGCCATGGTGCGCCAGTTCATCGACCACCCGGCCGACTACGACCTGTGGGAGCACTACGACGCGCTTGAGATTCCCGTGCTTTGCCTGCGTGGCGAGGACTCGGACCTCGTGCTGTCAGAGACCACCGACGAAATGCGCCGCCGGGGGCCGGGCGCGCGCGGCCTGGCCCATGTGATCGAAGTGCCCGGCTGCGGCCATGCGCCAGCCCTGAACGTGAGCGCGCAGCTGGACGCGGTGTCAGGCTTTATTGAATCGGTCTGCGAGCGCGAGCTGCTGTCCAATCACTGAGCGGCGCCCAGCGCCAGCGCCGCCGCCCGGCTGCCGGCCAGTGCCGCGCCGTCCGCGCTGCCTTGCGTGGGCCAGCCGGCCAGGTGTTGCGCGCTGATGCCCGCCAGCGCCTCTATCCAGGCCGCGTCGCCGTTCAGGCAGGGGATGTAGTGGAACGCCTTGCCCCCTGCATGCAGGAAGGCCTCGCGCGCTTCCATGTTGATTTCCTCCAGCGTCTCCAGGCAGTCGCTGGTGAAGCCGGGGCACACCACGTCCACCCGCTGCGTGCCCGCCTGGGCCAGCGCCACCAGGGTGGGCTCGGTGTAGGGCTCCAGCCATTTGGCCTTGCCAAAGCGTGACTGGAAAGTGACCTTGTAGCGGTCCTTGCCGATGCCCAGAGCGCTGGCCAGCAGCCGGCCTGTCTTGTGGCATTCGCAGTGATACGGGTCGCCCAGTTGCAGCGTGCGCTCGGGTACGCCGTGAAAACTCATCACCAGCTGGTCAGGTTGGCCGTGGGCATCCCAATGGGTGCGGATGCGCGCTGCCAGGGCGGCGATGTAGCCGGCGTCGTCGTGGTAACGCTGCACAAAGCGCAGCTCGGGGATGTTGCGCGTGCGTGCCGCCCACTCATAGACCGCGTCACACACGCTGGCGGTGGTGGTGCCACTGTACTGCGGGTAGGCGGGCACGATCAGGACGCGCGTGGCGCCATCGGCCTTCAGGGCGTCCAGTTCGGCGGCAATCGACGGGTTGCCGTAGCGCATGGCATAGCGCACCACCACGTCATGGGCCTGTGCCGCCAGGGCGCTGCCCAGGGCCTGCGCCTGCCGTTCAGTCCACACCTTCAGGGGCGAGCCCTCTGGCGTCCAGATGCTGGCGTACTTCTGCGCCGATTTGGCCGGCCGCACACGCAGGATGATGCCGTGCAGGATGGGCAGCCAGACGATGCGGGGGATTTCCACCACGCGCGGATCGCTCAGGAATTGCGCCAGGTAGCGGCGCACCGCGGCGGCCGTGGGCGCATCGGGCGTACCCAGGTTGCACAGCAGCACGCCGGTCCGGCCGGGCTGGCCGTGCTGGTAGGCCGGTTCGCTTCGATAGGGGGAGGGCAGGGGCATGAGGTATTCTCACAGACCATGCTGGACATCTCAAAAATCAGGGCCATTTCCCTGGACCTGGACGACACCCTGTGGCCGATCTGGCCCACCATCGAGCGTGCCGAGAAAGTCCTGCACGACTGGCTGAACGACCACGCCCCCATGGCGGCCGCGCTGTTTTCCAGCCCGACGGCGCTGCGCGAGATCCGCGACTACATGGCGGCCAACCGGCCTGACCTCAAGCACGACCTGAGCGCCGTGCGGCGCGAGTCCATCCGCCTGGCGCTGTACCGGGCTGGCGAGAACCCGCTGCTGGCTGACACCGCGTTCGAGGTGTTTTTTGCCGAGCGCCAGCGTGTGGAACTGTTTGACGACGTGCTGCCCGCGCTGGCGTTGCTGGCGCAGCGGTTCCCCGTCGTGAGCCTGTCCAACGGCAATGCGGACGTGCACCGCGTCGGCTTGGGCCAGTACTTCCAGGCGTCCATCACCGCGCGCGAATTTGGCGTGGGCAAACCCGATCCGCGCATCTTCCATGCCGCTGCGGGCGCGGTGGACGTGAAGCCCGATGAGGTGCTGCACATCGGCGACGATGCCACGCTGGACGTGCTGGGCGCCATCAATAGCGGCATGCAGGCCGCCTGGGTCAACCGGGCCGACCACATGTGGCCGCATGACCAGGAGCCCCACCTGGTGCTGACCAACCTCACGGAGTTGTGCGAGCTGCTGCGGGTTTGATCACAGCTTGCCCAGCGCCTGCACCCGCCAGGCCAGCCACAGCTTGCGCAGCGGCGTGAGGCTCACGCGCTGGTGCAGCACCTGGAAGTCATCGCGCTCGATTTCGCGCAGCAGGGTGCGGTAGATGCTGGCCATCATCAGCCCGGCCTTCTGCGGGCGGCGGTCGGCCTCGGGCAGCAGGGACAGGGCTTCGTCGTAATAGCGGTGCGCGCGCTCGGCCTGAAAGCGCATGAGCGCGACGAAGCGGTCTGAATAGGTGCGCTTGAGGATTTCATGCGCCTTCACGTCAAACTGCTGCAGCTCATTGACCGGCAGGTAGATGCGCCCGCGCAAGGAGTCTTCGCCCACGTCGCGGATGATGTTGGTCAGCTGGAAAGCCAGGCCCAGCTTGTGCGCATAGGCCGTGGTCTGTGCGTCGCTCTGGCCAAAGATGCGGGCCGACACCTCGCCCACGATGCCGGCCACCAGGTGGCAATAGCGTGACAGGCCGGCAAAGTCCAGGTAACGCGTCTGCTCCAGGTCCATCTGGCAGCCTTCGATCACGGCCAGCAGGTGGCGCGCTTCGATGCCGTAGTCAGGCGCCAGCGGCATCAGCGCCTTCATGACCGGGTGGATGGGTTCGCCCGCATAGGCGCGGGCCACTTCGCCCTGCCACCAGGCCAGCTTGGTGCGGGCAACGCCGGCGTCTTCCACCTCATCCACCACGTCATCGACCTCGCGGCAGAACGCATAAAAGGCGGTAATGGCGGCGCGCCGCGGCTTGGGCAGGAACAAGAAGGCGTAATAGAAGCTGCTGCCCGACGCGGCGGCTTTCTCCTGCACGTACTGTTGCGGTGTCATGCGGGTGATTGTCCCATCGGGCGCGCGCGTTTCAGCCGCGCAGGCGGATAAACCCGGCTTGCAGCGGCCCGCGGGCCGCCAGCGTCACCGCCAGGCGCAGCAGGATCGCACGGACTTCGTGGCGCGGCACTTTCACGCGTGTGTGCAGTGCGCCGGGGCCCGCCTGACGCAGCAGGGCCAGCGTGCGCGCCCCGATGAGCGCGGGCAAGGCGCTGGCGGCCCGCACGCGCCGGTGGTTCACGGCCATGCAGTAGGCCATGCCCTGGTCCAGCCGGGCGCCAGCCTGCGCCAGCCAATGGTTGTACACGGGGGCCAGATGCGCCAGATGCGCCGGATCGCGCGCCAGATCGGCCGGCGTCAGGCCGGCCGCCGCCAGCGCATCGGCCGGAAGGTAGCAGCGCCTCGCCGCCAGGTCCGCGCCCATGTCACGCAGGATGTTGATGAGCTGCAAGCCGCTGCCATAGGCACGGCCCAGCGCGCGCATCCGGTCCGCTGGCAGGCTGGCAAAGCCGGGCAGGTGGCGCATGCACAGGTCGGTCCAGAATTCACCCACGCAACCCGCCACCAGCCAGGTGTATTCGTCCAGCGCTTCGGCGTTGGCCAATGCGTGCACGGCGGGCCCGTTGCCAAAACGCGTGATGTCCAGCAACTGGCCGCGCGTGATGTGGCGCAGCACGGTGCGGATGTCGGCCTGGTCGGCGCCGTCCAGCGCATCCAGCCAGGCCAGGCATTGCGGCAGCGCCAGGATCAGGTCGCGTTCCTGCGGGTCCTGTTGCCGTGCCGCGAACGCGGTGGACAGATCGCCGATGGCTGCGCGCGCGCCAGCATCGCCCTCAATGGCCGCAGCGAGGACGCAGAGTTTTTCATGCCGCTCGGCGGCTGGCAGCTGCGCGGTGTCTGCGATCGTGTCTGTGGCCCGTGCCAGCAGGTAGGCGGCGGCCACGGGCTCGCGCAGCGGTGCCGGCAACAGACGGATCGAGACATAAAAAGACCGCGACACGCCGCGCAGAAGTGCCAGTTTGTCGGTGGGGTGAGGGGTGGATGTGAGCATGGTCGTCGGGCCTGAGATTGTCGCTTGACATGCATCAAGGTTTTCCCGTAGATTACTAACCGGTCAGTCATTAATGACGCTTCTGCATACTTTTCGCTCAGGTTTGCCATGCCTACTTTGTTGTTCCAACGGTCGCACCGGACGGTGCTTTTGACGCTGGGGGCTGCCCTGGTGCTGGCAGCCTGCTCCCGGACCGCGCCGCCTGCGGAGCCGGTCCGGTCGGTCAAGTTGCTGACCGTGGGCACCAGCGCGTTTGAGTCAGGCTCCGAGTTTGCAGGCGAGGTCCGCGCGCGCGTGGAGTCGCGCCTGGGCTTTCGGGTGGCGGGCAAGATCGTGCGGCGCCAGGCCGAGCTGGGCCAGCGCGTGAAAGCCGGCCAGGTGCTCGCCCAGCTGGACGCGCAGGACTACAAGCTGGCCGCTGACGCCGCGCGCGCCCAGGTCGCCGCCGCCCAGACCAACCGTGACCTTGCCGCGGCCGACTACAAGCGGTTTGCGGCCCTTAAAGACCAGAACTTCATCAGCGGCGCCGAGCTGGAGCGCCGCGAAGCCACGCTCAAGGCCGCGCAGGCCCAGCTGGAGCAGGCGCAGGCCCAGCTGGCGGCCCAGGGCAACCAGGCGGGCTATGCGAATCTGGTGGCCGATGTGTCGGGTGTGATCACGGCGGTGGAGGCCGAGCCGGGCCAGGTGGTGGCCGCCGGCACGCCGGTGGTGCGCATTGCGCAGGATGGGCCGCGCGACGTGGTGTTTTCGGTGCCCGAGGACAAGATGGCCGCCATCAAACCCGGCTCCGACGTGGCGGTGCGCCTGTGGGCGGCCAATGCCAGCGTGACCGGCAAGGTGCGCGAAGTGGCTGCCAGCGCAGACCCGGTCACACGGACCTTTCCGGTCAAGGTGTCCTTGCCCGCTGGTGATGCCGCGGCGCTGGGCGCTACTGCCTACGTGAGCCCGGCGTCTTTGGGCCATGCGGGCGCCCAGGTCATCAAGCTGCCGACCAGCGCGCTGCGCCAGGAGGGCAAAGCAACGGCCGTGTGGGTGCTGGAGCCAGCCAGCATGACGGTCAAGTCACAGCCGGTCCAGGTTGCCACGGCCGACGGCAACCAGGCCGTGATTGCCGCAGGGCTGACGCCGGGCATGCAGGTAGTGGTAGCCGGCGTGCATGTGCTGCAGCCCGGCCAGAAGGTCAGCATCTACGCGCCGCCGGCCGCCAAGTGAGCCTCCCATGACGCAGACCGAACCGAAAGAGGGGTTCAACCTCTCCAAATGGGCGCTCGACCATCCGGCGCTCACGCGCTACCTGATGGTGGTGCTGATGCTGCTGGGCTTTGCGGCCTATTTCCAGCTGGGGCAGGACGAAGACCCGCCCTTCACCTTCCGCGCGATGGTGGTGCGCACCTACTGGCCGGGCGCCACGGCGCAGCAGGTGGCCGAGCAGGTCACCGACAAGATCGAACGCACGCTGCAGGAGGTGCCCTACGCCGACATCATCCGCAGCTACTCCAAGCCGGGGGAGTCGCAGATCATCTTCCAGATCAAGGACTCGTCCAGGGCCGCCGAAGTGACCAACGTCTGGTACCAGGTGCGCAAGAAGGTGGGCGACATGCGCTTCACCTTGCCCGCGGGCATCCAGGGGCCTTTCTTCAACGACGAGTTCGGCGACGTGTACGGCGTGATCTACGCGCTGGAGTCCGACGGCGGCTTCAGCTACGCCGAGCTCAAGACCTTTGCCGACGACGTGCGCCAGCGCTTGCTGCGCGTGCCGGACGTGGCCAAGGTGGAGCTGTTCGGTGCGCAGGACGAAAAGCTGTTCATCGAAATCTCGCAAAAGCGCCTGGCCCAGCTGGGCCTGGATCTGAACCAGGTGCTTAGCGCAATGGGCCAGCAAAACGCCGTGGAAAGCGCCGGCGCGGTGCAGACACCACTGGACGTGGTGCAGGTGCGCGTGGGCGGACAGTTCAACGCGATGGAAGACCTGCGCAACATGCCGGTGCGCGGCAGTTCCGGCAACCAGCTGCGCCTGGGCGATTTTGCCGAGATCAAGCGTGGCTATGTGGACCCGCCGGCCATCAAGGTGCGCCATCAGGGCAAGGAAGTCATTGCGCTGGGTGTGTCCATGGCCAAGGGGGGTGACATCATCGCCCTGGGCCGGTCGCTGGCCGAGGGCGTGGCGCGCATCGAAAAGGACCTGCCCGCAGGCGTCCGGCTGGTGCAGGTGCAGGACCAGCCCCGCAACGTGGCAACGTCGGTTAATGAATTTGTCCGCGTGCTGATCGAGGCCGTGGTGATCGTGCTGGCGGTGAGCTTCATCGCCTTGGGCTTTCACAAGCGGCATGAGCCTGGCCTGCCGCTGTGGCGGCGCTATTACATCGACGTGCGCCCGGGTCTGGTGGTGGGCATCACCATTCCGCTGGTGCTCGCGGTGACGTTCCTGGCCATGAACTACTGGGGCATCGGGCTGCACAAGATATCGCTGGGCTCGCTGATCATCGCGCTGGGCCTGCTGGTGGACGACGCCATCATTGCGGTGGAGATGATGGTGCGCAAGATGGAAGAGGGCTACGACAAGGTGCGCGCCGCCACCTTTGCCTATGAAGTGACGGCCATGCCCATGCTGACGGGCACGCTGATCACCGCGGTGGGTTTCCTGCCGATTGGCCTGGCCCGCTCGACCGTGGGCGAATACACCTTTGCCATCTTTGCCGTGACGGTGATTGCGCTGGTGCTGAGCTGGCTGGTGTCGGTGTATTTCGTGCCGTACCTGGGCACGCTGCTGCTCAAGGCCAAGCCGGTCTCGGCCGAACACGAGGAGCATTTCGACACGCCGTTCTACCGCCACTTCCGTCGCGCGGTTGGCTGGTGCGTCCAACACCGCTGGATCACCATTGGCGCCACGTTGTTGACCTTTGCGCTGGGCATCGTGGGCATGGGCCGCGTGCAGCAGCAGTTCTTCCCGGATTCCAGCCGCCCCGAAATCATGGTGACCCTGTGGTCGCCCGAAGGCACGGCCTTCGCCGCGTCGGAAGAGGTGGCGCGCCGGGTTGAGCAGAGGCTGATGGCCGAACCCGGCGTCAACACGGTCAGCACCTGGGTGGGCTCGGGCGCGCCGCGCTTTTACCTGCCGCTGGACCAGGTGTTTCCGCAGACCAACGTGTCGCAGATGATCGTCGTCCCGGCGGACCTGCGCACACGTGAGGCGCTGCGCGTGAAGTTGCCTGCCTTGCTGGCCCGGGAGTTCCCCGAAGTGCGCGGCCGCGTGACGCTGCTGCCCAACGGACCGCCGGTGCCGTACCCGGTGATGTTCCGGGTGCTGGGGCCCGACCCAGGCGTACTGCGCGAGCAGGCCGACCAGGTGAAGGCAGTGATGCGCCAGAGCCCCAACACCCGCGGCGTCCACGACAACTGGAACGAATCAGTAAAGGTGCTGCGCCTGGAGGTGGACCAGGCCAAGGCGCGCGCGCTGGGTGTGACCAGCCAGTCCATTGCGCAGGCGTCGCGCACCATGCTGGCTGGCACGCCGGTAGGCCAGTTCCGCGAGGGCGACAAGCTCATCGACATCGTGCTGCGCCAGCCGCTGGATGAGCGCAACGCGATCTCCGACCTGGGCAACGCCTACCTGCCCACGGCGTCTGGCCGCGCGATCCCGTTCACCCAGATTGCCAAACCCGTTTTCAACTGGGAGCCGGGCGTGATGTGGCGTGAAGGCCGCAGCTATGCGATCACGGTGCAGTCAGACATCGTCGAAGGCCTGCAGGGCGCCACAGTGACCCGCGAGTTGCTGCCGCAGCTGCGCGCGCTGGAGGCCAAGTGGCCGCCGGGCTACAAGATCCAGGTGGCCGGCGCGGTGGAGGAAAGCTCCAAGGGCTCGTCGTCCATCGTGGTGGGGGTGCCCGTCATGCTGTTCCTGACCTTCACGCTGCTGATGCTGCAACTGCACAGCTTCAGCCGCGCCATGCTGGTCTTCCTGACCGGGCCGCTGGGGATTGCCGGCGTGGCGGGGGCCCTGCTGGTGCTCAACCGCCCGTTTGGCTTTGTGGCGCTGCTGGGTGTGATCGCGCTGATGGGCATGATCCAGCGCAACTCCGTGATCCTGATCGACCAGATCGAGCAGGACCGCGCGCGGGGCGTGCCGGCCTGGGACGCCATCGTCGAATCAGCCGTGCGCCGGCTGCGCCCGATCGTGCTGACCGCGGCGGCGGCGGTGTTGGCCATGATCCCGCTGTCGCGCAGCGTGTTCTGGGGCCCCATGGCCGTGGCCATCATGGGCGGCCTGATCGTGGCGACCGTCCTCACGCTGCTGGCGCTACCCGCGATGTACGCCGCCTGGTTCCGCGTGAAACGTCCCGGTGATCAGCTCCCCGCAGCGGGCGCCGCCGGGTAGCGGGAGGCTGTCGCCATGGCGATTTCAGCCGACGCGTCGCCTGGCGACGCATAGGCTTGCAGCAGAGGTTGAAGCTGCTGCGCGAGCTCTTTCGCATTGGACGGCCGGTCGGCCAGCCGGGTGCTGGCCTGCAGCGCCAGGTCGCTCGCGAGCGTCACGTTGTTCAGCCCACCCAAAACGAGTATGGGTACCACGGCGCCTGCCAACGTGCTGCGCATTTGCATGAGCAGGCGCGCCCGGTCAGACAGCAGCTTTTCCACATCCACCACCGTCAGGCCGGAATCGGTGTGGTGTCGCATGGCGGCCAGCACGCCCTGTTCGTCGGACGCTTCGACGATCCGGCTCCAGCCCAGCTCACGCAGCCAACCCGCGAGCGTGGTGCGCCAGGCGTCGTCCTTGGCGATCAGGAGGACTTCGCCTTGCAGGTCGTCTTGTGGTGTGCGGACCATGCCCAGCGCTCCTGGCGAGGGCAGGTTTGCCACTTCGGCGAGCGAGCGCCAGAAATCCGTTCCCATTACCCGCAACACTTCCTGGACGCTGGTCTGGCCCCGTTCGATGCGTTCGAGCGCGCTTTGCGCCAGCAGGCGCATGCCCTGTCCGGCGACGTGCTTGCGCAACTCGCTCAACGGGGCCCCGTGGTCCAGCAGGTGCGCGACCTCAGGTGTCACGGTCAACACCTGCATCACGCTGCGCCGGCCCCTGTAGCCGGTTCCGTGGCACACCGCGCAACCGACCGCACGACGGCTGGTGGTGAGTCCGGCATGTTGCATGAGCCACCCCTCCGCTGGCGTCCAGGGCGCCGCCGCAGGCGCCGCGCATGCGTTGCACAGCGTGCGTATCAGCCGCTGCGACACCACACCGCGAACAGCTTCACCCACCAGATCGCTGTTGACGCCGAGCTCGCGCAGGCGTGGCAATACGCTGACCGCGTCGTTGGCATGAACGGAGGCGAAGACCAGGTGGCCGGTGATGGCAGCCTGCATGGCGATGGACGCCGTTTCCGTGTCGCGGATTTCGCCGATGAGCACGATGTCAGGGTCCTGCCGGACCACCGAACGAAGTGCGTTGGCAAAGTCGAGGCCGCTCTTGGCGTTCACTTCGGTTTGGGCCAGCCTTGGCATCCGGATTTCGACCGGGTCTTCCACTGTCACGATGCTCACGTCGCTGGTGTTTTTCTCATTCAGCACGGCATACAGGGTGGTTGTCTTGCCGGAACCCGTGGGGCCCGCCACGATCACCAGCCCCATGCTGGCTTCGACCAGGTTCTGCAACTGCCCGAGTTCGGTTTCGGTGAGATCAAGGTCCGCGAGCGTGAGCGGGCGGTGCCCGCCCAGCAGCCGGATCACGAGCTTCTCACCGCCGATCACCGGAAGCGTCGAAATGCGCATGTCGAGGGTGCGATCCGGGGCGACTGCCCGCGCGTGGGCGTCCTGTGGATGCAGCCGGTCGGTCGGGTTCATGCCTGACACCGCCTTCACCCGGCCGATGAGCCGGCGCATGACGGCAGCAGGCAGCCGCCCGGCGTTGTGCAGCAGGCCGTCCAGGCGCATGCGGACGATGCCGCCGTCACCCAGCGGCTGCACGTGGATGTCGCTGGCGCCCTGTTCGATGGCGTGGCGCAGCATCACGTTGCACAGGGTGATGATCGCGCTGTCGCCGGGATGGTCTTCGAGGTGGAATTCGCTCGGTGCTTCCTCGTGGGGCGGCGGCTGCGGATCGGCTTCAGCGGTACCTGGTGTTGAGCCGCGCATTCCGATGCCGTCGTAGTGGGCACGCAACTGCGCAGGCGGTGCGATCGTGAGCACCACCGCGACGCCGAAGAGGAAGCTAACGCGCTCGACAAGGCCTTCGGCGGTGGGGTTGGCGACCGCAACAACGACATGCTCGTCACCGCGCCGCAGCGGCACGGCCAGGTAGCGGCGCATCCATGGGGAGCGCAGGTGGACCGCCATTTCGGCGGGCACATCGTCTGGCAGCGGTTCGCAGTGCAACCCGAACTGGCGGGCGATCTCCTGGGCGAGCTCCCATTCGGTCCAGCCGCAGAAGCCCGCCACCAGATCCCAGGCCCGCTCGAGATTCGGAGGCAGCTGCGGTGGCGCGACTGCGTCGGGCCTCGCGTGCTGCAGGACCTGTTCGAGCCAGGCGGTCGACGTCCCCGGGTCGGATGGAGGTTGCGCTTTGGCTTTCATGGTTTCTTCACCTTGACAAGCTGCCCATCGCTCAGGCGCACGGACGCTTCATAACCGTCTTGCGTGCGGCGATAGCCCACCTCGACCTGAATCGGCAGCACGGCGTTGAGGTCCTCCGGGTATTCGCCATGCACGCGCAGATGCTGTTCTCGCGAACTGTTGATCAGCGCCAGCAGCGCACGGCGGCCGCTGTCCAGCTCCGCAGGCGAGGGCGGGGGGGGCCTGCGTCAGGTGTTGAACGGAAATCCCCGCCACCGCCGCCAACAGCAGCAGGGCGGCCGTCCACGCGCCGTGCTTCCACCCGGCGTGGTAAGCGGTTGCCCGTGCTGCGTGCTCCTGCGGCGGTGTTTCTTTCTCCGCGCGAGTCACCAGGGCCGCCCACTGCGGCGGCGGCTTTGGAGGCACGTTTTCCTCGGGCTTCATGGCTTGCTTCCGGGCATGGGCAAACGTATGGTGGCGAGCTTGCCGTCCCAGGGCACGGACGGAGTGCCCGGCGGGTTGTAGTCAATGCCCAGGACTTCCAGCCGGCAAGCCGTGACCACCTCACCATTTGACGGGCTGGCGCTCAAACGGTCCATCCGCAAGGAGATGACGCCGTTCACGATCTTGCCCTTGACGTTCTTGCTGCGGGTGATCGCTTCGCCATTTCGGGTTGTGACCTCCATGACGGTCCTCACACGCATGCTGCCCTTCACGTTTTGCAAGGGCAAGGCGTCGGTGCCGTAAACGTAGAGCTTTGCCAGGCAGGACCATGTGTTCCGGGGCCCCGCAATGGCCTGCCCGTCCCAGCGCGTCTGCGCCTGTGGTGGGGGCGGGCCGGATGGGGGTGATGTGGAGCCTGGCTTCGCCGCGTCGACCGGGGCGCTGAGGGGGAAGGCCAGTTGCCCCTCACCCAGCCAGAGCTTGTCGCCCGGACCGAAAGGCAGAGCCTGGCGCACTCGGCCAGCCGCGAACTGGTGGCGCTGCCCGTCAAGTCGCCTACCAGGCCATACCGCTCCTGGTCGGGCGACGATGCAAAAAAACCAGCTGGGGCCCGGATCTGCGTGAGCCGCTCACCGCCTGGCTCGCTGAAGGCACTGTCCGGCACCACGCGCAGGCCCGGGGGGGCCTTGCCTGGCACTGCTCCTTGTTGCAGTGCCTTGACGCCGGTGGCGTCCTCAATCTGTGGACGGCCGTGGAAATCTGGTCGATTTGCGTGAGCAACCGGGCAAGCTCGGCCCGCTCCACGTAGCGCAGATAGAGGGGCAGGCTGACGGCGCTCAGCACGGCGACAACGCCAAGCCCAAACACGAGTTCGAGCAGGGTGAAGCCGTTTGAGGGGAGCGCGCGATTTGAATGCACGGTCGTCGGGAGCCTCCTGATTTTTCCGGAGTATGCGCGCTTGGCGCCTACGCGGGCAAACCGCGGCTGCGGCCCGTCACGGCAGCTATAATCGCGGGCTGACCGGATTCAAGCGGGTCGTCGGGTTCGTCCCGGCCACCCGCTTTTCCCTTTTCCAGTGACCGCGCGGGTGGCGAAATTGGTAGACGCACCAGGTTTAGGTCCTGACGCCAGCAATGGTGTGGGGGTTCGAGTCCCCCCCCGCGCACCACCGCAATTGACCCAAGAGAGAAGACCATGGCCGTGACCGTTGAAACCCTTGAGAAGCTCGAACGCAAGATCACCCTCACGCTGCCCGTCAACGTGATCCAGTCGGAAGTGGACACGCGCCTGAAGCGCCTGGCCCGCACCGTCAAGATGGACGGCTTTCGCCCCGGCAAGGTGCCCATGAACGTCGTGGCCCAGCGCTATGGCTATTCGGTGCACTACGAGGTGATGAACGACAAGGTGGGCGAGGCTTTTGCCGCGGCCGCCAATGAAGCCAAGCTGCGTGTGGCCGGCCAGCCCCGCATCACCGAAAAGGAACAGGCCCCCGAGGGCGAGCTGGCGTTTGACGCAGTGTTCGAGGTGTACCCCGATGTCAAGATCGGTGACCTGACCACCGCCGAGGTTGAAAAGATCACCACCGAAGTCAGCGACGCGGCCATCGACAAGACGCTGGACATCCTGCGCAAGCAGCGCCGCACCTTCGCCCAGCGCCCGCAGGACGCCGCCGCGCAGGACGGCGACCGCGTGACGGTGGACTTTGAAGGCAAGATCGACGGCGAACCCTTCCAGGGCGGCAAGGCTGAAGCTTTCCAGTTCCTGGTGGGCGAAGGCCAGATGCTCAAGGAATTCGAAGACGCCGTTCGCGGCATGAAGTCCGGCGAAAGCAAGACCTTCCCGCTGGCCTTCCCCGCTGATTACCACGGCAAGGACGTGGCCGGCAAGACGGCTGACTTCCTGGTTACGGTGACCAAGATCGAAGCGGCTCACCTGCCCGAAGTGAACGAGGCGCTGGCCAAGTCGCTGGGCATTGCAGACGAAACCGTCGAAGGCCTGCGCGCCGACATCAAGAAAAACCTGGAGCGCGAAGTCAAGTTCCGCCTGCTGGCGCGCAACAAGAACGCCGTGATGGATGCGCTGGTGGCCAAGGCCGAACTGGACCTGCCCAACGCCGCCGTCCAGGCCGAGGTGGACCGCATGATCGAAGGCGCCCGTGCCGACCTCAAGCAGCGCGGCATCAAGGACGCCGACAAGGCGCCGATCCCGGCCGACGTGTTCCGCCCGCAGGCCGAGCGCCGCGTGCGCCTGGGCCTGGTGGTGGCTGAGCTGGTGCGTACCAACGAACTCCATGCCAAGCCCGAGCAGGTCAAGGCCCACGTCGAGGAACTGTCCGCCAGCTACGAAAAGCCCGCTGACGTGGTGCGCTGGTACTACAGCGACACACGCCGCCTGGCGGAGGTGGAGGCCATCGTGATTGAAAACAACGTGACTGAATTCGTGCTGTCCAAGGCCAAGACCGTGGACAAGACGATCTCGTTTGACGAGCTGATGGGCCAGCAGGGCTGACCTGCGCTGGACCATGCCGGTGGGGCTTGTGCGGGCTTGCAGTCCGTCGCACAGGCCCCATCTGCCTTTTTGGATACAGTAAAGGCTGAACGGAGCAAACAATGAGCGCACTTGAAACCCAGGCCCTCGGCATGATCCCGATGGTCATCGAACAGTCTGGCCGCGGCGAGCGGTCCTATGACATCTATTCGCGGCTGCTCAAGGAGCGCGTGATCTTCCTGGTGGGCGAGGTCAATGACCAGACCGCCAACCTGGTGGTGGCCCAACTGCTGTTCCTGGAAAGCGAAAACCCCGACAAGGACATCTCGTTCTACATCAACTCCCCGGGCGGCAGCGTGACCGCGGGCATGGCGATTTACGACACCATGAACTTCATCAAGCCGGATGTGTCCACGCTGTGCTGCGGCTTCGCGGCAAGCATGGGCGCCTTCCTGCTGGCGGCCGGCGCCAAGGGCAAGCGTTTTTCGCTGCCCAACTCCAAGATCATGATCCATCAGGTGCTCGGTGGTGCCCGTGGCCAGGCCACGGACATCGAAATCCACGCCCGCGACATCCTGCGCACCAAGGACCAGATGAACCGCATCCTCGCCGAGCGCACGGGCCAGCCGCTGGAGAAAATCAAGGCTGACACGGAGCGCGACTACTTCCTGACGGCCGAGGAATCCCGTGATTACGGCCTCATCGACCAGGTGATCGCCAAGCGGCCCTGATCCTGAACAGCCCCGGCTGCATTGCAGCAACGGCGCTTTCTGTAACAGAAAGCGCCGTTTTTATTTGGTTATCATCCAGAAACCCCCGTAACAAGGCACTGCACACATGGCCGAGAAAAAAGGCGCTTCCAGCGAAAAGACTCTTTACTGCTCCTTTTGCGGCAAGAGCCAGCACGAGGTGAAGAAGCTGATCGCCGGTCCGTCCGTGTTCATCTGCGATGAGTGCATTGACCTGTGCAACGAAATCATCCGCGACGAACTCCCTGCAGGCGAGGAAGCGCGCGAAGGGCGGGGCGACCTTCCCACGCCGGCCGAGATCAAGGCCAACCTGGACAACTACGTCATCGGCCAGGAAACCGCCAAGCGCACCCTGGCCGTTGCCGTGTACAACCACTACAAGCGCCTGCGCCACAAGGAAAAGGCTAAGAAGGACGACGTCGAGCTGGCCAAGAGCAACATCCTGCTGATCGGCCCTACGGGTTCTGGCAAAACGCTGCTGGCCCAGACCTTGGCGCGCATGCTGGACGTGCCGTTCGTGATGGCTGATGCAACCACCCTCACCGAAGCCGGTTATGTGGGCGAAGATGTCGAAAACATCATCCAGAAGCTGCTGCAAAGCTGCAACTACGAGGTGGAGCGCGCGCAGCGTGGCATCGTCTACATCGACGAAATCGACAAGATTTCGCGAAAGTCCGACAACCCGTCCATCACGCGTGACGTGTCAGGCGAGGGCGTGCAGCAGGCATTGCTCAAGCTGATTGAAGGCACCATGGCCAGCGTGCCGCCGCAAGGCGGGCGCAAGCACCCCAACCAGGACTTCCTGCAGATCGACACGACCAACATCCTTTTCATCTGTGGCGGCGCGTTCGCCGGCATGGAAAAGGTCATCGAAAACCGCACGGAAGCGTCCGGTATCGGCTTTGGCGCGGCCGTGCGCAGCAAGCAGCAGCGCAGCCTGACCGAGGTCTTCAGCGAAGTCGAGCCCGAAGATCTCATCAAATTCGGCCTGATCCCTGAGTTGGTCGGCCGCATGCCCGTGGTCGCAACGCTGGCCGAACTCAGCGAAGACGCACTGGTCCAGATACTGACCGAACCCAAGAATGCCCTGGTCAAGCAATACAGCAAGCTGCTGGCCATGGAAGGCGTGGACCTGGAAATCCGGCCCAGTGCACTCAAGGCCATTGCCCGCAAGGCGCTGGCGCGCAAGACCGGCGCCCGGGGCCTGCGCTCCATCCTGGAGCAGTCGCTGATTGACACCATGTTCGAACTGCCCAACACCTCGAATGTGGACAAGGTCGTGGTGGATGAGTCCACCATTGACGAGAACAAGCCGCCGCTGCTTGTTTACCGGGAAGCCGCCAAAAAGGCGTAACTTTCCTTCCAGGCCACCGCCGCCAGTGATTTTTTGCACGGCAACAACCCTGAAAGCCGCATTGCGATGCGGACGGGTTGAAAATCCCCATTTGCCGCCGATATTCAACAGGTAACGAAAAGGATATTCATGTCCGGACACATTCCCCTGCCTGCCGACCCCCTCGACCTGCCGCTGCTGCCCCTGCGGGACGTGGTGGTGTTTCCCCATATGGTCATCCCGCTGTTTGTCGGCCGGCCCAAGAGCATCAAGGCGCTGGAAGCTGCGATGGAGGCGGAGCGCCGCATCATGCTGGTGGCCCAGAAAGCCGCCGCCAAGGACGAGCCTTCGGTGGCCGACATGTTCGACGTGGGCTGCGTATCCACCATCCTGCAGATGCTCAAGCTGCCGGACGGCACGGTCAAGGTGCTGGTCGAGGGCCAGCAGCGCGCCCGGGTGAACCGCATCGATGAAGGTGAAAGCCACTTCAGCGCCAATGTCACCCCGGTGGTTGCCGCGGCGGACCAGAAGACCAGTGAAATCGAGGCACTGCGTCGCGCCGTGATGCAGCAGTTTGACCAGTACGTCAAGCTCAACAAGAAGATTCCACCCGAGATCCTCACCTCGATCTCCAGCATCGACGATCCGGGTCGCCTGGCTGACACCATTGCCGCGCACCTGCCGCTCAAGCTGGACAACAAGCAGATCGTGCTGGACCTGGCTGACGTGAAGCTGCGGCTGGAAAACCTGTTCGAGCAGATCGAGCGCGAAGTTGACATCCTGAACGTTGACAAGAAGATCCGCGGCCGCGTCAAGCGCCAGATGGAAAAGAACCAGCGCGACTTCTACCTGAACGAGCAGGTCAAGGCCATCCAGAAGGAGCTGGGCGAAGGCGAAGAGGGCGCGGACATCGAAGAGATCGAAAAGAAGATCAAGGCTGCCAAGATGCCCAAGGACGCCCGCAAGAAGGCGGACGCGGAGCTCAAGAAGCTCAAGCTCATGTCGCCCATGTCGGCCGAGGCCACCGTGGTGCGCAACTACATCGATGTGCTCACGAACCTGCCCTGGGCCAAAAAGACCAAGATCAAGCACGACCTGGCCAATGCCGAAGGCGTGCTCAACGAAGACCATTACGGCCTGGACAAGGTCAAGGACCGCATTCTTGAGTACCTCGCGGTGCAGCAGCGCGTGGACAAGGTCAAGGCGCCCATCCTGTGCCTGGTGGGGCCGCCCGGCGTGGGCAAGACCTCGCTGGGCCAGTCGATTGCCAAGGCAACGGGGCGCAAGTACGTGCGCATGGCGCTGGGCGGAATGCGCGACGAGGCCGAAATCCGTGGCCACCGTCGCACCTACATCGGCGCGTTGCCGGGCAAGGTGCTGCAAAGCCTGAGCAAGGTCGGCACGCGCAATCCGCTGTTCCTGCTGGACGAAATCGACAAGCTGGGCACCGACTTCCGCGGGGACCCGTCCAGCGCGTTGCTGGAGGTGCTGGACCCGGAGCAGAACCACACCTTTGGTGACCACTATGTCGAGGTGGACTTCGACCTGAGCGACGTGATGTTCGTGGCCACGTCCAACTCCATGAACATCCCGCCGGCGCTGCTGGACCGCATGGAAGTCATTCGTCTGTCGGGCTACACCGAGGATGAGAAGACCAACATCGCGATGAAGTACCTCGCGCCCAAGCAGATGACGAACAACGGCGTGAAGGAGGACGAACTCCTCATCACCGAGGAAGCCATCCGCGACATCGTGCGTTACTACACTCGCGAAGCTGGCGTGCGCTCGCTGGAGCGAGAGCTGTCCAAGATCTGCCGCAAGGTGGTCAAGGGCCTTCAGCTGAAAAAGATGGCGCCTCAGGTGAAGGTGACGGGCGACAACCTCAACGACTTCCTGGGCGTGCGCAAGTACACCTATGGCCGCGCCGAGCAGCAAAACCAGGTGGGCCAGGTCGTGGGCCTGGCCTGGACGGAGGTGGGCGGCGACCTGTTGACGATCGAGGCCGCGCTCATGCCCGGCAAGGGCGTCATCACCACCACCGGCTCGCTCGGTGACGTCATGAAAGAATCCGTGGCCGCTGCCCGCACCGTGGTGCGCAGCCGCGCGCGCGGCTTGGGCATCAAGGATGACGTCTTCGAGAAGAACGACATGCACATCCACGTGCCCGACGGCGCTACGCCCAAGGATGGCCCCAGCGCCGGCGCGGCCATGACGACGGCGATCGTGTCGGCGCTCACCGGCATCCCGGTGCGCGGTGATGTGGCCATGACCGGCGAGATCACCTTGCGCGGCGAGGTAACGGCGATTGGCGGCCTGAAGGAAAAGCTGCTGGCGGCATTGCGCGGTGGCATCAAGACGGTGCTGATCCCGGAAGAAAACGCCAAGGACCTCCAGGAGATCCCGGACAACGTGAAGCAGGGGCTTGAGATCGTGCCGGTCAAATGGATCGACAAGGTGCTGGAGGTTGCGCTGGAACGCCTGCCTACGCCCCTGCCCGACGAAGAGCCCGTGGCCGCCGCGCCGCTTGCCAAGGTACCTGAAGCGCCGGCTTCGATAAAACATTGAACGGGCTTGCGAAAGTCCAGAAAACTACGCTATAATTTGAGGCTTGAAACGCGGGAATAGCTCAGTTGGTAGAGCGCAACCTTGCCAAGGTTGAGGTCGAGAGTTCGAGACTCTTTTCCCGCTCCAAATTTCCAAAAAGGGAAGCCCAGGCTTCCCTTTTTTGTCAGTGAAAATCCGAAACTACCCGGCGCGATAGCAAAGCGGTTATGCACCGGATTGCAAATCCGATCAGCCCAGTTCGACTCTGGGTCGCGCCTCCAGTCAACAGCCCCGTCAACCCCGTTGCCGGGGCTGTTTTGTTTGACAATAGATTGTCCGCCCGGATGGTGAAATTGGTAGACACAGCGGACTTAAAATCCGCCGCTTGCTGAAAGGCGGCGTACCGGTTCAAGCCCGGTTCCGGGTACCAGATGAAAGCACGTCATGCCACGCTACAACGCCCCCTTTGAAATCCATGTTCATGGTGACGTGCCCTTGCGCGCCGACGTGGTCTTCGCCCAACTTCAGGACGCGCTGAAGCCGCTGTGGAAATACGCTGGCGCCAAATCGCTGGCCGATGGCGCACACAGCAGCTATGAGGAAGAGCCGGGCATCAAGTTCGACGCCCAGGAGCACCTGCTGCAGATGTGCTGGACGGTGCCGGGCGATGAAGACTTTCGCCAGTCTCTGGACGAAATGTGCATGAACCTCAACGAGCTGGCGCGTGAAGGCGCGGCGATCGAGGTGACGTTCTATGACGCCGATTTTGACGAGGAAGAAGAAGCGCCCGGCGCCGAATCCCGCGACGATTTCGTGATGCTGTTTGTCGGCCCCACGCCTGCGGCCATCATGCAGGTGCAGCGTGACCTGTTGGTGCAGGACGTGGTGAACATGATGGAGCGTCACTTTGACGGCTCCGAGCTCGGCGGCGTGGTGGCCGAAATCGACAAGCTGTTCGGGCAGCGCTTTGACGAGCTGGTCAACTCGCTGGAACTGGGCCGGCCGCCGCGTGGCTCTGGCGGTTCGGGTGGCGCAGGCGGCCACGGCGGCGGCCGCCGCCCCCGCCACCTGCACTGACCGCGCGCTGACACGCGGCTCAGCTATGCTGTGCTCCGCTTCAGGAGACAGCAATGGCCCTTTTCCCGCAGGAAGCCCTGCAACCCGGCGTGCGCAAACGCGAGGTGTTTGGCTGGGCGATGTACGACTTCGCCAATTCGGGCTACACCACGGTCGTGATCACCGCGGTGTTCGCGGCCTATTTCGTCGGGGGCATTGCGCAGAAGGCCGATTGGGCCACCTTTGCCTGGACCGCGGCGCTCAGTGTGTCGTACGCGATCGTGATGCTCACCATGCCCAGCATCGGGGCTTATGCGGACCTGCGTGCCGCCAAGAAGCGGCTGCTCATGATCACCACCGCTGGCTGTGTGGCGGCTACGGCCGCGCTGGCGTGGGCCGGGCCGGGCAGCGTGGCGCTGGCCATCGTGCTGATCATCGTCTCCAACACGTTCTACAGCTGGGGTGAGTCGCTCACCGCCGCTTTCCTGCCCGAGCTGGCGCGCGCTGAATCACTGGGCAAGGTCAGCGGCTGGGGATGGGGCTTTGGTTATTTTGGCGGCATGCTGGCGCTGGGCATTTGCCTGGGCTATGTGATCTGGGCGCAGGGGCAGGGCATCAAGGCTGAGCAGTTTGTGCCGGTCACCATGCTGGTCACGGCGGCGATCTATGGCACGGCATCACTCGTGACCTTTCGCCTGCTGAAAGAGCGCGCGCAGCCCAACCCGGCGGCGCTGCGGCAAAACGGCCTGCGTGCATCGCTGGCGCAGTTGCGCCGCACCTTCGCGCAGGCCCGCCACTACAGCGACTTCATGTGGCTGCTGGCGTGCGCGGTGTTCTACCAGGGCGGCGTGGCGGTGGCGATTGCGCTGGCTGCCATCTATGCGGAGCAGGTCATCGGCTTCCAGCCGCAGGAGACCATGGTGCTGATTTTTGTGCTGAACCTCGCCGCAGCGGGGGGGGCGCTGGCGTGGGGCTATTTTCAGGACCGCATTGGCCACAAGCTGGCGCTGGGCATCACGCTGGTGGGCTGGGTTGCCACTTGTGTCATTGCCGCCGTCACCACGACCAAAGGTGGCTTCTGGTATGCCGCCGCGATCGCCGGGCTGTGCATGGGGTCCAGCCAGTCGGCAGGGCGGGCCATGGCCGGCATGTTCGCGCCGCAGCGGCAGTTGGGCGAGTTTTACGGCCTGTGGACGTTCGCGATCCGCCTGGCCAGCATCGTCGGCCCGCTGAGCTACGGTGCCATCACCTGGGCTACCGGCGGCAACCAGCGCACGGCCATCCTGTCCACCGCCGTGTTGTTTGTGGTGGGCTTGCTGCTGTTGCAGAAGGTGAATGTGCAGCGTGGCCGTGCGGCCGCGCTCGCCGCGGATGCCCGTCAGGCCTGAACAGCCAGCCAGCGCGTGGCCGCTGCTTGCAGCGCCATCAGCGGCCCGGTGGCCAGCAGGGTGAGCCCGCCTTGCGTGCGTTGTGCCAGCAGGCCCCGTGTGGCCAGCAGGCGCTGCGTTTGCCGCGCCACGGGTTCGCCGGTATCGACCAGCCGCACATCGGGCCCCACCACAGCGCGCAGCACGCCGGCGGCGAACGGGTAATGGGTGCAGCCCAGTACCAGCGTGTCCATGGCGCCCGGCCTGCCGCCGAACGGGCCCATGGCTTGCACGTAGTGGGCACACAGCGCCTCTGTTTTTGCCGCGTCGTCGTGCTCAATGGCTTCTGCCAGGCCATCGCAGGCCTGCAGCACAAAGCGGGTTTGCCCGGCCAGCGTGCCGTGCAAGGCGGCGAACTTCTGGCTGGCCAGTGTGCCGCGCGTGGCCATCACACCTACATGGCCGGTGCGCGTGTGCGCGGCAGCTGGCTTGAGCGCGGGCTCCACCCCCACCAGTGGCAGGCCGGGGTGGGCGTCACGCAGCTGCGTGATGGCTGCCGCCGTGGCGGTGTTGCAGGCCACCACCAGCGCCTTGATGCCGTGCGAATCGCGCAGCTGCCGCGCCACCGCCAGCGAGCGGTCGGCAACGAACGCATCACCGCGCTCGCCATAGGGCGCATGGGCGTTGTCGGCCAGGTAGACAAGGTTTTCACCCGGCAGCGCGGCCCGCAGCGCCCGCAGCACGCTCAGGCCGCCGACGCCGCTGTCAAAAACGCCGATGGGCGCGTCGGCGTTCAACCCGCGGCGACAGGAATATTCTTGAACTCACCCGTGGCAATGCGCTTTTGCCATTCGGCCGGGCCGGTGATGTGGGCGCTGGTGCCGCCGGCATCCACCGCCACCGTCACGGGCATGTCCACTACGTCAAATTCATAGATCGCTTCCATGCCCAGGTCGGCAAAGCCCACCACCCTGGCGGCCTTGATGGCCTTGGACACCAGGTACGCCGCGCCGCCCACGGCCATCAGGTACGCGCTCTTGTGCTTCTTGATGGCCTCGATGGCCACCGGGCCGCGCTCGGACTTGCCGACCATGGCGATCAGGCCGGTTTCGGCCAGCATCATTTCCGTGAAGCCGTCCATGCGCGTGGCAGTGGTCGGGCCCGCGGGGCCCACCACCTCATCGCGCACTGGATCGACCGGCCCGACGTAGTAGATGACGCGGTTGGTGAAATCCACCGGCAGCTTCTCGCCCCGCGCCAGCATGTCCTTGATGCGCTTGTGCGCGGCGTCGCGGCCGGTGAGCATCTTGCCGTTGAGCAGCAGCGTGTCGCCGGGCTTCCAGCTGGCCACTTCTTCGCGGGTGAGCGTGTTCAGGTCCACGCGCCGGCTCTTCTTGGTGTCGGGCGTCCATTGCACATCCGGCCACAGGTCCAGCGACGGTGCATCCAGGTACACGGGGCCCGAGCCGTCCATCACAAAATGCGCGTGGCGCGTGGCGGCGCAGTTGGGGATCATGGCCACGGGCTTGCTGGCCGCGTGCGTGGGGTACATCTTGATCTTGACGTCCAGCACCGTCGTCAGGCCGCCCAGGCCCTGGGCGCCAATGCCCAGCGCGTTGACCTTTTCATACAGCTCCAGGCGCAGTTCCTCGGTCTTGTTGCGCGGGCCGCGGGCCTGCAGCTCGTACATGTCGATGTCGTCCATCAACGACTCCTTGGCCATCAGCATGGCCTTCTCGGCCGTGCCGCCGATGCCGATGCCCAGCATGCCCGGCGGGCACCAGCCCGCGCCCATGGTGGGCACGGTCTTGAGCACCCAGTCCACCACGCTGTCGCCAGGGTTGAGCATGATCATCTTGCTCTTGTTTTCGCTGCCGCCGCCCTTGGCGGCGACGGTCACGTCCACCGTGTTGCCGGGCACGATCTCGGTGAAGATAACCGCTGGCGTGTTGTCCTTGGTGTTCTTGCGCTCAAACTGCGGGTCGGCCACCACGCTGGCGCGCAGCATGTTGTCGGGGTGGTTGTAGCCGCGGCGCACGCCTTCGTTCACAGCGTCTTCCAGGCTGCCGGTAAAGCCCTCCCAACGCACGTCCATGCCGACCTTCAGGAACACGTTGACGATGCCGGTGTCCTGGCAGATCGGGCGCTGGCCGGTTGCGCTCATCTTGCTGTTGGTCAGGATCTGCGCAATCGCGTCCCGGGCCGCCGGGCTTTGCTCGCGCGCATAGGCGCGTGCCAGGTGGGCGATGAAGTCGGCAGGGTGGTAGTAGCTGATGTACTGCAGGGCGGCGGCGACGGATTCGATCAGGTCGTCTTGCTTGATGGTGGTTGTCATGGGGCAGGCAATGAAGTCGTGGAGCCACGTGCATTATCCCAAACGCTGCCCCACGGACTTCGCGGAAGTTCGGCGCCCCAAATCAAGGCGTGTGCACCAAAGTGTTCCATTGGTTGAGCACCGGGTTGGCGCAGCAGCACCAGGAGCGTGCAAAATGGATGGTTTATTTTTTTCAGCCCAGCCCCTCCATGAAATACAAAACCTGTGAAGACTTCCTGGCGCACGTCGCGTCGCGTAACCCTGGCCAACCGGAGTTCCTCCAGGCAGTGACCGAAGTCATGGCGAGCCTGTGGCCGTTCATTGCGGAACATCCCCGGTATGCCGAGCAGGGCTTGCTGGACCGGTTGGTCGAGCCCGAGCGTGCGATCCAGTTCCGGGTGTCCTGGGTTGACGACCATGGGCAGGTCCAGGTGAACCGTGGCTATCGCATCCAGCACAGCTCGGCCATCGGCCCGTTCAAGGGGGGCCTGCGGTTTCATCCGTCGGTGAACCCGTCCATCCTCAAGTTCCTGGCCTTCGAGCAGACCTTCAAGAACGCGCTGACCACGCTGCCCATGGGCGGCGCCAAGGGTGGTTCGGATTTCGATCCCAAGGGCCGCAGTCCGGGTGAGGTCATGCGCTTTTGCCAGGCTTTCATCAGCGAGCTTTTCCGCCACATTGGCGCGGACACCGACGTGCCGGCGGGCGACATCGGCGTGGGTGGCCGCGAAGTGGGCTTCATGAGCGGCATGATGAAGAAGCTGAGCAACCGGGCCGACTGTGTGTTCACGGGCAAGGGCCTGTCCTTTGGCGGCTCGCTGATCCGGCCCGAAGCAACGGGCTATGGCACCGTGTACTTCGCTCAGGAAATGCTCAAGGCGTCCAGCAGGTCCCTGGACGGCCTGCGCGTCAGCGTGTCCGGTTCTGGCAACGTGGCGCAGTACGCCATTGAAAAGGCCATGGCGCTGGGCGCCAAGGTAGTTACCGTGTCTGATTCGAGCGGCACCGTGGTGGATGAGGACGGCTTCACACCGGCCAAGCTGGCCGAGCTCATGGAGGTCAAGAACCATCTGTACGGCCGTGTGGGCGACTATGCCCTGCGAACCAAAACGCAATTCCATCCCGGCGTGCGTCCCTGGGCGGTGCCGGTGGATGTGGCCCTGCCTTGCGCCACGCAGAACGAGCTGACCGATGAAGACGCGCGCACGCTGGTCAAAAACGGCGTGCTGTGCGTGGCCGAGGGCGCCAACATGCCTTCCACCATCGACGCCGTGCATGTGTTCGAGGCCGCCAGGGTGCTGTTTGCGCCGGGCAAGGCCAGCAACGCCGGTGGTGTCGCCACATCCGGGCTGGAGATGAGCCAGAACGCCATGCGCATCAGCTGGCCGCGCGAAGAGGTCGATGCGCGCCTGTTTGGCATCATGCAGGGCATCCACAACGCCTGCCTGCAGCACGGCCGGCGCAAGGACGGCAGCACCAGCTATGTGGATGGCGCCAACATCGCCGGCTTCGTGAAGGTGGCCGAC
Organism: Pseudomonadota bacterium; assembly: GCA_020161775.1. Lineage (GTDB taxonomy): Bacteria > Pseudomonadota > Gammaproteobacteria > Burkholderiales > Burkholderiaceae_C > RAM1. Next base: position 46,506 of record JAIUOW010000022.1, read on the forward strand.
GCCATGCTGGCGCAGGGCGTGGTCTGACAGCGGCGGGGCAAAGTCTGCTACGGTGGCACTTGCGCCATGTCGGCGCGCCAACCCACCCGGGAGGGACACCATGACCAGCGTCCAGACCCGGACCGAACACGACACCTTCGGTCCCGTTGAAGTCCCCGCCAACCGGCTATGGGGCGCGCAGACCCAGCGCTCGCTGCAGAACTTCGATATTTCCGGCGAACGCCAGCCGCGTGAAATCATCCGCGCGCTGGCGCAGGTCAAGCGCGCGTCGGCCACCGTCAACCATGCGCTGGGCCTGCTGGATGAGGCCAAAGCGCTGGCCATCATCGCCGCGGCTGACGAGGTGATTGCCGGGCAGCATGAGGACGAGTTTCCGCTCGTGGTCTGGCAGACCGGCTCGGGCACGCAGACCAACATGAACGTCAACGAGGTGCTGGCCAACCGCGCCAGCGAGCTGCTGGGCGGCGCGCGCGGCGAGGCGCGCAAGGTCCACCCCAACGACGACGTGAACAAGAGCCAGTCGAGCAACGACGTGTTTCCCACAGCCATGCATGTGGCGGCGGTGGATGCCATCACCCACCGGTTGCTGCCGGCTATCGACAAACTGCGCACGACGCTCGCGGCCAAGGCGGCCGGGTTCGATTCCATCGTCAAGATCGGCCGTACCCACCTGCAGGACGCCACGCCGCTGACGCTTGGACAGGAGTTTTCTGGCTATGCCGCGCAGTTGGTGCACGGCGAAGCCCATGTGCGCGCCGCCTTGCCGCACCTGTGCGAGCTGGCGCTGGGCGGCACGGCCGTGGGCACGGGGCTGAACGCGCCCAAGGGCTATGCGGTGGCCGTGGCGGCCGAGCTGGCCCGCCTGACCGGCCTGCCGTTCGTGACGGCGCCCAACAAGTTCGAGGCCATGGCCAGCGTGGATGCGCTGGTGCATGCCCACGGCGCGCTCAAGACGCTGGCGGCCAGTCTGACCAAGATTGCGAACGACGTACGCTGGCTGGCCAGCGGGCCGCGCAGCGGCATTGGCGAGCTGAGCATCCCCGAGAACGAGCCGGGCTCGTCCATCATGCCCGGCAAGGTCAACCCCACGCAGAGCGAGGCGCTGACCATGCTGGCCGCGCAGGTCATGGGCAATGACGTGGCCATCAACATCGGCGGCGCGTCGGGCAATTTCGAGCTCAATGTATTCCGGCCCATGGTGGCGCACAACTTCTTGCAAAGTGTGCGGCTGCTGGCCGATGGCATGGTGAGCTTCAACGACCATTGCGCCGTGGGGATAGAACCCAACCGCGAGCGCATTGCCGAGCTGGTGGACCGCTCATTGATGCTGGTGACGGCGCTGAATCCGCACATTGGCTACGACAAGGCGGCGGCCATTGCCAAGAAGGCCCACAAGGAAGGAACCAGCCTGCGCGAGGCGGCGCTCACCACGGGCTACGTGACGGCGGCGCAGTTCGACCAGTGGGTACGGGCCGACCAGATGACCGGCTGAAGCCTCAGTGCTTGCCGGGGCCCGACATCAGCTTGTCGGTGTACGCGATGGCAATGGCCGACAGCAGGAAAGTGATGTGGATTGCCGTCTGCGCGATCAAAACACGGTCGCTGTAGTTGTCCGCATTGATGAAGGTCTTCAGCAGGTGGATGGAGCTGATGCCGATGATGGCGGTGGCCAGCTTGACCTTCAGCACCGACGCATTCACATGGCTCAGCCATTCAGGCTGGTCGCGGTGGCCTTCGAGGTTCATGCGGCTTACAAAGGTTTCGTAGCCGCCCACGATCACCATGATCAGCAGGTTGGAGATCATCACCACGTCGATCAGCGCCAGCACCACCAGCATGATCACGGTCTCGTTCAGTGACGTGATGGGGGCCGATGCCTTGTAGCCGATGCTGGTCACCAGCGCCTGCAGTGCCGTCTGGCTGCCAAACGCGGCGGCGATCAGGTGCTCCAGCTCCACAAGGAAGTGCACCACATAGACCGCCTGCGCCGCGATCAGGCCCAGGTACAGCGGCAGCTGCAGCCAGCGGCTGGCAAAGATCAGGTTGGGCAGCGGACGCAGGGGAGAGTTCTTCCGTACGGTCGGATCATGGGGTTCTGACATGGGGCATTCGGGTTACTACGGTGCTGCGGATTGTAGGTTGCCCATGTGACGGCCAGTGCATGCGGTAAATTTGTAAGCTTTGAGCCAGTCAGTGGCCTGTAAGTGGCAAGCCTGACATTACCGCGAAATTCCCGTCAATCCTTGAGGAGACAAGCTCATGAGTGCCATCGAGTCGGTGCTGGTCGAAAACCGCGTATTTCCCCCGGCAGAAGCATCCGTCAAGGGGGCCCGCATTTCAGGCATGGATGCCTACAACGCGCTGTGCAATGAAGCAGCGGCCGACTTCGAAGGCTTCTGGGCCCGCCTGGCCCGCGACAACGTGGTGTGGACCAAGCCATTCACCCGCACGCTGGACGAGTCGAATGCGCCGTTCTACAAGTGGTTTGACGATGGTGAGCTCAACGCATCGGCCAACTGCCTGGACAAGCACATCGGCACGCCGACCGAAAACAAGACCGCCATCATCTTTGAAGCCGACGACGGCGCTGTCACCAAAGTGACCTACAAGGAGCTGCTGGCGCGCGTGAGCCAGTTTGCCAATGCGCTCAAGGCCCAGGGCATCAGGAAGGGCGACCGCGTCATCATCTACATGCCCATGACCGTCGAGGGCGTGGTGGCCATGCAGGCCTGCGCGCGCATCGGCGCGACGCACAGCGTCGTGTTTGGCGGCTTCTCTGCCAAGGCGCTGCAGGAGCGCATCATCGACGCTGGCGCGGTGGCGGTGATCACCGCCAACTTCCAGATGCGCGGCGGCAAGGAGCTGCCGCTCAAGGCCATCGTGGACGACGGCATTGCGCTGGGTGGCTGCGACACGCTGAAGACCGTACTGGTGTTCATGCGCACCCCCACCGCCTGCAACATGGTGGCCGGGCGCGACAAGACCTTTGACGAAGTGCTCAAGGGCCAGGGCACGGTGTGCGCCGCCGAGGCCGTGGGCGCCGAGCACCCGCTGTTCATCCTGTACACCTCGGGCTCGACCGGCAAGCCCAAGGGCGTGCAGCACTCCACGGGCGGCTACCTGCTGTGGGCCCGGCTCACCATGGACTGGACGTTCGACCTCAAGCCGTCAGACGTGTTCTGGTGCACGGCCGACATCGGCTGGATCACCGGCCACACCTATGTGGCGTATGGCCCGCTGGCGGCCGGCGCGACCCAGGTCATCTTTGAAGGTGTGCCCACCTATCCGAATGCCGGACGCTTCTGGCAGATGATCGAAAAGCACAAGGTCACGATCTTCTACACCGCGCCCACGGCGATCCGCTCGCTCATCAAGGCCGCCGAGGGGGATGAGTCCGTGCACCCCGCGCGCAGTGACCTGAGCAGCCTGCGCATCCTGGGTTCGGTGGGCGAGCCCATCAACCCCGAAGCCTGGATGTGGTACTACCGCCATGTGGGGGGCGAACGCTGCCCCATCGTGGACACCTTCTGGCAGACCGAAACCGGCGGCCACATGATCACGCCGTTGCCGGGCGCCACGCCGCTGGTGCCGGGTTCGTGCACGCTGCCGCTGCCCGGCATCATGGCCGCCATCGTGGACGAGGTGGGCAACGACATTCCGAACGGCTCGGGCGGCATGCTGGTGGTCAAGCGTCCCTGGCCGTCGATGATCCGCACCATCTGGAACGATCCGGAGCGTTTCAAGAAGAGCTACTTCCCCGAGGAAATGGGCGGCAGGCTGTACTTGGCCGGCGATGGCGCCGTGCGCAGCGCCGACCGCGGCTATTTCCGCATCACCGGCCGCATTGACGACGTGCTCAACGTGTCGGGCCACCGCCTGGGCACGATGGAAATTGAATCGGCGCTGGTGTCCAAGACCGACCTGGTGGCCGAAGCCGCCGTGGTGGGCCGCCCCGACGACCTGACTGGCGAAGCCGTGTGCGCCTTCGTAGTGCTCAAGCGCTCGCGTCCCACGGGTGAAGAGGCCAAACAGATCGCCAACGAGCTGCGCAACTGGGTGGCCAAGGAGATTGGCCCCATCGCCAAGCCCAAGGACATCCGCTTTGGCGACAACCTGCCCAAGACCCGCAGCGGCAAGATCATGCGCCGCCTGTTGCGCAGTATTGCCAAGGGCGAGGCGATCACGCAGGACACCAGCACGCTGGAAAACCCGGCGATTCTCGAACAGCTGGCAGAAAAGCTGTAAGAGGTAGCGTCCAGTAAAAAGCCACCGCATGCGGTTGCTTTTTTGTTCCAGTGCCACCGTGGAACCGGCTTCGCCGGGCCACTGGTGGCGCCCCCCAGTGGGGGGGAGGCGGCCGCAGGCCGCTTCGGGGGGCGTCTTACTTCACCGTCATGATCCAGGCGGCCAGTTTTTTCGCCTCGGCGTCATTGACCTGCGCATTGGCGGGCATGGGCACGGGGCCCCATACGCCGGAGCCGCCCTTGATGATCTTGGCCGCCAGCTTGTCCACGGCGGTCTTGTCGCCGGCGTACTTGGCGGCAACGTCCTTGTAAGACGGGCCCACCAGCTTCTTGTCCACGGCGTGGCAGGCCATGCAGTTCTTGGCGGTGGCCAGGGCCTGGTCGGCAAAGGCAGGAGCGGTGGCGGTCAGCGTGACGGCCAGGGCAAACAGAACGCGTTTCATCGATATCCTCGTGGGTTGGGTTACAGTCGTTTTAACGCGATTGTAGTGACTGGGGTTGACCGGCCGGTAACCCGTGGGTAAAGCCGGTAAAACCGCAAAGCCCCTTAACCGTTGGAGAGAATGTCATGTATTTCCTGCTGATTGGTATTGCGCTGCTGGCCATGAAGTACCTTGAAATTGGCCCTGTGGCGGCCTTTCCCTGGTGGGTGGTGCTGTCGCCGTTTGCCATGGCGGTGGCATGGTGGTCGTGGGCTGATGCGTCGGGTTACACCAAGAAAAAAGCGGTGGAGCGTGAAAACCAGAAGAAGCAGGCCCGCATCGACAAGAACCGCGAGAACCTTGGCATGGGGGCCGCCCCCACGCGCAAGAAGCGCTGAAACCGGCCTGCAATACACCATGGCAAAAAACCCGCTTGCTTGCCTGCGTAGCGGGTGGCCGGAAAGAGGGGCTATTTGTTCAGCACCACGCGGCCTGAGGCCACTTCCAGCCGCAGCCGGGCCTGGGCATGTCCCAGCTGCGCCTGCGTCAGCTGGGACCGGGCATTGGACAGCGCGACCTGGGTGCTGATGAGTTCCAGGATGGAGCCCACGCCAGCCTTGTAGCGGCCAAAAGTGATCTGGTAGCTCTGGCTGGCCGCGCGCAGCAGCATCTTGGCGGCGTTCAGGTTCTGCGCCTCCGTCTCCAGCAGCCGGGCATTGCGCCACAGGTCGGATTCCACGTCGCGCTCCACCTGCGTCAGCGCGGCCTCGCGGCTGGCTACCTGGGCCAGCGCCTGGGTTTCACGGGCCTGCTGCTCGGTGTGGTTGAACAGCGGAATGCTGGCGACCACGTAGCCGCTCAGGCTGTGTTCAAACCGTCCGCCGGGCGTGCCCAGGTCGCGCGTGCTGCCCGCGCCCAGCGACAGCTGCACGTTGCCCTTGCCTTCGGCCCGCACCGCGTCCACGCGGGCCTTGAGCGCCAGCACGTCGGCGCGCGCCACCCGCACACGGGGGTGGTCGCGCCGGGCGTCGGCGATCCAGTCGTCCAGCGGCCCGCGCGCGCTGATGGCCGGAAAGGCTGCGCTGATCGGCGCCAGCGACAGCGGCGTATCAACGGCAAAGCCCATGGCCACGGCCAGCAGCCCGCGCGCGGTTTCCCAAACGCCTTCGGCGCGCACCCGGTCCAGGGTGGCCTGCGCCAGTGCGGTTTGCGCCTGCAGTTTCTCGGACAGCGACGCCACCTGCGCCGCATGCTTGGCCTCGGCGGCCTCCAGGCTCTGGCGCGCGACTGTTTCGGTGTCGCGCAGGGCTTCCAGGCGCGCCCAGGCGGTGGCTGCTTCCACATACAGACGCAGGGCCTCGTTGACCGCGTTGATGGACGACACATGTTGCGCCGAACGGGCCGATGCCAGCAACTGGCGCGATTGCTCCAGGTTGGCGTTGCGCACGCCGGCGTCGTACAGCACCCAGCTCACGCCCAGCGACCCGGTGAGGCTGGAACTCAACGAGCCGGAGCCGCTGTTGCTGGACGGAATGCGGTTGCTGGCAACCTCGGCAAAGGCTGACACGCGGGGGCGGTAGGCGGCGCGGGCCAGGTCCACCCCGGCTTGCTGCTCATCCACCAGCAGCAGCGCCTGGTTGAGCAGCGGGCTCTTGCACAGCACATGCTCCACGGCGGACATCAGCGTCAGCTCCTGCAGGCCCTGGCCCGTGAGCTCGCGGCAGCCACCGCGGCCGGGCAGGGACGCCGCCACCTGCTCCAGCCCGGTCTGCGCGGCAGCGGGCCAGGGCGCCCATGCGCCACAGCCCAGCAAGGCGGCGGCGGCCACCCGCGTGAGCCGGGCGCGCACGGGTTTCACGCCCTGGCGGCGGGACGGGGCACGCCCAGCCGCTCAAAGTAGCCGTCAGGCGGGCCGTCATAGACGATCCTGCCGCGCTTCATCTCGATCACCCGCTGCGCCGAGCCAATGGTTTCGGGCCGGTGCGCGATGACGATGCGCGTCACGTTCAGCCCTGCGATGGATTCGTTGACCTGCGCTTCGCGCTTGACGTCCAGGTGGCTGGTGGCTTCGTCCAGCAGCAGCACCTGCGGCTGCTTGTACAGGGCGCGCGCCAGCGTCACGCGCTGCTTCTGGCCGCCGGACAGCACCGTGCCCATGTCGCCCACCAGGGTCTGGTAGCCCATGGGCATGGCTTCGATGTCCTTGTGGATGGCTGCCAGCCGCGCGCATTCCTCGATGCGTTCGTTGTCCGGGCGCGGGTCGAAGAAGCAGATGTTTTCCGCGATGGAGCCGGCAAACAGCGTGTCGTCCTGCATCACCGTGCCCACCAGGGAGCGCCAGGCGTCGTTGCCCATTTTTTCCAGTGGCACGGATCCCACCAGGATGGCGCCTTCCTGGGGTTTCAGCACGCCCAGCAGCAGGTTGGCCAGCGTGGTCTTGCCGCAGCCCGACGGGCCGGTCACGGCCACGGCATCGCCCGGCTGGATGCTGAAGCTCACGCCGTCCAGCACCCACGGGTCCTGCTCGGCATAGCGAAAGCGCAGGTCGCGCACCACGATCTCGGGCGCCTTGTCGGGCACCTGGTCGGTCAGGGTGCGGCGCACTTCCTCCTCACCCGGCGTCAGCACCACGTCGGCCAGGCGTTCGCCGTACAGGCGCAGCATCTTGATGTCGATGAACTGGTCGATCAGCCCGGTGACGCGCGAGTCAAACTGGCTGCGGTAGGCCAGGAATGCCATCAGCATGCCCACGCTCAGCTGGCCCGACAGGATCTGCGTGGCGCCCATCCACAGCAGCACGATGTTGAACACGCCGCTGAGCATGGAGCGCGCCAGGCCATACAGGATGCGCAGCTTCTGGATGCGCAGCGTGGCATTGGTTTCGTTGACCAGCAACGTCTGCCAGGCGCTGCGCCGCACCAGCTGGCGCGCAAACAGCTTGATGGTGCGCATGCCCCGGATGGTCTCCAGGTAATGCGTGGACAGCGTGGCGCCGCGCACGATCTGCTCTTCGGTGGCCAGGTACAGCGGCTTGAACCACAACAGGCGCAGCGCCAGGTACAGCCCCACGGCCACCAGCGCGATCCAGGCGAGGGTGGGGTTGTAGATGAACATCATCACCATGGTGAGGATCATCATCAGCCCGTCCAGCAGCGACTCCACAAAGGCGCTGGTCAGCACGCGCTGGATTTCGTCAATGGAGTTGGTGCGCGACACGATGTCGCCCAGGTGGCGCTTCTGGAAGTATTCCAGCGGCAGGCGCAGCAGGTGGGTGAAGATGTTGGCCTTCCACTGCACGCGGATGGAGGTGTTGATGGCCAGCAGCATCCAGGACCGCAGGATGCCCACGCCCTGCTGGATGAACAGCAGCAGCAGGAAGCCCAGCGCCAGCGTGGTCAGCAGGTTGGTGTCGCGCGAGACGATCACGTGGTCCAGGATCCACTGCATGAACAGCGGCCCGGTCAACACGAAGATCTGCAGCACCAAAGACAGCGTGAGGATTTTGGCCAGCGCCGGCCAGAAGCCGGTAACCTGGCCGATCAGCTGGCCCAGCGCAATGGGTTTGGACTCCTTGCGCGGCTCGAAGCCGGGGTCGGGCCACAACTCCAGCGCTACGCCGGTGAAGTGCTCGTTGACCTCCTGCATGGTGTAGCGGCGCTCGCCCACGTCAGGGTCATGCACCGTGACCTGGTTGCCGCGCACGGACTTGAGCACCACGAAGTGATTCAGGTCCCAGTGCAGGATGGCCGGCGTGCTCAGGTTGGCCATGTCCTTGAGCTGCAGGCGCACGGCGCGAAAGCCCAGGCGTTCGTCCTGCGCCAGCTTGGCCAGCGACGCCAGCGACATGCCCTTGAGCGAAATCGCGTGGCGCGCGCGCAGCGTGGCCAGGTCGGTGATGACGCCGTGATAGCCCATGACCATGGCCAGGCACGCCAGGCCGCATTCGGCGGCCTCGGTCTGCAGGATCACCGGCAGGCGCCTGCGCAGGCCGAGTGAAAGCGATTCAAGCCAGGCCATGCGTGCTGCGTCCCTTCATCACATGGACCCCGTGATGCTGTAAAGCGGCTCCAGCATCCATTCCCACAGGCGCCGCGTTTCCTGCAGGATGTCGGCGTCCAGCCGCATGCCGGCCGACAGCGGCCACTGCTTTCCGTAGGCCGTGACGTTCTGTGCCTTCAGCGTCACCACGATGGCATACACCGGCTCGCCCGGGGGTACATCGGGAATCTGGAAGCCCGCCAGCTCGGTGCTGGTCACGGCGTTGTTGGACACCGACGCCACCACGCCCTCGTGCTGGCCGAACTTCTGGTACGGGAATGACTGGTAGCGCAGCAGCACCGCGTCACCGGGGCGCACGAAGCCCATGGTGCGGCTGGGCGCGTAAAGACGCACTTCAAGCTTCGCGTCGCTGGGCACCAGGTTCAGCAGGGGGCGGGTGGTGTCCACCGATTGCCCGGCCTCGCCGCTGACCAGCGTGGCGCGGCCTGATTCAGGGGCGGTGATGACCACGCGCCGGCGCGCCTCCACCTCGGTCAGCTCCTGCTGGGCGGATGACACGCCGCGCTCAAGCAGGCCATTCTGGTTGGCATAGCGCACGCGGGTGTTTTCAATCTCGCGCAGCGTGGTGGCCAGCTCGCGCTGGGCCACCAGCGCATCGCGCTCCAGCGCCTGCAGGCGTGACTGCTGCTCGCTGAGTTCGGCCTCCTTCTGGAACAGCTGCTCGCGTGCAATGTAGTCCTGGTCGGCCAGGCCCTGGTAGCGCTTGCGCGCGTCCTCGGCCAGCTTCAGGCGGATGCGCTGCTGCTCCATCTGGCGTTCAATGGACTGCTGCTCGGCGCGCAGCGTGCCGGCGCGGCGCTCCAGGTGGCCGATCTCGGCGGCTTCCACGCCCTTGTTGCGCGCCAGCTCGGCCTCCAGCGAGCGGCGCCGCTCATCCACCTGCTGGCCGATGTCGGCCTGGAGTTCACGGGCCCCCGGGCCCAGGCGGTCGCTGTTGAGCACAAACAGCACATCGCCTTTTTGCACCACCTGGCCTTCATTGACTTTGCGCTCCAGCACCACGCCGGCCTGCGGCGTGTGCACGCGGATGACGCCTGTGGATGGCACGAGCTGCCCGGTCACGGTGGCCCGGCGCGTGTAGGTGCCAAAGGTCAGGAACAGCACCACCAGCAGGCCCAGCACGGCGGCAATCACCACCAGCCAGGTGGTTCGGGGGTGGGGCGTGAGGATGATCTGGCCAAGCGAGCGCGCGCTGCGCGCCTTGAGCACTGCGTCTCGGAACAGCTTGGTATCCGCCGGCGGCGGTGTGTCTGGTTTCAAGGTGTTGCGGCTTGCGAGATGCTGGATGAACTCTTGAACACAAGCCGTTGATTTTAATGAAGTTTGCCAGCATCACCTAGCAACCTGTCGCGCCAATCACACGCGTTGCAATACCCCTCACGCGGGTGTGAGCACCCTCACACGCGCGTGAACACCAGATCCCAGACGCCGTGGCCCAGCTTGAGGCCCCGGTTTTCAAACTTGGTCAGCGGCCGGTAGGCCGGCTTGGGCGCAAAACCGTCCGCCGTGTTGCGCAGCAGCGGCTCGGCGCCCAGCACCGCCAGCATCTGGCGGGCGTACGGTTCCCAGTCGGTCGCGCAGTGCAGGTAGCCGTCCGGGCGCAGGCGTTGCGCCAGGCGCGCCACCAGCTCGGGCTGGATCAGCCGGCGCTTGTTGTGCTTCTTCTTGTGCCAGGGGTCGGGAAAGAAAATATGCACGCCGTCCAGGGTTTGCGGCGGCAGCATGTTGTCCAGCACCTCCACGGCGTCGTGCTGCAGGATGCGGATGTTGGCCAGCCCCTGCTCGCCGATGCGCTTGAGCAGGGCGCCCACGCCAGGCTCATGGACTTCACAGCACAGGAAATTGGTGTCCGGCATCAGCCCGGCGATGTGGGCCGTGGCCTCGCCCATGCCAAAGCCGATTTCCAGCACCACGGGGGCGTTGCGGCCAAATGCAGCGGAAAAGTCCAGCGGCGCGCCGGTGTACGGCAGCAGGAAGCGCGGGCCCAGTTCCTCGAAGGCGCGTGCCTGGCCGAAGGTGGTGCGGCCCGCCCGGCGCACGAAGGTGCGCACGGTGCGGGGGTGGGCGATGTGCTCCGGCGGGCCGGGCGGGGAGGTGGGTACGGCGTCAGTCACGACCGGGATTGTAGGAGTCACGCCATTGCGTGACCCACCGGGCCAGCGCTTCGGCCAGCGTGCCCCGTGTGGCGGTGGGCAGTCCCAGCACCTGGGCCGCAGCGCCCAGCGCCGCCAGCGGGGCCGACAGGTCCAGCGCCCGCGCGCCGTTTTGCTTGGACAGCTTTTCGCCATTGGCGCCCAGCACCAGGGGCACATGCAGATAGCGTGGCAGCGGCAGGCCCAGGGCGCGTTGCAGCACGATCTGGCGCGCGGTGTTGTCCGCCAGGTCGGCACCGCGCACCACATGGGTCACGCCCTGCGCGGCGTCGTCCACCACCACGGCCAACTGGTAGGCCCACAGTCCGTCCGCGCGCCGCAGCACGAAGTCGCCCACCGTCGCGGCCACGTCCTGCTGCTGCGGGCCCAGCCGCCTGTCCTGCCAGTGCACGGTGCCCGCCGGCACGCGCAGGCGCCAGGCTTGCGGCCGACCGGGCCGGGTGGGGCCGTTGCGGCAGGTGCCGGGGTACACCAGCTCGGTGAACCGGCTGCGTTCGATGCCACGCGCGGCCTGCGCCGCTTCAACGTCCTTGCGGGAGCAGGTGCAGGGGTAGGCCAGGCCTGCGTGGGTCAGTGCGCCCAGCGCGGCCTGGTACAGCGCGCCGCGTTGCGATTGCCACAACGGGGTTTCATCGGGCATGAGCCCGCAGGCGGCCAGCTGCTGCAGGATGAGTTGGTCTGTACCGGGAATACAGCGCGGTGTGTCGACGTCCTCCATGCGCACCAGCCAGCGGCCGTCATGCGCGCGTGCGTCCAGCCAGCTGGCCAGCGCTGCGACCAAAGAGCCTGCGTGCAGCGGCCCCGTTGGCGACGGCGCGAACCGGCCGATGTAGCTGTCGCCCACGCCCGTCAGCAGGCCTTCAGCGCCAGCTCCAGCCCCGACACAAACGCGTTTTCCACGCGATGCCCCAGGCACCAGTCGCCGCAGATGCCGATGCGTGCGCGCGCGTCCCAGAGGAAGCTCTTGCCCAGCGGCGTTTCGGTCTTCGCATAACGCCAGCGGTGCACTTCGGCATGGGCCGGTTCGGCCCGGATGCCCGTGACTTCGGCAAAGGCCTTGAGCAGCTTGCCCTGCACACGCGGTGCGTCGTCTTCCAGGTGCTCGCGCGACCACGCGGCGCTGGCCTGGACGGTCCAGCGTTCGATCGGGTCGCGCCCTGGCTTGGACGATTCGCGAGCCAGCCAGGCAATGCGGTGGTGGGTGCTGAGCGCGGCATTCCACTGCGGGCCCAGGTGGGCCAGGTTGGGTTGCACGGCGTTGGGATAGGCCAGCATCAGCGTCCAGCAGGGCGCAACCTGCACGCCGGCTACCTGCTGCGCCAGCGCCGGTGCCAGGGCCGACGCCTGCAGCAGCGCATGGGCCTGGGCGCTGGGCAGGGCCAGTACCACGCCGTCAAAGCCGGAGTACACATGGGTGGAATCGGCCGTGCCCGTGGTGCGCAGCTGCCAGCGGCGCGCGTCCAGCGCGTCGCGCTCCACGCGGGTCACCTGCGTCTGCAGTTCCACGCGGCCTTGCTGCGCCAGCGGCTGGGCCCAGGCGCGCACCAGCGCATTCATGCCGGGTGTGCCGACGTAGTGGGCTTCGGGCGAGGGCAGGGCCGCTTCCGCCACGCGGCCATGGGGGTCCAGCACGCGCACGGCGTTGGCGCTCCAGGGCTTGACCGTGGCGCTGGCCGTGGCAATGGCCTGGGCAAAGCGCGCGTCGCGCACGGTGAAGTACTGGGCGCCGTGGTCAAACGTGCCAAAGGGCGAGCTGCGGGTGGACATGCGCCCGCCAAACCCGCGGCTTTTCTCGAACACCGTGACCTGGTGGCCGGCCTGCGCCAGCGTGCGCGCGCAGGTGATGCCGGCCATGCCGGCGCCAATGACGGCAAAGTGTTGGGGCCGGAGGGGAGCAGCGGGTCTGGATGGCATGAAAGCGTCTCGTGTTGTGGTGCAGGCAGTTTGCGAAAGCCGGTGGGCTTACTCTACACGGTGATCTATGCGGTGATGTTCCAGCAACGCCGTGCGCGTGGTCTGGCTTTCCAGCTGGCCCAGCCACCACTGCAGCGCGCGGCCCTGGGCGGTGCTGGCGCCGGCGCCCCGCCAGGCATAGCCCACGCGCACGATGCGCGGCGGGCGTTCCACCCGGCGGGCCACCAGCCGGCCGGTTTCCAGATAGGGCCGCGCCATGGGCTCGGGAAGGAAGCCGCAGCCCAGTCCGCGCAACTGGGCGTCCAGCTTGGCGGCCATGCTGGGCACGGTGAAGACGTCCTGCCCGCCCAGCAGCCCGATGGTGACCCCACGGCCGCGCTGCACCGAGTCGGCCACTGCCACGGCGCGGTGCTTTTGCAGCAGTGCGTCGCGCAGCGGCTCGGCCTGTGCGGCCAGCGGGTGGTGCGGCGCCACGGCAAACACGAAGGAAAGCCCGCCCAGCGGTTTGCCGTGGATGCCTGCGGCGTTGCCGGATTCCAGGCTCACGCCCAGGGCCAGGTCGGCCTGGCCGGAGGTCAGTGCCTCCAGCGTGCCGCTGAGCGTTTCGTGGCGGATGCGCAGCTGGGTGGGTGGCGCCAGTGCGAAAAAGGCCTGGGCCAGCTCCATCAGGGTGGCGTGCGAAATGACGCTGTCAGCGGCGATGGTGAATTGCGGCTCCCAGCCGGTGGCCACGCGGCGCACGCGGTTGGCCACGGCGTCAATGTCGTCCAGCAGCCGCGCGCCCTCGCGCAGCAGCTCGGTGCCGGCCTCGGTCAGCCGGGCCTGGCGCGAGCTGCGGTCAAACAGCAAGACGTCCAGCGCGTCCTCGATCTGGCGCACCCGGTAGGTCACGGCGCTGGGGACCAGGCCCAGGTCGCGCGCCGCGGCGGCGAAGCTGCCGCTGTGCGCCACGGTCTGCAGCAGGTCCAGGGCGTCCGGGGTTAATGCGTTGCGCGCTCTTTGCATATATCGGCTATTTATATTCGAATATTTTGAATGATGCCATCAATTCCGGCTGCTCACCGGCGGGCCGCGCCACCCCTACATTCATCACCAGACCACGCCATCCACAAGGAGCTTCCATGCTGACCCTTCGCAAATCACAGGACCGCGGCTTTGCCGACCACGGCTGGCTCAAGTCATTCCACAGCTTTTCCTTTGCCGGCTACTACGACCCCAGGCACATGGGTTTTGGCAACCTGCGCGTCATCAACGAAGACCGCATTGCTCCGGGCACCGGCTTTGGCACGCACGGCCACCGCGACATGGAGATCATCAGCTACGTGCTACAGGGCAATCTGGCGCACAAGGACACGCTGGGCAACGTCAAGGGCATCCCGCCCGGCGACGTGCAGCGCATGAGCGCGGGCCGTGGCGTGCAGCACAGCGAGTTCAACCATGCGCCGGACGAGACCACGCACTTTCTGCAGATCTGGATCGAGCCCAATGTGACGGGCATTCCGGCCAGCTACGAGCAAAAGAGCTTTGCCGAGGCTGAAAAGCGCGGCGCGTTGCGCCTGGTGGCCTCACCCGACGGCGCGCAAGGCTCGGTGACGATCCATGCCGACGCATCGCTGCGCGCGGGCCTGTTTGATGGCGCCGAATCGGCCAGCCTGACGCTGGACCCGGCGCGCAAGGCCTATGTGCACCTGGTGCGCGGCGCGCTGGAGGTCAATGGCCAGCAACTGCACACCGGCGACGCCGCGCTGATCGAGAACGAGTCACAACTGACCCTGGCCCATGGCAAGGACGCCGAGGTGCTGGTGTTTGACCTGGCTGCCTGATTTCCCGTTTTTTTCTTTCATCCAACCGAGGAGCTTTTCCATGAATCCGTCCGTATCCACCCAGAACACGCTGGCCCTCATCGGCCGCGCACTGATTGCCCTGCTGTTCGTGCCCGCGGGGTTCAGCAAGATCGCCGCGTTTGCCGGCGTCACCGGCTACATCGCGTCCAAGGGCGTGCCGCTGCCCGCGGTGGCAGCCGCCATTGCCATTGCCGTGGAGCTGGGCCTGGGCCTGCTGGTGCTGGTGGGCTGGCAGACGCGCTGGGCCGCGCTGGCCATCGCGGTCTTCACCGTGGTGATCACCTTCATCTTCCATGCGTTCTGGTCCGTGCCGGCCGAGCAGGTGATGCAGCAGCAACAGGCTTTCTTCAAGAACATCGCCGTCGTGGGTGGCCTGCTGGCGCTGGTGGCCTTTGGCCCCGGCGGCTTCAGCCTGGACGCCCGGCGCAAGTGATTTCCCGCAACCCTTTCATCAACTCCCAAGGAAACTGACATGGCAAAAACCGTTGTTGTCTATCACTCTGGCTACGGCCACACCCAGCGCATGGCCCAGGCCGTGGCCGAAGGCGCAGGCGCGCAGCTTCTGGCCATCGATGCCGAAGGCAACCTGCCCGAAGGCGGCTGGGAAACGCTGGCTGCGGCCGATGCGATCATCTTCGGCAGCCCCACCTACATGGGCAGCGTGAGCTGGCAGTTCAAGAAATTCGCCGACGCATCTTCCAAGGTGTGGTTCGCCCAGGGCTGGAAAGACAAGGTCGCCGCCGGCTTTACCAACAGCGCGGGCATGAACGGCGACAAGCAGGGCACGCTGACCACGCTGTTCACGCTGGCCATGCAGCACGCCATGATCTGGGTCAGCCAGGGCCTGATGCCGTCCAACACCAAGGCCGCCAAGCGTGACGACGTGAACTATCTGGTCTCGTACAGCGGCGCCATCGCGCAGTCGCCGTCGGACAGCGGTGCCAACGACATGGCCGCGGGAGACCTGGAAACGGCCCGGCTGTTCGGCAAGCGCGTGGCCGAGGTTGCAGCGCGCGTGCGCGGCTGATACGCTGGCCAGATCGCCACTCGCGCAGGACCACCGTCATGGGCATTGAAGACATCCTGAACGGCCACACCAAGGACCTTGGTGGCGGCTTTGCCGTGCGCCGGCTGCTGCCGGCGGCGCGGCGCCGCTCGGTGGGGCCGTTCATCTTCTTTGACCATTTCGGCCCTGCCACCGAGCGGCCCCAGGACCACCGCGATGTGCGGCCCCACCCGCACATCGGCCTGGCCACGGTGACCTACCTGTTCGAGGGCGCGATGATGCACCGCGACAGCCTGGGCGTGGTGCAGCAGATCGAGCCCGGCGCCATCAACTGGATGACCGCCGGGCGCGGCATCGTGCATTCGGAGCGCAAGCCCGACAACCTGCGCGGCAGCACCTATGTGAACCACGGCCTGCAGCTGTGGGCGGCCCTGCCGCGCGAATTTGAAGAGGTCGAGCCCTCGTTTACCCACACACCGGCGGCAGACATCCCCGAGCTGGTGGTGGATGGCGCCAAGGTGCGCGTGCTGATTGGCGAGGCGTTTGGCCGCAAGTCGCCGGTGGCCACCTTCTCGCAGACCCTGTACCTGGACGTGCAGTTGCCCGCGGGCGCGATGCTGCAATTGCCCCCCGTGTGTGCCGAGCTGGCGGTATATGCCGTGGACGCCAGCCTGGGGGTGGATGGCAGCACGCAGGCCGCGCAGACCATGGCGGTGCTGACGCCGGGCGTCACCAGCACCCTGGCCGCGCCGGACGCTGCCGCGCGCTTTGTGGTGATCGGCGGCGAACCGCTGGATGCGCCACGCCACATGTGGTGGAACTTCGTCTCCAGCCGCAAGGAGCGCATCGTGCAGGCCGCGGACGACTGGGAGGCCGGCCGCTTTGCGCCGGTGCCCGGCGAGACGGAGTTCATCCCTTTGCCCGAGCGGCATTTCACGGCTTCCTGAACCCGGCGAACGCCCGTACCATGCGGGCATGAAAGTCCTTGAGATCCTGCCCTGGTACGACTGGGCTGCCGTCATCTGGTTCTTTGCCGCCTGGTCCGGCTATGCCTGGTTTGCGCGCCACCGTGGCGAACGCTATGCGTCGCTGCTGCAGACGACCAACCGCTACCGGCGCTACTGGATGCTGCAGGCCACCGCGCGCGACCCGCGCGTGCTGGACGGCATCATCACGCAGACGCTGTCGACCAGCCCTTCGTTCTTTGCGTCCACCACCATCATCATCATCGGCGGCCTGCTGGCCCTGCTGGGCACGACCGACAAGGCCGCCGACTTTGTGCGCGAAATCCCGTTCGCGGTGCGAACCACCATGCTGGTGTTCGACCTCAAGGTGCTGGTGCTGCTGGCGATCTTTGTCTATGCGTTCTTCCGCTTCAGCTGGTCCATGCGGCAGTACACCTTCGCGGCGCTGGTGATCGGCTCCATGCCCGACCCTAAGGACTTTGACAGCGGCAAGTTCGACCGCGCGCACTTTGCCGACCGCGCCGGGACGCTGCTGGGCATGGCGGCGGAGACCTTCAACGACGGGGTGCGGTCCTATTACTTTGCGTTTGCCGCCATCGCGTGGTTCTTTTCGCCACTGGCCTTTGCACTGGCGGCCGCGATGGTGGTGCTGATCCTGTACAGCCGCGAGTACCGCTCCGAAGTGCTGCACGTGTTGCGCGACTGACAAGCCTCAGCGCGGCGCCACCCGGCTGGCCAGCGGCGGGCTCTGGTAATCCGGCAACAGCTTGCAGGCGCTGCTGTAGGCCGCTTCATAGCCCTTGCACAGCGCCAGGATGGACTGCGGCGTGGGCTTGGCGCCCCGGTCCACCCAGTCCAGCAGGGCCGTGAACAGGGCGGGGTATTGCGCTTCGGCCAGGTAGCTGTGCTCGGCTTCATCGCTGTAGGTCTGCACCAGCAGGTGGGCCGTGCCGGCGCGCTGCAGCACATCGCGATAGGCAGACTGCAGTTCCACGAAGGCGGTCGGGTCCTTGATGGCGTGCAGCGACAGCACGGGCACATTCACCGTACCTTGCGGATCGCTGTCCCTGGCAAGCTCGGCCACGGCGGCCGGGTCGGGCGTGTAGCGCGGCACGCCTGCGTTCAGCGCCGCGTCATTGGCCGAGCCCTTGTACACCACGTTGGCATTGCCGAACGGGTTGCGGTTGCCCAGGCGCAGCTGCGTCACGTCGCGAAACAGCCAGGTGGCCCAGTTCAGGTGGCCGATCAGCGAGCGTTCCTCGATGCGGATGACGTTGACGATGGTGGCCAGGTTGGCTTTCTGCGCGTCGGTGCGCTGCGCCGCCGGCTTGCGCACGCCAGTGCATTCGTCCACGCGTGTGGCCAGTTCGGCACGGGTGAGCTTGCTGTCCATCGGCAGGCCCTGCCACAGCGGGTATTGAGGCTCGTCGGCCTTGGGATGGTTTTTGCAGACGTACTGGTACACCGCGCGCAGGTCCAGGCGGAAGTCATAGGCCCGGGTGCCGCCGCCCAGCACGCCACTGGTCAGCAGCACGGCGTCGTAAGGGCCGCGCACCTTGCCGCCGGGCCCGTCCACCGTGGCATACAGCTCGGCGGCCCTGGACGCCACACCGCCGCCATAGCTCTGGCCGTGCAGCAGCGTGCGCCGCGGCTGCCCGAAATGCTGCACAAAATACTGGCGCGCCCGCTCGGTGTCCTCGGCCGCCATGGTCACGCCAAAGCCGCCACGCCGGTAGGTGTGGCCTACCCAGGCGTAACCGGCGCGCACCGTGATCGCCCAGCGCTTGAGGTCCTCCTCGCCGCGCTCGAATTTGGCGGGGCCGGTGTCGGCCGGGCCGCCATGGGCATGCACCACCAGCACGCCGCTGTCCTTGTTCCAGCCGGCGGGCAGGGCCATCCAGTAAAAGCCGCCCAGCGGGTCTTCGCTGGTAAAGCATTGGCTGCCCGCCGGTACTTCCTTCGGGCAGGCCAGGGGTTTCGGGGCGGTCTGGGCGTGGGCAGCAACGCTGGCAACCAGGGCCAGCAAAGCCAGCAGCCGCGCGGGCATCGATGGGTTCATGCATGTCTCCTTGTGAGCAGGACTATGGGCCGCACCATAGGTGGCATTGCACCTTGCGTCAAATATACTGAGCAGCTTGTCCTGATACTTTATAAATATGGAGTTGCGCCACCTTCGGTACTTTCTCGCGGTTGCCCAGGCCGGTCACATGACGCGCGCGGCCCAGGCGCTGGGCATCCAGCAGCCGCCCCTGAGCCAGCAGATCAAGGCACTGGAGGCCGAGCTGGGCGTGGTGCTGTTGCAGCGCCATCCCAAGGGCGTGTCGCTGACCGAGGCTGGCCGGCAGTTCCAGCTGGAGGCGCAGCGCCTGATGGACGGCGTGGCCGCCATGACGCAGCGCATGGCAAGGGTGGCGCGCGGCGAGCTGGGCCAGCTCAACATCGGCTTTACCAGTTCGGCGGCAGCCCATGCGTTCACGCCCGAGGCGCTGCGTGAATGCCGGCGCAGCCAGCCCGGCGTGACGCTGTCGCTCACCGAGGACAACGCCGCGGGCATCACTGAATCGGTGGCGGCGCAGCGGCTGCATTGCGGGCTGATCCGCGTGCCGGTGGCGCGTCCGCCGGGGCTGGAATTCGAGGCGCTGCTGCGCGAGCCGGTGGTGGTGGCCGTGCCGCGTGACCATGCCCTGGCGCGGCGCAGGCCGGCCCGAGCGGCGCCCGTGGCGCTGGCGGACCTGCGCGATGACGGCTTCATCCTGGTGCGCCGGCCCGGCGCGCCCGGCCTGTATGCCAACCTGCTGGCGCTGTGCGAGGAGCAGGGCCTGCAGCCGCGCATTGCCGCCGAAGTCGGCCGCATGGGCACCAGCCTGAACCTGGTGGCCGCGGGTGCGGGCGTGTCGGTGGTACCGGCGTCCATGCAGGGCCAGCACAGCCAGGCCATCGTGTACCTGCCCTTGCTGGAAAGCGCGCGGCTGGACGCGCCGCTGACGCTGGTGTACCGCGGCACCGACATCGGTGGGCCGGTGGCCCGCTTCCTGGCCATTGCGCGCAAGACCGCCGCGCGGCTGGCGCGCCGGGGCGCTGCGTGAGGCGCCGCCAGGTCGTGGCCGGGCTGGCGCTGGCGGGCGCGGCAGGCGCGGCGGCCACCGTGGCCAGCCAGCGCCGCTGGCCCTCGCAGCCGCTGCGCATCATCGTGGTGTACCCCCCGGGGGGCCTGAGCGACGGCATGGCACGCGCCCTGGCGGATTCGCTGCAAACCCGCCTGGGCGTCCCGGTGCGCGTGGAAAACCGCGCCGGAGGTGGCGGCAGTGTGGGGCTGCAGGCGCTGGCCCAGGCTGTGCCGGATGGCCACACGCTGGCGTTCTCGGCCATCAGCCCGCTGACCTTGCGCCCGCACCTGGGTCCGGTGGGGTATCACCCTTTCCATGACATTGCGCCGGTGGCGGGCGTGATGTTCACGCCGGTGCTGCTGGTGGGCACGCCTGCGTTTGCCGGGCGCGACTTTGCCGGGTTGCTGGCCCAGGCCAGGGCGCGCCCCGGCGCGCTGCGCTGGGCCACGTCGGGCGTGGCTACCGCCGGGCATCTGGTGCTGGAGCAGGTGCAGTCGGGCGCGGGGGTGCGGGTGACGCATGTGCCCTACAAGGGCGGCGGCCAGCAGATCAACGATGCGCTGGCCGGGCAGTTCGAGCTGCTGTCCACCAACGTCGCGCCGGCGCAGCTGGGCCATGTGGCTGCTGGCCGGCTTGCACCACTGGCCGTGGGCGCGCCGCAGCGGCTGGACGTGCTGCCGGGGGTACCGACCTTTGCCGAACTGGGCCTGCCGCAGGCCAATATTTCGTCGTTGTTCGGGGTGTTTGCGCCGGGGCGCACACCGGCGGTGGTGCTGGACCGGCTGCATGCCGGGATCCACGGTGCATTGGCCGAGCCGGCTTTGCGCGAACGCATTGTTGCGTCTGACAACCTGCCGTTTGACGGCAGCCGCGCTGAATTTGCCCGCCGCATTGCACAGGAATGGGCCGGCAACCGGCGCCTTGGCGTGGCTGGCATGCGCATGGAATAGCAGCGCAGGGCCGCATCGCACGGTGGCTTCGCAGAATTAATAAGCATGCGTATGATATGGCGCAGGAGACGCCGCCATGAACGCACCTGACACCTTGTCGCGCTGGGCCACGCCTGGCTCCAGCCGCGTGCCCTTCTGGGCCTATACCGACGCGCAGCTGTACCAGCGCGAGCTGGACAAGATCTTCTACGGCGCGCACTGGTGCTACGTGGGCCTGGAAGCGGAGATCCCCAACACCGGCGACTTCAAGCTGAGCTTTGTTGGCGAGCGCCAGGTGATCATGGTGCGCGACCGGGTTGCGCCCAGGGACCGCGGCACCGACAGCGGCGTGCGCGTCGTTGAAAACCGCTGCGCCCACCGTGGCGTGCGCTTTTGCCAGCAGCCGCACGGCAATGCGCGCAGCTTTGTCTGCCCCTACCACCAGTGGACGTACAAGCTCAACGGCGAGCTGGCCGGCCTGCCGTTCAAGGATGGCGTGAAGGACGGTGAGTGCGTGAACGGGGGCATGCCGGCGGACTTTGACCTCAAGGCCAACGGCCTGACCCGGCTGCGCGTGGCCGTGCTGCACGGCCTGGTGTTCGCCACCTTCAGCGACACGGCCGAGCCGCTGGAGGACTACCTGGGCGCCGATGTGATGCCCTGGCTGGACCGCATTTTCAAGGGGCGCCAGCTCACGCTGCTGGGCTACAACCGCCAGCGCATTCCGGGCAACTGGAAGCTCATGATGGAAAACATCAAGGACCCCTATCACCCGGGCCTGTTGCACACCTGGTTCGTGACCTTCGGCCTGTGGCGCGCCGACCAGAAGAGCCGCATGGTGATGGACGCGCATGGCCGGCATGCGGTGATGATCTCCCGCCGCAATGAAGGTGGCCAGAACACCGCCGTGACCGAGGGTGTGACCAGCTTCAAGGCCAACATGACGCTGCACGACGACCGCCTGCTGGACGTGGTGCCCGAGCCCTGGTGGAAGATCCCCGACCCGCAGAAGCGTGGCGAGGACATCATGCCCACGGTCACCATGATCACGCTGTTTCCCAGCCTGATCATCCAGCAGCAGGTCAACTCACTGAGCACGCGCCACATCGTGCCGCGCGGCGAGGGCGAGTTTGATTTTGTCTGGACGCATTTCGGCTTTGCCGATGACACGCCCGAAATGACGCAGCGCCGCCTGCGCCAGGCCAACCTGTTCGGCCCCGCGGGTTTTGTGAGCGCCGACGACGGCGAAGTGATCGAGTTCAGCCAGGACGGCTTTCGCCAGGCGGGCGAGGGCGGCAGCACGCTGTGCGAGCTGGGCGGCACCGGCACCGAGATGACCGAACACATGGTGACCGAGACACTGATCCGCTCGATGTATGCCTACTGGAAGAAGGTGATGGCGGTATGAACGAACCCGCAAGCACAACCGACTGGCAGCTGCATGCCGAGATCAACCGCCTGAACGCAGACTATGCCGCCGCGCTGGACGAAAAGCGCTTTGGCGACTGGCCAGAGTTCTTCACCGACGACGGCTGCTACCACGTGCAGGCACGCGAGAACTTCGACCGCCAGCTGCCGCTGTGTTTGATGGCGCTGGAGAGCAAGGGCATGATGAAGGACCGCGTGTACGGCATCACCCAGACCATCTACCACGGGCCGTACTACACACGGCATGTGGTGGGGCCGGCACGCGTGCTGGGCACGGACGGTGGCGTGATCCGCGCCGAGGCGAGCTATGCGGTGTTTCGCACCAAGCCCGGCGCCACCAGCGAGGTCTACAACGTGGGCCGCTACATCGATACCCTGGTACGTGGCAACGCCGGCTTGCTGTTCGCAAGCCGGCGTTGTGTGTACGACAGCGAGATGGTCCTCAACTCGCTGATTTACCCGGTGTAGGCCGGGCGGGCCCCGTGGGTTCGCGGTCCATTTACTTGCGGTCCTGGCGCTTGCCCAGCTCGTTGCCGATCAGGGCGCCAGCGGCGGCGCCACCCACCGTGGCGGCCGTGCCGCCCAGTGCGCTGCCCGCCACGCCGCCCACCACCGCGCCCACGCCGGTGCCGATCTGGGCACTGGACGGGTTGGACGAGCAGCCCGTCAGGGCCATCAGCGAAGCGGCGGTGGCCGCGATCATCAGTTTCGTCTTGGTCATCTTGTTCACCTCGTTGTTAAGTTGCAGGCCTTCGGGTGGCAAACCGGATGCTCGGCCTGTGGGTGAACTGTAGGGCCGGCACCTCGCGCGGCGTGTAGGAAAGCGCCGCCGTGCAGCGTCGGCGCAGCCCGCCTGCGGCCGGTTGCTTTCAGACCGGCCGGTTGCGCGCCAGCGGCGGGTTGGCGGCAAAGTAACGCCTGATGCCCTGCATCAGCGCGTCGGCCAGTTGCTCCTGGTAGTCCTCGCTTTTCAGCCTGGCTTCCTCGTCCGGGTTGCTGATGAATGCCGTTTCCACCAGCACGCTGGGAATGTCGGGCGCTTTCAGCACCGCGAAGCCGGCCTGTTCCACCCGGGGCTTGTGCAGCTTGCCGACCTTGCCGATCTCGCCCAGCAGCGCGCCGCCCAGCTTCAGGCTGTCGTTGATCTGGGCCGTGGTGCTCATGTCCAGCAGCGCGCGCTGCACCTGGGCGTCGCGGGCGCGCACGTTGAGGCCGCCCACGGCGTCGGCGGCGTTTTCCTTGTCGGCCAGCCAGCGCGCGGCCGAGCTGGACGCGCCGCGCTCGCTTAGCACGAACACGCTGGCACCTTGCGGGCGGGGCGTGAAGAACGCATCGGCATGGATGCTGACGAACAGGTCGGCCTGCACGCGCCTGGCCTTTTGCACGCGCACGTGCAGCGGCACGAAGAAGTCGGCATCGCGCGTGAGAAACGCGCGCATGGGGCTGCCGTTGATCGTGGTGGCGTTGATGCGCTCGCGCATGCGGTGGGCGATCTGCAGCACCACGTCCTTTTCGCGCGTGCCACCGGGGCCGATGGCGCCCGGGTCTTCGCCGCCGTGGCCCGGGTCCAGCGCGATGATGATGAGCCGGTCAGTGGCCGCCGGGGTGGTGGCCACGGCCGCAGGCTGGGCCGGCGCGGGGCTGGTTGCCGGGGCGGGCGGCACGGCAGATGGCCGGGTAGGTGCGCGCGCGGCCTGCCTGGCCATGAGCTCGCCCAGCGGGTCGGGCGCGGGCACCGCCGTTTGCGAAGGCCCCGGCGCTGGCGCGGAACTGTCCTTCAGCCGCTCGGCAATCAGCGCCGCCAGCGGGTCGGCGGCCTGGGCCGGGTACAGGTCCAGCACCAGCCGGTGCTGGTAGGCCGCCACCGGTGGCAGGGTGAACACCTGCGGCAGCACCGGCTGCTTCAGGTCCAGCACCAGGCGCACCACGCCGGGCGCGTTCTGGCCGGCACGGATGCCGGTGATGTACGGGTCGTCGGCCTTGACCTTCGCCACCAGCTCACGCAGCGCCGGGTTGAGCTCGATGCCTTCGATGTCCACCGCCAGCCGTGGCGGGCTGGCCACAAAGATCTGTTTGGTGCTGAGCTGGCCGTCGGATTCGATCGTCACGCGGGAATAGTCGGGCGCCGGCCAGATGCGCACCGCCAGGATGGTGGCGCCGCGGGCGATGTGCGCGCGCCCCAGCAGCAGCACCAGGGTGCCGGCCTGCAGCACGGCGCGGCGCGAGGGCAGGGGGCGCGGCGTCATGCGGTGGCGTCTTCCAGCAGGGCGCGGCCGGTGGCGGTCTGCGCGGTCAGCGTGGCGGTGCGGGCGTCGTCGGGCCCGGCTTGAATGCGGATCACCAGGTCGGCCACGGGCAGCACCGGCGCTGCGTTTTGCGGCCATTCGGCCAGCTTCAGGCCGGGGCTGGCGAACACGTCGCGAAATCCCGCGTCTTCCCATTCGCGCGGGTCGGTGAAGCGGTAGAAGTCAAAGTGCCAGATCGCCAGGCCCGGCGCTTCATGCGGCTCCACCACGGCATAGGTCGGGCTTTTCACCCGGCCTTGCACACCCAGGGCGCGCAGCAGGTGGCGCACCAGCGTGGTCTTGCCCGCGCCCAGGTCGCCGTGCAGCTCAATGAAGGCGTTGCGCACGGCGGGCGAGCCGGCCAGGCGCTGCGCAAAGGCGCGCGTGTCGTCCTCGGCCGGCCAGGCCAGCACCCGGGTCGGCATGGTTTCTACAATCGGCGCGTGGCGTTCAGCAGCAGTCAGATCGACGGTCCTCGTCTGGTGGAAAACATCCGGGCATGGGCCCGTTCGTTGGGATTTTCCCAAATCGGCGTGGCCGGTGTGGATTTGTCCTCGGCCGAGCCCGGTTTGAGCGCCTGGCTGGCTCGCGGGTTCCATGGTGACATGCACTACATGGCCGCGCATGGCATGAAGCGCGCCCGCCCCGCCGAGCTGGTGCCAGGCACCGTCAGCGTGATCACCGCGCGCATGGACTACCTGGGCCAGGCCACTCCAGCGGACTGGCAGGCGGTTGAATTTGCGCGGCTGGCGCGCCCGCATGAAGGCGTGGTGTCGCTGTACGCCCGCGGTCGGGACTATCACAAGGTGTTGCGCCAGCGCCTGCAGAAGCTGCAGGAACGCATCGCACAGGAGGTGGGGCCATTCGGGCACCGCGTCTTCACGGATTCAGCCCCCGTGCTGGAGGCCGAGCTGGCCGCGCGCAGCGGCCAGGGCTGGCGCGGCAAGCATACGCTGGTGCTCAACCGCGAGGCTGGCTCCATGTTCTTTCTGGGCGAGATCTACGTGGACCTGGACCTGCCGCATAGCGAAGCCGCCGGCGCGCACTGTGGCAGCTGCACCGCCTGCATGGACGTGTGCCCCACGCAAGCCATCGTGGCGGCGCACCAGCTGGATGCGCGGCGCTGCATTTCCTACCTGACCATCGAGCATGCGGGGCCGATTCCCGTGCCGCTGCGCGCCCAGATGGGCAACCGCATCTACGGCTGCGACGACTGCCAGCTGGCTTGCCCCTGGAACAAGTTCGCGCAGCGCAATGCCTTGCCTGATTTTGACGAACGCAAGGGCTTGACGGGCCAGCAACTGCTCACGCTGTGGGGCTGGAGCGAGGCGGATTTCCTGCGCCATACCGAAGGCAGCGCCATCCGCCGTATCGGCCACGCGCGCTGGCTGCGCAATGTGGCGGTGGCGCTGGGCAATGCACTGCGCGTATCGGATGACCCAGCGCTGCGCGCGGCCCTGCAGGCCCGGCGCGCGGATGCCAGCGAACTGCTGGCCGAGCACATCGACTGGGCACTGGCGGCGTAAAGCGCCCCCGCTGCCCGCACGGGCGCGCTCAGCAGCCCGCGTTCACCAGCGACTTCTGCACCGCGCGCCGCTCCTGCGCGAAGCGTTCCATGTCGGCAGCCGTGCCGCCAGCGCGGGCCTTGGACTCCACGCTGTCCAGCTGCGTGCCCAGCAGGGCGCAACGGGCCTTGCTGTTGCCGCTGGGTAGCGACCTGGCCGCTGCAACAGCAGCGGCGGCCGCAGCCGCAGCGGGAGCGGGAGCGGGAGCGGCCGACGGGGCGGGAGCGGGCGGGGCTGCCGGGGCCGCCTGCTTTGGCGCGGTCGGCGTTGCAGCTGCCACCGGCGGCGCGGCCACGACGGCGGGCTTGGCGGGTGCGGCGGGTGCGGCTGGTGCGGCTGGTGCGGCTGGTGCAACTGCTGCCGCAGGCGCTGGCGCAGTGGAGGGAGCAGCGGCAGGGGCAGGGGCGGCTTTGACAGGTGCAGCAGCCGCAGCCGGTGCAGCGGGCGCGGCCGGCTTGGGGGCGGGTGTGGCCGGGGTGACGATGACCGCGCCCGACTTCATGAGCTGCTTTTGTTCGACGCTGCTGTCGCAGGGGCGGTCCTGGTACACGCTGCCGCACCGGTACAGCGCATGGGCCTGCAGCCCGGTCAGTGCGAGGACGGCACACAGGGCGGTGCGCGTGAGGTGTTTCATGGGCAAATCCGGTGCAAGTCCTGAAGCCGCAGATGCTAACGCAACACGCCCAGCGCGAACGGCAGGCTCACCATGCCCAGCAGGGTGGACAGCGTGACCAGCCCGGCTACGTAGGCGCCGTTGTAGCCCATGCGCGCGGCCAGCACGTAGCAGCTGGACGCGGTGGGCAGGGCAGAGAACGCCAGCAGCACCGTGGTCTGCAAGAAATCCAGCCGGAACAGCAGCGCGCAGCCCTGCGCCATCAGCGGCATGGCGATGTGCTTGATGCCCAGCACCGCCACCGCCAGCGTCTTGCCGCTGGCCAGCATGCTGAACTGCATGCCCGCACCGGCGGCCATCAGGCCCAGCGCCAGCGACGCCGCGCCAATGCGCGTGACGGTGGGCTCCAGCCACACCGGCATGGAAAAACCCAGCAGGTTGGCGGCCAGCCCCGTGGCGGTGGCGATGATCAGCGGGTTGCGCACCAGCTCGCGCGCGAAGCCGCGCTGCGCATGCCGGGCCATGGGCCAGACGGCACCGGTGTTGAACAGCGGCACGCACACGCCGATCAGCACCGCGATCAGCAGCAGGCCCTGCGCGCCCGCCAGCCGCTCGGCCAGCGCCAGCCCGATGAATGAATTGAAGCGGAACGCCACCTGCGCGCTGGCCGCGTGGTCACGCCGGTCGATGTGCCGGCCCAGCAGCGGCAGGTGCGGCAGGCTGTAGGCCAGCGCAATGCCGCTCACGCCCAGCAGCAGCCCGGCGCCGATCAGGCTGGAGGCAGCGCCCAGGTCCAGCGGGCTTTTGACGATGCTGTGAAACAGCAGCACCGGAAACAGGAAGTAGTACACCAGGCTTTCCACCTGCTCCCATACCGTGCGGTTCAGGGCGGTGTAGCGGCATACCAGGAAGCCGCACAGGATGAGCGAGAAGTCGGGAAAGAGCAGTTGGGCGTAGTTCACCGGCCCGAGAATACCTGCTGTTTAGGGGTAAGCCCTTATGTGTAATCCACACCATGGCGGCACGGAATCTGCGTCTAGCATTCGCTGTCCCCGTTATTTCAAGTCATCAAGGAGAACACACATGCAACGTCGTCACTGGTTCGTATTGACCCTGGCCGCTGCGGCCACGGGCAGCGCCTTTGCCCAAGCCTATCCCAACAAGGTCATCCGCCTGCAGGTGCCGTTCGCGCCCGGTGGCACCACCGACATCATCGCGCGCGTCATTGCCGAGCCGCTGGGCAAGGCCCTGGGCCAGAGCGTGATCGTCGAGAACAAGGCTGGCGGCGGCGGCGTGGTGGGCGCCACCGAAACCGTGCGCGCCGCGCCCGACGGCTACTCGCTGGGCATGGCCACGGTGTCCACCACCGCAGCCAACCCGGCGATCAACCCCAAGATCCCGTACAACCCCACGACGGACTTCACGCCCATCATCAACATCGCGGCCACGCCGAACGTGATCGCGGTGCATCCCAGCTTCCCGGCCAAGGACTACAAGTCCTACGTGGCCGAACTCAAGAAGGCACCGGGCCGCTACTCGTATTCGTCGTCCGGCACCGGTGGCATCGGCCACCTGCAGATGGAGCTGTACAAGAACCTGTCGGGCACCTTCGTCACGCACATTCCGTACCGCGGCGCAGGCCCGGCCCTGAACGACACCGTGGCCGGCCAGGTCCCGATGATCTTTGACAACCTGCCGTCGGCGCTGCCCTTCATCAAGGACAACCGCCTGGTGCCCATCGTGGTGGCCGCGCCCCAGCGCCTGGCTGCGTTGCCCAACGTACCCACCTTCAAGGAAGTGGGCCTGGAGCCCGTGAACCGCATGGCTTACTACGGCATCCTGGGTCCCAAGGGCATGCCCAAGGACGTGGTGGACAAGATTTACCAGGCCACCGCCAAGGTGCTGCAGGATCCGGCCGTGCGCAAGCGCATCGAAGACACCGGCTCCATCGTGATCGGCAACACGCCCGACCAGTTTGCCGCCCAGATCAAGGCCGAATACGAGGTCTACAAGAAGGTGGTGGACTCCGCCAAGCTCAAGCTGGATTGAAAGGCCCCCACGCTTGTCACTGCGTGTACTGCGCTGCCCCCCCGAGGGGGCCGCAGTCGCCTTGGGGCGGCCCGGCGGCGACTGGGCCTTGCCTCCTTCTGTTTCACAGACCGCCTTCGGGCGGTCTTTTTTTGGGGCGCGCGCTGCGGTTTGCTATCGTGCGGGCATGAGCACCCCCGGCAGCGACAGCATTGACGCCTTCATCGACGCGCTGTGGCTGGAAGAGGGCCTGGCGAAGAACACGCTGGCCGCCTACCGGCGCGACCTCACGCTGTACAGCCGATGGCTGGCGCCGCACGGCACCGCGCTGGACGGCTCGTCAGAGGAGGACCTCAACGCCTACTTCGCAGCCCGCCACGCGCAAAGCCGCGCGACCACGGCCAACCGGCGGCTCACGGTGTTCAAGCGCTATTTCCGCTGGGCGCTGCGCGAGCGGCTCATCAGCGTGGACCCGACGATGAAGCTGCAGTCTGCCCGCCAGCCGCTGCGCGTGCCCAAGACGCTGACCGAGGCACAGGTGGAACTGCTGCTGGGCGCGCCGGACGTGGACACGCCGCTGGGCCTGCGCGACCGCACCATGCTGGAGCTGATGTACGCCAGCGGCCTGCGCGTGAGCGAGCTGGTCACGCTCAAGACCTTCAACGTCAGCATGAACGAAGGTGTGCTGCGCGTGCTGGGCAAGGGCAGCAAGGAGCGCCTGGTGCCGTTTGGCCAGGTGGCGGGCGACTGGATCACGCGCTACCTGGGGCAGGCGCGCGCGGCCATCCTGGACGGCCAGCAGAGCGACGACCTGTTCGTCACCGCGCGCGGCGCCGGCATGAGCCGGGTGATGTTCTGGATGATCGTGAAAAAGCATGCGAAAGCAGCCGGTATCACCGCGCCGCTGTCGCCCCACACTCTGCGCCATGCGTTTGCCACGCATTTGCTCAACCACGGCGCCGACCTGCGCGCGGTGCAGATGCTGCTGGGGCATGCGGACATTTCCACGACGACCATCTACACCCATGTGGCGCGCGAACGTCTCAAGGCGCTGCATGCGCAGCATCATCCACGGGGATAGGTGTAGGTCTTGATTTTGTACGCAAGGTTGTGGGTGGGGCTGCTGGCGCTTCACTGCAACGCCCTCCGCTGCGCTACGGGTTCCCTGCGCTGCTCGCCCTGCGGGGCGGGGTTTGAGCGCTTCGCAATGGCGCTGATGCGCGCCATTCCATAAATCGCCCAAACCCCGGTCCGCCCGGTGGGCGGACTGCCCCCACAGTTCTGCGCTGCTCGGCGCCGCAGAGGCGCGCCAGCAGCCCCACCCACAACCTTGCAGCCTGCGTTCAGGTGTACCCCCCGTCCTTGCCGACGGGAAGAAGTGTGCTCGTACCCTATTGGTAACCCGTACCGTGCTGTCGCTGTCCATAATGAAGCGGTACCTGCCAACAACAAACGGAGACACCGCATGAAGAAACTCATTGCCGGCGCAGCCTTGCTGGGCGCCGTGACTTTGGCCATGGCGCAGGCCTGGCCCACCGCCAAACCCATCCGCCTGATCGTGGGCTACCCGCCCGGTGGCGGCATCGACTTTGCGGCCCGCACCGTGCAGGTGCCGTTGCAGGAGGCGCTCAAGCAGCAGATCGTGGTGGACTACAAACCGGGGGCCGGCGGCATGCTGGCCGCCACCGAGCTGACGCGCGCCGCGCCGGATGGCTACACTATCCTGCTGGCCAACACCGGGCCGTTCGCGATTGCGCCCTACCTGCAACGCAAGATGCCGTACGACCCGCTCAAGCAGTTCACCTACATCGGCCAGATCAGCCAGGGCAGCTACATCGCCGTCACGCGGCTTGATCACCCGGCCAGGGACCTCAAGGAATGGGTGGCGTGGGCCAAGGCCAATGCGGGCCGCGTGAACTTCGCCTCCGGGGGCGCGGGCACCTCCACCCACCTGAACGGGGAGCTGATGAACCAGGCCGCGGGGCTGGACGTGACGCACGTGCCCTACAAGGGCAGCGCGCCGGCCATGCAGGACCTGATCGGCGGGCAGACGCAGCTGCTGATTGACGCGGGCACCGTGCTGCTGCCGCAGGTCAAGGGCGGCAAGCTCAAGGCACTGGCCGTGACCGGGCCCAAACGCGATCCGCAGTTGCCTGATGTGCCGACCGTGCGCGAGCTGGGCCTGGGCGCCATGGAGGCCGTGGGCTTCCAGGGCCTGGTGGGGCCCGCCGGCATGCCCAGGGAGGTGGTGGACAAGCTGGCCGCCGAGCTGGCCAAGGTGCTGGCCCAGCCCGAGGTGAAAGCCAAGTTCGCCGGTGCCGGGGCTGAAGTACATTCGCAGGGCCCCACCGGTTTTTCGGCCTTTGTGAAGGCCGACAACGAAAAGTGGGCCAAGCTGATCCGCGAGCGCAAGCTCGAACTTGACTGATACCTGCCGGAGCCTGTCTGAAGATGACCCTGCCGTCCCGCCGCCATGTCCTGGGTGCCGCCGCACTGGCGCTGCTGCCTGCCCTTGCCACCGCACAGGCCTGGCCTGCCAAACCCATCCGCCTGGTGGTGGCCTACCCGCCCGGCGGCGTGAGCGATGTGGTGGCGCGTGCGCTGGCCGACAAGCTGGCTGGCCCGCTGGGCCAGCCGGTGGTGGTGGAGAACAAGGCTGGCGCCAGCGGTGGCATCGGCATGGACGCGGTGGCCAAGGCGGCGCCTGATGGACACACGCTGGGCTTTGCCGCCATCAGCCCGCTGGCGCTGAACCCGCACCTGGGCAAGTCACCCTTCGACCCGGTGAAGGACATCGCGCCGGTGGCCAGCGTGATGTATTCGCCGGTGCTGCTGCTGGCCACCACGGCCACGCCGGCCAGGGACTTCAACGAACTGCTGGCCACGGCGCGCGGCAAGCCCGGTGCGGTGCGCTGGGCCACGTCCGGCCCCGCGTCGCTCGGGCACATCATGCTGGAGCAGCTCAAGGCGGGCGCGAAGGTGGACATCACCCATGTGCCCTACAAGGGCGGCGCGCAGCAGATGAACGACGCCCTGTCGGGCCAGTTCGAGATCCTGTCCACCAATGCGTCACCGGCGGTCATGCAGCACATCAAATCCGGCAAGCTGCGCGCGCTGGCCGTGGGCGCACCCGCGCGGCTGGACACCCTGCCCGACGTGCCCACGCTGGGCGAGCTGGGCCACGCCGCAGCCAACCTCACGTCGCTGTTTGGCGTCTTTGCGCCCGCGGGCGTGCCCCAGCCCGTGCTGCAGCGCCTGAACGCCGAGATCAACAAGGCGCTGGCATTGCCCGACATCCGCGCCCGCCTGACCGGCAGCGACAACGTGCCCACCGGCGGCAGCGCGGCCGATTTCGGCAGGCAGATCGCTGTCGAGTCGGACAACAACGCGCGCATCATCCGCGCGGCGAACATCAAGGCGGAATAGGCCAGGCCGAACGCAGGGGGCTCTCAGTCCTTGCCCATGGCGTCCTTCCAGACGCTGCCGAACACCTCGCAGAACGCCTGCTGCACCGCCGACATGGGCCGGTAGCGGTTGCGCAGGATGCTGACCACCAGCCGCTCGCGGCTGTGGAATGGCCGCACGGCCAGGCCATGGAAGCTCTGCCCCGCCACGGCGGCGCGGTCCACCACCGCCACGCCCGCGCCTGCCTGGGCATACCAGCAGGCCGAAGTGGATGAACGCACGGTCAAATCCAGTGCCAGGCGGTCCGCTTCGCGGCCGTAGGCGCGCAGCAGCGCCTGGCCGTAGGGTGAGTGCGGGCCCGAGGTGATGATGCGGTGGCCACGCAGGTCCGCCGCGCGCACGGTTTCAAGGCGCGCCAGCGGGTGCTTCTCGGGCATGACGCAGGCAAACGCGCAGCGCCAGTCCTGCACGGACTGCAGGTTGGGGTGGTCGTTGGGCTGCAGCGCCACGCCCAGGTCCACCGTGTTGTCCAGCAGCGCCTCCACCATGATGGGTGCGATCAGGATGTCCATGTGGCTCTTGAGCCCGGGAAAGCGGCTGCACAGCAGCGCGATGGTTCGCGGCACCAGGTAGGAGGCCAGGCTGGCTGACACGGCGAGGCGCAACGTGCCGGTGCGCGGCGCGGCCAGGCTGCGCGAGACATCGCGCACGCGCTCCACGCCCCGCCACAGGGCGTCGATTTCCTGGTGCAGCTGCTGGCCTTCGGGCGTGGGCAGCAGCCGGCCCTTGACGCGCTCGAACAGCGCAAAGCCGGCCTGCTTTTGCGCCTGGGCCAGCACCTTGCTGATGGCGGGCTGCGAGACATGCAGCAGCTGCGCCGCGCCACCCACGCCGCCGGTCAGCATGACCGCGCGAAAGACTTCCATCTGCCTGAGGTTCATGGGGCGATTCTGGCACGCATAACCTCGTGTTATGTGATTGGAAAATCTTTTCATTTGCCATCCTGCGCCGGCCGCCGCACCATGCAAGGCAGGAGACAAGACATGACTGACCTGACTGCATTCAAGCGCCGCACCGTGTTGCGCGGCATCGCAGCCGCCTTGTGCGCACCTGCCCTGGTGCGTGCACAGGCGCCGTTCCCGTCGCGCCCCGTGCGCATCGTGCTGCCGCAGCCGCCTGGCGGCGCCGCCGACCGCCTGGCGCGCATGCTGGCCGACCGGCTGGAGGCGCGCTGGAAGCAGCCCGTGGTGCTGGACAACAAGCCCGGTGGCGGGGTGGTGGTGGGCACGCTGGCCACCGTGCGCGCGCCGGCGGACGGCCACACCATCGGCCTGCTGGGCAGCTCGCTGAGCATCAACGCCGTGCAGCGCACCGACCTGCCGTACCAGGTGAAAGACCTGCAACCGCTGGCGCGCGTGGGCTACTACACCATGGCGCTGGTGGCGCCGGCCAGCTTCCCGGCCAATGACGTAAAGGGCCTGATCGCGCTGGCCAAGGCGCAGCCGGCCAACCACTTCTCGTTTGGCTCCAACGGCATCGGCACCTCGGCCCAGCTGGGTGGGGATTTGCTGAACCACATGGCCGGCATCCAGCTGCAGCATGTGCCCTACAACGGCGCGGCCAAGATGTACACCGACATGATCGGCGGGCAGGTGCCGCTGGGCTTTTCGGTCGTCAGCTCGGCCGAGTCGTTCATCAAGTCCGGGCAGATGAAGGTGCTGGGCGTGACCAGCGCGCAGCGCAGCCCGCTGTATCCGCAGTGGCCCACGATTGCCGAGACGCTGCCGGGCTACGAGTCCGTCAACTGGGCCGGCTTCTGCGCGCCGGCCGGGCTGCCGCGGGAGCTGGTGCAGCGGCTGTCGGACGACATCGTTGCGGTGCTGCGTGCACCCGAGATGGCCAGGACGCTGGCCGACATGGGCATTGAAGTGGCGCCGCTGGGCGTCGATGATTTCCAGGCCTTCATCCAGAGCGAGATCAGGCGCTTTGCTGCCGTGACGCGCCCGCTGGTGCCGGCCAAGAATTGAGCGCACGATGACATCCACACAGACCACTTACCAGCTGACGCGCAGCATTCCCGCCGAAGCGCCCTACGACCTGGTCGTGGCCGGCGGCGGCCCTGCAGGCACGGCCGCGGCCGTGTGCGCGGCGCGGCGCGGCCTGAAGGTGCTGCTGGCCGAGGCCACGGGCTGCCTGGGCGGCATGGGCACCAGCGGCCTGGTGTCGTCGTTCGGCCCGGTGTCCGACGGAGAACGCATGCTGGTGGGCGGCTTCATGAAGGAGCTGCTGCAGACCATGTGGGAGCGCGAGGCGTTCGCGCCGCAGGTCACGCAGGACTTTTTGCACCGCCAGCTCAACCGCTGGGTGCCGTTCAAGCCCGAGCACCTCAAGCGCATCCTGGATGAATTCGTCGTGCAGGCGGGCGTGGACCTGCGCTTTTTCACGCGCGTGGTGGAGGCTGACCTGGGGCAAGGCCGCATCAACGGCGTGGTGTTGAGCAATGTGGAGGGCCTGCGCTATGTGCCCGCCAGGACCTTCATCGACGCCACGGGCGACGCCGCGCTGGCCGCGCTGGCCGGTGTGCCGTGCAAGGTGGTGCTGCGCGACACCGACACGGTGTCACCCAGCACGCTGTGCTCGCTGCTGGCCGGCATGGACTGGCAGGACCCGGCCTATGGCAGCGACTGGCGCGGCATTGACGAGGTCAAGGCCAAGGTCAAGAACCAGTGGGTGCCGCAGGCCATTGAAGAGGGCTTTTTTACGCAGGACGACCGCTTTTTCCCCGGCATGAACCGCATTGGCGACAACGGTGCCACGCTGAACGCGGGCCATGTGTTCAACCTGAACCCGCTGTCCGTTCGCAGCCTGTCGGACGGCATGGTGTTTGGCCGCAAGCTGGCACTGGAATACGCGGAGTTCTACCGCAAGTACGTGCCTGGTTGCGCTGACCTTGAGCTGCTGACCACGGCGCCGGTCATGGGCGTGCGCGATTCGCGCCGCATCGTGGGCGAGTTCGAGCTGAACATCGAGGACTTCCGCGCCAAGCGGCAGTTTCCGGACCAGATCGCGGTGTACAACCGGCCCACCGACGTGCACCCCACCGACACCAGCAAGGCCGAGTTCGACCGCTTCATGAAGGACTTTCACGGCAAGGACAACCTGGGCCGTGGCGACTGCGTGGGCATTCCCTACAGCATCCTGGTGCCGCGCGGCTCGCACAACCTGTGGGTGGCCGGGCGCTGCCATTCCAGCGACACCAAGGTGCATGGCTCGATCCGCGCGCAGTCGGCCGCGTACATGATGGGGCAGGCCGTGGGCACGGCGGCAGCGCAGTCCATCGCCACCGGGCAGCCGGCCTGCGACCTGGATACGGCGGTGCTGGTGCAGCAGCTGCGCGCTGATGGCGCCTACTTGCCGCAGGAGGGGCTGTCTTCGCGGATGACGCGCGCCTGACGCGGGTATGTGCTGACTCAACCGAGCAGCCAGGCCAGCTCCTCATCACTGAAGCCCGCACGCTTGCGGGCTTTTTCATTGAACGGTGGATGCAGGCGCGGCGCCTGGTAGCGATCCACCAGCACGCCGTAATGGGCCACCGGGTCAAGAGCGTCGCGCGCGCATAGCCAGCGGTACCAGTGGTTGCCAATGGCCACGTGGCCGATCTCGTCGCGCAGGATGATGTCCAGGATGTCCACCGCGCGCAGGGCGTCGGCGGTGTTCACCTTGCGCAGCTTGTCCTGGATCTGCGGCGTGGCGTCCAGGCCGCGCGCTTCCAGCGTGCGGGGCACCAGCGCCATGCGGGCCACGACGTCGCCGCGGGTTTTCTCGCACATCTGCCACAGGTTGTCATGGGCGGGGAAGTCACCATAGCTGTGGCCCATGGCCTGCAGTTGCTCATGCAGCAGGGTGAAGTGATAAGCCTCTTCAGCGGCCACGCGCAGCCAGTCCAGGTAGAACTCGCGCGGCATGCCGTCAAAGCGCCAGGCAGCGTCCAGCGCCAGGTTGATGGCGTTGAACTCGATGTGCGCAATGGCGTGCAGCAACGCGGCCAGGCCTTCGGGCTTGAAGGGCGAACGCCGGGGCACCTTGGCCGGGTGGACCAGCACGGGCCGGGCAGGGCGGCCGGGGAGCAGCGGTGGCTCGGGCAGCCTCTCTTGCGCTATCAAAAGCGTAGCGGACTGTTCAAACAATGCGCGGGTAGCCACGACCTTGGCAGCGGGGTCAGCCAGGCTCAAGGCCGCAAGCGCACATTGGCGAAGTTCCATCCCTACAATTCTAGGTTTTTGGGGTGCACGCAATGGCAATCTACGAACTGGACGGCAAGGCGCCGGTGTTGGGCAGCGGCGCTTGGGTGGCCGACAGCGCGCAGGTGATCGGCGCGGTGGAGCTGGCGGACAACGCCAGCGTGTGGTTTGGCGCGGTGATCCGCGGCGATACAGAGCCCATCCGCGTGGGCCGCAACAGCAACATCCAGGATGGCTCGGTGCTGCATGCGGATGTGGGCATGCCCCTGACCATCGGCGCCAACGTCACGGTGGGCCACCAGGTCATGCTGCATGGCTGCACCGTGGGTGACGGCTCGTTGATCGGCATCCAGGCCGTGGTGCTCAACGGCGCAAAGATCGGGCGCAACTGCATCGTGGGCGCGGGCAGCGTGGTGACCGAGGGCAAGGAATTCCCGGACAACTCGCTGATCATCGGCGCGCCGGCCAAGGTGGTGCGCACGCTGGACGATGCCGTCGCGCGCAAGCTCGCGCAAAGCGCCGCGCACTATGTGGAAAACGCGCACCGCTTTGCGCGCGGCTTGAAAAAGATCGGTTGACCGCGTGAGTGAATTGCACAAGTTCCTGTTTGACGGCATGCCGGTGCGCGGCATGATCGTGCGCCTGACCGACAGCTGGACCGAAATCCTCGCGCGCCGCGCGGCCAACAGTGAAACAGGCGCCTATGCGCCGCCCGTGCGCGACATGCTGGGCGAGATGGCCGCCGCGGGCGTGCTGATGCAGTCCAACATCAAGTTCAACGGTGCGCTGGTGTTGCAGGTGTTTGGCGACGGCCCGGTCAAGGTGGCGGTGGCCGAGGTGCAGCCCGACCTGAGCCTGCGTGCCACGGCCAAGGTCATGGGCGACGTGCCGGTGTCGGCGCGGCTGCCCGACATGGTCAATGTGAACAACAAGGGCCGCTGTGCGATCACGCTGGACCCCAAGGACAAGTTCCCCGGCCAGCAGCCCTACCAGGGCGTGGTGCCGCTGTTTGGCGACAAGCACGAAAAGCTGGACAAGCTCAGCGAGGTGCTGGAGCACTACATGCTGCAGTCCGAGCAGCTGGACACCCGGCTCATCCTGGCGGCAGATGACAAGGTGGCCGCGGGCCTGCTGATCCAGCGCCTGCCCACGCAGGGCGAAAAGAACATCGCCGCGCTGGAAGAGGGCAGGGCGGGCGCCGACATCGGCCTGAACGAGGACTACAACCGCATTGCCATCCTGGCGGCCACGCTCACCCGCGAGGAACTGCTGACGCTGGATGTGGACACCATCCTGCACCGGCTGTTCTGGGAAGAAAAGGTCATCCGCTTCGAGCCGCAGTCGCCGCGCTTTGCCTGCACCTGCAGCCGCGAGCGCGTGGGCCACATGATCCGCGGCCTGGGTGTGGCCGAGGCCGAGAGCATCCTGGCTGAGCGCGAGCAAATCGAGGTGGGCTGCGATTTTTGCGGCAAGCAGTACCGCTTTGACGCGGTGGATGCCGCGCAGCTGTTCACGTCGCCGGGGGATCAGCCGCCCGCGACGCCAACAGTCCAGTGAACAGGCGGTGCTCGCAGTCGGGGTCTGCGCATTTTTCGCAGGTCCACGGTCGGGTTTCCGTACCGCTGCGCTTCAGCGCCTCCATCGCAAACAGCGCATTGGCCAGCCGCTGGGGGCCCTGGCCATACACCACCCGGTAGGGCACGCCCGCGCGGTCCAGCGCGGCGCGCACCAGCGCATCCACGGGTTCGCGCACATGCGGGCCGTCACGCTGCAGGCCGTCAGCCACCCAAGGCAGGTCCAGCCCGGTGACCAGCGTCAGGTCGTAGTGCCGCTGGTGCTGCAGGGCAAAGTCATACAGCGACGCATCGTCGAACAGCATGGCGCTGTAGATGGCGGTCATGAGCGGGGTGGTGTCGGCCACCAGCCAGTGGCCCGGCGGGACCTGCAGGGCGCGTCGGGCCTGCTCCTGCGCGATGCCCGGCTGCTCGTGCGGGTGCGGCGTGCGGCCCTCGCGGTCGCACCATTCGCGCAGGTATTCACCCACCGCATGCACTGGATGGCCCTGCGCGCGCCAATGGGCCGCAATGCCCATGGCCAGCGCCGTCTTACCCGTGCTTTCGGCCCCGAGCAAAGCGAGTTTTGTCATGACTGCAAAGCAAGCCTTGTCATGGCGTTCCCAGGCGCTGGCGCCAGGCACGCCAGCCCAGGGCCGCCATCACGGTGAACACGGCATACAGCGCCACGAACCACCACAGGCCCTGATGGGCAAACAGCGCTACGCTGACCATGTTGACCACGATCCACACCAGCCAGTTCTCGATGAACTTGCGCGCCAGCACCACCGTGCCCACGATGCTGCCGGCGGTCGGGAAGGCATCCCACCAGGGCACGGCTGAATCGGTGTGGTGGGCCAGCAGCCAGGCCACGGCAGGCCACAGCAGGGCCCAGGCCAGCACCACGGCGCCCAGGCCGCGGCGCCCCATGGCCGCCACCTGCAGTGCGCTGCCGTCCTCGCGCCGCCCGCGCAGCCACTGGAACCAGCCCCACAAGGCCATCACGGCAAAGAAGATCTGCAGCGAGGCATTGGCATAGAGCCGGCCCTGCCAGAGCACAAAGAACGACAGCACCGAGCTGGCGAATGCCAGCGGCCAGCCCCAGTGGATCACCCGGATATTGCAGACCACCATCGCGATGCCGAGCACCGTGGCCGCGGCCTCAAGCCATTGGTGCAGCGTCACTTCGCGACCTGGACGAAGATCTCGTTGGGCTTGACCATGCCGAGTTCGGCACGGGCCTTTTCCTCGACCATCTCCAGGCCTTCCTTGAGGTCGCGCACCT
This sequence comes from Pseudomonadota bacterium, assembly GCA_020161775.1. Classification (GTDB taxonomy): domain Bacteria; phylum Pseudomonadota; class Gammaproteobacteria; order Burkholderiales; family Burkholderiaceae_C; genus RAM1. Next base: position 85,552 of record JAIUOW010000022.1, read on the forward strand.
CGGCTTCGGCGCGCTCATTGGCCTGCCGGGCCTGCTCGTTTTTTTCCTTCTGGTCGGCCAGCTGTTGCTGCATCTGCGACACATTGGGCACGCTGCCCCGGCCAAACCACAGTTGCGCATGCACGATGACGAGCAGCGCAAGCAGCAAGGCCGGGACGACGCGGTTCGCCATAGGCTATGGCGTAGTCACTTGAGGTTGTAGAACGCGGCGCGTCCCGGGTAGCTGGCAATGTCACCCAGGTCTTCTTCAATACGCAGCAGCTGGTTGTACTTGGCCATGCGGTCGCTGCGGCTGAGCGAGCCGGTCTTGATCTGGCCAGCGTTGGTGCCCACGGCGATGTCGGCGATGGTGCTGTCCTCGGTCTCGCCCGAGCGGTGGCTGATGACGGCGGTGTAGCCCGCGCGCTTGGCCATCTCGATGGCGGCGAAGGTCTCGGTCAGCGTGCCGATCTGGTTGATCTTGATGAGGATCGAGTTGGCAATGCCCTTGTCGATGCCTTCCTTCAGGATCTTGGTGTTGGTGACGAACAGGTCGTCGCCCACCAGCTGCACCTTCTGGCCCAGGCGCTCGGTCAGCACCTTCCAGCCGTCCCAGTCGCCTTCGGCCATGCCGTCCTCGATGCTGATGATGGGGTATTTGTCCACCCAGGTCGCGAGGATGTTGGTCCATTCCTCGGACTTGAGCGACAGGCCCTCGGCCTCCAGGTGGTACTGGCCGTCCTTGTAGAACTCGCTGGCGGCACAGTCCAGGCCCAGCGCGATCTGCTCGCCTGCCGTGTAGCCGGCGGCCGAGATCGCCTCCAGGATCATCTGGATCGCGGCCTCGTGGTTGGCCACGTTGGGCGCAAAGCCGCCTTCGTCCCCCACGGCCACGCTCATGCCCTTGTCGTGGATGATTTTCTTGAGCGCGTGGAACACCTCGGCGCCCCAGCGCAGTGCCTCGCGAAAGCTCGGTGCGCCCACGGGGATGATCATCAGTTCCTGCAGGTCCAGGTTGTTGTTGGCATGCGCGCCGCCGTTGACCACGTTCATCATGGGCACCGGCAGGCTCATGCCGCCCATGCCGCCAAAGTAACGGTACAGCGGCAGGCCGGATTCTTCGGCCGCTGCGCGGGCCACGGCCATGCTGACCGCCAGCATGGCGTTGGCGCCCAGGCGGCTCTTGTTGTCGGTGCCGTCCAGGTCGATCAGGGTTTTGTCCAGGAAAGCCTGTTCGGAAGCGTCCAGGCCCAGCACGGCCTCGGAGATTTCGGTGTTGATGTGCTCCACGGCCTTCAGCACGCCCTTGCCCAGGTAGCGCGACTTGTCGCCGTCGCGCAGCTCGATGGCCTCGCGGCTGCCGGTGGACGCGCCCGACGGCACGGCCGCGCGGCCCATGGTGCCCGATTCAAGCAGCACGTCGCATTCGACGGTGGGGTTGCCGCGGCTGTCCAGGATCTCGCGGCCGACGATGTCAACGATTGCACTCATGGCGGTTTCTCTTCAAAAGTTGGTAAACGGTTCAGACACCTTCGACGACGAGCATGCGCATCACGGCCGCGCCTTCGCGGGCCTTCTTGGCGGCTTCGTATTCGACGGAGTTGTAAAAAGCCCGGGCCTGTTCGACCGAGGGGAACTTGAGCATCACGAAGCGCGCGGGGTTCCAGTCGCCCTCCAGCACCTCGACCTTGCCGCCGCGGATACAGACTTCGGCGCCGCTGGCTTGCATGGCGATGGTAGAGAGCTTTTTGTACTCTTCGTATTGTTCCGGGTTTGTAACGTCGACGTTGGCAATGATGTAGGCACTAGGCAAAGCTGTTCTCCAGGAAACCGTTTTTCTTGGTGACGCGGTCCAGCTCCAGCAGTGTTTCCAGCAGCGCCTTCATGTGCTTGAGCGGCACGGCATTGGGGCCGTCGGACAGCGCTTTGGCCGGATCAGGGTGGGTTTCCATGAACAGGCCAGCCACGCCCACGGCCACGGCCGCACGCGCCAGCACCGGCACCATCTCGCGCTGGCCGCCAGAGCTGGTGCCCTGGCCGCCGGGCAGCTGCACCGAATGGGTGGCGTCGAACACGACCGGCGCGCCGGTCTCGCGCATGATGGCCAGGCTGCGCATGTCGCTCACCAGGTTGTTGTAGCCAAAGCTGGCGCCGCGTTCGCAGGCCATGAAGCTGTCCTCGGGCAGGCCGGCTTCCTTCGCGGCAGCGCGGGCCTTGTCGATGACGTTCTTCATGTCGTGCGGCGCGAGGAACTGGCCCTTCTTGATGTTGACCGGCTTGCCCGACTGCGCCACGGCGCGGATGAAGTCGGTCTGGCGGCACAGGAAGGCCGGCGTCTGCAGCACGTCCACCACGGCGGCGGCGGGCGCGATGTCGTCCTCGGAGTGCACGTCGGTCAGGGTGTGCAGGCCCAGCTCGCGCTTGACCTGGGCCATGATTTCCAGGCCCTTGTCGCGGCCCGGACCGCGAAAGCTGGTGCCCGACGAGCGGTTGGCCTTGTCAAAGCTGCTCTTGAAGATGAACGGGATGCCCAGCGACGCGGTGATTTCCTTCAGTGTGCCGGCGGTGTCCATCTGCAGTTGCGCCGATTCAACGACGCACGGGCCTGCGATCAGGAAGAAGGGCTTGTCCAGCCCGATGTCAAAGCCGCAGAGTTTCATGCGACAGCCTTGAGTGCTTTGTTGCCCGCAGCCTGATGGTCCAGCGCGGCCTTGATGAAGGCGTTGAACAGAGGATGGCCGTCCCAGGGCGTGGACTTGAATTCGGGGTGGAACTGCACGCCCATGAACCAGGGGTGCTCGGTCTGCGGCAGCTCGACGATTTCGGTGAGCTGTTCACGCTGCGTCAGGGCCGAAATGACCAGCCCGGCCTTGCGCAACTGGTCCAGGTAGTTCACGTTGGCTTCGTAGCGGTGGCGGTGGCGCTCGGTCACCACGTCGCCGTAGATTTTGTGGGCCAGCGTGCCCTTGGCCACGTCAGAGCTTTGCGCGCCCAGGCGCATGGTGCCGCCCAGGTCGGAGTTTTCATCACGCTTCTTGATAGTGCCGTCGGCATCCTTCCATTCCGTGATCAGCGCGATCACGGGGTGGGGCGAAGCGGGCTCAAACTCGGTGCTGTTGGCGTCTTTCAGGCCGGCCACATGGCGCGCGAATTCAATCGTGGCCACCTGCATGCCCAGGCAGATGCCCAGGTAGGGCACCTTGTTCTCGCGCGCGAAGCGGGCCGCGCAGATCTTGCCTTCGATGCCGCGCTTGCCAAAGCCGCCGGGCACCAGCACGGCGTCGTACTTGGCCAGGCGTGATACCACCTCGGGCGTGATGGTTTCGGAGTCCACGTAGTCGATCTTCACGCGGGCGTGGTTCTTCATGCCGGCGTGGCGCAGCGCCTCGTTGAGTGACTTGTAGCTGTCCGACAGGTCCACATACTTGCCGACCATCGCGATGGTCACTTCCTTTTGCGGGTGCTCGGTCTCGTAGACCAGGTCGTCCCATCGCTTGAGGTTGGCCGGCGGCGTGTTCAGGCGCAGCTTGTCGCAGATCAGGCCGTCCAGGCCCTGCTCGTGCAGCATGCGCGGCACCTTGTAGATGGTGTTCACGTCCCACATGCTGATCACGCCCCATTCAGCCACGTTGGTGAACAGGCTGATCTTGGCGCGCTCGTCGTCGGGGATGGCGCGGTCCGCGCGGCACAGCAGCGCGTCGGCCGAAATGCCGATCTCGCGCAGCTTTTGCACCGTGTGCTGCGTGGGCTTGGTCTTGAGCTCGCCCGCTGCGGCGATCCAGGGCACGTACGTCAGGTGCACGAAAGCGGTGTTGTTTGCGCCCATGCGCAGGCTCATCTGGCGCGCGGCTTCCAGGAAGGGCAGGGACTCGATATCACCCACGGTGCCGCCGATTTCCACGATGGCCACGTCCGCTGCGTCCGCCTCGCCGAAGCGGGCGCCGCGTTTGATGTATTCCTGGATCTCGTTGGTGATATGCGGGATGACCTGCACGGTCTTGCCCAGGTAATCGCCACGGCGTTCTTTCTCGAGCACGGACTGGTAGATGCGGCCGGTGGTGAAGTTGTTCACCTTGCCCATGCGCGTCGTGATGAAGCGCTCGTAGTGACCGAGGTCGAGGTCGGTTTCGGCGCCGTCATCGGTCACGAACACTTCGCCGTGCTGGAACGGCGACATCGTGCCGGGATCGACGTTAATGTACGGGTCAAGCTTGATGAGGGTGACTTTGAGGCCCCGCGATTCGAGGATCGCTGCAAGGGAGGCTGAGGCGATTCCCTTGCCCAGGGAAGACACCACACCGCCGGTGACGAAGACAAATTTGGTCATGTCAGGACGAAGGGCAAGCCTTCGCTCGGTGGGAAATTCAAATTATACGCTGGTACATTTGGCTGCATGAACGATCTCCTTGGCAAACACATCGTGCTGGGCCTGTCCGGCGGCATCGCCTGCTACAAGGCTGCGGAGCTGTGCCGTGCGCTCATCAAGGAAGGCGCGACGGTGCAGGTGGTGATGACGGCCGCGGCTGAACAGTTCATCACGCCCGTGACCATGCAGGCACTGAGCAACCGGCCCGTGTACGGCTCGCACAATGCGTCGGGCTTCGACGCGCGCGAGGCCAACGGCATGCCGCACATCAACCTGTCGCGCGAGGCCGATGCGATCCTCGTCGCGCCGTGCAGCGCCGACTTCATGGTCAAGCTGGTGCATGGCGGCGCGGATGACCTGCTGAGCCTGATGTGCCTGGCGCGGCCGGTGGACAAGGTGCCGCTGCTGCTGGCGCCCGCCATGAACCGCGAGATGTGGGCGCACCCCGCCACGCAGCGCAACATGGCGCAGCTGTCGGCCGACGGCGCCACCATCCTGGGCGTGGGCAGCGGCTTTCAGGCCTGCGGTGAAACAGGCGACGGCCGCATGTTGGAGCCGGCGGAACTGTTGCAGGATGTTGTGGCCTTCTTCCAGCCCAAGCTGCTGGCGGGCCGGCGCGTGCTGGTCACGGCCGGGCCGACGTTCGAGGCACTGGACCCGATCCGCGGCATCACCAACCATTCGTCGGGCAAGATGGGCTTTGCGATTGCGCGCGCGGCTCAGGAGGCGGGCGCGCAGGTCACGCTGGTGGCCGGCCCGGTGCACCTGCCCACGCCGCGTGGCGTGCAGCGCATCGATGTGAAGTCGGCCCAGCAGATGCTGGAGGCCACCATGCGCGAGGCCGACCGGGCCGACGTGTTCGTGGCCACGGCGGCCGTGGCCGACTGGCGGCCCGCCACGCACAGCGAGCAGAAGATCAAGAAAGACGGCTCCGGCCAGCCGCCGGTGCTGCACTTCACCGAGAACCCCGACATCCTGCACACCGTTGCCCAAGGCGAGCGGGCCCGGGCGGGCCAGCTGTTCTGCGTGGGCTTTGCCGCCGAAAGCCATGACCTGGTCAACAACGCGCAAGCCAAGCGTGCGCGCAAGGGCATACCGCTGCTGGTGGGCAACATTGGCCCGCTGACCTTCGGCCAGGACGACAATGAAATGCTGCTGGTCGATGAACACGGCGTCCAGCCGCTGCCGCGCGCGTCCAAGCTCGCGCTGGCCCGCCAGCTGGTGGCCGAAATCGCCCGGCGCCAACACCCAACCACTTCATCATGAAAATCGACGTCAAGATCCTCGACCCGCGCATGGCGGACCAATTGCCCGCCTATGCCACGCCCGGCAGCGCCGGGCTGGACCTGCGTGCCTGCATGGACGCGCCGCTCACGCTGGCGCCCAATGCCTGGCAGCTGGTGCCCACCGGCATTGCCATCTACCTCAAGGACCCGGGCTATGCCGCGCTCATCCTGCCGCGCTCGGGCCTGGGCCACAAGCATGGCATCGTGCTGGGCAACCTGGTGGGCTTGATCGACAGCGACTACCAGGGCCAGCTCATGGTCAGCGCCTGGAACCGCAGCGACACGGCCTTCACCCTGCAGCCCATGGAGCGGCTGGCGCAACTGGTCATCGTGCCGGTCGTGCAGGCGCAGTTTCATGTGGTGACCGAATTCCCCGCCAGCGAACGCGGCGAGGGCGGTTACGGCTCGACCGGCAAGGCCTGAGCCTACGCGCCGCGCGGCGTTTTCCGACACTGCAAATCGCCCGCGCCTGATGCCTGGCACGGTGCGGCGCCCCTGTAATGGAGGCTCCAGAACAAGGAGATTTCCATGCGCACTACCGTCCGCACCACCGCCCGTTTCATGTCCGTTGCCACCGCCGTCACGGCGGCTGCCGTCCTCACGGCCTGCGGCACGGCCGATCCCTATGGCGCCAACAACTATCCGGCAGCCAGCCCGCCGGCGGCCAGCTACCCGTCCAGCCCGAACCAGCCCGTAGCCTACGTCGAATACGGCCGCATCACCCAGGTGGAAGTGCTCAACAGCGGTGCGCCCGCCAACCAGGGGACGGCCGGCACCATCATTGGTGGCGTGGCCGGCGCGGTGATTGGCAACCAGATCGGGTCGGGTGGCGGCCGTGCCGCCGCGACCGTGCTGGGTGCGCTGGGGGGTGCCGTGGTGGGCAACCGTGTGGACCGCTCGCGCAATCCCGCCACGGCCGGTGCGGTCTACCGCATCACGCTGCAGACCGACGGCGGCGCCTGGCGCACCTATGACGTGGGCAGCACCGACCTGCGCGTGGGCGAGCGCGTGCGGGTGGAAAACGGACAGATCTACCGCGCCTGACCGAGGCGCTGGCAGCGGTCCGCTAGTTGTGAAGTGTCAACAGGTTCTTTCGAGGAATCGAGAGACGAGACATAGGTGAGGCGAGGTTGATGCCGTGGTGCGGGCGGTGCCAGTT
>JAIUOW010000023.1 GCA_020161775.1 Pseudomonadota bacterium
ACCCATTGGGTATATCCCGCCGGCAGAAGCTGAGGCAAACTACTACCGGCAACTCGCCAGTCAGCCCTCCACGGTGGCGGCCTGACTTAAACCAACGGGCCTCCATGAAACTCGGGGCGGTTCAGGGCAACCCAGACGATTGGTGGCAACTGCATTGAGCTTGCAGAGGCAGGGAGCCGTCTGATCTTGGATGTAGGCCGACCGCTGGACTCCCCAAAGGACGCATCGGGACTTTTGCCGTCTTCCTTGGACCTTGCAGCACCAACCGCAGGATTGCTGATATCCCACCCACATCTAGATCACTACGGTCTCTTGCCAGAGACGCCCCCGCAGTGGCCGGTGTACTCGGGCGCCATGGCTGGGCGGTTAATGGCGTTGACAGCCGGGATTCATGGAAAGGTACCAGTCAGGGACTATCGGTACTGGAATAGTGGAGAACCTTTGCAGATCGGGCCATTTCGAGTTACTCCGCTGCTAACCGATCATTCCGCCTTTGATGCCTACATGCTGCTGATTGAGGCGGACGGCAAAAAGGTGCTTTACTCTGGCGATTTTCGTGCCCACGGACGTAAAGCCAGTCTTGTGCGAGCGCTGATGCGGCGACCTCCGGAAAACCTTGATGCTCTACTGCTAGAAGGCACCAACCTGGGTAGCGAAAAGGCCACCGCAGCGGAAAGCGAACTTGAACATTCCTTCTGTACCTTGTTCCATCGGACGGAGGGGCGCGTTTTCGTGAGTTGGTCCGCTCAGAATATTGATCGTACAGTCACGTTGTACCGCGCATGCCTTCGAAGCGGCCGGACACTGGTGGTTGACCTGTACACCGCACAGGTTTTGGAGTTGCTCGCGGAGAGTGGTCGGCTTCCTCGCCCTGGGCTGAAGCAGTTGAGGGTGGTAGTAACCCGCACCTTCGTGCGCCTGTACAAGGCCCGCGGCGATGAAGCGTTCGTTGAGCGTATGGCAGCCTATGGTATTTCCGCGAAAGCCCTTGCTTCTGATCATGAGCGCTGGGTCATCATGATTCGACCATCGTTGTTAAGGGACTTCGAGCAAAAGGGCGTACGGCCTACCGCACATGATGCATGGAGTTTCTCGCAATGGCGTGGATATCTTGGCCAACCGGACGGGCATAAGCTGCAGTCGTGGTTTGACTCCGGCATGGCCCAAGCCGACCACATTCACACCTCGGGTCATGCGTCAACGGCGGATTTGATGTCATTTGCTTTGGCGATGAAAGCCAAGCGATTGATACCGATTCACGGAATGCACTGGGACGTAGCTGGGGCGCAATTTCCGAACGTTCTACGCCTGGGCGATGGTGTTCCGGTAGAAATTTAGGTGTATGAACTTAGGCTCCATCAGGAAGCCGATACGGCGCTCGACTCTTTACGCTGAGAGTTTCTACCCGGCCTGGGTCGAAAGCAGACATTAGAGAGCGGACGAAAAATTAGCATTCGGCAAAAAAACTGCTAAATTGGAAGCTCGCTAGGCGCAAGCGTTGCGACGAGCTGGCGAACCAGCCATATAGGAATGAATGTAACGTGCTGGCTCGCACTCTCGCGCGAGCCAATCTTGTTGCATTGCGATAGCGAAGGGCTCGCCTTGCAGGTAAGGCCGAGAACAAAACTTCGCGCACTTCGGATTCGTACGTCTGTCGGATGTCCCTTTTTGTCATGGGCGCTTGACTGCGTATGCACATCATCGACTGATGCCCCAGCTCCCGGCACTGCTGCTGCCGGACATGCTAGCAATTACTTTCCGACCAGGTAATCGCAAGCTACTACATCTCGCCATTGGCGTATTCCTTCGCAAATTCTGAGCGCGTGCGAAGGACGGATTAATAAAAGTCGCTCCTAACAACCACCAGGGCGGAAAGGTGGTGCCTGCCATTTCCATAAAGGAGAAATAGATGGCTGCACATAACGACGCAAACGTACTCGCGGCTACAACATCAGGTTGTCAGACTTTGATCGTGCTACAACAAGAACAAAATCTGGATCTCAAAGCGACTGTCCTGAACGGACGAACAGTAGCAATTGATGGTCCAAACCTTGCGGTGGACTGGACATCACTTCATTTTGTCGGGAGCATCTTGGTCAACGCCTTGGTCAATACCGGACTTGTGGGAGCAGAGGTAATAAAGCCTGTTGAACAAATCCTGCGCGGCAGTCATGGCATGAATCCGAACCTGAAGTTGACAATTTCAGAGCAAATTGATGCCGGTACATTGGTCAAGCTGGGCGCACAGGTGGAATACACGCTAAATGCGATCATGAAAAAGCCCTCGGAGCGCGCAGACAACCAGCACGTTCTGTTTGACGATCAAGTCACAAATACTGCTGTTCTTGAGTCAATCGAGCGTGACCTCGATCGGTTCGGTGGACGCAACCTGAAGGCAAAAGTAAGGGGCGAAATTCCCGGTCGTGCGCCAGTCATTTTGGATGGGGCACTCGGGCGGCGACGAGACAAATCTGACTACACCCCCGAGTCGAAAATGTTTTCGGGAACAATCCGGGGTTTGATCAATGAGCCCAGCCAGCGATGCCTACTTTTTAGACCCAGTGAAGGCGCGGTCATCGAAATACACTTTGAAGAAGGCCAGATTGACTCACAGATTAATCTGGAACTAATCGCGCAACTCAACAAGTTCCAAACACCGTGCGCGGTGACGGTATTTGTCACCGTCGGCCCACGTGGGCAGGCTGTTTATAGCTTCAGCCAAATTAAAGCTGAGCCACCGCCTGAGGCTTTACTGGCCGTCCAATAGGGCGCTGACGATTAACAATAGGACCAATTCATAAGAACTAAGTCGTTCCTGATAGGTGCGCCGCGCAATGGCGCCAACGCGATGCTGCACGCGCACAGGCGGATCACCAACTTCCACGGAATCTACTTGTAGACCGGAGAGTTCCGCATCCTTATCAACATTGATTGAAACCGGAAGTTGATGTTTTTCTGCGTACGAGGCAAGGCTTGGGTGCAAGTCTTTCCTTGCGCTGACCAGCGTCACTGCTTCCGTGGCGATGTTCCACGCAGTCAAAACGCCCTTGAGAACTTTGAAGTGCTCTTCCTTATGAAGGAGGATGTGCCTGGAGGGACCTACCATCTCCTTCAGGAGTTCGTCGACTGCTGAGCGCGGTGCCAGCTCAGGTACACCAGCAGTCAAATCGTTCGCCCGGCGCACCAGCACGACCCAACGCGCGGGGCGGATATTGCTAAGCAAATCAGAAACCGGGTGTGGACTTTCAGCAAGAGACTTCAGACGACGGCGCAAGATCGTATCGATCACATTCAGGGCATTCAGCACCTCTTCGCCGGCGCTGATAGACATGTCTGTTCTGAAGGCGGCCCGCTCAAGTGGGACGCCTTGACCCAACAAATGAAGCAAACGCAGGACTTGCCCTGCAGTGATTGTGCGAGGAGGCTGGACCGGGATGACGTATTCGCCAAGGTATGCCGGGTCCTTTGTCATCTCATCCAAGTTGAAGGCATCCACCGTGAAGCCACGTTTGGCTTGCGATTTGGTGGTCGACCAAACCCGCCGTTCAGCGAGCTCCGGCACCATGTGCAGGTAGCTCCTGACGGCCGTCGTCGGGTGCGCGTGTCCTAGCAGTCTTGCGATTGCCCAGAGCGTCCGGTGCGTGACATGATCGTGGCTCAGCAACAGCTTGCGCACATGGCTGCACCATTCTTGCTTGCTGTGCGATGAAGCGGCAGATCGTTTCGGTGGGTTCTTCGATGAGGCGTGCGGCCATACCCCCTCACAGTCATCAATGAGAAGCTCCCCCGCGCGAAAAGCAAACGAGTGTCGAGCGTGATGAAGGCTGATACTTGAGTTGCGCGTTACTTCTTTAAGGATTTTCGACAGCTTCACACGCACAAGTCGGTCGTTAATCAACTGGGCAACGTTCCCGGGTTCGAAAAAAAGCGGCAGATCAAATTGACCCATTGCGTGGCCTTGCCAGAGTGCGAGATAGCGATCAATGATCTCGTGCTCGAGTTCGCTGAGTTGGAACAGTAGCGGTACCTGACGTCGGGCGTTGATCGTCTTCAGGGCGCGCAACTTGTTGGATCGCACCAGAACAAGGGGATTGTCGGAAACAGCGTCGACCCAGTCGGAGCGCATCAGTCCGCATGCCTCTGCGCCGCGCAGACCAAATCGATAGCACAGCAACAGCACAAACGCAGTTGCGAGATCGTCGAAGGAGGCTGATTGGGGGTTGGTGACCAGCACGCCCAGCGCATACTGGTATTCCTTCTCGAGGATATACCCCGGTGAAATCGACAGAAGCTCTTCGCCGCCGGGCACCTCGGACCAGTCAGGATCGTCGACAGCCATTTCCCGACTGACCAGGCCGTGAAAATTGCGCAGCAACATCAGCGCTAGCCGCCAGGTGCGATAGTTAGCAGCAGGTTGATCCTGGGTCGACTCATTTGATTCAGTTGCGTCAGTGGCAGTTTGTATCGGTTCTTGCGGAGGCAGGGACAGACGCGCTTGCATGATCTGAACATAGAACTCTGTGACGTCTTTGGCGTCACAAGTACTCAGGTCATGTTCGTAAGCCACTGCCTCGAAACAGGTGGACAGCGCATTGAAATAGCGCAGGACCGAGCGCAGCTTCAAGTCGCCGCGAGAGGTGCGGCGCCAAAGCAGTGACCGAACCCACTCAGCCAGTAGTCGGCAGGACAGACTTACATCAGGATTGGCCGTGATGACTTTGCGCAGTGCGGAATCCAGATTTTTCCGGGGACTGCTTTTCTTGCTTGTGCAGTTGCTGATTTCCTTTCGAACCTCCGCAAAGAAAGCGTGTGCATCCTGTTGTAGCTTTGCTTTCCGCGCCGCGGCGGTAGCGTCTTTTGACCCGTGGGAGACGGATTCACTGAGCCTCACACTACCCGTCGTCTCTACCAGGACGTCACCCAAAAAGGTGTACTCGTCAGCCTGACCGTTGCTTGGCGTGACGATCCAGTCAACGTCCTCCTCATCCGCGGTTGCGGGATCGGTCGGTTTGATATTGGCTTCCGGGGTGGTTGGCAGCAGGCTGACGGCGTATCCACGATGCACACGTACCCAGTCCGCATGGTTGAGCGCAGCAGTAACTACGTGGCCACCCAGGTAGGCGGCGACCAAGCCGGGATATTCCTGCCAATTCACCTGGTCGATGATGGTGCGCAAAGACTGTATGAATTTCGCGTAATCACCCGAAGTGCCACCACTGGTCTGAGCAGCTTCGGCGACAGCGTGGAGCGTCTTGGGCAGCGGCGTCGTTGCAGCGTCGATTTTGATTGTCGAGCCGACCGCCCGGGACAATAGCGCTGCAGCCATTTCGGGAATTCGGTATCGAACCCTCGGGGACTGGGCATTTTGGTGAAGGACGGGGGAATGCTCCAGGTAGTACAGGCCCGTGAAAGTGACCAATTGGTAATTTCGATTGTTCGCGAGGTCATCAAGGACGCGCTTGTCAGCGACACGTGATTCGCAGGCTACGCACGCGATGCCCAGCATCAGACTTTGGCCTATTGAGACTTTGCTTGGCGTGATCGATGCGAGCTCTTGCGCCAATGCCTTGGCGGCGGCTCTCAGGCGCTGGGGCGCTCGGATGGACAGCGCGGTGATTGGCGAGGATTCCTCCAGCAGCGGCAAGTACCGCTTCTTCAGTCGGGGGCCTGACCCGCTTGCTTGCCATCGGTCCGAGATCCAATAGCGCATGGCGTCGTAACGCAGACTGCCCATCGGATGTGGAAGCCCCTGAGTGGTCAGCAACATTCGCTGGCTCAATTTCTCCCAATCGTCAGCGGACAGGCTGTCCACCGGGCGATCGGCCAAAAAGGCGTCGATATCCTGACGCGCTACCTCCTTGGCCCGGCGGTGACTGTCTTGGCGTTGTTTTGTACGGGCTTCCTGACCAAACTGCTCGTCAGATCTCAGAGCAGTTCCTCCCGACGGCTTGGGCACATGCGCCGCCTCGCTTTCCGGCCAGATGGGGGCAATCGGCCGGGAAAACTGCAAACCCGCAAGCAGCTCATCCAGAGCCGGCGCACATGCTTGGATGTCGTCCGCCAAGATGCGCAGGGAGTAGGGCCCGTACGGCGAAGTCCCCTGTTCAGAATGACCCATCAGGCCGTTGACGATCTCATGGTCGACTTTCCGTCGGGTCAAGGCTGTGGCCAGACGATGCCGCATCAGGTTCCAGGGCAGCGGCCACTCGAAGATCTCAAGCGCGCTCAAAGTTTTTTCGCTGACTTCCGTCCAGGCCAGTTCCGGTTTGGTGCTGATGAGAAACAGCAGGGGCAGTGATGTGCTGGCTTGCCAATCTGCCAGACGCTCGATTTCTTTTGAAAACAAGCTGTCAATAGGCTTCAGCAACCTGGACAGGCGCTTCAGGTGGGGCCGAAGCACATGCTCAAGGATGTCCACCACCAACGGGGGAAGCGGAACAAGACGTCCATCATGCAGTTGGAAGGACACTTTGTCGGCGATAAAGATCCGCCAGTTTTGCAGATCAATCCAGTCGATGGACTCAAACGGCGAGCGAATGGGCCGCGCGCCGGTGGCTGACATCAGTATCACCGCGACGTAGGCAATCAAGGCGTTGTGGTGCGCCGCCCAACTTCTCGGATCGGTGGCCAACCGGTTGACCTTGTGGATTGCATCGGCGCAGGCCTGCTTCAGCAGCTCCTCAATCGGGTCAAGTTCACTCCCCGCGGCATTGCGTTTCTTGTCAGACGACGGTTCCGGTGGATTTGCCGTTGTGCCGGTCGCCGCCTGCAGGGCCGAGAGAACAAATTCGGCGGAATACGCGCTGTACGCACAGGCTGCAGGCAGTCCGGAATGGGGGTGGCTTGACAGCAGGAGCGCCAAGGTCTGATCCTGCGTCGACTCAAATATCAGTTGACCCAGCAGGCGCGACAGCATCCCGGAGGTGACGCGCTGCAGATCCGGGTCGACAGCGCAAGCTTGGTTGAACTGTTGCTCGGCTGTCGTCGCATGACGCCACAGTTGACCCAGCAAGGTGCTGTCCTGTGCACGGGCGTGCATGGCCCGGACCGCTCGGGCAACGGGTTCGGGCAGTGGAATCTGTATGGCTGGCGCTAACGGTGAAACCCAGTTGCTCGCCGCGCCGTCAGCGTGCCAGCTGTTGTACCGCCGAGGAGGTAGGCGATGAAGAAGACCGTCGGCAACATCGATTCGCCAGTCCTTGGCTGGCTCCGCTCCCAGCTCCAGGCGCATGACCGTCCGGAGTGAATTGCTACTCAGGGCAGACAGCCAGACCAACGCTGCCAATTCCTGCAGGTCGGCATCGCTGCCAGCCCAAACTTGGTTGAGCCACGCTTGGAGGGCTTTGCGCTCAGCCGTATTGGGACGGTTCCAGCTGAACGGCAGGACCTGCCGGTCTTCGATCGATGCCAGCAGAACGCCTGTGGCTTTACGCTCCTGTTCGACAGGTGTCTCGTTCTCGTCGACGCCAACGATTTGGCAGGCATTGTTCTCCACGCCCGCATTGCCCAGCGGGATGAGGCCAAGATCAGTGGCCGATTCCCCGTAAAGACCTGGTTCATCCTCCTCGGTCTCAGGCGTTTGGGTGCTCAAGCCCCAGTTCTGACTGGCAGGAGATGCTTGCCACTCCTTAGAAAACAGCCTCCCGGATTCAGTCGGGGTCGCACTTTGACCAGATGGCCACTTACCTTGCGCAAACTTCTCCAGCTCGCGCAGCGTGGTCAACTCGATCGGCCGGGCGTGCGCCAGTTCACCGCGCAGCGCCCCCGCACGGGTGGCCAAATGTCGCGTGATCCCGTGGAACGAATCGAATGGCCCCCTTAGTCGACTGAACAAGGTCAGCCAGGCCGGCTCTGTGTCAATCCCCATGCGCAGCTTTTCTGCGGCGTTGACGAGGTATGGGTTTGGCTGGCACCCCGTGAAGGCGGCATTGAGAAACTGTACAAAAAACCAGCAACGTAGCGCCTCAATCCAAGTCGAATCCTCCTGCGGGCATGGCGGCAGCGGCCGCGCAAGGAGCGCTAGAAGTGGCAGATCGCTGAGCGAACCACCGACCAGTTGACGCTCGATGGCCCGTTGCCCGGGGGCGGCAGGATTCTGCACATATATATATGGCGCAATGCTGCTGGCTTCCAGCAACTCCAGGAGATCTGGCAAAAGAGGGACTTCATCTTGCCAAGTCCGCAGGTAACGCTGCGACTCGGGCATCCGCAGGTAACCGAGGGCGGTGCCGATTTGCTGGGGGTATTCGAGCGTCCGGGTGGCATCTATGACGAGGGCCAGCGTTGGCTGGAGACCAAGCTTGCTTGCCCAGTGTAGAAGGCTGGCCAGTTTTGACCCAATGGTCACACCAGAGCTGACCTGACGACCGGCGTTGCTGGCGGGCGGGGCAGCGATGTTGGGATCAGTTGGTTCCAATTGGCATGTCAGGCTGAGCTGATGTTGCCGTTGACTGTACCCCTATTTGAGAGGTAGAACCGCTTTTTTAGCGGTTATACGCCTATTCTCAACATGTTATATGCTGGTCTTTGGCGTGGCCTCATAACCTTCCAGCGGCTTCCGCTGAAAGCAAACGCCCACTAACCAGTGGGCGTTTTTGTTTTTGTGCCCACCTTGTTCCAAGCGAGGATTCCAAGCGAGGACGCGTGTCGTGAACGGAATTCACGAGATGTTCAGATTTTCCTTCAGGTGGGTTGGCTGCAAATCTCCGCTTCCTCTGCGACACGGCGGGCCAGGATTCGACGAAATTGCACCAGTGCCGAATCCATGGCCAACGGCAGCATGGGTGCATCCGGGTGACGCTTGATGTTCTCGTGCTGGGCCGTAATCGTCTCCAGGTCTTCGTGGAACGCCGCCAGCAGATTGGCAAAGATGGTTTCCTTCAGGTCGGCGTTGCCGTCAGTGCTGCGATGTGACTCCTGAAAGAAATAATGCGTGCTGTCGTGTGTTTCGGGTGTCAGCGTCTGGCAGCTGTGGAACAGGATGGCTCGGTCCAGATGGACGTCACCAGTGGGCTTGCTGCCCGATCCCATCAGTAGCGTGCCAGGCAATACGAAGTCGTAGTCAATCCAGCGGTCCGCAGGGGTATCGAAGCCGCGGAAGTCGTAGTAGGCAGGTGGTGGCACGTTGTCGATACGCCGCGAAACGTTCACCCCATTCGCCAATGGCTTCACCGTCGGAGCGACTTCTGCGATGCGTGTGCTACCGCCCAGCGTGCCGGCGTGAACGTAGCTCAGGTGCGAGAAATCCAGCAGGTTGTCACAGATCAGCAGGTAGGGGGTGGGGTAGTGCAGATAGCCCGGCTTGTACTGCCATTCGGGATGGTCGCAGGAGAAGTTGTCCGGCAAAAGAGCCTCATCGGCCCGTTCTGTGTCGCCCATCCAGATGAACACCCACTTGTTTTTCTCCACGACGGGATAGCTTCGGACCCGCGCTTTGGGTGGCACCGTCGTCATACCTGGAACCTCGACACAGGCGCCGCTGGGGTCAAACTTCAGGCCGTGATAGCCGCAGCGCACGCAGTCGCCCTCCAGGCGGCCGCGCGACAGGGGAGCCAAGCGGTGACAGCATCGGTCTGCCAGCGCGGCCAAACCGCCACTGGAGGTGCGATACACAAGCACGGGTTCGTTGAGTACGGTGCGGTGGAAAAGATCGGGTGACCCGGGAGGCTTGTGGCCACAGGGCACTTCCCGAACCCGTTGCCGCATGCCGACATTGTCACAAGCACGACGTACAAGAATTTTCGCGGCGTGCGCGGCGGACTGATCCTGTGCAATGCCCCTGTCCTGGCGCAGCGAATCGACGCCGCTGTCTGCCCCGGCCTGCAGGGAACGCCCAGCATGAACATGATCGCGGCCAAGGCCGTTGCGTTCAAGGAGGCGCTGCAGCCTGAGTTCGCCCATTACAGTGAGCAAGTGTTGCGCAACGTGCGGGCACTGGGTGCCGCGCTTGCGCAACGCGGCATCCCAATGCTCACTGGCGGTACAGATGTTCCATTCCTGATAGCCGACCTTCGGCCGCTCGGCATCGACGCCGATCCGCTGGTCCGCGCGCTCGACGCATTGAATGTCGGCTGCAACGCTGCCCCAGTCCCCGGGGACATTGACTTTGCAAAGGCGCGAGGATTGCGTCTGGGCGCATCCTCGCTGACGACCAGGGGCATGGGCGAAGACGAGTTCGTGGAGATTGCCGGGGTCATTGCCGATGTTGCCCATGCGATCGCACAGGGGGGCATGCCGACCGCAGGCGCGGCGGACGCAATTCGCGCCTTGAGCCGCCGTTTTTTTGCCCTTTTTTGTAACTGGCCTAGGCGTCACCGCGATGTCATTGTTTAATGCCACAGTCGATCAGATTCAGGCGTGAATATTGCACTAGTTTCGTAAGGGTTAGTATTTAGAAACAAGCCCTGAAAGGTTCATAGAATGAATTTCACGCCTGTGACTGTTCTACGCAACAGCTCAATCTGAACCACCACTTTCGTAACAATTCTAGAGGGGAAAACCATGGCAGACAGTCTGCAAAAATGGGTTGGCCGCAACAGGCCGCCGCGCGTCCAGATCACGTATGACGTCGAAATCGGCGATGCGGTCGAGAAAAAGGAGCTGCCCATGGTGGTCGGCCTGCTGGCCGATCTGTCGGGCCAACCGGCAACCCCCCTGCCCAAGCTCAAGGACCGTCGCCTGGTCGAGATCGACCGCGACAACTTCAATGAAATCATGGGCAAGATCAGCCCCCGCCTGGACCTGTCGGTGCCCGACACCATGAAAGGCGAGGGCAACCTCAAGATCGAACTCAATTTCAAGGAGTTCGACGATTTCCATCCCGAAGCCATCGTCAAGCAGGTCCCGCGCCTGGCCAAGCTGCTTGAAGCGCGCCAGCAACTGCGCGACCTGCTGGCCAAGCTCGACGGCAATGACGAACTGGACAGCCTGCTCGAAAACATCGTTGCCAACACCGAGGACCTGAAGAAGGTCCAGTCGGAAGCCAATGCCGGCGCAGAAGCGCCTGCAGACGAATCGGCCCCGGCGGCCTGATCAAACCATTCTGGTGCACCCTTTTCGGTGCGCCGCAACAATTTGGAACGGTGAAACAAAATGGCAGAAACCCAAGCAAGCGCTGAAGGCGGCGCAGCAACCGCAACCGCAGACATGACTCTTCTGGACAAGATCGTCCACGAAGGCAATATGGCGGTCGAACCGTCGCAAGGCCCCTACGCCAAGAAGCTGATCGGGCAATTTGCATCGCAGATCCTGGACGAGGGCATGAAGGCCGCGCCGGACAAGGGCGTCGTGGCCATGATCAACGAGCGCGTCGCGGAAATCGACAAGCTGCTCACGGACCAGCTCAACGCGATCATGCATGACGCCAAGTTCCAGGCGCTTGAGGCGTCCTGGCGCGGCCTGCACGACATGGTGTATGGCACGGAAACCAGCTCGCGCCTGAAGCTGCGCCTGCTCAACGTCACCAAGAAAGAACTGCTCAAGGACCTGGAGTCCGCCGTCGATCACGACATGAGCGTTCTGTTCAAGAAGATCTACGAAGAGGAATACGGCACCTTCGGCGGCCATCCCTATTCGCTGCTGATCGGTGACTACACCTTTGGCCGCCATCCGCAGGACATGGCCCTGCTGGAGCGCATCTCCAAGGTGGCCGCCGCCGCGCATGCGCCGTTCATCGCGGCTGCGTCGCCCGCGCTGTTCGACATGAAGTCGTTCACCGACCTGGGCGTTCCGCGCGACATGTCCAAGATCTTCGAAAGCGCCGAGCTGGCCACCTGGCGCAGCTTCCGCGAATCGGAAGACTCCCGCTACGTGTCGCTGGTGCTGCCCAGCTATGCCGCGCGCCTGCCGTATGGCGCCAAGACCATCCCCGTGGACAACTTCAATTTCGAAGAAGACGTGGACGGCAAGGACCACTCCAAGTACCTGTGGGCCAACTCCTGCTACCAGCTGGGCCTGCGCATCACCGATGCGTTCGCCAAGTTCGGCTGGTCCACGGCGATCCGCGGCGTCGAAGGCGGTGGCAAGGTCGAGGGCATGACTGCCCACGCCTACAAGACGGATGAGGGCGACGTGGTGCTCAAGTGCCCCACCGAGGTCACCATTACCGACCGCCGCGAAAAGGAACTCAACGACCTGGGCTTCATTGCCATCGTCAACTCCAAGGGTTCCAACTTCGCCGCCTTCTTTGGCGGCCAGACGGTCAACAAGCCCAAGCTGTACAACAAGGACGCGGCCAACGCCAACGCCCAGCTGTCGGCGCGCCTGCCGTACGTGCTGGCGGCTTCCCGCTTTGCCCACTACATCAAGGTCATCATGCGTGACAAGGTCGGCAGCTTCCAGACGCGCGGCGAGGTGGAAACCTACCTGAACAACTGGATTGCCGACTACGTGCTGATCAATGACTCCGCGCCGCAGGCCACCAAGGCCCGCTTCCCGCTGGGGCAGGCGCGCGTGGACGTGACCGAGGTGCCCGGCAAGCCCGGCGCCTACCAGGCCACCTGTTTCCTGCGCCCGCATTTCCAGATGGAAGAACTGACGGCGTCCATCCGTCTGGTGGCTGAGCTGCCGCCGGCCGCCGCGTGATACCTGCCACTTTCAATATTCCAGGAGTAAACAATGGACGTCATCATTCTCGACATCAAAGACATCAAGGGCAATTGCACCATTGATGGCTACGCCGACAAAATCATCCTGAATTCGTACAGCCACAGTGTGGCCTTGCCCATGAGCATGGACGTGGCCAACACCGAGCGTACGGCAGGCAAGCCGATGTTCTCCGAGATGAACTTCTCGAAGATGACCGACCAGTCCACGCCGGCCCTGTACGCCGCGTGCACGGAAGGCAAGAAGCTGGGCGATGCCACGCTGCACATCGGTCGCAACGAGGGCGGCAAGTTCATGTCGCTCATGAAGTACGTGATGACCAACGCCATGGTGTCCAACATCAACACCTCTGGCGGTGGCGGCATCCCGTCCGATTCGTTCTCGCTGAACTTCACCAAGATCACGTCCGAGTTCACCCAGCAGAACCCCGACTCGACCAAGAAGGGTACGGCAACGTTCGGTTGGGATCTCACGACCAACAAGGCGGCCTGAGCATCGCGGACTACTCCGTCACTCGTCCCTGGCCCCTTCATTTTCATGAAAGGGGCTAGAAGATGTCGGAGCTTGTCCGAGGGTCATCCGTCCCGCTGTTTGACCGGCTGGCTACCCAGGAAGCCACAGGCAAGGATGCCTCGTGGTTGTTGCTGCCCGAACAACTCCAGACATCGATAGCCAGGGAGTTGTCACGGCTGTTCAACACGCGCAGCCGCCTGCCACCCTCGGAGTTTCACCAGAACTCCGGCACGGTCATTGACTATGGCGTGCCGGACTTTTCGGCGCTTTACGCGCGCCGCGGCGACGACGTGGCCGTGCTCGAATCCGCGCTGGCCCAGGCCGTGACGCTGTTCGAGCCGCGGCTGTCCAACGTGACCGTCAAGGTCCAGGGCATGGCCCAGCGGGCCGATGCCGCGGCGGTCACGGTCGGTGGCGATGTCATGATCGGGCTGAAAGCCCAGCGTGTGAGTTTCGAGCTGGAAATGAACCCTTCGGACACGGTGTGAAAGCGGCATGACCGGTGGCTGAAATCCTTCACAACGACCTGTTGCAGTACTACAAGCGCGAGCTGTCCTATTTGCGGGGACAGGGCGCGGACTTCGCACGCCGCTACCCCAAGGTGGCTTCGCGGCTCGCATTGCATGGCTCGGAGTCGATTGACCCGCACACCGAACGGCTGGTGGAGGCGGTGGCTTTCCTGGCCGCGCGGGTGCACCGCGACCTGGACCGTGAGTTTCCCCAGATTGCCGCTGCGCTGCTGGACAACCTGTGCCCGTCGCTGATCCAGCCGGTCCCGTCCATGACCGTGGCGCAGTTCGCGCTGGACCCTTCCCAGGGCAAGGTCACGGCGGGTTACCGGGTGCCACGCCACACCATCCTGTACGCGTCCACCTCTGGCGGTGACCAATGCCGCTTCCGCACGGCGTGGGACACCACGTTGTGGCCGGTGTCGGTGGTAGCTGCCAACCTTCCGGGTGATTCCACGCTGCGCCTTACGCTCGAATGTGAACCAGGCGCCGATTTTTCCGAGCTGGAAATCGATTCATTGCGCCTGCATGTGCACGGTGACTGGATGGCGGCCATGCCGCTGTATGACCTGCTGGTGTCCGGTGTTGCCAACGTCACCACGCAGGGCGCCGACGGCGTGCGCCACACGCTGGGCAGCGGCGCCTGGCGCGAGGTGGGCTATGCCGATGACGAAGAGGTGTTGCCCCTGCCCGGCCACGCCCAGCCCGCTTACGGCATGATGCAGGAATATTTTGCCTTCCCGCGCAAGTTCCATTTCTTTGAACTGAACCGCCTGCGTGGGCGCCTGGGGCAGGGCACGCGCTGCGATCTCACCTTGACGCTGGACCGGCCGCAGCGCGGGCTGCGCACCGTCAGTGCCGACAACTTCCGCCTGGGCTGTGTGCCCGCGGTCAACCTGTTCCCGCGCACCAGCGAGCCCATCGTCATCGACCACCGGCACTACGAGTACCTGCTGTCGGCTGACCGCCAGCGCGGTGCCACGACCGAAGTGCACTCCATTGTCTCGGTCACCGCGTCGGACCCCAACGCGGACCGCCCCGTCATCGTGCCCAGCTTTGCGGCCATGGGCCCCAACCGGGACGGGGGCGACACCACGTTCTGGGCCTCGCGGCGTGAACAGAGCCTGCGCGAAAACATTTCCGGCAGCGATGTCTTCCTGACTTTCGTGGACCAGGCCAACGCACTGAAGCCACCCAGCGAGCCCGTGGTCTATGCCAACCTGCTGTGCACCAACCGCCGCCTGGCCGAGCAGGTGCCGGTGGGCGCGCGCATGGTGGTGGAAGGCGTGTCGCAAAGCATCCAGGTCAGCTGCCTGTACGAGCCCACCAGCCAGCGCGATCCGCCGCTGGGCAGCGAGACCTTGTGGCGCCTGGTGTCGTTGCTGACGTTGAACCACCAGTCGCTGGTCAGCGGCACCACGGGCACGGACCAGTTGCGCGAAATGCTCATGCTGTTCGCCTCCGACAGCATGCGTGACCATGAGCAGATCCGCGGCATCCGCGGGCTGGAGGCGCGCAGCATCACCGCCCGCATCGGGCAGGACGCCTGGCGCGGCTATTGCCGCGGCACCGAGGTGGTGCTTGATTACGACGAGGAAGCCTTCGTTGGCGGCTCACCGCTGCTGATGTCTGCCGTGCTGGCCCGTTTTTTTGCGATGTACACCTCGGTCAATTCGTTTGTCCGGCTGGCCGTGCGCCGCGGTGATGAGGTATGGAAGCAATGGGAACCGATGAGCGGCCGCCAGCAGGTACTCTGACGGCGCGGCTGGGAAGCCGCCCGCACGGGTTCAACCTGTTCCAGGCCATCAGCCTGCTGGAGCGGGCCGCGCCCCACATGCCCGCTGTCGGCGAGGGCCACGGCGAGCCCGAGGCCGTGCGCCTGAACGCCGTGGTGTCGCTGGGTTTCCAGGCCAGCGACGTCAGCGCGGTGAAGCCCGGCGCCGAGTCCGGCGAGGCCTACACCCTGCTGTCGCCCGTGATGTCACTGGCCGGCGCCCAGGGCCCGCTGCCGCTGCCATTCACTGAAATGGTGCTGGAGCGCAAGGCCGCGCGCGACCACGCCACCGCCGATTTCCTGGACATCTTCAATCACCGCTTCCTGGCGTTCCTGTACCGCAGCCGCAAGAAGCACCACATGGGCCTGAACTGGCGCGACCCGCAGGACTCCGCGCTGGCTGGCAGCCTGGACGCGCTGAGCTCGCTGGGCCTGCGCGCGGGGGTGCACGGCCCGGGTGGCGTGACGCCGTGGCTGCGCCATGCGGGCTTGCTGGGCGGCGCGCCGCGCTCCATGACCGGGCTGCTGGCCTTGCTGGGTGACCGCCTGGGCCTGCGCGTGCGCGGCTCGCAGTTTCGCGGCGAATGGCGTGAGCTGGAGCCCGCCGACCTGTCACGCCTGGGCGCCACCGGCGCCGCCGCGCCCCGGCTGGGGCAAACGGCCGTGCTGGGCCGGCGTGCCTGGTACCAGGGCGCGGGCATCATCGTGGAATTCAGCCACCTCGCGCTGGCACGGCTGCGCAAGCTGCAGCCCGGCGGTGAAGAGCACGAGCTGCTCAAGTGGCTGATCGATCGTTACGTGCAGCAGGAAATGGGCGTCACGCTGGTGCTGGGCGTGGACGCAGCCCAGGTCAAGCCGCTGCAGCTGGCGTGGCCACGCGCGGGCGCTACCGCCGCCCCCGCAGGCACCACCACCGCCAGCGCGCAACCGCCCCGGCTGGGATGGACGACCTGGCTGGCCGGTGGCCGATCAGGCGCCCACGCACGTCACCTGCCCCCTGTACGCCTGCGCCTGGGCGCCTTGCAGCCCAGCCACTCCACCCACGGATACTGACACCCATGGACATCGACATCCGGACACTGCTAGGCAGGCTCAACCCCGAGTGCAAGCGCACGCTGAATCATGCAGCCGAGCTGTGCGTGCAGCAGACCCACTACAACGTGGATGTGGAGCACCTGCTGTTCAAGCTGCTCGAAGGGCCTGCGCCTGACGTCGGTCTGATCCTCGCGCAGTTTGACCTGAAGGCCGACGCGCTGCAGGCGCAGCTGCAGCAGGCCATGGACCGCTTCAAGCGCGGCAACAGCCGCACGCCGTCGTTCTCGCCCAACCTGGCGCCGCTGTTCCAGGAGGCCTGGCTGCTCAGCTCCATGCTGCTGGGTGAACAGCAGGTGCGCTCGGGCACCATCCTGCTGGCCCTGCTGGAGGTGGACAGCCTGCGCGGGCTGCTGCTGGAGTCTGCACCCAGCCTGCTGCAGATTCCGCGCGAGACCTTGCGCAACGGCCTGGCCGACCTGCTGGCCACGTCGGCGGAAGACGCCGGTGGCGCGGCCCGCGCAGCCGGCCCCGCGCCAGCGCCGGCCGCCGCAGGGCAGCCCGGTGCCAGCGCAGACGCCCCGCGCCAGATGCCGACGATGCGCAAAGGCAGCGGCAACACGCCGTCGCTGGACCAGTACACCGTTGACATGACGCAGGCCGCGCGCGAGGGCAAGATCGACCCGATCCGCGGGCGCGACCCCGAAATCCGCCAGATCGTGGACGTGCTGCTGCGCCGCCGCCAGAACAACCCCATCCTCACCGGCGAGGCCGGCGTGGGCAAGACAGCCGTGGTGGAGGGCTTTGCCCAGCGCATCGTCGCGGGCGACGTACCGCCGTCACTGAAGAACGTGTCGCTGCGCGCGCTGGACCTGGGCCTGCTGCAGGCCGGCGCGGGCATGAAGGGCGAGTTTGAAAACCGTCTCAAGTCCGTGATCGCCGAGGTCAAGGCCTCGCCCACGCCCATCATCCTGTTCATTGACGAGGCGCACCAGCTCATCGGCGCGGGTGGTGCAGAAGGCCAGGGCGACGCGGCCAACCTGCTGAAGCCGGCGCTGGCGCGCGGCGAGCTGCGTACCGTGGCCGCCACCACCTGGGCTGAATACAAGAAATACGTGGAACGCGACCCGGCGCTGGCGCGCCGCTTCCAGGTGGTGAAGGTGGAGGAGCCCAGCGAAGACATTGCCATCGACATGCTGCGCGGCATGGTCGCCACACTGCAAAAGCACCACGGCGTGGAGATCGTGGACGATGCCGTGCGCGACGCCGTCAAGCTGTCGCACCGCTACATCTCGGGCCGCCAATTGCCAGACAAGGCCATCAGCGTGCTGGATACCGCCTGCGCCCGCGTGGCCATTGGCCAGAGCGCGCTGCCGCTGGAGATCGAAGACATCACCCGCGACATCGGCAGCGCCGAAAACCAGCTGCGCATCCTGCGCCACGAAGCCGCCACCGGCAAGGACAACGCCGGCGCCATTGCCACGCTCACGGCCGAGCTGGAAGGCCTGCGCCAGAAGCACAAGCGCCTGTCCGACAAGCTGGGCGACGAAAAGAATGCCGTGGCCGAAATCGTTGCCCTGCGCAAACGCATTTCCGACAGCGTGGACGCACAGACGTCCAGCGACGACGCCGACATGCTCAAGGCCAGCCTGCAGCGGCTGGAAAAAGGCCTGGAGGCCGTGCAGGACGACGAGCCCATGGTGCCCGTGTGCGTGGACTCCTCCGTGGTGGCGCAGGTCATCTCGGGCTGGACGGGCATCCCCGTGGGCCGCATGCTGGCCGACGAACTGCACACGGTGCTCAACCTCAAGGAAAAGCTGCGCGAGCGCGTGGTGGGCCAGGACCAGGCGCTGGACGCCATAGCCCGGCGCGTGCGCACCTTCCGCGCCGACCTGGACGACCCGGGCAAGCCGGTGGGCGTGTTCATGCTGGTGGGGCCGAGCGGCGTGGGCAAGACCGAAACAGCCTTTGCGCTGGCCGACCTGCTGTATGGCGGCGAACGCAACATGGTCACCGTCAACATGTCCGAGTTCCAGGAAGCGCACACGGTTTCCAGCCTCAAGGGCGCGCCACCCGGCTACGTGGGCTATGGGCGTGGCGGTGTGCTGACCGAAGCCGTGCGCCGCCGCCCTTACAGCGTGGTGCTGCTGGACGAAATGGAAAAGGCCCACCCCGACGTGCTGGAGCTGTTCTTCCAGGTGTTCGACAAGGGCCAGATGGAAGACGGCGAAGGCGTGATGATCGACTTCAAGAACACGCTGATCCTGCTCACGTCCAACGCGGCGCAGGACGTGATCACCGACGCTTGCGAAGGCGGGCGACGGCCTGACCCGCAGCATCTGGTGGACCTGTTGCGCCCGGCGCTGCTCAAGCAGTTCTCGCCGGCCTTCCTGGGCCGGCTGGTGCTGGCGCCTTACTACCCGCTGGGCGACGGGCAGATCCAGTCCATCGTGAACCTCAAGCTGGGCAAGCTGGCCCAACGCTTTGCGCGCAACCACAAGGCCGAATTCACCTGGGACGACGCGGTGTCGCGCGCCATCACAGAGCGTTGCACCGAGGTGGACAGCGGCGCGCGCAACGTGGACCACATCCTCACGCAGTCGGTGCTGCCCGAGGTGTCGCGCCTGGTGCTGGAGCGCATCTCCATGGCCGACCCGTTTGGCAGCGTGCACATGGGCCTGGGCGCGGACGGCCAGTTCAGCTTCCGGTTCGGCCCGGTGCGCAAGGACTGAACGGGGCCACACAGATGCGTACCGGCTTCACCCAGGCAAATGCCTTCCTCACGCTCACCACGCCCTTCGGCGCGGACGTGCTGCTGCTGGACGCGTTCGACGGGACGGAAGCCATCTCGCAGCCGTTCCGCTTTTCGCTGACCATGCGCGCGGGAAGCGCCACGCTGGACGCGGCCACCATCGTGGGCGCGGTGGCCACCGTCAAGATGGCGCTGGCCAACGGCCCCACGCGCTACTTCAGCGGCATCGTGTCGCGCTTTGTGCATTCGGGCGGCGACCGCGAGTTTTCGGCCTACTCGGCCGAGCTGGTGCCCAAGCTGTGGCTGCTCACGCTCAGCCGCAACCGCGTGATCTGGCAGAACAAGACGGCGGCCGACATCATCAAGGCCGTGCTGGGTGAATTTGGCGTGACCTTCGAGGCCAAGCTCACCGCCACCTACCCCACGCGCGAATACTGCGTGCAGCATGATGAAACGGCGTTTGATTTCATCTCGCGCCTGATGGAAGAAGAAGGCATCTTCTACTTCTTCACCTTCGCCAGCGGCACCCACACCATGGTGCTGGCGGATGCCACCAGCGCCCACACGGCCTGCGCCGACGCCGCCACGCTGCGCTTTTTGCCGCCCACCGGCGGCGGGCGCGAGCTGGTGGACACCGTGACGCGCATGGAGTCCGAAAGCCGCCTGGTGGCGCAGCAGTACACCTCCAACGACTACGACTACCTCAAGCCCAGCACTTCGCTGCTGGCCGACCAGACCGGCACGGCGGGCAAGGGCGCGCAGTTCGAATACCCGGGCGGCCACACCGTGGCGGCCGACGGCACGCAGCGCGCCAAGGTGCGCGTGCAGGCCGAGCAGGTGCAAAGCGCCGTGGCGCGCGGCCAGAGCTTTTGCTATGCGCTGGCGGCCGGCACCAAGTTCACCCTGTCGGGCCACACCCGCACGGCGCTCAACACCGCCCATGTGCTGCGCACCGTGACGCACACGGCCAGCGAGCAGCACTACAGCAACGCATTCGAGACCTTCCCGGCCACGGTGCCGTTCCGTCCGCCGCGCAGTACGCCGCGCCCGCGCGTGGCTGGCAGCCAGATCGCCACGGTGGTGGGCTCCAGCGGCGAGGAAATCTGGACCGACAAGCACGGCCGCATCAAGGTGCAGTTTCCCTGGGACCGCCTGGGCAAGAAGGACGAGAACAGCTCGTGCTGGGTGCGCGTGTCGCAGACCTGGGCCGGCCAGGGCTGGGGCGCGCTGTTCCTGCCGCGCATCGGGCAGGAAGTCATCATCAGCTACATCGATGGCGACCCTGACCGCCCGCTGGTCACGGGCAGCGTCTACAACGCCGAAAAGACGCCGCCGGTGACGCTGCCGTCCAACCAGACGCAAAGCACCATCAAGTCGCGCTCGTCCAAGCAGGGCGCGGCCGGCAATGAAATCCGCTTCGAGGACAAGAAGGATGCCGAGGAGTTCTACTTCCATGCCCAGAAGGACATGAAGGTCGAGATCGAAAACGCCCTGACCACCACCGTCAAGGCCAGCCACGAAGTGCACACGCTTGAAAAGGGCGACCGCACCGTGGACGTGCAGACCGGCAAGGAAGTGCACAAGGTCAAGGGCACGCGCGAGGTGGAAGTCACCGGCAACGAAACCCATACCGACAAGGCCGACTTCACCCACAAGGTCACGGGCAACTACGAGCTCAAGGTCACCGGCAACCTGGTGATCGACGTGACCGGTTCCGTCACGATCAAGGGCGCCAAGGACGTGGGCGTGAAGGCCGGCACCACGCTGGACGCCGAGGCCGGCACCGCCCTGACCAACAAGGCGGGCACGGCGCTCACCAACCAGGCCGGCACGTCATTGACCAACAAGGCCAGCCTGGACCTGACCAACCAGGCGGGCACCGGCCTGAAAAACAAGGCCGGCACCACGCTGGACAACGAGGGCGCCATGGTCACCAACAAGGGCTCGGCCATGCAGACCGTGGACGGCGGTGGCATGCTGACGCTCAAGGGCGGCCTGGTGAAGATCAACTGACATGGCAGCCACCGACACAACACCGGCCCCCTTGCCCCCCACGGGCGAGATCGTCGTGTTCGAGCAACGCGACGAGGCGGGCGTGCTGCTCAGCCGCACACAGCTGCAAGACGGCGTGCCCCAGGGCGAGATGACGCGCTTCAGCCCGGACGGCCGCCCCGTGGCGCAGGCCAGCTACCAGGACGGCGTGCTGAACGGCACCTCCCGCCTGTGGGACGACAAGGGTCAGCTCGTGCAGGAGGCCAGTTACCGCGCCGGCCAGCAGCATGGCCTGACCCGGGTGTACGCCGCGGGCCGGCTGCTGTCCGAGCAGCTGTTCGCGTTTGGCCTGCCGCACGGCGAGATGACGTCCTATTCAGAGGCTGGCGTGCCCACTTGCAAGCTGATGTTCCAGCGTGGCGAGATCGAGGGCGAGGCGCTTTTCATGCACGAGGGCCAGCTGGTGCGGCGTGCCAATTACCGCAAGGGCCTTCTGGAGGGCCAGGCGATCGACTACGATCGGGACGGTGCCAAGGTGCAAAGCGCCGACTACAAGGCCAACCTGCTGGACGGATGGCTGCGGCGGTACTGGCCCAACGGCGAGGTGATGGAAGAGCTGCAGTACAAAGCGGGCAAGCCGTTGGGCAAGCCGAAACGCTTCAACAGCAAGGGGGCCGAACAACACGATGACGCTGCGGGCCAGGCCAGCCTGATGCAGCGGCTCGAGAAACTCGTGAGGGGATAGGGCATGGCAATACAGGCAGCCATGGGGGCGACGTTGCAGTGCAGTTTTGGCGTGGCGCCGGGCACGCTGATGGTGCTGCCCGCCAACCTGGTCATGACCGGGGGTGTGCCCGGCGGCAACATCATGGACAACAAGCCCATGGTGAACGTGCTGCCGTTCGGCATGTGCAATTCACCGTCCAACCCCATGGTGGCCGCGGCCACCGCCGCCGCCCTGGGCGTGCTGACGCCCATGCCCTGCATTCCCGTCACAGCCGCGCCCTGGGTGCCGGGCGCCCCCACCGTGCTGATCGGCAACATGCCGGCACTGCAAAACTCCTGCAAGCTCATGTGCAACTGGGGTGGCGTCATCCAGATGCTGGTGCCCGGCCAGTTCACCGTGATGGTCCCCTGACACCGCCAACACCATGCAATACACCATCTCCATGACCTCCCGGATGCTTGCGCTGGCGGCGCTGTGCATCTTCCTGCTGTGCGTGCTGCTGTTCCTGCTGGGTGTGGAGCTGGGCAAGCGCTTTGCCACGCCCGCCGCGCCAGCCCCCGTGGCCGAGCGCATCACCCCCGCCGAGACGGCGCCTGCGATGCAGGTGCCGTCGTCGGCCCCGATTTCCATAAAACCATAAGGCTGGGAAGACCCATGTTCTCAAACCACTTCCTTCACCATGCCCGCCGCCAGGGGGGTATCTGGCTGCGCTGGGCCGTCCTGGCGCTGGGCATTGCCGCCAGCGGCGCTGCATTGACCCAGACGCCACCAGCCAAACCGGCAGCTGCGGCCACCCCCGCGGCCAAACCTGCGCCCGCGCCAGGCGCCGCCGCGCCCGCCGCCGCGGCGCCGGTCCCGGCGGCCGCCGCCAGCGGTGCCGCCCAGGCGGCGCAGGCCGCCGTGACGCTGTCGCCCGCGCCAGCGCTGGTCAAGGTGCCCGACGGCCGGCTGCTCGCGCCCGACATCGCCCGCATCGTCACGCGTGGGGAACTCATCGTGGCCATGCTGGGCGTGGACACGCCGCCTTTTTTCTATGAGAAAAAGGGCGAGCTGGTCGGCCTGGAGGTGGACCTGGCGCGCGCCATCGGCAAGGAGCTGGGCGTCAAGGTGCGCTTCAACCGCGAGGCCAAGACCTTCAACGCCGTGGTGGACATCATTGCCCGCGGCGAAGCCGACATGGCCATCAGCAAGCTGTCGCGCACGCTGGCACGTACCCAGGTCATCAGCTTCAGCCAGCCGTACCTCACGCTGAACCACGCGCTGATCCTCAACCGCGTGAAGTTCGCGCAATACGCCAAGGACAAGCCGCTGCCACAGGTTATCCGCAACTTCACGGGCAGCATCGGCGTGATCGCCAAGTCCTCGTTCTCCGACTATGCCCAGCGCAACTTCCCCAAGGCCAAGGTCCAGGAATACCCGGGCTGGGGCGACGTGCTCAAGGCGCTGGAAAAAGGCGAGGTCATCGGCGCCTACCGCGACGAATTCGAAGTCAAGCGCATCCTCAAGGCGGACCCCACCGCTTCGCTGGTGTTGCGCACCGTGACGCTCAAGGACCTGGAGGACACGCTGGGCATCGCCGTGGGTATCACGGACCGGGTGCTGCTGGCATTCGTCAATGAATACCTGACCCAGCGCACCGACAAGCTGACCACCGACAAGGTGCTCGCGGCCCTCGAAAAATAACCGGCAAGGCACGATATGAACGCAAAAAAACTCTACGCGCTCGCACTCAACCCCTGGGTGGTGATTGGCAGCCTGGCCGCCGGTTTTGCCGTCGGCATGATGGCGCCCGCCTTTGCCGTCAAGCTGGGCTTCATCGGCGACGTCTATGTGGACCTGCTCAAGATGATCACGCTGCCCTTCATGGTGTCGGCGGTGATCTTCAGCCTGCAGCGGCTGTTCCGCGAGGGCGGCACGGGCAAGCTGCTGGGCCGGGTGGTGGTGGTGTTCCTGGCGTTCTCGGCGGTGGTGGCCATCCTGGGTGCGCTCACGCTGCTGATCATGCGGCCGGGCGAGAACCTGTCGCCCCAGACCATGCAGACCTTTGGCCAGATCGTGGGCAACGACCTGAACTCCAGCGACACGGTCATGGAGCTCAAGGGCGTGGACGCCGTGCAGAAGACCGTCGGCTTCTCGGAAGTGCTGCTCAGCCTGGTGCCCACCAACATCTTCTCGGCCCTGGCCAGCGGCGACACATTGAAGGCCCTGGTGTTTGCCATGCTGTTCGGCCTGGCCGTGGGCCATGTGCCCTCGCGCATCTCCGACGGCCTGACCCATTCGCTGGAGACCATCTACCACTCGTGCCAGACGCTGGTGCGCTGGCTCAACTACCCGCTGCCCATCGTGCTGTTCTGCATGAGCGCGGCGCAGCTGGGCAAGACCGGCATGGAGCCCCTGCAGGCCATGATCCAGTTCGTGGTGGCGTTCTTCGTGGCCTCCATCGTCATCCTGGTGATCGCAGCCGTCATCATCTGGCAACGCTCCAACAACTCGTTCGGCCAGACGCTGAATGCGCTGCGCGGACCCTTCGCGCTGGCGCTGGCCACGCGCAGCAGCGCCACCTGCATGCCCATCATGATCGAGAGCCTGGCCGACCGCCTGGGCTTTGCCCGCTCGCGCGTGGAGCTGCTGGTGCCGCTGGCGGTGTCGCTGTTGCGCACCGGGCCGGTGGTGTACTACGTCTGCGCCACGCTGTTCATTGCCCAGCTATACGGCCGCGCGCTGAGCCCGGCCGACGTGGCCGTGGTGATGGCCGCCTCGATCCTGGCCGGCTTTGCGTCCGCCGGCATGACCGGCCTGGTCACCGTCTCGCTGGTGGGCATGACCTGCACCTACCTGGGCCTGCCGTTCGAGGCCGCGTTCATCCTGTTCCTGGCGGTGGACCCGATCTGCGACATGCTGCGCACGCTGGTGCTGGTCATCGGCAACACGGCCGCCGTGTCGCTGATCTGTCCCAAACCACTCAAGATCTAGGGAGATTGCCATGTCGCGCATCGGTGTGTTCGGCGGAATGGGTCCCCAGGCCACGGTCGATTTTCTGGACAAGCTCGTGCGGCTCACGCCCGCGTCGCGTGACCAGGACCACCTGCCCGTGATCGTGGCCAGCCTGCCACACATCCACGACCGCTCGCGCGCCATCCTGGGCACCGGGCCCGACCCGCTGCCCATGCTGCTGTCGGGCATTGATTTCCTCAACAGCTCGGGCGTGGGCGTCATCGCCATTCCCTGCAATTCCTCGCACCACTGGTATGAGCAGATGAGCCAGCGCAGCGCGGTGCCCATCCTGCACATTGCCCAGACCTGCGTCGCGGCCATGGCGCAATCCGCCGGCAAGGTCGCCGTTTTTGCCACGCGCGGGGCGCTGGCCTCGGGCTTTTACCAGCGCGCGCTGCAAGCCCGTGACATCGGCTTCGTGGTGCCGGACCCTGACACCGCGCAGGCGCAGGTGGACAGCTGCATCCGCGAAATCAAGGCCGGCAACATGGCCGCGGGCGGCGCGCACCTGGCGGCGGCCCTGGCCGATGCCCATGCGCATGGCGCGACTGCCGTCATCATGGGCTGCACTGAAATCCCGATCGCCGCGCAGCACGCGGGCGATACCCCGCTGACGCTGGTGGACAGTTCTCTGGAGCTGGCCCGTGCCAGCGTCAACTACGCGCTGGCGCGCGGCTGGAACAGGCCCGGATGGGATTCCTGAGCCGGCTCTCAGCCAATCCGCTGGCGCTGCTGGCCTGTGTGGTCGCCGGCGCGCTGGTGGGCATCTTCCTGCCCGAGCTGGGCACGGGCGCCGCCGTGCTCAGCCAGCTGTACCTGTCCGTGGTCAGCATGGCGGCGCTGCCGCTGCTGCTGGTGGCCACGTTCTTTGGCCTGCGCCAGACCATGGCATTGCCCCAGCCGGGCCTGCGGGTGCTCATGATCGCCGCGCTGGCCGTGGTGCTGGTGGTCGTCTGTGCCGCTGCCGGCACGCTCATGGGCGTGGTGGCGGCGCCGGGGCAGAACCTGAGCCATGACACGCGCGAATACCTGGGCGGCATGGTGCAAAGCGCCGGGGGCGACGCAGCCAGCGCCGAGATCACCCTCATGGATCGCGGCGAGCCGCCAGCCCGCGACAAGCCGTTCCTGTCCGGGGTGTTCCCTGACAACTTCTTTCGTGCCCTGGCCGAAGGCAAGTCGCTGGGCATCCTGCTGTGCGCCATCCTGTTCGGGCTGGCCTTTGCCGCGCTGAGCAAGACCCAGAACAACCCGCTCACGCAGGTGTTCGAGGCGATCTACCGCGCGCTTGAAATCATCATTTCTCGGGTCAACCTGTTCATTCCGCTGCTGGTGTTTGGCGTGACGGCATCGTTCTTCGCGGTCACCGAGCCGCGCACGGTGGCCGCCATGCAAAGCTTCCTGTGGAGCTTCATGCTGATGGTGCTGGTGCTGGGTGCGCTGGCCGTCGGGCTGATCGCGCGCCAGTCGGGGCTGCCGGTGCTGGCCGTGTTGCAGGCCCTGAAGGCCCCCGCGCTGATCAGCCTGACCTCGGCCAGCACCACCGCCAGCATCCCTGACACCATCGAAGCCATGAGCACGCGCCTGGGCTTCAGCCGGGGCGTGGTCGAACTGGTCACCCCCATCTCTTCGGTGTTCCTGCGTTCGGGCTCGGCCCTGTACTACGCCTTGCTGACCGTGTTCGTGGCCAACCTGTATGGCCGCGCGCTCACGCCCGACCAGCTGGCCCTGATCTGCGCGGGCTCGGCCGTGGCGGCCTTCGCCTCGGCGGGCAGCAACAGCCTGGCCAACGTGGCCTATGCCAGCATGGTGCTCGCATTGCTGCAACTGCCTGCCGAAGCTGCCCTGGCGCTGTTCCTGGCCATCGACCTGATCTGCGAGGCACCGCGCAACTGGCTCACGCTGATGTTCTCCTGCGCGCTGATGGCACTGGTCTCGCGCGGCCTGCCGTCCGAGCGCCAGGCCGCGCAGGAGCCGGGCGCCGCCGTGGCCGCGCTGCCGGTGCGTTTTGCATTCACCCGCAGCGACCTTATGATCGCCGCGGCATGCTCGATGGCGGCAGCGCTGCTGATCGTCATGCTGGGCATAGGCGTTGGCCTGCGCCGTGGCGAGGGCGCGCAGGCCCCCGGACTGAGCCTGGGCCATGTATGGACAGCGGAAACAACCCGAACGTGATGAACCGAAAAAGCTTTATCGCCGCCGCCCTGGGGGGCCTGGGCGCCAGCCTGCTGGCCGGCTGCGGCAGCGTCAACCGCCTGATGAACCTGGTGGGCTTCAAGGGCACCCGGCTGGCCTGGAAAGAGATCGTCATCGCCGCGGCCGATGGCGCCAACCAGAACAGCGCCGTGGCCGTGGACATCGTGCTCGTGCTGGAAGAGGCCGCCATCGAAAAGCTGTCGGCCCTGCCGGCGCCGAAATGGTTTGCCAGCCGGGCGGACCTGCTCAAGACCTTCCCCGGCGAGTTCAGCTACAAGAGCTGGGAAATCACGCCGGGCCAGATCCTGCGCCTGCCCGGCTCGGTCTTTGGTTCTCCCAATGTGCTGACAGTGTTTGTTTTTGCGGACTACCTGGCGCCCGGAGAGCACAGAATGAGAGTAGATCAGTTGCAAAACGGGATAATGATCCAGTTGGCGGCGCGGGGCTTTACCGTGCAACCGCACAAGCCGGATTAAAGGAGGCCGATTGAACCCCCAGAACGTACCGCAACGCATCGAATGGCATGAGGGCATGCTGCTCGCGCCGCAGCATTTCCAGCAGGTCTCGGCCCGGCTGGACGCGCTGGTGGCCTGGCATACCCTGGCTGTTTCGCCGTTCGGCTGGGGGGTGCGGCGGCTGGCGCTGGATTCAGCCCTGCTGCCCGCGGGCCTGTTCCGGGTGCGCCAGCTCGAAGCCATCCTGCCCGACGGCACCGCCGTCTTTTTCAGCGCCGACGACCCGCTGCACGGCACGCTCGACCTGGACCTGGCGCCGTTTGCCACCCAGCTGGACGCCGGGCCGCTGGACATCCACCTGGTGCTGCCGCTGTCGCGCAGCACCCGCGAACGCGGCACGCCGTCGCGCTTTCGCTCTGTGGCGGGCCAGCCGGTGGAAGACGAAGTCTCCGAGGCCGTAGCCGCCGACGTACCCCGCCTGGTCCCCAACCTGAGCCTGTCGGCCGGTGCCACGCCGTCGGGCCTGTACACCCACTTCCGATTGGCCACGGTCTACAAGGACAACGAGCTGATCAAGATGGGGGCCGCGTTGCCCCCTCTTCTTGACCTGCCCAAGGACGGCGAGCTGTGGGAGCGCGTGGCCGGCTTCGTCGGCCAGTTGCGGGCCAAGGCCGCGTTCGTGGCCAAGCAGACGGCCATCCCTTCGTCCAAGACCGAGGACCGCCTGGCCTACATGGAGCAGAAGGAGCGCCTGCGCAACCTGCTGTCCGGCCTGCCGCAGATCGAAGCCGTGCTGCGCACGCCGTCGCTGCACCCGTACTCGCTTTACCTGGC
The DNA here is from genome assembly GCA_020161775.1 of Pseudomonadota bacterium. Classification (GTDB taxonomy): domain Bacteria; phylum Pseudomonadota; class Gammaproteobacteria; order Burkholderiales; family Burkholderiaceae_C; genus RAM1. The sequence continues at coordinate 28,379 of JAIUOW010000023.1, forward strand.
GCTGTGCGCGCTGCTCGGGCCGCTGAGCATGCTCAAGCCCGGCGCGCTGCCACCCGTGCCCCCGGCCTACGACCATGCCGATCCGTCGGCCACGCTGGAGCCGCTCGTCGCCTCGCTGCAGGATGCGCTGCAGGAGGTCAGCCAGGAATACCGCGAGGTCAAGTTCGAGTTCAGGCACGGTGCCTACGAACTCACGCTGCTGCCCGAATGGATCGACAAGCGCCTGGTGGTGGGCCTGCGCGGCCAGCCCGAAAAAGACCTGATCGCCTGGCTGGAAGGCGCCATCATTGGCTCGCAGTCGGTCTATGCATCGCTGCGCGAGCGGCGCGTGCTGGGCGCGGTGCGCGCGCCCATCGAGGTGGCCGAGGAGCTGGGCGTGCGCACCAGCTCGGGCTACACGCTGTTTGCCATCCAGGCCACCCCCGGCCTTACGCTGCCCGCACAACCCCTGATCATCAGCAACTCCGCCGAGAGCGCCGCGGCGCAGCGCCCGCAGGAGCTGGTGTTGTTCGTCAAGGGCTGAGGCCAAAGGACCGCACCGCACCATGGCACGCCAATCCACGGACAAGTCAGACGACGATCACCTGGTTCAGCAATTCCGTGCCTTTTTTGACGAGGTCTCCAAGGCACAGGCCCGCGCCATCGACATGCGCGAGACCGACCCGGCCATGGCCGCGCAGAACCTGAGCCGCCATCTTGAGAACCTCATCGAGCTGCAGACGCTGGAGTCGCGCCGCGACGGCAGCCGCTTCGAGCTGGAAAGCATCGCGGATGCGCGCTACCTCAAGGCCGCGCTGGCCGACGAGATCCTGCTGAACACCCAGTGGATCGGCCGCGACCACTGGACCGAGCACCTGCTGGAAGCCTCGCTGTTTCGCACCAGCATTGCCGGCGAGAGGATCTTCGAGCGCATTGAAGAGGTGTTGTCCAGCCGCGAACCCTCGCGCCGCGACATCGCCCGGCTGTACCTGTTTGCGCTGGCGCTGGGCTACCAGGGCAAGTACCGCGGCGCGGCCGCTGATTCGGCCCGCTTTGCCGGCTACCGCGAGGAACTCTTCCAGTTTGTGTACCAGCGCCCACCGTCCATCGGCACGCGCGACCGCGTGCTGTCCGAGCGCGCCTACGCCAGCACGCTGTCGCACATTGCGCCGCGCAAGCTGCCCACGCTCAGCCGCTGGACGGTGATCTTCCTGCTGGGCATGCTGGGGCTCTTGGCCATCTCTGAAATTTTGTGGCTGTGGCAGTCCTGGCCGGTGCGCCAGGTGTTGCAGGGCGGCCCGGCCCCCGTGACGGAGGTGCAGCGATGAACCGCCCGCGCAGCAATATCAGGGGGCAGTCATGTTGAGGGACAACCTGTTCCTGGCCTCATTGGCCGTGCTGATCGTGCTGGTGCTGGTCATCCTGGGGCTGGTGCTGTATTTCGCGGTGCGCCGTTCGTCGGCCAAGACATCGGCCGACCCCAAGATCACCAAGCTGCGGTTTGATTCCCTGCGCAGCTCGTTCAAGCAGGCCGTGGAGCTGATCGAGCAGAACATCGCCTCGCGTTCCGAGCGCTACAGCATCCCGTGGGTGATGGTGCTCAACGAAGGCAAGGGCCAGCGCCAGCTGCCCATCGAGCAGTCCGGCGTGGCCAGCGCGCTCAGTTCCGAGGCCGCCATGGCCGCTTCGGCCCAGGGCATTTCGTGGCACTTTTTTGACCGCGGCGTGGTCATCGACCTGCAGGGCACTTACCTGGGTTCGCCCGACGATGAGGACGCGGCCGAAAAGCCCTGGGACGAGTTCCTGGGCCTGTGCCGCAAATACCGTCCCCAGCGCCCGTTTGATTCGGTGGTCATCACCGTGCCGGCCAGCCTGCTGCTGGACGACAACCCCGACGCCCGGCTGGAACTGGGCAAGCTGGCCAAGCTCGCGCACCGGCGCCTGTGGCTGGCGCAAAACCGCTTTGCCATGCGCTTTGCGGTGTATGTGGTGGTATCTGAAAGCGAGCAGATCGAGGGCTTTGCGCAGTTTGCGCGGCGTGTGCCGGATTCCATGCGTGCCAGCATGCTGGGCTGGTCGTCGCCGTTCGACCTGTCCACCACCTACCAGTCTGAATGGGTCGGCGAGGCGGTGGACACCGTGGTGCGCACCGTCTCGGACACCAGCGCCGAACTGTTCGCGCAGAACAACCCCGCGGGCGATGCCGGCAAGTTCTTCCTGCTGCCTTCGCGCATCGAACGCATCCGCGCGCAGCTGCAGCTGTATGTGGACGAGCTCATGCGCCCCAGCGCCTACCACGAGCCGTTCTTCTTCCGTGGCATCTACCTGACCGGCGACAGCAGCGAATCGGCGCAAAAGGCGCTGGCCATGGACGTGGCCGATGCGGCCGCCGACATGGACGCGGGCGCTGGCGAACACGGCCCCGACCTGGTGTCGCAGCTCATGCGCGAGCCGGCCTTCCTGCGCGACCTGTTTGAAAAGAAAGTCTTCTCTGAATACGGCCTGGCGCGCCCGTCGCGCCAGCAGCTGAGCCGGCCGGTGCTCAGCCGCGCCGCGCGCTGGGGCGCGATCGCGGTGCTGGGCACCTGGAGCGTGGGGCTCGTAGTGGCCACGGTGCAGATCGAAACCCGCCACACCGACCTGGCCCGCGCGTTGCAGCAGATCCAGGCTGACGCCGACTACCGCGCCCGTGCGGCCGAACGCGGCGAAATCATCCCTTCCGACTGGTACCGGCGCAAGGCCCTGTCGTTGCTGGCCGCCATTGAAAAACTGAGCATCGACACGCCCTGGACCGTGTTCATGCCGGGCTCCTGGCGCGTGTTTGACGACCTGGAAGAGCGCGCGGGCGAACGCATCGAGCGCGAGTTCGGCGAAATCGCCATCAACACCTTGCGCCGCGAGCTGTACACCCGCGCCAGCGAGATGACCGGCGTGGCGCAGGACGTGAGCACGGGCGAACTCATCATTGGCGGCGAATGCACCGCGCCCACCGGCTTTGCCGCCATTGCCGAGCTGCCGCGCAAGCCCTCGCTGGCGGTGGAGGATCTGCACGAGTTCTCGGCCCTGCTGCAGTACCTGACGCAGCTGGAGCAGCTGGACAACGCCATTGCCGCCATGCAGCGGCTGCAAAAGCCCAGCCAGAACGAAGCCGCCGACCTGCGCATGCTGGTCAAGTACACGCTGGGCGCGGAGCTGCCCGGCAGCATCTCGCGCAGCGTGAAGTTCTTCCGCGGCGGCCCGGCCACGCTGAGCGTCACACCGGTGCAGCAGGCCGTGCGTTGCAGCCTGGCCAAGGGCATGAACGCGCTGGAGGCCCGGCTGTTCGTCAACAACGACCTGCTGGTGTCCGAGCAGCGCCTGAACAAGCTGGCCGTGCGCCTGTTCGTGACCGACGGCAGCGCCGGCACCTACGGCCAGACGGTGGACGCCTACCGTGAAGTGCTGGCGGCCGTGAAGGAACAGGAAACCCTGCTGGCCGCCGGCAAGGGCAGTTGGATGCGCCAGAACGCGCTGGCGCTGGGCCCGGCCTACGACCGCGTGATGGCGCGCATCGCGCAGATCCGCCTGCTGGGCGCCGACGTGGCCGACCAGACCCGCCAGCAGGCGGCGGTGGCCTTCCAGAAATTCAGCGCCGAATTCTCGGCGCGGCTGGGCTCCGAGACGCAAAGCGGCGTGGTCTGGCAAGACAAGGAGGCGCGCTTCGCCTTGTCGGCTGACCGCATTGCCGTACGCGATGCCCTGGGCAACCTGTTGAACCAGCCGTTCATGACCAACCCGCGCGACCGCGAGCTGCCCGACGTGCCGGTGCAGGGCTCCATCGCCTGGGACGCGCAGCGGCTGGACCAGGCCCTGGCGCTGGGTGACGTACGCAAGCGTTTCACCGCCGAAGGCCTGCTCAAGTTCCCGCCGGCCGTGCGGCCCAGCGTGGAGAACTTCGTCAACCAGCAGTTCGCGCGGCTGGTGAATGACCAGGTGGTGGAAGCCCTGTCGGTCACCGGCCGGGCCGAGCCGGGCCTGCAGGCCGATGCGCTGGCTTTCGATGCCTCGCGCTCGCGCCTCATCAAGGTCCAGGCACTGTTGATGGAGCTGAACGCGCGCGGCAAGGCCGACGAGCTGCGCGGCCTGATCTCGCGCGACGCCATCGCGCGGCTGCGCCAGGTGGACGAAAGCCTGTCGCGCGCCGAGCTGTATTCCGTGCGCGGGCGCGACTTCCGCGGCTGGATGGGCGACAAGGGCCCGCTGCTGCAGGCCTTTGGCGTGCAGGACGCTGCCGGCATGCAGCAGTATCTGGCCCAGCAGCATGCGCGCGCCGAAACGCTGGCCCGCCAGGCTGAAAACTACATTGCTTCTCTGGACCTGCCCGCGCCCGGCCCGATCACGCTGCGCTGGCAGGCCATCAGCCGCGACCTGGAGCGCTACAAGCTCAAGAACCCCAACAGCAGCCTGGTGATGCTGGAGCAATTCCTGCTGACGCAGGGGCCGGAGCTGGACCGCTACAACTGCAGCGAAAAGCTCGCGGGCAAGGGCCCGGGCAGCCGCCCGGCGGACTACTTTGCCGACCGTCACCTGCAGATCTACACATCCCTGGTCACGCGCTGCAACGAACTGCGCACGCGCGACCAGCAGGAGCAGTGGGCCCTGTTTGCCGGCAACTTCAACCGCGTGGCCGCCGGGCGGCTGCCCTTCAGCCAGTCGCTGTCGCGCGACGTGGGCGTGGCCGACCTGGAAGAAGTCGGCCAGCTCATCCGCACTTTTGACCGCGCCTCGCGCACGCTCAAGGAAATCCAGGCCGACCCGGCCCAGCGCAACAACCCGCAGGCACCGCAGGCGCGCCGCTTCGTGGACCAGTTCGAACGCGTCAAGAACTTCCTGGCGCCGCTGTACCCGGCCGAGGAAACCATCGTGGCGGGCTATGACGTCACGGCCGAACTGCGCGCCAACCAGGCCGCCGAAATCGACGGCAACAAGGTGATCGACTGGACGCTGGAAATCGGCGGCCAGGTGCTGCGCCTGCGCGACGGTCCCAAGGTGCTGCGCTGGGAGCCCGGCACCCCCGTGACGCTGACGCTGCGCCTGGCCAAGGATTCACCCTTGAACGTGGTGGCCGACCCGCAGCAACCCGCCATGCTGGCCGAAGGCAAGGCCGTGAGCTTCCGCTACACCGACCCCTGGGCGCTGATCACCATGATCCAGCGCCAGCGCGAGCCCGATGGATCGCTGCGCGCTGACGGCCGTTCGCAGCTGCTGCGCATGGAATTCCCGCTGCTGGGTGCCACGGGTGAAGACCCGCGCGGCCAGGGGCTGGAGGCGCGCTCGCGCGTGTACCTGCGCCTGACGCTGTCGCCGGTGGGCAAGAAGACACCGCTGGTCTGGCCAGGCCTTTTCCCGGTGCGCGCGCCGGAATGGAACACACGTTGAACATCCATGCTTGAGCGAGACCGTTTCGCCCCCGAGATCGAGCCGCTGCTGCTGCCCATTGCCGCGGACGCGCCGTCGGGCGCGTCGCTGCGCTATGACCCGGTGTTCCTGCAGCTGCGCCAGGCCCGCGAGGAAGACGACCCCACGCTGCCCATGGGCGAATGGGAGCGCCCCCTGCGCAAGGCCGACTGGCGCGCCATTGCCAACCAGTGTGCAGGCCTGCTGTCGTCGCGCTCCAAGGACCTGCAGCTGGCCGCCTGGCTGTGCGAGGCCTGGACGCGCCAGCACCGCATGGACGGCTTCATGGCCGGCGTGCAGCTGCTCAATGGCCTGGTGGACCAGCACTGGGACAGCGTGCACCCGCAGATCGAGGACGGCGACGTGGACGCGCGCGTGGCGTCCTTCGTCTGGATGAACGAAAACCTGTCGCTGCTGCTGCGCCTGCATGTGCCGGTGGCGCTGCTGCCCGAGCGCAGGCCGCCCCACATCAACCTGGCGGAATGGGAGCAGCTCATTGCCGGCGTGGTGCCCGAGCGCCGCGAAGACGAAGCCCCGCTGGACCGCGACCAGGTGGTGGAGGCGATCGACGCGCGCGGCCTGCTGTGGCTGGACGACCTGGGCCGCTGCGTGCAACAGGCCGCCGAGAGCTGGGACGCGCTGTCGCGCAAGCTGGACGACAAGCTGGCGCTGGAAGCGCCCAGCCTGGGCAAGGTGAGCGACACCTTGCGCCGCCTGCAGCGCGCCTGCGCCAGCCTGATGAACGGGCGCAGCCCGCACCCGCCCGCGCCGCCGGCTCCCGCCGCCGCGCAGCCCGAACAAGACCCTCTCCAGGAGCAGACCATGACGGACGACAGCACCCCCGTGGCCGGTGCAGGTGCCCCGCAGGCGCAGGCCAGCCTGCCGTCCGGCCCCATCACCAGCCGCGAGGACGCCTACCGCCTGCTGGAAGCCGCGGCCGAATTCCTGCAGCGCACCGAACCGCACAGCCCCACGCCGTACCTGGTCAAGCGCGCGGTCAGCTGGGGCCAGATGTCACTGGCCGACCTGATGCAGGAAATCGTGCGCGAAGAAGGCGACCTCACGCGGTATTTTTCGCTGCTGGGGATCAGCTCGCCGCGCGATTGAACCAGCTCAGACTGTCTGTGGTCGTCGAACTGGGTTTGTATTCGGCCCCTACCCAGCCCTCCCAGCCCAAGCGGTCAATTTCTGCAAACACATAGACGTAGTCGATCTCGCCGGTGCCCGGCTCGCTGCGCGCGGGCGGCGACGCGAACTGGATGTGCCCGATCTTGTGCCAGTGGCGGCGTAGCCGCGCCACCAGGTCGCCTTCTTCCACCTGCACATGGTAGCAGTCGAACATGATCTTCAGAGTCTGCAGGCCCGCGCGGTCGATCAGCGCCGCCGCCTGTTCCACCGAATGCAGCACATAGCCGGGCCGGTCGCGCCCGTTGAGCGGCTCGATCAGCAGCTGGATGCCCGAGCCGTGCGCGCGGCGCACTGCAACCTCGAGGTTGCGGGCATAGGTGTCCCAGGCCAGCGCGCGCGGCACGCCGCCGGCCAGGCCGCCCATGACGTGGACGGCGCAGCGCCCCAGCGCATCGGCGTACGCCAGTGCCTGTTCGACGGACGCCATGAATTCGGCTTCGCGTCCGGGGAGCGCGGCCAGGCCCCAGTCGGCCAAGCCGCCATGTGCAGAGTTGATGCCAACCATGCAGAGCCCTTCATTTCGTAGCCAGCCTGCGATTTCAAGAGCCGGGTGCGCATACGGAAACCAGCACTCCACCGCGTCGAAGCCCGCCGCGCGCGGCGGCAAACCGTTCGGAAAATGGCATTTCCTGGAACAGGATGGACAGGTTGGCGGAGAACTTCGGCATCGGGAGCTTCAGGCGCCGCCGGCCTCGCCGCTGAACAGGGTGCTGTCCATGCGCTTGAGCGCGGGGCTCACCGCAAACTCGAATTCAACCGCCGACTTCACCGCGTCGATCTGCACGCCGGGCGCGATCTCGACCAGCTCCAGCCCCTTTGCCGTCAGGCGGAACACGGCGCGTTCGGTGATGTACAGCACCGTTTGCCCCTTGGCAATGGCCGACGGACCGTGGAAGTTAACCTGGTCGATCCGGTTCAGGAACTTGCGGTGGCGGCCGTCGCGCACGATGCGCAGGCCGGCGCCGGCCTCCACTCGGATCTCGGACTTGCCGGCGGTCAGCTCGCCGCAGAACAGCACTGTGCGCGCCTTGTGCGAGATGTCGACAAAGCCGCCGGGCCCGCGCAGGTTGCCCTGGAAGTCGCCGACGTTGACGCTGCCGTCGGACCTTATCTGTGCAAAGCCCAAGCCGGCTACGTCGAGCCCGCCGCCGTGATAGAAGTCGAACACCTCCATCGAGTCCAGGATGCAATCCGCGTTGTAGTGTGCGCCGAACGCGCCGGTCTTTTTGGGCGAGCCGATGGCTGGCATGCCGCCCAGGCCGCCGTGTTCGGTGCTGAAGTGAAACGGGCCGTCCAGCCCCTGCTCCTGCACCACGGCGGGAATGCCCGACGCCATGCCCACGCCCAGATTCACCACGTCGCCCGCGCGCAACTCCATGGCGGCGCGGCGCGCCACCACCTTGCGCACGTCCAGCGGCAACGGCTCCAGCGGCGGAATTTCACCGCGCGCCTGTCCGCTCAGCAACGGATCGTGGCCGCCCAGCTGCGTCTGGATCGCCGTGGGGTCGATCACCACATGGTCCACCCAGATGCCCGGCACCGCGACCATGCGCGGGTTGATCGCGCCACGCGCCACGCGTTCGCGCGCCACGGCAATGACGATGCCGCCGGAGTTGCGCGCGGCCATCGCCTGGTACTTGATGCCCACGTCCACCGGCTCGCCTTCCATGCTGAGGTTGCCGTCGGGGTCGGCGGCCGTCGCCTGGATGATGGCCACGTCGATGGGAAACGTCTTGAAGAAGAGATACGGCTTGCCGTCCAGCTCCATGCGGCGCACGAAGTCGGGCGGCGGCGTGCGGTCGTTGACCGGCGTGCGGCCCGCGTCCACGGCCGCCGGGTCGGCATAGGTGTTGAGCCCCACCTCGGTCAGGAAGCCCGGCGAGCCGGTCGCCTGCTCGCGCAGCAGCTTGAACAGGCAGCCCATGGGGAACGAGTACGCCTCGAACTTGCCGCTGCTGGCCATGTCGGCAAAGCGCGGCGAGTCGCGGTGGCTGAAGGTCGCGGTAATGACGCGGCGCACCATGCCCTCGTGCGCCAGATGCTCCAGACCGGTCTTGGGGTCGGCCCGCCAGCCCTGGCGGTTAGGCAGGAACAGCGTCAGGTCGCGCGGCGCACCCTGCGCCTCGAAGCGCTCACCCAGCGCGCGCAACACGACCTCGGGTACGGCCATGGATACCATACCGCCTACCACCACAGTCGCGCCGGGCTTCACGGCCGAGGCCGCCTGCTGAGCCGTGACGAACTTGCCTGCCTGCTCCTGCATCCTGTGCCTCTGCCTTGATTGTTATTCGACCTTCGCGCCCGACAGCTGCACCACTTTGCCCAGGTCAGCGATCTCCTTGCGGATGAACGCACTGAACTCCTCGGGCGTGGCGTTCATGGGGACGGCACCCATCTCGGCCAGCTTGCGGCGCGTCTCGGGCTCGGCCACGATGGTTTTCATGGCGGCGTTGACGCGAGCCACGGCGTCGGCTGGCGCGCCGGTGCGCGTGACCAGGCCGACCCAGATGCGGATTTCGTAGCCGGGGATGAACTCGCTGATCGCCGGAATATTGGGATAGCGCGGGCTGCGCGCCTGTGTGGTGACGCCCAGCGCGCGCACCTTGCCCGAGTCGATCAGCGGCGCCACTTCGGAGATTCCGCCGAAGTACGCCTGCACGCGGTTGCCCATCACGTCTACCAGCGCGGCGCTGCCCTGCTTGTAGGGCACGTGGATCATCTTGCCGTTGGCCATGCTGTTGAACAGCGCGCCCGCCAGATGCTGCGACGTGCCACTGCCGCCCGAGCCGTAGTTGATGACCGTGCTGCCGCCTCGGGCCAGCGCCATGAACTCGCGCATGTCCTTGGCCGGCAGCTCGTTGCTAACCACCAGCATGTTGGGGATCATGGCCATGGGGCTGATCGCCACGAAGTCCTTTTCCAGGCTGTAAGTGAGGTTGCTGTACAGGCTGGGATTGGTCGCGTGCGTGTTGGAAATCATCAGCAGCGTGTAGCCGTCGGGCGCGGCTTTGGCGGCGTAGGCCGCACCGATGTTTGCGGCGGCGCCACCGCGGTTTTCCACAACCACCGGCTGGCCCAGCAGGTCGCGCAGGCGGTCGGCGGCCACGCGGGCCATGATGTCGGTGTTGCCGCCTGCCGCGAACGGCACGACCATGGTCACCGGCCGTTGCGGCCAGGCCTGGCCAAATGAAGGGGCAGCCGCCAGCGAGGCGCCGGCCAGCACGATGAGTCTGCGCGTTGAATCCATGTGATGTCTCCTTGGGTCGTTGGGGTGGGTCGGCGGGTGCGTCAGAGCTTGCGCAGCGCCGCCTCGACGAAGCCTCGGTCCCAGCGGCCGGCTTCAATATCAATCTCCAGAGCCTGTTCGTCGCGGTGGCGGCCCTCGGCCACATCCACGATTGCGTCGGCCTGGTCGCGCGGGATCAGCACCACGCCGTCGCTGTCGCCGACCAGCAGATCACCCGGTGCGACGGACAGCCCGCCTGCGGCAATGGGGTAGCCGATCTCACCGGGGCCGCTCTTGTAGGGGCCGTTAGGGGTGGCGCCTCGCGCCACAACCGCAAAGTCCATCGCGGCCAGTTCGTCCACGTCGCGGATGGCGCCGTCCACCACCAACGCCTCGATGCCGCGCTTTACGGCGTGGCGCGACATCATGGCACCCAGGATGGCGTTGGTCGGCACGCCGCCCGCGTCGATCACCACCACATCACCGGGGCGGGCCATGTCCAGCGCGCGGTGCACAAACAGGTTGTCGCCGGGGCGCACACGCACCGTGAAGGCGGGGCCGGCAAACCTCTTGCGCCCGCCGTAGGCGATGAAGCCCGCGGGGAAAGCCTGCAGCCGGTTGGCGGCATCGCCGATCACGGCCGCCGGAATCTGCCGGTAGCGCTCGACCAGCGCGGCGTCCACGCGCGGCCAGTCGGGGTTGATGCGAAGGCCGAGGCCTGTGAGGTGCTCCATCTCTTTTCCTTGTGTGTGATCAGCCGGCTGCCCTGGCGCCCAGCACGCCTGCGCGGGTGAGCGTGTCGATGTCCTGCGCCGCAAAGCCCCAAGCCGCCAGCGCGGTGGCCGTGCTCTGGCCGGGGATGTCGGGTTTGGTGGGCATGCCGCTGGGCGTGCGGCTGAAGCGCGGCGCGGGCGCGGGCTGCACGATGCCGTCGACCTCGACAAAGGTGCCGCGTGCCACGTTGTGCGGATGACGCGGCGCCTCGGCCAGGCTCAGCACGGGCGCGAAGCAGGCATCGCTGCCTTCCAGCAGCGCGCACCACTGGTCGCGTGTGCGCGTGGCAAAGACGGCTTGCAGCACGTCGCGTGCTTCGTCGTTGGGCAGGTCGTCCAGCGCGGGCTGGCGGTCCTTCAGGCCGAGCTTGTCCAGCAGCAGCGCGCGGAACTTCGGCTCCACCGGCGCGACGGACACGTACTTGCCGTCCGCGCACAGGTAGGTGTCGAAATACCAGGCACCGCCGTCGGTGGCATTGGTGCCCCGTTCGTCGCTGTGCAGGCCCGCGGCATAGCGGCCGTAGTAGTCGGTCATGAGCGACGCACTGCCGTCCACCATCGATGCGTCCACCACCTGGCCCTGGCCCGAGGTGCGCGCCTCGATCACGGCGCTGAGCAGGCCCAGGGCCAGGTACATGGCGCCGCCGCCGAAATCGCCGGTCAGCACCAGCGGCGGCGTGGGCGGCTGGCCCTTGCGCCCGATGGAGTGCAGCACGCCGCTGAGCGCGATGTAGTTGATGTCGTGGCCGGCACCCATGGCCAGCGGGCCGTCCTGGCCCCATCCCGTCATGCGGCCGTAGACCAGGCGCGGGTTGCGCGCGAAGCACACGTCGGGGCCGAACCCCATGCGCTCCAGCGTCCCGGGGCGGAACACGTCGATCAGCGCGTCGGCCTGTTCGATCAGCTTCAGCGCGGCCTCGATGCCGTCCTTGTGTTTCAGGTCGATGCTGACCGACGGCCGGCTGCGTTTGAGGATGTTGTAGCGGTCGGGCCGGGGCGTACCCAGGCCGTGCGGCTCGGTCCGGTCGATGCGGATCACGTCCGCGCCCAGATCGGCCAGCAGCATGGCGCACATGGGGCCAGGCCCGATGCCACCGAACTCCACGATGCGAACACCGCTGAGCGGCCCCTTGTTCATCTGCTTGTCTCCTGTCTTCGGTGCAGTATGGAAGTTATCGGTAGCAAGGTCAAGCAAATTCGAGCAAATTCATCCAGATATGCTTTTCAATCTACCAAAATATTCCATATACTCCAGCGCGACGGACCAGTGGTGGGCCGAAAAGTGGAGACACAACGAATGACAAGCAGCATCGTCCAGCGCATCGTGGATTACGGATGGCGTGGCGTGAACACCGGTGGCAAGCACTCCGGATTGCTGAACGCGATGTACACGGCGGGCCTGCGCAAGGGCTTCGACGAACGGGTGGCCGAGGTGCTGGCCGGCCCCGTGATCACCCATCCCAACCTGGCGGACAGTTCGTCGCGCATGCGCCCGTTGGTGCTGGCCGGCAAGGCGGCCGAAGCCCGCGCGGCCAACGACGTCTTCCAGAAAGAGCGGGTGGTGGCTGGCGGCGTGACGCAGCACACCACAGCGCGCAGCACCCACGGCTGGGTCTTTGCCGACACGGCCTACATGGTGCCGCCTTCACAGGCCATCCTGGGCAACTGGGAGCTGGCGTTCGCCGACCTCAAGGGCTATCACAAGATCCTGGCTCAGCCCGACGGGCTGATGCGCCACGTGTTCAACGCGGGCGTGCCGGCCGAGGAAAGTTACGTCGACCTGGACCTGTGGATCGATGGCACTGCCTGGGGCCGCGCGAACGGCTGGTGGACGGCGGGCGTGGTGGACGTGCTCGAAGTCATTCCGCAGGCATCGTGGGATGCGGAACTCGTGGCCATGTACGAAAAGACCGTGGCGCGTCTGATCGAATGTCAGGACGACGGCATCTGGCGTGCGACCATCGACGACTCATACTCGCTGCTGGACACCAGTGCCACGGTGATGATCGGCTACGCGCTGGCCAAGGGCGCGCAGCTCGGCCTGGGCGGCGAGAAGGCTGAAAAGGCCAGCTTTGCCGCGCTGGAACGTGTCATGCGCCACCACTTCGACTGGAAGAACGCGATCTTGCGCGACCAGCAGTACGGGCCGATGATCGTCAACGTCTCCAGCGCCAACCCGCGCCATCACGACCATGGCAATGCCTACGGCCAGGGCTTCCTGGCCGCTCTGTATGCGTTGAATGCCGACGGCGTGCGCGTGCGCGACCTCGGCATTCGCTCGCTGCGCAACGCTTGAACGAAACGGCAGGCCCGGCATGGACTTCAAAATTTCGGAAGAGCAGACGGCGATTCTTGACATGACGCGGCGCTTTGCGCGCGAGCGCATCCGCCCGCATGTACGGCAATACGACCGCGACGAGCGGTTTCCGCTGGAGATTTATGCCGAGATGGGGCCGCTGGGCTTGACCGGCGGCGTGATCCCGGAGGCCTATGGTGGCGCCGGCATGGACTTCGTGACGTATGCGCTGATGGTCATGGAGCTGGCCGAGGTCTGCCAGGTCATGGCCTGCGCGGCCACCTGGGCCAGCGGCGTGGGCGGTCTCAGTGTGCTGAACTTCGGCACCGAGGAGCAGAAGCAGAAGTACCTGGCGCCGCTGGCGCGCGGACAGGGGCCCGTGGCCTTTGCGCTGACCGAGACGCACACCGGCTCGGACGTCGCGTCCATGCGCACGCGCGCCGTGCGCGACGGTGACCACTACGTGCTCAACGGCACCAAGACCTGGATCTCGGCCGTGGCCGTGGCGCGCTGGATCGTGACCTTTGCCACGCTGGACGCCAGCGCGGGGCGCAAGGGCATCACGGCGTTTCTGCTGGAGCCCGAGTGGGCCGGCATCACGCGCACACCGTTCAAGAACAAGGTCGGCTTTCGCCCGCTGGAATCGGGTGAGCTGGTGCTGGACAACGTGCGCGTACCGGTGGCCAACCGCCTGGGCGAAGAAGGCCAGGGCTTCAAGATCGCGATGTCGTCGGTGGAAAGCGGCCGGCTCACGGTGGCCGCGCGCTGCGTCGGCATGATGCGCGCGTGCCTGGCCCTGGCCAGCGACTATGCGAAGACGCGCGAGACCTTCGGTCAGCCCATCGGCCAGCGGCAGCTGGTGCAGTCCAAGATCACCGACATGCGCGTGGCTTACGAGACGGCGCGCCTGCTGGTGCTGCAGGCCGCGTGGAAGAAGGACAACGGCGAACGCGCCCGGGCCGACATGTCCATGGCCAAGATGTACGCGAGCGACGCGCTGATGCGCACCGCCGAGGACGCCATGCAGATCCATGGCGCCTACGGCTGCTCGGACGAATACGACATCGGCCGCTACTGGCGCGACGCCAAGTTCATGCAGACAATCGAAGGCAGCAACGAGATTCACCGCGGGCTGATCGCGGAGTACGAGCTGGGGTATCGGCAGTAGCGCCCTCAGCGCAGTTCGCCGCGCGCCGCGTCGTACAGCACACCGGCCGCGGCAAAGCCGCCGTCCACATTCAGCACGTGGCCGGTGACGAAGCTCGCATCGTCCGAGCACAGGAAGCTCACCGCGCCCGCGATCTCGGCCGGCGTCGCGTAGCGCTTGAGCGCCATGCGGCCCAGGAACGCCTCGCGCTGCGCCGGGCCGTGGGCGGTGCGTTCGACCTGCGTGGGCCCGGGCGCCACGGCGTTGACCAGGATGCCGTGCGGCGCCAGCTCCATCGCCATGGTCTGCGTGAGGTTGATGATGGCGGCCTTGGACGCGCCGTAGGCGGCGCGCCCGATGCCGCCGGCCTGGCCCGACACCGACGACAGGTTCACGATGCGCCCGCCGCCGGTTTGCACCATCAGCCGCGCGGCCGCCTGCCCGCACAGGAACACGCCCGCCAGATTGACGCGCAGCACGCGCTGGAACTGTGGCAACGTCGTCTCCAGGAACGGTGTGCGTTCGGCGATGCCGGCGTTGCTGATCTGCAGGTCCAGCCGGCCGTGGCGTTCGGCCACCTGCGCGTACACGCGCTGCACCGACGCCGGGTCGGCCACGTCCAGCACGGCGCCATGGGCCGGCGCGGGCGAGCCCTGCAACTGTTCCAGCGCCCGCGTCACGCGTTGCGGATCGATGTCGGCGGCAATCACGGTGGCACCGTCGGCCGCCAGGCGCAGCGCGATGCCGCGGCCGATGCCGGCGCCCGCGCCGGTGACCAGCGCGATTCTGCCTGTGAGCGGGGCGCCGCTCATCCCGGGTTCTTGCGCCGCACCATGCGCACCATCTGGCCCTGGCACATGGTGGTGCCGTCATGCTTGACCAGGCGCGCGTCCCAGAACACCAGGCCGCGGTCCTTCTTGCTGACGTCGCGCTTTTCCTTGACCGCCGCCACCAGGTGCACCGTGTCGCCGATGAAGCCCGGCGCCAGGAACCGCCACTCGATACCCGCCAGCGCCATGCCGGTCTCATCCGTGATGCCGATGCGGTTGTACAGGCCGTTGGCGATGCTCACCAGCAGCATGCCGTGCGCCGCACGCTGGCCGAACACCGAGTTTTTGGCAGCCTCGGTGCTGATGTGGAAGTCGGTCAGGTCACCGGTCAGGCCGGCGAAGACGTACAGGTCGTATTCAGCGATCGTGCGCGACGGGGAGCGGAACTCCTCGCCCACGACTAGTTCTTCAAAGTATCTCGATTTTTCCATGATGGTCCTTCGTTGCGGCCTTGGGGCTGCGCGCCGGTGGCGTTAGCGGCCTTCGTAGCGGGGCGCGCGCCGGTCCTCGAACGCTTGCGCGCCTTCCAGCGCGTCCTGCGTCATGCGCAGCACGCGGTTCTGGTGTTCGCCGACACGCAGGCCTTCCTCGACGCCGGCACCCATGGTGCGCCAGACTGTCTCCTTGGCAGCCTGTACGGCCAGCGTGGGCAGCGCGGCGATGCGCGCCGCGATGTCCTGCGCCACGGGCAGCAGATCACCGGGTTCGACGACCCGGTTCACTAGCCGCATGGCCAGCGCCTCCTGGGCGTCGATGATGCGCCCAGTCAAAAGCATCTCCATCGCCAGCCCCATGCCCACCAGGCGCGGTAGCCAGTACAGGCCGCCGCTGCCGGGCACCACGCCCTTGGTCACTTCGGGCAGGCCGAAGCGCGCACCGGCCGCAGCCACGCGGATGTCGCAGTTGAGCGCCAGTTCAAGCCCGCCCCCCAATGCCAGCCCCTGCACCGCGGCGATCACCGGCTTGTGCAGCGTCGCTGGCGGCACGTAGTGGATACGGCGCGCCTCGCCTTCGCGGCTGGACCATTCGTCGTCCTGCGGCGCGGGCTCGCCCGCGCGCGCGCGTGGGCCGAAGCCCAGATCGGTCTCCCGCAGATCGCGGCCTGAGCAGAAACTGTCCCCGCTGGCGTGCAGGATCGCCACCTTCACCGTGCGGTCCAGCGCGATCGCCTGCCAGGCACGCGATAGCGCCCGCACAGACGCGGGCGACAACGCGTTGTGGACCGCCGGGCGGTTCAGGCAGACATAGGCGATGCCGGCGTCGATCCGGTAGCTGACGGCGTCCTGGGTCATGCGGGCCGCGTCATTGCACGAAGCGGCCCGCCAGCACCTTGTCCCAGCGCGCGTGCTGGGCGCGGATGTAGGTGTCGAATTCCTGCGGGGTGGTGTACCTCGCGTCCATGCCGACATTGGCCATGGCCTGCCGCACGTCATCCCTTGCCAGCACCTCACGCAGTGCCGCGTTGATGCGCGTCACCAGCTCCGGGGGCATCTTGGCCGGGCCCCACAGGCCGAGCCACGTCTTGTGGTCCAGCGCGGGAAAACCGGCTTCGCTGGCACTGGGCACGTCGGGCAAGGCGGCGCTGCGCTCGGGCTGCATGACCGCCAGCGCGCGCAGGCGGCCGGACTTGATCATCGGCACCACCTGGGCGACGGTGCCGGCATTCATCTGGATCTCTCCGGCGACGACCGCTGCGGTCGCCGGACCACCGCCCTTGTAGGGCACATGCGTCAACTTGGTCTGGGTGACCATCTGCATGAGCTCACCGCCGAGATGGTCCGACCCTCCGATGCCCGAAGAACCGAAGTTGATCTGACCGGGGTTTCGCTTGGCGTAATCCACCAGTTCGGCCAGTGTGCGCGCCGGCACGCCGGGGTGGACCGAGATGACGTTGGAGCCCTCGGCCAGCATGCCGATGGGCGTGAACGACTTCAGCGGATCGAACGGCATGTTCTTCTGCACATGGTGCGTCGTGACCATGGCGATGTGATAGACCAGAAGGGTGTTGCCGTCGGGTTCGGCGTTGGCCACCGAAGCGGCGCCGATGGTCCCTGCGGCGCCCGCAGTATTCACCACCACGAACTGGGTGCCGAACTTCTCGGACAGCCGCGGTGCGATGGTGCGTGCGATGAAATCCGTGGCGCCCGCCGGCGCGAACGGCACGACGAGCTTGACGGGTGTTTTACCGAACTCGGTGGCTTGCGCCAGGGGCAGGCAGCACGTGGCGGCCGCCAGCAGTCCGAGCGCGACCTTGCGCCGCCGGGTGATGGGGGAAAGTACGGGCATGGCAATGTCTCCTTCTTTTTGCCAGAGTATGGATGAGTTTGAGACATTGTCAAAGATAAATCCTCCGAAATCGATCAAATTCTTTCGAAGTGGCGGATATAGGTTTGGGCCAGCGCTGCACGTTTCACCTTGCCCAGTTCGGTCAGCGGCAGGGCAGGTTCGATGAACAGCGCCTTGGGCAGCTTGTAGCCCACCAGACGGCTGCGCAGGGCCGCCAACACGTCGACGGGTTGCACGGTCGCGCCTTCTGCGGGCTCGATGGCAGCCACCACGGCTTCGCCATAGTCAGGGTGCGGCACGGCGAAGACCGCGGCGCGGGCAACGCCCGGCAGTTCTTCCAGCGCGATCTCGACCTCGCGCGGGTGAATGTTGTAGCCGCCGCTGATGATCACCTCGCTGGTGCGGCCCACGATGTGCAGGTAGCCGTCACCGTCGAGCAGGCCGATGTCACCGGTCACCAGGCGGCTGTCGCGCAGCAGCGGCTGCTCTGCCGCGGGCCGCTGCCAGTAGCTGCCGAAAGCAGGATCGGAGAAACCGACCTCCAGCACGCCCGGCACGCCGGCGGCCACGGGCTGCCCGGCTGCATCCACCACGCGCACGACCACACCGGGCAAGGGCTTGCCGGCGCTGCCCGCGCGGCGCTCGCCCCGCAGCGGATTGGCCGTGTTGGTCATGGTCTCGGACATGCCCCAGCACTCCAGCAGCCGGTGGCCTGACTGCTGCT
The DNA here is from genome assembly GCA_020161775.1 of Pseudomonadota bacterium. Lineage (GTDB taxonomy): Bacteria > Pseudomonadota > Gammaproteobacteria > Burkholderiales > Burkholderiaceae_C > RAM1. Next base: position 46,264 of record JAIUOW010000023.1, read on the forward strand.
CGAACGCGTCGAACACCTCGCGCGCGAGCGGCGCCGAGCCCGAGATGAACAGCCGCGCGCCGGCCGCGGCGGCGCGCAGGCCCGGCTCGTCCGCCAGCCGCCGGTACATGGTGGGAACGCCCGAAAACACGGACGCCTGCGACAGGTGCCGCACCACTTCGGTGGCGTCGAAACGCGGCAGCAACAGCAGCGACGCGCCCACGCTCAGCACGCAGTGCAACGTCATGAACAGACCATGTGCGTGGTACAGCGGCAGCGTGTGCAACAGCCGGTCGCCTGCGGTGTAGCCCAACGCCCCGGCCAGTGCGTACGCCTTGCCCGCTAGCAGCTCGTTGCGCATCAGCACGCCTTTGGGTCGCCCGGTGGTGCCCGACGTGAAGATGATTGCTGCGGCATGACCGGGCGGCAGGTTCACGTCGGGCTCACTGGCTTGGCCCATCAGCGTGGCCAACGTGCCAACGCCTGCTGAGTCCATTGTGTGTATCGGCACGCCGCCGGCCAGCCCGCGTACCGTCTCTTCAAGCCCGGGGTCGCAGACGACAAGGCCGGGCGCCGCATCGGCCAGCATCGGGGCGAGCTCGTGTGGTGTCAGCCGCGGGTTCAGCGGCACGTACACGATGCCGGCGCGCACGCAGGCGAGGTAGAGGAAAATATTCCATTCCGACCGTTCGAGCACGGCAGCCAGGCGATCCCCGGGCGCCAGGCCCGCGCCCTGCAGGCGCAGGCTCAGATGGGTGGTCTGGAGATCGAGGTCGGCATACGTCCAGTGGCGGCCGTCCGCCATTTGGAGGAAGGTGTCACTAAGTTTCCATGCTGGCTGAAACGTCCGGTAGAGACTTTGCATGCGCTAAGATACCAAATCAAACAAAATCTCTCAGAATGTACCAGACGCCATGACTTCGACAGCCGCGCCTCGGGCGGAACGCCTGCTGCCGCGCCAGCGGCAATCCTTCATCCTTGATGTACTGACCGAACACGGCGTGGTGTCGCTGCAGCACTTGGCGGAGCGGCTGGGCGCGTCGTTTTCCACCGTGCGGCGCGATCTGGACGACCTGGAAAGCCGAAAGCTGGTTGAGCGCACGCATGGCGGCGCGATCTTGGGTTCACTATCCAAGGCGCATGTTGAAACGGAGGAAACGCGGGCCACTTCGGGTGCAATGAAGGGTGCCAAGGAAGCCATCGGAAGGCTCGCCGCCCATCGGGTGCGCGAGGGCGACAGCGTCATCTTCGACAGCAGCACCACCGTGCTGGAGGCCGCGCGGGCCATCGTGCAGGCGCGCCTGCGCATCACGGCGGTGACCAACAACATTCGTATTGCGGATTTGATGTCCACGTCCGACAACATCCGTCTGATCATCCCCGGCGGTACCCGGCGTCCCGGTACCAACTTGCTGGCGGGCGAGCCGGGCGACAGCTTCCTGAGCCATCTGCATGCCGACATCGCGCTGATCGGCGCGCAAAGCGCCAGCGGCGGCATGCTGACCGACAGCCGCATCGAAAGTGCCAGCGCCAAGCGCCTGTTGATGAAAGCGGTGCGCACCAAATACCTGCTCATTGATTCCTGGAAGTTCGGCGGTCCGGGCTTCTGCGATGTAGTGCCGCTGTCGGATTTCGATGAAGTTTTCACGGACGCCGGCCTACCCGAAGAGGAGCGCAAGGACCTGGAGCGCCGCGGCGTCTTTGTTCGCATCGAAGGCAGCGAAGCAGTGGTACCAGTACAGAAGAGAGCGACGTAACTCCCAAAAAAAGGACGAGGCATGATCAACCGTCGAAGCGTGCTGATGGTAGGCGCCTGCCTGCCGTCATTGGGCGCGACGCAGGTTTTTCCGCTGCGACCCATCCGCATCGTCGTGCCCTTTGGCGCCGGCGGCATTGCCGACCTGACGGCGCGCGCGGTGGCGCAAAAGCTGGCCGACGAGCTGCGCCAGGGCGTGGTGATCGAGAACAAGCCCGGCGCGGGCGGCATCGTGGCCGGCGAGGCCGTGGCCCGGGCCGAGCCCGACGGACACACGCTGCTGCTCATGAGCAACGGCACGGCGGTGAGCGCGGGGCTGTTCAAGGCGCTGCCGTTTGACGCGCAGAAAGACTTTGCGCCCGTGGCCACGCTGGGTTTTTTCGACATTGCGATTCTGGCCAATGGCAACAGCCGCTTCCAGACCCTGCCCGAGCTGCTGGCCTATGGCAAGGCCAACCCGGGCAAGCTGAATGTCGCATCCATCAACATCGGCAGCACGCAGCACCTGGCGGCCGAGCTGTTCAAGAGCATGGCGGGCATCGACGTGCAGGTGGTGCCGTTCAACGGATCGCCAGCGGTGCTGACGGCGCTGCGTGGCGGCCAGGTGGACGTGGCCGTCGAAATCCTGGGGCCCATGATGGGCCAGATCAGCGCCAGGGCCGTGCGGGCGCTGGCCGTGATGGGCGCCAGGCGATCCGCATCGCTGCCCGACGTGCCCACGGTGGCCGAGGCAGGCGTGCGCGGCTTCAATGTGGCTTCATGGAACGCGCTGGCCGCGCCGGCGCGCACGCCGCCCGCGGTGATCGCCACGCTGAACGCGGCGGTGAACAAGGTGCTGGCCCAGCCGGAGCTGCGCAAGCAGCTGGCCGACATCAACGTGGCGCCGGCCGGCGGCACGCCCGAGCAACTGCGCGAGCTGCTGGGCTCGGAAATCAAACGCTGGGCGGAGGTGATTGCGCGTTCGGGGGTGCCGCGGCAGTGAACCCCCTGGGGCCGGGGGAAGCGACGCTGCAGTTCCATCGCCAGCATCATGGATAAATTCCTGTTGCAACTGCAGGTGCTGGAACGGCTCGCCGAAGACCTGTTGCAGGCCGAACAGGCGGCGCAGACGGCCCACGAGACGGCGACCCACGAAGAGAACATCGCCGAAAACAAGTACGACACATTGGGACTTGAGGCCGCTTACCTGGCCAACGCCGACGGCAAAGAGCAACACCTCTTTCTTGGCCCGGAAGGGGGCAGCATGAAGCTGGTCAGCGGCACCCGGCTGATTCAGGTGATCAGCGGCGAAGCCCCGTTGGGCAGGGCTGTGCTGGGCAAATGCGAGGGTGACGAGGTGTCGATACAGATCGGCCCCAACCGGCAGCAGTTTGAGGTGCTGTGGGTTGACGGGATGCCTGGCCCCGCAGAGCAAAGGTGACAGCAACACCGTGGCCCGGTGTCTATGATCCGGCCCGCAGACACCCAAGTCACCAGGAAGCCACATGGAGTTCGACGACGTCATTCTCGGCCGGCGCAGCATTCGCGGCTACAAGCCGGATCCGGTTCCGCGCGCGCTGATCGAGGAAATCATCGGGCTCGCCATGCGGGCGCCGTCGTCCATGAACACGCAGCCGTGGAACTTCTACGTCATCACCGGCGAACCGCTGGCACGAATACGCCAGGGCAACACGGAGCGAATGGCCGCTGGCGTACCCCAGTCGCGCGAATTCCGCACCGGGCAGCCGTTCGCGGGCCCGCATCGCGAGCGGCAGATCGGCGTGGCCAAGCAACTATTCGCGGCCATGGGCATTGCACGGGACGACCAGGCGATGCGTCAGGACTGGGTGATGCGCGGCTTCCGCCAGTTCGATGCGCCCGTGTGCATCATCGTCACCTACGACCGTGCAGTCGATGGCAGCGACGACACGCCATTCGATTGCGGCGCCGTGACCACGGCGCTTGTCAACGCCGCCTGGTCGCGCGGCCTGGGCTGCGTGATCAACAGCCAGGGCATCATGCAATCGCCCGTGGTGCGCGAGCACGCCGGCATCGCCGACGACCAGGTCATCATGAAGAGCATCGCACTCGGATGGCCTGACGAAACCTTCCCCGCCAATGCGGTGGTTTCCGAACGCAAGAGCGTTGCGGAGGCGGCCGTCTTCGTGGGATTCAACGGGTAGAGCAGCGCGCATGGCATGCGTTCATGGCGCCCATGGAAGGCCGAACTGATGGCGCATTCCGGGCCCTACGCCGACCCGCGGGCCATAGCGGCCCTCAGGATCAGTAGGCGCTTTCATTGCGCAATCTTAAGCCGGCAGCGCCGAAGGTAAGCTCACTTGGTGCTTGCTTGCTGGGGAACACTGATTTGGCGCGGCTGGCGGGGATCGAACCCACGACCCTTGGCTTCGGAGGCCAATACTCTATCCACTGAGCTACAGCCGCGTGCATGTTGCTTCTGCCCCGTGAGGGCAGCCGCGCATTATCCCCCATTCCGCCCGGCTGGTCCCAGCCCCAGGCCCTTTGCGTAGGTGTCCAGCGCCCGCCGGCCCGTGGCCACCAGGTCAAACGCGCCGGGCTCCAGCAGCCAGTTCTGGATCAGGCCGTCGATCAGCGCCAGCAGGCCTTGCGCCGCCGTGGCCGCCGGCACCGGCAGGCGCTGCCCGCGCAGCCGGGCGGCGGCGCGCAGGTCGCCGGCCATGCGGTCCAGGCAGCGCCCGCGCGCGGCCAGATGGCGGTCCCGCACGGCATTGAGCTCGCTGATGTATTCCACCTTGTGCGTGATCACGTCAAACACGCGCCGCGTCTGTGCGTCGTTGGCAATGCGGCCCAGCGCATCCAGCACCGAGCCGCGCACGTGCGCCAGCGGGTCGGCGCAGGTGGGCGGGCCGCTGAGCAGGGCGGACTCCATCGGCAGCGTCACCCGTTCCAGCATGGCGTTGAACAGGTCCGCCTTGTCCTTGAAATGCCAGTACACCGCGCCGCGCGTGGCGCCCGCCGCCTGCGCGATGTCGTGCAGCGACGTGCGCGACACGCCCTGCGCCTGGAACAGCGTCTCGGCGCAGTCCAGCAGGCGCGCGCGGGTGGCTTGGGCTTCTTCCTTGGTGCGTCGGGCCATGGGGGATGGGGATGGGCTTGTCTTTTCCGGGGTTGGGCAGGAGCTGGCACTATACATGCATGGGTGTATGTATATACTCGTGTCCGCTAATATCCCGCTGGTGTGGCCGGTTCGCCACCATGCCGCTCCCACAAGGAATCCCCATGCCCGCCTTGCCCGCGTTTGCCTCTACCGGCATTGCCCACGCTTCTTCCCCGGTTCGCCATTTTGCGCTGGCGCTGGCCGCCGTGGCGGTGCTGTCCGCCTGCGGCAAGGGTGCGGACCCGGCCGCCGCCGGCGCCGCCCCGCCCCCGCCCGAGGTGGGCGTGATCACCGTGGCGCCTGGCGACGTGGGCCTGGTCACCGAGCTGCCCGGCCGGTTGGAGGCTTCGCGCGTGGCGCAGGTGCGCGCCCGTGCCACGGGCATCCTGCAGCAGCGCCTCTTCCGCGAAGGCAGCGACGTACGCGCCGGCCAGCCGCTGTTCCGCATAGACGCGGCCCCGTATGCGGCCGCCTATGAAAGCGCCCAGGCCACGCTGGCCAAGGGCCAGGCCAACCTGGCGCAGGCCAGCGCGCTGGCCGAGCGCTACAAGCCGCTGGTGGAGGCCAACGCCATCAGCAAGCAGGACTATGCCAACGCCGTGGCCGCGCAAAAGCAGGCCGAAGCCGATGTGGCCATGGGCAAGGCCGCGGTGCAGACCGCCAAAATCAACCTGGACTACGCGGCCGTCACCGCGCCCATCTCGGGCCGCATTGGCCGCGCGCTGGTGACCGAAGGCGCGCTGGTGGGCCAGGGCGAGGCCACGCAGCTGGCCGTCATCCAGCAGATCGACCCGATGTACGTCAACTTCACCCAGCCCGCGGCCGAGGTGCTCAAGCTGCGCCGCGCGCTGGAAGCTGGCCAGCTGAAGCGCGCCAGCGAGGGTGCCGCCAGCGTGCGCGTGGTGCTGGAAGACGGCACCGAACACACCCGCCCCGGCAAGCTGCTGTTCTCTGACCTGACGGTGGATGCCTCCAGCGGTCAGATCACGCTGCGCGCCGAGGTGCCCAACCCCGGCGGCGCGCTGCTGCCCGGCCTGTATGTACGCGTGCGGCTGGAGCAGGCCCGCGCGGGCAATGCCATCTTGCTGCCGCAGCAGGCCGTCACGCGCTCGGGCGCGGGCGACAGCGTCATGGTGGTGGCGGCAGACGGCAAGGTCAGCCCGCGCCCGGTGAAGATCGGTGAATCGCAAAACGGCCGCTGGGTCGTGCTGGACGGCCTGAAGGCCGGCGAGCAGGTGGTGGTGGACGGCTTCCAGAAGATCCGGCCCAACGCACCGGTCAAGCCCGTGCCCTGGCAGCCTGCGGGCGCCAAGCCCGCCGCTGCGGCCGCCTCCGCTTCGGCCCCTGCCACCAAGTAAGGGGCCAGCAGCATGGCCAAGTTTTTCATCGACCGCCCCATCTTCGCGTGGGTGATTGCGCTGTTCATCAGCGTGATGGGCAGCGTGGCCATCACGCAACTGCCCATTGCGCAATACCCGCCAGTGGCGCCGCCGTCCATCGTGGTGTCGGCCACCTACCCCGGCGCCTCGGCCAAGACGCTGGAAGAAAGCGTGATCAGCGTGATCGAGCAGGAGATGAACGGCTCGCCCGGCCTCATCTACATGGAGTCTGTTACGCAGGCCAACGGCGGCGGCCAGATCACCCTGAGCTACCAGCCCGGCACCAACCCCGACCTGGCCCAGGTGGATGTGCAAAACCGGCTGTCGCGCGCCACGCCGCGCCTGCCCGCGGCCGTGACGCAGCAGGGCGTGCGCGTGGACAAGGCACGCTCCAACTTCCTGCTGTTCACCATCCTGTCGTCCACTGATCCGAACATGACGCCGGTGCAGCTGGGCGACTATGCATCGCGCACCGTGCTGCCCGAGATCCAGCGCATCCCCGGCGTGGGCCAGGCCCAGCTGTTTGGCACCGAGCACGCCATGCGCGTGTGGATCGACCCGGCCAAGCTGGTCGGCTTCAACCTGTCGTCCGCCGACGTCACGGCCGCCATCCGCGCGCAGAACGCGCAGGTGTCCTCCGGCTCCATCGGCGAGCTGCCCAACATCGCCGGCCAGGGCATTGCCGCCACGGTGGTGGTCAGCGGCCAGCTCAATTCCATCGAGCAGTTCGGCAACATCGTGCTGCGCGCCAACACCGACGGCTCTTCGGTGCGGTTGCGCGACGTGGCCCGCATCGAGCTGGGCGCGCAGAACTACGCCACCTCGGCCCGGCTGAACGGCAAGCCGTCCACCGGCATCGGCGTGCAGCTGTCGCCCACGGGCAACGCGCTGGCCACGGCCGACGCCATCAAGAAGCGCATGGGCGAGCTGTCGCAGTTCTTTCCCCAGGGCATGACCTGGGCCATTCCGTATGACAGCTCGCGCTTCATCCGTATTTCCATCAGCCAGGTGGTCGAGACGCTGCTGGAGGCCGTGGCGCTGGTGTTCCTGGTGATGTTCCTGTTCCTGCAGAACTGGCGCTACACCATCATCCCCACGCTGGTCGTGCCCATTGCGTTGCTGGGCACCTTCGGCACGCTGCTGGCGCTGGGTTTTTCGATCAACGTGCTCACCATGTTCGGCATGGTGCTGGTGATCGGCATCGTGGTGGACGACGCCATCGTGGTGGTGGAGAACGTCGAACGCATCATGAGCGAGGAAGGCCTGCCCCCGCGCGAGGCCACCCGCAAGGCCATGGGCCAGATCCAGGGCGCCATCGTGGGCGTGACGGTGGTGCTGATTTCCGTGTTCGTGCCGCTGGCGTTTTTTGCGGGCTCCACGGGCAATATTTACCGGCAGTTTGCGGCCGTGATGGTCGCGTCCATCGGCTTTTCCGCCTTCATGGCGCTGTCGCTCACGCCGGCGCTGTGCGCCACGCTGCTCAAGCAGATCCCGGCCGGCCAGCACCATGAGAAGAAGGGCTTCTACGGCTGGTTCAACCGCGTGTTCGCGCGCACCGCCAAGGGCTACGAGAGCCTGGTGGCGCGCATCCTCAAGCGCGCGGCGCGCTACCTGGTGATCTACGCGGCCATCATTGGTGTGGTGGCGCTGGTGTACACGCGCCTGCCCACCTCGTTCCTGCCGGCCGAAGACCAGGGCAACATGCTCGTCAACGTACAGCTGCCCCCTGGCGCCACGCAGGAGCGCACCCGCGCCGTCATGGAGCAGGTCGAGGCCTGGGTGCTCAAGCAGCCCGAGGTGCAGAGCATGGTGGGCGTGCTGGGCTTCAGCTTCTCGGGCCAGGGGCAAAACGCGGCGCTGGCGTTCATCACGCTCAAGGACTGGTCCGAGCGCAGCGACGCCAGCCAGTCGGCCCAGGCGCTGGCGGGGCGCGCGTTCGGCGCGCTGTCAGGCATACGCGATGCGTTCATCTTCCCCTTGAGCCCGCCGCCCATCCCCGAGCTGGGCACGGCGTCAGGCTTTACCTTCCGCCTGCAGGACCGCGGCGGCGCGGGGCAGGCCGCGCTGACGGCCGCGCGCAACCAGCTGCTGGGCCTGGCCGGGCAAAGCAAGGTGCTGGCCCAGGTGCGCCCCGACGGGCTGGAGGACGCGCCCCAGCTGCAGGTGGACATTGACCGCGACAAGGCCAGCGCCCTGGGCGTGTCGTTTGACGCCATCAACGCCACGCTGTCCACCGCGCTGGGCTCCAGCTATGTGAACGACTTCCCCAACCGCGGGCGGCTGCAGCGCGTGGTGGTGCAGGCCGATGCGCCCGCGCGCATGCAGCCGGCTGACCTGCTGCGGCTGAACGCCGTGAACAGCCAGGGCCGCGCCGTGCCGCTGTCGGCGTTTGCCAGCACCCGCTGGATCACCGGGCCGATGCAGACGGTGCGCTACAACGGCTACCCGGCCATGCGCATCTCGGGTGCGCCGGCGCCCGGCTACAGCACGGGCGCGGCCATGGCCGAGATGGAGCGCCTGGCCGCCCAGCTGCCCGCGGGCTTCGGCTATGAATGGACGGGCCAGTCGCGCGAGGAAAAGCTCGCCGGCTCGCAGGCCATGATTCTTTACGGCTTTGCCATCCTGGCTGTCTTCCTGTGCCTGGCCGCGTTGTACGAGAGCTGGTCCATCCCGCTGGCGGTCATCCTCGTGGTGCCGCTGGGGGTGCTGGGGGTGCTGCTGGCCACGCTGTTCAGGGGGTACGCGAACGACGTGTATTTCCAGGTGGGGCTGATCACCATCATCGGCCTGTCGGCCAAGAACGCGATCCTGATCATTGAATTTGCCAAGGACCTGCAGGCCCAGGGCAAGGGCGTGATCGAGTCGGCACTGGCGGCGGCCCATCTGCGCTTTCGCCCCATCGTGATGACCTCCATGGCGTTTGGCCTGGGCGTGCTGCCGCTGGCCCTGGCCGGCGGCGCGGGCTCGGCCAGCCAGCGCGCCATCGGCACCGGCGTGCTGGGCGGCATGCTGACCGGCACCGCGCTGGCGGTGTTCTTTGTGCCGGTGTTCTTCGTGTTGATACGCGGCTTCTTCAAGGACAGCGAGCGCCAGCGCCGCATCCATGCCCATGAGCTGGACCATGAACCGCCACCCGGCGCCAGCGCGGGAGACCAGGTATGAAAGCCACCACCGCTGTTTCCGCCATGCGCCCGCGCCTTGCCGCGCTGGCCGCTGCCGCGCTGCTGGCCGGCTGCTCGATGATCCCCGCCTACGAGCGGCCCGCCGCCCCGGTGGCGCCCGCCTGGGCCGGCACCCCTGGCACGCCAGCGGCGCAGCCCGCGGCCGACATCGAATGGCAAAGCTATTTCAATGATGCGCAGCTGCGCCAGCTCATCACGCTGGCGCTGCAGGGCAACCGCGACCTGCGGGTGGCCGCGCTGAACATCGAGCAGGCCCGCGCGCAGTACCAGGTGCGCGGCGCGGACCGTTTTCCCACGGTCAACGCCGCCGTCACCGGTTCGCGCACGCCCAATGCGGCGGGCGGCATCACCAGCGCGTACAACGCCGGCTTCACCGTCAGCGCTTGGGAGATCGATTTCTTTGGCCGACTGGCCAGCCTGAAGGAAGCTGCGCTGGCGCAATACCTGGCCACCGAAGAGGTGCGCAAGGCCGTGCAGATCAGCCTGGTGGCGGCGGTGGCCACGGGCTACCTGAACCTGCTGGCCGACGAAGAGCTGCTGGCCATCACGCGCCAGACGCTGGCCACGCGCGAGGAATCGCTGCGCCTGTCCAAGCTGCGCTTTGACAACGGCGCTACGTCCGAGCTGGATTACCGCCAGGCCCAGTCGCTGGCCGAGGCGGCCCGCGTCGCGCTGGCCCAGCAGCAGCGCCAGCGCGCGCTGGACGAAAACGCGCTCGTATTGCTGCTGGGGCAACCGCTGCCGGCAGGCTTTACGCTGACCGGCAATACGGCCGCCCTGACGCTGCCTGAGCTGCCCGCCGGCCTGCCGTCCGAGCTGCTGGTGCGCCGCCCCGACATCCGCCAGGCCGAGCAGCAGTTGCTGGCGGCCAATGCCAACATCGGCGCGGCGCGTGCGGCGTTTTTCCCGCGCATCGCGCTGACGGCGGGCGTGGGCAGCGCCAGCAGCCATCTGTCCAACCTGTTCAGTGGCGGCTCCTGGGGCTGGACGCTGGCGCCGCAGGCGCTGCTGCCGATCTTTGACGCCGGGCGCAACCAGGCCAACCTGGAATCGGTGACTGCGGCGCGCGCAGTGGCCGTGGCCCAGTATGAAAAGGCCATCCAGGTGGCGTTTCGCGAGGTAGCCGACGCCCTGGCCGGCCGCGCCACGCTGGGCGAACAGCTGCGTGCCCAGCAGGCCCAGGCCGACGCCGAAGCCGCGCGCTTCAACCTGTCTGATCTGCGCTACCGCAACGGCGTGGCCAGCTACCTCGATTTGCTGGACGCCCAGCGCGCGCTGTTCACCGCGCGCCAGGCTGTGGTGCAGACGCGCCTGGCCCAGCTGCAGAACCAGGTCGCGCTGTACAAGACCCTGGGCGGTGGCTGGAAGGACGGGGCCGCGCGCTGATCCCGCAAGGCTGCGGGTTTCCCCGCAGCCCCCCGTTATAATCGCGGGTTGATTTCAAAGCCCCGCATTTGAGGACGCCATGAGCGATAACACCCACGAAGAAGCCCACACCGGCCCGATCAAGAACCCCAAGCAGCTGCTGCTGGCGGTGTTTTTCTCGTTCGTCGTCCCTGTGTTCGCCATCATTGGCCTGGTGTATTACGTGTCTTCGGAGTCCAAGCCCTCCACCAGCGCCGCGCCCACCAGCCTGGGCGGCGTCAGCGAAGACGACCGTGCCAAGGGCCTGGCCGCGCGCATCCAGAAGGTCGGCATGGTGGAAATCCGCGACGCCAACCGCGCCCTGCAAACCGGTGAAGCCGTGTTCAAGGCCCAATGCTCGGCCTGCCACACTGCCGGTGTGGCCAACGCCCCCAAGCTGGGTGACGCAGCCGCCTGGGGTGTCCGTATCAAGACCGGCCTAGACGCGCTGGTGAACTCTGCCCTCAAGGGCAAGGGCGCCATGGGCCCGCAGGGCGGTGGTGATTTTGACGACGTTGAAATCGCCCGCGCCGTGGTGTACATGGCCAACGCGGCCGGTGCCAAGTTTGCCGAGCCGCAGCGTGCTGGCGCTGCCACCGCCACGGCAGCCGCCGCGCCGGAAGCCAAGAAGTAAACGGCGCCAATTCAACGCCCTCTGTTTGCGTTCCCCGTCAAAGGCCGGTCAGTGACCGGCCTTTTTCATGGGTGCCTGGCCGGTGCCGTTTGTTGCGGGCTGCGCACATAGCCGAAGCGCCCGGGCATCTGCGCGCCGGGCAGTTCGTGCGGCGTCCACAGCCCCTGCTCGACGGCGTCGGCCGCGAGGCCCATGTCCTGGGTGTGAACCAGGCCAAAGCCGATGTCGCATTCCAGGTACAGCCGCCCCTGCTCATCCAGCACGCTGGAGCGCACCGACCCCGCAGCGCCAGTGTGGGCGGTGACGGTGAAGTCGCGGCCCACGCGCCAGACCATGGGCGTCAGTTCCAGCTCCACATACACGCGCTGCGGCCCGTTCTGGAAGAACCAGCGCCCCTGGGCATCGCTTTCGTAGTTGCGCTGGATGAACTCCACCAGCTTCTCATGGCGCAGCAGCGAGCCGCGGCTGGCTGGCGTGCCGCCGTCGGCGCTGGAAAACGGGCCGGCGGCCTGCGTCCTGTCGTCGCGCATGTACCAGTTGCCGCGCGCGTCCAGGCCCAGCCAGCCGTAGCAGTCGGGCACGTTGGGCCATTTGGCAATGGCCTGGCGGACGATGTCATCCATGCAGGTTCCTTTTAGCGCAGGAAGGCGTCATGCCCGGTCTTCAGGATCAGCGCCGTGACGACAACGATGAACACCACGCGCACAAAACCCGCCCCGTGCTTGAGCGCCATGTGCGTGCCCAGCACGCTGCCCAGCACGTTGGCAATGGCCAGCGCCAGCGCAAAGTGCCACCACACATGGCCCTTGATGGCAAACAGGATCAGCGCGGCCAGGTTGGTGGCGGTGTTCAGCAGCTTGGCCGAGGCCGAGGCGTTCAGGAAGTCATAGCCCAAAAGCCGCACAAACAGGAAAACGAAAAAGCTGCCCGTGCCGGGGCCAAAAAAGCCGTCGTAAAACCCGATCAGCAGGCCGATGGTGCTGGCTGCCAGCATTTCGGCGCGCCCGGCCAGGCGCGGCGCATGCTCGCGGCCCAGATCCTTGCGCGCCAGGGTGTAGCCCAGCACGGCCAGCAGGATGAACGGCAGCACCTTGCGCAAAAAATCCGGCGAGATGACGGTAACCACCCAGGCGCCCGCGAACGAGCCCGCGAAGCCGGCGGCGGCCGCCGGCAGCAGGGCGCGCCAGCGCATGTCCACCCGGCGGGCGTACTGCCAGGTGGCCATGCCCGTGCCCCAGACGGACGCACTTTTGTTGATGCCAAACAGCGTGGCGGGGTGGGTGTTGGGAAAAACCGCGAACAGGGCCGGTACCAGCACCAGCCCGCCGCCGCCCACGATGGAGTCCACAAAACCGGCCAGCAGCGAGGCCAGCGACACAAGCATCAATTCCATAAGAGGGGGCATTGTCGCAGCCCCAATAAAAAGGCGCCGGGGTTGCCGGCGCCTTGCAAGAGGCATCTCGTGGGATGCCCGGATATTGAATTCGACTTGTGGGGGGTGTCTCCTCGGTCCCTCGCCCTTGCGCGCGCAGCGCGCTTGCGAGTGCGTGCACTGTAGCCAACGCACCCGCTTAGTGCATTGGGGGTTTCCCGCCCTTGCTTTGGTGCGCGCAACGCCCGTGTCAGGGTTAACCAGCAATTGGCATGACTTATGCGTCAACCGGTTGACTCAGATACACCAAGAACAAAGGACATCAACATGCGTGCAGTTGGGAAGAAAACCATAGTGCTCATTGCCTTGTGGCTGGTGGCCCATGTGGGCGCCTGGGCGCAGGCCAGTGCAGCGACGCCTGCCAGTGCCCCCGAAGCGGTGGCTGCGCCTGCCCCCGCCCCGGAGCCCGTCGCCACGCCTGCGCCGGTTGCTGCGGCGGCCCCGGCACCTGCACCTGCTGCTGCGCCCCCTGCCGCCCCCGCGCCGCTGACGCGCCCCGGCATGGTGGCCACCGACACGATCAACGCCGCCGACACTGCCTGGATGATGACCTCCACCGCGCTCGTGCTGCTGATGACGCTGCCCGGCATTGCGCTGTTCTATGCGGGCATGGTGCGCAAGAAGAGCGTGATCAATACCATGGCCTGCGTGGTGGCCATCGCGGCCCTGGTCAGCCTGTTGTGGTTTACCGTGGGCTACTCCTGGGCGTTCACGCCGGGCAGCAGCTTCCTGGGCAATGGCGAGCGCATGTGGTTCAGCGGGCTGGATTACCTGAAGGAAAGTGGCAAGGTGGCCGTCAGCCACATCGCGCCCAACATCCCGGAATCGGTGTATTCGATCTACCAGCTCACTTTTGCCATCATCACGGCGGCGCTGGTGGTGGGCGCATTCGTGGAGCGCATGAAGTTCTCCGCCATGCTGTGGTTCATCGGCATGTGGTCCCTGGTGGTCTATGCGCCCATCGCCCACTGGGTGTGGGAGCCGGGCGGCTGGCTGGCCAGGCTGGGCGCGCTGGACTTTGCCGGCGGCTCGGTGGTGCACATCAATGCCGGCATCTCCGGCCTGGTCGTGGCCTATTTCCTGGGGCCGCGCCGCGGCTACGGGCGCGAGGCCTTCGAGCCGTTCAACCTGGGGCTGACCATGGCCGGCGCGGGCATGCTGTGGGTGGGCTGGTTTGGCTTCAACGCCGGCTCGGCCGTGGCGGCCGACGGGCGCGCGGGCCTGGCCATGGCGGTCACGCACATTGCCGCATCAGCCGGCGCCATGTCCTGGATGTTTGGTGAATGGGTGCTGCGCGGGCGGCCGTCGCTGCTGGGCCTGTGCTCGGGCCTGGTGGCGGGGCTGGTGGCCATCACGCCGGCGGCGGGCTTTGTGACGCCGGGCTCGGCCCTGCTGATCGGCTTCATTGCCGGGCTGGCCTGCTACTGGGGTGCCACGGGCCTCAAGCGCCTGCTGCGTGCCGACGACTCGCTGGATGTCTTTGGCGTGCACGGCATAGGCGGCATCGTGGGTTCGCTGCTGACCGGCATTTTTGCCAGCAAGGCCGTCTCGGGCGTGGAGGGCAGCGTGCTGACGCAGGCCATCGGCGTGGGCGCGGTCATGTTCTACAGCCTGGTCATGACGGCCCTGTTGCTGTGGTTGACCAAGCTCATCGTGGGCCTGCGGGTGGACGAGCAAAGCGAGCTGACCGGGCTCGATATTGCACAGCACCGCGAGCGGATCAGTTCCTAGTTCGCGGCCCAGACTTTCACATCCAGGAGGTGCTCCATGCTGGTCAGTGAAAAACTCGCGATGGCAGCGCACCTGCATGTGCTGCTGCGGCGCAAGACGGGCCGTGTGACCGACACCGAATGGATGGCGGCAAACGCGGAGTACGCCATGGAGATCGTGCGCTTCGCGCGCGCCAAGGCGCAGGAAGACGGCCACCCCGACCTGGCCGAATGGGCCGACAAGCTGGAGCGCGCCACGGTGGAGTCCGCTGCCAAAGCCCCGGCCAAGCCGCTGGCGCAGACGGCCATGCAGCTGCTGCGTGACCGTCAGGCTGCCACGGCGGCCGCGGCGCCCGCGCCGCTGGTGGAGCAACCCGCGCCCGCACCCGAGCACACCGGTGGCTTCCTCAATTCGGTGTTTGGCGAATCGGGCTTTGCCGATTCCACCCTGGGGCGCGACGCCAAGCCGCGCGACCCCAACGCGCCGCGCTACGTGGGCGGCATCCGTTAAGGCCTGTTCAGGCCGCGCGCGCCGCGGCGCGGATCCAGCCTGCGGCCTTTTCCGCCATCATCAGCGTGGGCGAATTGGTGTTGCCGCTGGTGATGGTGGGCATGGCGCCCGCGTCCACCACGCGCAGCCCGCCGATCAGGCCGCCTTGCCCGTCGCGCACGCGCATCTGCGAATCGAGCACCGCCATCGGGTCATCGTCCCGGCCCATTTTGGTGGTGCCCACCGGGTGGAAGATGGTGGTGGCGATGTCGCCAGCCAGACGGGCCAGGTCTTCGTCGCTCTGGAACTGCGTTCCCGGCTTCCATTCCTGGGGCTTGAACTTCGCCAGCGCCGGCTGCGCCACGATGCGGCGCGTGACGCGCAGCGAATCGGCCGCGACCTTGCGGTCTGCGTCGGTGCTCAGGTAATTGGGCGCGATGGCCGGCGCATCCTCGAACTTCGCGCTGCGGAGGGTGACCGTGCCCCGGCTCGTGGGGTTGAGGTTGCACACGCTGGCCGTGAACGCGGGCACGGTGTGCAGCGGCTCGCCAAAGGCGTCCAGGCTCAGCGGCTGCACGTGGTATTCAATGTTGGCGTAAGGCTGGTCGGGCGAGCTGCGCGTGAAGGCGCCCAGCTGCGACGGCGCCATGCTCATGGGGCCGCTGCGCTTCAGGGCATATTCCAGCCCGATTTTGGCCTTGCCCCACAGCGTGTTGGCCATGGTGTTCAGCGTCGGCACGCCCTGCACCTTGAACACCGCGCGGATCTGCAGGTGGTCCTGCAGGTTGGCGCCCACGCCGCTCAGGTCGTTCACCACCTCGATGCCGTGCTGGCGCAGCAGCGCCGCCGGGCCAATGCCCGACAGCTGCAGGATCTGCGGCGAGCCAATGCTGCCCGCGCACAGGATCACCTCGCGCGCGGCGGTGGCGGTGGTCATGCCTGAGCCGGTCCACACCTGGGCGCCGGTGCAGCGGCGGCTGCCATCGGGCTGCGTTTCAATGATGAGCTTTGCCACCTGCGCCGAAGTCCACATTTCAAAGTTGGGCCGCGCGTAGCAGATGGGCCGCAGGAAGGCCTTGGCCGTGTTCCAGCGCCAGCCGTTTTTCTGGTTGACCTGGAAGTAGCCCACGCCTTCGTTGTCGCCGCGGTTGAAATCCTCGCTGTGCGGTATGCCGGCCTGCTGCGCGGCCTGGGCAAACGCGTCCAGGATGTCCCAGCGCAGGCGCTGGCGCTCTACCCGCCATTCACCGCCCGCGCCGTGCAGGGCGTCGGCGCCCTTGTAGTGGTCTTCGTGGCGCTTGAAGTCGGGCAGGCAGTTGTCCCAGGCCCAGCTGGCGTCGCCGGTCAGTTGCGCCCACTGGTCGTAGTCGCGCGCCTGGCCGCGCATGTAGATCATGCCGTTGATGCTGCTGCACCCGCCCAGTGTCTTGCCGCGCGGATAGCGCAGCGTGCGCCCGTTCAGCCCGGCGTCGGGCTCGGTCTGGTACAGCCAGTCGGTGCGCGGGTTGCCAATGCAGTACAGGTAGCCCACGGGAATATGGATCCAGTGGTAGTCGTCCTTGCGGCCCGCCTCGATCAGCAGCACCCGTTTGCTGGCATCGGCGCTCAGCCGGTTGGCGAGCAGGCAACCTGCCGTGCCGCCACCAATGATGATGTAGTCGAAGCTTGTCTCGCTCATGCTGCCTCTTTCGTTCTGGTTCTGGCCAGGAGTATTGCTGGCGTTGCTTTCCGTGCCCTTACCTCGCGGCAAAGCCACGCCTGCGGCGCACCGGCCTGGGGGCTTCACTGTGACGGTCGCCTGCGGCGACTCCCCTGTGCTGCTCAGGGTTCGGTCGCACTGCGGAACTCGCTACGCGCTGCGCGCTGCGCTCGGACAGCCGCAGTGAGTCAGAGCACGAAGCGCGCTCACGCGCGCCGACACTCACCCTTGCGCTGCTCGGCGTCACAGAGGCGCCCCCAGGCCGGTGCGCCGCAGGCGTGGCTTTGCAGAGCTATGGCTGGTGCGCCACCGGTGGGCGAACCCCGCGCGTGAAGTAACAGGGCAACAAGATTTACTTCGCGGTAGGCATCACAAACTCTGCACCTTTCCCGATACTCTCGGGCCAGCGCTGCATGATCGACTTCTGCTTGGTATAGAACCGCACGCCTTCCTCGCCATACGCGTGCATGTCGCCAAATAGCGATTTCTTCCACCCGCCAAAGCCGTGCCACGCCATGGGCACCGGGATCGGCACGTTGATGCCCACCATGCCAACCTGGATGTGGCGTGAGAATTCGCGCGCCACATTGCCGTCACGCGTGAAGCAGCTCACGCCGTTGCCGAACTCGTGCGCGTTGATCAGGTTGACCGCTTCCTTCAGGTCGTGCACGCGCACGCAGGACAGCACGGGGCCGAAGATCTCTTCCTTGTAGATTTTCATGTCCGGCGTCACGTGGTCGAACAGTGCGCCGCCCAGCCAGAAACCGTTGTCGCAGCCCTTGCCGGCGCTCGCGCCCTTGAAGTCACGGCCGTCCACGACCAGCTTCGCGCCTTCCTTCACGCCCTGCTCGATGTAGCCGGTGATGCGCTGGTACGCCGCGCTGGTCACGATGGGGCCCATCTCGGCGTCCAGCTCGGTGCCGTTTTTCACCTTGAGCGTTTTGGCGCGCTCGGCCAGCATGGGCACCAGTTTGTCGGCCACGTCGCCCACCATCACCGCCACGCTGATGGCCATGCAGCGCTCGCCGGCGGAGCCGTAGGCGCTGCCGATCAGCGCGTCCACCGTCTGCTCCAGGTCGGCGTCGGGCATCACCACCATGTGGTTCTTGGCGCCGCCCAGGGCCTGCACGCGTTTGCCATGCCTGGCGCCGGTCTCGTAGATGTAGTTGGCAATCGGCGTGGAGCCCACGAAGCTCACGGCCTTCACGTCCGGGTGCACCAGCAGCGCGTCCACCGCTTCCTTGTCGCCCTGCACCACGTTGAACACGCCGTCGGGCAGGCCCGCGCGCTTGAGCAGGTCGGCCATCATCAGGCTGGCACTGGGGTCGATCGGGCTGGGCTTGAGCACGAAGGTGTTGCCCGCGGCAATCGCCACCGGGTACATCCACATCGGCACCATCACGGGGAAATTGAACGGCGTGATGCCGGCCACCACGCCCAGCGGCTGGCGCAGCGTCCAGTTGTCGATGCCGGTGGAGACCTGGTCGGTGTAGTCGCCCTTGAGCAGCTGCGGGATGCCGCAGGCAAATTCGACGATGTCGATGCCGCGCGTGACCTCGCCCTGCGCATCGGTGAACACCTTGCCGTGCTCGGCGGTGATGGCGTGCGCCAGCGCATCGCGCTCCTGGTTCAGCAGCTCCAGGAACTTGAACAGCACGCGCGCGCGGCGGATCGGCGGCGTGTCGGCCCAGGCCGGGAAGGCCGCCTGCGCGGCGGCCACGGCGGCGGACACCTCGGCGTTGTTGGCCAGCGCGACCTGGCCGGTCACGGCGCCGGTGGCGGGGTTGAACACGTCGGCGCGGCGGCCGCTCTGGCCGGGCACCACGCGCCCGTTGATCCAGTGTTCGATGGAGGCCACGGCAGCAGCGGGGCGGGACAGGTCGGGGGCGTTCATGAGGGGTTCCTTGAGGCTTGTGTTGCGCGTATGCGATGCGAGGCAGCCAGTCTATGCCCGGGGCGCCGCTTTGGAAAGACGGATTTCCTGATTACATTGTTCATCCAGACGAACAATCCGGAGCGGCCATGGCTACTGCGTTTTCCGACCTTCACCTGCTGAGCGTGCTGGCGCAGACGCGCAGCTACACCCAGGCTGCGCGGCGCCTGGGCATCTCCAAGGCATCGGCCAGCACCCGCATCGGCGATCTGGAGCGCGCCGCGGGTGTGCCGCTGGTGCGGCGCACCACGCGATCGGTGGGCCTGACTGAGGCGGGTCTGCAGCTGGTGTCTGAAACGCAAGCTGCGTTCGAGCGCATCGAGCAGAGCTTTGCCGGCGTGCGCGACCTGGCCGGCTCGCCGCGCGGGCTGGTGCGGGTGACCGCGCCCGTGGCGCTGGGGCGCCAGCATGTGGCGCCCACGCTGACTGCTTTCCTCAAGCGCTACCCCGAAATCCGCATCGAGCTGGACCTGAGCGACCGTTTCGTCAACCTGGCGCAGGAGGGGTTTGACCTGGCCATCCGCCACACCCAGGCGCCGCCCGACACGCATGTGGCCTGGGAACTGTGCGTGTCACGCTCGCTGCTGGTGGCAAGCCCGGCCTACCTGCGCCAGCACGGCACGCCGGACCATCCGTCGCAGTTGGCGGCCCACCAGTGCCTGCTGTACCTGCGTGACGGCGGCAGCCAGAGCTGGTCGTTTGTGCGCGAGGGCGCGCGCAAAAGCCCCGAGCAGGTCGTGGTGCCGGTGAACGGTCCGCTGCGCGCCAACAACAGCGAGGTGCTGCGCGAGGCCGTGCTCGGTGGCTTGGGGCTGGGCCTGCTGCCCGACTTCAGCGCGGCGGCACACCTGGACCCGCGGCGGCTGGTTCAGGTGCTGCCGCGCTGGCGCCCGCAGGGCTTCTTTGGCGACCGGCTGTACGCCATCCGCCCCTGGGCGCCCCAGGTGCCCCGCGCCGTGCAATGCCTGGTGGATCACCTGCGTGAATGCTTTCGTTCAGGTTTCGAATTGCCGGTGGCTGGGCGACAATGACCGCTCAAAAAAAGGCGGCTCGCCATGCTGTGGCGCGAGCCCGCCAGAACAAAGTAGTCACTGATGTCGATGGGAAAAATGAGCGTAGGCCGATGGCTGCGTGCGGCTGTGCTGCTCGCTGCCGCTACGCTTTGCGCCGCCACCACGGTGCTGCACGCGCAGGTGTGCGGCGTGCCCGGCCGCCAGGGGCTGGTCACCACGGCCAGCCTGGCGCCCAACTCCTATTACGCCGGCACCGGCAGCCCGTCGGCGGGCAGCAGCGCCATCACCCTGGCCACGGGCAGCAACGCCACGCGCGGCGTGGCCACCAACCTGCTGGCGGGCGACCTGGTGCTCATCATCCAGATGCAGGACTCCAGCGGCACGCTGGAAGGCAACTACGAGTACGCGGTGGTCACCGTGGGCGGCGGCGCGGGCGCAACCATCCAGCTGGGCAGCCCGCTGGTCAATTCGTATGCCCAGAGCGTGTCGGCCGGCACGGTGCGCACCTACCAGGTCGTGCGCGTGCCGCAATACTCGGCCGCCACCCTTTCGGGCACGGTCGACGTGCTGCCCTGGTATGTGGACCCCACGACCGGCTTTGGCACCGGCGGCGTGTATGCGGTGGACGCCGCGGGCACGCTCACGATGAACGGCGTGACCATCAATGCGCTGGGCAAGGGCTTTCGCGGCGGCCGGGGTGTCAACAGCACGCAGAACCGCGCGGGTGGCACCCCCTTTGACGCCAGCTACACCTGCACGCCCGCCACCCTGAACGGCGCCTTCAAGGGCGAGGGCACCGAAGGCATTCCCCAGCAGGTCTTTGGCTATGCCATTGCGGGCACGACGGGCGGCACGCTGACCTATGACGCCGCCGGCCAGCTGTTCAACGCAGGCCAGGGCTACCCGGGCGGCTCCTGCGGGCAGGGTGCGCAGGGCAATGCGGGCGGCGGGGGCAATGACGGCATCCCGGCCACGCAGACCAATGGCTACAACTCCGGCGGCGGGGGTGGCGGCAACGCGGGTGCGGGCGGCATTGGCGGCAATTCGTGGAACGGCGGCAACAACACCACGGTGGCCGACAACAACCCCACCTCGGCCGCCAACTCCGGCCTGGGGGGCTTTGATGCCGGCGGGCGTGGTGGCACCGGCCTGTCGCCCAATGTCACGGCCAAGGTTTTTCTGGGCGGCGGCGGCGGCGCGGGGGGCTCCAATAACGGCACTGCGGATGCCATTACGGCCTTTCCGCCGACCGACGTGGCCACGGCCAATGGCGGCTCCGGTTCGCTCACTTCGTCGGGTGCGCCGGGCGGCGGCATCGTGCTGATCCGCGCGGGGGCGCTGGTGGTCAGTTCGGCCAGCACCATCAATGCCCAGGGCATCCGCTCGTACAACAAGAACCCCGTGGCCGCGACCGATGCCGCCGGCGGCGGCGGTGGCGGCGGCACCGTGGTGATCGACACGCCCGGCACCGGTGCCGTTGCCAACCTGACCATCAACGCGTTTGGCGGCATTGGCGGCAACTCCAATTACTTCAACCACGGGCCGGGCGGCGGCGGCGGGGGTGGCTACGTGGCCACCAGCTTCACCGGTGCGACCATCAACGTGACCGGCGGCGTAGCCGGCACCGATGGCTGCTGCGGCGGCACGGCCGGCAACCTGAGCTCGAAGAATTACCGCGCCGCTGCCGGTGCCGATGGCACCGCCCTGACCGGCAGCGCCGGTGTGCTGCCGCCGGGCTCTGGCGCCAGCGCGCGCTGCCTGCCCAACCTCAGCGTCACCAAGACGGCCAACACGCCGCTCATCACCACCACCACGGGTGCCACGGCGTCCTACACCATCAACGTGCGCAACACCGGCGGCGCGGCCACCAATGTGTTCCTGTTCGACGCCAGCCTGCCGCCAGGCTGGGTGTACCGCACGGCCACGCCAGCCACGACCTATGCCTATTCGCCCGCGCCTCCGCTGGCCGGTGGCGCCTTTGCGGCCGGCGCGGAAAACGTCACGGCGGCAACGGTGGCCCTGCCGCCGGCTTTGCCCATCAACACGCTGGCCACGGTCAACTCGGTGACGGCGGTGGTGCTGCGCGCCAACGCCGCGGCGCCAGGCCGTGTGTCCACCGCGGGGCAGGGCAGCGTCACCTTTGGCAGCTTCTTCGTGCCGCAAAACGGCAGCATCAGCGTGACCTTCGGCGTGACCATTCCCAACACCGCCACCGTGGGCACGTACCACAACCCGGCGGGTGCGATCTTCCTGGACCCGACGCGCAATGCGGCCGGCGGGCGCATGGTGGCCATGGCCACCAACGTGAATGCCAACCGCAGCACGCGGTCCTATTCATCCAACACCAGCTTCCAGAGCGGTGGCACCACCACCATCCCTGGCAGCCACCACAGCGGCCTGGTGGCCGGGCCCGACACCGACGACGTGGTGCTGCTGGCCGACCTGAGCATCACCAAGACGGCGCCCGCCACGGCGGCCGTGGGCAGCACCTTCAGCTACACGCTCACGCCGCGCAACAATGGCCGGGCGCTGGGCACCTACACCTTTGCGCAGACCCAGGCCACGCCCCTGGCTGATGGCGCGGCGGTGGGCGCCGCCATTGGCGCCGCGCCGCTGACGCTGACCGACACGCTGCCCGATGGCATGCGCATGACCACCACCTTCACAGGTACCGGCTGGACTTGCAGTGGCACGGCCACGGCGGTGTGCACCTTGCCGGCGGCCACCGCATTCCCGCGGGCGGCGGCGACCAACTTCCCCACGCTGTCAGGCGTGGTGTCACCGATCTGCGGCGACTCCGGCGTCAAGGTCAACACGGTGCAGATCCAGCAGGCCACCGGCGCCCTGATCACCGGCAACAACACCGCCACGGTGACCACCACCATCTCGCCGGCCTGCGCGACGGCTACGCTGACGGTCAGCAAGAACAGCTCGCCAACGGGGTCGCTGCTGGCTGCGTCAACGGTGAGCTACACGCTCACGGTGGCCAACCTGGGGCCTTCGGCCGCGCCGGGGACCGTGGTGACCGACCAGCCCGGCGCGGGGCTGAACTGCACCGCCGGCACCGTGAGCTGCACCGTGCTGGCGGGCACGGCGTCATGCCCGGCGTCGCCCACGGTGGCGGCCCTGACCAGCACCGGGCTGACCCTCACGCCCACCTTCAGCGCCAATTCAACCGTGGCCTTTGTCGTGACCTGCGGCGTTACCGCGACAGGTCTGTAGCGCGCACGCGCACCGGCATGGTCAGCAGGATCTGCGCCATGCCCTTGCCCAGCGGGTCGTTGCGCAGGCTGGCCATGCCGCCGCCGTCCAGCGCCTGCTCGCACACGAAGTTCATGGCGTGGATGCCGGGCACCTCATGGCGCGTGACCGGGCCCAGCACCAGGTGCGCCAGCCACTGCGCCACGCGTTCGGGCGTGAGCTGTGCCTGCAGCAGGGGCAGCCATTCAGGCCGGCGCGCGATCACGCCGATGTTGGACGTATTGCCCTTGTCGCCGCTGCGTGCCCAGGCAAGCTGGATCAGGGGGACTTCTACGGTGCCTTCTGCACCCTTGTCCGTTCGGGCTGGGCTTGTCGAAGCCTGTAGCCCTTCGACGGGTTCAGGGCGAACGGTGGCAGGGGTGGCGACCACTGGCACCTGCACTGCATGCAATACACCATCCACATCCACTACTGGCTGCAGCCGCTGCTTGTCCAGCAAAAAAGCAAACTGCCGTATGCACGGCGCGGGGCTGGGCCGCCCGGCCGCGCCCGTGGTGCCGGGTGCCCAGCTGGTGCCCGCCGGCGCGATCTCGCGCGCGAAGATCTCCAGCGCCGCCTTGTGCGGGTGCATCACCGCCAGATGCAACACGGCCTCGCGTACATGGGCGGTCTGGGCGTGCGGGCCGAAGTTGCCGGCCTCACTGCCCAGCACCTCGATGTTCGTGCGGCTGTAGTCGGGCAAACCGGCCTGCGCGAACAGCGCACGGGTGCGCGCCAGGATGGCCTCGCCGGTGCGGCGCGCCTTGCGCGCGGCGTCCATGCCCACCACGGTGAGCTGCCCGGTGCAGCGAAAGCCGTCCAGCCAGGTGGCGGACACCTTGTACGCAGGCCCCAGGGCCCGGCCTCGCGCGCCGCGCACCTCGACCCGGTGTTCGCCAGCCTGCTGCAACGTCACGGCGGTGAAGTCGCAAACGACATCGGGCAGAAGGTAGCCGCGCGGGTCGCCGATCTCGTACAGCATCTGCTCGGCAATGACGGCGCAATTGACCAGGCCGCCCGTGCCCGCGGGCTTGGTGGCCACGAAATGGCCGTCGGCATGGCATTCGATCACCGGGTAGCCGATGTTGGGCCAGTCGGGCACCGATTCCCAGTCGGTGTGCAGGCCGCCGGTGGCCTGGCAGCCGCATTCAATGATGTGGCCGGCCAGGCTGCCCTGGGCCAGGCGGTCGTAGTCGTCCACCGCCCAGCCAAATTCGTGCATCAGCGCGCCCAGCGTCACCGCGCTGTCTACGCAACGCCCGGTGATGACGATCTGCGCGCCCGCGTCCAGGGCCCGCTTTACCGGCAGCGCGCCCAGGTAGGCGTTGGCGGTGACCAGCTTCGCCGGCAACGGCGCGCCGCTTTGCAGCTCGCGCACCTCTTCACCGCGCAGCGCATCCACCAGCGGCATGACGTCGTCCCCCAGCACCACGGCCACTTTCACGGCCACGCCCTGTTCGGCGGCCAGCGCGCGGATGGCCTGCGCGCAGGCCTGCGGGTTGACGCCGCCCGCATTGCTGATGACGCGGATGTTCTTCGCCACCACGTCTTTCAGGATGGCTTTCATCGTGACCGTGACGAAATCGGTCGCATAGCCCAGCTCGGGGTTCTTGCCCCGTGCTGCCGCCAGGATGGACATGGTCAGCTCGGCCAGGTAGTCAAACACCAGGTAGTCCACGCCCGCGGCCACGAGCTGTGGCGCACCCACGCTGCTGTCGCCCCAGAAGCCGCTCGCGCCGCCGATGCGGATCACTTTGCCGGTCATCACTGGCCTTTCCATTCGGGTTTGCGCTTTTGCTGGAAGGCGGCTTGCCCTTCCTTCGCGTCTTCCGTCAGCGTGAACAGGGCGATCTGGCTTTCGGTGAAGCTCATGCTTTCCTCAAACGCCATAGCCTCGATCTTCTTCATGGTGTACAGGCCGCGGCGGATGGCCGCGGGCGACTTGTCCAGCAGGCGGTCCAGCAGCCATTGCAGCCGGGCGTCCAGATCGTCATCGACGTAGTTCACCAGACCATAGTGCAGCGCCTGCTCCGATGTGATGGGCTCGCCGGTGATGCACATCTCGGCCAGCGTGCGCCGCGGGATCAGGTGCTGCAGCACGCTGAGCACCTGCGCCGGGAACACGCCGACCTTCACCTCGGGCAGGCCGAACACCGCATGGCGGGCCGCCACCGCCATGTCGCACATGGACAGCAGACCCATGCCGCCGGCCATGCAGGCGCCATTGACCCGCGCCACCAGCGGCACGTTGCTCGCGCGCGCCACGCGCAGCAGCTGGGCCAGGTGGCCGTGGGGCTCTGAATAGTCGGTGGTGAAGGCGTTGGCCGACTGCAGGTCGGCGCCCGCGCAAAAGGCCTTGCTGCCCGCGCCTGTAATGACGATGGCGCGCACGCCACGGTCGGCCTGGGCGGCAGTGATGGCCTGGGCCATGCCGGCCAGCACGCCATGGCTCATGGCATTGCGCCGCGCTTCGCGGTGGATGGTGAGCCACAGCACCGGGCCGCGCGGCTGCACGAGCAGCTCGGGCGCGGAGGCGGTGGTATCGGTATCGGTCATGCTGTCTCCTGCGGGCGCGCGCCGGGCGCCCTTTTCCTACACCACTGTACATGGGCTGCGGGTACGATGGCAGCCTCTCCCACTCCGACCGTTGTTGATGGAGCCCTCCACGCCCCGCACCGAAAAGCAGGACGCCGCCGGCGGCGCCAGCCTGCGCGTGCTGGGGGCCTGGACGGCGGGGCGTTTTGCCGATGCACGCATGTACCGCAGCGCCGTGGCGGCGCTGGCCGATGCACCGCCGGGCGCCGGCTGGGACCTGCGCGATGCGCAGCAGATCGACCACCTGGGCGCGCAGCTGCTGTGGAACCACTGGGGCCGCCAGTGGCCCCGCCAGCTGGATGCCGAGCCGGGCCAGCGTGCCGTGCTGGAGCGCGTGGCCCAGTTCACCGTGGACCTGCCCCCGCGCGGGCGCCTGACCTGGGCCGAGCGCTACCTGGGGCTGGGCGCCGCCGTGGTGCGGGCCGGGCGCCATGTGCGCGGCTTTGTGCGCCTGACTGGCCAGCTGATGATCGACATGGGCCGCCTGGCGCGCGTGCCGCACAACGGCCCGTGGCGCGATGTGTCGGGCCACCTGTACCGCATCGGCGCCACGGCGCTTCCCATCACGGCCCTGGTGGGCTTCCTGATCGGCGTGGTGCTGGCCTACCTCACGTCGCAGCAGCTCAAGCAGTTTGGCGCGGACGCCTACATCGTCAACATCCTGGGCGTGTCGCTGATCCGCGAGCTGGGCCCCATGCTGGCGGCCATCCTGATCGCCGGCCGCTCGGGCTCGGCCATCACCGCGCAGATCGGCGTGATGCGCGTGACCGACGAGCTGGACGCGATGCGCGTCATGGGCATATCGCACAGCTGGCGCCTGGTGATGCCGCGCGCCATGGCGCTGGCCATTGCCATGCCGCTGATCAGCGTGTGGACCACGCTCGCCGCGCTGGGCGGCGGCATGCTGTCGGCCGATTTATCCATGGGCATCACGCCGCAGTATTTCTTCAACGCCCTGCCGGCGGCGGCCAGCATCAACAATCTCTACCTGGCCACGGCCAAGTCGGTGGTGTTCGGCGTGATGATTGCGCTGATCGGCTGCCACTACGGCCTGCGCGTCAAGCCCAACACCCAGAGCCTGGGCGAAGGCACCACGGCGTCGGTGGTCACGTCCATCACGGCGGTGATCCTGATCGATGCGCTGTTTGCCGTCCTGTTCAAGGACGTGGGCGTATGACGGACGGCAGGAACGTCATCGAGATCCGCGGCCTGTGGACCGAATTCCCTGGCGCCACGCGCAATTTCGTGGTGCACCAGGACCTGGACCTGGACGTGCAGCGCGGCGAGGTGCTGTCGCTGGTGGGCGGCTCGGGCACGGGCAAGACAGTGCTGCTGCGCCAGATCCTTGGGCTGGAGTCGCCTTCGCGCGGGCGCATCAGCGTGCTGGGCCAGGCACCCGCCAGCCTGGGTGAACGCGGCGCGGCCAGCCGCGTGGGCATGCTGTTCCAGCACGGGGCGCTGTTCTCGGCCTTCAGCGTGCTGGACAACATCGCCTTCCCGTTGCGCGAGCTCAAGACGTTGCCGCCCGAGCTGATCCGCGACGCGGCCCTGGTCAAGCTGCAGATGGTGGGGCTGGGCCCGGAGCATGCCGACAAGATGCCGGCCGACCTGTCGGGCGGAATGATCAAGCGCGTGGCGCTGGCGCGCGCGCTCATCATGGACCCGCCGCTGCTGCTGCTGGACGAGCCCACCGCCGGGCTGGACCCGGACAGCTCGGACAGCTTCGTCACGCTGCTGCGCTCGCTGCACCGCGACCTGGGCCTGACGGTGGTGATGGTCACCCATGACCTGGACACCCTGTTCGAGTTGAGCACCCGCATTGCGGTGCTGGCCGACCGCAAGGTGATCGTGAACGGGCCGCCCAAGCAGGTGATTGCATTCCAGCACCCGTTCATCCACCATTTTTTCCTGGGCGAACGGGGTCAGCGCGCGATGGAGCTGCTGCGCGAATACCCGTTCGCTGTTTAGAGAGGACGTCTTATGGAAAACAAATCCCATGCCCTTGCCGCCGGCA
Source organism: Pseudomonadota bacterium (assembly GCA_020161775.1). Lineage (GTDB taxonomy): Bacteria > Pseudomonadota > Gammaproteobacteria > Burkholderiales > Burkholderiaceae_C > RAM1. Next base: position 73,841 of record JAIUOW010000023.1, read on the forward strand.
TCTTCGTGCTGGTGGCCAGCGCGCTGCTGGCGGCGCTGGCCGTCTGGCTCACGCGCGACCAGGGGGAATACCACCTGTATGAAATCTCCACCAGCGAAATCGTCAGCGGCCTGCAGCCGCAGGCACCGGTGCGCTACCGCGGGGTGGACGTGGGCAAGGTGGCCGCCATCGGCTTTGATCCGCAAAAGCGCGGCAACGTGCTGGTGCGCCTGCAGGTGGACGAAGCCGCGCCCATGACGCAGGCCACCTTTGCCCAGCTGAACTTCCAGGGCGTGACGGGCCTGGCCTTCGTGCAGCTGGACGATGGCGGCAAGGCCGCGCCGCCGCTGGCGCACAACGACGACCAGCCGCCACGCATCCCGCTCAAGCCCAGCCTGTTTGGCAAGCTGGCCGAGCGCGGCGAGGTCATCATCGACCAGGTGGAAAAGGTCACGGTGCAGCTGAACAAGCTGCTGGCCGATGACAACCAGAAGCGCATCGCCATCGCGCTGGAAGGCGCGGCGCAGGCCACGCAGAACGTGGCCACGCTGTCGGCGCGCATGCAGGTGCTGCTGGATGCCCAGCTGGGGCCGCAGCGCGTGAACGTGCCTGCGCTGGTGAAAGAGGCCACGGTCACGATGAAATCGCTGCAGGCCAGTTCCGACAAGGCGGGCCAGGCCGTGGACGAGGTGGCCAGAACCGCGCGCCGCCTGAATGAAAAGGACGGCCCGATCGACCGGCTGGCCGAAGGCACGCAGGCCCTGTCGGCGGCGGCGGATGCGTTCAATGCCGCCACGCTGCCCCGCATCAACCAGGCGACCGAGGAAACCTCGCGCGCGGTGCGCCGGCTGAGCCGCGCGGCCAATGCCATCAACGACAACCCGCAATCACTGATCTTCGGCAACGGCGCGGCCAACCCCGGCCCCGGCGAGCCGGGCTTTGTGGCGCCCCAGGGAGGCAACCGATGAAATCACACCACACCGCAGCAGGGGCGCTGGCCCTGGCGCTGCTGGCCGGCTGCGCGGGGCCCGAGCGGCCCGTGCGCGCCATGCTGTATGACTTCGGCCCCGGTGCCACGCAGGTGCAACCCGCCACCCGCATGGCGCCCTTGCCGGCCATCGCGCTGGCTGACATCGACGCGGGCGGCGCGCTGGACAGCAGCGCCATGCTGTACCGGCTGGGCTATGCCGACGCCAACCAGCTGCGCCCCTATGCCCAGGCACGCTGGACGGCCGCGCCCGCGCAGCTGGTGCGTCAGCGCTTGCGTGAACACCTGTCGCAGCGGCGCGTGGTGCTGAACACCGGCGAGGGCGCCGCGCTGCTGCGCTCGGGCGGCGTGGCCCCGCGGGTGCTGCGCCTGGAGCTGGAGGAATTCAGCCACATGTTTGAGTCGCCCACCCAAAGCGCCGGCGTCATCCGGCTGCGCGCCACGCTGGCCGAGAACACGCCGTCGGGCGAAAGGCTGCTGGCCCAGCGCGCGGTGATCGTGCAGCGCCCCGCGCCCACGGCCGATGCGCCGGGCGGCGTGCGTGCCCTGGCTGCAGCCACCGACGCGGCCGCCGAAGAGCTGTCCCAATGGCTGCAACAGGTGCCGTGAGCCCCGTGCCCGTGGTGGCGTTGGCGCCTGCCGGGCCCTGCGGGCCACTGTCGCAGCGGCCCGAGCTGCTGCGCGAATCCGCGCTGCTGCAGGACTTCACGGCGGCCGAGGCCGACGTGCTGGGCGCAGCCATGCAGCTGGTGCGGGCCGGCCCGGGCCAGGTGCTGATTGCCGAAGGCACGGTGGACGACTGGATGATGGTGTTGCTGGCCGGCACGGTGGACGTGACCAAGCGCAAGGTCGGCGCTGAAAGCGACGGCGAGGAGGCCGGTGACACCACCCGTCTGGCGGTCATCCGCCCCGGCGCGGTGATCGGCGAGATGTCCATGCTGGACGGCGAGCCGCGCTACGCCACCTGCACCGCGCTGGACGAGGTGGAGGCCGCCGTGCTCACGCGCGCGGCCGTGGGCCAACTGATCCACGACCACCCGGCCGTGAGCGCCAAGCTGCTGGTGAAGATCACGCAGCTGCTGGCGCAGCGGCTGCGCAACACCAGCAACCAGCTGGTCAGGAAACTGCGCGCAGACGCGGCGGTCAGCGGCTGAGCGCCGGGAACAGCTTGAGCAGCCCGTCGGCCATCACCTCCACCGCCAGCGCCGCCAGGATCAGGCCCATCAGGCGCGTCATGACGTTGATGCCGGTCTTGCCCAGCACGCGCGCGATCGGCTGGGCCAGCGCGAAGCACAGGGCCGTGGCAATGCCGATCACGATGCCGTAACCCACGAGGGTGCTGAGCTGCCAGAAGGTTTTGGCCTTCTCGGCGTAGATCACCACGGTGGACATGGTGGCTGGGCCGGTCAGCAACGGAATGGTCAGCGGCACCACGGCAATGCTGGCGCCCATGGCGGCCTTTTCCGCGCCTTCTTCCATCTCGTTGGTGTGGGGCTTGGCCTCGGCGGGCTGGGCGTTGAGCATGTTCAGCGAACTGATCAGCAGCAGCATGCCGCCCCCCACCTGGAAGCTCGCCAGCGAGATGCTGAAGAATTCCAGGATCTTCAGGCCGGCCAGTGCGCTGGTGGCAATGACCACGAACGCGCTGAACGACGCCGTCCAGATGGTGCGGCGGCGCTGCGCGCGGCTGAAGCCCTGGGTGTAGTGGATGAAAAACGGCACGATGGCCAGCGGGTTCACGATGGCCAGCAGCGTGATCAACGGCTTGAAGTCCATCACTGCTCCCGTGCGGCGATGGTCGGGTCGGGCGTGCGGCGGCGGAACATGCCGTAGCCTTCCATGTGCAGCACCTTGTCGCCGTCCTGGTTGAACATCTCCCAGGTGGTCTGCACCAGGCCCACGTCGGCACGCTTGCGCAAGGGGCGCGACTCCACGATGGTGTGGCGCAGGCTCAGCGTGTCGCCGGGGTACACCGGCTTGAGCCACTTGAGCGTTTCCAGCCCCGGCGAGCCCATGCTGGCGGCGCGGCACAGGAAGTTGTCCACCATCAGGCGCATGGCCAGGCTGCAGGTGTGCCAGCCGCTGGCACACAGGCCGCCGAAGATGGACGCCTTGCCCGCGGCTTCGTCCAGGTGAAAGGGCTGGGGGTCGAACTGCCGGGCAAAGTGCATGATTTCCTGGGCGGTGGGCGTCACGCTGCCCAGCTCCATGGTGCTGCCGGGCTCCAGGTCTTCCCAGTAGATGGTGACGGGGGGTGCGGGCATCAGCGGCCTCCTGAGACGTCCACAAGGGACATGGTGGTGTAGCTGGCGTCGGCGGACATCAGCCAGACGATGGCCTGGGCCACTTCGTCCGCCGTGCCGCCGCGCTGCATGGGCACCTGGTGGGCCAGGTCGCGTACCCGGTTGGGCAGCCCGCCGGACGCATGGATGTCGGTCTCGATCAGCCCTGGCCGCACCGCGTTGACGCGGATGCCCTCGGCACCCACCTCCCTGGCCAGGCCGATGGTCATGGCGTCGATGGCGCCCTTGGCGGCCGCATAGTCCACGTACTGGCCCGGCGCGCCCAGCCGCGCCGCGGCGCTGGACACATTGACGATGCTGCCGCCCGCGCCGCCGTGGCGGGTGCTCATGCGGCGCACGGCCTCGCGCGCGCACAGGAACGAGCCCAGGATGTTGATGTCGAACATGCGCTTCAGCCGCGCCAGGCTCATGTCTTCCAGCCTGCTGGTTACGTCCACCACGCCGGCGTTATTGACCAGCGCGTCCAGCCGGCCAAACTGCGCGTCCACCGCGGCGAACATGGCGAGCACGTGGGCTTCGTCGGCCACGTCGGCCTGCACCGCCAATGCACTGCCGCCGCCGGCCTGGATCTGCTGCACCACGTCGCGGGCGGCCTGGGCGTTGGCTGTGTAATTGACGGCGACGGCATAGCCCCGGCGCGCCGCCAGCAGCGCCGTGGCGGCGCCAATGCCCCGGCTGGCGCCAGTGATCAGAACGGTCTTCTTGTCGGTCTTGGCCAAAACCTGTCTCCTGCAGGGCTTCCGTGGGTAAGCTACAAACCGCATTACAGCACCCCGCGTGCCCGGCGCCATCCGCACAAATGAGGAGAGACAGGCTTGAGCCCCACCATTGACTATTACTTTGCGCCGCAAAGCCCCTGGACGTACCTCGGCCACGACCGCTTTGTGGCCCTGGCCCGCGCCGCGGGCGCCACGGTGCGCGTGCTGCCGGCCGACCTGGGTGCGGTGTTCTCGGTGTCGGGCGGGCTGCCGCTGGGCAAGCGCGCGCCCCAGCGCCAGGCCTACCGGCTGGTGGAACTGCGCCGCTTTTCGCAGCACCTGGGCCTGCCAATGAACATCCAGCCGCAGTACTTTCCGGTGGCGGGCGATGATGCGGCGCGGCTGATCATCACGGTGAACCAGCATGACGGCACCGACGCCGCGCTGGCCCTGAGCGGCGCGGTCTTTCGCGCCTGCTGGGTGCAGCAGCGCAACATGGCCGACGCGGACACGCTGGCGGCGCTGCTGGCCGAATGCGCTTTGCCGTCGCAACGTCTGGAACAATCGCGCGGCGCCGACGTGCAGGCCCTGTATGAGGCCAACACGCGCCAGGCCATTGACGCGGGCGTGTTCGGCGCGCCAAGCTATGTGATCAACGGCGAGATCTTCTGGGGCCAGGACCGCCTGGACTTCCTCGAACGCCACCTCAAAAACCAAGGAGACTGATGCATGGGAAATTTCATCGAACTCAAGGCCGCTGACGGCACCGCCTTTGCCGCCTATGTGGCCCAGCCCCCGGCCAGGCCTCGCGGCGCCGTGGTGGTGCTGCAGGAAATCTTTGGCGTCAACGCGCACATCCGCGAAGTGGCCGACGGCTATGCAGCGGACGGCTACCTGGCGGTGGCGCCCGCCACCTTCGATCGCGTGCAGCGCCAGGTGGAGCTGGGCTACACGGCCGACGACATCCAGGCCGGCGCGGCGCTGAAGGCCGCGGTCGAGGCGCTGCCCGCGCCCGGCGTGCTGCAGGACGTGCAGGCAGCCATCAACCATGCCGCCCAGGCCAGTGACGGGGGCAAGGTCGGCATCGTGGGCTATTGCTACGGTGGCCTGCTGTCCTGGCGCGCCGCCTGCGAGCTGCAGGGCCTGAGCGCGGCCGCGCCGTACTACGGTGGCGGCACCACCACCATTGCGGCCGAAGTGGCGCGCAAGCCCCGGGTGCCGGTGCTGGCCCACTATGGCGAGCGCGACAAGCACATTCCTGTGGACACCGTCCACGCGTTCAGCCAGGCGCATCCCGAGGTCACCGTGCATGTGTACGAAGCCGACCACGGCTTCAACTGCGACCACCGGGGTTCGTATGACGCGGCGGCGGCCAGGCTGGCGCGCGAACGAACGCTCGCGTTCTTCAACCAGCACCTGGGCTGAAGCCGTGCGGCGCGCCCTGACGCTGCTGCTGGCCACGCTGTGCATGGGCGCCTCTGCCCAGCCCGGCGGCTACACCGGCCCGTTGTTTGATGCCCACCTGCACTACAACGAAGAAGCCTGGAACGGGCAGGTCGGGCCGCACCCGCTGAGCGACGTGCTGGCGCGCATGCAGCGCAACGGCGTCAAGGCCATTGTGGCCAACAGCCGGCCCAATGACGGCACCAAGGCGCTGGCCGCGTCACCCCAGACGCGGGCGGCGGGCGTGACCGTGGTGCCGTTCATCCGCCTGTACCGCAACCGCGCCGACTACAACAACTGGTTTCGCGACGACACCATCTATGACATGGTGCAGGCCGAATACGCCCGCGGAACGGCCCAAGGCCCGTTCCGCGGCATTGGTGAATTCCACCTGTACGACAGCGCCAACGCCAACGGCCATGTCGCGAAAAAGCTCATGGCCTTTGCCGAGGAGAAAAACCTCGCGGTGCTGGCGCATGTGGACGACGTGGCGATTGATCTGCTGATGGCCAGCACGCCCAGCAAGGGCCAGAAGGCCCGCATCATTTGGGCCCACACCGGCATTGGCGGCGCGCCGGCGGCGCGGGTGGACGAGCTGTTCACGAAGTACCCGCTGCTGATGGGCGAGCTGTCGTACCGCCCGGGGCTGACCTGTGACAGCGGCAAGCTCTGCCCCGAGTGGCGCGCGCTCATGCTCAAGTACCCGGGCCGCTTCATGATTGGCAGCGACACCTGGGTCAACCAGCGCTGGCAGTACTACGACGAGCTCATGCAGGGTTACCGCGTCTGGCTGGGGGATCTGCCGGCCGATGTGGCGAAGAAGATTGCGTGGGACAACGGCGCCAGCCTGTTCGGAGTGAAATGACATGATCCAGCTGCACTACTACCCCAGCACCGCCGCGATGATTCCGCACATCCTGCTGGAGGAGCTGGACGTGCCTTACGAGCGCGTTTTGGTGGACCGCGCGGTGGATGCCCACAAGGCACCCGCGTACCTGAAGCTCAATCCCAACGGCCTGCTGCCGGTGCTGACGGACGGCGACCTGGTGCTGTATGAAACGGCCGCCATCGTGCTGCACCTGTGCGACACGCACCCGCAGGCGGCGCTCGCGCCTGCGGTGGGTACGGCGCAGCGTGCGCATTTCTACAAATGGCTGATGTGGCTGACCAACACGCTGCAATCGGCGTTGATCATTTACTTCTACGGCGAACGCTGGATGAACGAGGGCAATGCCGCGGGTGCGGCCGAGCTGAAGGCCAACGCCCGGAAAAAGGTCGGCGCCATGCTCGACCAGCTGGACGCCCACCTGGGCAGCCACGGCGGGCCCTGGTTCATGGGCGCGGACTACACCGCGCTGGACGCCTATGTGTTCACGTTGTGCCGCTGGACGCGCAATTTCAGCGCGGCCCCGGCGCGCGAGCGGCCGCACCTGGGGCCGTACCTGCAGCGGGTGCTGGCGCGCGCGGCGGTACAGCGGGTTATTGCAAACGAGAAACTCTCGCCGCCGTTCGTTTAGTCACTCTTCTCGCCACTTCGCTTCCAGGAACGCCACCAGCGCCTTGAGCGCGGCGCTGTTGTGCCTGCGCTGGGTGTAGGCCGCGTACAGCCACACGTCGCGTGGCGAATAGTCCTGCAGCGTGGCCACCAGCGCGCCGCTGTCCAGGTGGTGCTGCACCATGGGGCGGGGCAGGCACACGGCGCCCAGGCCGTGCAGCGCCAGGCCCACCAGGGGGCCGGCATCGGTGGCGTCCATTCGGCTGCGCACGGGCACGCTCTGGATCTGCCCGTCGATCTCGAAGCGCCATTCGGGCTGGTTGCCCAGCAGGGAATAGGTCAGCGCGTCGTGGTCCGCCAGGTCGTCGGGGTGCCCGGGCAGGCCGCGCTGGTCCCAGTAGGCGGGCGTGGCGCACACCACAAACTCGATGCGCTTGAGCTTGCGCACGATCAGCGTGGAGTCCTGGATGCGGCCCACGCGCAGGGCAATGTCAAGGCCCTCGTCCACCATGTCCACCATGCGGTTGTTCAGGTCCAGGCTGAGGTGGACTTCCGGGTACGTCTGCATGAATTCGCCCAGCAGCTGCGGCAGGTCAAACTGCGCCAGGCCGTGCGGCGCGGTCAGCCGCACGCGGCCGGTGGGCTTGCGCGCGCGCTGCTGCAGCTCCAGCCGCGTGAGCTCGAACATCTCCATCACCGGCGTGCTGCGCGCCAGCAGCAGGCTGCCGGCATCCGTCAGGCTGACGGTGCGCGTGGTGCGGTTAAGCAGGCGCACGCCCAGGCGGGTTTCCAGTTCGGCCACGTATTTGCTGACGTTGGCCTTGGACACGTCGAGCGAGCGCGCTGCCATGGAAAAGCTGCCGCGCTGGGCGACTTCGCGGAAGGTCCGTATGAGTTCAAGGGTGTCCATTGTTTCCGTTGGCGAAACGCACTGGTTCGTTCTGGGGCTGTTTAAAGCGGCAACTTGATGCGCATCTGCTTCTCACAGGAGAGCAGTGTCTGCAAACCTGAAAGACCAGATGGTCTGGCCTGATTTAACTTTTGAAAGAGAACCATCATGAACGCATCCAGATTCTTCGCCGTTGCCGCCCTGTCCGCTGTTGCCGCCCTGGGCTCCGTGGCCCATGCCGACGAGGCTGACGCTTCCCAGTTCGCCGTGCAATTTGACGGCAGCCGCACCCGCGCGGAAGTCAAGGCAGAAGCCGCGACCGTTGCGCAGAACCGCAGCACCGAACCCGCTGGTTCGCGCGTGGCCGCCCCGGTGAACTCCGCCACCGACCGCGCCACGGTACGCGCACAGGCCGCTGAAGCGCTGCGCCTGGGCCAGATCTCCCACGGCGAAACCTACGTGCTGTAAAGCCGCGGCCTGCCTGGCGCCTCAGCGTTTGCTGGTGCGCGCCAGGTAGCGTTTGCGCCAGAACACGACCACCAGCACGGCGCTGACCAGCGCCATGGATGCCATGGCCCACCAGAACCCGTCATGACGGTGGATCAGCGGAATGAACTCGAAGTTCATTCCAAAGATGCCCGCGATGAGGTTCAGTGGCAGGAAGATGGCCGTCAGCGCGGTGAGCGTGCGCATGATGTCGTTGGTGCGGTTGCTCTGCGCGCTGAAGTGGATCTGCACCACCGTTTCCGCCGACTGTTCGAGCCGCCGCGCGTGGTGAACCACGCGCTGGATGTGCTCGATGACGTCACGCGCGCGCGCCACCAACTGATCCTGCTGGGCCTGTGCCACGCGCGGGTCCGCGGCGAAGGACGTCAGCGGCTGCTCGCGCAGGCTGTCCAGCCATTCCTGCATGGCGTCATGCTGTTCGTCGCACAGGTCCTCCAGCACGTGCAGCTGGCTGCGGGCGGACATCAATGAATTCCAGTTGGAAAAGCGCGCATTGGGCTTGAGCAACTCGGCCTGCCAGTGTTCCAGCTGCTGGGTCAGCTCGCGGCGCAGGTCCAGGTAGCTGTCCACCATCACATTGACCATGCGCAGGACCAGATCTGCCGGGCCGCCGGGCAGGCGGCTGCGCGCGGACGTGGCGTCCACGCTGAACTTCGCATCCGACAGGAAACGCTCCAGGAAGCTGCGCGCCGTGTAGCAGCCGCGCGGATGCACGCTGATCAGCAGATGGTCAAACACTGCAAAGCCCACCGCGCGCGAGCTGATGCGGCTGAATGCGGGCGGGCCCTCGCCGGTGCGCTTGCGCGGGGTGCCGCCCTGGCCGTGGTAGGCGGCAATGGCTGCTTCATGTTCGCTCTCGGCCCGGGTTTCGATCTGCGATGCCAGCCGGCGGAAGATCACCAGGTCATAGACGGATGTGTAGTCGTAGTGCGAAGGGTGGGCGGCATTGGCGAGATCCTGGCAGTGCAGGTCCAGCAGGGCCGAGCCGCCCAGCTGCTGCGCGGCCTGCTGCAGCTGGGGCAGGGATGATTCGAATTCTTCACGGTCCAGGAATATCCAGACGAACCCGTCGGCTGGCGCCTGTGCGGGCACGCTGTCTGCAAATCGCAGGCTGTCGGCGGTGAATTCAACGATCTGCATTGTGTGTCTTTAGCTGCGCAGGCCGCTGCGCCGGGCCGCCCCAAGCAAGGCCAGCCCCCTCGGGGGGCAGAGAGCGACACGCAGTGCGCGAACGTGGGGGCTCATAGCTTGCGGGCGGCGTCCAGCGCAAAGTAGGTCAGCACGCCATCGGCACCGGCGCGCTTGAAGGCCAGCAGGCTTTCCAGCATGACGGCGTCATGGTCCAGCCAGCCGTTTTGTGCGGCGGCCTTGAGCATGGCGTATTCGCCGCTGACCTGGTAGGCAAAGGTGGGCATGCGGAATTCGTCCTTCACGCGGCGCACCACGTCCAGGTACGGCATGCCGGGCTTGACCATGACCATGTCGGCGCCTTCGGCAATGTCCATGGCGACTTCGCGCAGGGCTTCGTCGGTGTTGCCCGGGTCCATCTGGTAGACCTTCTTGTTGCTCTTGCCCAGGTTGCCGGCGGAACCGACGGCGTCGCGGAATGGCCCGTAGAACGCGCTGGCGTATTTGGCGCTGTAGGCCATGATGCGGGTGTGGACCAGCTTGCGGGCCTCCAGCGCGGCGCGGATGGCGCCTATCCTGCCGTCCATCATGTCGCTGGGCGCCACGATGTCTACGCCCGCTTCGGCCTGTGTCAGCGCCTGGCCAGTCAATACTTCAACCGTTTCGTCATTCAGGATGTAGCCGGTGTCGTCCAGCAGCCCGTCCTGGCCGTGGCTGGTGAAGGGGTCCAGCGCCACATCGGTCATCACGCCCAGGCCGGGGAATTCGCTCTTCAGCGCCCGCACCACGCGGGGCACCAGGCCGTCGGGGTTCAGCGCCTCCTTGCCGTCGGGGGTTTTCAGGGCCGCGTCGATCACCGGGAACAGCGCCATGACCGGGATGCCCAGATCCACGCACTCCTGTGCCACAGGCAGCAGCAGGTCCAGGCTCAGGCGCTCCACGCCGGGCATGGATGCCACGGCCTCGCGGCGGCCCTTGCCGTCCAGCACGAACACCGGGTAGATCAGGTCGTGCGGCGTCAGGGCGTGCTCGCGCACGAGGTTGCGGGTGAATTCGTCGCGGCGCAGCCGCCGGGGGCGGCCATGGGGGTAGGGGGCGTGCAGGCTCATGGGGAAAATTGTGCCTGATCGGCACGCCGCACGACGGGCGCGCGCTTGGCGCGGCGGGTGCGGGGCCGTTCTGTCTGATGGCACAACGTTGCCAAAACTGTCACGCTTGAGCCAGGTAAAAGGCGCTTTCCCCCTTGAAACCGACCGGCCGGTTTGTTAAATTACCGATGGGCAGCTTGCTGCTCCCCGCTTTTCCTCCCTGAGCGGGTGCCTTAATGTGTGACAGCAAAAAGGCTTCCCACCCCAGCCCTGTGCTGGGGTTTTTTTTGGCCCGGCCGGAATGCCCCCACTACACTCGGACGCATGCTCTGGATCAAAGCCTTTCACATTGTTTTTGTCGCGAGCTGGTTTGCCGGCCTGTTTTACCTGCCGCGCATCTTTGTGAACCTGGCCATGGTGGCGCCAGGGTCCACGGCCGAGCGCGAACGCCTGCTGCTGATGGCGCGCAAGCTGTTGCGCTTTACCACCTTGCTGGCCGTGCCGGCGCTGGCGCTGGGCTTCTGGCTCTGGTTGGGCTACGGCGTCGGGCGCGGCCCGGGCAATGGCTGGATGCATGCCAAGCTGGGCGTGGTGGTGTTGGCCGTGGGCTATCACCATGCCTGCGCCCTGTTGCTGCGCAAGTTTGTGGCCGGGGCCAACCGCCACGGCCACCGCTGGTACCGCTGGTTCAACGAGGCGCCGGTCCTGCTGCTGCTGGCAGCGGTGGTGCTGGTGGTGGTCAAGCCCTTCTGAGCGGGACGCCGCGCCCGTGCCCCACAAGACATCCGCCTGGCCACTGGCGCTCATCTATGTGGTGCTGGTGGTGTATGCCAGCCTGTACCCGTTCGAGGGCTGGCGCGACCAGGGCATCGCGCCCTGGGCCTTTCTGGCCAGCCCTTTGCCCAAATACTGGACCGGCTTTGACGTGGCCGCCAATGTGGCGGGCTATGTGCCGCTGGGCTTTTTGCTGGCGCTGAGCGCGATGCGCCGCGGCGGTGGCACGCAGGTTCGGGCTGTGCTGCTGGCTACTGGCGCAGCGTTTGGGCTGTCGCTGGGCATGGAGATGCTGCAGAGCTACCTGCCCGTGCGGGTCGCGTCCAACGTGGACCTGGCCCTGAACGTCGCGGGTGCATGGCTGGGCGCGTCTATCGCGTGGGTGCTGGAACGCCTGGGCGCGATCGACCACTGGAGCCGCTTTCGTGACCGCTGGTTCGTGCAGGACGCCCGTGGCGCGCTGGTGCTGCTGGCGCTGTGGCCGGCCGCCTTGCTGTTTCCCGCGTCGGTGCCGTTCGGGTTGGGGCAGGTGTTCGAGCGGCTGGAGGCCGCGCTGGCCGAGTGGCTGGAAGACACGCCCTTCCTGGAGTGGTTGCCTGTGCGCGACATCGAACTGCAGCCGTTGGTGCCGGGCGTGGAACTGCTGTGCGTGATGCTGGGCGCGCTGATCCCCTGCCTGCTGGCCTACTGCGTGGTGCGCACCGCCGGGCGGCGCCTGCTGGTCATGCTGTTGGCCCTGGCCATGGGCGTGCTGGCCACGGCGCTGTCCGCTGCGCTGAGCTGGGGGCCGGTGCATGCCTGGGCCTGGCTCAGCGCGCCGGTGCAAGCGGGGCTGGTGGCCAGCCTGGTGTTGGCGCTGGTGGCGTTGCCGCTGCCACGCCGGGGCTGCGCGGCTGTGCTGCTGCTGGCGCTGGCGGTGCACCTGAGCCTGCTGAACCAGGCGCCAGCCAGCGCCTATTTCACGCAGACATTGCAGACCTGGGAGCAGGGGCGATTCATCCGCTTCAACGGCCTGGCGCAGTGGCTTGGCTGGCTCTGGCCTTACGCGGCGCTGGCCTATGTGTTGCTGCGGCTGTCACGCCGCGAGCCCCAAAACTAGAATCCAGCCATGACTGACCCGCATTCCCACTCTTATTACGGCCGCCACATCTTCTTTTGCCTGAACGAGCGCCAGAACGGCGAAGACTGCTGCGCCAACCACCACGCCAAAGAGGCGTTTGACCGCTGCAAGGCGCAAGTCAAGGCGGCTGGCCTGGCAGGCCCCGGCAAGGTCCGCGTGAACAAGGCCGGTTGCCTGGACCGTTGTGCTGGCGGCCCCGTGGCCGTGGTGTACCCGGAAGCTGTCTGGTACACCTACGTGGACGGCAACGACATCGACGAAATCGTTGAATCGCACCTTAAAAACGGCAAGGTGGTGGAGCGCCTGGTGACGCCCGCGCACCTGGGCCGCTGAAGCCGTGAACGCGCAGACGCAAAAGCTCACCCTGGCTGGCGGCGCAGGCGCCGTGGAGGCATTGCGTGACGACCCGGTGGGCGGTGCGCCTGCCAGTGGTGTTGCGGTGATCGCGCACCCGCATCCGCTCTTCGGGGGCACCATGGACAACAAGGTGGTGCAGACATTGGCGCGGGCCTTCACGCAGTGTGGCTGGACGGCTGTGCGCTTCAACTTCCGGGGTGTCGGGGCCAGTGCCGGCGTGCACGATGGGGGCGTTGGCGAGGCGGACGACCTGCTGCAGGTGGTGCAGGCTGTTGCGCCGCAGGGCCCGCTTGCCCTGGCGGGGTTTTCTTTCGGTGCTTACGTGACCTGCAGTGCCATCGCGCAGCTGTGGCCGGCGCGTGCCATGGAAAAAATCGTGCTGGTGGGCACCGCCGCGTCGCGGTTTGACGTCAAGCCGCTGCCGCACGACGCGCACGACCGCGCGCTGGTCATCCATGGCGAGCAGGACGACACCGTGGCGCTGGCCTCGGTCATGGACTGGGCGCGCCCGCAGTCGCTGCCTGTTACGGTTGTCCCGGGGGGCGGGCACTTCTTTCACGGACAATTGCCTCTTCTGAAAAATCTGGTGGTCCGCCACCTTCGCTCCTGAATCTTCCCGAATGAAACGTTTTCTGCAGGCGCTGTGCGCGCCCCTTCTGGCAACGCTATGCGCTGCCGCTTTGGCCCAGGCGCCCCAGCCCCCCGAAATCGCGGCCCGCAGCTACCTGCTGATGGACCTCACGGCCAACCAGCTGCTGGCGGCACGGGACATCGACACGCCGGTGGAGCCGGCTTCGCTGACCAAGCTGATGACGCAGTACCTGGTGTTTGACGCGCTCAGGGCGAAAAAAATCGACATCAAACAGACGCTGCCGTTGAGCGAGCGCGCCTGGCGCATGCCGGGTTCACGCATGTTCATCGACCCGAAGATGAAAGTGCCGGTGGACGACCTGATCAAGGGCATGGTTGTGCAGTCGGGCAACGACGCGACCGTGGCGCTGGCCGAGGGCGTGGGCGGCACGGTGGAGCGGTTTGTCCAGCTCATGAATGAGCAGGCCAAGGTGCTGGGCATGAAAGCCACCAGCTACAGGAACCCCGAAGGCCTGACCGAAGCGGGGCACACCACCACCGCGCGCGACCTGTCCATCCTGGCGACGCGGCTCATGCAGGACTTTCCCGAGTACATGAGCTACTACGCCATCCAGAAGTACCGCTATGAGGGAACGCCGGCGGCCAACGACACCAACCGCAACCTGCTGCTGTTCCGCGATCCTTCGGTGGATGGCCTGAAAACCGGACACACCGAGGCAGCGGGTTACTGCCTGATCGCCACAGCTCGGCGCGACTACCCCAACCTGGCCGGTGGGCGGCGCCTGCTGTCCATCGTGCTGGGCACGGCCAGCGAAAACGCCCGTGCCAATGAATCCCAGAAGCTGCTGAACTGGGGCTACACCGCGTTTGAAGCCGTCAAGCTGTTTGACGCCAGCCAGCCCGTGGCCACGCCGCCAGTCTGGAAAGGCTCGGCCAGCACCGTCAAGCTGGGCCGCCCGAATGCCATCGTGGTGGCGGTGCCGGCCGGAACGGCTGGGCGCCTCAAGACCCAGGTGGTGCGCCCCGACCCGCTGGTGGCGCCTTTTGCCAGGGGCCAGGCGGTGGGCACGCTGAAGGTGCTGGCCAATGAGCAGCCGGTGCTCGACGTGCCTCTGGTGGCCCTGGAAGGTGTGGAACAGGCTGGCTTGCTGGGCCGTGCCTGGGACGGTATCCGGCTCTGGATCAAGTAAATCACGTAAGCGGCCACTGACTTTCAATGGGCTGCATTGCGGGATTTCCCGCACAAGGCTATACTGGAAGGCTTTTCCGCTTTTGGGGCGGGAAAGTTTCTCAAATTTTGACGATTCATTTGACGTTTTAGGGACGTTTTTCAATGCCAACCATCAATCAACTGGTGCGTCAGGGGCGCGAGGTCGAAAAGACCAAGTCCAAAAGCCCTGCGATGCAGAACTCGCCGCAGCGTCGCGGTGTGTGTACCCGCGTGTACACCACGACGCCGAAGAAGCCGAACTCGGCCCTTCGTAAAGTTGCCAAGGTCCGCCTGACCAACGGCTTCGAAGTCATTTCCTACATCGGCGGCGAAGGCCACAACCTGCAGGAACACAGCGTGGTGCTGGTTCGTGGCGGTCGTGTCAAGGATCTGCCCGGTGTGCGTTACCACATCGTTCGCGGTTCGCTGGACCTGCAAGGCGTGAAAGACCGCAAGCAGTCGCGTTCCAAGTACGGTGCCAAGCGTCCGAAGAAGGCTTAAGCGCTTTCGTTTGTCCGTAGTTTCAAGGTGCTGGTCGGGCTGTGGCGGTCTGTATCAGCGTAGTGACCCGCTGTTGGGTCGAGTAAGTGGGAGTCCTGAATGGCTCTCGCGGCACCCGCAAAACGGTGCCAACTGAAGCAAAGAGGTGAAAAATGCCACGTCGTCGCGAAGTCCCTAAACGTGAAATCCTGCCGGATCCCAAGTTCGGCAACGTCGAGCTCTCCAAGTTCATGAACGTGATCATGGAAGGCGGCAAGAAAGCTGTCGCCGAGCGCATCATCTACGGTGCCCTCGACTTCATCGAGAAGAAGAATCCGGGCAAGGACCCGGTTGAAGCCTTCACCATGGCCATCAACAACGTGAAGCCCATGGTTGAAGTGAAGTCCCGCCGCGTCGGCGGCGCCAACTACCAGGTGCCTGTCGAAGTGCGTCCGGTCCGCCGCCTGGCCCTGTCCATGCGCTGGATCAAGGAAGCCGCCCGCAAGCGCGGCGAAAAGTCGATGGCCCTGCGTCTGGCCAACGAGTTGATGGAAGCCACTGAAGGCCGTGGCGGTGCCATGAAGAAGCGTGACGAAGTGCACCGCATGGCCGAAGCCAACAAGGCTTTCAGCCACTTCCGCTTCTAAGAATCGTCCCCCTCTGGAGTGCGGGCCCGCCAAGAGCGGGCCTGTCCTGTTTTAACGAAAGATCATCATGGCCCGCAAAACGCCCATCGAGCGCTATCGCAACATCGGTATCTCGGCTCACATCGACGCCGGCAAGACCACGACCACTGAGCGCATCCTGTTCTACACGGGTGTGAACCACAAGCTGGGCGAGGTGCACGACGGCGCCGCCACCACCGACTGGATGGAGCAGGAGCAGGAGCGTGGCATCACGATCACCTCCGCGGCGGTTACCTGCTTCTGGAAAGGCATGGACCTGTCGTATCCGGAGCACCGCTTCAACATCATCGACACCCCCGGCCACGTGGACTTCACCATCGAGGTGGAGCGCTCCATGCGCGTGCTGGACGGTGCCTGCATGGTTTACTGCGCCGTGGGTGGCGTGCAGCCCCAGTCTGAAACCGTCTGGCGCCAGGCCAACAAGTACAAGGTGCCTCGTCTCGCGTTCGTCAACAAGATGGACCGCACGGGCGCGAACTTCTTCAAGGTCTACGAGCAGATGCGCACGCGCCTGAAGGCCAACCCGGTCCCGGTGGTGATTCCCATTGGCGCCGAGGAGAACTTCAAGGGCGTGGTCGACCTGCTCAAGATGAAGGCCATCATCTGGGACGAGGCATCCCAGGGCATGAAGTTTGAGTACGGCGACATCCCGGCCGACCTGGCGGAGACGGCCAAGGAATGGCGCGAGAAGATGGTCGAGGCGGCGGCCGAGGCCGACGAAGAACTGATGAACAAGTACCTTGAAGAGGGCGACCTTTCCGAGGACGAGATCAAGCGTGGCCTGCGCCAGCGCGCGATCGCCACCGAGATCCAGCCGATGCTGTGCGGCACCGCCTTCAAGAACAAGGGTGTGCAGCGCATGCTGGACGCCGTGATCGACTTCCTGCCTTCCCCGGTGGACATCCCGCCGGTGGCCGGTATCGGCGAGGACGAGCAGACGACGACGCGCAAGGCCGATGACAATGAGAAGTTCTCGGCGCTCGCGTTCAAGCTGATGACCGACCCCTTTGTGGGGCAGCTCACCTTCGTGCGCGTGTACTCGGGCGTGCTGTCCAAGGGCGACAGCGTTTACAACCCGGTGCGCGGCAAGAAGGAGCGCATTGGCCGCATCGTGCAGATGATGGCGAACAACCGGCAGGAGGTCGACGAGATTCGTGCTGGCGACATCGCCGCCTGCGTGGGCCTGAAGGACGTAACGACGGGCGAAACCCTGTGCGACCCCGATTCCGTGTTGACGCTGGAGCGCATGGTGTTCCCGGAGCCGGTGATCCGCCAGGCCGTGGAGCCCAAGTCCAAGGCCGATCAGGAAAAGATGGGCATCGCGCTGTCGCGCCTCGCCAACGAAGATCCCTCGTTCCGCGTGAACACCGACGAAGAATCCGGCCAGACCATCATTGGTGGCATGGGCGAACTGCACCTGGAAATCATCGTTGACCGCATGAAGCGCGAGTTCGGCGTGGAAGCCAACGTTGGCAAACCCCAGGTGGCCTACCGCGAAACCATCCGCAAGTCGGTTGAAGAAGCCGAGGGCAAGTTCGTGCGTCAATCCGGCGGCAAGGGCCAGTACGGCCACGTCGTGCTCAAGATCGAGCCGAACGAAGCCGGCAAGGGTGTCGAGTTCGTCGACGCGATCAAGGGTGGCGTCGTGCCCCGCGAATTCATTCCCGCGGTGGAAAAGGGCATCAACGAAGCCGTCACGCAGGGCGTGCTGGCTGGTTACCCTGTGGTGGACGTCAAGGTCACGCTGCACTTCGGTTCGTACCACGACGTGGACTCGAACGAACTGGCATTCAAGATGGCCGCCATCTTCGGCTTCAAGGAAGGCTGCAAGAAGGCCAACCCGGTCATTCTCGAGCCGATGATGTCCGTCGAGGTGGAAACGCCTGAAGACTACGCTGGCAACGTGATGGGCGACCTGTCGTCCCGCCGTGGCATGGTGCAGGGCATGGACGACATGGTGGGTGGCGGCAAGGCGATCAAGGCCGAAGTGCCCCTGTCCGAAATGTTTGGCTACTCGACCACGCTGCGTTCGATGTCGCAAGGCCGTGCCACGTACACGATGGAATTCAAGCACTACGCGGAAGCCCCGCGTAACGTTGCCGAAGCGATTGTTGCGGCCCGTGCCAAGTAACTGATTGAAGACCAGTCTGCGATCACACACCCCGTCGTGCCCGTGCGGCGGGATCAGTGATGTGATGCAGACGTAAAACCTCACACGGGCAACGCTCTTTGGAGAAACGAAAAATGGCAAAAGGAAAATTCGAACGTACCAAGCCGCACGTGAACGTGGGCACGATTGGTCACGTTGACCATGG
>JAIUOW010000024.1 GCA_020161775.1 Pseudomonadota bacterium
CACGAACACGGTGACCTTGACGCCGCTGGCGGGGGTGACGAACCTGGGCAGCACGACGGCGACGGCGCCGGGCACGGCGACGGTGCAGGTCACGCCGAGCCTGAGCAAGGCGGTGGCCAGCACAACGATCGCGGTGGGGGGCACGACCACGTTCACGATCGTGATCGGCAACGCGGGCCCGAGCACGCTGACCACGGCGAGCATCGTGGACACGCTGCCGGCGAACCTGACGGCCACGCAGGTGAGCAGCGCCACCGGTGGCGGCGCGACGGTACCCACGGCGTTTGCAGCCAGCGGCACCAGCGTGGCCGGCAGCGTGACGGTGCCCACGGGCGGGACGGTGACGCTGACGGTGGTGGTGCAGGCCAACGCGGTGGGCGGCTACACGAACACGGTGACCTTGACGCCGCTGGCGGGGGTGACGAACCTGGGCAGCACGACGGCGACGGCGCCGGGCACGGTAGGCGTGGTGGTGAACCCGAGCCTGAGCAAGACAGTGGGCAGCACAACGATCGCCGTCGGCGGCACGACCACGTTCACGATCGTGATCGGCAACGCCGGCCCGAGCACCCTGACCACGGCCAGCATCGTGGACAGCCTGCCGGCGAACCTGACGGCGTACTCGGTGCAAAGCGCGGTGCAGGGCGGCGCGACGGTACCGACGGCCTTCAGCCTGAACGGCACGACGGTACGTGGCAGCGTCACGATCCCGCTGAACGGCACGGTGAGCGTGACGATCAACGTGAGCGCGACGGCCGCAGGCGGCTACACGAACACGGTCACGCTGACGCCGCTGGCGGGGGTGTCGAACCTGGGCAGCACGACGGCGACGGCGCCGGGCACGGTGGGCGTGGCGGTGACACCGAGCCTGAGCAAGACAGTGGGTAGCACCACGATAGCGGTGGGTGGCACGACGAGCTTCACGATCGTGATCGGCAACGCCGGCCCGAGCACCCTGACCACGGCCAGCATCGTGGACAGCCTGCCGGCGAACCTGACGGCGTACTCGGTGCAAAGCGCGGTGCAGGGAGGGGCAACGGTACCGACGGCCTTCAGCCTGAACGGCACAACGGTACGTGGCAGCGTGACGATCCCGCTGAACGGCACGGTGAGTGTGACGATCAACGTAAGCGCGACGGCCGCAGGCGGCTACACGAACACGGTCACGCTGACGCCGCTGGCAGGGGTGGCGAACCTGGGCAGCGTGACGGCGACGGCGCCGGGCACGGTCACCAGCGCTGCTGACTTGAGCGTCACGGTGGTCTTGCCGGCAAACGGCACGGCGGGGCAAACCGTGAGCGGGACGGTGACCTTCAGTAACCCGGGAGCCGTGCAAGCCGACAATGTGACCCGTACGCTGGCAATGAGCGGAGGTACGCTCACGGCTGTCTCAGGTACGGGAACCATTGTGGCCGGCAGCATCACGGCCACTTTCAACGTGGCGAGCATGTTGCCAGGCAACACCGCAACCTATACGTTTACCTATGTCCTGCCGGCCACCGGCAACGTCAGCGTGACGGCGACCATTACGACCACAACGGCTGAATCGACAACGACCAACAACGTATCGACTGCCACGACGGTGGTCGGCAGCCTGGCCGATGTCAGTGTCACCCTCAGTCTGCCGGCTTCCGCGTCTGCCAGTGCCGTCGTTGTGGGCACGGTGACCTATTTCAACCTGGGGGTCTCAACCGCTGCCGATGTGACAAGAACAGTCGTGCTCCTGGGCGGAACGCTGACTGCCGTATCAGGTACAGGCACGATTGTGGCCGGTAGCGTTACGGCCACTTTCAATGTGGGCACCATGCCGGGCGGCAGCTCGGCGAGCTTTACTTTCTCGTATGTGGTGCCTGCCACGGGCAGCGTGAGCGCCACAGCCTCCATTGCCACCAGCACCACCGAGACAGTTACGACCAACAACGTGGCGACGGCCGTCACACTGGTCGGCACCCAGCCGCCGGATCTGTCCGTCACGCTGTCCACATCTCCGAGCCTTCTGGCGGCGGGAAGCAACACGGTGATGGTGACCGTCAAGCACATCTCCGGCATGAACACGACCGGCACCGTGGTGCTGACGATGCCCAATGCCACGACCGTAGGGTTCACGATTGCGACGCCGCTGGCGGTGGGTCAATCGGTGACGTTCAGCGCCAATTACTCGGTTTCGCTACTCACCTCGGCCTCGCAGACCTTCTCTGCCATCGTCACGCCGAGCGCGGCGGCGGACTCCAACCCGCCCAACAACACGACGACCCTGGTGGCCGGCATTGGCGCGTCGCTCAACGGCCTGGCCTGGATTGACTCCAACCGCAACCGCACCTTCCAGGCCGGTGAGGCGATCCTGCCCAACCTGCTGGTTCGCCTGTACAACAGTTCGTCGGTGGTGGTTGGCACCGCCATGACGGGCTCGGATGGCCGCTACAACATCAGGGGCGTGCCACCTGGAACTGGCTACAGCGTGCAATTCTTCAACTGCGTGACGCCCTCGGATGCAAGCACCTGCGCGGCCATCAGTACCACGCCCTACAACCAGGCCGGCACCACGCAGGGTGGCAATGCGTCCACTGGCGTTACCACCGTGACCTCAACCACGTCCGGCGCGACCGTGGGGCAGGCGATCAGCAGCGTCACGCTGTACGCGGGCGACAACACGGTCGACCAGAACCTGCCGCTGGACCCGCGCGGCCAGGTCTATGACTCGGTCACGCGCCAGCCCATCGCCAACGTCCTGGTGCGTCTGAACGGTCCGGCCGGGTTCGTACCTGCCACGCACCTGATCGACCTGAACGGTGCCGGGCAGGTCAACAACGAGTCGACCACGGACGCCAACGGCTTGTACCAGTTCATCTTCATCAACAACCCGCCTGCGGGTGTGTACACGCTGAGCATCGTGAGCGTGCCGTCGGGCTACCTTGCCACCCCGGCGACGCTGGGCGGCGTGACGCAGCCAAACGTCATTGCCAACACCCTGACTTCCACGTGGGTCGTGCCGAGCGCGGCCACCAACATGCAACCGGGCTATGCAGCCCCGGGTACGCCGCCCGTGGGGGTTGTGGGCAGTTCTGCCGTGGGCGTGGCAGGCACCCAGTACGTCATGACCATGTCGTTCGCGTTCGGCGTGGGCTACATCGGCGAGCTGTTCAACAACAACATCCCGCTTGATGCAATTGCCAGCGGCGGTGGCGGTGGCGGGACTACGGGCACGTTTGACCTGTCCATCACCAAGAACGGCCCGGTTGCTGTCGCCAGCGGAGTCACGGCGACCTACACCCTGCAAATCACCAATCCGGGCCCGACCTCGGCGGCGAACGTGACGGTGACCGACGTCATGCCGGCGGGCTTGAGCCTGCTCAGTGCCACGGTGCAACCAGCCAATGCCCTTGCGCTCAGCGTGACGCCGGCCGGCCTGGTGGCCACGACGTCAAGCATGGCGGTGGGGGTTGCGAATATCACACTGGTTGTCCAGGTGACCGGGGCAGCGGGCGGTGCGATCACCAACGTGGCGAGCGTCGCGACCACCTCCACGGAAACCAATGTCACGAACAACACCGCGTCGTTCACGACCCGCATCGAAGGCACGGACCTGTCGCTGGCCAAGCGCGGCCCGGCCACCCTGGCGGCCGGCAGCACCGCCAGCTATGTGCTGACCATCAGCAACAGCGGGCCCACCACAGCGGCCAATGTGACGGTCACGGACGTGATGCCAGCGGGCCTGACGCTGGTGTCGGCTTCGGTGGTCTCCGGCAGCTTCACCCTGATCACCTCCGAAACCGTGCTGACCGCGGTTGCCCCGACCATGGCGGCGGGCTCCGCAGTCATCGCGCTCACTGTGGCAGTTGGTGACGCCGTGACGGGCAGCGTGACCAACGTGGCCAATGTCACCAGTACGACATCCGACCTGCAGCCGAGCAATAACGTTGGCAGCACCACCGCAGGTGTGCTGGGTGCTGACCTGGCGATCACCAAGCTCGGCCCGCCCACCATCAGCGCCGCTGGCACGGCCACGTACACGCTGGTCATTACCAACTATGGCCCCAGCTCGGCGGGCAATGTCACCGTGACCGACGTGATGCCAGTGGGCCTGACGCTGGTTGGCGCGTCGGCGTCCAGCAACAGCATCACATTGGTGGCAGAGCCGGAGAAGTTCGTCGCGACGGCAACGGCCGTCCGCGTGGGTACGACGGTGACCGTGACATTGACGGTCCAGGCCGCCTACACGGCCACCGGTACGGTCACGAACATTGCCAATGTCACCAGTACCACGCCTGACCCGACAGTGACCAACAACATCGGCTCGGTCTCCTCGGTCATCAAGGAGGTTGAACCGGGTGTGATCCTGGTGAACAAGACCGGCAACAAGACCGTCGCCGAAGTGGGCGATTCGGTGCAGTACACCATCCGGATGCGCAACACCATCAACATGCCGGTGACCCGGATCACGCTGGAGGACTTGCTGCCCGCCGGCTTCCGGTACATCCTGGGTACGGCGCGCCTGAACGGCAAGGAGCTTGCCGACCCGGCGGGCGGCATCGGGCGCCAGCTGGGCTTTGACATCGGCACCATACCGGGCAACACCGTGTACGAGTTGACCTACTTCGTGCGCCTGGGCGTGGGTTCACAGCAAGGCGACGGCATCAACCGCGCGACGGCCGTGTTCCCCGGTGCACGGGGTACGCCGATCCGCTCGAACACCGCGCTGTTTAAGGTGAACGTCCAGGGCGGCGTGTTCAGCAACGAAGGCTGTATCGTGGGCAAGGTGTACATGGACTGCGACGGAAACAGCGCCCAGGGCAATGACAACGGCTCGCGTGAACTGGGCATCCCTGGCGTGCGCCTGGTCATGCTCGATGGCAGCTTCATCGTGACGGACAATGAGGGCAAGTACAGCCTGTGCGGTGTGAAGCCGCAAACCCATGTGATCAAGGTTGACCGCACGACATTGCCCCGGGGCGCGCGCCTGCTGCCGTCCAGCAACCGCAATGCCGGCGTGGGCGACAGCATCTTCATCGAGATGAAGGGCGGCGAGCTGGCTCGTGCCGACTTCATCGAAGGCTCCTGCAGCCCCGAGGTGCTGGAGCAGGTCAAGGCCCGCCGCGCCCAGGGGGGCGTGACTCTGCCCGAGCCTGACCGCCAGCTGCAGCCCGTGACACCTGGCGCCCCGAATGGCACGCCGGTCAGCGCCCCCGCCAACGGAGCACAGCGATGAAGCCGCGCCAGTCCCCGGCCCTGCAGCAGCTTCCGATGGCCCGGCGCGCGCCGGTGGCGGCGGCCGCGCTCGCATTGCTGCAGGGTGTCGCTGCCGCACAGACACCGCCGGCGCCCAACACCACCAGCGCCGATGTGCCCGAGGCACGCAGCCTGTTCCAGACCGGGGGCCAGGAAAGCATTGGCCCGCGGCCTTTCACCTCGTTCCTGGAACGGTTGTCGTCGCCGGTGGACAAGATCGCGATCAAGGTGGCGGGCGACAACCTGCTGGCTGACGGCATTACCGCGACGGACGTGCTGGTGCGGCTGGTGGATCGCGACGGGCAGCGCGTGCGCGGCGACATTGACGTGACCATTGAAGTGGACGCCGGTGCACGCGTGCAGATGCCGGGACGGGCCACCGCCGAAACCGGTGCGGACCGCGGCGACATCGACCGCATCCAGCCCGGGGTGCAGTACACCGTCAAGGACGGCGTGCTCCAGTTCAAGCTGATCGCGCCGTACAAGCCGGAGTCGGTGAACCTGAAGGTATCGGTCAAGAGCGTGACCGAGAAGGTCGTTGTGCGCTATGTGCCTGACCTGCGCGAAATGATCGTGGTGGGCCTGATCGAAGGCCACCTGCGCTCTGACAGGTTCGATCCGAACCAGATCGTGCCGGTGCGCGAGAACGACGGCTTTGACAACGAGCTGCGCAACTTCACCAAGGAATTCAACGGCGGCAGCACGCGCCTGGGGGCGCGGGCGGCGGTGTACCTGAAAGGCAAGGTCAGCGGCAAATACCTGCTGACGCTGTCATACGACTCTGAAAAAGACACGCGCAAGCGCCTGTTCCAGGACATCGACCCCAACGCTTTCTATCCGGTGTATGGCGACTCCAGCTACCGCGGCGTGGACGCCCAGAGTTCGGGCAAGCTGTATGTTCGCCTGGACAAGGGCCTGAGCTACCTGCTGTACGGTGACTACACCACGGCCGACTCCAACCCCGCCCGCCTGCTGAGCCAGTACAGCCGGTCGCTGCCCGGCCTGCAGGGGCGCTACGAGGAAGGCAATGTCACGGCCAACGCCTTCGTGGCACGTCAGGCGCTCACGCAGATCGTTGATGAATTCCCGGCACGGGGCGTGTCCGGGCCCTATGGCGTATCCCGCTCTGACGGCGTGGCGGGCAGCGAGAAGATCGAAATCCTGGTGCGCGACCGCAACCAGACCACCAACATCATCAAGGCCACGACCCTTACGCGTTCGCTGGACTATGAGTTCGAGCCATTCAACGGCCAGATCCTGTTCCGCGCGCCGGTTCCCAGCGTGGACGACCAGCTCAATCCGGTGTCCATCCGGGTGACTTACGAAGTGGACAGCGGCGGGCCGGCCTTCACGGTGCTGGGCGGCGACGTGCAGCTCAAGATCACCGACAAGCTGTCGGTGGGCGTCGCGGCCGCGCGTGACAACAACCCCGATGCACCGTACACGATCGCCGGTGCCAACCTGCACCTGAAGCTGAGCAAAAACACCGAGGTGATCGCCGAAGTGGCGCGCGCCAACAGTGTGGTTGGCGGCACTACCGGCAACTTCACCGCCAACAACAGCAACAACTTCGCCGGCATCACGGGGCCGGTGTCCGGCAGCGCCGCACGCGTGGAAATACGTCATTCAGACGAAACCCTGCGCGCACGGGCCTATGCCGCCACCGCGCAGGACGGCTTCAACAACAGCTCGGCCGGCCTGACCGGCGGACGTACCGAGCTGGGTGCGTCGGCGGTGTACCAGGTCAACCCCGCGTTGAGCCTGAACGCCGAGCTGCTGCATTCCGAGGACCGCATCAGCGCGAGCAAGAGCGACGCGGCATCGATTGGCGCGGACCTCAAGCTCAGCGACCGGTTGACGGTGGGTGCCGGCGCGCGCCATGCCAGCCAGAACTCGGTCACCCTGGTGCCGTCCATTGGCAGCAACTGCCTGGGCGTGGGCAGCGGCACCACGCAGGGCTACAACGTCGGCTACGGCATCAACCAGGTGGGCAACCAGCAGATCGACCCAGCCACCGGCCAGCCTGTGGTGTGCAACACGGTGCTGCTGCCCACCGGGCCCACGACCAACCTGGACACGTCGTCGTTGTATGCCCGGGCCACCTGGAAGGCGACTGACGCGATCGCCCTGAACGGTGAAGTCCAGCGCGAAATGGGCCAGGGCTCCACCACCCTGTACCGCCTGGGGGCGGACTGGCGCGTGGCCGAGAAGACCCGCCTGTACGGGCGTTTCGAGCACTCGCGCCAGTTCACTGGTGCGTATGGCCTGGGGGTGGGTGAGACAGGCAGCAACCTGGCGATCGGCATCGACACGCAGTACATGCAGGATGGCTCGATCTACAGCGAATACCGCTTGCGCGATGCGTCGGCGGGCCGCGAAGTCCAGTCGGCCGTGGGCCTGCGCAACGGCTGGCGCATCTCTGAAGGGCTGCGGCTGGTGACCAACGTCGAACGCCTGAACACCAGCGGGGGCAGCGCCTCTGCCATGGGCCTGGGCGTCGAATACACCGCCAGCGAGCTCTGGAAGGGTTCCAGCAGGTTTGAATGGCGCCAGGACGCCACCAATACCAATTACCTGCTCACCCTGGGCGTGGCCCGCAAGCTGGACCGCAACTGGACCCTGATCGGGCGCGACTACCTGAACCTGGTAGACCCCAAGGCCACCGGCCCCGGACGCCGGCAGAACCAGTTGCAGGTGGGCTTTGCCTACCGTCCGGTGGACAACAACAAGTTTGACGCGCTGGGCCTGTACGAGCGCAAGTCCGAACGCGATACTGCGGCCGGCCTGAACAGCACCACGGACATCGTGAGCCTGCGCGCCAACTACCACCCCACGCGGGTGTGGTGGGTGTCTGGCCGGTATGCGCTCAAGCGCGTGGATGAACTGCTGCTGGGCACCATCCAGGACAGCTACCATGCGCAGCTCTTTGGCAGCCGGGTGACCTACGACGTCAGCAACCGCTGGTCAGTCGGGGCGCTGGCCACGGTGCTGGTCGGCAAGGGCGGCGCGCGGCAATACGCCTATGGTGTTGAAGTGGGCTATGTGGTGGTGGACAACCTCTGGGTGACCCTGGGCTACAACTTCCGTGGCTTCCGGGACGATGAGCTCACGGGCAGTGACTACACCAACCGCGGCTGGGTGCTGGGCATGCGCTACAAGTTCGACGAAGACCTGTTCCGCAAGAACGACGCGTCGGTCAACCGCACCCTGACACCTGGGGCGCCGGCGAAGTAATACTTTCAATTTGTTTGTTTGCCGACAAAGGCGCCTCCAGGGCGCCTTTGTCGTATTTGCGCTGTGGCAACCCCTGTTACACACCGCCTTGCATCCGGGTAAGGATTTGCTGCGTATGAAACATCTGGCAGCATATGGAAACGACTCAAGAAAATCGATCTAAGTCATTGATTTGAATTGAGTTCCTAAAAACCCATCCAAAACACAGCGATTACCGGGGCGAATTTGTGTAATTCCGCACAAAAGACCTTAAGAAATTGCCTTAAAGCCGTAACATCTTTTTACATAAGCGGATACCAATGTAAGATTGTGTTTCTGGTGTAGAGAGCTCAATAAGCAATGGTTTTCCGGTTCATTTTCGTCGCTGCAGCATTGGCCCTGACGGGTTGTGCACAGACCGTCGTCCAGCCGGAAGGCCCGGGCCCCGCGGCACGCGCGACCGGATTGCTGCCTCAGGACCAGCGCACCACGGACCTGCGTATCGCGGCCGACCGCAAGGTCATGAGCGAAATCCAGCTGCGCCTGCGCCGCCTGAATGAAGCCGGGCTTGCCCAGAACCATTACCCCCTGGCCAAGGCCCAATGCTGGCTGGACACGGCCTGGAGCCAGTACCACGAGAACGATCGCACGGGTTATATAGAGGAGTCGTTGGCGGAGTCCCTCAAGATCGTGCAGGCGCTGGAGGCCGACAAGACGGTGAAGGTCGGTTACGACACACCGCTGGTGGCCCGCAGCACCCGCCTGCGCGACGATCTGTGGGCGCAACTGAACGCACTGAAGATGCGTGAATCCAGCCTGGTGTGCAACGCCCGCACCGTGGCTTGTGGTGAAGTCCGCCTGGTCCGTGCCGGCCATGCAGAGCAGCAAACCGGCTGGCGCCAGGCCAATGCGCACGTGATGATGGCCGAAGACGCGGTACGCCGCGCCTCTGCCGAAGCCGCCAACTGCCAGCCCGCCGTGGCAGCCGCCAAGCCAGCGGTGGTGGCTGCAAATGGAGCAGCCCCCGCGCCGGCCGCCGCGGCCACCGGCACGCCGGCACACCGGCAGCAGGCGCAGTAGCAGCTGTGGCCCCGGCCAGCGAAACCTTCACCGTGCTGGCCGAGCACCTCAAGAGCTACTGCAACATCCAGTCGCTGACGGTGGTGCGCTACACCGACCGCATCAACGGCCCGGCGAAGCCGGTTCCGCGGTGGCACTGGAAGCCTCAATCCGGCAGGACAGCGGTTACTTCAATCTCTACCTTTGCGCGCTCTTCCACCAACGCGCTGACTTCCACGCAGGTCATGGCCGGGAAGTTCTTTCCCATCACCTCACGATAGACCGCGCCCAGCTCGCGCAGGCGTGCCACGTATTCCACACGGTCCACCACGTACCAGGTCATGCGCACCATGTGCTCGGGCCCGGCACCTGCCTCGGCCAGCACGGCAGCAATGTTGCGCAGGGCCTGGGCCGTCTGCGCAATGAAGTCGTCGGACTCGAACTGCTGCTGCCCATTCCAGCCGATCTGGCCGCCGACAAACACCAGCGTGCCGCGCGCGGCCACGCCATTCGCATAGCCCCGGGGGGTTGCCCAGCCGGGCGGTTGCAGGAATTTCATGCTTGTCTCAATCTGAATCTCTGGAGCTTGCCCGTTTCGGTGCGCGGCAGCTGGTTGACGAACTCGATCTCGCGCGGGTATTTGAAAGGCGCGATGGTGGCTTTCACATGGTCCTGCAGCGCCTTGACCATGGCGGCGTCGCCGTCGTGCCCGGGCTTGAGCACGCAATACGCCTTGACGATCATGCCGCGCTCCTCGTCGGGCTTGCCCACCACACCGCATTCGGCCACGGCCGGGTGGCGCAATAGCGCGTCCTCCACTTCCGGGCCGCCCACGTTGTAGCCGGCGGTGATGATCATGTCGTCGGCCCGCGCCTGGTAGAAGAAATAGCCGTCGGCGTCCTGCGTGAATGCATCGCCGGGGTAGTTCCAGCCGTCCTTCACGTAGTTGGCCTGGCGCGCATCGTCCAGGTAGCGGCAGCCGGTGGGGCCGGTGACCGCCAGCTTGCCGATGGTGCCGCGCGGCACCTCGTTGCCGGCATCGTCGACCACCTTCGCTGTATAGCCCGGCACTACCTTCCCGATGGCACCGCGCCGCACTTCGTTGCCCGCGGAAGAAATGAAGATGTGGAACATCTCGGTCGCGCCGATGCCGTCCAGCATCTCGATGCCGGTGGCGTCCTTCCAGAGCTGCCGGGTGGCGTCGGGCAGGCCTTCACCCGCGCTGACGCAGATGCGCAGCGTGGGCAGGCCGTGGGTGCGGGCAAACGGCGCCATCTGCCGGTAGAACGTGGGCGCGGTGTAGCAGATGGTCGCCCCCACCTCATTGATGAGCTTGGCCATGGCCTCGGGCGTGTACGGGATGTCGGGAAAGTACACCGAGGCACCCGCCCACATCGGAAACACCAGCAAGCCGCCTAGCCCAAAGGTGAACGCCAGCGGCGGCGAGCCCATGACGATGTCGTCGGGCGTGGCCTTGAGCACATGGCGTGGCCAGGCCTCGCAGGCGGCCATCACATCGCGGTGGCTGTGAACGGCGGCCTTGGGCTTGCCGGTGGTACCCGATGTAAAAGCCATGAGCGCGATGTCGTCCGCGGCCGTGGGGCAGGGCGTGAAGTGCCCGGCCTTGGTGGCGCACAGCGCCCCCAGGTCCCGCGGATCATCCGGTGCGTTGTAGCGCAGGATGGTCTGCAGCGACGGGTGCTCCTTTTGCGCCTGCTCCAGCTCGTCCAGCAGCTTGGCATCGCAGATTGCCGCCACGGGCTGCGCCTTGTCAATGATGTCGCCCAGCTCGCGCGCGCGCAGC
Source organism: Pseudomonadota bacterium (assembly GCA_020161775.1). GTDB lineage: Bacteria > Pseudomonadota > Gammaproteobacteria > Burkholderiales > Burkholderiaceae_C > RAM1. Next base: position 11,303 of record JAIUOW010000024.1, read on the forward strand.
AGCGGCATGGTGGCCACCGCCACCAGCCCGGCCTTGACCACGGCCAGCCAGGCCAGCGCCATGCCCACGGAATTGCCGCCGCGCAGCAGCACGCGGTTGCCCGGCACCAGGCCCAGGTCCTGCGTCAGCACCTGGGCGATGCGGTCCACGCGCTCGCGGGCTTGCGCGTAGGTGAGCGTGACGCGGGGCGAGCGCAGCAGCGGCCGGTCGCCAAAGCCCTTGGCGGCCGCCTTGTCCAGCAGTTCCCCGATGGCGTTGAGTTGCGCCGGCAACTGCAGTTCAGGCAGGTCATAGTGCATGCGCGGCCACTGGTTACGCGGCGGCAGGCGGTCATGAACAAAACGGTCTGTCTGCGCCGACATGCTTCACTCCTGTAGAACCGACTTGCCAATGATCAGCTGCTGCACTTCCGTGGCGCCCTCGTAGATGCGCAACGAGCGGATGTCGCGGTACAGGCTCTCGACCCTTGTGCCGACCTTCACGCCCAGGCCGCCGTGCATCTGCAGCGCCATGTCGATCACGCGCTGGGCGTTCTCGGTCGCGGCCATCTTGGCCATCGCCGCCTGCGCGGTCACGCGCACGCCCCCGCGTTTTTCGCCGTCGTCACGCAGCCAGGCCGCGCGGTAGGTCAGCAGCGCGGCCGCATCGACCAGCGCGGCCATCTCGCCCAGCTTCGCCTGCGTGAGCTGGAAGTCCGCCAGCGTCTGGCCGAACATGCGCCGCTGCTTCGCGTGCGCCACGGCCTCGGCCAGTGCACGGCGCGCAAAGCCGAGTGCGGCACCGGCGACCGACGCGCGAAAGATGTCCAGCGTCTGCATGGCCAGCTTGAAGCCGCCGTTGACCACGCCCAGCTGCTCGCTGGCCGGCACGCGGCAGTCGTTGAATGTCAGCGTGGCCAGCGGGTGCGGCGCCATCACGTGGATGTGCTGCGACGCGTCCAGGCCAGGCGCGTCCGCGTCCACGATGAAGGCCGTGATGCCGCGCGTGCCGGCGGCCGGGTCGGTCTTGGCGAACACGCAATAGAAGCTCGCCATGCCGCCGTTGCTGATCCAGGTCTTTTCGCCGCTCAGCCGCCAGGTGTTGCCGTCTTGCACGGCGCTCGTCGTCATCGCGCCGGCATCCGAGCCGGCGTTGGCCTCGCTCAGAGCGAACGCCGCGATCTTCTCGCCGCTGGCCACGCCCGCAAGGTAGGTGGCCTGCTGCTGCTTCGTGCCCGCCAGCGTGATCGCGCCGCTGCCCAGGCCTTGCATCGCAAATGCAAAGTCCGCCAGCGGCGAATGGAAGGCCAGCGTCTCGCGCAGAATCACGAGCGCGCGGGAGTCCAGCCGCTCCAGCGCGCCGCCGTGCGCAGCCGGCACGCAATAGCGCAGCCAGCCGGCCGCGCCCAGGCGCCGCACCCACTCATGGCAGGCGGCGCGGTCATCGCTTTCGTCCACGTGCTGCTCGGGCGCCCAGGCACTCAGGCGCTGGGCCAGGTCGCGGTGCGCATCGTCGAAAAAGGGCAGGGCCAGGTGCGTCGTCGGCGCGTACATCTCAATCGCCCCCGAAGACAGGCTTCTGTTTTGCCGCAAAGGCTTCGTACGCGCGCGTGAAGTCCTGCGTCTGCATGCAGATCGCCTGCGCCTGCGCCTCGGCCTCGATGGCCTGCTCGATGGTCATGGCCCATTCCTGCTGCAGCATCGTCTTGGTCATGCCGTGGGCAAACGTCGGGCCGTCGGCCAGGTCGCGCGCGGCCTGCTGGACCCTGGACAGCAGTTCGCCGGGTTCGTGCAGCGCGTTGAAAAAGCCCCAGTTCAGGCCCTCGTTCGCCGTCATGGCGCGGCCGGTGAACAGCAGCTCCGACGCGCGGCCCTGGCCGATCACGCGCGGCAGCAGCGCGCAGGCGCCCATGTCGGCGCCGGCCAGGCCCACGCGCGTGAACAGGAACGCGGTCTTGGTCGCGGCGGTGCCGTAACGCATGTCGCAGGCCAGCGCCATCATGGCGCCCGCGCCGGCGCAGATGCCGTCGATCGCGCCCAGCACCGGCTGCGGGCAGTCGCGCATGGCCTTAACCAGTGCGCCCGTCATGCGGGTGAATTCCAGCAGCTCGGGCATGGTCATCGTCGTGAGCGGGCCGATGATCTCGTGCACGTCGCCGCCCGAGCAGAAGTTGCCGCCCGCGCCGGTGACCACCACGGCCTTCACGTCGGTGGCGTACTTGAGCGCGCCGAACAGGTCGCGCAGCTCGCCGTACGACTCGAAGGTCAGCGGGTTCTTGCGCTCCGGCCGGTTCAGCGTGACCGTGCCCACGCCCGCGTCGAACGACCAGCTGAAATGCCGGCCGGTGTAGCCGGCCTGGGCGCTGAACTGCGCGCGCATGGGGTTGGTGCTGCCAATGTAGTGCTTCATGCGGCCTCCGCGCCGGTGGGGTTGTCGGCCTGGTTCTGGCTGTGTTCCTTGACCTTGCCCAGTAGCTTGTGCAGGGTGGCCACTTCGCGTTCGCTCAGCGCATCAAAGGCGTCCACGATCCACTGTTCATGTTCGCGCGCCATCTCATGGAACAGGCGGCGTCCGCGTGCCGTGAGGCGCACGCGGTAGGCCCGGCGGTCGCCCTCCACGTCCACGCGCTCCACCAGGCCTTCGGTCACCAGCTGGTCGGTGATGCCGGTGACGTTGCCGCCGGTCACCATCATGCGGCGCGACAGTTCGTTCATCTTCAGGCCTTCGGGCGCGCGCTCCAGCTGCGACATCAGGTCAAAGCGGGGCAGCGTGGTGTCGAACTGCTCGCGCAGGCGGCTGCGCACCTGCTTTTCCACCAGCTGCGTGCAGGTCAGCAGGCGCAGCCACAGGCGCAGGGCTTCGGGGTGTTCGCTGTGGGCGCGGGCTTCCAGGTCCATGGTCATCCTTCTTCCTGAGCGTTGTTCTGTGCCTGTGCCGCCTCGATGGCCTGCATCTGGCGCTGGCGGGTCAGCTCGCGGTAAAGCTGGTCGCGCCCGCTCAGGTACTGGCGCGGCCATTCGACGGCGCGGCTGTCCAGGCGTGCTGCCTCGTGCAGCGTCCAGGCCGGGTCGGCCAGGTGGGGCCGGGCCACGGCGCACAGGTCGGCGCGGCCCGCGGCAATGATGCTGTTGGCGTGGTCCGCCTCGCTGATGGCGCCCACGGCGATGGTGCGGATGCCCGCCTCGTTGCGGATGCGGTCGGCAAACGGCGTCTGGTACATGCGGCCATACACGGGCCTGGCCTGCCGCGTGGTCTGGCCGGACGAGACGTCAATGAAGTCACAGCCGGCGTCCTTGAACAGGCGGGCCACGGCCACCGCGTCGTCGGCCGTGTGGCCGCCGGGCGCCCAGTCGTGGGCCGAGATGCGCACGCTCATGGGCAGGTGCGCGGGCCACGCGGCGCGCATCGCGCGAAATACCTCCAGCGGGTAACGGCAGCGGTTGTCCAGCGTGCCACCATAGTCGTCGGTGCGCAGGTTGGTCAGCGGTGTGATGAAGCTCGACAGCAGGTACCCATGGGCGCAGTGCAGCTCCAGCCAGTCAAACCCGGCTTCAGCGGCGCGGCGCGTGGCGTCCACGAACGCATCGCGGGTGCGGTCCATGTCGGCGCGCGTCATGGCGGCGGGCACCTGGTTTTGCTCGCCATAGGCCAATGCGCTGGCCGCCAGCAGGGGCCAGTTGCCCGAAGCCAGCGGCTCGTCCGTTGCCTCCCAGCCCAGCTGGGTGGAGCCCTTGGGCCCGCTGTGGCCCAGCTGGATGCCGATCTTCGCGGTGCTGGACTGGTGCACGAAATCCACGATGCGCGTGAACGCAGCCTGCTGCGCGTCGTTCCACAAGCCCGGGCAACCGGGCGTGATGCGGCCCTCGGGCGTCGGGCTGGTCATCTCCACGAATACCAGCGCCGCGCCGCCCAGTGCGCGCGCGCCCAGATGCACCAGGTGGAAGTCCTGGGGCACGCCGTCCACCGCGCTGTAGGTGGCCATGGGCGAAACCACCACGCGGTTCTTCAGCTCGATCTCACGCACTTTCAGCGGCGTCAGCATCGGAAGCACCGGCTTGCCGCCGGCCAGCCAGGCCTCGTAGCCCTCCAGCCACTTCGCGTCACGCAGGCGCAGGTTCTCGTGGCTGATGCGCTGGCTGCGCGTGAGCAGCGAATAGGCAAACTGCTCGATCTCCATGCCGCTGTAGCGGTCCACGTTTTCGAACCATTCGGTGGAATTGCGCGCTGCGTTCTGGATCTTCAGCACCTCCACGCTGCGCCGGGCCTCATAGCCCTGCAGCACGGTATTCATGTCGTGGCCGGTGGCAAATTCGTCGGCCAGGTCGATGGCGTCTTCCAGGGCGAGCTTGGTGCCGCTGCCGATGGAAAAGTGCGCCGTGTGCGCTGCATCGCCCATGAGCACGATGGGCACGCTGCGCCCCTGGATCTGCTCGCGGTGCACCCAGGTGCTGCACACCACGCGCGGAAAGCGGATCCAGATGGCCGAGCCGCGCAGGTGCGATGCGTTGCTGATCAGCGCGTTGCCATCCAGATAGCGGGCAAAGAGCTTCTCGCAAAAGGCAATGGCGTCCTCCTGGCTCATGCTGTCCAGGCCATGGGCCTTCCACACGGCTTCGGGCGTCTCGACGATGAAGGTGGAGGTCTCGCCGTCGAACTTGTAGGCATGCGCCTGGAACCAGCCATGCTCCGTTTCTTCGAACGCGAAGGTGAAGGCGTCAAATGTCCTGCGCGTGCCCAGCCACACAAAGCGGCACTGGCGCAGGTCCACGTCGGGCTGGTAGGTGGCGGCGTAACGGTTGCGGATGCGGCTGTTCAGCCCGTCGCTGGCAATGACCAGGTCGGCGTCGTACTGCGCCGCCAGCGCCTGGTCATCGGCCACGTCGGTCTCGAACACCAGTTCCACGCCCAGCGCCAGGCAGCGTTCCTGCAGGATGTTCAGCAGCCGCTTGCGGCCGATGCCGCAAAAGCCGTGGCCGGTGGAGCGCACCGAGCGGCCCTTGAAGAACACCTCGATGTCGTCCCAGTGGTTGAACGCATCGCCGATCAGGCGCGCGCTGACGGGGTCCGCCGCGCGCAGGTTGCCCAAGGTCTGGTCCGACAGCACCACGCCCCAGCCGAAGGTGTCAAAAGGGCGGTTGCGCTCCACCACCACGACACGGTGCCCCGGGTTTCGCTGCTTCATGAGCAGGGCAAAGTACAGGCCAGCCGGGCCACCGCCGATGCACAGGATATTCATGAGGAAATAGTTTAGGTTTAAACAAAACAAAGTCAACAGGGGTTGTCATGGCACAAAGCGACGCTGTCCTACAAAAGACCGCCTTGACGTTGCGTTTGCTGGTGCAAGAATGTTTCCATGCAGACGCTCATCCGCCGGGTGGAGTCCCGCCTTGCCGGCATGCCGGTACCCGTGGCGCTGGAATTGCCGGCGGGCCAGCGCGTGGGCCCGCCGGATGCGGCGGTGACGCTGGGCTTTTCTGACTGGTCCAGCCTGGCCACCCTGGCCGCGGGGCAGATCGGCCGGCTGGCCGAGGACTTCGTGGAAAGCCGCGTGCGCCTGGAAGGCCGCATGCGCGACCTGATGACCGTGGCGGCAGGCCTCTTGCCCGGCAACCCGGCCGGCAGTGACACCGGCTGGTGGCCCCAGGTGCTGCGCCATGCGCGCTCATGGGCCGCGCATTCGCCGCGGAAGGACGCCGAGCAGATCCAGTTCCATTACGACGTGTCCGACGACTTCTACGCGTTGTGGCTGGACCCGCGCCGCGTCTATTCATGCGCGTACTACCGTGACCCGTCCATGACGCTGGCCCAGGCGCAGGAAGCCAAGCTGGAACACATCTGCCGCAAGCTCATGCTCCGGCCCGGCGAGCGCTTCCTGGACATCGGCGCCGGCTGGGGCGGGCTGCTGCTGTGGGCGGCGCAGCACCATGGCGTGGACGCCACCGGCATCACGCTGTCACGCAACCAGCATGCCCATGTGCAGCGGCTGATCGACGCGCAGGGCCTGAACGGCCGGGTGCGGGTGCTGCTGCTGGACTACCGCGATCTCGATGAATCGAAGCCTTTTGACAAGATCGCTTCAGTGGGCATGTTCGAGCACGTGGGCCACGCCCACATGCCGGTGTACTTTGAAAAAATCTTCCGCCTGCTGGCGCCGGGCGGCCTGGTCATGAACCACGGCATCACCGCGGGCGGCACGGCCAACCACCAGCTGGGCGCGGGCATGGGCGAGTTCATCGAGAAGTACATCTTCCCCGGCGGTGAGCTGCTGCATGTGAGCCAGGTGCTGCATGACCTGGCCCGCTCGGGCCTTGAAATGGTGGACACCGAGAACCTGCGCCCGCACTATGCGCGCACGTTGTGGGCCTGGTCCGATGCGCTGGAGTCGCGCCTGGCGGATGCGCAACGCGTGCTGGAGCGTGATGGCGATGCGCGGGGCGCGGGCCGGGTGCTGCGCGCCTACCGGCTGTACCTGGCGGGCTGCGCCATGTCGTTCGAGCAGGGCTGGATTTCGTTGCACCAGATGCTGGCCGCGCGGCCCAACGGTGAACCCGGTGCCGGCTCGGGTGGCCTGCGCGGCGCACAATCGGCGTACCCCTTCAACCGAAGCTACATCTACAACCGGGACGGCCCATGATCTACAAGTTCAAATCCAAGGCAGACGGCGACCTCATCATGCTGGAGCCGCAGGGCCGGCGCGTGCTGGAAATCCTTGGCAAGGACGCCGGTGCCCAGGGCATCATCACGGCCGCGCAGATCCCGGGCGCCATCCGCGCGCTGGAGGCGGCCATCGCCCATGAAGAGGCCATGAAAAAAGCGGCCGGCACCGAAGGCGCCGAACCGCGGGATGGCCAGTCGTCCACCGACAGCATCAGCCTGCGCCAGCGGGCCAAGCCTTTCCTGGACATGTTGCGCCGCTGTGAGGCGGCGCAGGCCGATGTGGTCTGGGGGGTGTGAGGACCCGTGGGGTGTGAGACCTCAATCCACCTTCGCGCCCGACGCCTTCACCACCGGCTGCCACTTCTTCAGCTCGGCATCGATCAGCTTTGCAAATTCAGCCGGCGTGTTGCCGCTGGGGATCGCGCCGTTGGCCAGCAGCCGTTCCTTCACGGCCGGTGCATTCAGCGCCTTGGCGGTTTCCTGCTGCACGCGGTTGACGATGTCCGCCGAGGTGCCCGCCGGTGCCAGCAGGCCAAACCAGGAGCTGGCGTCAAAGCCTTTGAGTGCCGGGCCGCCGGCCTGCTCCACGGTGGGCAGCTCGGGCAGCGCCGCCGAGCGCTGCGAGCTGGTGACGGCCAGCGCCTTGAGTTTGCCGGCCTTGATGAGCTGCATGGACGACGGCAGGTTGTCAAACATCACGTCCATGTCGCCGCCCACCAGCGCCAGCAGGGCCGGGCCCGAGCCGCTGTAGGGAAAGTGCGTCATGTAGGTGCCCGTCATGGCCTTGAACAACTCGCCGGCCAGGTGGATGGATGTGCCGTTGCCGCTGGAGGCCATGTTCAGCTTGCCGGGGTTGGCCTTGGCGTACTTCACGAAATCATCCACGGTGCGGATGTTGCGCGCCGCGGCCTTTTCGGTGTTGACCACCATGACGTTGGGCACGCCGGCCACCAGCGTGATGGGCGCGAAGTCCTTTTGCGGATCAAACGGCATGCGTGTGTACAGCCACTTGTTGATGGACTGCGTTCCCACCGTCCCCATCAGCAGGGTGTAGCCGTCGTTGGGTGCCTTGGCCACCAGGTCCGCGCCGATGTTGCCGCCCGCGCCCGCGCGGTTTTCAACCACGAACTGCTGGCCAAAGGCCTTGGACAGTTCGGGCGCGATCGCGCGCGCCAGGATGTCGGTGGTGCCGCCCGGGGCGAACGGCACCACGATGCGCACGGGTTTGTTGGGCCAGGCGCCCTGCGCGGCGGCCGGGCCGGCCAGCAGTGCGGCTGCGCTGGCGGCCAGGGCGGCCATGGCCATGCGGCGGCCGGTCTTGAATGGTTGGGTCATGGTGCAAGTCTCCTTTAGTAGGGTGTCATGTCAATCGCCTGCCGGCAGGTCTGGCCGGGCACCACACCCCATGCCGCCGCCAGTGCATTCACGTGGCGGATGATGCCATCGTTGAGCGTGTTGCGCCCGTAAAAAAGCCGCCCGGAGGCGGCTTTTCAGCGCATGTGCGCAAGGCATGGCGCAAGCTCAGTCGGCGTACTGCTTGGCGGCGTCCACGGCCGTCTTGAGCTTGGTGATCTCGGCGGCGACGAAGGCCTTGTGCTCAGCCGGCTCCATGCGCTTGTCGGTCACCACGATGGCGCCCAGGCCCTCGTTCTTCTTGATGAAGTCCGGGTCCTTCAGCGACTTCTTCAGGGCGTCGTTCAGCATTTTGGTAATGGCTGGCGGCGTGCCCTTGGGTGCGTACAGGCCGTGCCAGATGGTCAGGTTGAAGCCCTTGAGGCCCATTTCCTGCAGTGTGGGGTAGTCCTTGAGCAGCTTGTGGCTGGACAGCGGCTTGGCCGTGGTCACTGCGAAAGCCTTCACGCGGCCGCCTTCGATCTGGCCGGTGGTGTTGGTGGTCTGGTCGCACATCACGTCCACCTGGCCGCCGATCAGCGCCGTCATGGCCGGGCCCGTGCCGCCGAACGGAATGGTCGTCATGGCTTCCTTGGTCTGCAGGGCCGATTGCCACATCAGGCCGCAGATGTGCGATGCGGAGCCCAGGCCGGCGTGCGCCAGGTTCAGCTTGCCGGCGTTGGCGCGGATGTAGTTTTCAAAGTCGCGGTAGGTGTTGGCCGGCAGTTGCGGCTTGCCGATCAGCGTCATGGGCACGTCGTTGACCATGCCCAGGTATTCGAAGTCGTTCAGCGCGTTGTACGGCAGACGGCGGTACAGGGCCGGCGTGGCGGCCATGCCGATGTGGAACAGCAGCAGCGTGTGGCCGTCCGGCGCGGCCTTGGCCACCTTGTTGGCGCCAATGGTGCCGCCGGCGCCCGCGGCGTTTTCCACCACGAAGTTGCTGCCGGGGATCTGCTTGGCCATGGCGATGGCCAGGTCACGCGCCACGCGGTCGGTGGGGCCGCCGGCTGCGAACGGCACCACGATGGACACCGGCTTGGAGCCGGGGTAGGTCTGGGCGTTGACTGCAAAGGCCGACGCAATGGCGGCAGCAAGAATGAGCAGGCGTTTCATGGTTGACTCCTTGGTCTGTCTGTAGGTAACGGATTGAATCGTAGCCAAGCTCCGGCCACCTTCAATCGCGGGAACTACTTAGCGCCGGACAGGGGAAATCCCTTGTATTTCAAGGGCTTGCGTCCTTATAGGCGCAGCTTATTTGCACATGGCGAATCTGTATTGGACGCCCGCCGCGGCGTTGCCTAGAGTGCAGCCTCGCCCCTGAAAGCTGTTGATGAAACGAATTGCCCCGCTGATCCTCGCCCTGTTCGCCGGTGCCGCCTCGGCCCAGCTGGCCGATGCCGTTTCGGCCGAGGCCGCCGCACAGGCGCTGGCGCGTGGCGCGACCGTGGTGGACGTGCGGCCCGTGGCCGACTACCGTGCCGGCCACCTGCCCGGCGCGGTGCTGCTGGACGCGCACGCCGCCACACGCGGATTGGCCGCGCTGCAGGATCAGGTGTCGCGCCAGGGAGTGGACCTGTCGCGTGAAGTGGTGGTGGTGGGCCAGCCCGGCGACCTGCTGGCCCAGCGCCTGCAACAGCACCTGGCCCGGTACGCCACAGGGCGCGTGAGCTGGCTGGTGGGTGGCGTGCACGAATGGGTGCTGAGCGGCCGGCCGGTGGACACTGCCGCCGTGGCCCTGCCCGCCGTGCCCCAATACCTTGTGCCGCTGCGCGCCGAGGCGCGCTCCCCACGCATGGCAGGTGCTGCCTTGCGCGACGCCAGCGGCCCGGCGATCTGAGAACGCCTGTTTTTTTACTTGTAGCTGCGCGCGTCCTCGATCACCTTGCCGTCATTGGGCAAGGTGCCGGGGGCCAGCAGTTCCACCTGGCCGCGCAGCTTGGTCACGTCGCGGATGGCCTCGCCGATGCGTGCGTCCAGCCCCTGGGGCATGGACGATGCTTCGACCTTGAGTGTCATCTGGTCGCTGGCCATCTCGCCGCTGACCACCAGCCGCGCCTTGACCACCTCCGGAAAGCGCCGCGCGATGTCAGCCACCTGTGACGGGTGCACGAACATGCCACGGATCTTGGTGGTCTGATCTGCGCGGCCCAGCCATCCCTTGATGCGGGTGTTGGTGCGGCCCGTGGGGCACGGCCCCGCCAGCACGGCTGACAGGTCGCCGGTGCCAAAGCGCACCAGCGGGTAGGCCGGATTCAGCGAAGTCACGACGAGTTCGCCCACCTCGCCCTCGGGCACCGGGTCGCCCGTGCCAGGGCGCACGATCTCCACGATCACGCCCTCGTCCAGCACCAGACCTTCGCGCGCGGTGGTCTCATAGGCCACCAGGCCCAGGTCGGCCGTCGCATAGCTCTGGTAGATGTCCATGCCATGCGCGGTGAACCAGTCCCGCAGGCTGGGCGGAAAGGCTTCGCCGCCCACCAGGCCTTTCTTCAGGCTGGCAATGTCGCTGCCCATCTCCAGCGCCTTCTCGACCAGGATGCGCAGGAAACTGGGCGTGCCGGTGTAGGCGTCGGGCTTCAGCTCGGCGATGGCCTGCAGCTGCTGCTCGGTCTGGCCGGTGCCGGCCGGGAACACCGTGCAACCCACGGCGTGCGCGCCCGATTCCATGATGAACGCACCCGGCGTCATGTGGTAGCTGAAGGCGTTGTGCACCAGGTCACCGGCGCGAAAGCCTGCCGCGTAAAGCGCGCGTGCCGAGCGCCAGTAGTCGCGCTGCGTGCCCTCGGGTTCGTAGATAGGGCCAGGCGATGAATACACGCGCGGCATCAGGGGGCCGCGCACCACGGCGGCAAAGCCGCCAAACGGGTCCTGCGCGCGCAATGCCTTTTGCCGCTCAAAAAGTTCGTGCTTGCGCGTGACCGGCAGCCGCGCCAGCGCGGCGCGCGAGGTGACGCCCGCGGCGTCCACGCCTTGAAGAATCTCGCGCATCGCCGCCGAATGCGCCTGCGCGTGCGCCACCTGGCGCGGCAGCGCCGCCATCAGTGCGGCTTCGCGCTCCCGCGGATCGCGCGCCTCCAGCGCGTCAAAAAAGTCACTCATAAAAGGTCCCGTTGATAAGCAGGGATGACAAGCGAGGCAGCCGTGGAACCGGCTCCGCCGGGCCACTGGCTGCGCCCCCTTGAGGGGGAGGCGCCGCAGGCGCTACGGGGGGGAATCATGCAAGCCAACGCTTTCTGCGCTTGTAGCTCTTGACGTCCTTGAAGCTCTTGCGCTCCCCGCCGCCCACGCCCAGGTAGAACTCCTTGACGTCCTCGTTGTTGGCCAGGTCCGAGGCCGGGCCGTCCATCACCACGCGGCCGCTTTCCATGATGTAGCCGTAGTCCGAATAGCGCAGCGCCATGTTGGTGTTCTGCTCGGCCAGCAGGAAAGTGACCTTTTCCTTGGTGTTCAGGTCCTTCACGATCTCGAACACCTCTTCCACGATCTGCGGCGCCAGGCCCATGGACGGCTCGTCCAGCAGCACCATGCTGGGGTTGGCCATGAGCGCACGGCCAATGGCGCACATCTGCTGCTCGCCGCCCGAGGTGTAGGCCGCCTGCGAGGTGCGCCGGGTCTTCAGGCGCGGGAAGTAGGTGTAGACTTTTTCAAGATTGGCCGCGATCTCGGCCTTGCTCTTGCGCGTGTAGGAGCCGGTCAGCAGGTTTTCCTCGATCGTCAGGTGGGCAAAGCAATGGCGGCCTTCCATCACCTGCACCACGCCGCGCTGCACCAGGTCGGCGGGCGAGAGGTTTTCAATACGCTCGCCACGCAGCTCGATGCTGCCCTTGGTGACTTCGCCGCGCTCGCCGCGCAGCAGGTTGGACACGGCGCGCAGGGTGGTCGTCTTGCCCGCGCCATTGCCGCCCAGGATGGCCACGATGCCGCCTTCGGGCACCTGCAGCGAGACGCCCTTGAGCACCAGGATCACATGGTTGTAGATGACCTCGATGCCGTTGACGTTGAGAACGATGTTTTTTGTGCTCATAAGTTTTGGGGGCTATGGGCAAGCGCTGACTCGCAGTACTTGCCTATAGCCTGTCATTGCGGGCTTGACCCGCAATCCATGGCACCCCGATGACCCGGTGCCGTGGATCCCGGAGCAAGTCCGGGATGACAGGTGACGGGTCAGCTCTGGCAGTCAGCCGGCGTGCGCGGCGACAGCTTCTTGTCCGCCGCGTACTTGGCTGCCGTGCTCTTGACCAGCGGCTTGATGATCTGCTGGTCGGCCTCGATCCAGTCGCTGGTGAAGGTCCACTTGGCGCCGTCCCAGGTATGGATACGGGCGGCGCCTGCGCCCACGTGGTCCGCGCACGATGTGCTGACCGGGCGCATCACACCCTTGAAGCCCAGCGCGTCCAGCTTGGCCTGCGTGAGGTTCAGGTTCTCCAGGCCCCAGCGGACCTGCTCGCCCGTCATGACCTTGCCCTTGCCAAAGCGCTCCTGCGCCGCGCGGATGCCTTCCACCCCCATGGCGGCGCTCACCACGCCGCGCAGGTACAGGGTTTCGCCCACTTCTTCCTTGGGTCCGGTGCCCTGGCCCTTGGCGTGCAGCTTTTCCAGGATTTCCTTGACGATGGGTGCGTTGCGGTCGGTGCCGTGCTGCAGCGTCACGCCGTTGTAGCCCTTGGCGCCCTGGCCGACGTCCTTCACATCGGGCTCGGCGCTGGACCACCACACGCCGTACATCTTCTCGCGCGGGTAGCCGGTGGCCTGGGCCTCCTTCAGCGCGGTGGAGTTCATCACGCCCCAGCCCCACAGCAGCGTGTAGTCCGGGCGGCTCTGGCGCACCTGCAGCCAGGTGGCTTTCTGTTCAACACCGGGCGCCGTCACGGGCAGCAGCTGCAGATCGAAGCCGTGCATCTTGCTGCGCTCCTGCAGCAGCGGGATGGGTTCCTTGCCGAACGGGCTGTCGTGATAGACCAGCGCGATCTTCTTGCCCTTGAGCTTGTCCAGGCCGCCTTCCTTCTTGCCGATGGCCTGGATGATGGCGTCGGCGGCTACCCAGTAGGTGCCCAGCAGCGGGAAGTTCCATTTGAAGATGGTGCCGTCGGCGCTTTCGCTGCGGCCGTACCCGGTGGTGATCAGCGGGATCTTGTCGGCCGGGGCCTTTTCGGTCAGCGCGAAGGTGGCACCGGTGGACCAGGGGTGGATCAGCGTGGCGCCGCCGTTCTTGCCTTTCAGGCGCTCGTAGCATTCCACGCTGCGGGCGGTGTCATAACCGGTTTCGCACTCTTCAAACAGCAGCTTCACGCCGTTGATGCCACCGCGCGCGTTGACCAGCTTGTAGTAGTCCACGATGCCGTTGGCCGTGGGCGTGCCGTTGGGGGCGTACGGGCCCGTGCGGTAGGACAGCACGGGCAGGTACTGCTCCTTGGCCTGGGCGAAGGCGCCCGTCGATACCAGCGACGAAGCGCCAGCGGCCACCACGGCGGCGGCGAGGACGATTTTGCGAAGTTTCATGTCTGTCTCCTGTTGATAAAAGTTAACGCACTGCCAGTAAACGGATAAACGCGATGAAAAGCATTGGGGGTGGCGAGCCATCCGTGCCCTCAATGGGGGAACGGCCACAGCCGCAATTTCTGCTTGCCCACGGCCCACAGCCGCGCCAACCCGTGGGGCTCCACGATCAGGAACCACACGATCAGGCCGCCAAAGATCATCAGTTCGGCATGCGACACCGCGGTGGTGGAAATGGTGATGCCCACCAGCCCTGCCAGCAGCGGCAGGAACTGGTTGAGCGCGATCGGCAGGATGACGATGAACGCCGCGCCGAAGAAGCTGCCCATGATCGAGCCCAGCCCGCCAATGATCACCATGAACAGCAGCCGGAAAGAGTAGTCCACCGAGAAGGCCGAGGGCTCCCAGGCACCGAGGTAAATGAAGGCCCACAGCGCGCCAGCCACGCCGATGATGAAGGAGCTGACCGCGAACGCGCTGAGCTTGGCGTACATCGGCCGGATGCCGATCACGGCGGCCGCCACGTCCATGTCGCGGATGGCCATCCATTCGCGGCCAATGGCGCCGCGCACCAGGTTCTTGGCCAAAAGCGCAATGACCGCCAGGATGCAAAGGCAGAACAGGTATTTGCTGACCGCGCTGTCAATCGGCATGCCGAACACCTGCAGGTTGGACACCGCTACCGAGCCCGACGGCGTGTCCAGGGTGAACCACTTGATGCGCAGGAACATCCAGTCGGCAAAAAACTGCGCGGCCAGCGTTGCCACCGCCAGGTACAGCCCGCGCACCCGAAGGCTGGGCAGCCCGAACAGGATGCCGAAGAACATGGCGCACAGCCCGCCCAGGATCAGCGCCGGAATCAGCGGCAGGCCGGGAAGGCGCACAAAGAAGTTGTAGGCGCCGTAAGCGCCCACCGCCATGAAGGCGCCCGAGCCCAGCGAGATCTGGCCGCAATAGCCCACCAGGATGTTCACGCCCACGGCGGCCAGCGAAAAGATCAGGAACGGGATCAGGATGGCCCGCATCAGGTAGTCGCTGGCGAGCATGGGCACGGCCACGAAGGCAACCGCCAGCAGCACGAACACCGCAATGCGGTCCTGCAGGATGGGCAGGATCTGCTGATCCGCCCGGTAGGAGGTCTTGAACTGGCCGTTTTCTCTGTAAAGCATGGCTCTTCTTCTTCAAACGCGATCAATGATCTTCTCGCCGAACAGCCCTTGCGGGCGGAACAGCAGGAACACAAGGGCCAGCACATAGGCGAACCAGATCTCGATGCCGCCGCCCACATAGGGGCCCAGGTACACCTCGGACAGCTTCTCGCCCACCCCGATGATCAGCCCGCCGATGATGGCGCCCGGCACCGACGTGAGGCCGCCCAGGATCACCACCGGCAGCGCGCGCAATGCCAGCGTGGTCAGAGAGAACTGCACACCCAGCTTGCTGCCCCAGATCATCCCGGCCACCAGCGCGGCCACGCCGGCCACGCACCACACGATGAACCAGATGCGGTCCAGCGGAATGCCGATGGACTGCGCGGCCTGGTGGTCGTCGGCCACCGCGCGCAGCGCGCGGCCGGTCGACGTCTTCTGGAAGAACAGGCTGAGCAGCGCGACCAGGGCCGCGGCAATGGCCGCCGCGATCAGGTCTTCCTTGTTGATCAGGATGCCGCCCTGGAACACGTTCTCGAACGCCATGACCGGCTCCTTGGGCATGCCGATGTCCAGCTTGTACACGTTGCTGCCGAAGATGGTCTGGCCCAGGCCGTCGATGAAATAGGTGATGCCCAGCGTGGCCATCAGGAGCGTCGCGCCTTCCTGGTTGACCAGGTGGCGCAGCACCAGCCGCTCGATCAGCCAGGCCAGCACGAACATCAGGGCGCCGGCCAGCACGAAGGCGCTGAGGTTGGCGAACAGCAGGCTCTGGATGCCCGTCCACTGCGGTATCCATTCGGCAAAGCGCGCCATGGCCAGCGCCGCGAACAGCACCATCGCGCCCTGCGCGAAATTGAAGACGCCGGACGCCTTGAAGATGAGCACAAAGCCCAGCGCCACCAGCGAATACAGCATGCCGACCATCAGGCCGCCCAGGAGTGTTTCGAGGAAAAAGCCCATGTCAGCCTCCGCACGGCCGCCCGAAGGAGGCTGAAGCCCCCGCGGGGGGCAGCGTAATACACGTAGTGATAAGCGTGGGGGTTCTCATGACTAGTGTCCTGTGCCCAGATAGGCTTTGATCACTTCGGGGTTGTTGCGCACCTCGTCCGGCGCGCCGTCGCCGATCTTCTTGCCGTAGTCCAGCACCACCACGCGGTCGCTGATGTCCATCACCACGCCCATGTCGTGCTCGATCAGGACCACGGTGGTGCCGAACTCGTCATTCACGTCCAGGACGAAGCGGCACATGTCCTGCTTTTCCTCCACGTTCATGCCCGCCATCGGTTCGTCCAGCAGCAGCAGCTGGGGCTCCATGGCCAGGGCGCGACCCAGGTCCACGCGTTTTTGCAGGCCATAGGGCAGCTGGCCCACGGGTGTCTTGCGGTAGGCCTGGATTTCCAGGAAGTCGATGATGTGTTCGACGAATTCACGGTGGCGGATTTCCTCGCGCTCGGCCGGGCCGAGGCGCAGCGCCTGCATGAGGATGCCGCTCTTGATCTTCAGGTTGCGCCCGGTCATCAGGTTGTCCAGGACGCTCATGCCCTTGAACAGCGCGAGGTTCTGGAAGGTGCGCGCCACGCCCATCACGGCCACCTCGTGGCTGTTCATGTGCTTGAAGGTCTTGCCGCGAAACGCGATGGTGCCCTGCTGCGGCTGGTACACGCCGTTGATGCAGTTGAGCATGGAGCTCTTGCCCGCGCCGTTGGGGCCGATGATGGCGCGGATCTCGTGCTCGCGCACATTGAAGGAGATGTCCGTCAGCGCCTTGACGCCGCCGAACGACAGGGAAATGTTGTTGACGTCCAGAATGACGCCGCCGATCTTTTTGGTCATGTCAGGCCGCCGCCTTTACCGGCGCAAAGGTTTTCGCATCCATGATCCTGAGCGTGGCGCTCACGCTGCCGGTGCGCCCGTCCTCGAACTTCACCTGGGTCTCGATGTACTGCTCGGTCTTGCCGCCGTACAGCGCGTCCACCAGCACGTCGTACTTTTCCGCGATGTAGCCGCGGCGGACCTTGTTGGTGCGGGTGAGCTCACCGTCATCGGCGTCCAGCTCCTTGTGCAGCACCAGGAAGCGGCTGACCTGGCTGCCTGCCAGCAATGCGTCGGCGGCCAGGTCGGCGTTGACCTTTTCCACGCATTCGCGGATGAGCTGGTATACCTCGGGCTTTTGCGCCAGGTCGGTGTAGCCGGCATAGGGCAGGTTGCGCCGCTCGGCCCAGTTGCCCACGGCGTCGAAGTCGATGTTGATCATCACGCAGACCTTCTCGCGCCGGTCGCCGTAGGCCACCACTTCCTTGATGTGCGGGAAGAATTTGAGCTTGTTCTCCACGTACTTGGGCGCGAACATGGCGCCGTCGTTGGCGCCGCCCATGATGCGGCCTACGTCCTTCACGCGGTCGATGATCTTCAGGTGGCCCTGCGCGTCCAGGAAGCCCGCGTCGCTGGTGTGGTACCAGCCGTCGGCGGTCAGCACCTCGGCCGTGGCCGTGGGGTTCTTGTAGTACTCCTTGAGCAGACCGGGCGACTTGACCAGGATTTCGCCGTTGTCGGCCACCTTGATCTGCACGCCGTCAATCGGTATGCCCACGGTGTCGGCGCGCGCCTGGTTGTCCGGCTGCAGGCAGACGAACACGGCCGTTTCGGTGGAGCCGTACAGCTGCTTGAGGTTGATGCCGATGGAACGATAGAAAGTGAACAGGTCCGGGCCAATAGCCTCGCCCGCGGTGTAGGCCACGCGCACCCGGCTCATTCCCAGGTTGTTGCGCAGCGGGCCATAGACCAGCAGGTTGCCCAGCATGTACTTGAACCTGTCCAGGCCGCCCACGCTCTTGCCGTCCATCAGGCTGGGGCCCACCTTGCGCGCCACGTCCATGAAGGCGTGGAACATGCGGCGCTTGATCGCGCCCGCGTCTTCCATGCGGATCATCACCGTGGTCAGCAGGCCTTCAAACACGCGCGGCGGCGCGAAGTAGTAGGTGGGGCCAACTTCCTTCAGGTCGATCATCACCGTGCCCGCCGACTCCGGGCAGTTCACCACGTAGCCGCAGGCCAGCCACTGCGCGTAGCTGAAGATGTTCTGGCCGATCCAGGCGGGCGGCAGGTAGGCCAGCACCTCCTCGTCGCCGGTCAGCTTGTCGAACGCGGCGCCGGCGCGGGCGCGGTCCAGCAGCGTGTTGTGGGTGTGCACCACGCCCTTGGGGTTGCCCGTGGTGCCCGAGGTGAAGAACATCGCGGCCACGTCGTGCGGGTGGGACCGGGCCACCTCGGCTGGCACGAAGCCCGGGTTCTGCCTGGCAAATGCGGCGCCTGCCTCGATCAGGCTGTCCAGCGAGGCCAGGCCGTTCTCGGCGTAGTTGCGCAGGCCGCGCGGGTCGTCAAAGAAGATGTGCGCCAGCTGCGGGCACTGCTCGCGCGCTTCCAGCAGCTTGTCCACCTGCTCCTGGTCCTCGGCAAAGGCAAAGCGCACGTCGGCGTTGTTGATGGGAAAGACACATTCGGCGGCCACGGCGTCCTGGTACAGCGGCACCGGAATGGCGCCCAGCGACTGCGCCGCCAGCATGGTGGCGTACAGGCGCGGACGGTTGCCGCCCACCAGCACCATGTGGTCGCCGCGCACCAGGCCGGCCTGGTACAGGCCGCAGGCAATGTGCTCCACCAGGCGGGCCAGCTCCGCCCAGGTCATGGTCTGCCAGATGCCGTATTCCTTCTCGCGCATGGCGGGCGCCGCGGGGCGGTCCTTCGCGTGCTGCGCGAGCAGCTGGGGAAAGGTTGTCTCCATGGGGCTCAAAACCATTCTTTTGTGATCGACTGAATGGGATGCTAGGCCTGGCTTTGACGCCATGTTGTCTTTGCGACGACAATTTGCGGGATAGTCCTAGTAGGGGAGTCCCTTGCCGCACGGGGCCGGGCGCTCTCGTGCCAGAAAGGTTTTTTGCCATGTCCTCCGACCTCTCGCTGCACCAGCGGCGGCGCTCGCCCACCGCCGACGAACTGGCTGGCATCCCGTGGCTGCAGCTGCTGCAGCCGGCCGAGCGCAGCCACGCCGTGGCGCAGCTGATGGTGGGCGATGCGCTGCCGGGTGACCATGTGTGCCGCTTCGGCAAGCCGGTGACCTACTGGTTTGGCGTGGTGGAGGGCCTGCTCAAGATGAGCAGCGACAACGCCCAGGGCCAGAGCATCACCTTCAGCGGCCTGCCGCCGGGCGGCTGGTTTGGCGAAGGCACGGCGCTCAAGCGCGAGGCCTACCGTTACAACATCCAGGCGCTGCGCAAGAGCGTGGTGGCCGGCCTGCCGGTGGACACGTTCCACTGGCTGCTGGACCACTCCATCGGCTTCAACCGGTTTGTGATGAACCAGCTCAACGAGCGGCTGGGCCAGTTCATCGCCGCGCGCGAGATTGACCGCCTGAACAACCCCGACGTGCGCGTGGCGCGCAGCCTGGCCGCGCTGTTCAACCCGGTGCTGTTCCCCGGCGTGGGCGAGATCCTGCGCATCACCCAGCAGGAGCTGGCTTACCTGGTGGGCCTGTCGCGCCAGCGAGTGAACGAAGCGCTGGCCGCGCTGGAGGCGCAGGGCAGCATCCGCGTGGAATACGGCGGCCTGCGTATCCTGGACCTGGGTGCGCTGAGGTCCAGCGTCACGTCAAAGACAATGGGAGCCCCCGCCACGGCCGCGCGCCAGAGACTGAACGCCTGATGACCCGACCCTCCGCACCCTCCGTACCTGCCACACCCTCCGCCCCCGCCGGAACTTCCCGCCTGAACAAGCGCATGGCCGAGCTGGGCATGTGCTCGCGCCGCGAGGCCGACGACTGGATTGCCCGTGGCTGGGTGCGCGTGAACGGCCAGGTCGCGCCCATGGGGCTGCAGGTGGCGCCCGACGCCCGCATCGAGGTGGACCCCCAGGCCCGCGGCCAGCAACAGCAGCAGGTCACCATCCTGCTGCACAAGCCCATGGGCTACGTGAGCGGCCAGGCCGAAGACGGGCACGAGCCCGCCGTGACCTTGGTGCAGGCGCGCAACCACTGGAAGGGCGACCCGTCAAAGACGCGCTTTGCGCCGGCCCAGCTGCGCGGGCTGGCGCCGGCCGGCCGGCTGGACATTGATTCGGTGGGCCTGCTGGTGCTCACGCAGGACGGCCGCGTGGCGCGCCAGCTGATCGGTGAAGACTCGGGCACCGAAAAGGAATACCTGGTGCGCGTGACCTGGGCAGGCCCGCAGGGCGAGGTGGCCACGAACGTGGACAAGGTGTTCCCGCCGGCCCAGCTGGCGCGGCTGCGCCACGGCCTGAGCCTGGACGGCCAGCCCCTCAAGCGTGCCCAGGTGGACTGGCAGAACCCCGAACAGCTGCGCTTTGTGCTGACCGAAGGCAAAAAACGCCAGATCCGCCGCATGTGCGAACAGGTGGGCCTGAAGGTGGTGGGCCTCAAGCGCATCCGCATCGGGCGGGTGGTGCTGGGGCAACTGCCGGTGGGGCAGTGGCGCTACCTGGGGCTGACTGAACGCTTCTAGCGGCTTGACATATCCGCATATTCACATAAATATGCGGATATGCGTACCAGCCTCGATTTCCCCGATCACTTGTTTCGCCACCTCAAGGCGCGTGCTGCCCTGGAGGGCACCACCCTGCGTGACCTGGTGTTGAGCCTGATCGAGCGGGGGCTGAATGCACCGCCGCATGTGGCGCAGCCTGGCCCGGCCGAGCTGCCCAGCCTGAGCCTGGGCGCGCCCATGGCGCTGGCTGCCGGCGAGCTGAGCAATGCCCGCCTGAGCGAGTTGCTGGACGGCGAACTGCACGATGAGCCGCACGATGAGTAAGCGCTACCCCACCGCTGCGCCTACCCCGCCGCTGGTCGCGCGCGAGGCGCCGGGCATCCCCTGGTCCGTGTCGGGCGGCGACTTGCCCGACATCAACGTCTGGCTGGCGCTGGCAGTGCAGGAGCATCCGCACCACGCCGCGGCGCGCGCCTACTGGTCCGACGTTCAGGCCGCAGGCACGTCGATGTGGTTTTGCCGGGTGACCATGCTGGGGCTGGTGCGCCTGCTGTGCCAGCCCAGGGTGATGGGCGCCGGTGCGCTGGCGCCGGGCGCGGCCTGGGCGGCCTACCAGGGCTTTCGCGGTGTGCGCGGTGTGGGCCTGCTGGCCGAGCCCGAGGGCTGCGACCTGCAGCTGCACGCCCTGTTGGCGCAGGCGCCGCTGCCCGCGCGCCTGTGGACAGACGCTTACCTGGCCGCGCTGTCACGCGCGGCGGGCCTGCGGCTGGTCACGTTCGACCGGGACTTCCACCGCTTTGCGCTGGAGCGCGTGCTGGTGCTTAATAACAGCGACCACAACAAGGAGACACCATGAAACTCACCACCCTGCGGCTCATCGCCAGTGCCGCAGCCCTTGCCGGGCTGGCCGGCGCGGCCGTGGCCCAGACCGCTACCGTCAACGCCCTGTGCAGCACCGACGCATCCTGGTGCGAGCTGGCCGCCACCGAATTCACCCGGGCCACCGGCATCAAGGTCAACCAGGCGCACAAAGGCACGGGCGAAATCGCCGCGCAGCTGCGCGCCGAAGCCGCCAACCCCAAAACCGACATCTGGTGGGGCGGCACTGGCGACCCGTTCCTGCAGGCGGCCGAGCAGGGCCTGCTGGAGGCCTACCGCCCGCCCAGCTACGGCCAGCTGTACGACTGGGCGCAGCGCCAGTACACCTTGTCCAAGGACATGGTGGGCGGCTTCTATACCAGCGCCATCGGCTTTGGCTTCAACACCGACGTGCTGGCCAAGAAGAAGCTGGCCGAGCCCAAATGCTGGGCCGACCTGATCAAGCCCGAATACAAGGGCGAGATCGAAATCTCGCACCCGGCCACCAGCGGCACGGCCTACACCGTGATCGCCGCGCTGGTGCAGATCATGGGCGAGGAGCAGGCGTTTGACTACCTCAAGAAGCTGCACCGCAACGTGTCCAACTACACCCGCAGCGGCCAGGCCCAGGCGCCCAATGTGGCCAAGGGCGAAGTCGGCATCGGCGTGAGCTTCATCTTCGGCTTTGACAAATGGCGCCATGACAAATACCCCGTCAAGACCGTGGCGCCCTGCGAAGGCACGGGCTACGAGGTGGGCGGCATCGCCATCGTCAAGGGCGCGCGCAACAAGGAAGCCGCGCAGCGCTATTACAACTTCCTCATGAGCGCCGAAGGCCAGGCCGTGGGCGGGCGCGCGGGCAGCCTGCAGGCGCCGGCCAACAAGACCTTCAAGCCGGACCCGCGCATTCCGTCCATGGACGGCGTGAAGCTCATCAACTACGACTTTGCCAAATACGGCTCGGCCGCCGAGCGCCGCCGCCTGATCGAGCGGTGGACCAGGGAGGTGGAGTCGATTCCGCGCTGAACGCGACGCTCTGGCCCTGCTTCGGCCCTAATTCGGACCTAACTTGCCCGCGCGATCATCCAGGCTCCCCTTGCCGCACACCCACGCCCATGGATACCCTGACCGAACGCGCCGTCCGTACCCTGCTGTTCATCGCGGGGCTTTTCACCCTGCCCGCGCTGGCGCCCGACATGGCGCTCATGCTGGGGGGCTACCAGGCGCTGATGGGCGTGCTGGCGCTGGCGCTGCTGGGCGTGGCGGCCGTGCTGCTGCGCGCGGCCCGGCGTGAAGCCCGCTGGAACAACCCGGCCCTGGCCAAGCCGCCCCAAGAGGATCACTGATGCGCGTCCTGCTGGTTGAAGACGACGACATGATCGGGCGCAGCCTGTCGCAGGCGCTCGAATCCAATGGCTGGTCGGTCGATTGGGTCAAGGACGGCCTGCTGGCGCAAAGCGCGCTGGCCGATGGCGACTATGCCTGCGTGCTGCTGGACCTGGGCCTGCCCAAGCGCGACGGCACCGAGGTGCTGGCCAAGGCCCGCGCCCAGGGCAACACCACGCCGGTGCTGGTGCTGACCGCGCGCGACGGGCTGGACGACCGCATTGCCGGGCTGGACCTGGGCGCGGACGACTACCTGCTCAAACCCTATGAATTTCGCGAGCTGCTGGCGCGCATGCGCGCCGTGATCCGCCGGCGCGACGGCGCGGCGCATTCGCTGATTGGCGGCGGCGACTTGCAGCTGGACCTGACCACGCGCGAGGTGCTGGTGCGCGGCGAACGCTCGGCACTGTCCGCGCGTGAATTTGCCCTGCTGCATGCGCTGCTGGAGCGCCCCGGCGCCATCCTGTCGCGCGAGCAGCTTGAAAACCGCATCTACGGCTGGGGTGAAGAGGTGATGAGCAACGCGGTGGATGTGCTGATCCACGGCATGCGCAAGAAACTCGGGCCCGACGCCATCCGCAATGTGCGTGGGCTGGGCTGGCGCGCCGTGACCACGCTGGCCGTGGCCGGCGCCACCCCCGATGCCGGCGGGAGCGCTGCATGAGCACGATCAATGTCTTTCCGGCCGGGCGGCTGTGTTCGCTGCGCGGCGTGCTGATGATGTGGCTGCTGCCGGCCTACGTGCTGGTGGGCGCGGTGTCTGCCACCGGCGCCTACTGGAGCTACACGCACATGGTGGGCACCTTCATGGACGACCAGATGCAGCTGCTGGCTGATTCGCAGGTGACGCAGCCCGGCACGCCCGACTGGCCGACCCTGACGCATGAGCAGGTGCATGAATGGGGCACCTATGTGGGCCAGGTGTTTGACCGCGACGGCCGGCTCATCGCCAGCTCGTGGCCCGCGCTCACGCTCGACAGGATTTCCGATCCCGGCTTCCATGACGCCATCGCCGACGGCCAGAAATGGCGCGCCTATGTGGCGCGTTCGCCGGACGGCCACCAGGTGCAGGTCGTGCAAAGCGGCAATTTCCGCACCCACCTGGCCGCGGGCCGCGCGCTGGGCGTGATCGCACCCGTGGTGGTGCTGCTGATCGTGTCGTCGTTCATCCTGTGGGGCGTGGTGGCCATGATCTCGCGCGCCATCGGCGACATCGCGCGCCAGGCCGCGCAGCAAGACGAAAACAACATCGCCGAGCTGCCGCTCACGCACGTGCCGCGCGAGATCACGCCGCTGATCGTTTCATTCAACAGCCTGCTGACGCGCCTGCGCGATGCCTTCACCACGCAGCGCCGCTTTGTGCAGGACGCCGCGCATGAGCTGCGCACGCCCATTGCCGCCATCGGCCTGCAGCTGGAAACGCTGCGCGGCGACGTGTGCTGCGGCGAAACGCAGGAGCGCTTCAGCCAGCTGGAGCAGGGCATCCAGCGCGCCCAGCGGCTGGTGGATCAGCTGCTTCGCCTGTCGCGCCAGGAGGGCGTCACCGGCGACGCAGCGCCGGCCGACGTGGACGTGCTGGCCGTGCTGCGCGAAAGCGTCAACGGCCTGATCCTGCTGGCCGAGCAGCGCGGCATTGACCTGGGCCTGCTGCCCACCACGGTCAGCCATGTGCCGCTGCGCTGCTCGGTGGCCGACCTGCGCAGCGTGCTGGACAACCTGATTGAAAACGCGCTGCGCTACACGCCAGAAGGCGGGGTGGTGGACGTGAGCCTCACGCATGACGCGGGCAAACTCGTCATTGAAGTCATCGACACCGGCCCGGGCATTCCGCAGGAGCTGCTGGACCGCGTGTTTGACCGCTTCTTCCGCGTGCCCGGCACCGGCGCGCGCGGCAGCGGCCTGGGCCTGGCCATCGCGCGTGGCGCGGCGCAGCGCTGCGGCATGAACATCTCCCTGCGCAACCGCGAAGGCACCAGCGGCCTGATTGCCCGCGTTGAAACCTCCTGAAACAAGGCGCGGCGGCGCCTAACCCGGGCCTAAGTTTCCCCTCAGTGAAGGCTAATTTGCGGGACCTACAGTTCATTCACCGGAACACAAACACATACCGGTGTCTCCTGAACCGAAGTCTCTCAAGTCAACTCACTGAAAGGTCCCTGATCATGAACAAGTCCACCGCCCTCATCGCCATCGCCGCCTTCGCCGCCCTGGCCTCCACCGCTGCCCGTGCCGAAAGCCCGGCTGCTGAATCGCAGTACGCCGTGTCGATCGACGGCAGCCGTACCCGCGCTGAAGTCATGGCCGAAGCCTCCACTGTGGCCAAGACCCGCAGCACCGAACCCGCCGGCTCGCGCGTCGCCGCCCCGATCCAGTCCACGCTGGACACCGCCACCGTGCGCGCGCAAGCCGCGCAGGCCGTGCGCCTGGGCCAGATCCCCAGCGGCGAACTGAGCCTGTAAACCCCGGCGCGGCCCCTGGGCCGCACGCGGACACGCGATAATCCGGTCTTGAAAGCCGACGAAGCGCCCCTAATTCAGGGGCGTTTCGCTTTTTCCGTTATCGCTGACAGACGTCCACACACAACACCATGAGCAAGCAAACCCTGTCCTTCCAGGCCGAAGTGGCCCAGCTGCTTCACCTTGTCACCCATTCGCTGTATTCCAACCCGGAAATCTTCCTGCGTGAGCTGATTTCCAACGCGTCCGACGCCTGCGACAAGCTGCGCTTCGAGGCGCTGAACAACCCGGCCCTGTACGAAGACGCGCCCAACCTGGAAGTGCGCGTGAGCTACGACAAGGACGCCAGGACCCTGACCATTGCCGACAACGGCATCGGCCTGAGCCAGCAGGAAGCGATTGACAACCTGGGCACCATCGCCAAGAGCGGCACGCGCGAATTCATGGGCAGGCTGTCGGGCGACCAGAAAGCGGATGCCCAGCTGATTGGCCAGTTTGGCGTGGGCTTTTATTCGGGCTTCATCGTGGCCGACAAAATCACCGTCGAATCGCGCCGCGCGGGCGCCGCCGCGGGCGAGGGCGTGCGCTGGACCAGCGGCGGCACCGGCGACTTCGAGGTGGAAACCATCGAGCGGGCCCAGCGCGGTACCAGCGTCACGCTGCACCTGCGCGACGATGCCCAGGACTACCTGAATACCTGGAAGCTCAAGGACATCATCGGCAAATACTCCGACCACATTGCCCTGCCCATCCTGATGCGCAAGGAAGAATGGAAGGAAGGGGAAGAAGGCAAGGGCGGCGAAATGGTGCTCACCGACGAGTGGGAAACCGTCAACCAGGCCAGCGCCCTGTGGACGCGGCCCAAGAAAAACATCACCGACGAACAGTACGCCGAGTTCTACAAGGCCATCAGCCACGACTTTGAAGCGCCGCTGGCCTGGGCCCACAACCGCGTGGAAGGCAGCTCTGAATACACGCAGCTGCTGTTCATCCCGGGCAAGGCGCCGTTTGACCTGTGGAACCGCGACAAGAAGGCCGGCGTCAAGCTCTACGTCAAGCGCGTGTTCATCATGGACGACGCCGAGGCCTTGATGCCCACCTACCTGCGGTTTGTGAAGGGCGTGATCGACTCCGCCGACCTGCCGCTGAACGTGAGCCGCGAGCTGCTGCAGGAAAGCCGCGACGTGAAAGCCATCCGCGACGGCAGCACCAAGCGCGTGCTGTCCATGCTGGAAGACCTGGCCCGCCAGGAAAAAGAGGGTGAAAGCGATGAGGCCAAGGCCAAGTACGGCAAGTTCTACGCCGAATTCGGCGCTGTGCTGAAAGAAGGCCTGGGCGAAGACTTTGCCAACCGCGATCGCCTGGCGAAGCTGCTTCGCTTTGCCTCCACCACCAGCGACACCGTGAGCGTGAGCCTGGCCGACTACAAGGCCCGCATGAAGGAAGGCCAGGACGCGATCTACTACATCACGGCTGACACGCTGGCCGCAGCCAAAAACAGCCCGCAGCTGGAAGTGTTCCGCAAGAAGGGCATTGAAGTGCTCTTGATGACCGACCGCGTGGACGAATGGGCGCTGAGCCACCTGAGCGAATTTGACGGCACGCCGATGCAAAGCGTGGCCAAGGGCGCGGTGGACCTGGGCAAGCTGCAGGACGAAGCCGAAAAGAAGGCGGCCGAGGAAGCCGCGGAAGCGTTCAAGCCGGTGCTGGCCAAGCTGAAAGAGGCCCTGAAAGACAAGGCCGAGGACGTGCGCGTGACCACCCGCCTGGTTGATTCACCCGCCTGCCTGGTGGTGAAGGACCAGGGCATGAGCCTGCAGCTGGCGCGCATGCTCAAGGCCGCAGGCCAGGCCGCGCCCGAGGTCAAGCCCGTGCTGGAGGTGAACGCCGACCATGCCCTGGTGAAAAAGCTGGACGGCAGCGTGCACTTCAACGACCTGGCCCACATCCTGTTTGACCAGGCCCTGCTGGCCGAAGGCGGCCTGCCGGACGACCCGGCGGCGTATGTGCGCCGCGTGAACGCGCTGCTGGTGTAAAGATGGGGCGCGCGGATACACCCGCGCGCTTTGCCCGCTCCTAGAATGACCGGATGACGCATACCCCACGCTTGTTGATGGCGCCCTGGGCGCTGGCGCTGCTGGCCCTGGCGGGCTGCGGCACGGCCGGCGTGGGCGTGGGCATCAACATCCCGGTGGGCCCGGTGTCTGTCGGGGTTGGCGTGGGCTCTGGCGGCGCTACCGTAGGCGTGGGCACGGGCGTGGGCCCGGTCGGCGTAGGGGTGGGCGTCAACCAGCGTGGCGTGGTCTCGGGCGGCGTGGGCGTGGGTGCGAGCACCCCCATCGGCAACAGCGGCGCCCGCGCGGGCCTGGGGGTTGGCACCGGCACGGTGCTGTACGACCCGCAGAACCGGAACACCACGGCGCCGGCCGCGACGATCCGCGGCACGCCTGGTGCACGGCAAACCGCACCGGCGGCGGGTGACCTGGTTGCGCCGTAGCGGCGCGGACGTGCCGTCGACAAACACCAACGTAATCGGTGAAAATCAAAATCGATCACGGCACGCTTTGGGCGTTTGGCGGCCGGTGCAAGCAGGTTGCTCCCGTGATCACCTTTCTAGCGAGTTTGGCTGACTTTCGAAAGACTTCAGCACATCTCCAAAACTGTGTTGGCTCAGATTCTTGAACAACGCGCGAAGCGCTGACTTCACAAGGCAGGTCCTCCTGCGTTGTGAAGTCACAGCTCCCTCTCTCACCCCGGATAGCTACACTCGCGCCAACGCCAACGTGCCCCGGCAGCGCCGTTGTAGCTCCCTCTCTCACCCCGGATAGCTACACTCCAGGAGAAATCGTCCATAGTCGCCGCACCTGTTGTAGCTCCCTCTCTCACCCCGGATAGCTACACTCCCTGACTGGTCTGACACGCAGATTCTGGCGGTTGTAGCTCCCTCTCTCACCCCGGATAGCTACACTCTTTGAGCGCGGCGACGATCTTCCCCTGATTGTTGTAGCTCCCTCTCTCACCCCGGATAGCTACACTCGCCGGGGTTGTAGTCATTGGTGACCGTGGCGTTGTAGCTCCCTCTCTCACCCCGGATAGCTACACTCCATCGTCAAGGCCTTTGCTGAGGGCGAAGCGTTGTAGCTCCCTCTCTCACCCCGGATAGCTACACTCAAAAGCGAATACCAGAAACTCAATGAAGAGGTTGTAGCTCCCTCTCTCACCCCGGATAGCTACACTCGCCAACCAGTGGGAGGGCGCTGTCGTGTACGTTGTAGCTCCCTCTCTCACCCCGGATAGCTACACTCGCTGGCTACATCTTGGCCATCGGACCCATCGTTGTAGCTCCCTCTCTCACCCCGGATAGCTACACTCCGACTGTATCGATTCAGGCCCTCCGGCATGGTTGTAGCTCCCTCTCTCACCCCGGATAGCTACACTCTAGTTCGGGTGTGACAGAGTGCAGGTTGCGGTTGTAGCTCCCTCTCTCACCCCGGATAGCTACACTCGAACGGTCAGCCGGGGATGCCGTCACTGTGGTTGTAGCTCCCTCTCTCACCCCGGATAGCTACACTCACGGGCGCAACGTACTCAACGGGCATCACCGTTGTAGCTCCCTCTCTCACCCCGGATAGCTACACTCAGCGAAGCCATCACATCGTCCGGGCTGGTTGTTGTAGCTCCCTCTCTCACCCCGGATAGCTACACTCGATACCCGTGGCCTAACCCGTGGGCCAACTGTTGTAGCTCCCTCTCTCACCCCGGATAGCTACACTCGCAGTCACCAGCATGATGTACGGGCCGTGCGTTGTAGCTCCCTCTCTCACCCCGGATAGCTACACTCCCGGCAACAACTCTTTCCCGAATAATGGAGGTTGTAGCTCCCTCTCTCACCCCGGATAGCTACACTCAGCCCACTGTTGACATGCAGCCGACGGAGTGTTGTAGCTCCCTCTCTCACCCCGGATAGCTACACTCTTGAGACCGACATTCCCCGCGTCATCTATAGTTGTAGCTCCCTCTCTCACCCCGGATAGCTACACTCCCCGGCAAACAGGGTGAGGTGATCTGGCAAGTTGTAGCTCCCTCTCTCACCCCGGATAGCTACACTCCCTTGGGTTGATGAATCGTCAGGGTTTGACGTTGTAGCTCCCTCTCTCACCCCGGATAGCTACACTCCCCGCTGGCGGGGGCCTGTTGATAAGTCGGGTTGTAGCTCCCTCTCTCACCCCGGATAGCTACACTCGCGGAGACGGGCCATCATCGCGGCCAGATCGTTGTAGCTCCCTCTCTCACCCCGGATAGCTACACTCGCTGATGTGCGCCATCACGTGGTTGGTGCGGTTGTAGCTCCCTCTCTCACCCCGGATAGCTACACTCGCGCCGCGCATCTTGCACAGCGACGGCGCTGTTGTAGCTCCCTCTCTCACCCCGGATAGCTACACTCGTTGTATGCCAGCACAGGCGCACCGACCAGGTTGTAGCTCCCTCTCTCACCCCGGATAGCTACACTCCATATTTCGTGCGGCATAACCTGAAAGGAAGTTGTAGCTCCCTCTCTCACCCCGGATAGCTACACTCTGATTCTCCCGATACGTGAGGGTTAGGAGCGTTGTAGCTCCCTCTCTCACCCCGGATAGCTACACTCAAAGGGCAGGCAATCAGGTGCATCAAGGCAGTTGTAGCTCCCTCTCTCACCCCGGATAGCTACACTCGCTGAGGCCGGAATACTGGGCGACCATACGGTTGTAGCTCCCTCTCTCACCCCGGATAGCTACACTCTGTCCGAATCATCTATGAGCTCGTGATCGAGTTGTAGCTCCCTCTCTCACCCCGGATAGCTACACTCCCGACGCCTGCCGCAGCATCGCCACTCAACGTTGTAGCTCCCTCTCTCACCCCGGATAGCTACACTCCGGCGCGGGAGAATACCAATCCCCCAAACGGTTGTAGCTCCCTCTCTCACCCCGGATAGCTACACTCCCCATCGGCGTGATGGTGGAGGCTGAGCGCGTTGTAGCTCCCTCTCTCACCCCGGATAGCTACACTCTGAGATCGAGGAAACCTGAACATGACACCCGTTGTAGCTCCCTCTCTCACCCCGGATAGCTACACTCTGTCCGAATCATCTATAAGCTCATGATCGAGTTGTAGCTCCCTCTCTCACCCCGGATAGCTACACTCTTGCCACACACCGACTACCTAAACACGCCAGTTGTAGCTCCCTCTCTCACCCCGGATAGCTACACTCGCCGGCGCCCTGGGCGCCAGCGCCACGCTGGTTGTAGCTCCCTCTCTCACCCCGGATAGCTACACTCACGCGGCCAGTGGCGCCGCCCGTGCCCATTGTTGTAGCTCCCTCTCTCACCCCGGATAGCTACACTCCCACCGTTGACGCTGGCATTCGTCAGCACGGTTGTAGCTCCCTCTCTCACCCCGGATAGCTACACTCGCGCCGCGTTCCCGATGCGCTTGGTCAGCAGTTGTAGCTCCCTCTCTCACCCCGGATAGCTACACTCGCCAGCGCCAGCCCGATGTAGGGCACAGCGGTTGTAGCTCCCTCTCTCACCCCGGATAGCTACACTCTGAAAGACCCCGACACCAAACGCCTCGGCGGTTGTAGCTCCCTCTCTCACCCCGGATAGCTACACTCCTCGAAATACTTGAAGGTATTTTCGCTTATGTTGTAGCTCCCTCTCTCACCCCGGATAGCTACACTCAGATCAGGGACAGCAACTATGCCTTGTGTTGTTGTAGCTCCCTCTCTCACCCCGGATAGCTACACTCGACATAAACACGTTCGCAGGACACTGCCCGGTTGTAGCTCCCTCTCTCACCCCGGATAGCTACACTCAGTTTTTTTGGCCTTGCCCTCTTTCACATTGTTGTAGCTCCCTCTCTCACCCCGGATAGCTACACTCATCGTTAAAGCCTTTAAACAGGGCGAAGCCGTTGTAGCTCCCTCTCTCACCCCGGATAGCTACACTCTCTAGCTCAGCCTGTGAAGGCTCAGGATAGGTTGTAGCTCCCTCTCTCACCCCGGATAGCTACACTCAATGGCGCTGCTTCTGCTACCAGGCGGCTGGTTGTAGCTCCCTCTCTCACCCCGGATAGCTACACTCTGACCCGCTCGAAACCCGCTCCAAGCCTGGCTTGGAGCGGGCTTTCGTTATGAAAAACCCTGGTCAGAACAGCACAATTTGGGCTGCGTTCACCTTTTTTTCCTGAAAAAGGGGCAGACCAACCAACAGTTTCATCCCCGCGTACTGCTTTTCTGTCACTGTGAGTACCCGAATAGAGCCTTCCGATGGCAGGTTGGCCAAGAGGCGTTTCATGTGCTTCTCGCCGGCATCCGCCCCGTTCAGGATGCGGCCATACACAGAAAACTGGATCATGTCGTAGCCGTCATTGAGCAGGAATCGGCGGAACTGTGTGTAAGCGCGACGTTCGGCCTTGGTCACCACGGGCAAATCGAAGAAGACCATCATTCGCATGAATCGCCTCGTGTCCTGGCTCATAGGCTTGCGCGCTACATTTCGTGCCGATGCTGATTCAGCCCAATCAGTTTTGGCAATTCCAGTACTTGTTCGCTGCCTCCGTCATACATGCGCGCCATTGACTCGGCCGCTTGTTCTACCGAAGACAGTACGCTCATCACGCCGCGTGGCATGGCGACGTCGACGTTGAGCAGTCCAACCAAAGCGATCTTGTCTACGGGGCTCAACTCGACGGAATCATCTGTCTTTCGATTGGTCGCTACAAAAAGATCAACTATCGGTCGATAGGGCTCAATCAAGTCGTCCGCCAGATTGAACGCATTTAGTTCGCTCGCATGAAAGATACCGATGGTGGGCAGCAGTCCGTGAGCGACCAAGGCACGCGCGCAGGCACCACGCATTACTGCATAGCCGTAGTCCAGGGCCGCGTTGGCCCAAGTCTCCTGCGCCCGCGTGAAACTGCGGCCCATGATCTGCGGGAAGTAGTACGCGCTGGCCTGCGCTTCCATGTTGCCCGTATCGCCTGAGCGAACGCGGCGCGCATACGACTCCAGTCTCTCGTGGTCGCCAGAGTTCAGCATCTTCATGCAGAACACCTGATTGTTGATCTTTGCTTGCACTACAGTAGCCCAAGCCCGCTTGCCAGTTGGCTTGTCCAAGTCAAGCTGCAGTCGCAGCATGCGTGTAGCTCGACTGTGGCTTTGGAATGGCAAAAATACGCCGCTGGGTTGATGGTTGTCACCGGTGGCATAGAGGCCGATGCCGTATTCGGCGCAAGCAGACAAGACCGGGTGAGTGAGGGTGATCTCACGGTTGTTAAGAACGATCACCGCAATGTCTTCGAACGGAACGCGAGCTGATTTTTCTTGTTCGATGACCAGCGCAAAGTGATCGCGCTTGAGCTTGGCTGGATTGCTGACAACAACGCTACGCCAGACCACTTCGCTTCTCCGCAGGTGCCGGGTAGGCCCGTCCCAATGTGTCGACGTGAAGCTTTTCGAGTGAGATGCAAGTTTTCACGCCGATACCTCGTACGAGGCCATCCTTTCCGACCGCCTGATTTCGGTCATGGACCCATAGGCTGATTGCTCCAGTGGATCGATCACATCCTGCGTAATATCCAAGAACTGAATCTTTCTTCAATGTGACTCTTAAAAGATCGTTTGGATATGCGGAGAAGAGGAAATCGCTTTCCTGCACTTCAGTCCACTCGCTTTCGTCCTTGTAGGCCACGATAGCTCTGTTTGGAAGTCCTGCTACTTTGTGATGGACATACACAGGAACTACGTGAAACTTCCTCGAGCTCAGAAAAAAATCCACTCTTAGCATCGAATCATTCTTGGCAATTCCCCCGCGGATTGCTAAGCCGCTCAGCTTGTCAATTACTAATGTCACAGTGCGCACAACTGGCCCCGTAGAATTCCCCTGCTTGTCCGGCTTGCGCAGCGGATTGTCAGCAGGAAATGCCTTGTCAGCCTTTCCTGCATGCGCTTCAAGCCGGGTGCGGATGGCGCTGTACAACTTCTCGTTGCGATGCGGGTCGGCAAGGTTGTTTAAGTCCTTGAGAGTGAGGCTGGAAAGTGCGACTTTCTGAGTCACGCCGCCTTGCTTCAAGAGCCGCTGCGGTTGCGCATAAATTGTTTCCTTGTGCGCCGCACCTCCGTTGCGTCGTTGCGGCGCGCGCGAAACAAACAGAGGGCGGATGCACTCAAGGGCTTGAGGCGAATAACTTCCCAGACGGCCTGCTTCTTCGCGCAGCGCTGCAACATCGTCGGTCTTGAGTCGCAGCGTCAGTTCATGCCTGAAGTGGGACCAAGGGTCGGGAAAATGTTCTGTCAGCCGCTGATGCGCTGACGGACTGTTGATCTCGCCAGTCTCCGGGTCGGGAAATCCCTCGCGCAGGTTCTCCAGCTCCTTCTTTCTGGCGTAATCCGCCAGGCGTTTGACCATGGCGTGACTGCATGCAGCGACCACGGTGGCGTCAAGCGCGTGATGGCGGTCGCTCTCGTCACGAGTCTTGATCAATCCCCAGCGGGCGCGCAGAAAGCTGGTGAGTTGACCGTTCAGCACGACGCACCGCTTGTTGTCGCTGCCGTCGGCCAACTGCAGGTATTGCTCCACGTAGTTCTTGAAGAACTTGCAGATATACCGCGTGTCATTGAGGTTTCGATCCTTGAAGGAACTGGCCTCCTCTGCACCGTAGTTCTTGCGCAGCAGGCGACTGCGCTTTGCCTGACGATAGGATTTGTTTCCTTCGACCCAGGAAACGAAATTACGCCAACGCTCGGATTCGCTCGCGCCGTCCAGAAATTCATACGGCGTTCGGTTCCCCTTGTCCTGATTGACTTTGGTCAGTGCGAGAACCTTGTTGTTCTTGCTGTCGTCATAGCTGCGGGAGTAGGGCAGCGCATGGTCCACTTGAACATAACTTGGATCATCAATGACACGATGCAGGTCAAGGGGCTCCAGGGAATAGCCGCATTTACCGTGTTGCTCCCGGTACAGAAGCCATTTCTCGAATTCAACCCCTGAGGGGCGGCGATTGAAATCAGCTGTGAACTGCTCCCGAGCTTTCTCGTTTTTTTCTCTGTATTCCTTCTGTAGCTTCTCGATATCGCGTCGTTCGTCCATCGGACGCGAAAGGTCCCGCGCCATCTCAATATGTACAGACCAGGGCGCTCCGTACTCCTTGATCAGCGCATTCACCACCTTGCGAGCCTGATTGAGTGCGCGCAGAACAACCGGATTGCGCGGAATATCGATGTCATCCCGAAATTTCATGCGGCCGTCTTTGTCGCGGCCGTCGTAGAACGGGGGCAAGAATCTTAGGCTTCCTGCGCCTGCAACAAAGCGTTGGCTGTGATGGCCGTAGTCGGGAATCTTCGCGACAGCCTCGTCATAGCGATGGCCTTGCTCCATCAGCGGAACGATCTGCCGCAAGGCTTTGAGGGACAGGGCGTGGAACTTGTCAAACCGAATTCCCAGCAATGTCTCAATAACCCTTGAGTCTCCTGGCAGGCCAAGCTTCTCCAGCTCCGCCTCGACCTCCTTGTCGTCCTTGTAGACGCTCAGAACCCACGCAATGCCGTCCAGTTGCTCTGGACGGCCTTCAATGGCGGCAGTGGAGATCTGATCCCACTCGGATTTCAAACCACTCTTGTTAAAAGCGAGGCGAAGCTCGTGCCACGCTGGCAACTTGACCAGCGGCTGGTCTTCCGGGTCTTTTGCTTTCTCTTCTTCCTTTTGTTTTCCGCTTGGATACGCCAGACCGCCAAAGCGAAAAGACTCGCCAAGCTTTCCGGCTTGGACAAGTGCCTTGCGCAAGGTTTTGTACGTGAACTTCTCGCCTGACTGATAGGGCAACGGCAGTGAGAACCGGCGCTCGTCGTCGTTGAGTCCGCGCGAAACGCCATCCACGATAACCCTCAGGTTGTTCAGCCGCGTCAGCCAGACGTGGCGCTCCGCCGTAAAGCTGGCTTTGGGCGCGCGGTATTCACCCTTTTCAAAGGTGCAATGACCCAGCATTTTGAGAAGGTCTTTGCCTGCGAGCGCGGGTTTCTGCGACCAAAGGAGGCCGCTGCGCGAGCCGTTGCGGCCGCGCAATGCTTCCTCCAGCGCCGGTGTCGCATAGGGGTTGCCGTGCTCCCGCTGGGACGCGAAGAGGCTTGCCAACTCGGCGTCGAGCAAAACACGGGATAGCGCCTTGCCATAGTCGCCCCGCTTGTTGCGCTGTGCATCCGGGAATTCGGCCAAGACCATTTCAGCTGCGGTCCGGTAGCCCTTTTCCGTCATCAGCTTCTTCGTATGAGCCAGCCCCGCCTTGACCCTCCCACTTTCCCCTTTGGTGTCCTCATCGGCCTTTCGCTCTTCGGCTCTGCTGATCCAGTGAAAGCCGCGGTGCTTGCACAGGTGATAGATCACTCGAGCCCATTCCATGGGCGTCAATTGCCGGTCCAGGCCGGCTACTCGCAGCGCCCAGGTGGAGTCCGTGAAGTTGGGTTGGGTCTTCAACGCATCTACAGAGTTCAGGACGCCATGTCGCTTGAGCAAACGTCCCAGCTTTGTCAGTCGCCACGCCCGCCGCCAAAGGCGTCGGCGCAGCAAGCGCGCTTTCCGTCGTTGCAGATTCAGCGACTCGCCTTTGTCGGCGGTTTCTGCTTTGTCGAAGGCGCGCACGCCCAAGTCAATGATCCGCCTCTCGGAAATGACCGACCAGCCGACAGACGCAATGCCAATGTCGAGCCCGAAGGTGAATGGACCTTCATTGGAAACCGGGCTTTTCCCCGTTTGCTGGTTGTCACCCATGTCCTCGTCCTCTAGAATTCACCCTGTTGTAGTTATCCGGGGTGAGAGCCGTTGCTGCAATAAGAATCTCGCAAGAGATTCGTATCCAGAAGCCCGCCGGGGAAACCCGGCGGGTTTTCTCTTATCAGCCTTCTAAAGGTGAGTCGTCCTCATGTCAATCCTCCAACTTGGGGAGAAGACGCGGCTCGTTGGCCTGCGCGAAGGACGTAACTTCGCGTTCGAGCTCCCCAGCATCAAGCCGCGTCACCGGGATGCGAAGTGATCCCAGCAGATCAATGAACGCCGACAGACTCATACCCGCCAATCTCGCGGCATGACTCAAACTGATTTGGCCTTCGTCGAAGAGTCGCGCGGCTGAGCGTACGGGCTCATCAAGTGGGGATGATGTTTGGTCGGTTGTCATCTTCACACCACCAGCGCCGGCTCCTCCATCGCCTCCAGCTGTTCCTGCAGCATCTGCACCTGCCCCTGCCAGTAGTCGCTGGTGCCAAACCAGGGGAAGGCGGCGGGGAAGGCCGGGTCGTCCCAGCGGCGAGCCAGCCAGGCGCTGTAGTGGATCAGGCGCAGCGTGCGCAGCGGCTCGATCAGCGCCAGCTCGGCGCGGTCAAATTCACGGAACTGTTCATAGCCATCCACCAGCGCGCCCAGCTGCTGCGTGCGTTGCGCACGGTCACCGTCCAGCAGCATCCACAGATCCTGCACCGCGGGGCCCATGCGGGTGTCGTCCAGGTCCACAAAGTGCGGGCCGCCGCCGGGCTGGTCTTCGGGTGTCCACAGGATGTTGCCGGGGTGGCAGTCGCCATGCAGGCGGATGGTGGCGGTGCGGGTGTGCTCAAAGTGCCGTGCAATGGCGTCGATCGCCTTGTTGCACTCGGCCTGCCACGCGCCCTGCACGTCCAGCGGGATCATGTGGTGCGCCAGCAGCCAGTCGCGCGGCTCGGTGCCAAAGGTGCGTAGGTCTAGCGTGCCGCGCTGCGCAAACGGCCGCGCCGCGCCCACGGTGTGGATGCGCGCCAGGAAGCGGCCAAGCCATTCCAGCACATTGGCGTCGTCCAGCTCGGGCCGGCGCCCGCCGCGGCGCGGGCTCACGCTGAATGAAAAGCCCGCGTGCGGGTGCAGCGTGCGCCCCTGCAGCACCAGCGGGCCAATGGCGGGCACCTCGGCCGCCATCAGCTCGGCGGCAAACGCGTGTTCTTCCAGGATCTGCGCCTCGCTCCAGCGTCCGGGCCGGTAGAACTTGGCCACCACCGCGCTGTGTCCCGCGTGCGGCTCTTCCAGGTGGATGAGATACACACGGTTTTCATACGAGCTCAGGGCCGTCAGGCGGCCATCGCCATACAGGCCGACTGACGCCAGGGCGTCCATCACCACGTCGGGCGTCAGGGTTTCATACGGGTGCGGGGCTTCGGTCATGTGCCGATTGTGGGCCCCGCGTGTCCGGTGGTGCGTCCAGCAGGGCGAACGGTGTTGCCTGGCGCACCAGCAGCACGCTGCAGGGGGCGTCCATCACCACGCGCATGGGCACGGTGGCCACCAGCCGCTGCATCTGCAGGCCGTGGGTGGCCGCGCCCAGCACCATCAGGTCCACATGGTTGCCACGGGCATAGGTGCACAGCGCGCGTGCCACGTCGCCCGACTCAATGACGTGGAACGACGCCTGGTGGCCTTCCAGGTGGATGCCCTGGGCCCACTGGCGCAGCCGTTCCAGGTGCAGGCGATGGGCGTCGATCTCGTCCTGGCCGCTGTCCACCGGCGCAATCACGCTCACGCAGGCCAGCCGGGCGCCGGGGCGTATGCCCAGCGACCGGCTCACCGCCTGGCGCAGCGAATACAGCGTGGCGTCGCTGGCGTCCAGGTGCGGCACGGCCACCATCACGATGGGCACTTCGCGGATCGCCTGTGACGGCAGCGGGCTGGGTTCGTATTGCAGGCCCGCGGCCCTGAACCAGCGCCGCAGGTGGGTGCGCAGCGGCGTGCCGCGGGTGCGCCCGCCGCGCTCACCCACCACCACCTGGTCCGGGTGGCCCAGGTCGAACGCCAGGTGCGCGGCCGACGGATAGCGGCGCGCGGCTTCGGGTTCCAGGCAGCGCAGGATGACTTCCTGCAGCCAGCCCGGCACGCCTGCATTCAGCGCGCGCGGCGGGGGTGGGGCCATCCACAGCCGCTGGCGCAGCCCGCCCGTGGTGGCTGGCTCGCCAAACGGCAGCTCGCCCGTGGCCAGCTCGTACAGCATGACGCCGATGGCAAAGATATCGCTGCGCGGGTCGCCGCGCACGCCCACCACCTGCTCGGGCGCCATCCAGGCGGGCGAGCCCACGGCGCGGCGCAGTTCCTCGGCCAGCAGGTCGGGGTAGTGCGCATGCCAGCTCAGGCCAAAGTCCAGCAGCACGGCGCGCCCGTCGTGGCGGATCAGCACGTTGGCGGGCTTCAGGTCCAGGTGCACCGCGTTTTGCTGGTGCAGGCTGTGCGCCGCCACGGCCATGGCCTGGCCCAGCCGGGCGATCTCCTGCGCATCCGGGCGCTGGCGCAGCGTGCGGGCTTCGTCCAGCCAGTGCTGCAGCACGCGGCCGGGCACGTATTCCATGACCAGGTAGGGCAGGCGTGCCAGGTCGCCCGCGGCCACGAAGCGCGGCACGTGGTCACCGCCCAGGGTCTGGAAGATCTGGTGCTCGACCTCGAAGCCCAGCAGGTTCTCCGCGCCGTCGTCGCCGGCCATGCGCGGCACCTTCATGGCCATGGCAAAGCCGGGGTCGGGCCGGCCGTCGGCGTAGTGCACGCGGTAGATGTGGGCCATGCCACCCGAATGGATCACTTCGCCCACGGCAAACCCGTCGAGCACGGTGCCCGGTGCCAGCAGTTTCATCGCCCTTCCTCCAGCCTTTGTGCAAACCATCCGGGCTGGGGCGTGCGCCGCACGGCCGCCGCCGCTGCCCGGTATTCGTAGGCTACGCGGTGAAAGGTGAGGCGGCCTTGCGTGGCGTCAAACAGCGCGTACATCGCGCG
Source organism: Pseudomonadota bacterium (assembly GCA_020161775.1). Classification (GTDB taxonomy): domain Bacteria; phylum Pseudomonadota; class Gammaproteobacteria; order Burkholderiales; family Burkholderiaceae_C; genus RAM1. The sequence goes on from JAIUOW010000024.1 coordinate 49,975, forward strand.
CGGGTCGCCATCGCGCGGCTGCCCCACCGAGCCCACGGTGGCCAGCCACTGGCGGTGGGCCGGCACCGGTATGGCCACGCCCGGCGTGGGCATGAATTCCATCAGCGCGCGGGCGGCGCCCTGGTAGTACAGGCGCTGGTGGTGCACATGCCCGCAAAACACGTGGCTCACGCCCGAGTGCGCGCAGGCCGCCGCCAGGCTGCGCTGGGCGCGGTGGGGGTTGTCCACGTAATGCCAGTTGGCGGGCGCATCGGCGCTGGCATGCACCAGCCAGGCGCTGCCCAGCTGCGCGTGCAGCGGCAGCCTCGCCAGGAAGGCGCACTGGGCTGCGTCCAGCTGACCGTGTGTCCAGGCGGCCGACAGGTCGCCGTGGGTTTGCGGCTGCGCCGGCGGCTGCACGGCCAGCGCGTCATGGTTGCCGCCCAGCACCACCGCGCCGCGGGCGGCCAGGTGCATCACCGCGTCCACCACCTGCGCGGGCTCGGCGCCGTAGCCCGTCAGGTCGCCCAGCACGGCATGGTGGGTGGCGCCGGCCTCCTGCGCATGGGCCAGGCAGGCGTGCAGCGCGCGCAGGTTGGCGTGGATGTCCGACAGCAGGGCCAGCTTCATGGCGCCATCATGGCGTGCGAAGCTGATGCGGGGCTTGCAGCTTCAGCCCAGCGACAGCATGTGCCCCGTGCGCGGGTCGCCGCGGCCGGCCAGCACCTGCGCATAGGCGGCCTGCACGGCCTGCGGGCCCTGGTGCTGCTGCACCACCAGCCACGGCGCCGCCGCATCGGTGGCCCGGCCGCTGAAGGCCTGCCAGGCCTGCACCAGGCGCTTGCCGAGTTCGGCGGCACCCCAGTCGGCGTTGCGTTTCTTGATCTGTGCGGGTGCAAAGAACAGCGTGGCGCGCGGTCCGGGCAGATCTTTGGCGCCGCCCAGCTGCTCCACATGGGTGCCGCCGATGGAGCAGCTGTACTTGAGCTGTCCGAACCGCGTATGGATCTGCTGGCGCAGGCCGGCATTGCCGGCAAAGTCCACATACACGCAGGCCGCATCGGCGGCCACCTGGTCCAGCTGGTCATAGGTCAGCACGCGGCTGTAGCAGCCCAGGCTTTCGCAGAACGCCTGGTTGGCGGGCGATGTGAGGCCGATCACTTCAATGCCCGGGCGCTGCGCCAGCTGGAAGGCCGTGCCATAGGCCGTCTTGCTGGACGCGCTGGACAGCAGCATGACGTTGGCGCCAAAGAAATCGTTGTCGGCCATGAAGTCGTCGATCAGCCACGAGGTGACGAACAGCGGGCGCAGCAGCGCCTGCGGGCCTTCGGTGCCGGGGGTGTAGAACGGGTCGCGGTTGCAGCGCAGCAGCTGGTTGTACACCGCGTGCAGGCCGGCGCGGTGCGGCGCGGCGTCGGTAAAGCCGGCCTCCGTCAGGCGCTCGGGCTGCAGCACGGCGCTGCTGGCCATGGGCCAGTAGCCATACAGCCGCTCGCCCACGGCCACGCCGGGGTGCAGGCTTTGCGTCACGGTGGCAAAGCCCCAGACCGGCACGATGCCCCAGCCGTCCTCGCCGGTGGGCCAGAACTGCCAGTAGCTCATGGCGTCACCAAAAGCGGCGTAGGTGATGTTGTTGGACGTGAGCGCGAAGTGCTCCACGCGCACGCGCACCTGGCCGGGGGCCAGGGCAGCGTCTTCGGTGGTGACAAGGCGCGTCTCGGTCAGCTTGTCCTTGCGGACCTGGAGTGTGGTGGTGCTCATGATTGCCACGTTAAGCGAAGCGGCCCGCCGGTTCAAGACCGGCGGGCCGCATTCGTGACAGCCATTGTTGACGGATCAGACGAGGGTGATCGTCACGTCAATATTGCCGCGCGTAGCGTTGGAGTAGGGGCACACCTGGTGGGCGGCGTCAACCAGCTGCTGGGCGGCGGCGCGGTCCATGCCCGGCAGGCTCACGTTCAGGCGTGCGGCAATCCCATAGGCATTGGGGATGGGGCCCAGGTCCACCTCGGCGTCAATCGCCAGGTCGGCTGGCAGCGTGACCTTCATCTTGCCGGCCACGGCCTTCATGGCGCCGATGAAGCAGGCGCTGTAGCCGGCGGCAAACAGCTGCTCGGGGTTGGTGCCCGTGCCCGAGGTGCCGGGCGAAGACAGCGTGACGTCCAGGCGGCCGTCATCGGTCCTGGACGCGCCGTCGCGCCCGCCAGTGGTGTGGGCGCGGGCGGTGTAGAGGACTTTGTCGAGCTTGGTCATGGTTGCTTCCTTGAAGGGGGTGGTTGGAAAGGGAAAGGGGGGGTCAGGCCGTCAGGCGCTGGCGCAGGGCCTGCACCTGCTGGGTGAGCGAGATCAGCTCGGGGATGGAGCACTGGCTGGCCGCCAGGATGCAGCCCGGAACCTTGGCCGCGCGGCTCTTGAGCTTGCGCCCGGCGGGTGTGAGGGTGATGTGCACGCGGCGTTCGTCCTGCACGTCACGGATGCGGGCCACCAGGCCTAGGGCTTCCAGCCGCTTGAGCAGCGGGGTGAGCGTGCCGGAATCCAGCGACAGCCGCTCGCCCAACTCGGACACCATGAGTCCGTCACGCTCCCACAACACCAGCATGGCGATGTACTGCGGGTAGGTCAGGCCCAGTTCGTCCAGCAGCGGCTTGTACAGCTTTGTCATGGCCAAAGACGCCGAATACAGCGCAAAGCACAGCTGGTTGTCCAGCAGCAGGGCCTGGTCGGGGGTGAATTTTTGCTGTGCCATGGTTTGAATTGTAGCGTCAAATTAAATTGTGTGCAATTTAATTTTCTCCATACTGACATCACTCCTGGATCCTGCGAACAGGGCACTCTGCTCCGCGGCTGTCCTCCGGCGGGCTGCGCCCGCCTCCCCCTTTATGCCGCTGCGCAGAGCGCCCTGTCCGCAGGATCAGCGACCGTAGCGGCGCACCACGGGTTGCGCCCCAACGATGTAGCGGGGTTGTGGTGATGGTGCCCGGTGCAGCGGCATAAAGGAGGAGCCGGGCGCAGCCCGGCGGGGGACAGCCGCGGAAGCGGGCACCGTCGCCGCAACCCCGCGGACCGGAAATCGCTAACGACCACTGAACCGCGCAGGCCGCTTCTCGGTAAACGACCGTACACCTTCCGCCGCGTCCTCGCTGTTGGACAGGCGCTGCTGCGTGCTGATGAAGTCCTGCATGGCCATCAGCGGCCCGTGTTCCACGGCCTTGAGCGCGTTCATGCGGGTGGCCACCACCGCCAGCGGGGCCTGTTCGGCAATGGCCTGCGCGATGCGCAGCGCCTCGTCCAGCACCTGGGCAGCGGGCACCACCTTTTGCACGAAGTTCAGCCGCAGCGCCTCGGCGCTGCCGAATTCGTCGCCTGTCAGCAGGTGCAGCATGGCGTTGCCCAGGCCTGCGCGCTCGGCCATGCGCAACGTGGCGCCGCCCGTGGCCATGATGCCGCGCTTGACCTCCAGCTGCGAGAAGCGACAGTCGTCCGCCGCCACCACGATGTCGGCCGCCAGCATCAGCTCGATGCCCACGGTGAACGTGATGCCCTTGACCGCCACCACCATGGGCTTGCTGCGCCGCCGGTAGCCCGGCGTGCCCAGGTCGTTGGGCTCCACCAGGCCGAAGGGAAAGGCCTTTTCGCCGCGCTGCATCAGCGGCGCAATGGTCGGCAAGTCCAGCCCGGCGGTGAAGTGGTCGCCGTGGGCGTGCAGCACGCCCACGCGCAGCGCAGGGTCGTCATCCAGCAGGGTGTAGGCCTCGGCCAGCTCGCGGTACATGCGCGGCGTGAAGCCGTTGCGCTTGGCCGGCCGGTTGATGCCGATCAGCAGCAGCGCGCCGCGCCGCTCGGTGGTGATGGTGCCTTCGGGCGGGGGCGTGCCGGTGGTGGGCGCAGGGGTGGGGGTGCTCATGCCCGCATGCTAGCGGCGCGGGCCGCACGCGCGCATCACGTGGGTGACAGCGCGGGTTCGGGCGTGAGTGAAGGCATCGGCGCAGGCGCTGCGGCGGCGCTGGCTGTCTCGATGGCCATGGCGTCGTCCAGCACGCTGTCCAGCAGCATCAGGTCCCGGTACACGCCCAGCGGCAACAGCGGCGGGCCCATGGCTCTCACGCGCATGTCGTGTTCACCCAGCATCCAGCGCAGGATCCACATGCGCGCGGGCCGGTGCGGCCACTGGCCCATGATGCCCTCGCACAGGTGCGTGTCGTCCAGCAGCTGCGCGTCGGCGGTGGACGGCGCCGACCACTGCGGCGCGTTCTGGCCAAAGCGGGCGCGAAAGGCGTCGCGCGCCACCTCCCATTCCTGCTGCAGGGCCAGCTCCTTGTACAGCTCGCGCAGTTCCATGAACACCCACGGGCTGGTGTAGCGGAAGTCCACCAGGTGCTGCTGCAGCAGCAGCACGGCCGCCACCACGTCGCCACGCTTGCGCCGGCGCTGCAGCTTCTGGTCCATCTGGTGCAGGTCGATCAGCGTGGCCTCGCGGCGCGAATTCGTCTCGCCAATGGCGGTGACGTAGATGGCGCGCGCGGCTTCGGCCGGGTTGGGGTTGTCGGGCAGGATGTCGTCCAGGCTGTTCACGCGCGTGACGATGGACGACGCGGCGGGCTGTACGTCCGCCCACAGCACGGAATCGCTTTCGCGCCGGTTGCGCCGCCGCTCGATCACCCAGCCGATGCTGGACACCAGCGCAATGCCACCCAGCGCCACCGTCAGCGGCACCAGGCTGGGCGCGGTGCGCGCGACCGCGGCCGCGTCGCGCAGGGCGGCTACGCCGTGGGCGATGGAGCCGGGGGGTGGGGGCGCGGGTGCAACGGCCTGTTGCGCCGCTTGTGCAGCAGCCGGGGCCGGGGCAGGTTCTGCAGGTGCCGCTACGGGCGCAGCGGCAGGTGCCGCCACCGGTGCAGCTGGCGCCTGGTCAGGCGCCGGCACCCGGCCCAGCGCCGGGCTCAGCCGCAGCGTGGCCGGCGGGGTGTCCGGTGTGCCGGTGGGCGCCATGAAAGCGGGCCGCGTTCAGGGCTCAGTAGCTGTACACGCCGCGCCCGGTCTTGCGGCCCAGGCGGCCGGCTGCGACCATTTCCTTGAGCAGCGGGCAGGCGCGGTACTTGCTGTCGCCAAACTCGGCCAGGTACACGTCCATGACGGCCAGGCACACGTCCAGACCAATCATGTCGGCCAGCGCCAGTGGCCCGATCGGCTGGTTGCAGCCCAGCTTCATGCCGGCGTCAATGTCCTCGGCCGTGGTCAGGCCCTCGGCCAGCACAAAGAAGGCTTCATTGATCATGGGCACCAGGATGCGGTTGACCACGAAGCCCGGAGCATTCTTCACGGTGATCGGGCTTTTGCCCAGTTGTTCGGCCAGTGCCTTTACCGCGTCGTGCGTGGCATCGCTGGTCTGCAGGCCGCGGATGATCTCCACCAGCGCCATCATCGGCACGGGGTTGAAGAAATGCATGCCGATGAAGCGGTCAGCGCGCGACGTGGCCGCCGCCAGCTTGGTGATGGAAATCGACGAGGTGTTGGACGCCAGGATCACTTCCGGCGCGACCAGCGCATCCACCTGGCGCAGGATCTTGAGCTTGAGCTCGTAATTCTCGGTGGCGGCCTCGATCACGATGTGTGCGGCCCGCAGGTCGTCGTAGGCTGTGCTGCCCTTGATCAGGCCCAGCGCCGCGGCCTTGCCGGCTTCGGTGATCTTTTCTTTCTTGACCAGCCGGTCCAGGCTGGCCGAGATGGTGGCCAGGCCCTTGGCCACGGCGGCGTCCGACACGTCCACCATCACCACCGGCAGCCCCGCCACGGCGCAGGCCTGCGCGATGCCATTGCCCATGGTGCCGGCGCCAATGATGCCCACCACGCCCAGGCTCTTGCCCAATTCGTTGCCCATCTGGATATCCCCATGTATGCCCGGCGCTGCCGACCCGGCTGGCCGAAGAACCCGGATGTTAACGGGTGTTACAAGGTGGACCAATCCGGGTTAAGGTACGCGCCTGTATCACCAGGAGGGGACACACGTGCTTGACTACATCATCATCGGCGGTGGCTCGGCTGGCTGCGTGCTGGCGGGGCGGCTGTCGGAAGACCCTTCGGTGCGCGTGGCGCTGCTGGAGGCAGGCCCTGCTGACACCAGCCCGCTCATCCACTGCCCCGCCGGGCTGGCGCTGCTGGCCAAAAACGGCCAGGCCAACTGGGCGCTGCAGACGGTGCCCCAGCCCGGCCTGAATGGCCGGCGCGGCTACCAGCCGCGCGGCAAGGTGCTGGGCGGCTCCAGCTCGGTCAACGCCATGATCTATGCGCGCGGCGTGCCCGAGGACTACGACCACTGGGCGCAGCAGGGCAACCCTGGCTGGGGCTGGGCCGACGTGCTGCCGTACTTCAAGCGGTCCGAGCACAACGAGCGCGGCGCCGATGCATTCCATGGCACAGGCGGGCCGCTGAATGTGCGCGACCTGACCTCGCCCAACCGCTTTGGCCCGGTCTTCGTGCAGGCCGGCGTGCAGGCCGGCTATCCCGCCAACCCCGATTTCAACGGCGCGCAGCAAGAAGGCGTGGGGATGTACCAGGTCACCCACAAGAACGGCGAGCGCTTCAGCGCGGCCAAGGCCTACCTCACGCCCCACATGTCGCGGCCCAACCTGCAGGTCATCACGGGCGCGCATGCCACGCGCATCCTCACCGAGGGCCGGCGCGCGGTGGGGGTGGAATACCGCCAGGGTGGCGAGCTGCGCCAGCTGCGCGCCACGCGCGAGGTGCTGCTGTGCGCCGGCGCGTTGCTGTCGCCCCAGCTGTTGCTGCTGTCGGGCATTGGCGCACCTGACCAGCTGAGCCAGCACGGCATTGGCGTGGTGCACGACCTGCCGGGCGTGGGCATGCACCTGCACGACCATGTGGACGTGGTGCAGGTGGTGAATGCACCGCACCTGAAAGACCTCTTCGGCCTGTCCCTGGCCGGCCTGGTGCGCGCCGTGAAGGGCATTGTGGAATGGCGCAATTTCCGCACCGGCATGCTGACCACCAACTTTGCCGAGGCCGGCGGCTTCATCAGGAGCCAGCCGCAGGAAGCCCTGCCCGATCTGCAACTGCATTTTGTGATCGGCAAGCTGGTGGACCATGGCCGCAAGACGGTGTTTGGCCACGGCTATTCATGCCATGTGTGCCTGCTGCGCCCGCAAAGCCGCGGCAGCGTCACGCTGGCCAGCGCCGACCCGATGCAGCCGCCGCTGGTGGACCCGAACTTCCTGGCCGAGCCGGACGACCTGGCCCGCATGGTGCGTGGCTTCAAGCTCATGCGCCAGCTGCTGCAGCAACCCGCGCTGGCGGGCTACCGGGGTCAGGAGCTGCCGGTGTCAGCGGCCGCGCAGACGGATGAGCAGATCGGGCAGTTCATCCGCAACTACGCCGACACCATCTACCACCCGGTGGGCAGCTGCCGCATGGGGCCTGGCCCGCTGGACGTGGTGGATGCGCAGCTGCGCGTGCACGGCATGCAGGGCCTGCGCGTGGTGGACGCGTCGGTCATGCCACGCATCGTGGGCGGCAACACCAATGCGCCGGTGATCATGATGGCCGAGAAGGCCGTGGACATGATCCGCCAGGCCTGAGCCTGTGACGCAGTTCACAGCCGGCGCGGCGCGTGCCGGCGTTTAAGGTTTTTTTAGCAATCGTTTAAGCATTTCTTAGCGGCGCGCCAAACCCGGTTCTTTGACACTTCTTTTCGCGGTGCACGGTGCACCTGCCATCCCACACAACAACGGAAAGAAGAACCATGAACATCGATTCCAACGAACTGCAGCAGGTTGCTGCCACGGCCGCTGCCACCGACGCCCCGCGCGTGGACATGTACGCCGGCATCCACAAGGCCATGCGCGCGCTGATGGCCGACACCCTGCTGGCGCTGGGCCGCATGGACTGCGACGACGGCCTGGAGCTGGCCCAGACCACCCAGCAGGTGCTGGCGCTGATGGACGCCTGCGCCTCCCACCTCAAGCATGAAAACGAGTTCATCCATGCCGCGCTGGAAGCGCGCGCCCCCGGCGCCAGCGCCGTGATCGCGCATGAGCATGACGACCACCTGGCCCACATCGGCCGCCTGGCGGGCGCCGCCACCGCGCTGCTGCGCACGCCGGCCGCGCAGCGGCCCGCCGCCGTGCTGGCGCTGTACCGTGACCTGTCGCTGTTCATTGCCGAGAACTTCCACCACATGCATGTGGAAGAAACCGCGCACAACGCCGTGCTGTGGGCGCGCTACACCGACGCCGAGCTGGAGGCCATCCATGACGCGCTGGTGGCCTCCATCCCGCCCGAGGAGATGATGGGCATCGTGCGCTGGCTGGTGCCCTTCATGAACCCCGCCGAGCGCACGGCGCTGCTGGCCGACATGCGCGCCAAGGCGCCCGAGGCGGTGTTCCACGCGGTGCTGGACGCGGCGCGCCCACACCTGACCCAGGGTGAATGGACCAAGCTGGCCCGCAGCCTGGGCCTGCCGCCGGTGGACGGCCTGGTGGCGGTTTAGGCGTCCACCAGCGCCACGGGACGCAGCACCGCCAGGCGGAAGCGCCCGCGCCCGGTCTTTTCGATGCGGATATGCGGGCTGTGCTCCACCAGGCGGCGCTGCAGCAGCACCAGGCGTGCTTCCAGGTTGTCGGCCACGTCGGGCAGGCCGATGGAAGCGTCCAGGCGCAGCTCGCGGTTGCTGAATTCGGTGCGCCCGTGCTGGGTGAAGTCCTTCAGCAGCTTCCACAAAATGGCGCCAGCCACACCCTTGATGAGGTAGGTGTCGTTGATGAACACGCTGTCGTTGGCGCTGAAATGCCGCACCTGTACGACGGTGCCCGTGGCTCCGGTCATCGCCTGCGCGGGCGGGCTGGTGGGGGCGGGTGGCTCCGCTGCTTCGGTACTGGCCTGCATCAGGTCCATGGCCGCGCCCAGGTGGCCGGCCACGGCCACCAGCATGTCTTCGTCCTCATAGCTGAACTGCAGCGCGCGCGGACTCTCCAGGAACAGCACGCCCAGCAGCCGCCCGGCGGACAGCACCGGCACGGCCAGCTGGCTGTGCGGCTCGGCCAGGCCCGGGTAGGGGATGTCGGTGGCCGGGTCGATGTCAGGCACGTTGGCATGCAGGCTGCGGCGCATCGCGCGGATGTAGCGGTAGGCGCTGGTCATGTGCCCGATGCGAACCGGCGTGCGCTCGCGCGCGGCCACGCCCACCACGCCTTCGCCCATTTCGATTTCCGAGCCCACGCCCGAGGTGGCATAGCCACTGCTGGCCACGGTGTACAGGCGCTGCGTGCTCGCGTCCAGCATCAGCACCATGGCGTGCTGGATGCCCATCAGGTCGGTGATGGCGCCCAGCACCGCGTTGAGCAGCTCGTCCATGGCGGTGCAGCGTGCCATGCGTTCGCTGCAGCGGCGCACGGCGCCCAACAGGCCCACGCGCGGCGCGGGCGTGGGCAGGGGCTGGCCGGGCACGGATTCAATCTGCTGCACTTCGTACACGTCCGAGCCCAGCAGGCGAAATACCCCGTCCATGCCGGTGTGCGACGCAATGCCGGCCAGCTGGGCCTTCATCTGCTCGAACAGCGGCCCGGCGGTTTCAGTACGCAGGTACCGGATGTGCAGGCGAAAGAACGCCGCGGTTTGCGGATGCAGCACCAGCACGGTGGCCACCGGGTTGGCCAGAATGTTCTTGCGCGTGGTGTTGAAGAACTGGAACGACAGCGCCACGTGCCGTGCGTCTACGTAGTAAACCTGCGAGATGTAGGCCACATTGGGCGTGCCGTCGGCAGCGCACGTGGCCATGACGGCGGGGATGGCTCCCTCAAAGCAGGGGCGGATGGCGTCCAGCGAGGTTGTGCCGGCCGTGCTCATGTGCGCCCCGCCAGCAGCAGCACGCCGGCTTGCGGCCCCGGCGTCTGGTCAAACGCCTGCGCGGGCGTGAAGCTGACGGCCACCAGGTCGTCCAGCCGGTGCGCCAGCATGGCGCGGGTCATCGCAGGCGGCAAGCCGATGCGTTGCAGCTCATGCTCCATGGATTGCAGATAGCGTGCCAGCACCGGTGCATCGGCCTCGTTGGCGGCGCGTATCTGCGCCTGATGCGCCTTGAGCTGCACCGTGCGGTGGGTGGCCGGCTCGCTGAAGACCACGGCCACCTCGCCGGTGGCCGCCACGTCCTGCAGCAGCTGGCGCGACTGGCTGCGCGCCAGGTACACGGTGACCAGTCGCCCACCTTCAGCCACGTGGCAGCCCACGGCGCGCATGATGCTCGGCCGGTGGGCCAGGTCGTGCGAGCCAACGATGGTGGACACGCCCCGGCTCATCATCTCCAACAGATCGGGTGGCAGCTGGGTGAGGGCGGTGCTCATGGCGCGGGTGGTGCGTTCAGGCCTGGAAGCGTTTGCGGGTGAGCGCCAATGCCACCCAGAATGCCGCCACGGTATAGACCAGCAGCACCAGCGCGTGGCGCAGCGGGTGCGCGGGCCACTGGTCCATGAACAGGGGGCGCACGATCTCCACCGCGTTGGTCAGTGGCAGCCAGTCGGACGCCACGCGCACCGCGTGCGGCAGCTGTTCACGCGGAAAGAACACGCCCGACAGGAACATCATGGGCGTGAGAAACAGCGTGAAGTAGTAGGTGAAGAAGTCGTACCCACTGGCCAGCGCATTGAAGATCAGCGCAATGCAGCTGAAGGTGATGCCCGCGCCCAGCAGCACCGGCCAGGCCACCAGCAGTTTGGGGCTGTGGCTGATGCCCAAAGCGAGCATCACGCACAGGATGGCGGTGACGGTGAACATGGCCTTGAAGGCGGCCCACATCATCTCGGCCATGACCACGTTGTCCAGGCTGATCGGCGCGTTCATGATGCCGTCCCAGGTCTTTTGCACATGCATGCGCGAGAAGGCCGAATACAGTGCCTCGAAGCTGGCCGCGTTCATGGCACTCATGCAGATGGAACCGCTGGCGAGGAACAGGATGTAGGGCACCTTGTCCGCGCCCACCTGCACCTGCCCCACCAGCGCGCCCATGCCGTAGCCAAATGCCACCAGCCACATCAGCGGCTCGGCGATGTTGCCCACCAGGCTGGGAATGGCGAGCTTCTTCCACACCAGCAGGTTGCGCAGGAACACGGGCCACCAGCGAAAGGACAGGTCTGGCGCGCGCCAGATGGAGGGAGTCATCAGCCGTCTTCCCTTATTTGCCTGCCCGTCAATTTCAGGAACAGGTCCTCCAGGTTGGCTGGGCGGTGCAGGGTGCGCAGCCTGGGGCGCGCGGCCAGGGCGTCCAGCAGCGCTCGGGCGTCCTGGGTGTAGAAGAACACGGTCTCGCCGCTGACTTCGGTGCGCGCGGCCAGCGCCTTGAGCGCAGCGTCATCGGCCAGCGCCAGCGCGCCGTTGCCATAGGCTTCCACCACGTCGGGCTCCAGGTGCTGGGCGATCAGCTCGCGCGGCGTGCCCTCGGCGATCTTGCGGCCGTGGTCCAGCACCAGCAGGCGCGAGCACAGGCGCTCTGCCTCGTCCATGAAATGGGTGGTCAGCAGGATGGACTTGCCCTGCTGCAAAAGCAGTTGCAGCCGTTCCCACATCAGGTGGCGCGCTTGCGGGTCCAGCCCGGTGGTGGGCTCGTCCAGCAACAGCAGCGAAGGGTCGTTGACCAGCGCGCGCGCCAGGCTCAGGCGGCGGCGCATGCCGCCCGACAGTTCGCCAGGCTTGGCATCGGCCTTGTGCGACAGCGCGGCAAACTCCAGCAGCCTGGGGATGCGTTCGCGGATGGCGGCGTCCTTCATGCCGAAATAGCGGCCATAGACCAAGAGGTTCTCGGCGCAGGTGAAATCAGGGTCCAGGGTGTCGAACTGGCTCACCACGCCCAGCCGGGCCTTGATGGCCAGCGCATCGCGTGGCATCTGCAGGCCCAGTGCATGGATGCTGCCGCCGTCAGGCACGCTCAGGCCCAGGCACATGCGGATGGTGGTGGTCTTGCCCGCGCCGTTGGGGCCGATCACGCCCAGGCATTCACCAGGCGCAATGGCAAACGACAGGCCGTCAACGACCGTCGTGTCACCGTAGCGTTTGCTCAGGTGCTGCGCTTCAAACAGGGGGGCTGCCATGGCTGGTATTGTGTCGCAGCTAGAATTTTTGCATTCCCCTTTGAAAGAGCCCTGTGTCTGATCGCCTGGCGGTGTTGCCGCAATACCTGTTGCCCAAGCGGGCGCTTACCGTGTTTGCAGGCTGGGTGGCCGGGGCACGCGCCGGGGGCATCACCACCGCCATCATCCGCCGCTTCGTGGCGCGTTACGGCGTGAACATGGCCGAAGCCGCCGATCCGCGCATTGAAAGCTACGCGAGCTTCAACGAATTTTTCACCCGGCCCCTGAAGCCCGGCGCCCGCCCGCTGGCGGATGCCCGCTGGGTGTGCCCGGTGGACGGCGCGGTGAGTCAGCTGGGCCGCATTGAGCGCGACCAGATCTTCCAGGCCAAGGGCCACCACTACAGCACGCGCGCGCTGCTGGGTGGCGATGCTGCATTGGCCGCGCAGTTTGACGACGGCGCCTTCGCCACCATTTACCTGAGTCCCAAGGACTACCACCGCATCCACATGCCCTGTGCCGGGCGCCTGACGCGCATGATCTACGTGCCCGGCGACCTGTTCTCGGTCAACCCCACTACCGCGCGCGGCGTGCCGGGCCTGTTTGCCCGCAACGAGCGCGTGGTGTGCGTGTTTGACACGCCCCATGGCCCGTTCGTCAACGTGCTGGTGGGCGCCACCATCGTGGGCAGCATGGCCACCGTGTGGCACGGCGTCGTCAATCCGCCGCGCCCGGGCAGCGTGCGCGAGTGGACCTATGCGGAGCAGAACATCGCGCTGGCGCAGGGCGATGAGATGGGCCGCTTCCTGCTGGGCTCCACCGTGGTGATGCTGTGGCCCAAAGGCACGATCCAGTTCAACCCGGCCTGGGCGGCCGCGCAGCCGGTGCGGCTGGGCGAGGCCATGGGTACCTGAAACAGGCCGTTTGGCAGCGGATCAGGACGTTGTCTTTTGTACATGATGGTAATATACGCGTGTGATTGACTTCGATGCCATCGTCGGCTTTGACTGGGACAAAGGTAACGCCCGGAAGAACGAAAAGCACGGTGTTTCCATGGCCGAAGCGGAGCAGGTTTTCTTCAACATGCCGCTTTTGCTTCTTGAAGATACGGCCCATAGCCGCATCGAGGTCAGGCTTCATGCGCTTGGCAAGACCGATGATTCGCGTTTGTTGCACATCAGCTTCACCCTGCGCAAGGGCGGATCGATGATCCGGGTCATTTCCGCGAGGGACATGCACCGCAAGGAGAGAGTGTTTTATGGCCAGGCAAACTAAAACCGTACCGAAATTCGCCAGCGAAGCGCAAGAGCGTGCGTACTGGGAATCCCACGACTCGACAGAGCATCTGGATTGGTCAAAAGCCAAAAGCGTGACCTTGCCAAATCTCAAGCCGACAACCAAAACCATCTCGTTGAGATTGCCGCAACATCTGCTCGACTCCATCAAGTCGGCGGCGAATGCGCGGGATGTTCCCTACCAGTCGCTCATCAAGGTCTGGTTGCAGGAAAAGCTGCACAGCCACTGATGTCTTCGTCGCCGCTCAATTTTCAGCCATGACCACCCTCGGAACCCCCCTGTCTGCCCACGCCACCAAAGTCATGCTGCTGGGCAGCGGCGAACTCGGCAAGGAAGTGCTGATCGCGCTGCAGCGCCTGGGCGTGGAAACCATTGCCGTGGACCGCTACGACAACGCACCGGGCCAGCAGGTGGCCCACCACGCACGCACCATCACCATGAGCGACCCGGCGCAGCTCAAGGCATTGATCGAGGCCGAGCGCCCGCACCTGGTGGTGCCCGAGATCGAAGCCATTGCCACGCCCATGCTGCAGGCGCTGGAGGCCGCGGGCACGGTGCGCGTGATCCCCACGGCGCGCGCCGCGCGCCTGACCATGGACCGCGAAGGCATCCGCCGCCTGGCGGCCGAGACGCTGGGCCTGCCCACCAGCCCGTACAGGTTCTGCGATTCACTGGCCGAGCTGCAGGCGGCGATTGACGCCGGTATTGGTTACCCCTGCATCGTCAAGCCGGTGATGAGCAGCAGCGGCAAGGGCCAGAGCAAGATCGACGGGCCCGCCGATGTGCAGAAGGCCTGGGACTACGCCATGGCCGGTGGCCGCGTGGGGCCCGGCCGCGTGATCGTGGAAGGTTTCATCGACTTTGACTACGAGATCACGCAGCTCACGGTGCGCGCGCTGAGCGCCGGCGGGCAGGTGGAAACGCATTTCTGCGACCCCATCGGCCATGTGCAGGTCAGCGGCGACTACGTGGAAAGCTGGCAACCCCACCCCATGACGCCCGCCGCACTGCAGAAGTCGCGCGACATCGCCAAGGCGGTGACGGACAACCTGGGCGTGGGACTGGACGGGCAGCCCTCCGGGCTGGGGTTGTTCGGTGTGGAATTGTTCGTGAAGGGCGACCAGGTGTGGTTCAGCGAGGTGAGCCCCCGCCCGCACGACACCGGCATGGTCACCATGATCACGCAGTGGCAAAACGAATTCGAGCTGCATGCCCGCGCCATCCTGGGCCTGCCCGTGAGCACCGCGCTCAAGAGCCCGGGTGCCAGCGCCGTGATCTACGGCGGCGTGGATGCGCACGGCGTCGTGTTTGACGGCGTGGAAGAAGCCCTGCGCATCCCCAACACCGAGCTGCGCCTGTTCGGCAAGCCCGAGAGCTTCGTCAAGCGCCGCATGGGCGTGGCGCTGGCGTTTGATGCGGATGTGGAAAAGGCGCGGGTGACGGCGAAGCTGGCGGCGGGCAAGGTGAGGCCGCGCGAGGCCTGATGACCCGGCCCGGCTACTGAAACGCCACCTCCGCAAAGCTGCGCAGCTTCCTGCTGTGCAGCCGGTCCACGCCTTCACCACGCAGGATCTCGATGGCCCGCATGCCGATGCGCAGGTGCTGGTCCACGCGTTCGCGGTAGAAATGGTTGGCCATGCCGGGCAGCTTGATCTCGCCGTGCAGGGGCTTGTCGCTCACGCACAGCAGCGTGCCGTAGGGCACGCGAAAGCGGAATCCGTTGGCGGCGATGGTGGCGCTTTCCATGTCCAGCGCCACGGCGCGGCTCTGGCTGAAGCGGCGCTGGGGCTGGTTGCCGGGCAGCAGTTCCCAGTTGCGGTTGTCGGTGCTGGCCACGGTGCCGGTGCGCATGATGCGCTTGAGGTCCGCGCCGCGCACCTGGGTCACGTCTTCCACCGCCTGCTCCAGCGCCACCTGGATTTCCGCCAGCGCCGGGATGGGCACCCACAGCGGCAGCTCTTCGTCCAGCACATGGTCCTCGCGCACATAGGCGTGGGCCAGCACGTAGTCGCCCAGCTGCTGGCTGTTGCGCAGGCCCGCGCAGTGGCCCAGCATCATCCACGCGTGCGGGCGCAGCACGGCCACATGGTCGGTGATGGTCTTGGCATTGGCCGGGCCCACGCCGATGTTGATCATGGTGATGCCGCTGCGGTCCGCGCGCACCAGGTGGTAGGCGGGCATTTGCGGCAGGCGCGGCGGCGCCAGGCCCAGCTCGTCACCCGGCTCGGCATCAAGCCCGGTGCGCCGCGTGATGACGTTGCCGGGCTCGATGAAGGCGATGTATTCGCTATCGGGCTTGCGCATCTCCTCATGGCCCAGCTTCACGAATTCGTCGATGTAGAACTGGTAGTTGGTGAACAGCACGAAATTCTGGAAGCCCTCGGGCGCCGTGCCGGTGTAGTGGCGCAGGCGGTGCAGTGAATAGTCCACCCGCGCGGCGGTAAACAGGCTCAGCGGCTGGGCCTCGCCGGGGCGGGCTTCCCAGGTGCCGTTGGCGATGCCGTCGTCCATGGCCGCCAGGTCGGGCAGGTCGAACACATCGCGCATCAGCAGGCGGCGTTCGGTGCTCAGCGTGCCCTCGATGTGGTCGTGCTCGGCAAACGAGAAATGCACGGGAATCGGCTGCGTGCTGGTGCCCACTTCCAGCTCCACGCCGTGGTTTTGCAACAGCAGGCGGAACTGCTCCAGGTAGTAGCCGGCATACAGGTCGGGGCGGGTCAGCGTGGTCTCGTACCGGCCGGGGCCGGCCACGAAGCCGTAGCTCAGCTGCGCGGCCTCGGCCGGGCTCAAGCGGGCCACGGTGTCGGTGTGGATGCGCACAAAGGGGTAGCACGCGCGCACATGGCCAGGCAGTGCCTCGCCGGCCACAAAGCGCTGCATGGCGTCGCGCAGGTGGCCGATCTGCTGGCTGTAGATGGCGCGTACCTGGGCCAGGGCGGCGGCAGGGTCGGTGTAGCGGCTGGGGGCGATGAAGGGGGGCAAATAGGGCATGCCTTCATTGTGCATTTTGTGCAATGGGTCACGCGCGGCAGCGTTTTGTGACCCTGTCAGACAAATCCCTACAAGCTGTGACGGGCTTGGCCGACTGCGCCGCCCCCCGGCCATTCCCTACAGTGGTTTCACACACCGGCCAACACGGTGTTCTTTCTGAAATGAACAAGGAGCTGACTCCATGAATTCGACCGCCATGCTTGCCGCCAACCCCTTTGCCCTGATGGTTGACCCCCAGCGTGTTCAGGCCGCCATCGCCCGCTCCAAGTCCCTGAACCAGCTGCGCAACCGCGAATGCCACCCGCTGGACCGTGCCGTGATCCGCAGCGCCAGCGCCGAGCTGGCGGCCTGGGACGGCAAGATCGACCGCAAGACCAAATATCTGGCGCCTGAAGACCATCCCGCGCCCATCGTGCGCCCCGGCACTGAGGTACTGGCCTGATCAGCCCGCGGGCGCGGGCTCCCTCATCGTCACGAATTCTTCGGCTGCCGTGGGGTGGATGCCGATGGTGCTGTCAAACACCGCCTTGGTCGCGCCGGCTTTCATGGCCACGGCAAAGCCCTGCACGATCTCTCCCGCGTCCGCGCCCACCATGTGCAGGCCCACCACGCGGTCGCTGGCTGCATCGACCACCAGTTTCATCAGGGTGCGCTCCTGGCTGCCCGACAGCGTGTGCCTGAGCGCCTTGAATTCGCTGCGGTAGATGGTGACGTCCTTGAACTGCCTGCGCGCCTCTTCTTCGGTCAGGCCCACGGTACCGATGTTCGGGTGGGTGAACACCGCCGTGGGGATCAACGCATAGTCCATCTGGCGCGCGGCCTTGCCGGCAGCGGGGCCCAGCAGATGGTCCACCAGCGCCATGGCCTCGCCCAGTGCCACGGGTGTGAGCTGCTTTTGCGTGGACACATCGCCCAGGGCGTAGATGGACGGCACGCTGGTGCGGTAATGCGCATCCACCACGATGCTGTGGCGTGCGTCGCAGGCCACGCCCGCCGCGTCCAGGCCCAGGCCCTCGACATTGGGGTAGCGCCCGGTGGCGTACAGCACGGTGTCCGCCACCACCTGCGTGCCGCCCGACAGGGTGACCAGCAGGCCGTCGGCGCGCTTTTCGATGGCGGCAACCGTGGCGTTGAGCTTCAGGTCCACGCCGTGCTTGCGCATTTCCTGCGCCACAAAGGCCGACACGTCGGCGTCAAAGCCGCCCAGCACCCGCGCCGCACGTTGCACCTGCGTGACCTGCGCGCCCAGGCCGTTGAAGATGGACGCGAATTCGCAGGCGATGTAGCCGCCGCCCACGATCAGCAGCCGTTTGGGAAATTCCGGCAGGTCAAACATGTGGTCTGACGTGACCACATGCTCGCGGCCCGACACAGCGGGGACCAGCGGCGTGCCACCCGTGGCAATGAGGATGTGACGGGCGGTGATGCGCTGGTCGCCGTCAGCCGTGCGCACCTGCACGGTGTGCGCATCGCACAGCGTGGCCCAGCCTTGCAGCAGGTGCACGCCTGCACCACGCAACAGTTGCTCGTACACACCGTTCAGGCGGGTGATCTCTTTGGCGCGGGCGGCCTTGAGCCTGCCCCAGTCAAAATGCGTCTCGCCCACCGTCCAGCCAAAGCCTGCGGCTTCTTCAAACGCTTCTGCATAGTGCGCGGCATAGCTGTAGAGCTTCTTGGGGATACAGCCCACGTTCACGCAGGTGCCACCCAGCGCGGCGGCCTCGGCCACCACCACGCGGGCGCCGCGTTGCGCGGCCATGCGTGCGGCGCGCACGCCGCCGCTGCCGCCGCCAATGACGAACAGGTCGCAGTCGAAGTCTTTCATGTTTTCCCTTCAGGGCATCCAGCCACTGGAGGATTGGAATCCAGACAGCCCGCCACCGCGGGGCGAAGGGTCTTTGTGCGTTGTGCGGGCGTTGCTGCCGTAACGTGGCGGGTTCAAGCCACCCGCAGCGCTGCCCCCGTGCGTCCGGCCACCGGGTCGATATAGGCCACGGGAAGCTGGTAGGCGCGGTCGTCAAACAGGTCCACCCCGCACATCAGCGTTTCAATCCAGTCGAAAAAGTCGTTGATGGCCTGGCGGCCCTTGATGGGTGCGCCGTGCTGGGGCACCAGCATGCTGATGTCCAGCTGGCGTGCCATGCGTGCCCACAGCCGCAGGATTTTGTTGGACACCATGTAGCGCCGGTGAAAGCCCTCCATGAGGGGGATGTGGGCCTTCAGGTCGGTCACGGGTTTGCTGGCGTCCTTGCCCGACATCATGGACACGCCCAGATCGCCCGTGAACAGGATTTTGCTGACCGGGTCGTAGAAGTGGAAGTTGCCCTCGGAATGCATGAAGTGCGCGGGCAGCAGCCACAGCTCGCTCTTGCCCAGGGGCAGCCTGGCGCCCGCGTCGGGCACGCCAATCACCCGGTCCACTGTCTTGCCCGCCTTGGTGAAATGCGGCGCAAAGCGTTCCCAGATGCGCGAAATGACCAGCTTGGCCTGGGTGGAGGTGAGCCAGCGGTCCAGCGACGCGATGATGTCCGGGTCGGCATGCGATGCAATCAGCCAGCTCAGCTTGTTGGGCGGAAAGTGCTGCGACATCGTGAGGAACAGGTCGTTGAACGCCAGGTTGCCGCCGGGGTCGATCACGGCGCCGGTGCCGTTGTCCACGATGAGAAACTGGTTGGCCTGCACGGCCTGGCCGTCTTCCTCGACCAGGTCGGTGAACATCAGGCAGGCGTGGTGTTCGTTGCGAAACAGTTCAATGGCCATGGTCTTGTGCGGGGCAGGCTGTGGGGGTGCCCCACTTTAGGCCCGCCGGGCGGGTCGCGCCTTGATGCATGTCAAGCGCCTGAACCGCCCACGGCTGCGGGGCGCGCCGCTATCATGGCCGCATGGTGCGACTCGAAGTCGCTCTTGTAGCTGAACTAATCAGCCTTCATAGGAGTGCGTTTTCCTCTGGGAGCGCAACGGTTTCCTCCCCGGAAATCAACCAGAAATGGTCGAATAAATGCCACGCATTTTTCGACCGGAGGGGCCCGCCTTGGGTCTCCTCGCAACAAAATTCGGCCTCACGGCAGGGATTTCTGTTGCCTGAACGCTACAGTTACAAAATAAAAGTACTGCAGCCGCCGCCTCTCCTGGCGGCCAACAAAGCGGCACCGCTTTTGGTGCCTTGTTTCTTTCACCGAAACCACGTCTGGAACGACGTGACCTCGTCTGTGCGTGCATCCCGAGTAATTGGGTTGTGCGGAGCCATGGATAAACGACCCGCGCGCGAGCGCACAAATCCGACGTGAGTTGGATGAATCCCGCGAGCAAGACGCGGGAGGGTGGCCGAGGTATAGGGAATGGGAAACACATGTGAACGTTCGACAGAACCGCCGTAACCATGAAACAGCTAACTCTTGTCTCCCAGAGCAATCTGGGGAGCTGTGGCCAAAAGGCATCGCGTCTGAAGCAGTGTGTCATGCACCACTGCTTGTTCCCTATGAACGCGCGGCGGATAGAACGTCCCTGACCCCATCGTCTGGCCTGCCGGCCGGATGGGCACCAAAGGAAACGAGGTAAACCCGATGCATCGCCACCGCCAGTACGGGGTGGCAACCGAAGCGCAAGCGACGGCCATGGTGTAGCGGGCAGAGGAGGAAGCAAAAAGCGAATGGACACCTGTAATGGGTGTCATAGGGGTTCAAGATTTGCCCCAGCGTGAAAGCGCGCTGACTTGCTTCAGGTGCGACGGCGTAAAGCCTTTGCAAAC
>JAIUOW010000025.1 GCA_020161775.1 Pseudomonadota bacterium
TTCGAGCGGGACCAGACGCTCTACGACTGGATGCACTACATCGCGCTGATCGAGCGCAAGCCCGGCGCGCTGCGCAACGGCGCACCCTTCAAGACCATGCCCGAGCCGCTGCAGGAGTTGCAGCGCCATCTGCTGCGCCACAGCGGTGGCGACAGGGTGATGGCGCAGGTGCTCATGGGGGTGAGCCTACACGGGTTGGAACCTGTGCTGGTGGCGGTGGAGCTGGCACTGCAGTCGGGGCGGGTGAGTGCCGAGCACGTGCTCAACGTGCTCTCGCGCTTGCAGGAGCAGCGCATCCCTGAGCCACCGGTGGCCACCATGCTCACGCTCAACACGCCGCCACTGGCCAACCTGCAGCGCTACGACGCGCTGCGCAACGCTCAGCCTCAAGAGGCCTCACCGGAGTCCGACCATGCATGACCTCATGGATGCCTTCAAGACGCTGGGCTTGCACGGCATGGCCAGTGCATGGCCGGAGGTGCTGGGCACCGCCCGCATGAAGTCGCTGGATCACGAGGCCGTGCTGCACCAGCTCATCAAGGCCGAGACCGCGCAGCGCGAGGTGCGCTCCATGGCCTACCAGATGCGCGTGGCGCGGTTCCCGTCGCATCGCGATCTCGCCGGCTTTGACTTCGCCCACACGCCCATCGACGAGGCGCTGGTGCGCCAACTGCACACCCTTGGCTTCGTGGACTCGGCCCACAACGTGGTGCTGGTGGGTGGCCCCGGCACAGGCAAGACCCACCTGGCCACCAGCCTGGGGATCGAGGCCATCCGCCTGCATGGCAAGCGGGTGCGCTTCTTCTCTACGGTGGAGCTGGTCAACGCCCTGGAGCTGGAGAAGGCGCAGAACAAGGCCGGGCAGTTGGCACACCGGTTGATGTACGTCGATCTGGTGATCCTGGACGAACTGGGCTACCTGCCGTTCACGCAGTCGGGCGGCGCCATGCTGTTCCACCTGCTCTGCAAGCTCTACGAGAGAACGAGCGTGGTGATCACAACAAACCTGACCTTCTCGGAATGGAGCAGCGTCTTCGGCGACGCCAAGATGACCACGGCTTTGCTTGACCGCCTCACGCACCACTGCCACATCGTGGAGACGGGCAATGAGAGCTGGCGATTCAAGCATTCCAGTGCCGCTGGCGCGGCACCACCAAAGCCACGCAGCAAAGCTCAGAAAGGAGACCGAAAAACAGCAGACCCGATAGACTTATCCACAACCGAGTAGCCAGAACATCCATCAACCCAGTGGCTCAGTATTCGACGTGATCACTGGCTCAGTTGTGCTGATGAATCAACACCTCCGGCAAGCGTAGTGCTAGCGCATCCACTTGCTTGCGCAGTAGCCAGGTACGGCTGAATAGCCGTCCATTTGGCCGCCGGCGCCTCGCCTACGATGGAAAACTGATCCACCATCAAGTGCAGCGACTTCTTTGGAAGTGACGCCCCCACGCACAACTTCACAATATCGGTTACTGCATCCGCATTGTGAAAGGGGGAGACGATCCGCACCACGAATTCGTCGAAGACCTTCAAGGCCTGAACTTCTGCAAGCGCATCTGATAGCGTAGCCTGCGTAATGACCGGAATTACCCGCCGGTCGGTCTGCTTGCGCAGATACTCGCACACGGTCTTCAAAAGTCGGGCCTGATGTGCGTAGGCAGGGGCCAGGTAGCGGATGTCGATCACCAGCGGCACCTTCTCGTGGATGGCCGCCTTCAACTCCTTGCTGACTTTTGCAAGGTAAGGCCCCAGCGCGGCACGAAGACCAGCCGCATCCGGCGTTGCAATGATAGGCAGCAGTTCGAGCAATGGCGTCATGTCATTCCATTGCAACGTCGTCAAGTTCCTGAGCGCAATTCGCTCGCCCTGCTTCCATTTCAGGATGGGCATGTACTTCCATGTTGTCGCCATATCTACTTCCTCCATGGTTTCCGATTCTTCTACCCCCCGGCTATTTCCGCCTCCTCCATGTAGAGGATGCGCCGAAAATTGTCCATGCCGAGGCATCCGTATGCGCTGATCGCTGATGCATAGATCTGCGCCATAGGCGCTTAGCCGTGCCAGCGCACCCTTAAGGACTGCTACAGATGCCAAGCTCGACCTGCCGGGTGGCTCACTCCTCGCCGAGAAAGATCCCCTCGAAATCCGGGGCGGTTCAGGACGATTGCCGAGGCGTCAGTTATTAGCGAACGCTGGCAGTCTCATGCAGTACAAATTCCTTGACGCTACGGATCGCTGCTTCAGCAGGTCCGCTGGCTGTACCGTCAACCTCGGTTTCTAGCCGCGTTTCCTTGACGCGCAGCAGTTGCGGGCCAACGGTCCGTCCACGCTCGACGATCAACTCTGCGCGGCTGATGCGGGCTCCCTCAAGCATGGCGAGAAATGCAAGCGGCCACAGGCCACACGCAGCAATCGCAAGCTGCAAACCCTCACGCCTTGGCACGACTTGAGCCGCGCCAAGAACGAACAGCCAAACCGGGGTCACGGCCGCAACAAAGTAAATCGTCAGAAAAACCATCTTGCGCCAGAAGCGCCGACGATCCCCGGCATGGGCGATTCGGAAAGCTGGCATCAGCCCCTCGCCTGAGTTGATCACGTGCAACAAGGGCCGGGCAAAGACGTAATCGGACAGGGTGATTGCCGGCTCGAGACCGATGATGTAGCGCGCTTCGTCAGCAGTGATGCTGCGCGTTCCTGCAACGGCTTGGAAGCCACTCTCCACCAAGTAAGGATGCATGTTCGGATTGGATTCGAGTTCCTGCAAGAAGTCCCGCGCAAAGTTGTAGTGCTCTCGCATCCGCCCGCGCGGCGAGGCGGCCCAGTCGTAAATCAGCTTCAAAGTGCCGACAACGCCAAGGGCGCTGGCTAGAAGCTTTAACGCCAGTTCAATATCCATGAGTCTGCCTTTTTTTGCCTAGTTGCAGCCTAGCGCGGCTGCAGCGCGGCGTCATCCTGCGATCTGAGGAGAGAGGCCAGTTGAACTTAGCCAGACCAAGGGGGTTCGGCTGCAGAGGGGTACTTTAAGGTGGGGCGCTGGTTCTCAGCCTCTGAACCTGGATGCGGCACTGGGGAGCTCCCACGCTCCCGAGAGGCCCAGTTCATGGATGTCTAGGACGGGCTGTAGACTGCAGACTTTCGGCTCCACAAGTCGTCAAGCGCTCGCCATCTCACCCTCGATGTCTAAAGACTCAATGGCCTTTGACTGAACCCATATTCGAACGATTTCCTTTAGACGGGGCGCTATATCGCCTCGTCTGGATCGGCAAGGTAGCGGCAGCCCTACCCAGCATGACCACCGCCCGGGTCCGGCTCTGGTTGGTTAAGGTCGATGAGTCGGACCCCCATCATCTGAAGTGGGCCTGTCGGCCCAGTGGGCGGCCCAGCACGCTCGTGCTGGAGGAAGCCGCAGGCTCACTACCCAAGCTGGTGCTGGGATCATTCTGGCGGGACCGGACCCTGCAAGTTGATCACTCGATGCCGCAGGACATCAAGGTAAAGAATGCAGCCATCGCTCCCCAGCGCTGGCAGATCGTTTACGCGAACGACCGTATGGCCGGCGGTGCGGGAGGCATGCTCATACCACCCACTGACTACCCGCTTAGCGGCGAGGACGCACGCGGCAGTCCGCTGCATTTCCAGGACGCGCCGCTGCTTCGTTGCTTCTCCGAGAGCGGCCTTGAGTTGCTCATCCCGTGTTACGAGATTTTCCGGCGCTTTTATGGCTTGACCTCAGAGTTGGCCAACGCAATGCTGGCGGGCCACTGGAGACGGGAACTGGCGGCGCTGGTGGATCTGGAACAGACGGGTGTATCCGAAGACGGGCGGTCTTTCGAAGTGGCGCCTTTGGTAGAGCTGCGCGACATCGGGTGCGTGGGTATTGCTCTTTTCATGGCCGTGGCAACAGCACGAAGCTGCGCGGCCGACATATTTCTTGCTCTTGAGAACGCGCGCCGCAGCGGCGTGCGGGAGCCATGGATCCTCGCGCGTCCGCCTTGGGGCGACCAAACCATGTCGATCAGCTTCCTTGGCCATCAGCTGAGCAGCGGCGCTGTGCTGGTGCACTGGATCTACGGGTCAAGCTTTCCGCACTTACCGTACAACGTGGTGCGCATCGACCAGCAGATACGCATTCCCGTCCAAAGTGAAGATGTGCCCACGCGAGCGGCTCGCGCCTCGCTGAATGACCGCATGGAAGAACTTGCCCAGGCCACAATTGCGCCTGCCGTGGACGCCCGGGTATCCCGCTCGGCCATTCATTTTGGGCTGGGTGAATACTGGGACCGGCTGATCAGGGTCAAGCGGCAAGCACGTTCACGCACCTACGTCCCGGTCAATCCGCAATCCGAGGGCGATCCCCCTGCGATACGCCGCCGCCGTCTCACGACCGGCCGCCGCTCCCGCATCGGCCGCTCGCCCACGGCATCCCTGAGCAGCGACAGCCAGAACGTGATCATGAACCGCTTCAATGCGCTGGCTGAGTGCTTCTCGGAGCTGCTGGAGTCCGGCGACATCCGGGCCCGCGAAGATTACGCGCTGGTCAATCCGGTGCAAATTGGTGCTCATGCTTACTGTGCATTTCCCACCACCATCGGCGGCACGCCCCGGCCTTGGACCCTGGTGAACCCGCAAGACCCGCGAGCACGGCTTTGCTGGGTGAGCGAGATCATCGCGCAGGACGGTTCGCTTTACTACTGGGTCGAAGTTGAGGCTTTGCCGCGGGAGGCGTTCAAGGCACTGGTGATCAAACCGAATGCGCGTGGCAGCCGATTGAGTGCCGTCACCCTTGAGGCCATCCTCAAGATCGGAGCCATCGGTAAAGGCCAGTGGAAGAAAGCTGCTCTTTTCACGGTGGAGGAGGAGGTTCGCTGGATGTCAGCGCGGCACTCGTTCGCATCCGGTCGTCTTCGTAGCAGCGTCGTCTTGGGCAAACTGCGTTCTTTGCGCTGAGTATGGGACGCCGTGTTCTGGCCTCAGGCTTTCAATCTCGTTCGCACCGCGCGGTTGACCTGGTAATCCACAGCGGCCGTGGACAGGCTGTCCAGCAGCATGCGGCCCTCAAACACCAATGGGTCCGCATCCGCGCCCGCCTGCCATTTGGGGGAGGGCAGCGCGGCCAGGATCGGCTGAAGACGCTCCGGCAGTTCAATCCACCGGCCATCCAGCCTGAGCTTGCGCAAGCCCTGAAAATCCAGATCACTGTGACGCAGAAGCAGGATCCGCTCCAACGGCGCATTCAACAGTTTGGACAGCAGTTTGGCGGTCAACGCCAAACGGGCCGGCCGACTGGGCGCCGACTCGATCGCCTCAAGCAAAGCCTTTACATACTTTGCCTGTCGGACCAGCGGCACAGGTTTGGAAGATTTTGACTTCAGCTTGAGCTGCAGCCCATGAAGCGCATTCAGATGAGCGATAAAGATGCTCAGCGATGCCTTCATCCCTGGCTTCTTTGCCAGGAGACCGTCCACTGCCTGCTGGCCGACCTGAGCAGCCCGCGCAACGCTCGCCTGCGTCAGCAGCGACATCGCGGCGTGGGTGTAGGCTTTGTGTGTTCGAAGTGAGATCGCGGGCGTGCGAGCTAGCAACGCCCGTTCAAACCGGTCGAAGTCCTCAGCCCATGGCTGCCCGGCAATCGCCTCGCGCCTGGCTGCAAGCAGGCGTTCATCGCTGCGCCGGCGACGCGCGAGGGCGTCGTCCCCGAGTAAGCCCGTCTCTGCCAGGTGTTGGGACAACAACCCCATGCGCCGGAGTTCTTCGGTCGTAAACACCTGCACCAGCACGGACTCGTCCAGAGGGACCGCGCGCTGCTGAAGCGCGGCGTCGAGCCTGACGAGGAACTGCAGGTAGCGTGCGGCGCCAAGCGCCAGTTTGTTGGCCCGGCCTGTGTCGTTGCCCCAGCGGATGAAATCCGCATACAACCGGCGCACACTCTCCTGAGTCAGCAGGTGTTGTGCGCCCAGCTGTTGGGCCACGTTCGAGCGCTTGATGGCGCATTCCAGGCAGGGGGTGTCGCCCACACCGTTGACCGTGGCGCCGCAGTCCGGACATGGATGACTCGCCGCGGGATGCACGCAGCACACTTTGCACAAGGGCTTGCGTTCCAGCGTCATCAGGTTGACTGTGCGATGTTTGCCGCAGTGAGAACAGGTCGCCGCAACCGCCGCGCGCAGACATTTGTCACACATCCGACCATTGTGCGGATAGGCGCTGCTGCGGCTCAGGCGTGTGCTCAAGGCCGAGCACATATCGCAAGGTTCGGGTGCTCGGTAGTAGCGTGCGCAGGACGCACAGGCCACCCGCTGCCCTACCCGCAACGCGGCCTTGGGTGTGAGCTTGCCGCAGCGCAGGCAGCTGCGGTCGTCGCGTAGGCAATCGCCGCACGTAGGTTTCTCGTCGTTACGATGCGCCCGCGCTGTCTTCCCACAGACATGGCACGGCTGTGGCGGGAAAATGCGCGGATAACAGATAGCGCAGTAACCGGTACCTTGGTGGATACGGTGAGCCTTGCGCATCTCCTGTCCGCAATTGCCGCAATCCGGGCGGCGGGCTCGGGCGAGGTAGGTGCCCTCCAGTTCCACGAGACGGTTGCTCAAGCGTTCCTCGCAATCCTGGCCTTCGGACGCCGGGCGAAGCGAACGCGGGCAGCCAGCTGCATCAACTTTGCGGCCCGCGCGGAGGGGTCGGCGGGCAAACCGGTACAGCGTCGTCGGCCTGGTTTAGAAGTCTTCTTCAAGCCGACACCGCGCATCAGGGATGAATGTGAGGCAGGGCCCGCCAACGTGGCCTGCGCTACGTTGACCAGAAGCTCACGGCGTTCCGCCACCCGCCAGAAATTCCAAGGCTCCCCGGACAAACGAAACTGCGGATCCCGCCTGACCACTGCGGTCAAAGCTTCGTGGAACGAGGCCAGCTGCTGCCCGTCGCCGGCCATCGCTTGGCGCCACAACGATTGGACCCGGATCTGCAGATGGCATTCAGTCTGTGACGCCGGCTCCACCGGCGTGCGCAATGGCGCCAGACACCGGTCGCACCGAGCCAGCATAAGGGCATCGTGACGCATTGGCGCAAATGGCGTGCCGCACTGCGCACATCCATCGCGCAGCAAGACGGTGTGTGTGCTGCACACCCAGTTCGACGCCAGTCGCCACGCCAAGCGCAACTGAGCCGGGCCGGTCTGAAGGCAAACAGGGCAGAACAACTGCCCGTACCGCAGGCGCTGACGGTGGTAAATACCGATCGGCGTCAGCCATCGCTGGAACCCATTGCGCTGCGTCGGTATACCCGCGTCCTGCAAGCGCCTGGTCAACGTCATGGCCCGCACTTGGTCGCACGGCAAGCCGGTTGCAACGCTGATCAGCTGGACTGCGCGGTCGCCCAAGCTGCGATCCATATCGCGTGTCCAGATCGACCATCCCAGGCCCATACGCTGCGTCATTGTGGCCGGCGAGTCGCCGCGCTCCCAGGCGAGGTTCACCAGTAGCGAGCCAATCGTTTGGTGGTCGAACGACATCCCGTGCATCAGAGTTCCCTGGGCCGGTTAGGAATGAGCGAGGCTGCGTCACGCCAGTTTCGCGCGCTCTGCAACGCGGCAAACGTAATCCGGTCCTGTCCGGTCTTGAGTGCGACTTGGGCTGCGCGCAGGATCAGCTTCTTGATGGAGGCGATGGTGCCGTTGCTGCCTTTGAAGATCTCGAACGCCATCTCCGGCGCCGCCAGATTTGACGGCTTGGGCAGAGGGATCAAGGACTCAAAAGCGGCGAGCAGGCTGAGAAAGTCTTCATTCGCCGACCACAGCGGCAGGGACAGCCGCAGGAATCGGCTCACAAACTGAGGGTCAATTGCCAAGGCACGGACCACGTCATGGGTGCCACATGCCACGATGCTCAACTGACGTACGTTGGACAGCCGCTTGAGCGAGGCCATGAACTGCTTTTGCTGGCGCGCCGGGCTGTTCAGCATCGCATGCAGTTCATCCAGAATCAGAACCGAAGTCTGCTGCACCGCCGTCTCGTGGTGAACCAGGGCCTCCAGGCGCTCGGCCGGCGCGTCAGCGCGGTGGTTGACCCCCAGACCCGTGAGGATCGCACTGTACAACCGGCCCTCGTCTGCGGCCGGCGGCGTCTCGACCCAGAGCACTTTCGCAATCGGGCAATCTGTCTCGTCCAGAACAACCGGATTCAGTCGAAGGAAATGCTTGGTGAGCGTGGTCTTGCCGTTGTCGCTGTCAGAAATGACGGCACGGCACTCCGGCTTGGTGCTGCGCGGCCGATCCACCAGGTCCTGCAACTCACGCAGGATGTAGTCGCTGGCGGGGTAGTCAATGTGGTGGTCACGCTGGATGAACTCCAGCTTCTCGGGGACGGAGGCCTCCAGCAAATCCGCTGCTTTGACCGACAGGTGGGTCCGGGTGTTCATTGGCCGCCGCTCACGTTGAAGGAGCGTATTGTCTTGCCCGCGAAGGCAGAGAAGGGATTGCCAGTGTCCTGGGCCGTCGCTGTTTGCGGCTCCATCTGGGTTTCGATGCGGGAATGGTCGGCATTTGGGCCGCCGGACGGCGGCACCGGCGCCTTGCCCTTGGTCCGGGCGCGCTTGGTGGCTGCAACCGCCTGCGCCTGGCGCTCGGCGCTGCGAGCGCGGTAAGCGCGCTTGGCTTGCTTGTCCTCCATGGCATCTCCCTGCGCGTGATCGCGCGCGTCGATCGCCATCAACTCCTCGACGCTCATGCGGTCCCAGTCCGTGCCATCACCGCCGGCGGTCCTTGGGTCGCAGTCCAGTTTCTGGTACTGCTTGAGCTCGGGATCTAGGAACCAGACGTTACGCGGGTAGCGAGGGTGGTACTTGATGATGAATTTGCGTTTTTCGGTGGGGTGGTCCGGGTCGGGTGCGTTCACCCAACGATTGATCGCCTCATGGTAGTAGTCCTGCTTGCCATTTCGAACGCCGGAGGGCGTGACCACACGTTTCACAAACGGCAGGAAATCGAGCTTGAGTTTCTGGGGATCCGCAATCTGGATGGGCAGACCCGCACCCGGCGCGGTGGCGGTCCCCATGATCTCTTTCTCCCAAGCATTGCGCGGGGGCATCTTGAGCTCGCGATGCTTGTTCACGTGGTAGTGGTTGACGACCCAGTCCGCCACTTCGACCTCGATCTCCCACAAGGTGTACGCCGACTTCTTCCTGGAGTCGTAGGTACCGCGCTGCTGAGGATTGGAGAACGTGGTACCGGGCTTTTTGCGCAGCATGGCATTGATGTTGCCCACCATGCGCTCGATGTGAGCGCCATAGCGCGGCTTTTTAACGGGACGCAGCTCCAGGTCGATCCCATGTTCGCGGCACCCAAACCGCAAGGCCTCGCCGCGAAACTCCTTGGCGTTGTCGCAGTGCACCTTGCGGATCTTGCCTTGCACCGGCCAGCTCCCGGAAACCCCGAGCGATCCTAGGTAGTCCTTCTTGGGCAGCATGCCCATGACCAACGCCATGCCCGCAGCAACTGACGAGGGTCGCAGCATGCTGAGATAAAAGCCCACAATCATGCGTGTCTTCACGCAGATCAGCAAGGTGAGCCAGGGCCGGCCCCACGGCTGGCGCGTATCCGAGTACACCGCCAGCATGTCCAGCTGCACATGGTCCATCTGCACCGGATTGAGCGGGTTCACAGGAACCGGAAACGTCCCCGGGGTCGGCAGGTTGCGGTCGGCCTGCTCGGGGTGGCCACGGCGGCGGGACTGGACATCCCGCGGCACGGCCGCGATTCTGTTGCGCACGGTGTTGATGTGCGGGACGGGCTTGTTCTCCAGCTCACAACGCTGCTCAACTTCCTCAAAGATGTCCTTGGGTATCAATTGCTGCGAATTGAGGTACAGCGACTCAATGACATCCTGGATGATTTCCTCAACGCGGGGATCGAGCTGGACTCCGCCCTTGGGCCCTCGGACTTCGTCAATCAGCCCGACCATGCCGCTGGCCTGGTAGTCGCGCAGCCACCCATACAACGTGCCTACGCTCTTGCCCGCAGCCTGCGCGGCAGCCCCTACGTCCTTGCGTGTCCTGCGCGCCAGCATCAGCAGCGGCGTGATCAGCTCGAGCCTTTGTTCGGCCTGCTTGATTTCTTCGTCGGAATAGGCCAGGAGTTCAGGCCGCTTGGCGCCCTCAGCATCGGAATTGCCGGTCGGTAAATCGACTTGGACTTTCGAAGGGTGGGTCAGCTGGTCAATCAACGCGACCTCAGACTGCTGGTTCGCAGGGTCTTCCAGCAGGATGCGCTCGGGCGTCAACAGCCGCCGCACCTTATACAGACGGCCCTTGAAGCCGATCAGTACACCAGGACGGACGGCGAAGCCGCCAAGCTCAGCGTTCGCTTCCATACAGGACGGGCTCCTCGTGCCAGATTTCGGATGACATGTTCAGGCTGTTCATGAGGTTGGCGCCGATCGCACGGGTTGTGATAAGGCGCCACAGGACGCCCACTGCTTCCATCCGGTTGGTCATGTCCATGAAAGTGGCAGCCAGCAACTGTGCCGGCGTGGCCACGCGCAGCTTTTCCATGGTGCGCAGCAGCATCAGGCTTTTGGCGCCGTCGTCGGGGTAGGCACGGTAGTCCCTCAGGAACTGGACGTTTTGCAGGTAGGTGTTTCGTATGTACCGCTCGGTGACCACTCTGAAGTTCCAGCCGCGGGTCCGGCAGACCTTCTGGGCGGCCTTGAACCCTGGAAGGAGCTCTTGGCGCCGGTCTTCCAGCTCCTCTCTGTACTTGACCTCAAACAGAGTGGGGCGCCAAGGCTTTGAATCGCCAATGGGCAGGAACCGCACCAGCACGTCTGGCGTGTAGCTGCGGGCGTTGCCTTCGTCGACCTTGTACTGGATGCGCAGTGGCTGGCCGATGATCTTGCCGACCCTGGCGTTGAAATCAAGCAAATGGACAAAGTCCCGCTCCAAGGTGCTCTCGTATCCGACCGTGTCACCGCGCAAGGTTTCCACCCGCCCGGTCACGGACCGGTAGTTGCGTGGAATGGCTCTGACTCCCTCTTCACCCTCAGTCACGCCAATGATTGTAATTTTCATACCAATTCAACTAATGCATGTAGCCAGTTTAATAATTTAAAGTGTATGGTGGATATTTTTCATTGCCAGGCGGCCATGACCAGTTCAATTTATTAATGTAAACGACAGCGGGTCCCCGCCGCGCCCCGGCGAGATATCGCTGGCGCACCACGGGGTGCTGTTTCTGGATGAGCTGCCCGAATTCCCCCGCGCCGCGCTGGAGGCGCTGCGCGAGCCGCTGGAGACTGGCCACATCACCATCTCGCGCGCGGCGCGCCGGTGCGAATTCCCTGCCCGCTTCCAGCTGGTGGCGGCGATGAACCCTTGTCCTTGCGGCTACCTGGGCTCCACGCTCAAGGCCTGCCGCTGCACGCCCGACCAGGTGGCGCGCTACCAGGGCAAGTTGAGCGGCCCGCTGCTGGACCGCATTGACCTGCATATAGAAGTGACGGCGCTGGCGCCCGACGCGTTGCTGGGCACGCCACCCGGTGAAGCCACCGAAGCGATCCGCCAGCGCTGCGCCGCCGCGCGCGAACGCGCCATGGCACGGCAGGGCCAGCCCAACCAGGCTTTGCAGGGTGCGGCCATCGACACCCACGCAGCGCTGCATGAAGACGCGCGCAAGTTCCTGAACACGGCCGCAGCACGGCTGGGCTGGAGCGCGCGGGCCACGCACAGGGCGTTGAAGGTGGCGCGCACGATTGCCGACCTGGCGGGTTCAGCCGATACGCAGGTGGCGCATGTGGCGGAGGCGGTGCAGTACCGGCGGGCGTTGGCCGGATCTGCGGCATGCCGCTAGGGGCTCAATCCGGAAACTTCTCCACATGCGTTTCACCCTTGCGGCCGAAGCAGGTCATATGGCGACCCGCAATCCACACGATGAGCCCACACAACCGCACGCCTGGGTCAGCCGCCTGAACTCCGAATACATCACCCGGCCCTGTTGCGCGCCGCGTATTGCCGCCTAGATGGCCCCAGGCTCAGCGCATCGATCAGGCCGGCGAGCGCGGCCGTCAGCGCCTCCTACAACGTGCGTAGCGCCACGCACTCGGTCACAGCCACGCCCAGGCGTCCAGCAGTGCATTGAAGCGGGCCAGCACATGGTTAGATACACAGCGCAGCCAGAAGCCGAAGTGGGCTAGAGGTGATTTCATTGTTGTTTCTCCCGAAACAAAAGAAATGCCTGCACCCACAGAAAGCATCATCAACCGATTAATTTCGTCAGCTAGAAATTCAAATTGACTCGGCGGCTTTCTACGATCCTTAGCAGCCGGATCCAATTGAAGAGTCAAGCCTTAGACAAGCTGCAAATCAGCAGAGTTGACCCCGATCAGACCAATCGCAACGCTAGTGTCGGTAGAAGTCACTGCCGCCGCAATCTGCATTCCCTTACTAATAGATTCCTCGGGCGTATTGAAGCTGAGGCCGAAGTCTATTGCAAAGCGCTTTCCCACTACATACTTGTTGTCAAGAAGGTCCGCGACCCATCCAAAATCAGGGCGCCCCTTAAATGTATGTGCGCTATCGAGTATCGATTTCACCAGCGTCCCACGCGTCTCGGAACCGCGCGAAAGCGCTCCGGCCCAGTAAGCCAGCCCTTCTGCGTCGACAGCCGCTCTTCCCAGAACGTTTTTATAGATGACGCCAACAAAGTCTCCGGTCGTCATGCCTGTCGAGTACCCTGTGAGAGTTGGATACTGGACCGCTGCCCGAAAAAAAGCATCGGCAATTGCGGGAATTGACACTCCAGCAGCAGATTGGCCCAGCCAGAAGGCTATCCCTTCGCTGTCTGGGACGCGATTGAAGAAGGCGGTGTATAGCTCAACGATCGACTTGACTGTGGCGACCGGGACCGCCTTAGACGCCGCACTGACTGTGAGATCAACCGTTTTGTCGGTAAAGCGCAGCCGTTCAACACTTGCGAGGGTATCTTGTCCGTCAATACCGCCTTTATCCCGCACCGCGCCCGCGCTCACTTGGTATCTCGCTATCGGTCCGTTATAGATTGCAGTATCTGTACCTCCGCCTCCGACCAGCACATCGTCACCCCCGTTTCCCCGCAAAAAGTTCGCGAATCTGTTGCCTTGTAGCCAGTCTGCTACACGGGAACCTTGCACGTTCTCAAGGTCGCCTGCCAACCAAAAAAGAGTAGTCAATGTCCCTGAGAGGGGCCGGGCAAATCCGACCATTGTGTCCACTAACTGAGAAGGCGTCGCGTCAGGCAACGCTATTTGCCACCCTTCCGTTTGAGCGGCCACGGAGACCGTGTCGCTTCCACCCGCATCCCAAAGCGTTGCGTAAAAACCGGATCGATAAAGCTCATAAGTGTCGTTTCCCGCCCCAGTTGTCATGTTCTTTCCATAAAGATACTGAAGCGCAATCACGTCCAAAGCCATCGGGGTTGCTGGGTCCCAACTGATAACGTTCCAAGACGCCTCATCTTCATAGGACATCACGGAAACCCAATCTACATCGAACTCGTTGAAGCCTAGCGAAGCAAGCGTTGGTCGCCCCGTTCCGCCGTCGTCGTGGGTATGCTTTAGACCGAGTACGTGACCTATTTCATGCAGCACAAGTGCGTATACCGAGCTGCCTGGGGTGTAGGGGAGATACGCAGCACTGCTGCCGGTATTAAGAAATACATCCCCCGAATCGCCCGAATAAACTCCCCATCCACCCGAAACGGGGAAGAACCCTAGCCCGGCTATGCGTCCGCTCGAAAAAAGCTCACCACCCGCCCAAGCAAAGTTAATTTCTGAACCAGCAGTAGCAGCAATAGTCGGCCGGTTGAAATACCCTAAGTAGTTGAATTTGATATTCGTGTAGTAACTTATCGTCGAAAAAATTTGTCCGATCACAGCAGCAGCATCGCGACCCCACGGCTGTCCGAAGGCTCCGTTTGACAGCGACCAGTCGACGGTACGATCGCTTGACAATTGCCAGTAGTAGCCGTGAGTCAATGCATCTATGGCCTGATCGCCAGTCGGATTGAAATAGCCCATTCTTGGTGTCGCCATGCTTGCCTCATTCGATAACGCAGTTGCTCCGGTCTGACCAGTTTGCCTGCGGAGAAGGGGCTTGTCATCCTCTCTTTGACGGACGAACGGGAGCCCTAGGAGCGAATCTGACGCGCTCGCTCACCAAATACACTCCGCGCCTTCGGCAAGCCTCACTAGTGGATGCATGCACTCCGTCATTCACACGATCAGAGCTCGCAACTGGATATCTTCTCAAAAGCAAGCTCGACAGGGTCGCGTCTTTTCAACCACAATCCCCGCATGCGCGCCGCCGCCTCTCCTACGACCCGCTACGACCAGCGGCGGGTCGGCTGGCTGTCCGTCACCCAGCTCATCACCTGGGGCAGCGTGTTCTACACCTTTGCGCTGCTCATGGAGCCGGTGGAGCGCGAGCTGGGCCTCACGCGTGCGCAGTCGTCGCTTGCGTTCAGCCTGGCGCTGCTGGCCGAAGGGCTGCTGGCCTACCCGGTGGGCCGCTGGATTGACCGTGGGCATGAACGCGCCGTGATGACCGGCGGCTCGCTGGTGGTGGCGCTGTGTCTGCTGGCGCACAGCTTCGTCACCAGCATCACGCAGTTCTATGCAGTTTGGCTGGTGCTGGGCGCAGCGCTGTCGGCCACGCTGTACAGCCCGGTGTTCGCGGTGGTCACGCGCCGCTACCCGCATGACTTTCGCCGCGCGATCATCACGCTGACCTTCCTGGGCGGGCTGGCCAGTACGGTGTTCATCCCGCTGTCGGCCTGGCTGATCCATGCCCTGGGCTGGCGCCATGCGCTGTGGGCGCTGGCGGCCATCCACCTGCTGGTGTGCGTGCCGGTGCATGCGCGCTGGCTGCGCGGTGCGCCCGCGCGGGCCCTGCCGGCCGCCGCGCACGGCAGCGGCGCGGCACCGGCCGGCCTGGCCCACCACCTGCGCAGCGCGCCCTTCCTGCTGTTGGGGGTGTTCGTCATCATCATGATGGCCATCACCGCCGCGCTGCCAGCCCACATGGTGAGCCTGCTGCGCGAAAACGGCCTGTCCGAGCTGTGGGTGGTGGCCATACCGGCCAGCATCGGCATCATCCAGGTGCTGGGGCGGTTGCTGCTGTATGTGTTTGAGAGCCGCTACGACGTTCACCTGGCCAACCGGCTCATTCCCTGCCTGATCCCGCTGGGCCTGGCCGCCCTGCTGGCCGGCGGCGGCCATGGCATGGCGGCGCTGGTGTTTGTGGTGCTGTACGGCCTGGGCAACGGCATGCTGACCATCGTCAAGGGCACGGCCATTGCCCTGTATGTGAGCCGTGAGCATGTGGCGTCGCTCAATGGCGCCCTGGGCCTGCCGCAGGCGGCGGCACGCGCGGCGGCGCCGCTGGCGCTGGGGCTGCTGTGGAGCCCCGCGGCCGGCTACACCGTGGGGCTGTGGTGGCTGCTGGGCGCCAGCGTGGTGGCGGTGGCGGCCTTGCTGCTGGCGCAGCGTTCTTCTTCCAGGGCACGCGCGCAGCCAGCCGACAGCAGCAGCACGCCGGACGAAAAATAGATCCACATCAGCAGCACCACCAGCGAGCCGGCCGCGCCATAGGCCGACACCACCGCGGCAGTGGACAGGTAGGCCGCCAGCACGTGGCGGCCCACGGTGAACAGGGTGGCGCCAATGCAGGCGCCCATCACCAGAAAACGCAGCCGCGGCTTGGGGCCCGCGCTCATGCGCATGAGCGCCACAAACAGCGCGGCGCAGATGGCAAAGGCCAGCGTTTCATTGAGCACCAGCAGCACCTGCTCCAATGCCAGCCAGCTGCCAGCCCAGCCGGCGGCCAGGTTCAGCAGGGTGGAGATCGCCAGCGACACCAGCAGCAAGAAGCCGAACGCCAGCACATAGGCCACGCCGCGCAGCCGAAGCGACGCGCTGTACCACCAGCGCGCGGGCACGGCCTGTGCGCGGCCGTGCCGCCACAGGCGCTCCAGCGCCGATTGCAGCTCGCCAAACACACCGGTGGCGCCAAACAGCAGCACACCAAAGCCCACCAGCGATGCGAGCAGCCCCTGCGCCGGTTCACGCGCGCTGTCCAGCGCCTGGCGGATGACGGCCGCGCCCTGCTCGCCCACGATGGTGCCGATCTGCGTGACCAGGCCTCGCTCCAGCAGTTCACGGTCCACCCACCAGCCCAGCAGCGCGACCAGCAGCACCAAAAGCGGCGCCAGACTCAGGATGCCGTAAAACGACATGGCCGCGGCCATGCGCATGCCGTCGGCGTCGTCCCACAGCTGCGCCGCGCGCAGCAGCGGGCGCAGCGGTTTGAAGCGGTCAGGCAATGCGGGCATGCGCCCAAGGCTAGCGGCCGCGCCGCGCGCCGCCCATCAGCCAGGCCAGCGCCTGCGCGTAGGAGGGCGGCTACAGGTTGGGCGCCAGCAGCCGCTGCAGCTCGGCGGCGGTGGCGCCGCGGCGCGTAGCCAGGTCGTTCAGCTGGTCGTCGCCGATGCGGCCCACGTTGAAATAGGTGCTGTCCGGGTGGCTCAGGTAAAAGCCGCTGACGCTGGCCGCCGGCGTCATGGCCAGGCTGTCGGTCAGGCCCATGCCCACTTCGTCGCATTGCAGCACGCTGAACATGTCGCGCTTGACGCTGTGGTCAGGGCAGGCCGGGTAGCCGGGCGCGGGGCGGATGCCGCGGTACTTCTCGGCAATCATGTCCTCGTTGCTCAACGATTCACCGGCCGCATAGCCCCACAGGTCGGTGCGCACGCGGTGGTGCAGGAATTCCGCGAAGGCCTCGGCCAGCCGGTCGGCCAGGGCCTTGAGCATGATGGACGAGTAGTCGTCGTGGTCGTCCAGGAAGTATTTGTCCTTCTTCTCGGCGCCAATGCCCGCCGTCACGGCGAACATGCCGATGTAGTCGGGCGCCACGCCGCGCGGCGCAATGAAATCCGCCAGGCAGCGGCTGGGGCGCATCACACCGTCGATGGCCTGCTTCTCGGCTTGCTGGCGCAGGCCGTACCACGTCATGGCCACCTGGCTGCGCGATTCATCGGTGTACAGCTCGATGTCGTCGTCGCGCACCGTGTTGGCCGGCCAGAAGCCCATGACGGCGTTGGCGGTGAGCCAGCGGCCCTCGATCAGGCGCTGCAGCATGCGCTTGCCGTCGCTGAGCACGCGCTGCGCCTCGGCGCCCACGATCTCGTCCTTCAATATGGCAGGGAACGGCCCCGCCAGGTCCCAGGTCTGGAAGAACGGGCCCCAGTCGATGTACCGGGCCAGCTCCGCCAGGTCGGCATTTTTGAACACGCGCCGGCCAATGAATTTCGGCTGCGGCGGCTGGTAGCCGGCCCAGTCCAGCGGCGTCTTGTTGGCACGGGCCTTGGACAAAGGCCACAGCGGCACCTGCTTCTTGCTGGCGTGCTGCTGGCGCACCTTGTCGTAGTCGGCATTGACCTCGGCGATGTACTTGGCGGCCTGGTCGCTCAGCAGGCCCTGGGCCACGCTGACGCTGCGCGATGCGTCGGGCACATACACCACCGGGCCTTCGTAATGCGGCGCGATCTTGACGGCCGTGTGCACCCGGCTGGTGGTGGCGCCGCCAATGAGCAGCGGAATCTTCCTGATGCGGAAATGCTCGTCCTTCTGCATTTCGCTGGCGACGTACTGCATCTCTTCCAGGCTGGGCGTGATCAGGCCTGACAGGCCCACGATGTCCGCGCCCTCGACCTTGGCGCGGGCCAATATCTCGTGGCAGGGCACCATCACGCCCATGTTCACCACCTCGAAGTTGTTGCACTGCAGGACCACGGTGACGATGTTCTTGCCGATGTCGTGCACATCGCCCTTGACGGTGGCAATCACGATCTTGCCCTTGGCGCGCACGTCCTGGCCCGAGGCTTCCTGCTGGCGCTTTTCTTCCTCGATGTAGGGCAGCAGGTGGGCCACGGCCTGCTTCATCACGCGCGCGCTCTTGACCACCTGCGGCAGGAACATCTTGCCGGCGCCGAACAGGTCGCCCACGATGTTCATGCCGTCCATCAGCGGACCTTCAATCACCTCCAGCGGCCGGCCGCCGCGCGCCAGGATGGCCTGGTACACCTCCTCGGTGTCCTCGGTGATGAAGTCGGTGATGCCGTGCACCAGCGAATGGCTCAGGCGCTGCGCGACCGGGGCGGCGCGCCACTCGTTCTTCTTGCTGTCGTCCTTGGCCGCGCCCTTGGCGCTTTCGGCGATCTCCACCAACCTTTCACCCGCGTCGGGGCGGCGGTTCAGCACCACGTCCTCCACCCGCTCACGCAGCACCGGCTCCACGTCGTCATACACGCCCACCATGCCGGCGTTGACGATGCCCATGTCCATGCCGGCCTGGATCGCGTGGTACAGGAACACGGTGTGGATGGCCTCGCGCACCGGGTCATTGCCGCGGAAGCTGAAAGACACGTTGCTCACGCCGCCCGACACCTTGGCGCCCGGCAGGTTCTGCTTGATCCAGCGCGTGGCGTTGATGAAGTCCACCGCGTAGTTGTTGTGCTCCTCGATGCCGGTGGCGATGGCAAAGATGTTGGGGTCGAAGATGATGTCCTCGGGCGGGAAGCCCACCTCCTCCACCAGCACGCGGTACGCACGTTCGCAGATCTCGATCTTGCGCTCGTACGTGTCGGCCTGGCCTTTTTCGTCAAAGGCCATCACCACGGCGGCGGCGCCATAGCGCCTGACCAGCCGGGCCTGGCGCTTGAACTCGGCCACGCCCTCCTTCATGCTGATGGAATTGACGATGCCCTTGCCCTGGATGCAGCGCAGGCCGGCCTCGATGACATCCCACTTGGAGCTGTCCACCATGACCGGCACGCGGGCAATGTCGGGCTCGCTGGCGATGAGGTTCAAAAAGCGCACCATGGCGGCCTTGCTGTCCAGCATGGCCTCGTCCATGTTGATGTCGATCACCTGGGCGCCGTTTTCCACCTGCTGGCGCGCCACGGCCAGCGCCTGCTCGAACTCGCCGTTCAGGATCATGCGGGCAAAGGCCTTGGAGCCCGTGACGTTGGTGCGCTCGCCGATGTTGACGAACAGGCTGCCAGGGTCAACGCGCACCGGCTCCAGGCCGGAAAGCTTCATGGAAGGGGGGGTCTGATCGGGCATGGCTCACCTTGCAGGGGGTTACACAGGTGAGCGCGGTTGGATTCACTCAAGCCTGACCGGGTATGAACAGGCATGTGGCTTGTTCCGGCTGCAGCGCTCCTTGAGTTACCATCATTTTACCGGCAGCCAGGCCCGCGCTGCCCCTGCAACACCACCATGTTCAACAAGTTCTTCGGCAAGAAACCCCAGGACCCGCCTGAATCGCGACTGCCGGAAGAGCGGCTGCGTGCCATTGAGGGCTCGTCCAGCGCGGACCTGGCCGCCGAGCTGCTCACCGCCCCCAGCGCGCTCATGCAGCTCACCCATGAGGACGCGCGCGTTGTGGTGACCTACATGAAGCCGCACAAGATCGCCGAGGGCGTGACCTTCATCAAGGAAGGCGACACCGAGGACACCGACTTCATGCTGCTGGTGCTGGACGGCGAGGTCATGATCGAGTCCATCGTGGTCAGCCGCACCGAGCCCATCACCGTCACGGTGCTGGGCCCGGGCAGCCTGATCGGCGAGATGGGCCTGCTGGACGGCGAGCCGCGTTCAGCTTCCTGCACGGCGGTGAACACGGTGCGCTGCGCCATCCTGACGCGCGACGCACTGAACCAGTTGCTCAACGACGACCCGCGTACCGCTGCCAAGCTGATGATGGCCATTTCCCTGCGCATTGCCGAGCGCATGCGCGAAAGCGCCGACAAGCTCAAGCTCTACGCCCAGCTGACCCAGGCGATGCAGGAAGAAATCAACAACCTCATGCCGCTGTGACGGGGGTATCACCGGTTGCCGCGGGCTGGGCCGACAGCGGCAGGCCGAACACCCGGTCGAACGTCCAGTTGAAGACGAAGGTGTAGACCAGGAAGAACACCAGCAGGCCCAGGTCCATCCACAGCGCCTGCCACAGCGACACATCCAGCCACCAGGCAAACACCGGCACCAGGATGGCCGCCAGACCGCCCTCGAAGCCAATCGCGTGGGCCACGCGCCGCATCACGCTGCGGCCCTTGGTCAGCTGGCGCGACTCCCACCACTCGAACGCGCTGTTGTAGGCCAGGTTCCAGACCACGGCGATAGCCGACGCCATGACCGACAACACGCCCGAACGGACCGCACCCTGCCCGCTCATGGCCATCAACCCCACGGTCGCCACCGCGATGGCGATGGCCTCGTACAGCGTCACGTACACCACTTTTCGCTTGATTCCTTGCATGGGCGAGACTTTATGTCTGTTTCACTGATATAAAAAGTAAGCTCATTTCAGTTTTTCTGATAGAACAGGCAGAAAATCGGCCATGGCGTTTACCAGCGACAACGTTCACATCTTCCTGGCGGTGCTGGATGCAGGCTCGTTCTCGGCCGCCGCGCGGCGGCTCAAGCGGGTACCGTCGGCCGTGAGCATGGCCATGGGCCACCTGGAGGCCGAGCTGGGCCTGGCCTTGTTTGACCGCGCCGGCCGCGAGCCCCAGCCCACACCGGCCGCCCGCGCGCTGGAGCCCCAGGCGCGCCAGCTGGCCGCGCAGCTGCGCCAGCTTCAGGCCCATGCGCTGAGCCTGACCCAGGGGCTGGAAAGCCGCCTGGCCCTGGCGATTGCCCCCGAGCTGCTGACCGCGCCCTGGGCCGCGCCGCTGGCGGCGCTGGCGCAGGACTATCCGCTGCTGGAGGTGGAGGTGCTGGCCGCCCAGCAGGCCGATGCCCTGCGCCTGCTGCACGAGGGCCGTGTACAGCTGGCCCTGGTGTTCGAGCGGCCCAGCCTGGACGGGCGCGAGGGTTTCCAGGAAGTGGGCAGCGAAACACTGGTGGCGGTGATGGCGCCTGGCCATCCCGTGCTGCAGGCAGCGGGCGACGGCGGCTTGCTGCGCGAAGCGCACCTGATCGAGACCCGCCAGATCGTGGTGGCCAGCCGCGACCGCGCCATCACCGACCCGGGGGTCGTCTATGCGCGCCAGGTCTGGCGCACCGACGCGCCCGAGGCGGCGCTGAGCCTGATCAAGGCCGGGCTGGGCTGGGGCTGGCTGCCGCGCAGCTTTGTGCGGGCGTCATTGCTGGAGGGCACGCTGCGCGAGCTGCCGTTCGACAACCTGACCAACGCGCTGGAGCTGTGGGTGGACGTGGTGTGGTCCAAGGAACGGCCGCTGGGCCTGGGCGCACGGCGCTTCATTGAGATGATGCGGACCGTGCGGCCCGGCACCACACCGTCAGTGGCTCAGGCTGCTTCCTTGTAGAAAAATTCGCGCTGCACGGCGCGCGCCGCGTGGGGTTGCACCGCCTCGCGGATGGCGCCAATGTGCTCGGGCGTGGTGCCGCAGCAGCCGCCCACGATGTTCACCAGGCCCTCGGCCGCAAATTCACGCAGCAGCCGGCTGGTGACTTCGGGGGTCTCGTCAAAGCCCGTCTCGGCCATGGGGTTGGGCAGGCCGGCGTTGGGGTAGCAGCTGATGAAGGTGTCGCCCGCCACGCGGTTGAGCTCCTGGATGTAGGGGCGCATCAGCGCCGCGCCCAGGGCGCAGTTCAGGCCGATGGCCAGCGGCTGCGCATGGCGCACGCTGTACCAGAAGGCGGTGACGGTCTGGCCGCTGAGGATGCGCCCGGACGCATCGGTCACCGTGCCGCTGATGATGAGTGGCAGGCGCTGGCCCGAGTTTTCAAAGTATTCGTCCACCGCGAACAGCGCGGCCTTGGCGTTCAGCGTGTCGAAAATCGTTTCCACCAGCAGCAGGTCGGCGCCGCCTTCCACCAGGGCCTCGGTCTGTTCATAGTAGGCCGCGCGCAGGGTTTCAAAGTCGACGTTGCGCGCGCCGGGGTCGTTCACATCAGGGCTGATGCTGGCCGTCTTGGGCGTGGGGCCCAGGGCGCCGGCCACGAAGCGGGGCTTGTCGGGCGTGCTGAACTTGTCGCAGGCCGCGCGCGCGATTTTTGCGGACGCCAGGTTCATCTCGCGCGCCAGGTGCTCCATGCCGTAATCGGCCTGGGCGATGGTGGTGGCGCCGAAGGTGTTGGTTTCGATGATGTCGGCGCCGGCGGCGAGGTAACCCTCGTGGATGTCGGCGATCACGTCGGGGCGGGTCAGGCTCAGCAGCTCGTTGTTGCCCTTGACGTCGTGGGCAAAGTCCTTGAACCGCTCGCCACGGTACTGCGCCTCCGTCAGCTTGAAGCGCTGGATCATGGTGCCCATCGCGCCGTCCA
This sequence comes from Pseudomonadota bacterium, assembly GCA_020161775.1. Taxonomy (GTDB): domain Bacteria; phylum Pseudomonadota; class Gammaproteobacteria; order Burkholderiales; family Burkholderiaceae_C; genus RAM1. Next base: position 22,317 of record JAIUOW010000025.1, read on the forward strand.
GGATGGCAATGCGTTGCGCCAGGATGCCGGGCAGGGCCTGGCCGCGGGTGTAGGTGATGGGCTTCATGGTCCCGCCATTTTAGGGACCCCGCTTTTTCCCTTGACAATAGAGGCCATGAAACACCTGCTCCCCAAGGAGGCCTGGGCCCAGATCCAGCAACAGCCCGACACGCTGTTCGTGGACGTCCGCATGGAAATCGAATCCCTGTACGTCGGCCGCCCGCCCGGCGTGGAAAACATCCCCTGGTACGAATACCCCGACCTCACGCCCGACCCGGCGAGCTTTGCCGCCGCCGTCGAGCGCGAAGCGGGCAGCAAGGCGCGCCCCATCCTGCTGATCTGCCGCAGCGGCAAGCGCACCCTGGCCGCCGGCGAGGCCCTGGAGGCCGCCGGCTTCAAGGAAGTGGCGCATGTGGTGCACGGCTTTGAGGGCGACCTGGACGAGCAGTTCAAGCGGTCCACGCTGAACGGCTGGCGCTTTGACGGCCTGCCCTGGGAGCAGATGTAGGTTGACGGCTGCTCTTTCGATCCTGCAGGAAGTCTTCGGCTACGAGGCGTTTCGCGGTCCGCAGGCCGGCATCATTGACCATGTGATCGCCGGCGGTGACGCGCTGGTGCTCATGCCCACCGGCGGCGGCAAGAGCCTGTGCTACCAGATACCGGCCATTGCGCGCCAGCGCGCGGGCCACGGCATCAGCATTGTGGTGTCGCCGCTGATCGCGCTGATGCACGACCAGGTGGGCGCGCTGCACGAGGCCGGCGTGGAGGCTGCGTTCCTCAACTCCACATTGACGGGTGAAGAAGCCAACGCGGTGGAAAAGCGCCTGCTGCGCGGCGAAATCACCCTGCTGTATGCCGCGCCTGAACGCGTGACCACACCGCGTTTTCTGGCACTGCTCGATTCATTGCATGAACGCGGCAAGCTGAGCCTGTTTGCCATTGATGAGGCGCATTGCGTGAGCCAATGGGGCCACGACTTCCGCCCCGAATACCGCGCACTGACCGTGTTGCATGAGCGCTATGCCGGCGTGCCGCGCATGGCACTGACCGCCACGGCCGACGCGATCACCCGCGCTGACATCGTGGAGCGGCTGCAGCTGGAAAACGCGCGTCAGTTCGTCAGCAGCTTTGACCGGCCCAACATCCGCTACGCCATTGTCGAGAAAAAGGACCCGACGCTGCAGCTGCTGCGCTTCATCGAGCGCGAGCACGAGGGCGACGCCGGCATCGTGTACTGCCAGTCGCGCAAGCGCGTGGAGGAAGTCGCCCAGACGCTGACGGACGCCGGCATCACCGCCTTGCCCTACCACGCCGGGCTGGACGCCGCCGTGCGCCAGGCCCATCAGGACCGCTTCCTGCGCGAGGACGGCATTGTGATGACGGCCACCATTGCCTTCGGCATGGGCATTGACAAGCCCGACGTGCGCTTCGTGGCCCACCTGGACATGCCCAAGAACATCGAAGGCTACTACCAGGAAACGGGCCGGGCCGGCCGTGACGGCCAGCCGGCCGACGCCTGGATGGCCTATGGCCTGCAGGACGTGGTGAACCAGCGCCGCATGATCGATGAGAGCCCGGCGGGCGACGACTTCAAGCAGGTCATGGTGAGCAAGCTGGATGCGCTGCTGTCGCTGGCCGAGGCGGTGGACTGCCGGCGTGTGAGGCTGTTGAAATACTTTGGCGAAGACAGCACACCCTGCGGAAATTGCGACAACTGTTTGAATCCGCCGCAGGTGTGGGACGGCACGGACGCCGCGCGCAAGCTGCTGTCCACCATCTACCGCGTGCAGCAGCAAAGCGGCATCAGCTTTGGCGCGGGCCACATCATGGACATCCTGCGCGGCAAGGTGACCGACAAGGTCACGCAATTCGGCCATGAGCGCATCAGCACTTTTGGCCTGGGCGCGGCCTACAGCGAAGCGCAGCTGCGCGGCGTGCTGCGCCAGCTGATCGCCACCGGCGCGCTGCACGTGGACGCGCAGGCCTACAACACGCTGCAGCTCACCGAAGGTTCGCGCGCCGTGCTCAAGGGCGAGCAGCCCGTGATGCTGCGCGAGTCGGTGTCGGCATCGGGCGGCGGCCGGTCGAAACGCGACAAGCCGTCACGCGCACCGTCGGCCGTGGCCGCCGCGCTGACCGATGAAGGCCAGGCCCGCTTCGCGGCGCTGAAAGCCTGGCGCGCCGAAGTGGCACGCGAACACAACCTGCCCGCCTATGTGATCTTTCATGACGCCACGCTGGCGGCGATTGCGGCGCTGGAGCCCCAGTCGCTGGAAGACCTGCAAGGCGTGAGCGGCATCGGCGCCAAGAAGCTGGAGGCGTATGGCCAGGAGGTTCTGCGGGTGGTGGCCGCGACGGCCTGAAGCAGGCGCCGGCGCGGCTACTGCATGAAGCCCATGCTGCGGGCCTCGCGCACCTCGGGCTTGATGCGGTGCTCGGCCTCCAGCTGGTCCAGGAACTCGGCGGCGCTGAATTCGGCAGCCAGGATGTCCACCTGCCGCTTCACGGCGGCAAAGTCGCCGGGGCACAGCTGCTCCAGTTTGGCCAGACGCGTGCGAAGCTCGCCGGTCATCAGCGCGGCATCGCCGGCCAGCGCCTCGGTCACAAACATGGTCTCGCGCTGCGCCGCCGTCAGCGGCATGAACTTGATCTTGAAGGTGAAGCGGCGCAACGCGGCCTGGTCCAGCCGGTCCAGCAGGTTGGTGGTGCAGATGAAGATGCCGCCAAAGCGTTCCATGCCCTGCAGCATTTCATTGACTTCCGTCACCTCGTAGGTGCGCTGGGCACCACGGCGGTCCTGCAGGAAGCTGTCGGCCTCGTCCAGCAGCAGCACGGCCTTTTCCGCCTCGGCCTCGCGGAACATGGCGGCCATGTTCTGCTCGGTCTCGCCCACGAACTTGCTCATCAGGTCGCTGGCCTGCTTGATGATGAGCGGGCGGTCCAGTGCGCGGGCCACGTGCTCGGCCAGCGCGGTCTTGCCGGTGCCGGGCGCGCCGTAAAAGCACAGCGTGCCATGCCCGCGCGCCTGCAGCGCGGCCACGATGCGCGGGATCTCGAAGCGCGATTCCACGTTGAGCATGGCCAGGTCATACGTCGTCACGCTGCGGCGCTCGCCCGCGCCCTGGGTCTTGTTGCCCAGCGCCTGGTCGGCGTTGCGCAGCTGGCGCTCGATCAATGCCTCCGTCGTGGCCTCGCCCGCCTGGGCCAGCCCGGCAAAACGCACCGCCGTGCGGATCTGCGCGGGCGTCAGGCCCTTGCGCGCCGTCAGCTTGGCGACAAAGGCATCCGTCACGGCCACGCCCTCCAGCGTCTTGCGCACCAGGCCTTCTCGGGCGCCGGGCGGCGGTGACTTGAGTTCCAGGTGGTAGGCAAAGCGGCGGCGGAATGCCGGGTCGATCTGTTCGATGCGGTTGGTGACCCAGAGGGTGGGCACCGCATTCGATTCGAGAATCTGGTTGACCCAGGCCTTGCCGCTGACCGAGCCGCTGGCGGGCGCGGCTACCTGCTCGGCACGCGCCAGCAGCTGCGCGGCTTCGCTGGAGATCGGCGGAAAGACGTCTTCCACTTCGTCAAACAGCAAGGCGGCCTGGGCGCTGCCCTTCAGGAACACCTGCGCGATCTGCAGCGAGCGGTAACGGTCGCGCCCGGACAGCGAGTTGCCGTCGCGGTCGGCGTATTCCACCTCAAACAGCTCCAGCCCGGCGGCCTGCGCCACCACCTTGGCCAGTTCGGTCTTGCCGGTGCCGGGGGGGCCGTACAGCAGCACATTCACGCCGGGTTCCTTGCGGTCCACCGCGTTGCGCAGCAGCGCGCGCAAAACACGGGCGTCTTCCTCGACAAAACTGAAGTCGGCCATGCCCAGCGTGCTCTTGGCCGAGGGACGGGTGAACACCGCCATCAGTTCGTTCTGGTCACGGTATTCGCGCATCAGCACCGGCGGCAGCTTCTCGCTGACCTTCATCAGGTCGGCCAGGTCGGTGATGTTGTGTTCAGAGATCAGGTTTTCCACCAGGCCGATGCGCTCCAGGCGCGAGCCGGCGCGCAGCGCCTCGCCCACCTCGGTGGCGTTCACGCCCGCGATATCGGCAATGGCGGCATAAGCCTCGGGCGCGTTGTTGACCTTGAACTCGACCAGGATGCTGCGCAGGTCGCGCTGGTAGCGCGCCAGCGTGCCATACAGCAGCAGCGCGCGTTCGGCCTTGTTCAGCTGCAGCAGACCCGACAGCGCGTTGATGTTCTTTTCCACCAGCGTGCTCTGCTTCTTGAGCGCGTGGGTCAACCAGTCGCCGGTGACGGTCAGCACGGCCAGAAGATCCTTGGGGGCGTCCTTGGCGTATTCGTCCAGGTAAAAGAACAGCGTGCCTTCCTCATACGGGCCGCGCCACACGCCGTGGCGCTCCAGGAAGTCGCGGGTGGACAGGGCTTCATGGCCACGCCAGAACTCGTTGTCCTTGCAGCGGCGCGTGAGGAATTCACGCAGGCGCTGCAGCGCGGGGGCGGGCCACACCAGGTGGCGGCCGGCCAGCGACAGCAGGCCATTGAGGTCGCGGCGCACGTTGAACTTGCCGCCCTGCTTGGCCGCCAGCGTCAGCACGAAATGCGAGCACATCAGATCCAGCACCGGGGCGTCTTTCAGACCCGGCGAGGGAAGTACCTGCAAATCCACCGAACGCTTGACCATCGAAAAGCCTCCAGCCGCGAAGCATGTGCGATTCCACAATAACGCAGTCTGAACCAACATGGAAGACACTGATGGTGGGAAATCCACCACTTTCTACGGGTATTTCCCCGCACAATCCGGCCCATGATTGACATCACCGACGTGCGGCAAGCTGCCGAGCGCCTGCGCGGGCAGGTGTTTGCAACCCCCTTCGTGGCGTCGCGCACGCTGTCAGACATCGCGGGCGCGCAGATCTTCCTGAAGTTCGAGAACCTGCAGTTCACCGCATCGTTCAAGGAACGCGGTGCCTGCAACAAGCTCGTGCAGCTCACCGCCGATGAACGCGCCCGTGGGGTGATCGCCATGAGCGCGGGCAACCATGCGCAGGGCGTGGCCTACCATGCGCAGCGCCTGGGCTTGCGCGCGGTGATCGTGATGCCGCGCTTCACGCCCGGGGTAAAAGTGGAGCGCACCCGCGGCTTTGGTGCCGAGGTGGTGCTGCATGGCGACACGCTGGACGAGGCGCGCACCCATGCGCTGGCGCTGGCGCAGCAGCAAGGGCTGGTGTTTGTGCACCCGTACGACGACGAGGCCATCGTCGCGGGCCAGGGCACGGTGGGGCTGGAGATGCTGGAGGCCGAGCCCGACCTGGATGCGCTGGTCATTGCCGTGGGCGGCGGCGGGCTGATCGCGGGCATCGCCACGGCGGCGCGCGCACTCAAGCCCGGCATTGACATCGTGGGCGTGCAGACCGTGCGCTTTCCGGGCATGTACAACGCCATCAAGCACACGCAGCACCCCCAGGGCCACAGCACGATCGCCGAAGGTATTGCGGTGGGCACGCCGGGGCGCATCACGCAGGAGATCATCGCGCAGCAGGTCAACGACCTGGTGCTGGTGGACGAGGGCGACATCGAACACGCCATCGTGATGCTGCTGGAGATTGAAAAGACCCTGGTGGAGGGCGCGGGCGCCGCCGGGCTGGCTGCGCTGCTGAAGTACCCGGACCGCTTTCGCGGCAAGAAGGTGGGCCTGGTGCTGTGCGGCGGCAACATCGACCCGCTGTTGTTGTCGGCCATCATCGAGCGCGGCATGGTGCGCGCCGGCCGGCTGGCGCGCGTGCGTGTCAGCGCGCGGGACGTGCCCGGATCACTGGCCCGCATCACGGCCATCGTGAGCGAAGCGGGCGCCAACATCGACGAAGTTCACCACCAGCGGGCCTTCACCACCCTGTCAGCCCAGAACGTGGAGATCGAGCTGGTGATCCAGACGCGCGGGCGCGAGCACATCGCCGCCGTGCTGCAGGCGCTGCACAATGCCGGCTTTGAAGCCGAGGAGCAAAAGTAAGGTGAGCACCAACATCACGCCCCAAACCCTTCAACCCGCCCTGGCGGAATACTTCGCGCCCTGGGTGCAGGCGCTGAACCTGCAGGTGGACAGCACCGATGCCGACAGCGTGACGCTGCGGCTGCCGCAAAGCGACCAGCTCTCGCGCGTGGGTGGCATGCTGTGCGGCCAGGCCATGATGGCGGCGGCCGACACCGCCATGGTGCTGGCATTGATCCGGCATTTCGGTGAATTCCGCCCCTGCACCACGGTGCAGCTGAACACCAGCTTCCTCAAGCCGCTGTCGGGCCAGGACGCGCTGGTGCAGGCCCGCGTGATCCGCGCCGGCAAGTCGCTGGCGTTCGGCGAAATCGACATCCGTGGCGCCACCGATGGCAAAAGCGCCTGCCGCGCCACCACCACTTATGCCCTGCTTTGAGCCCCAGGCTTGGCGTCAGGATGGGCGCCGGGGTTAAAATCGCGGCAAGTTTTTGAATTCATTGAGGTTTCAGCCATGTCCAGCCACTCCAGCCACAACGCCCAGCCTGCGCAGCAACCCGCCGACGCGGTTGAGGCCATTGTTCATTCCATGCCCATCGTGCTGCCCGTGATGGGCGGCGTGCTGATGTTCCTGCTGGCCTTCATTGCCATCTACATGGCCTGAGCCCTCCCTGGTCCCCCCAAAAGCGCCTGCGTGGTCACCACGCAGGCGCTTTTGCTTTGGGGTTTCAACACCTTTGCCCGTCTTGGCCGCAATGCATAACCTCATGCATGGTTTGCATAACTATAGCCGTGGTTGAAAGGCGGAAGGCAGACGGGTTTCATAAAATTGACACCCCAGCCGACCATGCGGACTGTGAACCACCCTTCACGCCCCCAAGCTGCCCACCCCGCAGCGCCGCCCGCCGACTGAGACGCCAAAGCCGTTTTTTCAAAAGGCTGCTCTCAGCGAACACCGCGCCCAGAGCCCTTTTTGAAAAGACGTTTTTCAAACTTAGGAGCTATCTGGATGAACTCTCCCGTGATGCAGGGCCTGAACCTCAACACCCCCGCTTTCGTGAAGAACGCGAACCTCATTGCCTGGGTGGCCGACATGGCCGCGCTGTGCAAGCCCGACAGCATCTACTGGTGTGATGGCAGCGAGGACGAATACAACCGCCTGTGCCAGCAGCTGGTGGACGCCGGTACCTTCAAGAAGCTGGACCCGATCAAGCGCCCCAATTCCTTCCTGGCCTGCTCCGACCCCTCCGACGTGGCCCGCGTGGAAGACCGCACCTACATCTGCTCTGAAAAGAAGGAAAACGCCGGCCCCACCAACAACTGGATGGCCCCCGCCGAGATGCGCGCCACGCTGCAGCCGCTGTTTGACGGCTGCATGAAGGGCCGCACCATGTATGTGGTGCCGTTCAGCATGGGGCCGCTGGGCTCGCACATCTCGCACATCGGCATCGAGCTGACCGACAGCGCCTACGTGGCCGTGAACCAGCGCATCATGACGCGCATGGGCAAGGCCGTGTACGACGTGCTGGGCGTGGACGGTGAATTCGTGCCCTGCGTGCACACCGTGGGCGCGCCGCTGCAAGCCGGCGAGGCCGACGTGAAGTGGCCCTGCAACAAGACCAAGTACATCGTGCATTACCCCGAGACGCGCGAGATCTGGTCGTATGGCTCGGGCTATGGCGGCAACGCCCTGCTGGGCAAGAAGTGCTTTGCGCTGCGCATTGCGTCCACCATGGGGCGCGACGAAGGATGGCTGGCCGAGCACATGCTGATCCTGGGCGTGACCAGCCCCGAAGGCAAGAAATACCACGTGGCCGCCGCCTTCCCCAGCGCCTGCGGCAAGACCAACTTCGCCATGCTGATCCCGCCCGCGGGCTTTGAAGGCTGGAAGGTCACCACCATCGGCGACGACATCGCCTGGATCAAGCCCCATGCCGACGGCAAGATGTACGCCATCAACCCCGAGGCCGGCTACTTTGGCGTGGCACCGGGCACCAACACGCTGACCAACCCGAACTGCATGGCCAGCCTGGACAAGAACGTGATCTTCACCAATGTCGCGCTGACCGACGACGGCGACGTGTGGTGGGAAGGCATGGGCGACGCGCCCGCGCACTGCATCGACTGGCAGGGTAAGGACTGGACGCCGCAGATCGCGCGCGAAACCGGCGCCAAGGCCGCCCACCCGAACGCCCGCTTCACCGTGGCAGCCATCAACAACCCGGCGCTGGACAGCGCCTGGGACGATCCGGCCGGCGTGCCGATCGACGCCTTCATCTTCGGCGGCCGCCGCTCCACCACCGTGCCGCTGGTGACCGAGGCGCGCAACTGGATGGAAGGCGTCTACATGGCCGCCACCATGGGCAGCGAAACCACCGCCGCCGCCGCCGGGCAGCAGGGTGTGGTGCGCCGTGACCCGTTCGCCATGCTGCCGTTCTGCGGCTACAACATGAGCGACTATTTCCAGCACTGGCTGGACATGGAGCACAAGCTGGAAGACACCGGCCATACGCTGCCCAAGATCTTCTGCGTGAACTGGTTCCGCAAGGGCGAGGACGGCAAGTTCGTCTGGCCCGGCTACGGCGAAAACATGCGCGTGCTCAAGTGGATGATCGACCGCATCGAGGGCCAAGCCCAGGGCACCGAGCACGTGTTCGGCATCAGCCCGACCTATGCCGAGATCAACTGGACAGGCCTGAACTTCACGGCCGAGCAGTTCAAGACCGTGACCAGCATTGACAAGGCGGCCTGGCAGAAAGAGCTGGAACTGCACAGCGAGCTGTTCCAGCAACTGGCGTACCACCTGCCCGCCGAGCTGAACGCAACCAAGACGAAGATCGAGCAGCGTCTGGCGGCTTGATTCAACAGGATCAGATGGCTCTGGCCGTCTGCCTTATCTATCCCGGCCATGGCCGGGATTTTTTTTGGACTCCTGGATAATTCCCAAAAAAAGGAGGTGAGGTTGTGAGCCAGTTTCAAACGTCCAATGGCTTTGAGGCCATTCGTCACCTGGACGATGATGGTCATGAATTTTGGCTGGCACGCGAACTCGCGTCCACGCTGGACTACGTGCAGTACCGAAATTTTTTGCAGGTCATCCAGAAGGCGCGCGAGGCGTGTCGCAATTCAGGCCACCTTGAACAGGACCATTTTGCTGATGTCAGCAATATGGTCGAAATTGGCTCGGGTGCGATACGGCCGGTCGCAGATGTCCAGCTGTCTCGCTACGCGTGCTACCTGATCGTCCAGAACGCAGACCCGGCCAAGCCCATCATCGCGCTGGGCCAAACCTACTTTGCCCTGCAGACCCGTCGGCAGGAATTGGGCGATGCGGCCCAATTTGCCAACCTGCCTGAAGACGAGCGCCGCCTGGCTATCCGTAACGAGTTGACCGAACACAACAAGTCCCTGTCTGCGGCCGCGAAGTCCGCCGGCGTGGAAACACCGCTGGACTATGCGGTGTTTCAGGACCATGGCTACAAAGGTTTGTACGGTGGCCTTGGTGCAAAGGACCTTCACAGCCGAAAAGGCCTGAAGAAGAGCGACAAAATCCTGGATCACATGGGTAGCACCGAACTGGCCGCCAATCTGTTCCGCGCCACGCAAGCAGAGGAAAAATTGCGCCGCGACGGCATTCAAGGCAAAGTCAACGCGAACAAGGCTCACTTTGAGGTCGGCGCCAAGGTGCGCCAGACCATCAAGGAACTGGGCAGCACCATGCCGGAGCACCTGCCAACGCCGACCAAAAGCATCAAGCAGATTGAGCGGGAACGGGGCAAACAGTTACCAGCGACAAAGGCGCGCAATAAGAGCCCTTGAACAACAAGGCATCCCAAGGTAGCCAAAAAAAGCCACCGCATGCGGTGGCTTTTTTGTGGCTGCTGGCAGGCGGCTCAGTCGCCCCAGGTGGTAGGCCAGCGCGGCGTGACCGCGGGCGCCGCCGGGGCGGCTGTGGCCGCGCGCGCGGCCTGGGCATCACGGCGGCGGCGCTCGGCGCGGGAGCGCGCGATCGCATACGACCATGCATTCAATGCAGCCACCAGGTGCCGGCCTAGACTGGCCAGCAGGCTGCGTGGTGCCAGGGTGGTCATGGCTGCGGCCTTTTCTCAGTAGTAGCCACGCACGTCGCGCACGGTGTCGCGGGTCATGGCACGGCTGATGTCGGCCATCACGCGGGCGTCGGTCAGGGCCAGTTCCCACAGCTGTTCATCAGCGGTGGCCTGCTTGCGGCGCTCGGACCAGGCGCGCATCGTGGTGCGCAGCACGCTGCCAGCGTTACGTGCGGGGGAGGCCAGCAGGGCCAGCGCCGCAAAGGCAATGGTCCACATCACGATCCAGGCCATGAGCAGGTGGCCTTCGGTCCAGGTTTCCACGACCTGGTTGGCAACGACCAGCAGCGCGGCCACGACGGCCGACAGCAGCAGGGTGGCGGCGCCACGGGCACCGTTGAAACCGGCGGCCAGGCTCTTGATGGTTTGGGCGGCTTGTTCGGCACGGGCCACGCCAGGGTGCTGGCTGGGGTACTCGGTGTGGACAAAGGTGGTCATGTGAATTCCCTCTTCAAACAAAAACGCTTGTGGCGGAATTGCCGGGCGCAGATGAATACTAGGGTTCACCCTGATATTTATCCAATTTAGATTGGTGATGTATATCATTCGCAAAACATATGATTAATCCCAACTTCCGGACGCTGGACCTGAACCTGCTGCGCGTGTTCGATCAGGTCATGAGTGAGCGCAACCTTACGCGGGCAGCCAGTAATCTGGCCATGACGCAGCCTGCCGTGAGCAATGCTCTGCGCCGTCTGCGGGAGGCACTGGGCGACGAACTGGTGCGCCGCAGCGGCTATGGCGTGGAGCCCACGCCCCGGGCGCTGGCGCTGTGGCCGGCCATTGGCGACGCCTTGCGCCAGATCGAGGCCTCGCTGGCGCCCGGGGACTTTGTGGCGTCGGAGGCCACCAACACCTTCATCCTGGCCATGGCCGATGCCACGGCGGCCGAGCTGATGCCGGGGCTGGTGGAGATCATTGAAACCGACGCGCCCGGCGTGTCCATGCGGGTGCTGCCCCTGACCACGCGCGACCCGCGCCGCCTGCTGGACGAAGGGCATATCGACCTGGCCGTGGGCTTTTTTCCTGCCGTGCTGGCCGACCTGACGGCCCAGGCCCAGGCCGGCGGCAAGGCGGGGTTTGAGCACCAGCGCCTGTACAACGGTGAGTACGTGTGCGTGATGCGCGGGGGCCACCCGCTGGGCAGCGGCCCGTTCACGCTCAAGCGCTTTTGCACCGCGCACCACCTGCTGGTGAGTTTCTCGGGCCGGCCCTTCGGCTTCATTGACGAGGCGCTGGCCTCGCTGGGCCAGACGCGCCGCATTGTGCTGACCGTCAACCAGTTCTTCACGGCCGGGCGGGTGGTGTCGGGCTCGAACCTGCTCACGGTGCTGCCGCGCCATTTTGTGAATGTGACCGGCATGGCCAGCGAGCTGATGGTGCGCGAGCTGCCGTTTGACGTGCCACCGGTGCATGTGGATTCGCTGTGGCACATCCGCCAGGGCCAGCGCAAGGAGCACGCCTGGCTGCGCCTGGCGGTGGCGGCGGCGGCGGCCAAGGCGTTTTCGGCGTCGCGCCCTGGCGCCTGACGCCTGCTCAGCTTCGTACCGCGCGGCGCGCGGGCGTGCGCAGGCCCTGGGTGGCGTCAGCCGTGCGCGCCACCGCCGACAGCAACGAGCGCAGCCAGGCATGGCCTTGCGAATGGTGGGTGCGGCTGTGCCACAGCTGATAGAAGCGCATCACGGGAAAATCAATGGGCGATGGCACCACGGCCAGCGGCAGCAGCCGCGCATAGTGCTCGGCAAAGTGGCGGCTGGTGGTGAACACCAGGTCGGTGCCGGGCAGCAGGTACGGCGCCATGCCGAAGAACGGCACGGTCACGGTGGCCTCGCGCGTCATGCGCAGCGCCGCCAGGTGCGACTCCACCACACCGCGTTGCGTCACGCTGTACATCAGCGGCACCACATGGGCGCCACCCAGGTAATCGGCCACGGTCATGCTGCCACCGGCGGCGGGGTGGTCGCGGCCCACCAGGCAGACCACTTCGTCCTCCAGCAGGATGGCCATGCGCAGGTGCTCGGGCGGCTGCGGCCAGTTGCCGATCACCACGTCCAGCTCGCCCGCGGCCAGGGCGGCTTCGTAGTCGTAGTCCGGCCCCAGCGAATGCACCACCAGGCGCGCGCGCGGCGCCGTCAGGCGCAGGTAGCTCACCATGTTGGCCATGAGCGGCGGCGCCAGGTAGTCGGGCGTGCCGATGCGAAAGGTCTGGCGCGTGGTGGCCGCGTCAAAGGCGGCCGCTGGCGCCAGCAAGCCATCGATTTCGGCCAGCACGATGCGCACCGACGCCTCCAGCTGCAAGGCGCGCTCGGTGGGCACCATGCGCTGCTTGTCCTTGATCAGCAGCGGGTCGCCCAGGATGTCGCGCAGCTTCTTGAGCGCCGCGCTCACCGCCGGCTGCGACTGGTTCAGCCGCGCCGCGGCCCGCGACACGCTGCGCTCGGCCATGAGCGTGCTGAACACGCGCAGCAGGTAGGTGTCAAACGGGTCGCTGGGTCGGCTCATGGCGGGCTGTGCACAAAGCTGGGGCTCGGGCGCGCGCCGGAACCCCGGTTTCGGCGCTTTTGTTATGCGGCAGATAAGTATGACGCGATTGGCGTGCCAACCCGCGCTGCCTATAGTGGGTTCACCTTTTGCCCTTGCCTGGAACCCTCATGACCCATCCCCTCTCGCGCCGTCGCGCGCTCCAGACCCTGGCCGCTGGCGCGGCGGCGGCGGTGGCGCTGCCCTCGCTGGCCGCCTGGCCTGACAAGACCCTGCGCATCATCGTGACCTTCCCAGCCGGTGGCGCCAGCGACATCGTGGCGCGCGTGATGGCCGAGCAGCTGGCCAGGAAGCTGGGCCAGCCGGTGGTGGTGGACAACCGCCCCGGCGCGGGCGGCAGCGTGGGCGGGCTGGTGGTGTCGCAGGCCGCGGCCGACGGCTACACGCTGATGCTGTCCAACTCCACGCCGGTTTCCATTGGCCCGTTTGCACTGGAAAAGCAGCCCTACGACCCGGTGGACGGCTTTACCCACATCGCGCTGATCGGCACCGCGCCCTGCGTGGTCATGGCCAACCCGGCCGCGCCCATCAAGACCATCACCGACGTGGAAGCCCAGGCACGCAAGACCGGCCGGCTGGACTTCGGCTCGGGCGGCCCGGCGTCCATCGGCCACATCTATGGCGAGCTGATGAAGAAGACCATGGGCGTGAACATGGTGCATGTGCCCTACCGTGGCGGCGCCCCGATGACGACCGACCTGATCGCGGGCGTGGTGCCGCTGGGCATTGACGTGCTGACGGCGTTCGTGCCGTATTTCCGCAGCGGGCAGATCGTGCCGCTGGCCGTCACGTCGGCCAACCGCTCACCGCTGGTGCCCGACGTGCCCAGCGTGGTGGAGTTCGGCTACCGCCGCCTGGTGCTGGACAACTTCTTTGGCCTGTCGGGCCCGGCCAGGATGCCGGCCGACGTGGTGGCGCGGATCAACACCGCCTGCAATGAAATCCTTGTGCAGGCGGACGTCAGGAAACGCATGGTGGACCTGGGGATCACGGCCTCGGCGGCCAGCCCGGCGGCGTTTGCCGGGTTCGTGCGCGAACAGGTCGCGCAGCTTGCACCCACGGTCAAGGGCGCAGGCGTGAAGCTCTGAGGCCTTAGCGCACGACGCTCAGGTAGGCGCTGGCGGCGCGGCGCAGTTCGCGCGCCTGGCGCGGGTTCAGGCCGGCACGCGCTTCGGCGCGCTCCATGAGCTGGTGGGCCACGCCGTCGCCTTCGGGCTGGCGGGCCGCGTTCAGCGCGGGCGTCCAGCGGTTCCAGTTGCGAAGTTGGGTCAATTGGGCAAACAAGGTGAACATGGGAGGTCGCCGTCTGGCGGCGCGTAGTGGTATGCAATCAAGAATAAGGGTTTTCCCTAGGGTTGCAACCCCAATACCCGCCCTTTGTCATGCGCTTTGCGCATAGTTTGGGCACACCCGCCTCATGCGCGGCCCGGCCCCGCCGCAAAAGCCGCTGGCGCGGCAGGTATGCTTGTTACATGGTGCGACTCGAAGTCGCTTCTGCAGCTGAGCTAATCAGCCCTCATAGGAGTGCGTTTTCCCTCTGGGAGCGCAACGGTTTCCACTCCGGAAACCAATCAGAAATGGTCGAATAAATGCCACGCATTTTTCGACCGGAGGGGTCCGCCCTGGGCCTCCTCGCAACAAAATTCGGCCTCACGGCAGGGATTTCTGTTGCCTGAACGCTACAGTTACAAAATAAAAATACTGTAGCAGCCGCCTCTCCGGGCGGCCAACAAAGCGGCACCGCTCAAGGTGCCTTGTTTCTATAGACCGAAACCACTCCTGGAACGGAGTGACCTCGTCTGTGCGTGCATCTTGGGTAACTGAGTTGTGCGGAGCCACGGATAAACGACCCGCGCTTATGCGCATAAATCCGGCGCGAGCCGGATGAATTTCACGAGCAAGACGTGGGAGGGTGGTCGAGGTATAGGGCATGGGAAACACAAGTGAACGTTTCGACTGAACCGTCGTAAGAAGCAACAGCTAACTCTTGTCTGCTGGGTAACCAGCGAGCTGTGACCAAAACGGTGACGCGTCTGAGGCTGTGGGTCATGTACCTCAGCCTGTTCCCTACGAACGCGCGGCGGATAGAACGTCCCTAACCCCATCGTCTGGCCGGCCGGCCGGATGGGCACCTTGGGAAACGAGGTAAACCCGATGCATCGCCACCGCCAGTACGGGGTGGCAACCGAAGCGCAAGCGACGGCCATGGTGTA
>JAIUOW010000026.1 GCA_020161775.1 Pseudomonadota bacterium
CTGGACCGCTCGAATCCTATCTTCGTATGAATACATGAACTACCTTCCAGGTAGTCCAAGATTTCATCCGCACCCCCCACAGGTCAGAGCCGATGCGGTGAATAGGATCGGCCATCGCGCGCAGCGAGACAGCCGCATGTTCACATACCTGGAACAGGCATTCCATATCGACATCTTCCTTCCCCCTTGCCGTGCGCACCCCCGGCACCAACCGGGAAACATCAGACATTCCGAGTTACTTTTCAGTGGTAACTGAAATTAGTCGCTACCTATTTGTGGAGGTTGCAGGCATTTCGACGCAGGGGCAAACCCTGGCGAGCGACGCCAACTCAGTCAGTGGAGGCTTAACAGCGGAAGGTAGTAAGTGGAGTGCAGTGCGACAGCAATGAACGACAGCAAAGCCATGTACATCCCGCTCGCGAAAAACGCCGACGAGAGAGAGGACCGCCTCAAGACTTCTTTTTCCTGCCCGCTACCTGAGCCGGTCGCTTAGTCGCCGGCGGCTTCTTCGCCGCCTTCGGCTTGGTACCCACCGCTGCTCTCGTCGCACTGCCGCCTCCGCGCGGCTTTCTCGGCGTCTTTTTTATAGACTCGACGACAGCTTGCGCTTCCAGACCGGTGACGTCGGTGGCCGGCTCCGCAGGACCCGCTCCCTCTACCCTCTCCTGGTGCGGCACCTCGGAATCCGGAATGTTGGCCTCAGGATGCGACAGCACTTCGCGTTGCGGCATTCGCGCCACCACCATGGACGCGTCGTCGTATAGCAATCCGGCTTGCCCGTAGGACTCCAAAACTTCTTGAAGCCGCGGCGAGGCGTATGCATCCGCCTGGAACAGGTGCGCACACAGGGTAGGGCGGTCCAGCACCTCCAGATCCCGGACCATCACCTCGCGCTCAGGCACGCCATCAGTGCACAACACCAGAACTTCATTCGGCCCGAATTCGGCTGCCCCGAAGAACACGTCGCCGGAAATTTCCCGTCCATCCAGCCAGAGCGCCGCGTACACCCGCCGGCCTTCTGCGGGATAAGGAGAACCATGGACGGTGTACCGCTGGTAGCGGTATTTCTCGGAACGGGACTGCACGATGCGCCAGATTGGCGAGTCTCCGATGGCAAAGAAATCCAGGCGCAACGCTGATGTTCCACCAGCATCGACTTCGCTCAGGATGCCGCAGGTCAATGTCGTTCCGCTCAGTTCCCTTGGCTGGTCGCGCGTGGCCAATGCCTCAGAGAGCCTAGTGTGGATATCCCGTATCCCCGAAGGTTCAGGCATGCTGCGCAGGAATTCAGCCACCCAGAGAGACGCCGCCTTCCCATTCTGCATCGAAATCCCATCCGCAACGGCGATCAAAAGCCGTCCCGCATCGCCACTCAGCCGCCGGACCACTAGGGAGTCCTCGCCCTTGCCCGGGACGCTGGTCTGTGCGCTCGCAATGTCAATCATGCGCCGCTCCGAATCTGACGGAGAAACTCGTCGTACATGGACCGGTACTTCGACGGACCAACTCTCTCACCCGAGAGGCGCCTCGGATCAAAGTAGGCATCCTGCGCCAGGCTCGAAAAGTAGGCGAGGCATGCGGGATGCCCGCGCTCAAGCCAGAAGTCCGCATCGACCGGTTTAATGCCGGCGCCGTACAAGTTCCATTGGCGGCGAATTTCTTCCGTGCTGGCGTCCACCCATTTCGGTACATCGATCGGCGCGGCGGCCGCGCATGCTTTCTCCACCTCCCCATACCCCGCGGCGAGGGAAGCACGCACATCGCCAGGCAGCCAGCTGAGAATGTTGAACTCGCCCCAAGTCAGAATGCGAATGATCGTGTCCAACGCTACCCATCGCTCGGCGAAGAGGTAGTTGCCATCCTTCGGCCCGCACTTCAGGCCAGCCTGCGGATACCACGGCGGGCGTCGGACGACACCCTTCTTTCCAAGCGTCATCGGCGCCACCCGCCATGTGTCGGTCCCGGCTCGGGCACCACCCAGCGTGTCCGCATCTTGCTCCACGCCGCAGCCATCCAGGTCGATCAGCACGAGCCGCCCCGCCTTTTTGTCCACGCGGATGTTGTCGACAGTGCAGTCCAAGTGGACAAGCCGTCCCCTACGCAACGTGCGCATCCTGGTCAGGAAGTCACGTGCCACGGCAAGTCGGTCCTCGAAGTCGAACACATTGCGGTCATCCTTGAAGTGCTGTCTCAGGTCCTTGCCTTCCGCTTGCCGCTGGAGGAACCACACGGCATCCACATTGTTCTCCTGGTTGTATTCATAGGAGTAGTGCGAGCTCAGCGAGTTGTCGATGAACTCATCGACGAACTTGCGAATCTGTCCCTTGATCGTCTCCGAATCCGCGGAGAAGAACTGCGTCTTCGCACGCTTGAGGGATTCCAGCGCTACGCGGACATGATCCTGGTAAATCCGGGCTCGCGCCGCCGAGATGGCCGCCGGCTTTCCATCGACGCGCATGTCATTGCGTTTGGCGATAAGGCCCAGATCGCCCACGACCTCGTAGACCGAGCCGAACCCTCCGCGGCCGAGCTCCCGCGCCATGTCGACCACAACATTGATATGGGACTCGCGGCTCTCGAAGCTCTTCATCTTGATTGAGCGCGGCTCGAGCGCTTCTGCGGACGGCGCCTGCAGAGGCTCCTGCTTTACAACGGATGACGCCGGGTCGGCGTTCGATACCGCAGTCTTCCTGACCCGCACGACCACTTTGCGCACTGCCCCCACTATTCCCGCGGAGGGTGCCAGCGGCGTCGTCGGGGTGGCCCCCGCCGGCGGGGCTTGCTTCCTGGATTCAAAGAAGATCTGCAGGCGCAACTGCTGCGCGGGAGTCACAGAGTTGGCCGTCTTCATCGGCAGGCCGATTTGGTGGCAGGCAGCAAACAGCGCGTCCAAAGGCTCACCGATGGACTGCGCGAATTCGGCAAGACTCATCGCTTCGGCAGCCGGTTTCATGTTGAGCCTGACATCATGTCGACAAACGACCGGATCACGGTGCCGAAATTTGGCTTGCGCTCATCGACTTTCAGCAGAAGACAACCGTTCTCAAGGTATTTAGCGACCCCCATTTTCGCGGCGTTGTCCAGCTGATCGGTTGTGCAAGGCGAAGCAATCTTCGACAGGAGATTCATGTTGAGGTCACTGCCAATCCCGACGCAACCGACAGCGATCTTGCCGTCGATGAGCTTCTCGGATCCCGTGTCGATGTCTTCAATCTCCTCAATCACGTTAAGGTCACCCTCCGGACGTCCGTCGGGCCTGCGAATGTTGTGATTCCCGTCAGTCACCAGGACGATCATCGCGCGCCAACTGTCCGCGAGGTCATTGGCGAGATCGCTGTCGAAAATGATGTCGTGGATCAGCTCCCTAGAGCGCTGGATGGCAAGCCGGAGATTGGTCAGGCCAGGCTCGACATCCTGCAGGTAGTCGAAGGTTGCCGCATAGCGGCTCCACGCGTCGGCGCTTGCAAACTTCGCGCCGTCCGATCCAGGGCAGGTCATCAACTTGACGTCGTCGGAAAAGCGCAGGATGGCAACGTAGATCAAGTCGCCGACATTCGAGGCGCGCAAGCGGCTGAACGCGGACTTCATCACCTCGTTAAGGTGATCTGCCTTCGACCTTCCGTCCCAGGTGTCGGGTGAACGCATGCTGCCGGAGGCATCTAGCGCGAAGACGATGAGGGCCGCTTCAGGTACCCCGGTCTGCCCATGTTCCTCAACGTAGATTTTCCGGTCCAGTACGACGCTGCTGGGCGCCAGCGCGCCGAATTCCATGCCACCGAACGTGAAGGCGCCCGACGCGTCCAACGAGGTCACGAACTGCCCCTTGTTGTCGCGCAGGCCGACCAGGATCGGGCCACGCGCCTGCCGGACACTCGCACGGTGGATCACCTTAGGCTTTCGCTCCCAGGAATCAATCTTGTCCGTGGTGTTGATCAGCGCCGCACCGGTCCTCGCGCAAAACTCCTCGATCGGCACATCGGCTCTCGACGCGAAGCTGGGCTTGATCCCTTCCGATTCCAGGGCACCTTGCAGCGCATGCCATTCGGCGAGCCGGTCGTGGTCACGCATGCGGTGCACGGTGCTGTTATCGAAATACAGCTGAAGCTCATCGCCGCGCTGGCGCAGGCCCGCGATCAGCCTCGCGAACAGGCGGACGGATGGCGCCCCATCCAGACGCAAACCGAGCAGCACGTTGCTGCCGTCGATGGCGTATTTCATCTTGGGTCCTCCAGAAATTCTCTGTTTGTGGGTGGCAACCGTCACACGCGCAGCCGACTGGCGCGGCGCTTCCGGCGAGGCAATTTGAAAGGGGAACACGAGCGCGGCGGCAGGTGGGTCGGATTTGCCGGCCGGCATGTCCGTTCGTAACGGCGTTTCCGACCTGCTCTCGGCCTTGAGCGCCGCCAGAAAATCATGGGCCTTGCGCAAATCGGCATCCGTGTCGGCCGGCGTGACCTGCAGCTCGGACCTGAACCTGGCGAGTTGCGACTCGACCATGTAGGCCAAGCCATGAATGTCCACGCCGCCGTCGATCCCGTTCATCAACTCCAGCCAGGCCGGCCGGCCGCGCCGGCTTGGCTCGCTGGCCAGGTAGAGGCGCTGCGCCTCCGCAAGGGCGTCGCGGTAGGAGCGGGAAATGCTGGGGCCGGCTGGGCGTACTACGATGGCCCCCTGCTCCACGTAGCAGCTGCGGGGAACGATGCCTTGCACCGGCGGCAACGCTAGCCCAAAGTCGATCAACGTCAAGCGTGAGAGGTCCATGCAACCCGTGATGCTCCCCTCTCGATCGACGGCGACGTCCTTGGCGGGAATGCAGATGTTGTCTGCCTTGATGTCGCAATGGACGAAACCAGCAGCGTGCAACTTGCGCAGCGCGGCCAGCACGCCTTGCCAGACGGCAACAAGGTTCGGAAGCGAAGCCAACGGGTTGACCACTGCCTGCCGCATTAGGACAGCCCAGTCTTCCAAGTCCAGGCCGCAATCGCGCATCACGATTTCCGTACCGGCCAGCGGCGTCGCTAAGTCGTAACGCACGAGGTGCCGGAACCGTTCCGGAAGCAGGGGATGACTGAGAATGCCGAATTCAAGCGCCTGCAAGGGCCGCAAAGAGCCTGTGTAGGTCTTCACGATCCGCGTCTTGCCGGATTCGCGCCGCCACTGGACTCGCACCTCCTGCTGATGGCGAAGTTGCGTCAACGCGTCCAAAACGCCCGCGTCGTGACTGAATTTCGCCAATGCCCTCTCAAGCGCGTTCATCGGATTCCGCCAAGGTCGAAAAAGACCGCTCGGGCCCCAGGACGGCGAGCTCGCGCGCCCGGCGCCCGCAAGCAGTGGTGCGCGCCGTTGTCCTGCATCTTGCACATCTGGCGGAGCGCGTCAATGGGGCCGGCCCGGTTCCAGGCGGACGGCGCGCTGCAGCTCCTCACCTTGAAGGAGCCGGGCGGCGCGCGAAGGGCAGCGGCAGGGTCGCGCATCAGTCGGCCAGATGCCAAGCGACCCACGTGTGGACGAGGCTGCGGAAATCGCTTTTCCCATCCGGACCTGTGAGGTGGCGGACCAGGCCTTCCCGCAGTTCCTTGTCCGTCCTGTCCGTCCCACGCTGGCGGTTCGGAATCATCAGGTCAAGGTTGGCCCGGAAGTCCGGATGCGCCAGCATATACCCGTAGGCTTCCGCGACGTAGCGCTGCAAGGTCACCTTGGCAATTCCCATCTGCTGCGCGAGCGCGGCCTCAGGCAGATCGAACAGATGGTGATCGCCGTTCAGTGCGAGCCATTTGATCCAGATGCGCTTGTGGTCCATGCCCATTACCACCGTCGACACTTTCCCGCTGCCTGCGGGTAGGTTGAGCGTGCTGTCCGGCATGTCATCTGCGATGCGCGCCAGCCAAGGCTTCAAGGCGGCGACCCGCAGGCGTGACTCCCGCAGCGGCGTTTCAGAGCTGCTCAATTGAACGGGCCAGACGCGCGGGCTGAAATCATCCGCGTCCGCGTCGGCTTCGTCGAATTCGGTGAGCGACACGTCGTTCGGATCACCCGGCTTCCTCAGGACGTCGAGCACCGCGTATTTGCTCGACTGCCAGGCCCACGAGTACACGCTCTTGCCGCCACCTTCGCGGTAACCGTACAGGAATTCGCGATCCGCAAACTCCTGCGCCAGCAGCCTGTCCCACGTCCGGTCGGCGATGTCTTTCGCCAAAGCCGCGAGCTTGGGCTGCCGGAAGACATGGCCCGCGGTCGCGTACCACACGCACAGGTCGAGGAACAGCGCGAAGCGTTCCCGGGCGGCGGAACCGCTCGCGGCCGGCGTGGTCTGTCGCGCGCGCACGACGGCGCGATACCGCAAAAGTTCGGCCAGCAATTCCTCGTTCGACGGACGGCGCCGCCGTATCAATTGCTCAACGAAATCCCTGTCTTCATCCATAGTGGCTCCAAGCGGTGCTGGGTTCAAACATCCTCTTCTCCGACAGATACGTGAACGCGTCAAGTCCTGGCCCATCGCCGGGCGGCGGACTGCATGTTGCACGCAACCCGACCACGTACCAGTCGTACTCAGCAGCGCCGCCAAGCAAGGTCAGGGACAACGCCCGGACTCTCAAGACGCGGGGAGTGAGTGCACGCTCATGGGCCAGAAATGCATGAGCACACCGTAAATCTCGCCAGGACAACGAGGCGATCCATGACCCAATCCTTCCCTCCCCCGAACTCGTCGATCATCAACGCGCTGCCCGAGTTTTTGCTGTCGTGTGCGGTCGCGGCCGCGCTCATGGCGCTGGCACAGCCACTGGCATCGCTGCCCCTGGAGGCATTGGGCAGCCGCTATGCCGTCCCGACGCAGACACCCTCCGGCATCTGGCTGTGGGAGGTGTGGCGCAACAGTCACTGGGACGCGCTTGGCCAGGACATTCGCGCCCTCGCGCTGCACAAGTTCAGCGGCTGCATGCTGGCGGCTACGGCGCTGCTGGGCTGGCTGGGTCTCCAGGGCGCGCGCCGCTCGGGGATGCGCGGCGGCGCTCTGGCGTTCGCGTGCTGGGCGGTGCTGGCCTGGCTGCTCCGGCCTTTCCAGTGGCCCGGGGCAGTCTGGATTGCGGTGACCGCTGCCGCAGCCATGCTGCTGCTCCTGCCAGTACGCCGCGTCCACCAGGCGGAGCAGGCAGGCAGTAGTACATGGACGGCGTTCGTGTGGCCAGGCTGGATCCTGTTCTGCGGGGTGGGCTGCCTGCAAGTGATCGACTTCGCCGCGCGCGGACCCGTCGTGCCAAGGGGGCTGCTCAGGCAGCCCGCCGCGGCAGGGGCGCGCTACTTCGGGCTGCAGCAACTCGACGGCCTCTGGTTGGCCGTCGGCCTCTTTTTGCTCGTCGTCGCAACACGGCGCCCGATTCTCCAATTCATCGTCGCCTTCTTCGCGCGCCTGCCGGCCACGGGCGCGCGGCAGCGGCTGCTGCGCTTTGCTGTCCCTTGCTTAATCGTCATCGCAATGGGCTGGCTGGGCTACCTCCCGAGTCGCGACTTCCTTGGCGTTCCCGGGCTGCGCGGCGGGGGCAAGCCCCACGTGAGCGGAGAAGCGTTGCGTCTCATGGCGTGGCTGGTCATCGCCTGGCTCTTCTACCGGTGGAACGAATGGGAGTCCTCCCGTCCGCGGCTGCTGGCCGGGATCCTGCTGGCAGCCGCCGGCCTCGCCGCGTGCACCGCCGGTTTCGTGCTCTCGGACGACAAGGGCCCGATGCTGGTCATCGCCCTTTCGGGCGTGGTCATCGGTCCGTCCTTCATTGCAATGGCCGTCGGCCGACGGTGGGGCATGCACGTTTGCGCCGCCGTGACGGCCGCGTTCATCGCCTTGGGCATTGCCGCGTGGCACACAGGCATGGTCAAGGTACTGCCGCAAGTGAGCAAGCAGGCAGGCCAGCGCGCCGAGATGCGCGCACAACCCTTCGCGAATCCGAGTAGCGCCAATCTCGCACAGGCGCTGTGGCTAATGGCCTTTTCGCCGCGCCAGCCCGTCAACCGGCTCACGCTGGTCCCCTGGTGCGGCGCAGCCGCATACATGAATCTCGCACGCTGCACGCTGGCCAGCGGCGCGCCGATCCAGATGCCGTCGGACCTCGGCTACGTCATGCTCACCGCCACTTGGGGCGCGGCCGGGGCGGCCGGCTGGCTCCTGTTGCTGCTAGCCTGGCTAGCGGCGTTGCCGCTCGGACAGTTGCGCGCCTGGAACCTGTACATGCGGGCAGGCATGCCGGGCCGGAGCGTCGCCGCCCGGCGGCTGGACCTGCTCCCCGTGTGGATGGTCGCTGTCGCCGTGGCGATGGCGATTGCCCAGGTCCTTGTCAGCGCCGGCGCGGCCTTGGCGTGGCTGCCGCTCGCGGGGGTCACATTTCCGCTGTATGGGTTCGGCGGAACCGCGTTGTGCAGCACGGCGATCTGGACGGCCTTGGCGGCCCACAACAGTCCGCTCGCGAAGCAGCCGCAGCGCCGCCCTCAGACGCCGCGCGCAAGGATCACTGCATTTTCACCACAGGCGCCGCGCTGGCGCGCCTGACATCAAGGAGAAGCCATGGACACGCACCCTGAATCGAGCTCGTTGCGCACCTTCGCGGTCGTCGCCGTCACCATCGCAGCGGCGATGATCGCCTTGCTGCTCTGGTGGAACGCGGCGGCGGTGAACTCCTTCCCGATCCAGGACAGGTTCCGCTCGGACACCCACAACCAGCCGGACCCGTTTCGCGTGCCGGGGTGCATCGGCGGCGGCGCCGACCCTTGCGCGCAGAGAGTGCTGCTTCCCGCGCACGCGGGATTCCTGCTAGCGCCGATCCACCGCTACGTTGCGCCGGCGCGGGGCCACGCGCCAAACGAAGCACGGACTGGTCCGGGAACCGGACCACAGCTTGGCTTCCCCCAGGGCCGCCATGTCCGTCTAGCGATCGACACGGACGTCCAGCGCCGGGCACAGCTAACAGCCGACTGCTACACCGGCCAGGAAGACGCGTGCCGCCAGTGCAACTGGTGCAACACCGCCGGCGCCCAAGACATGTATGGAGGGGCGCGCGCGGAGCGGGTGGAAGTGCTGGTGGCGAACGCTGCCTCCTCAGGCCTTCTGGCCACAGCCAGTGCGCACTCGGCGTGTTTTGCCGCCCGCCATGGCGGCGTCAGCGCGACGAACACCTGTCCCGCGCTGCCCTTCGCCAACACGCGCCGCCCCAACGCCGACCTGGGAAACCAGGCACTGGCCACCAGCGCACGCCCGGGCAGCATCACCAAGATCCCAATCTCGATGGCGCTGACCGGCGCCGGGCTGAGCGAACGTGAGCGTGCCGAACTACCCGATATCCTGACCCACTCGCTCACGGAGCCCATGATCGACCTGGTCATGTGCCGCGCGCAGGATTTCGACCCCGACTGCGCCATGCGGCGCCTGCGGGCCGTGGCGGACATGGCCCAGGCCATCGGCTGGGTCGACCAGATGGACGTGATCGGGGGCACGCAGTTGCCCGGCCTCAGCGCAACCCGGTTCGCAGGCCGCCTGATGCGGCGGCCGGGAGGCAGCCTTCTGACAGCGCCCGCGGTCCGCATGGACCGGGCCGAGATGCGCGCCTGCTCGCGCAATGCCTGGCGGAACTGCCGCGGCGCACAGTTTGTCGACCTGGTTGCCGAACTCTTCGGCACAGGCGACGCCCTGCTGTCGCCCGTGGGCGCCGCCAGCGCCTTGCTGCACCTGGCTTCGGCGGCCAACGGACGTACCGAACAGGCGCCCCTCCATCTGGTCACCGCAGCGCAGCAGGACGACGGTCGTTGGCGGCGCCTCGCGTCGAACGTCAAGCCTGCCGTCACCCTGTCGGAGGCGAAACTGGTCATCGCCGGCCTGGAGCGCGTGGCGACGCACGGCACTGCGGCGTCGGCATGCCGCAATGCGGCTAAGGCGACCGGCCGCTCGCGCCTGCCCTGCGCCCCGGGCAAAGCCCAGGACCAGTTGCAGCTCGCCATGAAAAGTGGCACCCCCGTGATGAGCGCGGAGTCCGGCCGCAACCTGTCGCTGACGCTGTCGCAGTGGCGCGCTCAATGCGAACGCTTTCGCTCCGCGCTGCTCACCACGCCTAGGAACTCGCCCCGGTGGCACGTGCTGGCAAACAACGCGGGCAAATGCAATATGCCCGCCGTAAAGTGGGTCGCTCTCATGCTTCGCGAGCCGGGAAGCCCGACTTGGGACAAAGTTGTCATCGTCGTCGCGGAGCGCAACTGGAACCGGCGTACACAGCTGATCGACACGCCGAACGACCGCGGACCGAACGTCGCGGCAGAAATCGGAATGGCGCTGGTCAACGGCATGTACCCGCTGGCGGAGCAACTGAGATGAGAGCACCCGCTGCCGAGCCCGCATTCACGTCCCACAGCCAGGCTGCGGACCTGGCGCAGCTGCGCCTGTTTTTGCTAGACGGATGGTCCAGGGCCATCCACCTGCAGGCAGCGCTGGCGGGCGCAGTGCCGTGCCTGGACCTCACGATCAGCAGGCGCCTGCTGCAAGACATCGACCTGCCCCGCCTGGAAGCCCTGTCCCATGAGCTGCGGCGAATGCAGATTCCCCACGGCGTCTCCTACGTGACGGCCGGAACCCCAGAGCCCAGATGCCATGTGCTACGGGTCCGGTTCTGAACCGGGCCAGGCGATAGGTTGCCTTACGTATCTGTCGCTACCTCAACCGCAACTTCAAGGAGCCAGCCATGTTTAGTTCCGCCATTTCCCTCCCTGATGACGCTGCCGCCGGCGGCGGGAGCAGCCCCAGGCCGCCGTTCCAGCGGTGTCCATCCTTCATCGACCGGATTCTAGGAATCCAGCGCCGCGCGCTCCCGCAGCCTCCGGAACTCGAGCGCTACCGGGAAGTCGTCGTCGAGGCACCGATCACCCCGGCGTCCCAGTTCGGCATCGAAGGCCTGTTCAATGCCGTTACCGAGGGCTCCACGATGTTCGCGCGCCGCCACATCCAGTTGGTGCACAACGAGGATCCCACCACCGTCTATTCGGTACGCGAGGTCCGGATCGAATGCAGGGACGCGCCGGCCCAGTTCCTGCGCGACGTCGTGGCGCTGCCACAAGCCGTGCGCAACCGCGTTATCAAGAACCGTATCCAGAAGGCCCCTGGCGTCCAGGGCCTGCTGCGGCTGGACGAGTTCTACGGCTGCACGCTGCTCACCGACAGCGTCATGGCCGACGGAGCCATGGTCCAGACGCTGGTGTCCTGGTCCGGCAACCAGTTCGACGTGAGGATTTGCTTCGACGGCGACTACATCACGGTTGACCCGGAGGCTGCACCGGCGAGCCCGGAACCGCAGGCAGAGGCGACGGACGTCCAGCAGACGGACGGAGACAATCCGGCCCTGTACCAGACCATGATCCGTCGCAACACACCCGGCGCGGCCCATGCATCGGCCGAAACTCCGCTGCACAGCGCGACCGGACGCGTGACGCCGGCGATCGCTGTACTGAGGCTGCGCAACGGCGCGGCGGAGGCAACGGTCCCCTTGCACGCGAATGGCTTTCCGTACATCATTGGACGGCACCAGAGTTCTAGGGGGTATTGCGTGACGGGGCAGAAAGATGTCGAAGGCCAGGCCGTCCTGGACACTGCGGAGCCCCCCGGTGCTGTGAGCTTCGTATCCCGCGAGCACTTGGTGCTCGAGAGCTATGACGAATCGACGCACCAGTTCCGCGTCAACACCGCGAAGGGGCGCAACGGAACCTTTTCCGGCGGCCTGCGGACTGCCGACCGGTTCCTGCTCGCGCTCAACCAGGACAAGCACGAGGCGTGGCTCAGGTTGGGCGGGCTGGAGGCGGACGGCATCTTGGACATCTGCGTGGAACGAGTGTGAAGGCGATGCAAGTCCAGGAGCCGCGTACCGGCGTCGGCAGCCAGGCCGTGTTTACGGCCAGCGGCAGCAAGTCGGAGGGCGGCTGGGAGCTGGGTTGGGCCCAGCTCGCCGGAACAGGGCACAAGGACGGATGCGAAGACGGGGTGGGCCATGCGATTCCGGGCGGCAGCGCCCTGCGCAACGACGCGCGTCCATTAGCCGCGGCGGTCGCGGACGGCGTTGGCGGGGGCGCGCGTGGCTCGGTCGCCAGCGCGGCGCTGGTGGACCATTGCATCAGACTTCCCGTCGAGTCCTTGTCTAACGACACGTACATCCAGAGATGGATGGAGCTCGCGGAAGCCCATGTGCAGCTCAAGCTGCGCGAGGTCACGTTCTCGCCAGGGGCTGCGACACTCGCCGCGGCATGGCTGTTCCCCGGCACGCAGGCCGGCCAGGCCCAGGGCTGCGTGGTCCGGGTGGGCGATGCCAGGGCCTACGTGCTATCCAGCGAAGCGGTTCGCTATATGAGCGAGGACCAGACGTTCGAGCGCATGGGCGAGCAACCGCCCGAAGGTTCGCGGCCTGAAGACCCTGCCCGCATGGTAGGCACGAACTTCATGGGCACGCCGGAAGTGGTGCGCGTGAGCCTCGTGCCAGGCGACGTCCTCCTGCTGTGCAGCGACGGACTGCACCGTGGCCTCACTTCTTCGCAGATTACCGCGCACCTGGGATTGGCCCAGGATCTTGCATCGTGCTCCAAGGTCATGGCACAGAGCGCACGCGCGAACGGCAGCCAAGACGACATCACGGTCTTGCTGGCACGGCCCGCCGGCCACACATTCACCAGCGGCCTGGCTGCAATCCTCGATCGGTTGCGTAAAACACTTACTTCCCGGAAGGTGATGGCATCGTGGGTGAGACGCCCCTGAATCCTGGCGCCCGACAACGGACGGTGTTGCTACCACCGCAGCCTTCGAAGCTGTGGCAGACCTTGCTGAACGCCCTGCTGACCGAACGTCCCTTGCGGATCGAGCGTGAAGGCAAGGCGATCGAGGTGACCCGTGCGGTGGAAACGAACGACGAGGGGAACAGGGCGGTCATTTGGACCAAGAAGTATGGACGAGACGAGGACTCGGACTTGAGCATCTTCAATGAAACCGAGCTCTCCATGTTGCTGAAAGCAGACCACGAAAAATTGCCGCACCGCTATCGCCTGGCGCACCTGAGCGTCGTGGGCAGCCCACTGCACACTGGCAGGACACCGGCGCATCTGCGCAAAGGCCGCACCACCGTTCTCAAGACCTACGACGAGGGGCCAGATCTGCACAGCTGGGCGCGGATGCGCGTCTTCCTGGACGGCAAGCTGCTTCGGCATCCGTTCGTTCCCCAGCAGAACTTTCTGAGGTTAACGCGGGAAATCTTCGTGGCGCTGCAAGCGTTCCACGAAGCGCGGTTCGTCCATTGCGACCTCCACCTCGGCAACATCGTCATGGCTGCCAGCACTTCGACCGTCTTCCCTATGAATCGCGAGGACGCGGAGTTTTTTGTCAAGCCGCTCTGGAACCGGGTGAAGCTCATCGACTTCGGCTATTCCGTCCACAAAGGCATCGAGCCCATGGCGATGCTGCCCCTGGCGCCGTGGGCGGACGAAGCACGCCAGGTGCCGATGCCGGGAATGTCACCCCGCTTGCAGCAGGTGCTTGCCGACCTGGTGAGATTCGTGGAGGCCAGCGGTTGGCCTCCTGCAGAACAGTACCTGCGCAGAAGGTGGGTGAAGGAGCAGCATCGCCTGGCACCTTTGATACGGTTGGACTGGCGCGACGATCTCGCCCCGCTTGGGCACAAATTGCGCCTACTGCGCGATGGAAAGGGCCATAGCGAATGGGGCGGCGTGGAACGCGTGGGACGCTTCCCGGAGGTCAACGCGTTCATCGATCGCTTCCCAGAGGAGCTCGAGCGATGGGGGCATGCCGACCTTCCCGGGGACGGTCTTCTTCCACACGCCAGCTACATTGCGCAGATTGACGAGTTGCTGCGGCTGCTCCCCGAACCTTCCGAGGCATTCGTCCTACGCCGAGCCGATCACGATGCGGCGTACAAGGAATTCATCGCGCCCAAGCCCACTCCGGCCCCGACGCCCAGTCCTACCCCGATGCCCTCGCCGGCGCCGGCTCCCCAGCCACGCCGCCCTCTGCCAGTGATGACCATTCTGGTCGGGATGACAGCCCTTCTGGTAGCCGGGACGGCGGGCACGTTGCTCACCCAGAAACCAGATCCCGCTCCTCCCCCGACCCATCTGGATAAACCGCCCCCCCCAGCGGCCAATCAAGACAGCCTGCCAGGGGCCATTGCCAAGCTCCACCAAGCCTCCCCCGGCTCGAGCAACTGGCAGGAAGCACTGAAGGTCGCAGCTAGACTGGCCCAAGACCCCCGCACCGGGAAGAACGATGCAAACGGCTTCTGGCGGGCGCTCGACCAGCAGTATGCCCGGCATACGGAGGCAGTCATCGCACGCTCGACCCAGCCCACGTGGTGGGATGCCGACGCCAGCAAGAAGTTGGCCCCTGGTACTGCCGAGACTGCGTGGCTTGAGACGACCAAGAGTCTGAGCGAGCAGGGCCTTTGGGCCCCCTCCGTATATCTCGCCGCCGCGGTCTATTCCCAGCGCGAGGGGGTGGTTAGTGGTGCGCTCGCGCGCGACAAGGCCTTCACGGATTTGACCGCGGCCTTGCGTCATCCCGTGCCGGGGCCCGAGGGCGCGCAGGACCCTGCCGTGCTGGAACGGCACCGCGAGGGCATGCTGGATCTTCTTTTCGTCACGAGCTGGCGGGAGGCCTCGCAAGCACATCGCAGCAGCCAGGCGGTCAACCCCAACCGGGCGGAGCTGCTTCTGCCGCTCCTAAAGGACAGATCCCGGCGCCAGCCGACCGTCAAGAGCAACATGACACTGGCACTTGCATTCGCGTGCTTGCCGGTTCCGCCCCGCTTCGACGACGCGATCACCAGTGCAAAGGCGGCGGTGAAGGGCGCTCAAGCGGAGTCGAACGCGGCGCTCGCGGCCGAACTGCGCGGGAAGCTCGAGCGCCTAGAACGCAAGGAAATCCCGTGCAAGTAATCCGCAATTTCCCGATACAGCCGCCAGGGGTATGGCGGCATCAGCAAACTTGAATGAACGAGAGGCTAGGATGAACCATTCTCTGACGAAAGCGGCGGCGATGGGCGCCCTGATGATGGCGCTGGCATCGCAAAGTGCGACCGGTCAAAGCCGGATCGGCGCCCCCCCCGCGCCTGCCAGTACGACCGGCTGGGACCAATCGGTGTGGAATACTATTCGAGAAGCGGCGCCAACGCCGTCAATCCAAGCACGGCCTTCCGTCGGCACACAACGAAAAAATCCGTCACTAGAGGCATGGAGCGAGTGGCTCGAAGATCCTGCGATGGATTCCTCATTGAAGGCGAAGACGATTGCCGAAATCACCCGATCCGCACCCCGTGACGGCACCGCAGCATTTATCCTAGGACGCGCGTACGCCACGGGCGTTGCCGGCCTGACATCGGACCGGAAGGAGGCCGTGTACTGGTACGGCATTGGCGCGCGCGCAGGCAATGGTTCTGCAATGTCATCCCTCGGAAACTACTATGAGAGAGGATTGGGTGGACTTGCCAAGGACGAAGCCGAGGCCGTGAAATGGTATGGGCGAGCCAAAGACAAGGGCGCTCCAGCGGGCGTGGCGGCCTATGCAGGCGCCCTGGAGCGCGGCATCGGCGGATTGACTACCGATGTCGATACGGCTTATGACCTGTACCGGCAGGCCGCGGATATGGGCGATGCATGGGCGATGGCCATGGTGGCCCACGCCTACGAAGTCGGTAAAGGCAAGTACGCCAAAGATCCCGTTGAGGCAGTCAAGTGGTGGGGCAAATCCGCCGCCAAAGGACATCCCAGCGCAATGCTGGTCTATGCCGACGCACTTGCGGCGGGACGCGGGCTGCGCGCGCCCGACGAATCGGCCGCGTTACAGTGGTACCTGAAGGCTGCCGAACGGCAGCAGGGCCGGGCTATGGGTGTGGTTGCACACGCCTTCGAAATCGGCAGGGGCCGATTCGCGAAAGACGAAGTCAAGGCCGGCCAGTGGTACCAACGCGGCGCTACCGCCAACGACCTCTGGTCGATGGTGACTTACGGGAGGTACCTAGAATCGGGTCGCGGAAACGTCGCCAGGAACGAGGCGGCGGCCGTCCGGTGGTATGAGGCCGCGGCGAATCTGAATGACGCCAATGCGATGGTCGAATTGGCCCAGGCCTATGAAATGGGCAAGGCTCCGTTGACCAAAAACGCTGCAGAGGCGGTCAAGTGGTGGGGAAAGGCGGCGCAGGCGGGCAACACCTGGGCGATGGTCCAGTACGGCAGCGCGCTTGCTAGCGGCAGAGGCGGCTTGGCCAAGAACGGAGAGGCCGCGGTCACGTGGTTCCAGAAAGCCATCGCCGCCCACGATACCTGGGGCATGATTGCTCTCTCGGACGCACATGGGCAAGGCCTCGGCAAGCTGCCCAAGGACGAGTACCAACGCGCGAACTGGCTCTTCAAGGCGATGGAGGGCAACAACGCCAGGGCGATGGCGCTTTACGGCGGGCTGCTAGAAGTAGGTACGCCCAATGTGGCTAAGGACGAGAAGGGTGCCGTGGAGCTCTACAAGCGGTCGGCCGCGCTGAAGGACGTCTGCGGCATGGTTGCGCTGAGCAATGCGTATCTGAACGGCATCGGGGGGCTAACCAAGAATCCCGCCGAAGCGATGCGCCACTTGATCGATGCTGCCAAGGGTGGCCACGCGGGCGCGATGCGTTCGTACGCAGCCGCGCTCGAGAACGGTACACCGGTGGTGACAAAGAATGAGGAGCAGGCGATTGTCTGGTACCGCAAATCGGCGGAATCAGGCGACCATTTCAGCATCACGAAAGTTGTACAGGCCTACGAACTCGGCAAGGGCGGCTACACGAAGAATGAGGCGGAGGCCCTCGTCTGGTTGAAGAGGGGCGCGGAGACCGGTCACACCTGGTCGATGGGAGTCTACGGACAATGGCGCGCAAATGGCCGAGGAGGCCAGCCCCGCGACCCGGCGGAGGCGGTGCGCTGGTACCGCGAAGGTGCAGCTGCCAACGATCCCTGGTGCATCGCTCTGCTCGGACAGGCGCTCCAGGAAGGCGCAGGCGTGGCGAGGGATCCATCCGCAGCCGTGGCCTACTACCGCAAGGCTGCGGAAATGCGCCAACCGTGGGCGATGGTGCTGCTGGGGCGCGCACTTGAAGAGCGCGTCGGCGTTCCGACCACCAATGTGGTGGAGGCGATCAGTTGGTATTGCCGCGGCGCCGAAGCTGGCGATGCATGGGGCATGGAGCTCTGCGGCGAATCGTTCGAAGTTGGCAAAGGCGGGCAGCAAAAGGAGATGGCGAAGGCCGTCAGCTGGTACCGAAAGGCGGCAGAGGCCGGGTCGCTGCACGGCATGCTGCGATACGGCGACGCGCTGGAACACGGCAAGGGCGGTGTGCCGCGCGACCTCGCCGCCGCCCTCACATGGTTCAAGCGCGCATCTGATGCAGGCGATCCAAAGGGCAAACTGGAGTATGAGCGGCTCAAAGGGATCGTCACACCGAACATGAAGATTGCAGCGGCGCACGACCGGGATTGGGCGCGGTCGGTGTTAGGTCTGCACTCATGAACTGACCAACGACGGCGCCGGACGAGGTGTAGCCCTTGTCTCGCCGGACGGGACGTGGCGATCACAGATTCAGGCGACCCGAAACAGTGGACTGCTCCACTGGCCTCAATGTCGTAGGCGCTTTGCGTCAGGGCGTCATAGTCCCGAGCAGGGCTAGTTCGCCAATCAGTTAATGACTCATTTCCTCTAGGTACGGCCTCAAGCAGCATTCTGTTTCCGCGGGGACACGCGCAGTATCCGTCGTACCCGCGGAACGACCACTTGTCCCGATGCCTATCGATCCCTGCGCGAAGCTGGGGCGGCGACTTCAAGATCCGACGCTTCGAATAGCCTGAGTACGCTGTCTGCTGTGCGTAAGACCGCACGTCAAGCACAAGATGGCGAAACTCGATAAGCGCAGCCTGTGGTTGAACGGCATGCGCGAAAACAAGGAGACGGGCGAGCGCGAGGAATACGTTTGGGAACGGTACGAGAAGTACCTGTGCCCCGACTTCTCACGTTTGCTTGACACTTGTTGCAACGCTGTTCGGCAATGACACCGATGGAACTGCCTCGCGAGAAAATGCCGGACTTCCTTCACGCTGAAAATGCGCACATGGAAGCCGCTATCCGGCATTCCACCTGTTTACACTCCCCGCCCGCACGAGCCGCTTACACCCTCGCCACAAGCCACCACCGCACAAACCGCGCCAAATCCCCATGCTGCGAATCCGTATGCGCCATCAGCAGCCCCTCATTCGGTGATCCGTTTGCTCCCCGAAGAATCAAGGCCCGGTGAATCTGCCCATCCACACCAACGAAGTACGGCAGAAAGTCATCCACAAACGCACAAGGTTTCAACGCATTCAGCGTCTCAGCCTTCGGGCTCACCGTCGTCGATTCGTGCCCAGTCGCATGCACCAGATCAATCGGAAACCCGTGCAACCGAAGATTGCGCTCCCGAGCCGCCCTGAACTCCTCAGGCAAGGCCGTCACACATACCAGCTCATGCCCAGCGTCCGCCAATGCCCGACAGGCATCCACCGCGCCCGGTACAGGTGGTATCGAAGCCCAGAAGTCTTCGTCGAATGCTCGCCGCAACCGATCCAGGCGCTCCCCCTCCACCCGCTCGACCTCCCAGCGATCCATCGGCCAGTAGGCCTGCGGATCCCGCTCCCGCGGATACTGCCCAAACGCCCGCTCCCAGGCGCCTGCATAGGCCAAACCGTAGTCCAGCAGCACCCCATCGGCGTCCAGCGCAATGATTCCCTTGCCCATTCTGTGTTTCCCCTTTCAGTGAACCAGTTGTCCCTGCAAGGCCGCCACCGACACGGTAGCCTCCATGCCCGCAGTAAAGCGCAGGAAGTCCGCCTCAATGCCATCCGAGAAGATGATCCCGGACTCCGGCATGCGCGAACGGATGCGCAGCGGTTGATCCGCCTGCACGCGCCCGTACACCAGGCTGGTGCTTGAAGTCCGGCTCGGAAACGGCTCCCTCACAGCAAACGCCAGTTCCAGTGAGTCCCAAGCTATCGGCGTGTACTCCGTTCCGGGGCGACCAGCCCCCAGCGAACTCGCAATCGCCAGTGATCCCGTGACCACACTTTTGAGCCAGGCCGTCGACCCCAACCCCGTGGACACGATCAGCCCCGAAGAGGACTGAAACTCCGTCTTCCCCTGGTAGCTCAGTTCGTACAAGGCCGAGGTGTGTGACCTGGGTCCGATGAACAGATCGTTCACCGCCCGCAGGCTCTGCCCATCCGACAGTCGGGCCTCCGCCATCGTCACCGCCTTGGTCTCCCGGCGATCCGCGGCCACATCCTCCAGCACCGAACCCAGATCCTCTGGGCGGAACGGCAACAAAATCCCGTCCCAGCGGCTGGGCTCTGGATTCAGCCCTATCAGTGGTTGCCCCTGCAGGTACTTCATGGTGTTGGCCACCAGACCGTCCTGGCCCAGCGCCACCACGATGTCCGTGGGCGAGAACACAAAGTTCGGCAACATCTGGCGGTCCAGCAGCTGGTAACGGCCCCAGGCCTGCAGGGCCTGGACCACGATCCTCAGGCTGCGGGCATAGGCCTCGTTCTCCGCCAGGTAGTCGCCGAAGTCTGCTCCCAAGTGCTCTACATAGAACTTGGCCTGGGCCAGGGTGTTGTGCCGCACGATCAGCTCCTCCAGCCGACTGTGCCGGGTGACCAGCACGACCTTGCGTTCGACCCCGCCGGCCACCCACGCTGCTCCTGTGCGTGTCACATGGCCCCCTTGTGAGCGGCAGCACGTTGGGGTACCCCCGCCATCAGCGAGTTGAGCAATTCAGGCGAGACATTGAGCTGGCCGATCCGCTCCGCCTTCTCCGCAATGCCACTAAAGGCCTGGGCGATCAACTGGCCGGGCTGCATGCCGGCGGCCGCCAGGGCCTGGACCACCCGGGGATCGGCTTTCTCCAGAGCTTGCATGAGGGTGCTGACCTTGTGGGCTTCGGCCTCGGCCAGCTTGCGGGTGTTGGCAGCCTGACCCTCCACCAGATCCTTGCGGCGTTGCTCCAGATCGATGTCCGAGGCCATTTGTTCGCCGCGCAGCTCGTTCTGGCGACGCATGACCGCGGCTTTGGCTTCCATCTGGGTTTCCTGGATCTGGCGCTGCTTTTGCTCGACGGCGATCTCGGTGTCCAGTTCGTTCTGGCGAATCGAGCGCTCATGCTCCACTGAAGCCATGCGCCGCAGGTAGATCGCGTCGTCTGCCGCCTTGAGGTTGGATTCCCGGGCTTCGGCCTCCAGGGCCCGGGCAATGTCTGGCGTCGGCTTGATGGCCACGATGGATACCCCCAGGATTTCCAGGCCCAGGGCCTGGATCTCGGGTTGGGCTTCCAGCTGCTGCTGAACCGCCCTGGCGGTATCGGCCGAGGCCTTGAGCGCCTGTTTCAGCTCCAGCGCCTGGATCGCCTGCTGGACGATGACCTTGGCCTGCATTGCCACCCGATCACCCAAGCGCTGGGGGTCTTCCGATGCGTAACCCTGGCCGTTGGGGTGCAGGGAGAAGT
Organism: Pseudomonadota bacterium; assembly: GCA_020161775.1. Lineage (GTDB taxonomy): Bacteria > Pseudomonadota > Gammaproteobacteria > Burkholderiales > Burkholderiaceae_C > RAM1. The sequence goes on from JAIUOW010000026.1 coordinate 20,574, forward strand.
CCATCAAGGCGGCGGTTCGCTGGGGATCGCGCACCCGGTAGCTAATCTGGCCCTGGACCGTGACGTTCTGGAAGTCGCTGGTCACCAGCTCCAGCATGAAGCCACTGTCGCGGCTGGCCACGGGCACGGCCACCACGGTGCTGTTGGGCGCGTAGAAGAAGAACGAGAGCCCGGCTCCCTGGCGGACGATCTGGCCCTTGCGAAACTGAAGCAGGTACGTAGTGGGCTGGGCCTTGAGGAATTGGATACCGAGCATGATGGGCTCCTTTCGCTTTTGAGTTGCACTGTACAACCCTTATTAAGTTGCATAGTACAACCCAACCGGATAAAGTCAAGCCCATGAACAAAAAGATTTCGACCGACCCTCATCTGGACTTCGAGCGACCGCTCGTGACGGTGGATGTGGTGATCTTTTCGGTGATCGACGACAAGCTGGCCGTGCTGCTGGTACGCCGGCCCGATGACGAACGCGAACCGTTTCCAGGGCGCTGGGCCTTGCCTGGCGGGTTCGTGGACGTGAACCAGGACAGGTCACTGCAGGACTGCGCGGCGCGCAAGTTGCGGGAGAAGACGGGTGTGAAGGCGCCGTATCTGGAGCAGCTGGCCAGCTGGGGGGATTCGGGGCGGGATCCCCGGGGGTGGTCGGTGACCAGTGCCTATTTCGCGTTGATTACCTTGCCGGTCGGGCAGGCTGAGGTACCTATCGCGGGGGCGCCTGAATCCCAGTGGGTGGAGGTGGAGGAGGCGCGGCGCAAGCGGCTGGCGTTTGACCATTCCCAGATTCTGGCGGCGGCCGTTGCACGGCTTCGCAGCAAGGTGGAGTACACCTCGCTGCCGGCGTTTCTGTTGACGGAGCCGTTCACTTTGCCGCAGTTGCAGCAAACCTATGAGGTCGTGCTGGGGCGGGAGGTGGACAAGAGTGCGTTTCGCAAACGGATGCTGGACGCGGCTTTCCTTGAAGAGGTTGGTGTGGTGGATGGGGTGTTCGGTCGGGCTGCAACGGGTTACCGCATCAGGGACCGGGATCGGGCGGTGACGTTTCCGCGGATGTTCAAGTCCGGGGAGTAGCGACAGCCGAGGTAAAATACCGTCCAACACACCCCGCCACACGTCTTGTCTGCGGACAAGGTCTTTCCCCAAGAAAGAGTGCAAAAGGCGGGGTTTTCATTTGTGCGACTTCACTGGTTCATGCCGTAAGTCCAAAAGGCTTAGGTTGGTATCCAGGCAACCGGCAGCAGCCCACTCAAGATTCTCAGCCACGTTGGAAGCTGGCCTGAAGGGATGCCAATTTTGGCTGGCGAGCCGATCAGTCTGATCGATCTAGAATAACAGCCCGAGCTTAGCGAGTACGCTTTCTAAGCCTGTGCATGTAATGCTCTCGATGAATGCGTTTGTCGAACAGCGACTGAAAGCCAGATCCGTTGATCTGGCTTTCCCATTTCTGGCGGTGGTGCAGCACATACGCCGCAAGGCCCACCGCCAATAAAAAAGGCTGCCAAGGCAGCCTGAGTGGTCATGGGTTCACCGCGGCAGGTTCATCTACGTCTCGGCGTCTGCTGGCTTTCGCGAGCATTCCAACCGTGGGATCCGAGCGCCTACGGCCTGATTTTAATTGGTCGGGCGCATGTCGTGTTGATTTCCACTGAATCTTGATGCCCAAGCCCATGACCTGCTGGTTGGCGGCATCAGCCCACCCATGCCCCTGCAGACGGTTACTTGATTCGCCGACTGGCACTCACTTCCCGTCCTCATCGTGGCTCGCATTTGACATTTCCCTTTTTGGGAAATACAATACCAATCCGGCTATGAGCACATCGTCCCTACATGCGAATTCTGGGTTTACCCATCCTCGAGGCGTTCAAGAAAAATCATGCAGCCACACGTGGCCCGCTGGACGCATGGCAGACGGATGTCGAGCGTGAGAACTGGAAAACGCCACAAGACATCAAACGCAGATACAGAAGCGCGGATTTCCTGGCGGACAACAGAGTCATCTTTGACATCAAGGGCAACTCATATCGGCTTGTGGTCAAGGTCCGATATCAGAACGGACTGGTGGTGGTTGAGTGGGTCGGGACACATGCCGAGTACGACAAGAAGCAGTTCTAGGCAAACGTGTGTATGGCAAGCAAGCTACAAGCGGAGATGGCAATGAATGTGAAGATCATCAAGAGTGCGGAAGACTACGAAGCAGCAATGGCGCGCTTGTCTGCGCTGATGTCGCTCGACCCCAAAGCCAACTCCAAGGAAGAAAATGAGCTCGAGTTGCTGGCTTTGGTCATCCAGGACTTCGAACGCCAAACCGTCCCCCCGGTCAAGGCCGACCCGATCGAGTCGATTCTTTTTCGTATGGATCAGATGCAGCTCTCCCGCAAGGATCTGATCCCCTACATCGGCTCGATCTCTAAGGTCTCCGAGGTGCTGTCGCGCAAGCGTCCACTGTCCCTGCCAATGATCCGCCGACTCAACCAGGGTTTGGGTATCCCTGCCGACATCCTGATCGAAGATGTCGAAACAGACAGCTCGGTCGTCGAACAAGAGCCAGAGATGGATTTCACTCGGTTCCCGCTCAAGGAAATGCTGGAGCGAGGTTGCTTCGGGGATTTTGAAGGGAACGCGCAACGCCTCAAAGAATACGCCGAAGATCTGGTCAGAAAATTCATGCAAGACCTGCTGCCCAAGCACGGCAGCCCGGCTTTTCTGCGCGCTCCAATGCATCAGCGCGGGGATCGTCAAGCCGATGAAATGGCGCTCTTGGCTTGGCGTATGTGCGTCCTGCGACAAGCACGATTCGTCAATGCTGCCAGAGACTACAAGCACGGAACCATTACGCCGGCCTGGTTGCGTGAGCTAGCCAAACTCTCCACTTTCGATGAGGGCCCGAAGCTTGCGCGCGAATACCTCGCCCGCCACGGCATCACGCTCGTCATCGAAAAACACTTCAAACGCACCTTTCTCGATGGTGCTGCAATGCTCGACAATGATCGCCCCATCGTTGCCCTGACGTTGCGACATGACCGGTTCGACAACTTCTGGTTTGCTTTGCTCCACGAACTGGTACACGTTGCCAAGCACCTAACGCCCGAGTCTCCCGTGTTCATCGACGACTTGGATCGCAGCAATCCTCAAAAAGTCGAAGCGGAAGCCGATGCCATGGCCGGGGAAGCGCTGATTCCCGAAAAGAACTGGCGTACCGCCAAAGTACGGACAACGCTTGCCTCCGAAGACGCGATTGCTTTCGCCGATGAGATCGGCGTGCATCCGGCGATCGTGGCAGGCCGTCTGCGTCACGAAGAAAAGAACTTCCGTCTGCTCTCACATCTCATCGGCAAGACGGGACAGGTCAGTCACATATTGAGTCAATGAACAAAAGTCCCAAAAAAGGAAATGACTGCTTCTATTCATCCTTTTTTGGGATTATCATAGAATCCACTTGCCGGCACGGAGTTGAGATCGCTACCAAGTCAGTGTCAGTGCCGGCAGGAATCATGGTGTTGCCGCGGTTGGGGTCTGTGTACAGCCGCCAACACCAAAGAAAAAGGCTCTGAAGTGTTACCAACACTCCAGAGCCTTTGGTGAGGTGAATAGGGGGCTACCAAACCACCCATGCACATCCTGTCTTGAACGGACGGCGGATTTTACCAGTTCGCGGTGTGCTGGCAAGCCCAAACCCCCTCAACTTTCATGAGGAGTTGGCCATGGCCTACCACCGATGGAGAAGCGTTTTCGTGCGCGCATACACCCGGTTCCGTTTCGGACGCCGGGAGGCTGTGTGCCAGCACTGGCGCTCGCACCCCGGTCAGATGCAATTGTTTGCCTGATCCATGACGGACGGGGTTCAGCAGAAGCTGACTCCCGTCTTTCCCACTTTCCGCGAACTGATAAGGAAAATCCCATGTCATCCAAGAAGCCTACGAACGAACAAACCTCCGCCCGCGTGGCATCGACTGCTGCCAAGCTGTTGAGCAATCCACGCACACCTGCATCCGTCAAATCCGTGGCGGCATCAGCACTGACCCAAAAGGCCAGTCCCAGCAAGTCAAAGGGCAAGTGATCATTGTTACCACCCGATGTCTGCCTTGCGCGGACATCGGGTGGCACAGCGCTCGGCTCCGACACAGACAACAACGATATCTGGAGGATTTCTTGTTCTTAAACAGGGGTGATCTTGTTTTCCGTGCCAATCATCGCGCCTTGACGCACGGGTAAACCCTCGCATTGCGGCCCTGCACGCCCTGGAGCTTGCCAGCGTCGCCATCGTTTGCCGGTCGATATAGTGCTCACAAACGGCACGGCCGAGGGGGGAATAAATTGCGTCCTATTCATCTGCGCTTCGTGGGAGCCACCGAGCTTCCCAAGTCCCTATCGGACTTCGACGTGGAGCAATCGTTTCGAGTCAGCACTGCCGACGTAGCGGCCATTCGAGAACGGTTCCGCGCTGACCGCCGGCTGGGGGTCGCGCTCCAGCTGGTCTTCCTTCGAGCGACGGGCCGCCCCCTGGATCGAACGGCAAGTGTGCCTCGCGCGCTATTGCGCTCCCTTTGCGTGGCTCTGGGCGTGGCCGAAACAACCATCGCTTCGCTCAAGACGATTTACGAGCGCGTGGCCACGCTCTACGAGCATCAACAATGGGCGCGCGACCACGCCGGCATCGCGCCAGCAAATGACGCCGTCGCAAGTGAACTTGGCTGTGCTTTGGAGAGCCTGGCCACGACGGCCGCTTCGGTCGATGAACTCGTCCAAGAAGCAGAGCTGTGGCTGTTCGGGCGCCAGCGTCTGCTACCAGCGGATCGCTCCCTTCGAGATCTCGCGCGCAAGGCCTTTGCATCCATCGAGGCAGCGGCGTTGGACGCCGTCAACCGCGAAATCCCCGCGACCAAGCAGGCCCAGGTGCTGGCGGCGGTCTATTCCTCGCGGCGCGGCCGCATTGGGGGCACTGTTCTCGAATGGCTCAAGCAGCCCGCAGGCAAACACAGTCCGACCAGCATCACGGAAGTCACGGAAAAAATCTCCTACCTGAAGGAGCTTGGCGTCGACACCTGGTCGTTGAGTTCGATCTCCAATGCGCGACTGCGCGCTTATGCCCAGACGATCGCCAACCGGCCGCCGGCTGAATCACGACGGCGGGTCGAGGAAACGCAGGTGCTGGAGACGATCTGCTTCCTGCGCGTCACGCTGCTGGAGCTGACGGACACGCTGATGTACATGACCGGACGACGCGTGAATGACCTGGTGCGCCACGCCTCCAATCGCGTGACGGCCAAACAGGCGCGCAGCGCGGTCGAATATCGCCAGCAGACGGTGGCGGTGCGCCAGATCATTCATGACGATGATCGATCGGCCGAAGCCCGGATTGCAGCCTTGAAAGAGCTTCTGCCGAAAGACGAGAAGTCGCAGCCCACCAGCCATGCCGCCCTCGTCCGGCAGTCGCTCGCCGAGGATGCCACGCGCGTCACGGCCCTGCTCAATTCGTTCGCGGACCTTGACCTCAAGGGACATGCCGATCAGCGGCCCATGAAGCAGGTCGTCGCGCTGCGCGAACTGATCGGGCAAGGTGCCAGGGAACTGCCGACGGGCTTCGATGCCGACATAGCGGGCCCGGTCTGGCACGAGTTGCTCAATGATGAAGACCGCACGAAGGCACTTGCAGCCTTGAAGGCCGCCACGATGCTCTCGATCATCGGCCACGTCCAGTTCGGCGACATCATCGTGGAGACTGACGCTTGCACCGGCTTCAGCGAGATCTTGCTGGGGCGCCGCGCCAAGAACACCCAGGAACTCGTCGCCTGCTATGCGGCGCTGCTGGCCCACGGGACCGAGAACGACGCCAAGGGCGTTGCCGCGATGATCCCCGGCATCGAAGTGGCACACATCTCGGCGGCCATGCGATCGCTGGAAGCACGCGACCGCTTGCGCAAGGCCAGCGAGCGCGTGGTCGAGTTCCAGCGCAAGAACCCGATCGCCGAACTCTGGGGAAGCGGCGACAAGGCCTCCGCGGACATGATGGCCCTGGATGCCTCACGGCACCTCTACAACGCGCGCGTCGATCCACGGCGGCGAACCTTCGCGGTCGGCCTGTACACCCACGTCCTTGAGTCCTACGGCGTCATCTACGACCAGCCGATCGTGCACAACGAGCGCCAAAGCTCCGCCGCCTTGGAAGGCGTCGAGCAATACAACGCCCGCAACGAGGAAAGCATGCGGCTGTCCCTGCTGGCCGTGGACACCCACGGCTATAGGGTTATATTGCCCGGCCGGCCTCGGTGCAGAGTTGTCCACGGCGGCGGGCGGGCGTCGCTTGCGACGAACGCACGACCGACGCGGTGGGCAACTCGTGTTTTGAGGCACAGCGTGCCGCGCGCGATTTCCGGATTGAAGTTCGCGGCGCAATTCGCATCCAACCTCGGGAGGATTGCAAATGAGCGTTCGCAAACTGAGGGCCGAGAGCGGCCAGTTCACGGCGGAGCTTTTTGACGCGAACGGCGAGAGCGTTGATGTGGTCAACGCGTTCTTACGCCATCTCGCCGCTCGCAACTACTCTCCGAACACGCTCGTTGCGTACGCGCACGATCTTCAGCATCTTTGGCAGTTCCTGGCGTGCAAGGGACTGCACTGGGGCGACTTCACTGCGCGTCATTCGATCGAGTTACTCGAGCACTTGAGGGCCGCAGCGGCAACGAATCACGTTCAGCGACTGAGACCGGCCGTGGCGGTGATGTGCGAGGGGCAGCCGGCGCTGCGGCTGGCCCCGGCGACGATCAATCGCATCCTAGCGGCCGTGTCCTCGTTCTACGAGTTCGCCATCATGGCCGAACGCTACGACCGCAACAACCCGATTCAGAAGTGTGTAGACCATGCGGCGCAGCGCGTACCGGATCGCCATCGACCATTCATGGATGGCGCCAGTCGGCAGCAACCCATGCGCCGACGCGTCTCTGTGAAGACCGTGGAACGGCTGCCTCGCCCGTTGTCGGACATCCAGGTCGCGGCGCTGTTCGACGCCCTGCGATCCAAGAGAGATCGCGCGCTGCTGCGGCTCATGCTCGATGGCGGCCTGCGCCCCGGTGAAGCTTTGGGGCTGCATATCGAAGACGTCAGCTATGGCCGACGGCGCGTTGCCATTCGACCGCGCAATGACCATCCCAAGGGGGTGCGGGCGAAGTCGCGGTTCGAGCGCTTTGTCGACGTGCTTGAGGCTGAGACGTTGACCGCAGTTAACGACTACGTGATGACGGAGCGCCCCGCCGAAGCGTCAACACCTTTTTTGTTTCTGGTGGGTGGCCACGGGTCGCATCGATTCGAGCCGCTGAGCTATCCGGCGCTGGCCAAGCTCTTCGCTCGCGCATGTGAGCGTGCCCATATCCGCGTTGCCTGGGTAACACCCCATAGTCTGCGCCACACGCATGCCACCCGGATGTGGGAGGCCGGCATGCGCGAGCTCACTTTGCAGAAGCGCCTGGGTCACGCAAGCCCGGAGTCGACGCGGATGTACACGCGGATCTCGGACCAGGCGGTTGTCGATGACTACCGCAAAGCGCTCGGGCTGGGTGACCCCGGCGTCACGTCATCGCAGGCGTAGCCGTGTCCGCTTCTTCGGCTCGTGCCAATGCTGCGCTCGCGCCTAACGCCGCCGGGGAGGCTCTGTTCGTCTGCCGACATTGTCCGGAGCGGGAGTACGCGGTGTTCGCCGCGGGCCTCGATCCTCGCGGCCACGGCCGGCAAAGGATCTATGCGGCTCGTCATTTCGTTCGCAGGTGGCCCGATCTCACCGAGTGGTTCGCCGCGCCACTCACATCCCGCTTGTCAGCCTCGGGCGCTGACGCGCCCGCAGCCGACGATGCGCGCCTATCAAACGACGCTCTGGGGTATCTCCTCTTCCTGGGTCTGCGCGGCTATGCGCGGTTCGACTACGCGTGGCTGTTGGCGGCAAAGCCTTTGTACCTGCCAGAACTTGCCGGACGTCTTGGCGTTGACCTCGGGATCGAGCAATTGAAGGCCGAGGCGGTCCGATTGGGTTTCGGCAGTATGGCCATTGATGCCACGCTGCGCTGGTCGGTCACTCGAATGGCATCGCACACCGGATTGATCAACGCCGCGGCGTTCACGACCGATCACTTCGGCGCATTTCGAGCCGCCGTACAGACGTTCCTGCAGCGCAACGACTTGCAGTCCTTTCATCCATCCGCCGCCGGGAAGTTCGATCAGTTCCGCAAGAGTTGGACACTGCGCGTGAACCAGCTCGGCCTGCTGCTGTTCCATCGCGGGCAGATCTCAACCGAGCCTCGCAAGATCATGAAGAGCATCAAGGTGCGCGGTCCGACGCCGCCTGAGATGCAGGTTGTCGTTGATCGCTGGTTGGTAGCGCGCCGCGCAATGGATCGTCCCGCCGGCCCCAAGCGCTTCGACATTGCGCTTCACCGCTTCATGGTGTGGCTGGCACGCGAGCGGCCCACGATCTCCAGCTTTGCGCAGGTTCGTCGAGACGACGTGCTGGCCTATGTCGAAGAGCTCGCGCGGCAACCGAGCCCGCGCACCGGACGTCCGCTGGGCGCGCTGGCACGCAGGGGCCACATCTCGGCGATCTCCCAATTCTTTCGCAACACCGCGGCATGGGAGTGGGACGGTGTTCCGGGCCGGCCCCTGCTGGGCCCAGGCGACTGCCCCCGCATGCCGATGCGCGTGCCTCGCTTCATCCCTGCCGACGAGCTCGAGCGACTGATGGCGGCGGTGGCGAGGCTCGAATGTCCCTACCAGCGCACGGCGCTGCTCATCGCCCGCTGGACTGGCGCACGCAAGGGCGAGGTCCAGCGCCTGGCTGTCGATGGCCTGGATCGGTACCCCGATTCGACCCCACGGCTGCGGCTGCCCGCGGGCAAGACGTATCGAGAGCGCATCGTCCCTTTGCATCGCGAGGCGGCCGACGCGCTGAACCACCTGATTGCACTACGCCAAGCCGGCGCCGAGCGCGCACTCGCCGATGAACTCACCGGGACACCGACGCGGTATGTCTTCATGAGCCATGGACGACTGCTGTCGTGCGCGTACCTGTTTCAAAAATCCCTTGCCATCGCCTGTAGCCAGGCAGGCCTTGTCGACGAGAAGGGCCGCCCGACAGTCAGTGCTCATCGCTTCCGCCATACCGTTGGCACGCAGCTGGCGGAGCGTGGTGCCAAGCTGCACACCATCATGAGCGTCCTGGGGCACCGCAGCGCATCGATGTCGCTCGTCTATGCGCGCATCAGCGACAAGGAGGTGCTGCGCGACTACCAATCGATTCTTGCGCCCGGCTCGCTGATTGCCGGCCCGGGTGCCAACCTGCTGCGCAGCGGCACGTTGCCGAAGTCCGCCGTCGACTGGCTCAAATGCAACTTCTTCAAGACCGAGCTGGAGCTCGGGCATTGCCTGCGGCTTCCCGAAGAAGGTCCGTGCGAGTGCGACATCTATCTCGGCTGTGCAAAGTTCATCACGACGCCCGCCTACGCTCCGCGCCTGAGAGAGAGGCACAGATTGGAGTTGGTGCTGGCCCAGGACGCCGATGACCGCGGCTGGCCCCACGAGAAGGAACGACACTTGTCGATCGCCGCCCGGATCGACCACCTGCTGCAAGATTTGGGCTGCTCGTCATGAGGATGGGCACGGCGACTTTGTTTCAGCTCAAAACACGAGTTGCCCACCGCGTCGGTCGTGCGTTCGTCGCAAGCGACGCCCGCCCGCCGCCGTGGACAACTCTGCCAATTCTTGACCTGTCCATATAAACACCGACTTCGCCATGGCGCTGTCGCGACTCCTGGGCTTCGATCTGTGCCCACGGCTGCGCGAGTTGAGACAACGGCATCTGTTCGTACCGCGAGGGATGAAGGTCCCGTAAGAGATTGCTGCTGTGTGCGAGGCGGGTGTTGACACAGTGTTGATCGAAGCCCATTGGGACCAGTTGGTGCATCTGACGGCCTCGGTGCAGACAGGTCACGCCAGTGCTGTCACGGCGCTGGCCAGGTTCGGCTCTGCAGCGCGGGGGGACCCGATCTACGACGCAGGGGTCCAATTGGGCAAACTGCTGCGCACGACGTTCCTGGCTGACTACTTCGTGAATGCCGGCTTCCGCAGGGAGCTGCGGCGGGTACTCAACAGGGGTGAGGCGGTGAATGCGCTCAAACGCGCCATCTACACCGGTCGAGTTGTGAGCGGCGGTCAGAAACCGCGCCTATTCGGCTGTGAGACTGCGTTTCGGTGAGGTGGCGGTCAACCGGCGCTTTCGCCCGATGGCGGCGAGACAGTGGGCGCTGCGGTGCTTGATCGTTGGGATCGTTGAAGGCGCAGATCGACTGCAAGGCCGCCCTGCAGGGCGGCCTTGCAGTCGGCGGCAGCCTTGTGCAGGGGGATGTGGATCGACACGGCCGGTGCGGTAGAACCACTGGCGTGTCCCGAGACGTAGGCGGGCACGGCGGCGGCCTTCTTTGCCTGGCAGCGCGAAACCGCGCCGTACCCTACACCGCGCCTGAGAAGCGGATGTCATGTGAGTGTTGCATTGCCGGACGGGTTCGTCCAGCGCGATGCGATGCTGCGCGCCGGCGTCCTCGGGAACTCTCCCGAGGAGCTGGCACTTGGTTGACCATCCCGCCCGTCTGCTGGTGTGCGCGCGTTGCCGCACCCAGGTGCTGCTGTGTAGTCGCTGCGATCGCGGGCAGCGCTACTGCGGCCGCATCTGTTCCCGCGCAGCACGCGTGGACGGCCAGCGCGAGGCGGCGCGCCGCTACCAGAGCAGCCGTGCCGGGCGCATGGCACACGCAGCGCGCTCGCGGCGCTGGCGCCAGCGACAGCGACAGCGCGAGCCAGCCGGTGGGCCGGCGGCCACACCGCAGGCGGAGTGCGGCAACTTCGTGACGCATCAGGGTAGCCCGAGGCAGCCTTGCGATGCTCCACTGGTGCCAGACGAGCCGGCAGGCAAAGGCGCGGGCGAGATCGGCGAGGCCAGCCCGCTGGCGCCGCGCTGCTGCCGATGCACCGCGGTGCAGCCGCCCTGGGTGCGCCAGGGCTTCCTGCGCCATGGCGCGCGGCGCTGGCCGGCTCGGGTGATCGATCCCTGTCCTTGAAGGAGATTGCGCCTTGGTCATCTCTGCCGATCTGACTGCGCGCATCCTGCGGCTGTATCGCGCTGAACACTGGCGCGTGGGCACCATCGCGAGCCAACTGCAGGTGCACCGCGACACCGTGCGGCGCGTGCTGGGGCAAGCCGGTGAGCCGCAGCTGTCCTCGCCACTGCGACCCAGCCGGCTCGATCCGTACCGCCCCTTCATCCTGCAGACGCTACAGAAGTTCCCAACGCTCACGGCCGCGCGGCTGTACGTGATGGTGTGCGAGCGCGGCTGGCGCGGCAGCCCCGATCACTTCCGCCATGTCGTCGCCTCCATGCGCCCGGCGGCCCAGGCGTACCTGCGGCTGCGCACGCTGCCGGGCGAACAGGCACAAGTGGACTGGGCGCACTTCGGCCACCTGCAGGTGGGTCGCGCGAGGCGTCCGCTGATGGCCTTCGTGATGGTGCTGTCCTACTCGCGGGCAATCTTCCTGCGCTTCTTCCTGGATGCTCGCATGGACAGCTTCCTGCGCGGCCACGTCGAGGCGTTTGCCGCCTTTGGTGGCGTGGCTCGGGTCCTTCTGTACGACAACCTCAAGAGCGCCGTGCTCGAACGCGCGGGCGATGCCATTCGCTTCAACCCCGAGTTGCTCAGGTTTGCCGCCCATCACGCCTTCGAGCCGCGCCCGGTGGCCGTCGCCCGGGGAAATGAGAAGGGACGCGTGGAGCGCAGCATCCGCTACATCCGCGAGGGCTTCTTCGCCGCGCGCGAGTTCGCCGATCTGGACGACCTGAACGCACAGGCGCGCGCCTGGTGCGAGGGCCAGGCGTCGGATCGGCGCTGGCCCGAGGACGGCAGCCTCACCGTGCGCGAAGCGTTCGAGGCCGAACGCGCCAGTCTGCTCGCCCTGCCAGAGCGCGAGTGCGCGCTGGGCGAACGCGTGGCCGTTGATGTGGGCAAGACACCCTACGTGCGCTTCGATCTGAACGACTACACGGTGCCGCACACGCATGTGCGGCGCACGCTGTCTGTGCTGGCCGACGATAGGCGCGTGCGCGTGTTCGATGGCATCCAGGAGCTGGCCTCGCATGTGCGCAGCTACGACAGCGGTCAGCAGATCGAGGAGCCGGCCCACATCCAGGCGCTCGTGCAGCACAAGCGTGCGGCCCGCACCCATCGTGGCACTGATCGGTTGGGCCACGCCGCGCCGACGGCGTTGGCGCTGCTCAAGGCGGCCGCCGCGCGCGGCCACAACCTGGGCACGGTTACTGCGGCGCTGCTGCGGCTGCTGGATCGCTACGGGGCCACGGCGCTGGAGGCGGCCATTGCCCAGGCGCTGGCACAGGGCGTGCCCCATCCCAACGCGGTGCGCCTGGCGCTCGAACGTGCGCGCGAAGACAAGGGCGCAGCGCCGCCCACCTCACTGTGCCTGAGCGAAGAGGTCACGCGGCGCGATGCGCCGGTGCGCTCCCACGCGCTGGCGTCATACGACCAGATCGTGCCGGCCGCAAAGGCCGATCAAGGAGAACCCCGCGATGAATGAGCCCGCCGTGAACATCAACCGCACCGAGCTGCGCGCGCAGGCCACCGCATTGCGCCTGCATGGGCTGCTGGCCCACTGGGCCGAGCTGATGGCCGACGCCGAAGCGACGCAGCGCGTGGCGCAGTGGCTCGCCTGGGAGCAGGCCGAGCGCGGACGGCGCAGCTTGGAGCGGCGCGTGCGCGATGCCCACCTCGGGCAGTTCAAGCCGCTGGCCGACTTCGACTGGAGCTGGCCCAAGCAGGTCGAGCGCGCCGCCATCGAGGATCTCATGACGCTGCAGTTCATGGCCGATGCCGCCAACGTGGTGTTCGTCGGCGCCAATGGCCTGGGCAAAACGATGTGCGCGTGCAACCTGGCCTACCAGGCGGTGCTGGCCGGCCATACGGTGCTGTTCACCACCGCGGGCCACCTGCTGGGCGATCTGGCGGCGCTGGACAGCGATTCGACCCTGCGGCGCAGGCTGCGCCACTATGCCGCCCCCGATCTGCTGGTCATCGACGAGGTCGGCTACCTGTCGTACTCCAACCGCCATGCCGACCTGCTGTTCGAGCTGGTCAGCCGACGCTACCAGCACAAGAGCACCGTGGTCACCACCAACAAGGCGTTCGCCGACTGGGGCGAGGTGTTCCCCAACGCGGCCTGCGTGGTCTCACTGGTGGACCGCCTCATGCACCGCGCCGAGGTGGTACGCATCGAGGGCGATTCCTATCGAGCCAAGGAGGCGCAGGAGCGGCTGGCCGCGCGCACCCGGCAGCGTTCGGGCAAAGCCGCCGCCAGGAGCAAGCCGTGAGGCGGGGCAACACGGCGCCAACCGCGCTGCCGACCCACTGGTCGCCGCAGGAGGCGCTGGCCGTCTTCGAGTTCCTGCAGGCGCTGCGTGAGCAGCTATGGGAGTTGTACGGCTCCGACGTCCAGCAGGCCTGGCGCGAGCAGGTGGAGGAGCAATACGGTCCACCACCCGAGTTCGATCCGGATGCGCCGTTCTGAGGCGGCGCCAGACCCTCGTTCGTAAGCGGTCAATGAACCACGCCCTACCGTCTACGGGCTGAACTGCGTACATCTGCGTGCTCCCATCAACCATTGGAAGGAGCACGAAATGACCCCGCAGATCAACTTGGCCCGCTGGAAGCCGCACCTGATGGCGGCCAAGCGCCAAGGCAAGAGCATGAAGGCCTACGCGGCCGAACACGGGCTGTCGCACAACACGCTGTATGTCGCGGCCAGGGCGCTGCGCGAAGCGGCAAACAAATCGCAAGGCAAGGCGCGGTTGCGCCCGCGGCGCGCAGCAGGCGCCTTTGCCGCCGTACGCTTGACGCCATGTGAGCAACAAATGGCACATGAGCCGGTGCCGCGGCTGACGGTGCAACTACCCAATGGCGTCGTGCTGCATCTGGAGGGTACCGGCATGCCGGCGCAGATACCGGCGTTGGTGGCTGCGCTGGGAGGCCTGCCGTGTTCCGCCTGAACCCGAATCTGGCCGTGTGGCTGCATCGCGAGGCAATCGACTTTCGCAAGAGCATCAACGGGCTGGCCGCGCTGGTGCAGCACGAGCTGGGCCTGGACCCGTTTGCCCCAGGCGTGTACGTCTTTGCCAACCGCAGGCGCGACCGGGTGAAGATACTGGGCTGGAGTCGCAACGGCTACTGGCTGCTGCACAAGCGCCTGGAGCAGGAGCGCTTCGTCTGGCCCAAGACGCAGGCGCCGGTGGTGGAGCTGAACGTGCAGCAACTGCACTGGCTGCTCGAAGGCTTTGACCTGGCGGCCATGCGCGGCCACAGCGAACTGCGAGTCACGCGCGCCGCGTAGAGCCCGCTCCTGTCAACGCGCAATGCGTTGACAGGGAGATTCCCGAAGACAGCGCAGCCGGGGTATGCGAAATTCCTGCCCCGTGAGCACCCAAGCCCTCCTGGAAGAAATCCACAACCTCAAGCAGGCCCTTGCCCAGCGCGATGGCGAGTTGCGCCTTGTGCGCACCGAGCGCGACCTGCTAAAGGAGCGGTTGAACAAGTTCCTGCGCAAACTCTTTGAAGCCCGAAGCGAATCGCTGGCCAACCAGAAGGAGCTGTTCTTCAACGAAGCCGAGACGCAGGGCGCGGGTACACAGCCGGCCGAAGAAGAAACACCGGACAGCGCCAGCATCGACATTGCCGCCCACAAGCGCACGGTCAAGCGCGGGCGCAAGCCGCTGGATGCGGGCCTGCCGCGCGAAATCATCCGTCACGAACTGCCGCAGGACGAGCGCATCTGCCCGCACGATGGCAGCGCGCTCAAGGAAATCGGGGTAGAGGCCAGCGAGCAACTGGACATCGTGCCCCAGCAGGTGCGAGTGATTCGCCATGAGCGGGTGAAGTACGCCTGCCCGTGCTGCGACGCTGGCCTGAAGGTGGCGGCCAAGCCCGCGCAGATCATCCCCAAAGGGCTGCTCACCGAGGCAGCGCTGGCCTGGGTGGTGACGGCCAAATATGAGGATGCCCTGCCGCTGTACCGGCAGGCGGCGTTGCTCAGCCGCTTTGGCGGGCAGTTGAACCGCAACACCCTGGCCGCCAGCGTGCTGCGGCTGGGGCAGCAGGTGCAGCCGCTGGTGAACCTGCTCAAGGACATCTACCTGGACAGCGCCCTGGTGCACGGGGACGAGACGCCGCTGCAGGTGCTCAAGGAGCCGGGCCGGGCGGCGCAGGCCAAGAGCTGGCTGTGGGCGCAAAGCACCGAGGCGTCGGGGGTTGATGGCACGGGGCCGCCGCTGCGCATCTACAGCTACACCACCTCGCGCGGGGCGCAGGCGGCTGGTGCGCTGTACGCCGGCATGCGCCAGGGCGCGGCACTCATGACGGACGGCTATGAGGTCTACGAAGGAGTTGCCCGCGCCCATGGGCTGACACACCGTAAGCGGTCAATGAACCACGCCCCTTGCGCGGCAAGTTGATCGCTGGCAAGCCCGGGAGCGGCGGCGGCTTGGCTC
>JAIUOW010000027.1 GCA_020161775.1 Pseudomonadota bacterium
ACCCATTGGGTATATCCCGCCGGCAGAAGCTGAGGCAAACTACTACCGGCAACTCGCCAGTCAGCCCTCCACGGTGGCGGCCTGACTTAAACCAACGGGCCTCCATGAAACTCGGGGCGGTTCACCATCGAGCTGGGCTACGCCGCACTGCAGCTGCCCGACGGCAACACGCTCAGCTTCGTGGATGTGCCCGGCCACGAAAAGCTGGTGCGCACCATGGTGGCCGGCGCCAGCGGCATTGATATAGCTTTACTGCTGGTGGCGGCGGATGACGGCGTCATGCCGCAGACGGTGGAACACCTCACCATCCTGTCGCTGCTGGGCGTGCACCACGGGGCGGCCGTCATCACCAAGGCCGACCGGGCCGACGCGGCCTTGCTGGCGCAGCGCGAACAGGAAGTCCGCGCGCTGCTGGCGCACCACGGGCTGGCGCACTGGCCGGTGCTCAGCGTGTCGGCGCACCGCGGCGACGGCCTGGACGCGCTGCGCGCGCTACTGGCCGAACAAGCGGCCACGCAGCCGGGCGCGCCGGATGCGACCGAAGGCTTTCGCATGGGCCTGGACCGCGTGTTCACGCTGGACGGCATTGGCACCGTGGTGGCCGGCAGCATTGCAGCCGGCACGGTGCGCGTGGGCGACATGCTGTGCCTGGCCCACGCACCCGATGCACATTACCGCGTGCGCAGCCTGCACAGCCACAACCGCAGCGTGCAGGAAGCGCATGCCGGCCAGCGTTGCGCCGTAGGCCTGGCGGGGCTGGAGCGCGGAAAGGTCGAACGCGGCCAGACGCTGTGCGACCCGGCGATTGCGCTGGCCACGGTGCGGCTGGACGTGTGGCTGCAGGTGGCGCCAACCGAAGACAAACCCCTGCGTTCGGGCCTGCAGGTGCACCTGCACGCGGGCACGCAGGACACCCTGGCGGCGGTGGCCGTGCTGGGCCAGGGCAGCATTGCCCCCGGCGAAGGCGCGCTGGCGCAGATCGTGACGCGCCAGCCCGTGCATGCCTGGCAGGGCGAGCGCTTTGTGCTGCGCGATGCATCGGCCACACGCACCGTGGCCGGTGGCATGGTGCTGGACGCGCAGGGCCTGGCACGCTACCGCCAGACGCCGGAGCGCCTGGCCTACCTGGCCAGCCAGCGCGAAAGCACCTCGCAGGCGCGGCTGGCCGGTGCGCTGGCGGCCGCGCCGTTTGGCGTCCATGCCGCGCAATGGCTGCGCCAGCAGGGCCTGACGGGCTGGCCATTCGGGCCGGCGGACGTGCCCGGCGCCGTGTTTGGCAAAGGCCGCGAATGGGCGATCGACAGCGCCCGCCTGGCCAGCAACGAAGCAGCGGTGCTGGCCATGCTGGCGGACTTTCACACGCGGCTGCCCGAGGACATGGGGCCAGACCTGGCGCGCGCGCGCCGCCTGGCGCTGCCACGCATGCCGCCCGCGCTGTGGGACGCCCTGCTGGACCAGATGGCCGGCGCCGGGCGCATCGCGCGGCGCAGCGGCTTCATCCACCTGCCCGAACACGGCGCACAGCTGCGCGAGGCCGAGCGCGTCGTGGCCCAGCGCGCCCTGCCGCTGCTGCTGGACGGCCGGTTCGATCCGCCCTGGGTGCGCGACATCGCGGGCACGGCCCGCCTGCCCGAAGGCCAGGTGCGCAGCGTGCTGGCCCGGCTGGCGCGCGGCGGCGAGGTGTTCCAGGTGGTGCGCGACCTGTACTACCACCCCCAGGTGGTGCAGCAGCTGGCCGACCTGGCGCGCGGCATCGAAGCGCGCGAAGGCCAGGTGCTGGCCGCCAGCTTTCGCGACGCGACCGGCCTGGGCCGCAAACGCGCCATACAGATACTGGAATTCTTTGACAGAATCGGCTTCCTGCGACGGGTGGGCGACACGCACTTGCTGCGGCCTGGTACGCCCCTGTTCCCGCCGGGGAGCAAGCCATGAACATGGAAGGAAAACGCCCCTGGTGGGGCGGCCGGGCTTCAAACCCGGTGGGTGGCGCCACGCGCCGCCGGGTGGGTTCGACTCCCGCTTCCTTCCGCCCTTTTTTGCGGCATTAGTCTCACTTTTGCGCGATTTGAGACACCCGCTCGCACGCCGCGCACTGCAAACCTTGGTGTAACCATAGGTTTCGTCTATAAAGATTCTCCTCTGTTGTCTTTTGCATTGCTGCGCCGGATATGCCGTACCCCCCGACAAGCGCCCGGAGCGTGCGCCGTGACCACCATCCGGTGGCAACGTGCCCCGCCACCTGCGGCCACCCGCCCCTGACGCTGGCGCTGTCGGTGGCAGCCTGCTTTTCGCTGCCGGCCGCCGCGCTGGCGCAGCCCACCGGCCTGCAGGCCATCCATGGCACGGCCAGCATGGCCACGCAGGGCAACAAGACCATCATCACCACCCAGAACGGCGCAGGCACCAGCCACAGCGCGCTGAACTGGCAAAGCTTTGGTGTCGCGCCCGGCACCACCACGCAGTTCAACCAGCCCAGCGCCGCCAGCACGGCCATCAACCGCGTGCTGGGCAACAACCCCAGCGCCATCTTTGGCACGCTCAGCTCCAACGGCAAGCTGGTGCTGGTCAACCCCGCCGGCATTGCCGTGGGCGCCGGCGCGGTGGTGGACACGGCCGGCTTCACAGCCAGCACGCTGCGCATGACCGACGCCGACGCGCTGGCCGGGCGGCTTGTGTTTGGCGACGGCGGCCTGGCCGGCGGTGTGAGCGTCAACGGCCACATCGTGGCGCGCGGTGGCGACGTGGTGCTGATCGCGCCCGACGTGCAGACCGGCGCCGGCGCAGTGATTGAATCGCCCAACGGCGCCACCATCCTGGCGGCCGGGCGCAAGGTCGAGGTCACCGGCCGCGGGCTGGAGGGCATCCGCCTGGAAGTGCAGGCGCCTGAAGACAAGGCCGTCAACCTGGGCCAGCTCAAGGGCGATGCCGTGGGCATCTTTGCCGGCACGCTGAAGCACAGCGGCCTGGTGAATGCCACGGCCGTCTCCGTGGAGGGCGGCAAGGTGCTGCTCAAGGGCCGCGAATCCGCGGACATCGGCGGCACCATCACTGCGCAAAAGGGTAGTCTGGGCGGCCAGGTGCATGCCACGGCGGCCAAGGTCATGCTCAAGAGCGGCGCCATCATCGACGCCAGCGGCGCAGCCGGCGGCGGCGAGGTGCTGCTGGGCGGTGGCTGGCAGGGCCAGGACGCCCGGCTGGCCAATGCACAGCAGACCACGGCCGAACCGGGCTCGACCATCCGCGCCGACGCCACGGACAACGGCAATGGCGGCACCGTGGTGCTGTGGAGCGACGGCGACACGCGCTCGGCCGCCCACCTCAGCGCGCGTGGCGGCGCCCAGGGCGGCAACGGGGGCCGTATCGAAACCTCGGGCAAGGTCAACCTGTGGTCGCAGGGCACCCGCGTGGATGCGCTCGCCCCGCACGGAAGCCCCGGCGTCTGGCTGCTGGACCCGACCAGCGTCACCATCACCGGCGGTGGCGGCGCGGCGGCGCCCAACGTCGTGTACGAGAACGACATCGAAGCCGCCGGCGCCAACGTGGACATCGTGGCCGACTACGGCATCACCACCAGCGGCACCTTCACCAGCGCGGACGTTGTCGTCCCCGCCGGGCTGAACCTCACCATCCGCACGACGGGCACCAGCGGCGGCACGGGCGTGGACCTGACGGGCGCCGGGCCGCTGACGTTCAAAACCTCGGCGGGCGGCAACATCAGCCTGACCAGCGCCGACATCACCCAGTCCATCAAGCCCAGCAACCTCACCGTCATCGGGTCGGGCACCATCAACATCAATTCTTCAGGCCCGGTCGATCTCAGCGGCGTCACGCTGCAGACGGCAGGCGGTGCCATCGGCATCGCCGGCATTGGCGTCGCGGCCACCGGGCAGGACGCGGTGCTCGCCACGCAGGCGACCATCACATCCACAGGCGGTGCCGTCACCCTCAACGGCACCCATGCCAACGTGAACCGTCGAGGCGTGTACCTGGACCGCACGTCCATCAACAGCGGCGCTGGCGCCATCACCATCGGCAGCACCACCGCCAACATCAAGCTGATGGGCTCCAGCGTCACCTCCAGCGGCGGCAACATCAGCATCACCACCGCCGGCGCGCACAACTACAGCGCCCTGGAAATCGTGGACTACACCGGCACGCCCGCCGTGCCGTCGCGGATCAGCACCACCGGCAGCGGCAACATCACGCTGTCGGGCGAACTGACCAACTACGGCAGCAGCGCGGGCAGCTTTGCCGGCGGTGTGGTCATCAACAACTCCACCGTCTCGTCGTTCAACGGCTCGATCACCGTGCAGGGCAAGGTGGGCTTGCCCAGCGGCGTGGCGCAGGTGTCGCGCGGCTTCAGCCTGGACACAGGCGCGCACATCTCCGGCAACGGCGTGATCAGCCTCACCGGCGAGGTCGGCGCCAGCGCAGCGGCCAACAGCCACGGCGGCATGCTGGCCAGCGGCGCCACGGTGGCCAGCACCGGCGGCAACGTCAGCCTGTCGGGCACGCTGAACAATGCCTCCATCAGCGCGGGCACGGGCCTGACCATCGCCGGGCGCGTGGAGGCTGCGGGCCAGATCGCCCTGACCGGCAGCGCCACCGTTGGCAACGCCTCGGGCACCGGGCTGGACATCCAGGCCGGCGCTGTGATTTCCAGCACATCGCTGGGCGTCACGGCCACGGGCTCCGTGTCGTCGTCCACCACGGCCACCAACCTGATCGCGGCGTCGGTTGCCGGCACCATCTCGACCACCAGCGCCATCAACGTCAGTGGCGCGGTGTCGGCGCCCAACGCCGTGGGCGCCTCGGGCGTGGTGGTCAGCGGCGTGATCACCGGCACCAACTCCGGCAACCAGATCACCATCACAGGCTCGGGGGTTCCCGCACCTGCACCTTCAAGCTACCGGGACCTTTCCCTCCCGGGCGGCACGGTCAGCAGCACGGGTGGCCTGATCAAGCTGGTAGGCGACCGCATGGAACTGCAGGGCGCCATCAACTCCAGCACCGGCCGCACCATGGTCGTGCCGTTTTCCAGCAACCGCTCCATGGTGCTGGCAGGCAGCAACGAGACCGGCACGCTGAACCTGACCAGCAGCGAAATCAACACCATCACCGCGTCGGCGCTGGTCGTTGGCGGCAGCACCTACACCGGGGGCATCAGCATCACCGGCGCCATTGCCCCGGCCAACACCAACACGCTCAGCCTCATCACCGACCCCACCGGCGCGAGCGGCATTGCCCAGTCCGCGGCGCCTTCGCCCGCCACCATCAGCGTCCTCAACCTGAACGCCGACGGCCCCTGGGTATCGCTGGACCATTCAGGCAACAGCATCATCAACGTGGCCGGGCGGGCCCAGACGGGCGCGTTCTCGGTGCGCTCCAGCGGCGCCATGACCGTGAGCACCGTGGACGGCACGGCCGGCATCAGCGTCAACAGCGCCGGCCAGACGTTGACGGCGCAGGCCGGCGGCGTCCTCACGCTGAACGGCAACATCGCCTCGCCCAATTCGGCCGTGTCGCTGTCCGGCACCGGCATCACATTGAACAGCACGCGTTCGATCAACGGCAGCAGCGTCCTGCTCAATGCCGGCGGCGGGACGATGTCGCTGGGCGCGGGCAGCATCAGTTCCACGGGCTCGATCCAGCTGACCAGCGCGGCAGCCACCACGCTGGGCACGATCTCGTCGGCCACGGGCGGGCTGAGCCTCACGAACATCAGCGGCAACGTGAGCCAGCAGGCCAGCACCAGCGTGGTCACGGGCCTGCTCAGCGGCAGCGGCAATTCGGGCGTCATCAACCTGTCCAACACCGGCAACGCCTTCACCAGCATCGGCACGCTGTCCACCACCGGCGGCGGCCTGACGGTGGTGGACCAAAGCGGCAACCTGGACATCACCGGCAACGTCACCACCGGCACCGGCATCATCAACATCCGCACGCCGGGCAATCTGACGCAGTCGCAGATCATCACCTCGGCCGCCACGGGCGACGCGCTGGTGCTGTCGGCCGGGGGCAACTACATCAACAGCGTGGGCGCTACCGCCCTGTCGGCGGCCAACGGGCGCTGGGTGGTGTATTCCACCAACCCGGCGAACAACAACTTCAATGGCCTGAGTTCGGGCAACTCGGCGGTTTACAACGCCACCTACGCGGGCAATGCACCGGGCACCCTTGCCGCGGGCAACCGCTATGTGTTCTCGTTCCAGCCCACGGCCAACATCACGGCCAATGCCCAGACCCGCGAATACGACGGCAACACCAATTTCGCGCCGGTCACGCACACCGTCACCGGGCTGGTCAATGCCTCCACCTACGGCAACGTCTTCGGCCAGGACATCCTGACCGGCTCCCTGGCGGTGACGGCCCCCGGCCGCAACGTGGGCACCTACGCCATCGGCATCGGCTCGCTGACCGCGCCCACGGGCTATGCGGTGAACTTCACCCCCGCCAATGCCACCGTGACGCCCAAGGCGCTGACGATCAACGCGGTGACCGACAGCCGCGTGTACAACGGCACGACCAGCTCCGCCGGCGGGCCCACCCATGTGGGCCTGGTAGGCGGCGACACGATCACGGGGCTGACCCAGTCGTACACCAGCAAGAACGTGCTGGGCGCCAACGGCAGCACCCTGCAGGTCAACGGCGGCTACACCCTTGGCGACGGCAACGGCGGCAACAACTATGCCGTCACCACCAACACCGCGTCGGGCACCATCACCCCGGCGGCGCTGACCGTCAGCACCAGCGGCATCACCCGGCAATACGACAGCACCACCACCGCGCTGGGCACGCCCATTGCCACCGCGGGCACGCTGTTTGGCGGCGACACGCTCAGCGGCGGCACCTATGCCTTCGTCAGCAAGAACGTGGGCACCAACGTGACGGTCAACGTCAGCGGCATCACCGTCAATGACGGCAACGGCGGCGCCAACTACACCCTGACCCAGGCCGCCAACAACACCAGCAACATCACGGCCGCGCCGCTGACCGTGACCGGCGTGACCGCCGGCAGCCGTGTGTACGACGGCACCACCGTGGCCAGCCTGGGCGGCACGGCCAGCGTGACGGGCCTGGGCGGTGACGTGGTGAGCGTGACCGGCACGGGCACCGGCAGCTTCGTGGACAAGCATGTGGGCACGGCCAAGGCCATCACCGTCACGGGCTTTGGCCTGACGGGCACGGACGCCGGCAACTACACCGTGGTGCAGCCCACCGGCCTCACGGCCAACATCACCCAGCGCGCCGTGAGCATCCGGCCCAACGACCTCACGCGCGTCTATGACGGCACCACCAATGCCGCGCCCACGCTGCTGGTCACCGCCGGAACACTGGCTGGTGGCGATACGCCGCTGGGTGGCACCTTCAGCTTCACCGACCGCCACGTGGGCAGCGGCAAGACCGTCAACCTGACCGGCCTGATCATCAACGACGGCAACGCCGGCGGCAACTACGCGCTGACGCTACAGCCCAACACCAACAGCACCATCACGGCGGCCAACCTGGCGGTCACCGGCGTCACCGCCACCAGCCGCAGCTACGACGGCACCACCGTTGCATCACTGGGCGGCTCGGCCACCGTGGCGGCGCTGGGCGGCGACAGCATCAGCCTGACCGGCACCGGCAGCGGCACCTTTGCCGACCGCCACGCGGGCAATGCCAAGCCGGTCACCGTCAGCGGCTATTCGCTCACCGGCCCCAACGCCAGCAACTACGTGCTGCTGCAACCGGCGGGCGTCACCGCCAATATCACGCCGGCGGCGCTGACCGTCAGCACCAGCAGCGTCAACAAGGTGTATGACGCCACCACCACGGCAGCAGGCACCGCCATCGTGACCGGCGGCACGCTGTTTGGCAGCGACACCATCAGCGGCGGCACCTTTGCCTTCGTCAGCAAGAACGCGGGCACCAACGTCACGGTCAACGTTAGCGGCGTCACGGTCAATGACGGCAACGCGGGCGGCAACTACGCCGTGACGCATGTTGCCAACAACACCAGCAACATCACGCGCGCGCCGCTGGCACTGAACGCTGTGGGCGACACCCGTGTGTACGATGGCACCACCAGCTCCGCAGGTACCGTCGGCATCACAGGCCTGATGGGCACGGACACCATCACCGGTCTGAGCCAGTCGTTTGCCAGCAAGAATGTGCTGGGCGCCAACGCCAGTACCCTGCAGGTCAACGCCGGCTACGCCGTGAATGACGGCAACGGCGGCAACAACTACACCATCACTCCCAACACCGCGTCCGGAACCATCACGCCCGCAGCGCTGACGGTTAGCACCTCCAGCGTCAATCGCCAGTACGACGGCACCACCAACGCGGCGGGCAGCACCATCATCACCAGCGGAAGCCTGTTCGGTGGTGACACGCTCAGCGGAGGCACCTTTGCCTTCGTCAGCAAGAACGCGGGCAGCAACGTGACTGTCAACGTCAGCGGTGTGACGGTGAACGACGGCAACGGCGGCAACAACTACGCACTGACCCAGGCCGCCAACAACACCAGCAACATCACCCCCGCGCCGCTGACGCTGAACGCCGCCACCGACAGCCGCGTTTACAACGGCACCAACAGCTCCACCGGCACGGTCACCTTTAGCGGCCTGCTGGGCAGCGACACCTTGACCGGCCTGAGCCAGTCGTTTGCCAGCCGGCACGTGCTGGGTGCCAACAACAGCGTGCTGCAGGTCAATGGCGGCTACACGCTGAACGACGGCAACGGCGGCAACAACTACACCGTGACGGCCAACACCGCGGCGGGCACCATCACCCCCGCAGCGCTGACCGTGGGCATTGCCAATGTGTCGCGCGTGTATGACGGCACGACCGGCGCCACCGCCACACCCACCGTGCTCACGGGCGCGCTGATGGGTGGCGACATCCTGACCGGCGGCACATTCACCTTTGCCGACCGCCATGTGGGCACGGGCAAGACGGTGAACGTCAGCGGCGTGGTGGTGAACGACGGCAACGGCGGCAACAACTACACCCTGACCCAGCAGGCCAACACCGCCAGCACCATCACCGTGCGGCCCACCTCCACCTGGACGGGCGCGGCGATGGACGGGCTGTGGAGCAACCCGGGCAACTGGGACGCGCTGCCTGATGCATCGAACGTGCTGGCCGTGACCATTCCCGCCGCGGCGTCGCTCAACTACGACCTGGCCGGCACCACGAACCTGCAGTCCATCACCAGCGCCGGCAACCTGGGCGTGTCCAACGGCACGCTGAGCATCGGCAACACCCTGAGCACAGCCGGCTACAGCCAGACGGGCGGCACCTTGAGCGGCGCGGGCTCGCTGGTGGTGAGCGACAGCTTTGCCCGCACCGGCGGCAGCATCAGCCTGGGTGGCAATGTGTCGGTCACGCAGGCCGCGGGCAACCTGGTGGCGGGCGGCATCACGGCATCGGCCGTCAGCCTGTCGGCACTGTCGGGCCACATCACGCAAAACGGGGCCATCCATACCACGGGTGGCCTGGTGACTGCCCACGCGCAAAACGGCATTGCCCTGAACGACGCGGGCAACCAGTTTGCCGCGCTGCATGCCAACAACACGGCCAGCGGCGACATCGACGTGGTCAACGGCGTAGTGCTGGACCTGCAAAAGGCCGTCACGGCTTCTGGCAACGTGGTGGTGGTGAACACCGGCGGGCTCAGCACCTCGGGCCAGGTCGCGGCCAACGGCGGCACGCTGTCCCTGACCAGCAACAGCCCCCTGACCATCGGCGCCAGCGGCGCGTCCGCCAACGGCAACATCTCGCTGGCCGCCAACAACGCTGGCGGCAACATGGTCCTCAACGGCAACGTGACGTCCAGCACCGGCTCGGTGAGCATGAATGCCAGCGGCACCCTGACGCAGAACGGCGCCGTCAACGGCCCCACCGGCATCACCTCCACCTCGGGCGGTGCCACCACCTTCGGCGGGTCGGCCAGCGTGTCGGGCTCGCCGGTGAGCTATACCGCCGCAGGCAACCCGGTGACGCCGCCCGCGCCGCCGGCACCAGCGCCGGCCCCGGCGCCCACGCCGGCACCCACCCCGGCACCCGTGCCTGCACCCGCACCCGCACCCGCACCCGCACCCACGCCAGCACCGGCACCCACGCCCGCCCCGGCGCCTGCACCCACCCCTGCACCGGCACCTGCACCCACGCCGGCCCCCGCGCCCGCACCGGCGGCGGCACCGGTGGTGGACTCCATCGTGGCCATCCTGAACAACGACACGCTCACGCGGGAAGTCTCACGCGCCGAGATCCAGGAAGTGATCCAGCAGGTGGACAACACGGTGACGCAGTTCGTGGCGCTGCTGATCAAGGAAGAGGCCAAGCAGGAAGCCCAGGCCGACGACAAAAAGAAAAAGGACGCGGCCAAGGACAAGGAAGCCGCCGTGACAGACACCCAGTGCAAGCCGGGCGCGTAAGGCGCCCTTGGGTTCAGATCAGCAGGCTGCGGTGGGCCTGCACCGCGTCGCGCACGATGGTTTTCAGCGCCGGTGCCGGGCCTGCATCCACCAGCGCCACAAATTCACGGCGCATGCGCGGGTCCCAGAACTTCTTCAGGTGGGTGGCAATGCCTTCCAGCGCCTCGGCGCGCTCGGGCATGGCTTCAAAAAAATCGCCAATGCGGTTGGCCATGCGCACCAGGTTGTCAGCGTCCACCGGGTGCCTCCGCCGTGCCCCAGTCCACGCGCTCCTCGTGCGCGTACAGCGTCAGGTCCTGCCCGCGCGCAAAGCCGGCCAGCGCCACGCCCGCGGCCTGCGCCACGTCAATGGCCAGGCCGGTCACGCCTGACACCGCCGCCAGCAGCGCCACGCCGGCCTGCGCCGTCTTGCCCACCATCTCGTAGCTGGCGCGACTGGTCACCACCACAAAGCCCTCGGGGCCCGGCAGGCGCTCGCGCGCCAGCGCGCCCACCAGCTTGTCCAGCGCGTTGTGGCGGCCCACATCTTCACGCAGCAGCGCCAGCGTGCCGTCAGCGCGGCTCCAGCCCGCGGCATGGGTGGCGCCCGTTACCTCATGCAGGCGCTGGCGCCCGCGCAGCGCCTGCAGCGCGGCGGTGATGGCCGCCGCACCAAAACGCGCATCACTGGCCAGCGGCGCCACCGGGCGCACCGCCTGGCCCAGGCTTTCGGTGCCGCACAGGCCGCAGCCGGTGCGCCCGGCCAGGCTGCGGCGGCGGTCCTTCAGGCTGGCAAAGCGCGACGAGGCGATCTCCAGCTGCACCGTGAGGCCGTCGCATGAGGGCACCACGTCCATGCCATAGACCTCGGCCGCCGACGTGACAATGCCCTCGGTCAATGAAAAGCCCAGCGCAAAGTCTTCCAGGTCAGCCGGCGTGGCCAGCATCACGGCATGGGACACGCCGTTGTATTCCAGCGCCACCGGCACCTCCTCGGCCACGCAGTCGCGCGCGGCAAAGCGCTGGCCGCCGCGCAGGCCGCTGGCCGCCACGCTGCGCGTGCCGGGCGGGGTGTTCAGGGGGGCGTCATCGGGCTTCATGGTGTGCTGCCTCCAGCAGGCCGAGTTGTTCACGGTTGAAGCGCGAATACGCGCGCTGCCATTCCGATGGCTGCGCCACCGGCATCACCTGCACCGCCGTGACCTTGTATTCAGGGCAGTTGGTGGCCCAGTCGGAGCTGTCGGTGGTGATCACATTCGCGCCCGATTCAGGGAAGTGGAAGGTGGTGTACACCACGCCGGGCTGGATGCGCGCGGTCACGTCCGCGCGCAGCACCGTCTGGCCCACGCGGCTTTCAATGCCCACCCAGTCGCCGTCCTTGATGCCGCGCTCCTGCGCGTCATGGGGGTGGATTTCCAGCCGGTCCTCGCTGTGCCACTGGTTGTTGGCGGTGCGCCGCGTCTGCGCGCCCACGTTGTACTGGCTCAGGATGCGCCCGGTGGTCAGCAGCAGCGGGAATTTGCGCGTGACCTTTTCATCGCTGGCCACGTACTGCGTGATGATGAAGCGGCCCTTGCCGCGCACAAAGCCGCCCCTGTGCATGATGGGCGTGCCGGCTTCCGCCGTGGCGTCGTTGCAGGGCCATTGCACGCTGCCCAGGCGGTCAATTTTTTCGTAAGTCACCCCGGCAAAGCTGGGCGTCAGCGCCGCGATCTCGGCCATGATTTCTTTGGGGTGGCTGTACTGCATGGGGTAGCCCAAGGCGTTGGACAGCCGTTGCGTCACCTCCCAGTCGGCCAGGCCGGCCAGCGGCGGCATGACGCGGCGCACGCGCGAAATGCGCCGCTCGGCGTTGGTGAAGGTGCCGTCCTTTTCCAGGAACGACGCGCCCGGCAGGAACACATGGGCGTACTTCGCCGTTTCGTTCAAAAAGATGTCCTGCACCACCACGCATTCCATGGCCTGCATGGCCGCGGCCACATGCTGTGTGTCCGGGTCGGACTGCACGATGTCCTCGCCCTGGCAGTACAGGCCCTTGAAGCTGCCCGACAGCGCGGCGTCAAACATGTTGGGGATGCGCAGGCCCGGCTCGGGGTTGAGCTGCACATTCCACGCAGACTCAAACTGGCTGCGCACCGTGCTGTCGGAAATATGCCGGTAGCCCGGCAGCTCGTGCGGAAAGCTGCCCATGTCGCAGCTGCCCTGCACGTTGTTTTGCCCGCGCAGCGGGTTCACGCCCACGCCTTCGCGGCCCACATTGCCTGTGGCCATGGCCAGGTTGGCAATGCCCATGACCATGGTGGAGCCCTGCGCATGCTCGGTCACGCCCAGGCCGTAGTAGATGGCCGAATTGCCCGGCTGCGCATACAGGCGCGCGGCGCCGCGCAGCTGGTCGGCGGGCACGCCGCACACGGGCGCCATGGCCTCGGGCGAATTCTCGGGCCGGGCCACAAATTCTTTCCACTGCTGGAATGATTTGTCGTCGCAACGCTCGGCAATGTAGCTATCCGCCATCAGGCCCTCGGTCACCACCACATGGGCCAGCGCGGTGATGACGGCCACGTTGGTGCCGGGCTTGAGCTGCAGGTGAAAGTCGGCCTTTACATGCGGGCCGTTGACCAGGTCGATCTGGCGCGGGTCCACCACGATCAGCTTGGCCCCCTGACGCAGGCGGCGCTTCATGCGCGACGCAAACACCGGGTGTGCCTCGGTCGGGTTGGCGCCGATGACCATGATGACGTCGGCCTTTTCCACGCTCTTGAAGGTCTGCGTGCCGGCCGAGGTGCCATAGGTCTGGCCCAGGCCGTAGCCGGTGGGCGAATGGCAGACGCGAGCACAGGTGTCCACGTTGTTGTTGCCAAAGGCCGCGCGGATCAGCTTTTGCACGAGGTAGGTTTCCTCGTTCGTGCAGCGGCTGGAGGTGATGCCGCCAATCGAATCCTGGCCGTGCTGGGCCTGGATGCGGCGGAATTCCCTGGCGGCGTAGGCAATGGCTTCTTCCCAGCTGACCTCGCGCCACGGGTCGGTGATCTTCGCGCGGATCATGGGCTTGGTGATGCGGTCCTTGTGCGTGGCGTAGCCCCAGGCAAAGCGGCCCTTCACACAGGAATGGCCTTCGTTGGCCTTGCCGTCTTTCCACGGCACCATGCGCACCACCTCGTTGCCCTTCATCTCGGCCTTGAAGCCGCAACCCACGCCGCAGTAGGCGCAGGTGGTGATGGTGCTGTGCTCGGGCTGGCCCAGCCAGATCACGCTCTTTTCCTGCAGCGTGGCAGTGGGGCAGGCCTGCACACAGGCGCCGCAACTCACGCATTCGCTGTCCATGAAGGGCTGGTCTTGGCCTGCCGACACGCGCGATTCAAACCCCCGCCCGCTGATGGTGAGCGCAAACGTGCCCTGCGTTTCCTCACACGCGCGCACGCAGCGGTTGCACACGATGCACTTGGACGGGTCGTAGCTGAAGTAGGGGTTGGACTCGTCCTTTTTGTCCTTCAGGTGGTTGGCGCCGTCAAAACCGTAGCGCACATTGCGCAGGCCGGTGACGCCGGCCATGTCCTGCAGCTCGCAGTCGCCGTTGGCGCTGCAGGTCAGGCAGTCCAGCGGGTGGTCGCTGATGTACAGCTCCATCACGCCCTTGCGCAATTCCTGCAGGCGCGGGCTCTGCGTGCGCACCTTCATGCCGGGCTCGGCCGGCGTGGTGCACGACGCGGGGTAGCCCTTGCGGCCCTCTACCTCCACCAGGCACAGGCGGCAGGAGCCAAACGGCTCCAGGCTGTCGGTGGCGCAGAGCTTGGGGATCTTTGTGCCGCCGTCCATGGCGGCGCGCATGATGGACGTGCCCTGGGGCACCGTGACCTGCTGGCCGTCGATCTCCAGCGTGACGGTCTCGGCCGATTCCCGCGCGGGCGTGCCGTGGTCGGCTTCTTTCAGGTGGTCAAGCATGGGCGGGCTCCTGTACAGGCAAGCCGAAATCCTGAGGATAGTGATTGAGCGCGGACAGCACGGGGTACGGCGTCATGCCCCCCATGGCGCACAGCGAGCCATGGACCATGGTGTCACACAGGTCGCGCAGCAGCGTCACGTTCTGCTCGCGCTGCTGGCCGGCGGCGATGCGGTCGATCACCTCCACACCGCGGGTGGACCCGATGCGGCAGGGCGTGCATTTGCCACACGATTCAATCGCGCAGAACTGCATGGCATAGCGCGCCAGCTGCGCCATGTCGGCCGTGTCGTCATGCACCACGATGCCGCCGTGGCCCACCACGGCGCCCACGGCGGCGTAAGCCTCATAGTCCAGCGGCAGGTCCCACTGCGATTCGGGCACATAGGCGCCCAGCGGCCCGCCGACCTGGATGGCCTTGACCGGCCGGCCCGACGCCGTGCCGCCGCCAAAGCCAAACACCAGCTCGCGCAGCGTAACGCCAAAGGCCTTTTCCACCAGCCCGCCGTATTTGATGTTGCCCGCCAGCTGCAGCGGCAGCGTGCCGTGCGAGCGGCCCACGCCATAGTTGCGGTAGAACGCCGCGCCCTGGGCCAGGATCAGCGGCACCGACGCCAAGGTGATCACGTTGTTGATGACCGTGGGCGCGCCAAACAGGCCCTGCACGGCGGGCAGCGGCGGCTTGGCCCGCACGATGCCGCGCTTGCCCTCAATGCTTTCCAGCATGGCCGTTTCTTCACCGCACACATACGAGCCCGCGCCCTTGCGCACCGCAAGCCGAAAGGCATCGCCCAGCCAGCCGGCGGCCGTGGCGCGCGCGATGGCCTCGGTCATGGTGGCGATGGCGTGCGGGTATTCACTGCGGATGTAGATGAAGCCCTGCGTGGCGCCCACGGCCAGCGCGGCGATGGCCATGCCCTCGATCAGCATGTAGGGGTCGCCCTCCATCGTCATGCGGTCGGAATAGGTGCCCGAATCGCCCTCGTCGGCGTTGCACACCACGTATTTCTGCGGGCCGCCCGCAGCGCGCACCGTCTTCCATTTGATGCCCGCCGGAAAGGCCGCGCCCCCGCGCCCGCGCAGGCCCGACTGCAGCACCTCGTCCACCACCGCCGCACCGTCCATGCTTTGCGCCCGGCGCAGGCCGGCCCAGCCGCCATGGGCTTCATAGTCGGCCAGCGACAGCGGATCGGTCACGCCCATGCGGGTAAAAGTCAGGCGCTCCTGCCGCGCCAGGTAGGGGATGGCGTCCGTCAACCCATGGCACAGCGCATGCGCGCTGCCGTGCAGCAGGCCGGCGTCCAGCAGGGCCGGCACGTCGGCGGGGCTGACGGGGCCGTAGGCGATGCGGCCCTGGGGCGTGGCCACCTCCACCATCGGCTCCAGCCAGAACAGGCCGCGCGAG
Organism: Pseudomonadota bacterium; assembly: GCA_020161775.1. Classification (GTDB taxonomy): domain Bacteria; phylum Pseudomonadota; class Gammaproteobacteria; order Burkholderiales; family Burkholderiaceae_C; genus RAM1. The sequence goes on from JAIUOW010000027.1 coordinate 15,749, forward strand.
CCGTTGCGAATGATCTCCACCGCCTGCCCGCGCTGCGCGCAGGCGGAGGCGATGGCCGCAGCCACCTCATCGGCACCGCAGGCCAGCGCAGCGGCGTCGCGGGGAACATAAACACGCACAGTGCCAGCAGTCATGCAGCCACCCCCAGCCCCGCCGCGATCTCGCTCAGCCGCTGCGGCGTCACCCGCGCATGCAGCCTGTCGCCCACCATGATGGCCGGCGACGACGCGCACAGCCCCAGGCAGTACACCGGCTCCAGCGACACCGCGCCGTCGGCCCGCGTGCCATGCACACCGCAGCCCAGCACCTGCGCCGCATGCGCCATCAGCGCATCCGCCCCCATGGCCTTGCACGATTCAGCCTGGCACACCTGCACCACCTGCCGCCCGCCGGGCTGCTGGCGAAAGTGCGGGTAATAGCTGATGACGCCATGCACCTCGGCCCGCGACAGGTTCAGGCCCTGCGCAATATCGCCCACCACCTCGGGCGGAATGCAGCCCAGTGCGTCCTGCACGGCGTGCAGGATGGGCAGCAGCGCGCCGGGGGTGGTGGCGTGCTGGGCCACGATGGTTTTTACCGTGGCGGTGGAGTCATGGGCCGGGGGGCGGGATGCTGGCGTAGTCAGGGCTGGCTCCTGTGGGATAGCCCTTAGTGTCCCGCCCGTGAGCAGGTCGGTCAAATGGGTTTGCTGTATGGGGTGATTCAGGTTTTGAATCTGTGCGAGTGCGTATCGCCAGTCTGGACGCAATCTGGCATTGCACGCGACAAGAAATTAGACCTCACTCGGGTGCGAGATGTAAGAGCGCTTTGAACACGGGGAGGAACGGCTTCAAGTCATCGCGAGTAATAGTCTTGTCGGATTTGAATTCTGAAAGCAGCTTATGCTTTAACGAGCTTTTAGCTGACTTTCGATCTTTGCTGTCGGCTGAAGTGAGCGCCATCACAAGATCTGTATTTGCGCTATGGACCTTTGACAGTACTCGCTCTGGCAAAAGACCTTCAATGCATTGTTTTCCTGGCTTGCTAGATCCAACAGCCAAAAACCCCGAATGTTCGACAAGACCGACTTGAGCCATGGTTCGTTCGAGCTCCGACTTTGCGTCAAGATCGAACGTCACTAAAACCTTCTTGAACTTATCGATGATGAACTTCAGAAGAATCGAGTTTTTTAATGCATCTTTTCCTTCATAAGGGACAATCTCCAACCCCTGGGGTAGAACCAATCCTGAGAAGGCGAGACTATGGATGTGTTCGTAGTAAGCCTTGTCAATTTCTCCTTCAACAAGCAAGACACACTGCTTGCCGCTGAAGAGGACTTCCTTCCAGGGTGAGAATTCGACGTTATTCAATCCAAGAATGTTACCGAACGGCTCCATCCAGTTATCCTCTTTTACCTCAACAACCTCGGTGCTCTTAGTTCTCCCATAAGTTGTTTTCCTACCCAGTAGGACGTTTGATTGGACGTTACTTTGACAAAGCATATAGGGGCTGTGCGTTGTCACAACAGTTTGGATCTGAAGTTCATTCGCAAGGTCAATGAGCACGCGCCCGAATTCAGCTTGTGCGGAAGGATGAAGGAAGCTTTCGGGTTCCTCGATCAGGACGATCGGTGTAATCTTGTTCTCATCTGGCTTTGATCGAATTCGAGTTGCCTGAAGGATTGACATCATTATCTGCGTTCGATTTTTAGTCCCACTCCCCCAGTCATTTAGTGGAATGTCGACGTTCTTGTCTCGAAGATTTACTGCGAACGGGATCGATCCTGTAAACATTCCTTCGGGTATCGAAAAGTCAACTTCATACTTTTCCTCCAAGTGACCCAAAAGTCCTGAGAGTTCCGTTCTGTGCGCTTTCGATATCTTTTTAATCTTGGTCTGAACCCGAGCCAATTCCTCTGAAATCGCCTTAAGCTCATCGGCCGTGAACGTGAGTTCGTGCAGGTGACGGCCACCTGCCCCATAGATGGGTGAGAACGCCTGAGCCGAATCATGCATAAAGGCGAGGTTCGATGACTTCAGCTTCTGAAGAATTTCCTTTGACGCGTATGTGGATAGTTCTTTGTCGTTTACCCAGCATGTGCAGAGCGTCTCGTCACTAGCGCGGTGAGAGACTTGCACTTGAAGTTTGGCGTCATTGTCGGGTAACTTCTCCTCGTTGAATTTCTCGACGAACTGAAAGAGACCGGGATCTTCGGCTGGTGATACGGCCACCACATAGCAGAAGACTATGTCTTCGTCTTTTTTCGCCCACTGCGTCCTGTCGTCGCGATAGGTGACTTCATCCCGACGTCTATAAAAGTAGATATCTCGGGAGTTGTCGCGAAATGTGTGGCGAATTGCGCGAAGTAGCGAGGTCTTGCCCGCGTTGTTCTGTCCTGAAATGGCCGTGTAGAAGCCGTTGAATCGGACGATGACGTCTTCAAGCGTTCGGAAGTTTTTGACGTGGACGGATGACAGTTTCATGTGGAGACACTCCCTTGTCGTTTGTTGTGAGATCTATCCAGCTATGCAATAGGGTTTGATCTCAATTTTTAATCAGCATCCTCGTTTCTAGCCGATCTCGCGCCGTCTGACCATCCCCTATGTGAATGTTGGACCGCATGTCAGCCCTGAGACTCGCAGCGCTGTTGGCCATACCCAGCCATGGCCAGCTTTCCGGTGTTGCGCACCAAGCTGTGCAGCGCCCCTCCGCCTTCGCTGCGAATCACGCGCATCATCTGTTGTGCACGGTAGTTGTATCGCATGGTTACCCGAGTGGGTGTCGGTGCTTTCTTGCGGCTTGCCGGCCAGTCAACGCGGGGGACGTTGGCGCACCAACCCCGCAGGCCGCAAGGCTGTGGGTGGGGCCGTCGGCGCGCCTCTTTGGCGCCGAGCATCGCAGCGCAGCGGGGGGAGTCCGCCGCAGGCGGACCGGCGAGGACGATTTATGGAATGGCGCGTATCAGCGCCATTGCGAAGCGACCGCAGCCGCCCCGCGGAGCGAGAAGCGCAGGGGACCCCGCAGCGAAGCGAAGGGGCGCCAAAGTGAAGCGCCGACGGCCCCACCCACAGCCTTGCGTACTACGCCAGACTATCCCCGCAACACCCCACTATGCCGCGCCGCATGCCGCAGCCAAGCCGCATCCCGCGCCAACGCCAAAGCCGCCTCCACCGTATGCGAATGCCGCGCCGCGCGCACCAGCATGAACCCCACCGGCGTCTGCAGCTCGGGCGCCACCAGCGCCAATGCCTCCAGCTCGCGCCAGGCCATCACGGCGCCCAGCACCGCACCGGGCACCACGCTGCACACCTGGCCTTCCAGCACGGCCAGCGCCAGCGTCAGGATGGAATTGGTCTCCATCGCGGGCGTCACCGTCACGCCTGCGGCGGCAAAGGCGCCGTCCACGATGGTGCGGTTGTGCATCTCGGGCGTCAGCAGGCACAGCGGCTGTTTGGCTGCGTCGGCCCAGCTGATGGTGCCGCCCAGTGTCAGCCCGGCGGCTGCAGCCGCAGTCGTGGGTTTGGGCGCACGCCGCACCAACCAGTAGCGCTCGTCATATTGCGGCACGGGGTCCAGCCTGGCACCACCCGTGCCCATGCGGTCGGTGTACCCCAGGCCCATGTCCAGCGTCAGGTCGTCCAGCCCCGCCTCGATCTCGGGCGAGCTCATGGACCGCACCGTGGGCGCGATGCCCGGGTGCAGCGCCTGCAGCTGCGCCGCAAAGCGCGCCGCCACCGGCACGGCCGCGGGCACCACACCAATCACCAGCCGCCCCTGCGGCCGCCCGGCCACGCTGGCCAGGTCCTGCTGCAGCAGCTCGCGCTCGTGCAGCATCAGGCGGGCGGACTGCAGCACGCGTTCGCCCTCGGGCGTAAAGCCGGCAAAGGTGCGCCCGCGCTTGACGATCACCGCGCCAAATTCACCCTCCAGTGCGCGCAGCGCGTTGGACAGCGCGGGCTGCGTGATGTGGCAGGCCTGCGCCGCGCGGCCAAAGTGGCGGTGCTCCTGCAGGGCCACCAGGTAACGCAGTGACGCCAGCAGGTTCATGGCACGGCCCCCGCGCTCAGGTGTTTTTGGAGATGGTGATGGTGGGGAACTTGGACGTGAAGTCCTTGGCCTTCTGCGCCACCTTCACGGCCAGCTTGCGCGCGATGTCGCCATACAGGCGGGCCGCGTCGCTGTCGGGCTCGGCCACCACGGTGGGGCGGCCGCTGTCGGCCTGCAGGCGGATGCTCATGGCCAGAGGCAGCGCGCCCAGGTAATCCATCTTGTATTCGGCCGCCATCTTCTGCCCGCCGTCCACGCCAAAGATGTGCTCGATGTGGCCGCAGGCGCTGCACACATGCACCGCCATGTTTTCCACAATGCCCAGAATGGGCACGCCCACCTTCTCAAACATCTTGATGCCCTTGCGCGCGTCGATCAGCGCAATGTCTTGCGGCGTGGTGACGATCACCGCGCCGGTCAGCGGCACCTTCTGGCACAGCGTGAGCTGGATGTCGCCCGTGCCCGGGGGCATGTCCACGATCAGATAGTCCAGGTCTTTCCAGTTGGTTTGCGTGATCAGCTGCTCCAGCGCCTGGCTGGCCATGGGGCCGCGCCAGACCATGGCCTGGTCTTCGCTGACCAGAAAGCCGATGGAGTTGACCTGGATGCCGTGGCCGATCTTGGGCTCCATGGTCTTGCCGTCCAGCGTTTCGGGCTTGCCGCTGGTGCCGGTCATCATGGGCTGGCTGGGGCCATAGATGTCGGCGTCCAGCAGGCCCACCGACGCACCCTCGGCCGCCAGGGCCAGCGCCAGGTTCACGGCGGTGGTGCTCTTGCCCACGCCGCCCTTGCCCGACGCCACGGCGATGATGTTCTTCACGCCCGGCATCAGGTTCACGCCGCGCTGGGCCGCATGGGCCACCACCTTGCTGGCCAGCGTGGCAGAGACGTTGTCCACACCGGGCACCGTCTTGGCCGCGGCCACCAGGGCCGAGCGCAGCGCGGGGATCTGGCTTTTGGCCGGGTAGCCCAGCTCCACGTCAAATGACACCTCGCCGCCAGTCACCTGCAGGTTTTTCAGGGCCTTGGTGGAGACGAAGTCTTTGCCCGTGTTGGGGTCGATGACGGTTTGCAGGGCTTGCAGGAGCTGGTCTGGGGTGGGCATGGTGTGGCTTGCAGGGTCAACAGGGCCGGGAAGCGGCATGTGGGCGTGGGGGCAGTTTAGCGATAACTCCTAAAATGAGGGGTTTCCCCAAGAAGAAGCCCCTGCCCATGTCTGCCCAGCGCAAGCTATTCGTCACCACCGCCCTGCCCTACGCCAACGGCAAGTTCCATATCGGCCACATCATGGAATACATCCAGGCCGACATCTGGGTGCGCCACCAGCGCATGCAGGGCAGCCAGGTGCACTTCGTCTGCGCCGACGATGCGCACGGCGCGCCCATCATGATTGCGGCCGAGAAGGCCGGTGTGACGCCGCAGGCCTTTGTGGCCGGCATTGCCGCTGGCCGCAAGGAGTACCTGGACGGCTTTCACATCGCGTTTGACAACTGGCACAGCACCGACGCGCCCGAAAACCACGCGCTGGCCCAGCAGATCTACCGCGACCTGAAGGCCAACGGCCTGATTTCCAGCAAGACGATCGAGCAGTTCTTTGACCCGGAAAAGAACATGTTCCTGCCCGACCGGTTCATCAAGGGCGAATGCCCCAACTGCCACGCCAAGGACCAGTACGGCGACAACTGCGAGGTCTGCTCCAAGGTCTACAGCCCCACGGACCTGATCAACCCGTATTCGGCGCTGTCGGGCGCCACGCCAGTGCTCAAGACGTCGGAGCATTTTTTCTTCAAGCTGTCAGACCCGCGTTGCCTGAGCTTTTTGAAAGAGTGGACGAACAGCGGCGCGGTGCAGACCGAGGTGCTGAACAAGATCAGCGAATGGCTGGTGCCCGACGAGAACGGCAAGACGGCCCTGGGCGACTGGGACATCAGCCGCGACGCGCCGTACTTTGGCATTGAGATCCCCGATGCACCGGGCAAGTACTTTTATGTGTGGCTGGACGCGCCGGTGGGCTACCTGGCCTCGCTCAAGAACTACCTGGGCAAGATCGGTGTGGACTATGACCAGTTCATTGCCGACCCGACCGTGGAGCAGTACCACTTCATCGGCAAGGACATCATCACCTTCCACACGCTGTTCTGGCCGGCCATGCTGCACTTCAGCGGCCGCAAGGTGCCCAACCAGGTGTTTGTGCACGGCTTTCTGACGGTGAACAACGGCGAGAAGATGAGCAAGAGCCGCGGCACCGGCCTGGACCCGTTGAAGTACCTGAGCCTGGGCATGAACCCGGAATGGCTGCGCTATTACCTGGCGGCCAAGCTCAACGGCCGCAATGAAGACATCGACTTCAACCCCGACGACTTCATGGCCCGCGTGAACAGCGACCTGATCGGCAAGTACGTGAACATTGCCAGCCGCGCGGTGAAGTTTGTGCCGGGGGGCAAGCTGGTGGCGGCGCCGTCGCTGGCCGAGGTGGACGCTGCGGCTTTGGCCGCCAGCGTCAAGGCGCTGTACGAGTCGCGCGACTATGCCCGCGCGCTGCGCGAGATCATGGCCGTGGCCGACGTGGTGAACACCGCGTTTGACGCCGCCGCGCCCTGGAAGCTGGCCAAGGAAGGCAAGGCCGACGAGGCCGCCGCCGTGGGCAGCTGGTGCCTGGAGATGTTCAAGCTGCTGACCGCCTGCCTGAAGCCCGTGCTGCCCGCGCTGGCCGCGCGGGCCGAAGGCTTCTTGCAATGCGCCCCGCTGGGCTGGGCCAATGCCGCCACGCCACTGGGTGCGGGGCACACAGTGGGCAAATACGAGCACCTGATGCAGCGCGTGGATGTGAAGCAGCTGGATGCGTTGTTTGAGGTGCCGGGGGAGGTGGCGCCCCCACCCCAGCCCTCCCCCAGCGGGGGAGGGAGTGAACTGCCTGGGGGTGAGGCGCTGGCCCCCACGATCACGATTGACGACTTCACCAAAATCGACCTGCGCATCGCGAAGATCGTGAACTGCGAAGCCGTGGAGGGCTCCACCAAGCTGCTGCGCCTGACGCTGGACGTGGGCGAAGGTAAAACCCGCAATGTGTTCAGCGGCATCGCCAGCGCCTACAAGCCTGAACAGCTGATCGGCAAGCACACCGTGATGGTCGCCAACCTGGCGCCGCGCAAGATGAAGTTTGGCGTGAGCGAAGGCATGGTGCTGGCCGCCAGCCATGGCGACGAGAAAGCCAACCCCGGCATCTACGTGCTGAAGCCCACGGCCGGGGCCCAGCCGGGCATGCGCGTACGATAGTGCGCCAAGGAGCCGCCACCGTGAAACGAACCGCCGTCCTCATTGCCCTGGCAACCGCCCTGCTGCAGGGCTGCGCCGTGATCGCCGTGGCCGACACGGCTGCCACCGTGGCCGTCAAGGGCGTGGGCCTGGCGGCGGATGCCGCCATCGGCACGGCGCGGCTGGCGGGCCGCGCGGTCGGCGCGGCGGCCGACGCCGTCATCCCCGGCGGAGACTGACGCCTTGAACGCCCCCCGCCTGCATCTGGCGGGCTTTCACCCCCGGTTGATTGATTCGCTGCGCGGCTACAGCCGCGCGCGCTTCATGGCCGACGCGGGCGCGGGCATGACGGTGGGCATCGTGGCGCTGCCGCTGGCCATGGCGTTTGCCATTGCGTCCGGCCTGTCGCCGCAGGCCGGGCTGTGGACGGCCATCATCGCAGGCTTCCTCATCTCGGCCCTGGGCGGCTCCAGCGTGCAGATCGGCGGGCCGGCGGGCGCGTTCATCGTCATCGTGTACGGCATCGTGGAGCGCTATGGCCTGGCCAACCTGCTGATCTCCACCGCCTGCGCGGGCGTGCTGCTGTTCACCCTGGGGCTGCTCAAGCTGGGCACGCTGGTGCGCTATGTGCCGGTCAGCATCGTGATCGGTTTTACCAACGGCATTGCGGTGCTGATTGCCGCGTCCCAGCTGCGCGACTGGCTGGGCCTGACAGTGCCCAAGCTGCCGGCGGATTTTTTCACGCAGCTCAAGGTCATGGGCCAGCACCTGGACAGCTTCAACCCCTATGCCTTTGGCCTGGGGCTGGCCTGCGTGCTGGGGCTGGCGCTGTGGCCCCGGCTGTGGAACGAAAAGTCCGCCATCCGCCATGCCATCCACCAGGCGCTGGAACTGCCTGGCATGGGGCGCGCGCTGCAGGTCACGTCGCGCATGCCGGGGCCCATCGTGGCACTGGTCACGCTGACGGTGTTTGCCTGGTTCCTGAAGCTGCCGGTGGAGACGATTGGCTCGCGCTTTGGCGGCATTCCGCAGGGCCTGCCCTCGTTTGCGCTGCCTGATTTTTCGTGGGAGACGGTCAAGCTGCTGGTCACGCCCACGCTGACCATTGCGCTGCTGGGCGCCATTGAGTCGCTGCTGTGCGCGCGCGTGGCCGACCAGCTGGGCACGCAGCCCCGGCACGACCCCAACCAGGAGCTGATGGCCCAGGGCGTGGCCAATTTCGTCACGCCGTTTTTTGGCGGCATGCCAGCCACCGGCACCATTGCACGCACCGTGACCAATGTGCGCGCGGGTGCCACATCCCCCGTGGCCGGCATGGTGCATGCGCTGACGCTGCTGGCCGTGGTGCTGCTGGCCGCGCCGCTGGCGCTGCATGTGCCGCTGGCGGTGCTGGCCGGCATCCTGCTGTTTGTGGCCTGGAACATGGGCGAATGGCATGCGTTTGCCCGGCTGCGCCAGTACAGCAGCCATTACCGCGTGCTGATGCTGGGCACCTTCTTCCTCACCATCGTGTTTGACCTGACGGTGGCGGTGCAGGTGGGGCTGGTGCTGGCCTGCGCGCTGTTCATCCGGCGCATGAGCTCGCTGTTTCGCGTGGAGCTGACCAGCAGCACCGACAGTGCCAACGGCAACCAGCTCACCTACAAGCTGTACGGCGCGCTGTTCTTCGGCGCCGTGGCCAAGATCGACGTGGCCGTGCAGGCCGTGGAAACCGGCCCCGACGCGCCGCAGGTGGTGCTGGATGCGCTGCAGTTGGTGTCGCTGGACGCGTCGGGCCTGGACGCCCTGCGCCAGCTGCACAAGGCCGTGCTGGCGCGCGGCGGCACGCTGCGCGTGGATCACCTGCAGGCGCAGCCACGCGCGCTGTTTGAAAGCTCGGGGTTTGCGGCGGAGCTGGCGGCTACGCCTTAACCTGCCGAAGGGGTGCGCGCCGGCTAAAATCGCTGTCCAAAGGGTCCCCCATGTCCATCGCCAACTTCTTCCGCCCCCCCCACTACAAATCCGAAATCACCCAGTTCATTGACGAACTGAAGACCAGGAAGCCCGACCTGGAGGCCCAGCAGCGCGCTGGCCGCGCGCTGCTGTGGGACAAGGCGGTGGACCGCGGCGCCTGGGGTGAATACCGCAGCGCCCAGGTGCCGCAAAAGCCCTACGTCTACCAGACCGACGCCAAGTGACCGCATCCGCGGACCCGTCCACCCTGCCCGCGCCGGCGGCCGTGCCGCCTGAAGGGCTGCCCGGCATGCCGGACGTGGTGGACCAGGTGGCGCTGGCCCGCCTGTACGGCGAACCGCTGTTCGCCATGCCCACCGACCTGTACATCCCGCCCGATGCGCTGGAGGTGTTTCTCGAGGCCTTTGAAGGCCCGCTGGATCTGTTGCTGTACCTGATCCGCAAGCAGAACTTCAACATCCTGGACATCCCGATGGCCGGGGTCACGCGCCAGTACCTGGCCTATGTGGAAGAGATCCGCAGCCGCAACCTGGAGCTGGCGGCCGAATACCTGCTGATGGCCGCGATGCTGATCGAGATCAAGTCGCGCATGCTGCTGCCGCCCAAGAAGGTGGCCGAAGGCCAGGAGCCCGAGGACCCGCGCGCCGAGCTGGTGCGCCGCCTGCTGGAATACGAGCAGATGAAGCTGGCCGCCGCGCGCCTGAACGAGGTGCCGCAGGTGGGCCGCGACGTGCTGCGCGCGCAGGTCTATATCGAGCAGTCCATCCAGCCGCGCTTTCCCGATGTGAACGTGGTGGACCTCCAGGAGGCCTGGCGCGACATCATCAAGCGGGCCCGCCTGGTGCAGCACCACAAGATCACGCGCGAGGAGCTGTCGGTGCGCGAGCACATGAGCATCGTGCTGCGCCATCTGCAGGGCCGCAAGTTCGTCGAGTTTGAAAACCTGTTTGACGTGAGCCGCGGCGTGCCCGTGCTGATCGTGACGTTCATTGCCCTGCTGGAGCTGGCCAAGGAAACACTGGTCGAGGTCACGCAGGCCGAAGCGTTCGCCCCCATTTACGTGCGCCTGGCTTATTCCCCCGCCTAGGCTTTCCATTCCCACCGTGACCCAAACCTCTTACGACTTCGACGTGCTGATCGTCGGCAGCGGCCTGGCGGGCCTGTCTGCCGCGCTGCACCTGGCGCCCACCCACCGTGTGGCCGTGCTGACCAAGCGCGCCATGAGCGATGGCTCCAGCGGCTGGGCCCAGGGCGGCATTGCCGCGGTGCTGGCCGAGGGCGACACCTTTGACGCGCATGTGGACGACACGCTGGTGGCCGGCGCGGGCCTGTCAGACCCTGCGGCCACCCGCTTCGTAGTGGAGCATGCGCCCGAGAGCATCCGCTGGCTGCGCGATCTGGGCGTGCCGTTCTCTGAAGAAGACGGCCACCTGCACCTCACGCGTGAAGGCGGCCACAGCGCGCGGCGCATCGTTCACGTGACGGACGCCACCGGCGCCGCCGTGCAAAAGACGCTGATCGAACACGTGCGCCGCACGCCCAACATCACGCTGTTTGAACACCATGTGCTGGTGGACCTGATCACCGGCAAGAAGCGCGGCCTGCCGCTGAACCGCTGCCTGGGCCTGTACGCACTGGATGAAAAGACCGACCAGGTGCTGACCTTCCGTGCGCCGCACACCATCCTGGCCACCGGCGGTGCCGGCAAGGTGTACCTGTACACCACCAACCCCGACACCGCCACCGGCGACGGCATTGCCGCCGCCTGGCGTGCAGGCTGCCGGGTGAGCAACATGGAGTTCATCCAGTTCCACCCCACCTGCCTGTACCACCCGCATGCCAAGAGCTTCCTGATCAGTGAGGCGGTGCGCGGTGAAGGCGGGCAATTGAAGTTGCCTGAATCTGCGGGGGGCACGCGCTTCATGCCCCAGCATGACATCCGCGCCGAGCTGGCCCCGCGCGACATCGTGGCCCGCGCGATCGATTTCGAGATGAAAAAGCACGGCATTGATTGCGTGCACCTGGACATCTCGCACCAGCCGCTGGCTTTCATCCAGGCGCACTTTCCGAACATCTACGCCCGCTGCCTTGAGTTCGGCATCGACATCTCAAAGCAGCCCATCCCCGTGGTGCCGGCCGCGCATTACACCTGCGGCGGCATCCACACCGACCTGCACGGCCGCACCGACCTGGTGGGCCTGCACGCGATCGGCGAGACGGCCTACACCGGCCTGCACGGCGCCAACCGGCTGGCCAGCAATTCACTGGTGGAATGCATGGTGTTCGCCCGCGCCGCCGCTTTGGACATCCTGCAGTCCCCCATGTCGGCGCCGCCCGTGCTACCCGCGTGGGACGACAGCCGCGTGACCGACGCCGACGAGGCCGTGGTTATCTCGCACAACTGGGACGAGCTGCGCCGCTTCATGTGGGACTACGTGGGCATAGTGCGCACCAACAAGCGGCTGGAGCGCGCCGCGCACCGCATCGCGCTGCTGCAAGGCGAGATCCATGAGTTCTATGCGCACTTTCATGTCACGCGCGATTTGCTGGAGCTGCGCAACCTGGTGCAGGTGGCCGAACTGATCGTCCGCTCGGCCCAGGCCCGCCGCGAGAGCCGCGGCCTGCACTACAGCCTGGATTACCCGGGGCTGCTGGCGGATCCGCAGCCTACGACGCTCACGTCAAATCAGGGAGGTAGGGCTCCAGCTTGACGCACACATAGCTGACAAGCTCAGTGCCGACACCCGCCACAATGCTGGTAGCCGCAGCCCCCTGGAGCCCTTGCATCGGGACACTGCCAAAGCTTATCGTCTGCATCAGGGTGGCAACGATTGTCGCCGGCACATTGTGTTCCTCGCGGCGCACAGTCCCCGCGTACCCCAAACCACTGCCGATGGCAATGCCCAGGGCGCAACCGGGTGCGCCCCCGGCCACCAGTCCAAGCCCACCATAGGTGGCCACCCGCCACGCAAATGTCACGTCCTGGAAGGACGTTTGCCGTATCGCCGATGACACTGCCAGTCGGGCCCTCTGCGACAGGGACAGGGGCTGGCCTTCCCCCACGGCAGGCGCAAGCCGTTGGTGCGGCCCCCGGTCCAGCGCGCGTAATTCGGCGTCGGTCGTAGGGCCACGGACATGGATCACCACGGTGTCTTTGGTCTCCAGCGGCACAGACGGCTGTGCATCCCGGGAGTCTGACGGCTGCGCTTGCAATTCGCCGATATCCGCGACGGTCTGGCTCGGTATGTCCAGCACACCATCGGCCTCGGAGTCCCTGCGGCTGGACTTGTCATCCGACGGCACCGGTATCGGGGAATAGGCGGTCACACCGGGCCTGGGCAAATTGACTTGGGACATTTCGCACTTTCCTCGCTGCTTTTACGATGAGTGACCCGACGTCGGGGCTTCCTGTGCAAGCGTCGCGTCCCACTGCGCCACAATGCTGGCGGTCTGGGCGATCTGGGACAACAGCAACGACGCGCTCGCGTCTTTCATGGGGTATGCGTACTGCAACTGAAGCGCGGCACGGGTTGGGTCCTGGCAAAGGACGGCACCCATTGGCTGCGACATCAATGCAAAGTTGGCTTCCATGGCCGACACCAGCGTATCCGGGTTGCTGGAGTCCCACGTCGAGCCCAGCTGAATGACCACGAGTGCTGACTCCTTGAGCAACAGCGGCGCATGGATCACCGTCGCCGCGGTTTGCAGATGCGTCACCGTGAAGGCGCACGCCCCTTGCATGACCGGCAGTTCGCCGTGCGGCAACGAGAGCGTCTCGCAGACCTCCCGGTACAGCGCGTCAAATGCCTGCAGCGACAGGTCCTGCGCCGGGTCAGGCAATGGCGCCGTAGCGGCCGCTTTCACGTCGGACCCGGGCGTCGTGGCGTTCTCGGCAAGAGGGTCAGCACGCCAGCGCTGGGTGACGTGCACCATCCGGGTCACACGCTGATAGGCCTCTGTGACCGAAATGCTGTCGAGACAGCACGCCCATTGCATGATGGACTCGCCTGAACGGGGCCGCCGGCTGAAATGAGGCGCGTGCGGCCCCGGCAGGAAGGCGTTGGCCATCAGCAGCGACGACCACACCGTCTGCGACTTGTCTTCGTCCGGAGTGCCCATTTCAGCCACCAGAACGGCCGTTCGTGCCGCGTCCTTCAGTTGCAGTGCGGAAACGACGACGCCGTTCAGGCGCATCGAAAACGCCAGCGTACCGTGTGGATCCGCCTGCAGCCGTGGCGGGCCAAAGCCTGCAAGCTCACAAAGCCCGGCGCACAACTCTTCGAAATTCGCAATTGCCATTCAAACGCCCCTTTTGCATCTGCCATGTGCAAAAGTTAAACCCCGCGAGCGTCTGTGAAAACTATACGAATGGCCCTGATCTGCTTTCTTGGCCGCAGCGCTGATGCAGCGCGCGTCAGGCCGCGCCGATATGCGGTACCAGCGAGCCTGCGGGCTGCCCCGCCTTCAGCGCCGCGGTGAACGCCAGCATGCGGTCGATCGGCACGCGGGCCTGCAGGCCCAGCGCCGGGTCCACATGGATTTCATTCATGCCCGTTTCCAGCACCTGGGCCAGCCCGGCCAGGCCGTTCATGGCCATCCAGGGGCAGTGCGCGCAGCTCTTGCAGGTGGCGCTGTTGCCGGCGGTGGGTGCTTCATAAAACACCTTGGCCGGATTCAGCGTGCGCAGCTTGTGCATCATGCCGTTGTCGGTGGCGACGATGAATTCCTTCGCGTTCATCTCCTTCGCGGCTTTCAGGATGGCGGACGTGGAGCCCACCGCATGCGCCAGCGCCACCACGTCGGCGGGCGATTCGGGGTGCACCAGCACCTTGGCCTGGGGGTGTTCCTTCATCAGCGCCTGCAGCTCGAATGCCTTGAACTCGTCGTGCACGATGCACGAGCCGTTCCAGAACACCATGTCGGCGCCTGTTTCGCGCTGGATGTAGCCGCCCAGGTGCCGGTCTGGCGCCCACAGGATCTTGTGGCCCTTGTCCTTGAGGGCGCGCACGATGTCCAGCGCGCAGCTGGACGTGACCAGCCAGTCGGACCGCGCTTTCACCGCCGCGCTGGTGTTGGCATACACCACCACGGTGCGGTCGGGGTGGGCGTCGCAGAAGGCGTTGAATTCTTCAATCGGGCAGCCCAGGTCCAGCGAGCAGTTGGCGTCCAGGTCGGGCATGAGCACGCGTTTTTCAGGGCTCAGGATCTTGGCCGTCTCGCCCATGAATTTCACGCCCGACACCACCAGCGTCTGCGCAGGGTGGTCTCGGCCAAAGCGCGCCATCTCCAGTGAATCGCTGACGATGCCGCCGGTCTCTTCGGCCAGGTCCTGCAGGTCCGGGTGCACGTAGTAGTGCGACACCATGACCGCGTTCTTCTCCTTGAGCAGGCGGCGGATTTTGTCTTTCAGCTCGGCGCGCTGCCTGGGGCCGGGCTCCACCGGGACGCGGGCCCAGGCGTGCTTGGTCTCGCACACGGCCGCCCCAATGGTTTCGGGCTGTTCGTACTCGACATCGATGACGTTGCTCATGGTCAAAGTTCCTTCAGGCGCATGGAAAAGTCCGTGGCCTTGACATCCTTGGTCAGGGTTCCGATGGAGATGCGGTCCACACCGGTTTCCGCCAGCGCGCGGATGCCATCCAGCGTAACGCCACCCGATATTTCCAGGATGGCGCGGCCCGCGTTGATGCGCACCGCCTCGTGCAGCGTGGGCAGGCTCATGTTGTCCAGCAGCACCATGCGGGCACCCGCGTCCAGCGCCTCGCGCAGTTGGTCCAGCGTCTCGACCTCGATCTCGATGAAGCTCGCCTGGCGGGCCACGCGCGCCGCCGCCTGCAGCACCGGCGTCACGCCCCCTGCTGCTGCGATATGGTTTTCCTTGATGAGTACCGCGTCATACAGGCCGATGCGGTGGTTGGTGCCGCCAGCGGTGCGCACCGCATATTTCTGCGCCAGGCGCAGGCCCGGCAGCGTCTTGCGCGTGTCCACGATCTGGGCACGCGTGCCCTTCACGGCGTCCACGTACACGGCGGTCTTGGTGGCCACGGCACTGAGCAGCTGCAGGAAGTTCAGCATGGTGCGCTCGGCGCTCAGCAGCGCACGCGCGGCGGCCTGCACCTCAAACACCACCTGGTCCGCCTGGCAACGCTGGCCTTCAGCCACATGCCAGGTGATCTGCGCGCCAGGCGCCAGCACGTCCAGCGTGGCTTGGGCCCAGGGTGCGCCGCAGATCACGGCCGGCTCGCGCGCCAGCACGCGGGCACGCGCCTGGCGCGCCGGGTCCACCAGGCCGGCCGTCAGGTCGCCTGCGCCCAGGTCTTCAGCCAGGGCACGTGCCGCATCCGCGCGGGCCAGGGCGGCCACGGCGGCGGGAGAAAAATCAAATAGGTCTGAGGAGGGTAGGGACAGGGCCTCGCGGCCCCATCCCCCCCTAAGAACCGGACGTGCGCCTTTCGACGCATCCGGCTCACGCACGACCTCTGGCGTTGTAGATTCATCGGGTTGCATTACCCTAGTCTACGCTTCCAGTTAAAGTCCCCGTGCTGGGACCGGCTTGGTTACCTCCAAACCTAGGGCGTGTACCCGCCGGTGACAGGCCGGGTGCAACAAGACCCGGTTGGCAAGGGCATTACTCCCGCCGTACATCCGATAGACGATATGGTGGTCGTCCATTGCGTTCGTACTGTCTAAGGATTGCTCGCATAAGGCGCACCTGCCGCCTTGTTGCATCCACAACTTGAGTCGCTGCGCGTCCCAGAGGTCTTGCGACATCCGGGCCACTTGCAACTGTTCGCCGTAGAGCACCCAGTTGGGATCGAACGGGTTGTAATCCCCGTTGACTTTCTGATGCCGGACAATTTTCATGTCCGATAGCTGGTACAGGACCAGCGTGGTCGCATCACCCTGCGCATCCGCCTTCGTTGCGGCCATGGCCCGGCGTGTGCCGAGTTGCAGCCAGTAGTGGTTGTGAACCCACTGGACAGTTTTGCGAGGGTGTCGCCGTAGTCCCCACCTCAGCAGCCGCCACCGAATCAGATGGTCGAGACGCGAGAAGGTCGCTTTGGCAACTACGCCCTTGTGGTACTCCGCCCAGCCCCGAAGGACCGGATTGAGTCTGTTGATAAGCACTCCCGTTGGAACTGACAACGAACTGTCGATGACATCCCTCACCTTGCCGTATAACGCCTTGACGTTTTTCCTGCTCGGTTTGATCAGCATCTTTCCGCCGTACTTGCGGAAGTTCCACCCTAAGAAGTCGAACCCTTCGTCAATATGCACGATCTTGGTTTTCTCCTCAGAGAACTGCAGCCCCCGCTCACGCAGGAACTCAGCAATCCAAGGTTTAACCAGCGCTTCCAGAAGCTCTTTCGAGTCCCCGGTTACGACAAAGTCATCGGCATATCGCACCAGATTCACCTTCGCCCGGGCCGATGCACGAGACCCCAGTTCTCTTTGAAGGAACTGTTTCAGTCCGCGCTCCAACCCGTTCAGGGTGATGTTCGCCAATGTCGGCGAAATGATCCCGCCTTGCGGCGTTCCCATTTCGGTTCGGTGCAGTTGTCCTCTGTCGACGACACCTGCTTGCAACCACTTTCGGAGAACGCGTTTGTTCATGTGAACATTCGCTAGCAACCAGTCGTGATTGATGTTGTCGAAAAAGCCCGTGATGTCCGCGTCCAGAATCCATTGGGCCGAAGCCTTCTGGGATAACGACACAAACAACTGGCTCCGGGCGTCGTGCGTGGAGCGCCCTTTCCGAAAGCCGTAGCTGTTCGGATCAGACGCACACTCAGACACCGGTTCCAGCGCGAGCAGGTGGAGTGCCTGCATAGCCCGGTCGAACATGGTCGGAATGCCCAGAGGGCGCTCTTTCCCGTTCGCCTTCGGAATCCAGACTCGGCGCAGAGGCTTGGCCCGATATCCCGATTTACCCATCCGACACACCGCGTTCCATTTGGCCGTCGGTGACGGCCACAATTCGCGGTCGACGCCACTCGTCCGCTTCCCTTGGTTCTCGGTAACTTTCCTGACCGCCAATGCCTTGGCCTGCCAGG
>JAIUOW010000028.1 GCA_020161775.1 Pseudomonadota bacterium
GGGGTTTGGCGATTCCCAGTCTCTCAAAACCTCTCCGGGTGAACACCCGCAATAACCTATTGAACCTTCACAGCTAGTGCAGCAGATCGTTGCCCGGGGCTTGGGGCTGTACCTTGAAGAAGCCGGTTCCGGCTGAGCCGCGGCCGATTTCTTCCTCGGTGGCTTCGCGCACCCCTTGCACCTGCAGGCTCAGGCGGATGGCAATCCCCGCCAGCGGGTGGTTGCCGTCCAGCACCACATGCTCGGGGTAAATCTCGGTCACGGTGTAGAGCACATCGCGTGCGGCTTGCGGGTTGCTGCCCTCGGGCAGGCCTTCGAAGGTCATGCCTTCTTCAAGCTCGGCCGGGAACAGCCCGCGCGGCTCCAGGAACACGAGCTCTTCCCGGTAATCGCCAAACGCTTCCTCCGGCTCCAGGTGCAGGTCCAGCCTGGCGCCCTTGCCATGGCCCTGCAGGGCCTGCTCGATCTTGTCGAACAGGTCATCGCCACCCACCAGGAATTCGACCGGGTCGTCGAGCACGTCCAGCACTTCGCCCAGGGTGTCCTTGAGCGTCCAGGTCAGCGCGACCACGCATTGGGGTGTAATTTCAGGAATCGTATTCATTGGCAGAATTGTCCCATGGACATCCACACCCCCCTTGCGCTGCTCGGCGGCCTGACCCCCGCGAAATTCATGCAGCGCCACTGGCAGAAAAAACCTTTGCTCGTGCGCCAGGCCATCACCGGCTTCACGCCGCCGCTCACGCGCACGCAGCTGTTTGCGCTGGCGCAAAGCGCCGACGTGGAGTCGCGCCTGGTGGTGCAGGGCGCGGGTCCGCAGGGTTGGCAGATGCGCCGCGGTCCGTTTGAGCGGCGTGCACTGCCGCCGCTGGGCCGTGCGGGCTGGACGCTGCTGGTGCAGGGCGTGGATCTGCATGACGACGCGGTGCACCGGCTGATGCAGCAGTTCCGCTTTGTGCCGGATGCGCGGCTGGACGACCTGATGATCAGCCACGCCACCGACCAGGGCGGGGTCGGGCCGCACTTTGACAGCTATGACGTGTTCCTGCTGCAGGCCCATGGCCGGCGGCGCTGGCGCATTGGCCGGCAAAAGGACCTGACGCTGCAAGAGGACGTGCCACTGAAAATCCTCGCCCGCTTCGAACCCGAGCAGGAGTTCGTGCTGGAGCCCGGCGACATGCTGTACCTGCCGCCGCGCTACGCGCACGACGGTATCGCCGAAGGCGAATGCCAGACGTATTCGATCGGTTTTCGCTCGCCGGCGCGCGGTGAGCTGGCGCGCGAGCTGATCCAGCGCCTGGCGGAGGACGCCGAGGAAGCCGCGGGCGCCACCCTGTACCGCGACCCGCGGCAGGATGCCGTGGCCAATCCCGGTGCCGTGCCCGAGGCGCTGGCCGGCTTTGCCCGCGACGCCGTGCAGGCGGCGCTGCAGGACCCGCAGGCCATGGCGCGTGTGCTGGGCGAATACCTGACCGAGCCCAAGGCCAGCGTCTGGTTTGATGCCGGCCATGCGCCGCGTACCCTGCGTGGCGTGGTGCTGGACCGGCGCACCCGCATGATGCACGACGCACGGCACATCTTCATCAACGGCGAGAGCTACCGTGCGGCAGGCCGTGACGCGACGCTGATGCGCACGCTGGCCGACCGGCGCATGCTCAGTGATGCCCAGGTGGCCGCCGCCAGCGACGATGCCCGCAGCCTGCTGCGCGACTGGTGCGAATCCGGCTGGCTGCATGCGGCAACGGGTGCGGGTGCGAAAGCGTGAACGGGCCCCAGCCAGACGTGCAGTCGCTCCCTTCGGGGCGCTTTGAGGGCCGCGTGGCGTTCCAGCAACTGGTGCGCGATGCGCTGGCCTGCGCCGCGCGCGAGGGATGGCGCGAAATCATCCTGTGCGATGCCAGCTTTGCCGACTGGCCGCTGGGTGAGCGCGCCGTGGCGCAGTCGCTGCAGGACTGGTCGAAAACAGGCCGGCACATCACGCTGCTGGCCCGGCGTTATGACGAGGTTGTCCGCCGTCATGCGCGTTTCGTGGCGTGGCGCGGCACCTGGAGCCACATCATCGAAGCACGCGCTTGCGCCGCGGCCGACCCGCTCGAATTGCCCAGCGCGATCTGGAGCCCGGGTTGGGTCATGCACCGGCTGGACCCGGAGCGTTGCATTGGCTACAGCGGCGCCGAGCCCGAGCGCCGGCTGGCGCTGCGTGAATCGTTGCAGGAATGGCTGGGCAGGAGCAGCCCGGCCTTCCCTGCTACCACATTGGGGTTGTAGCGTGGGCTGCGGCAGGCCATGCCGTCAGGGTTTGCAAGGCTTGCGTGCTTCGAGCATATAATCTAAGGCTGAACGGCTAGAGCTCGAGTCCTTGCCGTTCAGTCAAAGCAACCAACAGCGTTGCAGTGACTATTTCCGGAAATCGTTCCAATTGCTAACCCAAGGAAACCTGAAATGAAGAAATCGCTTGTACTGGCGACCCTGATTGCCGCCGCTGCCCTGGCCGCCTGTGGCAAGAAGGAAGAGCCGGCGCCCGCGCCCGCTCCGGCCCCCGCCGCTGCTCCCGCACCTGCTCCCGCGCCGGCGCCTGCTCCCGAAGCTGCTGCTTCTGGCGCCGCTCCCGCTGCTGCAGCCGCCGCTTCTGCTCCCGCCGCTGCTGCTCCGGCTGCTGACGCTGCCGCTGAAGCCGCCAAGAAGGCTGCCGAAGCTGCTGCTCCCAAGAAGTAATCGTTTCAGCGATTCCTCAAGAAGCCACCTTCGGGTGGCTTTTTTGTGGGCCGTGGGGCGGTGCTGACCTCAGTCGCCGCCGGGCCGCCTCAAGGCGACTGAAGCCCCCTCGGGGGGCAGCGCAGTACACGCAGTGACAAGCGTGGGGGCCCGTCAGGCGCTGAACCAGCTGCCGCTGCCAGCGGCATCCGCCACGGCGATGTCGGCGTCGTCGCAGCCCAGTGCCTGGGCGAGCGCCCGGCGTGCCAGCTCGGGGCGGTTGTTCTGTTCGCTCAGATGGGCAGCCACCACATGCTTGAGGCCGCCGTGATGCACGGCCTGCGCGACCTGCGCGGCCGCGTCGTTGGCCAGATGCCCCCACAGCCCGCCCACGCGCCGCTTCAGGAAAGGCGGATAACTGCCGCCTGCCAGCAGGTCCGGGTCGTGGTTGCACTCCAGCAGCAGCGCATGGCAGCCGGCCAGGCGCTCCAGCACGTAGGCGCTGGCATGGCCTAGGTCGGTCACCAGGCCCAGCCGTGCGTTGCCGTCGCTGCACACCAGCTGCAGTGGCTCACGGGCGTCGTGCGGCACGGTGAACGGCAGTACCTGTAGCTCCCCGAGTTCGATGGCCTGTGCGTCGCGCGCCAGGTGCAACAGGCCGGCAAAGTCGGGTGCGCCAATGCCCGCGTAGGTGCCCTGGCTCATCCAGACCGGGATGCGCTGGCGCAGCGCCCAGGGCCGGGCGCTGCCTATGTGGTCGGCGTGCTCGTGGGTGATGAAGATGGCGTCAATGTCGCCGGGCGCCAGGCCGGCGGCGGCCAGCCGTGCTTCCAGGTGTTTTTGCCCCAGGCCGCAGTCCACCAGCAGTCGGGTGGTCTGCAGGCCGTTGCCGGCTTCAATGACTGTGGCGTTGCCGGTGCTGCCGCTGCCCAGGCTGCGGAACCTCAACACGGCTGGCTCGGCATGGTCGGGCGCAAGGCTTGCTGGACTTACTTGAGGTCGTCGGCGATCACGTTGACGATGCGCTGCGCGTTGGCCGACGTTTCCGGGGCGCCAGCGGCATTGAGCACCGACACGGTGGTGGACTCGCCCTGGCTCTTCACGCTGATGCGGAACTTCAGCGGCGCCGCATTCGGGGTGGAGGGACCAAACAGCTTGCCCAGGAAGCCAGGTTCCTTCTTGTCGGGGTTCGGCTCCACATAGCGCACGAAGTACGTGCCCTGGCTGCGGTCGCGGTCTTCCACGGTAAAGCCGGTGCGGTCCAGTGTCAGGCCGACCCGGCGCCAGGCGCGGTCAAAGCCTTCGTCGATCTGCACCACCGGCTGGCTGCCCACGGTGGCCACGCGGGACGTCGGCCGCACGGTGCCGCCAGCGGCCACCAGGGCGCGCGACTGCTCGGCCGGCGTGCCCAGGCGCACCATCAGCCGGCGCAGGAACTCGGCCTCCAGTTCGGGGTCGGTCGCGCGGGGCTGCCAGATCGTCTGGTCCTTCTGGGTGTTGTTGTAGACCTCGATCATGCCGCGGTGGCTGATGTAGATCTCGGTGCCGCCCGCGGCGTTGCGCTCCAGCCGGGTGCGAAAGCGGTCACGCTCGCCGGTGGAATACAGCGAATCAAACACCTTGCCCAGTGCGTTGCGGATGAAGTCCTGCGGCAGCTTGGCCCGGTTCTCGGCCCAGTCGGTTTCCATGATGCCCAGGTTGGCCTGGTCCAGCGTCAGCAGGAAGCCGTTTTCCTGCCAGAACTCGCGCACCGGCCCCCACAGCTGGTCCGCCGGGCGGCTGACCACCAGCCAGCGGGTGTTGCCTGCGCGTTCAATGCGCACATCGCCCAGGGTGGATGCGGCCGTGGGCGCGCCCGGCACGGCCTGGCCGGCCTGGAAGCTGCTAGCGGTCACGGAGCCGCCGGGCACCACATAGCGCGTGTCGCGCGACAGCTGGGTCAGGTCCGGCGGGATTTCCAGTGACGTGCCGCGGCTGGCGCTCTTGTAGTCGATCTTGTCTGCTTCGAGGACGCTGCAGCCCGCCAGCGTGATGGACAGGCCCAGCAGCCCGATTCTTGCGATGTGGTTCACGTGTGGTTCCTCTTGAAATCCGGGCTCAGGCTGCCAGCAGGCCGCTGGCGCGCAGCGCACCTTCCACGACGGCTTCGTTGGACGCTGCCAGCGGCGTCATGGGCAGGCGCATGGT
Organism: Pseudomonadota bacterium; assembly: GCA_020161775.1. Taxonomy (GTDB): domain Bacteria; phylum Pseudomonadota; class Gammaproteobacteria; order Burkholderiales; family Burkholderiaceae_C; genus RAM1. The sequence goes on from JAIUOW010000028.1 coordinate 4,882, forward strand.
CCCGCCGCACAGCCCCATGCGGGCCATGGCCCACTTGAGCGGAATGGGGTTGGCCTCCACGAACAGGTGCTTATGCACCGGCATCAGCTTGAACTGGATGTCCATGGCGCGCTTTGTGTCGCCAGCGATGGCGGCCACGCACAGCTCGTGCATCAGGCGCGGCGCGATGTTGGCCGTCACGCTCACGTTGCCCTGGCCGCCGCACAGCATCAGTGCCACGGCGGTGGGGTCGTCACCCGAATAGATGGCAAAGCCCTTGGGCACTTCGCGGATGAGCCACTGGGCGCGCTCGATGTTGCCGGTGGCTTCCTTGATGCCGACGATGCCGGGCACCTGGGCCAGGCGCAGCACGGTATCGTGCGCCATGTCGGCCACGGAGCGGCCGGGCACGTTGTACAGGATGGTGGGCAGGTCGCCCACGGCTTCCGCGATGGCCTTGAAGTGCTGGTACTGGCCCTCTTGCGTGGGCTTGTTGTAGTAAGGCACGACCTGCAGCTGGCAATCAGCGCCCACCGTTCTGGCGAACTTCGCCAGCTCGATGGCTTCGGCGGTGGAGTTGGCGCCGCAGCCGGCCATGATGGGCACGCGCTTGTTGGCCTGCTCAACCGCCACGCGGATGATTTCGCAGTGTTCCTGCACGTTGACCGTGGGTGATTCACCCGTGGTGCCGACCACGCCGATGCAGTCGGTACCTTCGGCGATGTGCCAGTCAATCAGCTTGCGCAGCGTGGGGTAATCCACGCTGCCGTCTTCGTGCATCGGTGTGACGAGCGCCACGATGCTGCCTGTAATCGGTGTCATGTCCGCAGTTTTGAACGGGAAAAGGGCATTCTACCTAGAGCGGGTAGCGCGCCGGTGCCGTGCCAGCCGGCTCCCGCACGGCCGCGATGCGTTGCATGAAGCGCGCCGGACCGTCCAGGAAGCCGTCTTCATACGCCACCACGCGCAGGCCGGCGCAGGCGTCCAGCAGTTCGCCCGGGCGCAACAGGAAATCGGCCCGCGACGGCTTGCCCACGGTTTCATTGCCTGCGGCAAAGGTTTCGTAAATGAGCACGCCGCCAGGCGCTACCGCCGCCACGATGGCGGGCAGCAAGGGCCGCCACAGGTAATGGGTGACGACCACGCCGTCAAACAGGCGTCCGGCAAACGGCCAGGGCCCGTTCTCGATGTCGGCCTGCACCACCGCGCCGGCCTGGGCGGCCTCTTGCAGTGCTTCAGGCGAGCGGTCCACCCCGGTTGCGGCATGCCCGCGCACGGAAAACCACCGCATGTGCCGCCCGCTGCCGCAGGCCACGTCCAGCACCGTGCCGCCGGGCGGCACCAGGTGCGACCAGCGCCGCACCCAGGCCGACGCCTCCTGTGTGCTGTGCGTCATTTGGGCTTGACGTCGTCTTTGAGCGCGGCCAAGGCCAGGTTTTCCACCACCCCGGGCGCCAGCAGCTTGAGCCATCGGCCCAGCTTGCCCTTGGCGGTCATGACGACCTCGCGCTGGCGGCTTTGCATGCCGTCAATGATGAGCCGCGCGCATTCTTCCACGCTCATGGCATCGTCTTCCTTCAGACCGCTGCGCCCGGCGGCCTGGCCCGCGGCGTTGTAGCCGCGGTAGCGGATCTGGGTGGCCACCACGCCGGGGTAGGCGGTGGTGACGCTGACGCCCGCCTGCTTGAGCTCCACCCGCAGCGCCTCGAAAAATCCCGTCATGGCGAATTTGGTGGCGCTGTAGGCGGTGCGCCCCGGCACACCCACCAGCCCGGCCAGCGAGGACACGGCCACGATGTGGCCGCGAGACGCCTTCAGGTGGGGCAGGGCGGCGTGGGTGCACCACACGCTGCCCCAGAGGTTGATGCGCATCAGGTCCTCGTACCAGGCCAGGTCTTCGGCCTTGACCTCTTCCAGCAGGGCTTGGGCAGACATGCCGGCGTTGTTGATCAGCGCGTCGATGCCGCCAAACTGCGCGACGGCGGCCGCGATCAGCGCGCGGCACTGGGCCGCGTCCGACACATCGGTGCGCACCACCAGCGTCTGCGCCCCGTGGCCGCGGCATTGGGTGGCCACGGCTTGCAGCGCGGCTTCGTTGCGCGCGGCCAGCACCAGCGCAGCGTCCTGCTTGTGGCGCGCCGCCAGTTGGCGCGCGATCTCGGCGCCAATCCCGTCGGAGGCACCGGTAATGACGATGGTTTTCATGAAAGTTAGAAACAGGCCCAGAGTTGGTCGGCCAGTGTGACCATGAAATCCGGCTGCGTGTACAGGGCAAACACCGCCAGTAACGCCAGCACGGCGGCGGCGTATCCCAGGGGTTTGCGCAGGCTTTTCATGCTGACTGCGCAGCCCCGCGATAGATGGGCGCCTCCTTGACAGGCAGATTCACCAGCGCCGCAAAAATCCCCAGCGCAATGGCGATGTACCAGACGATGTCATAGCTGCCCGTGCGGTCATACAGGTAGCCCCCCAGCCACACGCCCATGAACGAGCCGATCTGGTGGCTGAAGAACACGAAGCCGCCGAGCATGGACAGGTGCGCCACGCCGAAAATCTGCGCCACGGTGGCATTGGTGGGCGGCACGGTGGACAGCCACAGCAGCCCCATGACGCTGGCAAACACATACACGGACAGCGGCGACAGCGGCACCACCAGGAACACCGCAATGGCCACGGCCCGCGCCAGATAAATGAACGCCAGGATCTTGCGCTTGGCCAGGCGCTGGCCCAGCGAACCCGCAATATAGGTACCAAACACGTTGAACAGGCCGATCAGCGCCAGCGCATAGCTGGCCACCATGGGCGACAGGCCCTTGTCCTTCAGGTAGCTCGGCATGTGCACGCCGATGAACACCACCTGGAAGCCACAGACGAAGTAACCCGCCATCAGCAGCTGGAAACTCGGGTATTTGAAAGCCTCTTTCAGCGCCTGCAGGATGGACTGATCACGCACCGGCGCCGCGCCGCCCGAAAAGCCGGGCTCGCGCAGGCCGATGGCCAGCGGGCTGATGAGCAGCACAAACAGGCTCAGCGCCAGCAGGGCCTCCTTCCAGCCCAGGCTGCTAATCAGGAAGCCCTCCACCGGCACCATCAGGAACTGGCCGAACGAGCCGGCGGCCGCTGCCACCCCCATGGCCCAGGACCGCTTGGCCGGATCGATCTGGCGGCCGATCACGCCATAGACCACGGCGTAGGTGGTGCCGGCCTGGGCCGCGCCCAGCAGCACGCCGGCGGTCAGCGTGAAGGACAGCGGCGTGGTGCTCAGTGCCATGCCGGCCAGGCCCGCCGCGTACAGCAGGCTGCCCAGGACCAGCACCCGGAACGCGCCAAAACGGTCAGACGCCATGCCGGCAAACACGCCGAACACGCCCCAGGCCAGGTTCTGGATGGCAATGGCAAAGGCAAAGGTTTCGCGGGTCCAGTTCTGGGCCTGGGTGATGGGCTGCAGCCACAGGCCGAAGCCGTGGCGCACACCCATGGACAGGGTGACGATGGCCGCGCCGCAGATCAGCACCTGGGCCATCGAGAGGGATTTGTTGTGGGTTGTCATGGCGCTGAATGTACAGAAAGCCTTGATGCCTGGCTCTTGAAAGCTTTTCAGCAGATTGATGCCGCCGCTGCAAGAATGGCAAGGCAGGACCTCAAAACTGGACGTTCATACAGGTCTACAATGCCCCCTCCCATGGCAACCAAACCACTTTCTGACTACTCTGAGGGCTCGATCCGCGTGCTCAAGGGCCTGGAGCCCGTGAAGCAGCGCCCGGGCATGTACACGCGCACCGACAATCCGCTGCACATCCTCCAGGAGGTGCTGGACAACTCGGCCGACGAAGCGCTGGCCGGCCACGGCCGCAAGATCAAGGTCACGCTGCACACCGACGGCTCCACCAGCATCGAGGACGATGGCCGCGGCATCCCCTACGGCCTGCACCCCGAGGAAAAGGCGCCGGTCATCGAGCTGGTGTTCACCCGGCTGCATGCGGGCGGCAAGTTCGACAAGGGCAAGGGCGGCGCCTACAGCTTCTCGGGCGGCCTGCATGGCGTGGGTGTGTCGGTGACCAATGCCCTGGCCAAACGGCTGGAGGCCACCAGCTACCGCGACGGCCATGTGGCCCGCCTGGTGTTTGAAGCCGGCGACGTGACCGAGCCCCTGGCGGTGCGCAAGGCTGGCGAGGGCGACCGCAAGCAGGGCACCTCGGTGCGCGTCTGGCCCGACCCCAAGTACTTTGAATCGGCCGCCCTCCCCATGGCTGACCTCACGCACCTGCTGCGCAGCAAGGCGGTGCTGATGCCCGGCGTGACCGTCACGCTGGTGAACGAGAAGACCAAAGACACGCAGACCTGGGCCTACAAGGGCGGCTTGCGCGACTATTTGATGCAGACACTGCCGGCGGACCCGGTCATCCCGCTGTTCGAGGGTGAAGGCTTTGCCGACAAGGCCGTCAACGAAAAAGACAACTTTGCCGAAGGCGAGGGCGCGTCCTGGTGCGTGGCCTTCACCGAAGACGGCCAGCCGGTGCGCGAAAGCTACGTCAACCTGATCCCCACCAGCGCCGGCGGCACCCACGAGGCCGGCCTGCGCGACGGGTTGTTCAACGCCGTCAAGAGCTTCATCGAGCTGCATTCCCTGCTGCCCAAGGGCGTGAAGCTGCTGCCCGAAGACGTGTTCGCGCGCGCCAGCTATGTGCTGAGTGCCAAGGTGCTGGACCCGCAGTTCCAGGGGCAGATCAAGGAACGGCTGAATTCACGCGACGCGGTGCGGCTGGTCTCCAGCTTCGTGCGCCCGGCGCTGGAGTTGTGGCTGAACCAGCATGTGGACTACGGCAAGAAGCTGGCCGAACTCGCCATCAAGGCCGCCCAGACCCGGCAAAAAGCGGGGCAGAAGGTGGAAAAGCGCAAGGGCTCGGGCGTGGCCGTGCTGCCCGGCAAGCTGACCGACTGCGAAAGCCGCGACGTAAGTCACAACGAGGTGTTCCTGGTGGAGGGCGATTCCGCCGGTGGCAGCGCCAAGATGGGCCGCGACAAGGAATGCCAGGCCGTGCTGCCGCTGCGCGGCAAGGTGCTGAATACGTGGGAGGTCGAGCGCGACCGCCTGTTTGCCAACACCGAAATCCACGACATCGCGGTGGCCATTGGTGTGGACCCGCATGGGCCGAACGACACGCCGGACCTGTCCGGCCTGCGCTATGGCAAGGTCTGCATCCTGTCCGACGCTGACGTGGACGGCTCGCACATCCAGGTGCTGCTGCTGACGCTGTTTTTCCGGCATTTCCCTAAGCTCATCGAGTCGGGCAATGTGTATGTGGCCCGTCCGCCGCTGTTCCGGGTGGACGCGCCGGCGCGCGGCAAGAAGCCCGCCTCCAAGGTGTACGCGCTGGATGAAGGCGAATTGACGGCCATTCTGGACAAGTTGCGCAAGGAAGGCGTGCGCGAAGGCGCCTGGACGATCAGCCGCTTCAAGGGCCTGGGCGAAATGAGCGCGGAACAATTGTGGGAAACCACGCTCAACCCCGACACGCGCCGGCTGCTTCCGGTACAACTGGGCGGCATGGACTTCCTGCAGACCGAAAACCTGATCACCAAGCTCATGGGCAAGGGCGAGGCCGCCGCCCGCCGCGAGCTGATGGAATTGCATGGCGATTCCATAGAAATAGATATATGAAAGCACCCCCGAAGCGGCCTGCGGCCGCCTCCCCCTCAAGGGGGCGCCATCAGCGGCCCGGCAAAGCCGGTTCCGCGATGGCCCTGGAGAAGAAATGACTGCTGCTGTGGCCGCAACTGCGAAAACGCCCGCCCGTGTGCGGCTGCGCCCGACCATGCAAAGCGACCTGGACTATGTGCTGTCGCTGGAGCAGGATCCGGCCAACCTGCCGTTCATCACACCCTGGGAGCGCACCCAGCACGAGGCCGCCATCCGCTTTCCCGATTTCCGCCACTTCATCATTGAAGCGGGCGCCGGGCTGGACGCGGCAGGCTTTGTCATCCTGATCGGTTGCCGCAGCCCGAACCAGTCGCTGGAACTCAAGCGCATGGTGGTGCAGGAAAAGGGCTTGGGCCGCGGCCGCGCCGCACTGCGCGTGGTCAAGAAGATCGTGTTCGATGACCTGGGTGCGCACCGCTTCTGGCTGGACGTGAAGGAGCGCAATGCGCGCGCCCAGGGCCTGTACCAGGGCGAAGGCTTTGCGCTGGAGGGCCGCCTGCGCGACGCCGTGCGCGTGGCCGACGGGCGCGACTCCCTGATCGTCATGTCCATGCTGGCGCCCGAGTTTGCCGCGCGCCGCGCGCAGGGCCTGGAGATGTTTGCATGAAGAAAATGCTGTGGCGTCTGTGTTTGCCGCTGCTGGGCCTGCTGCCGCTGGCGGCCCAGGCCGACATATGGGGCTTTGTGGACAGCAAGGGCGTGGCGCACTTTGCCTCCGAGCGGCTGGACGATCGCTACGAGCTTTTCTTCCGGGGCGACGAGCGGTTTGACACGGCGCGCGGCGTGGCACCGGTGGCGCACACGCCGCGCGCCGTCGCCGTGCCTACGGCGCCCCCGAAGCTGCTGGCATTTTTTGAGGTGTCGCCCAGCTACAAGCAGGTCAAGCATCACCTGCGCGAGGCCTCCAACCGCCATGGCATTGACTATGAACTGCTGCAGGCACTGATTGCCACGGAATCGGGGTTTGACGCCCGCGCCGTTTCGCCCAAGGGCGCAGTGGGGCTGATGCAGATCATCCCGGCCACGGCCGAGCGCTATGGCGTGTCGGGCGACGCGAGAACACCGGTCCAGCAGAAGCTGACCGACCCGCGAACCAACATCCGCGCTGGCAGCCGCTACCTGCGCGACCTGATCAACATGTTTCCGGGCCAGCTGGAGCTGGCGCTGGCGGCTTACAACGCGGGCGAGGGGGCGGTGCAGCGCGCGGGCAACCGCATTCCCAATTACAGGGAAACGCAGAACTACGTGCGCACGGTGATGCAGCTGTACACCATGCTCAAGCCGCCTGAGGTGCTGGCCGAACGGCGCGCGCCCACGCGGGTGCGCATGCAGATGGCTGCGCCGGTCGGCGGCGTGAATGGCGTGACCGCGCCGGTGGGCGGCGTGTATGGATCAACCGCGCCGGTGGGCGGCGCGGTGGGCCGCGGCAACATGATCGCGCCGCTGGCGCCGGTGGCCGTGGCGCCGGCGCAGGCCGAATTCAAGATCGAGCGCGACTGAGCGATGCCGCTGGCGTTGGCAACCACCCTGGACATGCTGTTGCTGGCAGGCTTTGCCGGCGCATTGGTGCTGGTGGCGTTCTTCAGCCTGCTGATTGCCCAGGCGTACCGCGAGCGCGCGCTGGCGCTGCATGCGCTGACGGCAGGGCTGGGCCTGGCGGTGCTGTATGCGCTGGTGCGCCCCTTGCCCCGCGGCCTGGGCAGCTGGGTGCCTGAAGCCGCCATGTTGACCTTGCTGGGCGTGGCCTGCCTGGTGCTGCGCGAACTGGTCAACCACGCCGGTGCCATGCGGCGGCTGCGCCAGGTGCTGCTGGCCCTGAGCCTGGCGCTGCCGGTGATGGCCGTGGCCGGCGCGGCCGGTGGCTGGAGCCTGCTGCTGCCGGGGGCCGCCGCGTTTGGCGCTGCCATGCTGCTGGTGCTGCTGCGCGTGTGGCCCCAGAGCCAGCCCTGGGCCTGGTGGCTGGGTGCCGCGCTGCTGGCGCTGGTGCTGGCTGCCGTCAACCTGGGTGGCCACGCGCTGGGGCTGCTGGCCGCGGCGCCGGTGCACCTGGCCGCCGCCTTGACGCTGTGGGCCGCGGGCACCTACCTGGCCGCCGTGTGGCGCAGCCGCATGTTTGCCGAAACGCGGGTGCGGGTGGATGCGCGCAAGGTCACCGACCCGCTCACCGGGCTGAGCACGCCGCTGATCTTTGCCGACCGCATCGAAGCCGCGCGCGCCATCCTGCGCCGCTACGGCCACCCCAGCGTGCTGCTGCTGGTGGAGATTGAAAACCTCAATGCGCTGGTGCGCGAATTCGGCCCCGAGGTGGCGGAATCCGCCGTGCTCACGGCCGCCGGGCGCATCCGCCAGGCACTGGGCGAGGCCGACGTGGCCGCGCGCATTTCACACCGCCGCATTGCGGTGCTGGCCGAGGGTGTGTCGCTGGCCGAAGGCGCGGCCAAGGTAGGCACGCGCATCCTGGTGGCCGCGCTCAAGGAGCCGCTGCCGCAGGCCAAGGCAGAATTTTTGCAGCTGCGCATGGTGGTCACCGCCGTGCCGCGCGACGGCCTGTCGGCCAAGGCACTGCTGGCGCGGCTGGCCGTGCTGCTGGACGAACAGCTGCGCGCACCCACCGACCGGCGCATTGTCTCGGTCACCGCTGAAGAACTTCAGGCCTGACCCTTTTTTCTCTGGATCGTTGATTGACAAGCCCCATGGAGCAAGAACTCATTACGTTTGACAGCGGCGACGACTCGCAGCTGAACCTGGCCACCTATGCCCAGCGCGCCTACCTTGAATACGCGCTGAGTGTGGTGAAGGGCCGCGCGCTGCCCGATGTGTGCGACGGGCAAAAGCCGGTGCAGCGGCGCATCCTGTACAGCATGTCACGCATGGGCCTGGGCTTTTCGGGCAACAGCGGTGCCAAGCCGGTGAAGTCGGCGCGGGTGGTGGGTGACGTACTGGGCCGCTTCCACCCGCACGGCGACCAGGCCGCCTACGACGCGCTGGTGCGCATGGCGCAGGACTTCAGCCAGCGCTATCCGCTGATCGACGGGCAGGGCAACTTTGGCAGCCGCGACGGCGACGGCGCCGCGGCCATGCGCTACACCGAAGCGCGCCTGGCCAAAATCACCAGCCTGCTGCTGGACGAGATCGACGAAGGCACGGTGGATTTCGTGCCCAACTACGACGGCTCCACCGAAGAGCCGCGCCAGCTGCCCGCGCGGCTGCCGTTCACGCTGCTGAACGGCGCCAGCGGCATTGCCGTGGGCCTGGCCACCGAAATCCCCAGCCACAACCTCAAGGAAGTGGCCGAGGCCTGCGTGGCCCTGATCAAGAACCCCAAGCTGCCCGAAGACGAATTGCTGGCGCTGCTGCCCGGCCCGGATTACCCGGCGGGTGGCCAGATCATCAGCCCGGCCAGCGACATCGCCGATGCCTACCGCACCGGCCGTGGCTCGCTGAAAGTGCGCGCGCGCTGGAAGATCGAAGACCTGGCGCGCGGCCAGTGGCAGCTGGTCGTCACCGAGCTGCCCCCCGGCGTCAGCGCGCAGAAGGTGCTGGAGGAAATCGAGGAATTGACCAACCCCAAGGTCAAGGCCGGCAAGAAGGCCCTGACGCAGGAGCAGACCCAGCTCAAGGCGTCCGTGCTGGCGGTGCTGGACGCCGTGCGCGACGAATCGAGCAAGGACGCCGCGGTGCGCCTGGTGTTCGAGCCCAAGACCAGCCGCATCGAGCAGCAGGAACTCATCACCACGCTGCTGGCGCACACCAGCCTGGAAACCTCGGCGCCCATCAACCTGACGATGGTGGGCCTGGACGGCAAGCCGGTGCAGAAATCGCTGCGCCAGATGCTGCAGGAGTGGATTGATTTCCGTCAGCAGACGGTGCAGCGCCGCTCGCAGCACCGCCTGGCCAAGGTGCTGGACCGCATCCACATCCTGGAAGGCCGCCAGCTGGTGCTGCTGAACATTGATGAAGTGATCGCCATCATCCGCCAGAGCGATGAGCCCAAGGCGGCGCTGATCGAGCGTTTCAAGTTGAGCGAGCGCCAGGCCGAGGACATCCTGGAAATCCGCCTGCGCCAGCTCGCACGGCTGGAGGCCATCAAGATCGAGCAGGAGCTGTCCAACCTGCGCGACGAGCAGAAAAGGCTGGAAGAAATCCTGGGCAGCCCCGCCGCGCTGCGCCGCCTGATGGTCAAGGAGATTGAAGCCGACGCCAAACAGTTTGCCGACCCGCGCCGCACGCTGATCCAGGCCGAAAAGAAAGCCGTGGCCGAAGTGAAGGTGGTGGACGAACCCGTGACCGTGGTGGTTTCGCAAAAAGGCTGGGCACGCGCGCGCACCGGCCACGGCCATGATGCGGCAGGCTTTGCCTTCAAGGCCGGTGACGGCCTGTACGGCACGTTCGAGTGCCGCACGGTCGATACCCTGCTGGCTTTTGGCAGCAACGGGCGTGTGTACTCGGTGCCGGTGGCCACGCTGCCCGGCGCGCGCGGCGACGGGCAGCCCGTCACCACGCTGATCGAGCTGGAGTCCGGCACGCAGCTGCTGCACTACTTTGCAGGCCCCGGCAATGCCGCGCTGCTGCTCAGCGGCAGCGGCGGCTATGGCTTCCTGGCCACGGTGGACAGCATGGTCTCGCGCGTGAAGGCCGGCAAGGCGTTCGTGAGCCTGGGCGAAGGTGAAACCATCTGCGCGCCTTCGCATGCTGCCTTCGGCTCGGGTGGCCAGCCGCTGCTGCCGGCCACGCACGTGGCCTGTGCATCGACTGGCGGGCGCATCCTGACGTTTGAGATCGGTGAGCTCAAGCTCATGGAAAAGGGCGGGCGCGGCCTGATGCTGATCGACCTGGAAGCCAAGGACACGCTGGCGGGCGCCGCGGCCTACACGCGCAGCGTGAAGATCGAAGGCATCGGGCGTGGCGGCAAGGAGCGCGAGGAAACGCTGGAAATCCGCAGCCTCAACAACGCCCGCGCGGCGCGCGGGCGCAAGGGCAAGGCGGCGGACCTGGGCTTCAAGCCGGTGTCGATCCGGCGCGTCGAATAGGGTGCTGCCCGGCCGATTCTGGCAAGACCCGCAGGGGTATTGCGGCCGGGTGCTTGCCGCCCCTGGCGATCCGGCCTAGACTGCCGGGGTGAAATTTCAAGCCACTCAGACCTTCAAGCACGCCGCCTTGCTGCGGCCGCAGCTGCACGCACTTCCCTGAGCCCGGCGATTCCCACCCCTTTCCACTTCTGCGCAACTTCCAATCGCCGGGCCCCCACCCCGGCGCTTTGACGTCCGAACGCATGGCGCGCACGGCGTCGTTCTTGCTCAGGAGCCCCCATGGAATCGACCCGTCCCTTTGAACGCACACTCACGCCGCTGGACCACATCCGGCTGACCCGCATCGCCCCGTCGGCGCCGCAGGGTATGGAAGAACTTCTTGCCACCTGCGACCTGGTCGCCGCGCCGGCCATCTCGCCGGACGTGGTGACCATGTATTCGCAGGTGCTGCTGGCCGACACCAAAGGGGGTGAATGCAGCAAGCTGACGCTGTGCTACCCGGCGGACGCCGAGCCCGAAAAGGGTTTCATCTCGGTGCTGTCGCCCGTGGGCACCAGCCTGCTGGGCTTGCGGGTGGGCGATGTGGCACGCTGGGCCTTGCCGGATGGCACGCAGCGCGCCGCTGAAATCAGGGCCGTGCTGTTCCAGCCCGAAGCCAGCGGCGACTACACCACCTGAGCGGCCAGGGCGGCCTGCCGGTGGGGCGGAGCCTCAGCCGATCTGTGCAATCAGCTCGATTTCGACGCAGGCGCCCAGCGGAATCTGGGCCACGCCGAAGGCGCTGCGCGCGTGCGCGCCACGGTCGCCAAAGACCTGGCCAAACAGCTCGCTGGCGCCGTTGGTGACCAGGTGCTGCTCGGTGTAGCTGCCGGTGGAATTGACCAGGCTCATGAGCTTGACGATGCGCGTCACCTTGTTGAGATCGGCGCCAGCGGCCACGCAGGCGGCATGCAGCGTGCCCATCAGGTCGATCGCGATCGCGCGGGCAGCCAGCTTGCCTTCGTCGGTGGTCATGTTGGCGCCCAGCTGCCCCACCCAGGGCTTGCCGTCCTGGCGGGCGATATGGCCGCTCAGGAAGATCAGGTTGCCGGTCTGTACGAAGGGCACGTAGGCCGCAGCGGGCACGGCCACCGGCGGCAGGGTGATGTTCAGTTCTTTCAGCTTGTCGTAAACGCTCATGGGTTGGGCTCCTGTGGGTCAGTATCGGTGACGGGTTCCACCGTCACGCCGACATTCAGTGTATGCCGCTCACCCCCATGAATCACGCCGCGCACCGGTGAAACATCTGAATAGTCGCGCCCCACGGCCAGCGTCACGTAGTCCTCGCCGCGCGCGCGGTTGTTGGTCGGGTCCAGGTCATGCCAGGCGCCGCCGCCGTCGCGCCCCGGCGACCACACCGCCACCCAGGCGTGCGACGCGTCGCTGCCCACCAGGCGCGGTTGGCCGGGTGGCGGCTCGGTCAGCAGGTAGCCGCTGACATAGCGCGCGGGCAGCCCCATGCCACGCAGGCAGGCGATCATGATGTGGGCGAAGTCCTGGCAGACGCCGCGGCGCTGCGCCAGCGATTCCAGCGCGGGCGTGTTGACTTCGGTGGCCTGGGACTCGTACTCAAAATCCTCGTGGATGCGTTCCATCAGGTCCCAGGCGGCTTCCATCAGCGGCCGGTCGGCCGAGAAGCTGGGGCGGGCATAGGCCACGAAGTCGTCATGGCGCGGCACATAGGGCGACGGGAAGGTGAATTCGGTCGCAGCGTCATACGCGGCGCCGCGGTGGTAGCGCATGCGCTCGCGCACCTGCTCCCAGGGCAGGCCGGGCGCGGGTGCCGGGGGGGCGGTGGTGGACACCACGCTGTGGGCCACCACGATCAGCTCGTCATGCGCCGTCGGCAGGTTGAAGAACGCGCGGGTATTGCCATACACGTCCATGGCCTCGGTCTGCTGGGCCGGCTCGGGCGTGATGGCCAGCGTGTGGCTGACCAGCGCCTGCCCGTCGCCCTCGCGCGGCTTCAGGTGCGCCATGTGCTGGGCATTCTTGACGGGCGGTGCGTAGTCGTACACCGTTTCGTGGATCACGCGCAGGAGCATATGAATTTCCTGCGCTATGCGCCGACACTTTGGCGTGCGTCGGAGTGCGTGAAATAACGCGCGCTCAACGCGTCCGACAACAGCCAGGCCGCATTGGCGCAGCGTTCGAGCTCGCCGATGAGTGCCGCGTAGCGGCCGTCGGCATAGCGTGCACACAAGACCTCGAGCGTCCAGGCCTTGGGGTCGGGCACGGTTTGCGCGATGTCGGGTATTTCGCCGGCGGCCGTGCCCTCCAGCTTGGCCAGGCGCCCGCGCAGCGTCTGCGCCACCCAGCCCAGCGAGCGGGGGTTGTCGCGGTCCATCACCAGCAGGTCCACCAGCGCGGGCACGTCATGGCGCTGCTGGTATTGCGAATGGAAGGTGATGGTGCTGTCAAACAGCGCCACCACGGCCTCGAAGCCGCCTTCGTCAAACACCGCGCCGGTCTCAAAGCTCTGGGCCAGCGCCGACGCCAGAAAGCCCAGACGCTCGATGTGCCGCCCGCTGGACAGCAGGCGCCAGCCGTCGTCGCGCGTCATGCGGTCGGTTTGTGCGCCTGTCATGGCGGCGGTGTAGCCATTCACGGTGTCCAGGATGCGCATGGCTTCCACCGGCGAATAGTCGCCGTCTTCGGTGCAGATGGCGCACTGGCGGAAGAATTCGGTTTCGGCCCGCACGATGACGTTCCATTGCTCCTGCGACAGGCGTTCGCGCACGGCCGACGCCGCGCTTTTGAGTGCGCGAAGGTTGTAGCCCACGCTGGTGGCGTGCGCGGTATCGGCCAGCGCGGCGATCAGGGATCGCTCGAACACGCGCCGCGCATGGGTGGCCGGCGGCACACCCTCCAGCACCAGCGCATGCTGCGCGGCCAGTTCACCCAGCCACACCAGCAGCGGCTGGGACGACTGGTCTTCGCCGTTGAGGCATTCCAGGATGAGGCGGGCCAGGCGGATGGAGTTTTCGGTGCGTTCGGTGTAGCGGCCCAGCCAGAACAGGTTTTCGGCGGCGCGGCTGGTCACCAGGCCGCTGCGGTGGGTCACGGCCGGGCCGGGCTGGTCGTGCGCCAGCAGCGTGGTGGTGTCCACCTCGCCGTCGGTCAGCACCCAGACGTCGGCGCTGCTGCCGCCGCGCTGCATGGAGGCAATTTCGTGGTCGGCGCTGGCAATGCGCGCCAGCCCGCCGGGCAGCACCCGCCAGGATTGCGCGCCGTCGCTCACGGCAAACACGCGCAGCAGCACCGAGCGCGGCGCAATATGGTCGCCCGAGAGGTCGGCCTTCCAGGTGGGCATCTGCGACAGTGGCATGTAGGCCTGCACGGTGTGCTCGTCGCCCTGGCGCACGATGCGCCCGGCCCATTCGTCCAGCCCGCGGCGCGACAGCGACCGGCCCAGCACGGCCGACATGTCCCCGCCCGGCCAGGTGGGCTTGATGACGCTTTCGGGCAGCTGGGGCAGCACGGCCTCCATGGCGGCGCGCTCGCCGCACCACCAGGTGGCCAGCGACGGCAGGCTCAGTTCTTCGCCCAGCAGGTGGCGCGACAGCGCCGGCAGAAAACCCAGCAGCGCGGTGGACTCAAGGAACGCCGAGCCCGGCGCATTGGCCACCAGCACGTTGCCCGCGCGGATGGCTTGCAGCAAGCCGGGCACGCCGAGGCGCGAATCGCTGCGCAGCTCCAGCGGGTCCAGGAATTCATCGTCCAGCCGCTTGAGCAGGCCGTGCACCGGCTGCAGGCCCTGCAGCGTCTTGAGGTACAGGCGCTGGTCGCGCACGGTGAGGTCGCTGCCTTCCACCAGGGTCAGGCCCAGGTAGCGCGCCAGGTAGGCGTGCTCGAAATAGGTTTCGTTATAGGGGCCGGGGGTGAGCAGCACGATGCGCGCGTCCGCGCCGCCGGGGCTCGTCTGGCGCAGGCCATCCACCAGCGCGCGGTAGCAGGCCGCCAGGCGCTGCACGTGCATGTCGCGAAAGGCCTCGGGGAACAGGCGCGAGGTGATCAGGCGGTTTTCCAGCAGGTAGCCCAGGCCGGACGGCGCCTGCGTGCGCTGCGACACCACCCACCAGTGGCCGTCGGCGCCGCGCGCGAGGTCAAACGCCGCAATGTGCAGGTGCGTGCCGCCCACGGGCGGCACGCCATGCATGGCGCGCAGGTAGCCGGGGTGGCCCTGCACCAGCGCGCTGGGCAGGAAGCCGTCGGCCAGCAGCCGCTGCGGGCCGTACACGTCGGCCATGATGCGGTCCAGCAGCCGCGTGCGCTGCAGCACGCCGGCTTCCACACGGCGCCAGCTTTCGGGCGAAATGATCAGCGGGAACAGGTCCAGCGACCAGGGGCGCTGCGGCCCGTTGGCGTCGGCATAGACGTTGTAGGTGATGCCGTTGTCTCGCACCTGGCGTTCCAGGTTGACGGTGCGGCGGTTCAGGTCATTGAAGCCTTCGCGGCCCAGATTTTCAAAGAAGCGGGCCCAGTGCGGCGTGAGCGGCGCGCTGGCCGTGGCGCCCACGCTGCCCCGCAGCTCATCAAAATGCCCGGCGGCAGCGGGCGGCGCCAAGGCCGCCGCCAGATCCGCAGGGGCTTCCTGGGCGTCGGCGGCAAAGAGGGAATCAGCTGAATCGTTGCGATGGTCCACGTCATCCTATTGTCACATTGCACACGGGGGCGGGCCATGCCCATGTTGCATGACAACGACGCCCCGATTGGATGCCTGCCTCAACGCTGGCCCGCGCGCCGCAGGTCCAGGGTGAACGGGAATTCACGGCTGCCCGCCACGTTGATGGTGGCTGGCGGCACGTCCATCTGGCCCGGCGTGTGGCCCATGCGGAAAAACCGCGCCATGCGGCGGCTTTCGGCCTCGTAGGCGTTCACGGGGAAGGTGTCGTAGTTGCGCCCGCCCGGGTGGGCCACGTGGTACTGGCAGCCGCCCAGCGAGCGCTTCATCCAGGTGTCCACGATGTCAAACACCAGCGGCGCATGCACGCCGATGGTGGGGTGCAGCGCCGACGGCGGGTTCCAGGCCTTGTAGCGCACGCCCGCGACAAATTCACCCATGGTGCCGGTGGATTGCATGGGCAGCGCCTGGCCATTCACGGTGATGACGTAGCGGCTTTCGTTCAGGCCGGTCACGCGCACCTCGATGCGCTCCAGCGACGAATCCACATAGCGCACGGTGCCGCCAACGGCGCCTTCCTCGCCCATCACATGCCAGGGCTCCAGCGCGTTGCGCAGCGTCAGCTCGATGCCGCGCGACTGCACCTCGCCCACCAGCGGGAAGCGGAATTCAAAATGCGGCGCGAACCAGGCCGTGTCAAACGCGTAGCCGGCCTCGCGCATTTCGGCCAGCACGTCGTTCAGGTCCATCTTGACGAAGGTGGGCAGCAGGAAGCGGTCGTGCAGCTCGGTGCCCCAGCGGGTGGCCGGCGCCTTGTACGGCGACTTCCAGAAGCGCGCGATCAGCGCGCGCAGCAGCAGTTGCTGCACGACGCTCATGCGGGCATGGGGCGGCATCTCGAAAGCGCGCAGCTCCAGCAGGCCCAGGCGGCCGGTGGCGGAATCGGGCGAGTACATCTTGTCGATGCAGAACTCGCTGCGGTGGGTGTTGCCGGTCACGTCGATCAGGATGTTGCGCAGCGTGCGGTCCACCAGCCAGGGCGGCATGTCCTGGCCGTACACCTCGCGGTTGCGCTCGATCTCGCGCAGGGCAATTTCCAGCTCGTACAGCTGGTCGTTGCGGGCTTCGTCCACGCGCGGCGCCTGGCTGGTGGGGCCCACGAACATGCCGCTGAACAGGTAACTGAGGCTCGGATGGTTGTGCCAGTACAGGATGAGGCTGGCCAGCAGTTCGGGCTTGCGCAGGAACGGGCTGTCGGCCGGCGTGGCGCCGCCCATCACGAAGTGGTTGCCGCCGCCGGTGCCGGTATGGCGGCCGTCGGTCATGAATTTTTCCGCCGACAGGCGCGATTCAAACGCGGCCTGGTACAGGAACTCGGTGTGCTCCACCAGTTCGCGCCAGTTGTGCGCGGGGTGGATGTTGACCTCGATCACGCCCGGATCGGGCGTGACCTGCAGCAGCTTCAGGCGGGCGTCGCGCGGCGGCGGGTAGCCCTCCAGCACGATCTTCACGCCCAGGGTTTCGGCCGTGGCCTCGATGGCGGCCAGCAGGTCCAGGTAATCCTCCAGCCGCGCCAGCGGTGGCATGAAGACGTAGAGCACACCGTGCTTGCTGCCGATCTGTTCCGCCTTCGGGCCGTTGGCACGGCGCGGGTCGCGCGCCTCCACGCACAGCGCGGTGCGGGTGTAGCCGTGGGCGGATTCAAACCGCGTGGGCGGCTGCATGAAGCCGTCTGGCTCGGGCTGGCCGGGCGCACGCGCGTTGGCCGCGCCCGGGCCACCCGGCTGGCCCGGCCCGCCCTGGTGGATGCGCTGGGCCTCGCCCGGGGCGCTGGCGCCGGCCAGGTAGGGCAGGTCGTGGCCTGCCGCGCCTGCGCCTGCCTCCGCAGGCGGGGTGGCATAGCGGGCCTGCAGCGCGGCCGCGGCGGGCAGCGGCCCCTGCGGCGCGGTCGGGTCCTGCTCGATCAGGTAGGGGTAGTCAGCTTTGCTGACCCAGGGCAATGAATCCAGCGGAAGGCGGTAACCCATAGGCGAATCGCCGGGGATCAGGTACATGCGCTCGTCGCGGTAGAACCAGGGGCCGGTGCTCCACAGGCTGCCGGCCAGGCGCGGCCCCGAGCCAGCCGCGGGCTGCGGGTTGGGCTGCAGGGGCAGCACGTAGCCCACCACGCTGTCCAGCTTCTGCTCGAACACGCGGCGCAGGCGGGCGCGTTCCAGCTCGTCGTCCAGGCGCGAATCAAACGGGTCCACGTTGACCGGCAGGCGGCGCTCGCGCCACAGGTAATAGAACACGTCCTCATAGCCGGGCTGGATGAAGCGGCTGCTCAGGTTCAGCTTGCCGGCCAGCGTCTCGGCAAACCGGCGCGCGTCTTCGCTGGTGTAGTGGTGGGCGTCGCGTTCGTCGGCAAACAGGGCCGGGTTGCGCCACACCGGCTGGCCGTCGGCCCGCCAGCAGATCGACAGCGCCCAGCGCGGCAACTGCTCGCCGGGGTACCACTTGCCCTGGCCAAAATGCAGAAAGCCGCCGTCGCCGTATTCGGCGCGCAGCTTGTGCACCAGCTCGGTGGCGTAGCCGCGCTTGGTGGGGCCCAGCGCGTCGGTGTTCCACTCGGGCGCATCACGGTCGGACACCGCCACGTAGGTGGGCTCGCCGCCCATGGTCAGGCGCACGTCGCCGGCCTGCAGCTGCGCGTCCACCGCGTCGCCCAGGGCCAGCACCCTGGCCCATTGCTCTTCGGTGTAGGGCTTGGTCACGCGCGGCGATTCATGGATGCGCGTCACCACCATGTGGTGGGCAAAGTCCACCTCGGCCTTGTCCACGCCGCCCTCGATGGGCGCGGCGCCCGAGGGCTGCGGCGTGCAGGCCAGGGGGATGTGGCCTTCACCCGCCATCAGGCCCGAGGTGGCGTCCAGCCCGATCCAGCCCGCGCCGGGCAGGTACACCTCGCACCAGGCGTGCAGGTCGGTGAAGTCCACCGTGGTGCCGCTGGGGCCGTCCAGGGACTTCACATCGGGCACCAGCTGGATCAGGTAGCCCGACACAAAGCGCGCGGCCAGGCCCATGTGGCGCAGCAGCTGCACCAGCAGCCAGCCCGAATCGCGGCAGGAGCCGCTGGCCAGCTTCAGCGTCTCCTCGGGCGACTGCACGCCCGGCTCCATGCGGATCAGGTACTTGATGTCGCGCGCTACCTGCTGGTTCAGCCCCACCAGGAAGTCGATGGTGCGGCGCTGCTTGCGGTCGATCCTGTCCAGGTAGGCCTTGACCAGCGGCGTCATGGGCGCGGTGCTGAGGTAGGGCGCCAGCTCCTCGCGCACCATGGGCGCGTACTTGAACGGGAAGTTCTCGGCCTCGGGCTCCAGGAAAAAGTCGAACGGGTTGTACACCGCCATCTCGACCACCAGGTCCACCGTGACCTTGAATTCGGTGGTCTTTTCCGGGAACACCAGGCGCGCCTGGTAGTTGGCAAAAGGGTCTTGCTGCCAGTTGATGAAATGGCCCGCGGGCTCGACCTTGAGCGAGTACGAAATGACGTTGCTGCGGCAATGCGGCGCCGGTCGCAACCGTATGACCTGCGGCCCCAGGTTCACCGGGCGGTCGTACTTGTAGTGGGTGACGTGGTTCAGGGCGGCATGGATGGACATGCGGCAGATACTAGCAAGGTCCGAGCCATGGGCAAGGTCCGAGCCATAGGCAAGGTCCGAGCCAGTGGTGATGACGGTGGGGCCAGTCCGTGGACAATGCTCGCCATGCCAGGCACACAAGCACCCAGGGAGGGCGGCACGGCGCTGATCGCGCCCGTGCTGGGCGCCAGCGTGGCGGGCGCCGCGCTGCAGCTGCAGCAGCCGACGCTGTGGCCGGTGGCCGTGTACGTGGTTTTCACCGTCGCAGGCCTTGCCCTGCTGGCGCTGTCGGCCTCCAGACGGCTTGCAAGCCCCTGGCCCGTGCTGCTGGCGCTGACCGGCGCGCTGCTGGCCGGCGGCGGTGCCTGCGGCTGGCGGGCCCAGGCCTTTGCCAGCCAGGCGCTGGCGCCCGCGCTGGAAGGCCGCGACCTGCGGGTGACCGGCGTGGTGGCCGCCATGCCCCAGCGCAACGAAACCGGGCTGCGCTTTCGCCTGGCGGTGGAATCGGCCTGGCTGGGGGCGCAAGAGGTACGCCTGCCGCCGCGGCTGCAGCTGGGCTGGTACGGTGGTGCGGGCGCTGGTGAGCTGACGCGCCAGCCAGCCGACCTGCGCGCCGGCGAGCGCTGGCAGATGACGGTGCGGCTGAAGGCGCCGCACGGCCACCTGAACCCGCACGGTTTTGACTATGAGCTGTGGCTGTGGGAGCAGGGCGTGCAGGCCACGGGCTATGTGCGCGCCGGGCCGCGCGAGGCGCCACCGCAACGCCTGGGCATGACCTGGCAGCACCCGGTGGAGCAGGCTCGCCAGGCCGTGCGCGACGACATCCTGGCGCGGGTGGACGACCGCCAGCGGGGCGGGATCGTGGCGGCGCTGGTCACGGGCGACCAGAACGCGATTGACCGGGCCGACTGGGACGTGTTTCGCGCCACCGGCGTGGCACACCTGATGAGCATCTCGGGCCTGCACATCACCCTGTTTGCCTGGGTGGCGGCGGCCGTGGTGGGCTGGCTGTGGCGGCGCAGCCCGCGGCTGTGCCTGGCGTTGCCGGCCCAGCATGCGGCGCTGGCCGGCGGCCTGCTGCTGGCCACCGGCTATGCGCTGTTCAGCGGCTTTGGCGTGCCCGCGCAGCGCACGGTGTGGATGCTGGCCACGGTGGCCGCGTTGCGCTTTGCGGGGCTGCGCTGGCCCTGGCCGCTGGTGTGGTTGCTGGCCTGCGCCGTGGTGGTGGCGCTGGACCCGTGGGCGCTGCTGCAGCCGGGCTTCTGGCTGAGCTTTGTGGCGGTGGGCGTGCTGTTTGCCACCGACGCCGGGCCCACCGGGCGGACGCGGGGCGCGGCGCACCACGTGCGCGCCCTGTTGCGCGAGCAGACCGTGGTGACGCTGGCCCTGACGCCGCTGACCTTGCTGCTGTTTGGCCAGGCGTCGGTGGTGGGGCTGGTGGCCAACCTGCTGGCCATCCCCTGGGTGACGCTGGTGGTGACGCCGCTGGCCCTGCTGGGTGTGCTGGCGCCGCCGCTGTGGGACGCCGCCGCGCTGGCCGTGCAGGCGCTGGCGGTGGTGCTGGCGTGGATGGCGGCGCTGCCGTATGCGGCGGTGTCGGTGGCCGCGCCGCCGCTGTGGGCCGGCGCGGCGGGCGTGCTGGGCGGCGTGGTGCTGGCCCTGCGCTGGCCCTGGCCGATGCGGCTGCTGGGCCTGCCGCTGCTGCTGCCGGTGCTGTTGTGGCAGCCTCCGCGCCCGGCGCCGGGCGCGTTCGAGCTGCTGGCGGCTGACGTGGGCCAGGGCAATGCCGTCATCGTGCGCACGGCCGCGCACACGCTGGTGTACGACGCCGGCCCGCGCTACGGCCCCGAAAGCGACGCCGGCCACCGCGTGCTGGTGCCGCTGCTGCGCGCGCTGGATGAACGCGTGGATGTGCTCATGCTCAGCCACCGCGACGCCGACCACACCGGCGGCGCGGCGGCAGTGCTGGCCCAGCAGCCGCAGGCGCAGGTACTGGGCTCCATCGAACCGGGGCACGAGCTGCAGGCCCTGCGGCCCGTGGCGCCGTGCCAGGCCGGCCAGCGATGGCAATGGGACGGCGTGGGCTTTGAAGTGCTGCACCCCGCCCCTGGCGCACTGGCCGCGGGCGGCAAGCCCAACACGCTGAGCTGCGTGCTGCGCATCCAGGCCGCGCCCGGGGTGGACGGTGCGGGCGGCGCAGTGGCCCTGCTGGCGGGCGACATCGAACAGCCGCAGGAGCAGGCGCTGGTCATGGCCGGCGCGAACCTGGCCGCCGACGTGCTGCTGGTGCCGCACCATGGCAGCAAGACATCGTCCAGCGCGGCCTTTCTGGACGCGGTGCAACCGGCGGTGGCGCTGGCCCAGGTGGGTTACCGCAACCGCTTTGGCCACCCGGCACCGGCGGTGCTGCAGCGGTATGCCGAGCGCGGCATCCGGGTGGCGGACACGCCGCGCTGCGGTGCCGCGCTGTGGCGGTCTGACGCGCCGCAGGCCGTGCAATGCCACCGGCACGCCGCGCAACGCTACTGGCACCATCGCATTCCCTAGGTCGGTACCGCACGATGTGGCCCAAAACAGGGCCCGGAACTTGCTATGCTGGTGGCAGGAGATAGCCTTTATGCAGAAATTCGACGAGATGTATGCCCAACTGCCGGGCACCGGTCAGACACAGACACAAGGCCAATCTCAGGGCCAGTCGCAGTTCCAGTTCCAGGGCAGCGACATACGGGCGCATTACCAGGCGTATGCGCAATGGCTGGCGCGCCAGCCGGCCGACGTGATGCGCGCGCGCCGCGAAGAGGCCGAGATGATCTTCCGCCGCGTGGGCATCACCTTCGCGGTGTATGGCGCCAAGGACGAAGACGGCTCGGGCACCGAGCGGCTGATCCCTTTTGACCTGATCCCGCGCATCATCCCCGCCCACGAATGGGCCAGCATGGAAAAAGGCCTGGTGCAGCGCGTGACCGCGCTCAACCGCTTTCTGCATGACGTGTACCACGACCAGGACATCATCAAGGCCGGCATCATCCCCGCCGAGCAGATCCTGAACAACGCGCAGTACCGCCCTGAAATGAAGGGCGTGTACACGCCGCACCATGTGTATTCGCACATCGCGGGCGTGGACATCGTGCGCGCGCCCAACGCCCAAGGCCAGGGCGAGTATTACGTGCTGGAAGACAACCTGCGCGTGCCCAGCGGCGTGAGCTACATGCTGGAAGACCGCAAGATGATGATGCGGCTGTTCCCTGACCTGTTCTCAAGCCACCGCGTGGCGCCCGTCATGCACTACCCCGACCTGCTGCTGGAAACGCTGCGCGCGTCGGCCCAGCCCGGCGCGCCCGACCCGACGGTGGTAGTGCTCACGCCCGGCATGTACAACAGCGCTTACTTCGAACACGCCTTCCTCGCGCAGCAGATGGGCGTGGAGCTGGTGGAGGGGCAGGACCTGTTTGTGAAAGACCGCTACGTGTACATGCGCACCACGCGGGGCCCCAAGCGGGTGGACGTGATCTACCGCCGGGTGGACGATGACTTTCTGGACCCTTCCGTGTTCCGCCCCACGTCCACGCTGGGCTGCGCGGGCCTGCTGGACGCGTACCGCGCGGGCAATGTGTCGCTGTGCAACGCGATCGGCACCGGCGTGGCGGACGACAAGTCCATCTACCCCTACGTGCCCAAGATGATCGAGTTCTACCTGGGCGAGAAGCCCATCCTGAACAACGTGCCCACCTACATGTGCCGCAACCCGGACGACCTGAAATACACGCTGGCCAACCTGAAGGACCTGGTGGTCAAGGAAGTGCATGGCGCGGGCGGCTACGGCATGCTGGTGGGCCCGGCCGCCACCAAGGCCGAGATTGAGGACTTCCGCAAGGCGGTGGAGGCCAACCCCAGCGGCTACATCGCCCAGCCCACGCTGAGCCTGTCCAGCTGCCCCACGTTTGTGGACAGCGGCATTGCGCCGCGCCACATTGACCTGCGCCCCTTTGTGCTGAGCGGCAAGGAAGTGCAGATGGTGCCCGGCGGCCTGACGCGCGTGGCGCTGAAGGAAGGCTCGCTCGTCGTTAACTCGTCTCAAGGTGGCGGCACCAAGGACACCTGGATTCTGGAGGTCTAAAAAATGTTGTCACGCACCGCAGACCACCTGTTCTGGATGTCGCGCTACACCGAACGCGCAGAAAACACCGCCCGCATGCTGGACGTCAATTACCAGACGTCGCTGCTGCCGCAGTCCGCCGCCGTGGCCCAGGTGGGCTGGCAGGGCCTGCTGTCCATCAGCGAGCTGCTGCCGGCCTATGGCGCGCAGCATGGCGAAATCACGCCGCAGCGGGTGATGGAATTCATGGTCAAGGACGAAAACAACCCGTCGTCCATCGTCAGCTGCCTGAAGGCCGCGCGCGAGAACGCCCGCGCCGTGCGTGGCTCGCTGACCACCGAAGCCTGGGAGACACAGAACCAGACCTGGCTGGAAGTCAACCGCATGCTCAAGGCCGGGCAGTTCGAGCGCGACCCGGGCCAGTTCTTTGAATGGGTGAAGTTCCGCTCGCACCTGTCGCGCGGCGTGACGGTGGGCACCATGCTGATGGACGAGGCGCTGCACTTCATGCGCCTGGGCACGTTCCTGGAGCGCGCGGACAACACCGCGCGGCTGGTGGACGTGAAGTTCCACGCCGTGCAGAGCGACTTTTTTGGCGCGGCCACCGAGCAGGACCAGGAATACGACTTCTACCACTGGAGCGCGATCCTGCGCAGCGTCAGCGGCTTTGAGATCTACCGCAAGGTGTACCGCGACGTGATCAAGCCCGAGCGCGTGGCCGACCTGCTGATCCTGCGCCCGGACATGCCGCGCTCATTGCACGCCAGCATGAACGAAGTGCTGAGCAACCTGGAGATGGTGGCGAACGACCAGTCCCATGAAACCATCCGCCGCGCGGGCAAGCTGCGCGCGGACCTGAAGTGGGGCCACATCGACGAAATACTGGCCACCGGCTTGCACGCCTTCCTGACGCAGTTTCTGGACCGCGTGAACGAACTGGGCGCGCGCATCAGCCGCGACTTCCTGATCCCCGCATCGGCGTGAGCACGGCGTGAACCCGCTGGAGCAGGCCGCCGCGCTGCTGGCGGGCGGGCGCTTTCATGAGGCGCTGGCCCTGTACGGGCAGCTGCTGCAGCGCGAGCCCGCATCGGCCGAAGCCCGCCAGGGGCTGGCGCAGGCCTGTGCAGGCGCCGGCGACGCCTGGGCCGCCGTGGCATGGCTCAATGACGCCTGCCGCGTGGCGCCCACTGATCCTGCCCCGGCCCACCGCCTGGCCGAGCTGCTGCTGAACCTGAAGCAGCACGACCAGGCCCTGCCGGTGTATCAGCGGCTGTACGACCAGTTCAACGCGCGCGACCGCGCCACGCTGCTGCATTACGGCTTTTGCCTGGAACACACGGGCGACCTGGACGGCGCCGTGCGGCTGTACCGCGAAGCCATCGCGCAAGAGCCCGACTTCATGGAAGCGCATGTGGACCTGGCCGGCGTGCTGTGGCGGGTGGAGGACCACGCCGGCGCGCTGGCCCATGCGCGGCGCGCGGCAGCCATTGCGCCGCAGCACCCGTATGCGGTGCGCATCCTGGGCACGGCGCTGCTGCACATGAACCAGCTGGACGAAGCGCAGGCACAACTGCGCCGGGCGCTGGAGTTGCAGCCGGGCTTTCCGTTGGCGGCGGTCGATTTGTCGCTGGCTCAATTGCTGGCCGGGCAACTGGCTGAGGGCTGGGCGCAGTACAGCGCCCGCTGGAGCGACACGGTACGCATGGCGCGCCCACGCTTTTACAACCCTGCGCTGGAATGGCAGGGCCCGCAGCGCCAGCCGATCAAGGGCAAACGCATCATCGTGTACGCCGAGCAGGGGCTGGGCGACGTGATCCACTTCATCCGCTATGTGCGGCTGCTGCAGGCCGACGGCGCCAGTGTGGTGGCCGTGGTGCAGCCCGAGCTGGTGACACTGCTGGAAGGCATGCCCGGTCTACAGTGCTTCAAGCCCGGCGCGGACGATGTGGTGGCCGACTGCCACGTGGCCCTGCTGGACCTGCCCATGCACTACGGCACCACACTGGCCAACATACCGGCAGAGGTGCCCTACCTGCAGGCGCAGGCGGCCAAGGTAGCGCAGTGGCGCGAACGACTGAAGCCGTGGGATGGCAGGCGCAAGGTGGGCATTGCCTGGGCCGGCTCACCCACGCAGGTGAACAACCGCAACCGCAGCATGCCGCTGAGCGCGTTGGCGCCGCTGCTGGATGTGAAAGGCGTGCAATGCTTCAGCCTGCAAAAGGGCCTGGGCGGTGCATTCACAGACATGACGCCCGATGCCAACGCGCTGGTGGACCTGACAGGCGAATGGCGCGACTTCAGCGACAGCGCCGCCATGATCGAATGCCTGGACTTGGTGATTACGGTGGACTCAGCGGTGGCCCACCTGGCCGGCGCACTGGGCAAACCTGTGTGGATGCTGCTGGGGCCGAACCCCGACTGGCGCTGGCTGCTGGGCCGCGAGGATTCGCCGTGGTACCCGACGATGCGGCTGTTCAGGCGGGGGTTTGGGGAGGAGAGGGAGGTGCAGGTGGGGAGGGTGGTGAAGGCGTTGGCGGTACCGCTGTACACACCCTGACAAGGTATGCCCTGTATCTCCTTCTGGGAGGAGGCAAAGCCTGCGCACCTCCCCACATTGGATGATTTATCGATGCTGCTTGCTACCTAGAATGGCTCAGATTGCGGGTTTTGTGAAAATCTATTCGGCAGAAGTGAGACCATGGCGCGAACCGACAATTTGCTGTACATCGAGACCGAAGACGCGTGTGCGAACTGCGGCCTAAGGGATGTTCGTGCACTCACAGTTCATCACATCGAACAATCAGCCCCGAAGAATGAGGATTACGACAACAAGATCGTCTTGTGTCACAACTGTCATCAATGCCACCATAGCGGCAAAGGGCCCACCAAAGCACAAATTGAAGAAATCAAGTCGCGTCTAATTGTTAAGACCTTGACTCGCCTTGGCCTCAACGCGTTGAAAAGGGCCCACAGAGGCTCGGTCGTCATCGCGATGCCTTTTACCGTGGACCATTTGGTCGAATGGGGATATCTCAGGCACGTTCAGGATTTGGCGTTTTGGGAGGAAGATGAAGATGAGCCAAAATTGCTCGAGACAGGCAAGCAAGTGGCATCTGAAGCGGCCTATGCGATAACGGAAAAAGGAAAAAGATTGCTGGAAAAATGGAAGCTGAAGTAGCGCCGATCTGGTTTTTCAAAATAGTCCGTTTAGCCGTCTTGTCGCCTTTTGTGTTTATGCGCCTTCTTCCCGCGAGCTGCTGGTTGCACGCACTTTTGCCACCACCAATGATGCAGCGGATCCTATTACTCGTTCTTTTTTGCCCCACCGTGGTCATTGGCGCGAGCTTCGACTGCAAGAAGGCAACTACACGAGTGGAAAACCTTATCTGCGTGAATTCCGATCTTTCCTGGCTCGACGACACGCTTTCGGAGACCTTCGCACTTGAAGTCACACGCGGTGAAGACGCTGCCCAGCTTCGCACCGCGCAGAAAGCTTGGCTTGCCGCAAGAAACGCATGTACTGAAGTTACCTGCATACAACGTCATTACGAGCGTCGGATCGCGCAGTTATCCTGCGATCACCAAAGCGCGATGGCCGGGTCGGCCAGGGGTGCCAGTCAATGCGCGTACTTTTCACTTCGGGAGCTGGACCGTGAGCTTCTACTCATCGAAGGCCGATACAGCCGACGGGTATCCCAAGACTCTAACAACCCCGACTTTGCCATCCGAACCTTCAAAGAAGAGCAGACCGCTTGGCGCAGCTATCGCGCCGCGTACTGCGCTCACTATGGCTCAATCGAAGGAGGCTACGATGGTTGGAAGAATGCCTTCGCCGGAATATGTGAAGTCGACGAAACGAAGAAGCGCATGATGCGCCTGAACAATGAAATAGGCGAAAAGTAGAGCGAAGGCGCTACGCATGACTACCGCTGGGCGGATCTACACAAACGCTGATTATTTTCAAAGTCAACGGCTTACTCCCTCATGAACATCGCCCTGGAATCCCCCGATCAACCCGAAGTCATCGCCCTCATCGCCGAGCTGGACGCGTACCAGGACACGCTCTATCCGCCCGAAAGCCGGCACGCGCTGGACCTGGCCTCGCTCATGCAGCCCAACGTCCTGTTTGCTGTCGCGCGTGATGATGCGCAGCGCGCCGTGGGCTGCGGCGCCATCGTGCTCTACCCGGCGTTTGGTGAACTCAAGCGCATGTACGTCAGCCCGCAGTGCCGGGGCCAGGGCGTCGCCCGGCGGCTTCTGTCCCTGCTGGAATCCAGGGCAGCCGCGCGCGGCGCCAAGTTGCTCACGCTGGAGACAGGACCCTACCAGCCGGAGGCGCTGGGCCTGTATGAGCGCTGTGGCTATGAGCGCCGCGGCCCCTTTGGCGATTACGCCGACGATCCCTTGAGCGTGTTCATGCAAAAGCGCCTGACCGGCGTTTGACGCAGCCTCTGGCGTCACCATGCCGTCCCAGCTCGACCACATCGTCGTCGTCGCGCCGTCGCTGGCCTCAGGCGCGGCCCTCGTGGAGCAATCGCTCGGCGTTCCGCCCGGCCCGGGTCGCAAACACCCGCACATGTGACCTGCCCCCTACCGGCGTACCAATCAAAAGTGGAAGTCCGGGTTGAAGATTACTCGATGGATTTTGGTGTTGATGGGAATTGAGC
>JAIUOW010000029.1 GCA_020161775.1 Pseudomonadota bacterium
TTCAGCTTCGTCTTGCTTGGCATAAATGGTCCTGTAGATCATATTTATGCCTCAAACACAAAATTCAGGACAGGCTCATGCCGTCGACATCTAGGCCCCAATGGATTTGAACAGTAGATCTTCCATCGGACGGAAATTTCCATTGCGGTGCGCTGACAAGGCGGCATCATATGGAGGGCGGTCATCGAATGGCCATGAAGACTGCCAAAATCCAAAGCGCCCTAACAGAATCCAAACGATAAATCGTCCCATATGACCATTCCCATTCGCATACGGGTGCACAGTTAGGAAGTGGACCAAAACATCTGCCAACACGGGAACTGTTACTGCGAGTAACTGCGTCCGGGAGAGTTTTTTGGAAAGTTCGTCGAGCTTTTGCGCTAGCTGCATTACCTTCGCGCCGAAGATGCCCATGTGGATAAGATTGTCGGCAGCGGGAACACCTACCCGATCATCACCACTCCCTCCGACCAATTTAACGTTGTAGTTTAAAAGGCAAGGAAAGTTATCGCCACGATACTGTCCGGCGAGATACGGACAGGCTTGAGGTGCTAGATCCGCAAAAAGTTCAAAATGGACACTGCGGGTGTCCGCCAACTTCGGCTGGAAAGCAGTCGGATTAGTCCGCAAGGCGATCAGCGTCGCTATACAGCGCTGCGACAGCCCTTGGATGTTGGGATGATTGTCATACTCCCAACTTTCACAACTTGCATACCCCATGAGGGAAGATCAAGCCTTCGATTTGACCATCCGCTCAGCCCAAGACTTCACATCCTCGTCGGCCCGAGAGTCCATCGCAGCAAGAGCAATAGAGGCTTTCTTCATTGCATATGCCGGAATTTGAACCGCACCTTCGTTCAGCTTCTCCAAGAAGTTCAATCGTGCATCCAAACGGTCCAATGCTACGTGGACGTTGGGCTTAATTTCACCCACCTCCGACCACAGCGAACTCGCAGCTTCAAACGCTGTTGATGTGGAGAATGCAGCCGACGCTACAACCGCTGCGACCCCTAGGTTTCGGACGGCATCTGTCGCATGAGCCAAGATAGTGGGGACGACCTTTGCCGATCGAATGAAGAGCCCGTCTTCATCGATCCAATTTTCTAAGCGGTAGTGGGCGAAAGCGATCATGATCTATTTGTCTACCGGTAACTTCGATTTAATTTCGTACAGAGCATTAAACACCGTTATAAATTGACTTGTTTTAAGGTCAACCCTAACTATGGGCTCAAGTTCTAGCATTTTAGTGCGGCGCGATTCACTCATAGCAAAAGGGGATGCTTGATAGAAGTCCAAGCATGTTTCATGCCCTATCATTGAAACATGCACCACATTAGAGCCTAGTTTCGCCATTTGGCGCGGATTTGACGTCAATTCAGTGAATTTCTCCCCAGGGGTTCCGAGCTTAACCGCGTAGTCACCGACACTTGGATTCATAGTTTCCATGGACCCAAGCCAGTCTCTTGCAGCAGCTCCCGGCATCCTGATGACCAACGCTGAATCTAAGCCTGCGCCAACAAGCTCCCGCTGTCCAAATACAAGCTGGAGTACGTCATTTTCATACGAAAAGCTTACAGTCTCCGCAAGGAATGAGCGCGGAGGACGCTGCGCTTTCGAAAAGTCTATGCCGTAAGTCGCCATCTCCGCACCGTCGGAAATTCGTTCTGTTTTTAGCAGTCGAAGATCCACCAACAAATTCGGATTTACTACAGAACCGGAGGCATGAGTTCCTCTTTGAACTAGCGTGGATAAGAGCTTCGAAGGTTGCGGTTGAGGTTTCGCCATAGCATCTCCTACTCTGATTGTAGAAGCGCAAACACCCAGGCCGCACAAAGATCGGTGTCACCAAAGCAAAAGCCCCTGACCATTACTGATCAAGGGCTTTCGAATTCTGGTGGCCTGGGACGGAATCGAACCATCGACACGCGGATTTTCAATCCGCTGCTCTACCAACTGAGCTACCGGGCCGTGAGCCTGCGATTATACATCAGCCGGCGCTGCGTTTGCCGCGCGACAGGTCCACGCCCAGCTGCTTGAGCTTGCGGTACAGGTGGGTGCGCTCCAGCCCGGTCTTTTCGGCCACGCGGGTCATGCTGCCGCCTTCCTTGGCCAGGTGGAATTCAAAGTAGCTCTTTTCAAATTCGTCCCGCGCGTCGCGCAGCGGCTTGTCCAGCTCGAACAGCTGGCGGGCCTGGGGGCCCATTTCCACCACGGGGGGCAGGTTCTGGCCGCCGGTCATGGCGGCTTCCACCGTCAGGTCGGCCGGGCTCATGGCCTGGGTGGGCATGGGCTTGCGCCCGCCGTTGCGGGCCAGGCCTGATTCCACCGCCTTCAGCAGCTTTTGCAGGGTGATGGGCTTTTCCAGGAACGACTGGGCGCCGATCTTGGTGGCTTCCACCGCGGTGTCGATGGTGGCGTGGCCGCTCATCATGATGACGGGCATGGTCAACAGGCCGGTGGTCGACCATTCCTTGAGCAGGGTCACGCCGTCGGTGTCGGGCATCCAGATGTCCAGCAGCACCAGGTCGGGCCGGGTGCGGCCGCGCGCGGCGCGGGCCTGCGCGGCGTTTTCGGCCAGTTCGACGTTGTGGCCTTCGTCGTTCAGGATTTCAGAGAGCAGGTCGCGGATGCCGAGCTCGTCGTCTACCACCAGTATGTTTGCCATGTGTCGTGCGGTCCCTGCAGGTTCGGCGCGGCTGTGTTGTTATGCCGCAACTGCGAATGATAGCGATACTTGCGCGCCATGCACGGTGCCGTCTGTCACACGGTTGGACAGGTCGATGCGGGCGCCGTGCTCGTCGGCTATTTTCTTCACCACCGCCAGCCCCAGGCCGGTGCCCTTGGCCTTGGTGGTCACATACGGTTCAAACGCCCGCTTCAGGATGTGTTCGGGAAAGCCGGTGCCGCTGTCCTGCACGGCCAGGCGCACGCGGCGCGAGGTGGGGTTCCATTGCGTCTTGACCGTGACTTCGCGCACCGGGCAGCCTTCGGTGGCGTCCTGCGCGTTTTGCAGCAGGTTGTGGATGACCTGGCGCAGCTGTTGCGCGTCGCCCAGGATGGGCGGGCAGGCGGCGTCCAGCACCATGTGCACCGGCACGCCGGCCACGCTGTCGCCGCCCTCGCC
Organism: Pseudomonadota bacterium; assembly: GCA_020161775.1. GTDB lineage: Bacteria > Pseudomonadota > Gammaproteobacteria > Burkholderiales > Burkholderiaceae_C > RAM1. The sequence goes on from JAIUOW010000029.1 coordinate 3,125, forward strand.
CAGGTACAGCTGCAGCACGTCGGCCACCAGCGCGTTCAGGTCCACCGGCTTCAGCTCGGCCGCAGGCAGGCGCGCGTAGTCGCGGAATTCATTGACCAGCCGTTTCATCGCGTCCACCTGGTCCACGATGGTCTTCACGGACTTGACCAGCATGGCCTGCTCGGGCTCGGCCACCTTGCCGGTGAGCTTCATTTCCAGCCGCTCGGCCGACAGCTGGATGGGTGTGAGCGGGTTCTTGATTTCATGGGCCAGGCGGCGGGCCACTTCGCCCCAGGCCTGGGCGCGCTGGGCCGAGACGATTTCCGAGATGTCGTCAAACACCAGCAGCCAGGCCTGCTTGCCGGGCGTGCTGGCCGGCATTTCGGCACCGCGGGCCACCAGGGTGATGGTGTTTTTCTGCGCGCCGGCCTGCTCGGGGCCCAGCTCGAATGACTGTTGCCAATGGTCCAGGCCATGTTCCTGGCGTTCGCGCAGGTATTCCTCGAACTGTTTCCTGACGCTTTCGCCAAAGGCTTCCAGGCCTGGCACGTCCGACAGCAGCGCGCCTTCGTGCGCGGCCAGCGGCACGCGCAGGATGCGGGTGGCGCCAGGGTTGGACGACTGGATCACGCCCTGGCTGTCCAGCACGATCACGCCGGCCGTCAGGTTGTCCAGGATGGTCTGCAGGTTGGCGCGCGCGGCGTTCACCTGGCCCATGCTTTTGTCCACGGCCGCGCGGGCGTCGGCCAGCTGCTGCGTCATCTGCGCGAATGAGCGCGTGAGGCCGCCCAGCTCGTCCTTGCCCTGCAGCGCGGGCTTCGGCGAAAGGTCGCCAGCGGCCACTTCGCGCACGCCCGCGGCCAGCACCAGCAGCGGGCGCGCCAGTTGGTTGCCCAGCAGCACGGCCAGCAGCACCGCGCCAAACACCGCCAGGAACAGGCTGAGCGTCAGCGTGCCGATGTACATGCGGCGCAGGCCTTCGCGGGCCAGCGCGCGTTCCTGGTATTCGCGGTAGGCCTCCTGCACAGCGATGGCGTTGGCCACCAGCGTGGGCGGCAGCGCCTGCGTTACCTGCAAAAAGCGCGGCTCCGCCAGCAGCCCCACGGCCGATGGCGTGACGATCGCCAGCGCCTTGATGCGCGCGTTGGACACCGCGCTGATGCCCGGGTCGTCCAGCCCCTCCACCACCGCCGTGGTGCGCTGGGTGCGGGCGTTGCGCACCATCTGCGTGGCGGGCTTTTCAGGGTTGAGCAAAAAGCGCGATTGCCCGGCGCTGGCCAGCAGCTGGCCGGTGCTGCTCCACAGGATCACGTCGTTGGCTGCGAGCTGGTCGCGCAGGCGCTCCAGCGTCACGCCGGCGGCGGCGTCGGGCACGTCAGACAGCTGGTTGGCCGCTACGCGGGTCTTGTTGGCCAGGTCACTGGCCAGCGTGTCCAGCGTGGCGCGGCCCAGGCTCAGGCCGGCGTCCAGCGCGCCTTCGACTTTCACGTCGAACCAGCTTTCAATGGAGCGCGACACGAACTGGTAGGACACCACGTAGATCAGCACGCCGGGCATGAAGCCCACCAGCGCAAAGATGGCCGCCAGCTTGACCAGCAGGCGGCTGCCGAACTTGCCCCGTCGCAGCCGCAGGTACAGCCGCACCATGATCCACAGGATGACCAGCAGCAGCAGCCCGGCCACCACCATGTTGATGACGAACAGCCAGCCGTAGTTGCGTTCGTACAGCTCGCGGTTGTTGGTGGCCAGCGTCAGCAGGAACAGCAGCACCACGCCGATGACCGCCATGGCCGCCACGCCCAGCCCCAGCGCCCAGCGCAGCGCGCGCGAGGTCTGCAGCGAGAACCGGGCGGTGTCCGGCGCGGCGTCCGGGGTGCGGGGTGTCACGGCGCGCTTTCGACCGTCAGCCGCTGGTTGCGCGCGGCGCTGATGCGCCAGTCGGGCTGGCCCACGGCGCCGATCTGGAACGGCCGGGGCAGCTGCGTCACGTCCAGGCGGAAGCGGAAGTCCACGTTGTGGCGCGAATCGGGTTCGATGTCAGCGGCTTCGGCCACTTTCCAGCGCGAGATGCGCTGCACCGCGCCCATGGCCTCGTCCAGCGTTTCAAAGTTCTGGCCCAGCGTCACCCCCAGGCCGGTGTTGCTGATCGGGCTGGGGCTGGTGTGCAGCCGCCAGCGGCGCGTGAGCGGCTGGTAGGACAGCCGCATGTGGCGCGTGGTGGTGGCGAGTTTCTTGTCGTACCAGTACCAGCGGTCGCGAAAGACTTCGGCTTCGGCCACGAAGTACATCGAGATGCCCTTGAGCAGCGCGTCTTCCACCACCAGGGGCAGCTCAAAGCGCACGTTGGCCGACAGGAACACGCCTTCTTCGGTGCGCTCCAGGCGCATCTGCGTGATGTCGGTGGCCACGTCCGCCGCGGCCGGCGCCGCCGCCAGGGCGGCCAGGCCAAGCAGGAAGCAGGCCGCCAGCCAGCGCATCAGGCGCTCAAGCCGCGGCTTGTACAGGGCCGGGGGCGGGTGGCTTTTGCAGCAGGGCGTAAAAGAATCCGTCGTGATCACCTTCCAGATTGTCCGGGACGGGGTTGGCGTTTGCCCCGGATTGGGGCATTAAATGGCCGGGTGACGGCAGCAAAACGGCGCCGGTGTTGTGCGCAACAAACGCTTGGACCTGCGCGTCGCCTTCGGCCCGAAACACCGAGCAGGTGCAGTACAGCAGCCGCCCGCCGGGCTTGAGCAGCGGCCACAGCGCGGCCAGCAGCCGCGCCTGGGTGGCGGCCAGCTGCGCAATATCGGTTTCGCGGCGCAGCCAGCGCACGTCGGGGTGGCGCCGCACGATGCCCGACGCGGTGCAGGGTGCGTCCAGCAGGATGGCGTCAAACAGCTGGCCGTCCCACCAGGCGCCCGGGCTGGCCGCGTCGCCCACCGCCACGCGCGCGGCCAGGCCGATGCGCTGCAGGTTCTGGTGGATGCGCTCGCAGCGCTGCGCGTCCACGTCCAGCGCGGTCACGTCGGCGCCGTCGGGCCCGGCCAGCTCCAGCAGGTGGGCGGTCTTGCCGCCGGGCGCGGCGCAGGCGTCCAGCACGCGCAGGCGTTCACCCGGCGGGGCCTGCAGGCCCGCCAGCAGCAAGGGCGCGGCCTGCTGGGCGGCGGCGTCCTGCACCGACACCATGCCGGTGTCAAAGCCCGGCAGTTCGTGCACCGGGCGACCCTGGTCCAGCACCAGGCCATGGGCGCCAATGGACGTGGCAGTGATGCCGGCTTCGGCCAGCGTCTGGCGGTACTGGGTGGGCGTGGCGTGGCGCGCGTTCACGCGCAGCGTCATGGGCGCGGGCAGGTTGCTCGCGCGCAGGATGTCCTGCCAGCGCTGCGGGTGGTCACGGCGCAGGCGGTCGATCCACCAGCGCGGGTGGTTCCATTGCGCCACCGGGTCGCTGGCGGTAGCGGCCACCAGCGCGTCGCGCTCGCGCAGGAAGCGGCGCAGGCAGGCGTTGACGAAGCCGGACTGCGCCTGCGTGGACGGCTGGCGCTTGGCGGCTTCCACCGCCTGGTTCACCAGCGTGAAGACTTCATACGGCGCGTCCTGCGGGTTCCAGGCCAGCGCCAGCGCCAGGCACAGCAGTGCGTCGGCCTCGGGCGGCGGCGCGCGCCTGGCCAGCTGGCGGCGCAGGGCTTCGGCCCGGCCCAGCTGGCGCAACGCCTGGAACACCAGCGCCTGCACGCCAGGGCGCAGCGCGCCATCCACGGCGGCCAGCGCATCGGTGGCCGAGCGGCCCGCGCGCACCGCCGCCAAAACAGAAGCGGCAGCCTGAAGCTGCCGCCAGAGGGGGATAGAACTGACCATGACGGCATCCTATCCCAGTGCCGCCGCGGAACCGGCTTTGCCGGGCCGCAGGGGGCGCCCCCTGGGGGGAGGCGCCGCAGGCGCTTCGGGGGGTTACGCCAGGCTATCCGCCCAGATGTTCTGCGCCCAGTTCATGGCGTAGACGCCTTCAATTTCAGTGGGCGCCGGGCTCAAGCCACCCGAGCCGGCCACCGTCTTGAAGGTTTTCTCTGCCGCCACGTATTCATGGACGCTGGCCACATGCACCACGTTCTTGTTGTCGGTGAAGCTGTAGCAGGTGTTGGTGAGCATGGGGGCCGGGTTCACCGCCCAGCCCGACAGCTGCGCCACGATGGCCGCCGCCGCCACCTTGCCATGGCTGTTGGCCATGTGGCCGCTCTTGGGCATGGCCGGGGCGATCTGGATGGAGTCGCCCAGCACATGCACATCCTTGGCGGCGGTGGATTCAAACGTCTGGTAATTCACGCCGCACCAGCGGTTGTTGGCCTGGTTGTTCAGGCCCGTCTGCACGGCGATCAGGCCCGCACGCATGGACGGCAGGGCGTTGATGACATTGGCCTTCACGTCATCCTGCACGTCGAACTTGATGAGGCCGGCGCGTGCGTCCACCGCGGTTGCCTTGTGCTGCCCGCGGTATTCGATGATGCCCTTGTACTGCTCGGCCCACACCTTCTTGAACAGCGCGCCCTTGGACGTGACGTCGGGGTTGGCATCCAGCACCAGCACCTTGCTCCTGGGCTTGGCGTTCTTGAAGTACCACGCCACCTGGCAGGCCCGCTCATAGGGGCCGGGCGGGCAGCGGTACGGCGCCTCGGGGATGGTCAGCGCATACACGCCGCCGTCGGGCATGGCTTCCAGCTGCTTGCGCAGGGCCACGGTCTCGGGGCCGGCTTTCCAGGCTTGCAGGATCTGGCCCGAGGCATGGGCGGCCTGCAGGCCTTCGATGCTGCCAAACATGAGGTCAATGCCTGGCGACACCACCAGCTTGTCGTAGGCGATGGTCGCGCCACCGCCCAGCGTGACGGTCTTCCTGGCGGTGTCGATGGAGCGGGCCACATCCTTCACGACCGTGACGCCGTGGTTTTTGGCCAGGCCGCTGTAGGGCGTGGTGATGTCGGCCATCTGCTTGCTGCCGCCCAAAACCAGGTTGGAGATGGGGCAGGAGATGAAGGCTTCGTTGGGCTCGATCAGCACCACGTCGATCTTGTAGTCCGACAGCAGGCGCACGTATTTGGCGGCGGTGGCGCCGCCATAGCCACCGCCCACCACGACCACCTTGGCCTTGGTCGGGATGGAGGTGGTGGCGCAGGCACCCAGGCCCAGCAGGCTCAAAGCGGCGGACGACTGGAGGAATGAACGTCTTTGCATGGCAGTACTCCTTGCTTGTTATTTCTTCTGGGCGGCAAAGTACGCGGCGATCTGCTCGATCTGCGCGTCACTGTAGCCCTTGCTGAGCTGGTGCATCACGGTGGCGGGGCGGGTGCCGGCCTTGAATGCCTTGAGCTGGGTGAGCAGGTATTCACGCGGCATGCCGGCGATCGTGGGCACGCTGGAGCCATTGACCGCGCGGCCGTCGGTGCCGTGGCAGTTGGCGCAGGTGGCGGCCAGGCTCTTGAGGTACAGCGCGTCGGGGGTTTGCGCCTGCGCGCCGGCAGCTGCCAGCACCAGCGCGGCCGTCGTCCAGAGGTTTTTCATGGGGCGGTTCTCCTGGGTTTGTCGGGTGATGGGCCACTGTAGGGCGTGGCCCGCTCGGCGGGACTCGGTAGTATCCATGAGCCCGGCGCGTGGGCAACGAATTTGTGGCGATGAGCTTATATGGCGCCCGCGCGCTTGAAGCCGAACAGCCAGGCCAGCAGCATCGCCGGAAACTGCGCAACGGCCGCGTTGTAGCGCGCCACGGCGTCGTTGAACTGCGCCTGGGCCTTGGCGGTTTCACCGGCTTGCTGAAGCCACTGCGTGGCCACGGTGTCGGGCAGCGACGAGCCGGCGAGGTCATTGGCGTCTTGCTGCAGGCGCTGCCATGCCGTGCCCAGCACGTCCTGCGCCGCGGCCAGCGCGGCTGCGGCTTCTGCCTGCAGCGGCCGGGGCCGCATGGCCGCCAGCGCTACCGACAACTGGACCGCTGCGCCGCGCAGCGCCGCCCACAGCAGCATGATGTCGTCCATCAACTCGGCGGGTTGCGTCTGTTGGGGCGGGCGCGCCCAAGCGGGCAGCGTTGCGTCCACCAGGGCCAGCTGGCGCTGCCAGAGCGCGTCCAGCACGCCAAAGGCCGCGATGATGTCGGCGCGCAGACGTACCAGCCGGTTGTAGGCACCCACGCCCCAGAACAGCAGCACTGCGCTTGCGACCCACCAGCCGATTGATCCCGTCATGGCGCGACTATAAAGAAAAACGCCCCACGTCCGCGCTGGCGGCCGTGGGGCGTTCGTGAGGCTCATCAGGCCAGCGCCACGCAGGGCGTCAGCCGGTGGCGCGCGGCTTATTCAGCCGCGGGGCTTTCAGGCGCTTCGGGCGCGGCGCCTTCGGTGGCGGTGGCCAGCTCGGCGGCTTCCGATTCCGCGATGGCGCGGCGCTCGGCTTCGTCCATCGCGTCCTTGGCCTTGCGGGCCTGGTGGTAGGCCAGGCCGGTGCCCGCGGGGATCAGGCGGCCGACGATGACGTTTTCCTTCAGGCCACGCAGTTCGTCGCGCTTGCCCATGATGGCGGCTTCGGTCAGCACGCGCGTGGTTTCCTGGAAGGAAGCCGCGGAGATGAACGAGTCCGTGGACAGCGAGGCCTTGGTGATGCCCAGCAGCAGGTTGCTGTAGGTCGCCGGGATCTTGCCGTCCTTGCGCAGCGCGTCGTTGGTGTCCAGCATCTCGGAACGCTCGACCTGTTCGCCGGCAATGTAGCCCGAATCGCCCGGGTTCTCGACCACGACGCGGCGCAGCATCTGGCGAACGATCACCTCGATGTGCTTGTCGTTGATCTTCACACCCTGCAGGCGGTAGACGTCCTGCACTTCATCAACGATGTAGCGCGCCAGCTCTTCGGAGCCCAGCAGGCGCAGGATGTCCTGCGGGTCGGCCGGGCCGTCCACCACGGACTCGCCCTTGTTGACCACCTGGCCTTCGTGCACCAGGATGTTCTTTTCCTTGGGCACGAGCTCCTCCCAGACCTTGCCGTCCGGATCGGTGATCTGCAGGCGGATCTTGCCCTTGGTCTCCTTGCCGAACGACACCGTGCCGGTCATCTCGGCCAGCACACCCTTGTCCTTGGGGCTGCGGGCTTCGAACAGCTCGGCCACGCGCGGCAGACCGCCCGTGATGTCGCGGGTCTTCTGGCCTTCGATCGGGATACGGGCCAGCACTTCGCCGGGGCCCACGTCCTGGCCGTCGCGCACCTGGATCAGCGCGCCCACCTGGAAGCCGATCGTCACCGAGTGGTCGGTGCCGGGGATCTTCACTTCGTGGCCCTGCGCGTCGATCAGCTTGACCTGCGGACGCACCACCTTGGCGGAGCCACGGCGCTTGGGATCGATCACCACCAGCGTGGACAGGCCGGTCACTTCGTCCACCTGCTTGGCCACCGTCAGGCCTTCCTCGACGTTCTCGAACTTCACCTGGCCGGCGAATTCCGTGATGATCGGGCGGGTCAGCGGGTCCCAGTTGGCCAGCACGGTGCCGGCCTTGATGGTCTGGTCGGCCTTGACGGCCAGCACCGCGCCATACGGCACCTTGTGGCGCTCGCGCTCACGGCCGTGTTCGTCATGGATGACGATCTCGCCCGAACGGGCAATCACGACCAGTTCACCCTTGCTGTTGGTCACGTAGCGCATCGTGGCATTGAAGCCGATCACGCCGTTGGACTTGGCTTCCACGCTGGAGGCAATGGCGGCACGCGAAGCGGCGCCGCCGATGTGGAAGGTCCGCATCGTCAGCTGCGTGCCGGGTTCACCAATCGACTGTGCGGCAATCACGCCCACTGCCTCGCCGTTGTTCACCAGGCCGCCACGGCCCAGGTCGCGGCCGTAGCACTTGGCGCACAGGCCGAAGCGGGTTTCGCAGGTCAGCGCGGTGCGCACCTTGACTTCGTCCACGCCAGCGGCTTCGAGCTCCTCGATCAGGTCCTCGTCCAGCATCTGGCCGGCCGCGGCCAGCACGCTGCGGTTTTCGGGGTGCAGCACGTCGTCGGCGGCGGTACGGCCCAGGATACGGTCGCGCAGCGACTCGATCACTTCGCCGCCCTCCACGATGGCACGCATCAGCGAGCCTTCGTGGGTGCCGCAGTCTTCCTCGATCACGACCAGGTCCTGCGTCACGTCCACCAGGCGGCGCGTGAGGTAGCCGGAGTTGGCCGTCTTCAGCGCCGTGTCGGCCAGGCCCTTGCGGGCGCCGTGGGTGGAGATGAAGTACTGCAGCACATTCAGGCCTTCACGGAAGTTGGCCGTGATGGGCGTCTCGATGATGGAGCCGTCCGGCTTGGCCATCAGGCCGCGCATGCCGGCCAGCTGGCGGATCTGGGCAGCCGAGCCGCGCGCGCCGGAGTCAGCCATCATGTAGATGGAGTTGAAGGACTCCTGGTCCACTTCCTTGCCATTGCGGTCGGTGACCTTTTCCTTGGCCAGCTGGGCCATCATGACCTTGGACACTTCGTCGCCGGCCTTGCCCCAGATATCCACCACCTTGTTGTAGCGCTCGCCGGAGGTGACCAGGCCCGAGACGTACTGCTGCTCGATTTCCTTCACTTCCTTCTCGGCGCGGCCGATGATGTCGGGCTTTTGCGGCGGCACCAGCATGTCGTCGATGCAGATGGAAATACCGGCCTTGGTTGCCAGGCGGAAGCCGTTTTGCAGCAGCTTGTCGGCGAACACCACGGTCTCCTTCAGGCCGCACTTGCGGAAGCTCACGTTGATGAGCTTGGAGATTTCCTTCTTCTTCAGCGCCTTGTTGATGTTGCTGAACGGCAGGCCCTTGGGCAGGATCTCGGACAGCAGCGCGCGGCCAGCCGTGGTTTCCCACAGCTTGGTCGACGGCACGAACTCACCCGTGGTCTTGTCCTTGGTCCACTCGGTCAGGCGCACGTTCACCTTGGCGGTCAGCTCGACTTCGCCGGCGTCCAGGGCACGCTGCACTTCACCAATGTCGGAGAAGATCAGGCCCTCGCCCTTGCCGTTGATACGCTCGCGCGTCGTGTAGTACAGGCCCAGCACCACGTCCTGCGACGGCACGATGGAGGGCTCGCCGTTGGCGGGGAACAGCACGTTGTTGGAGGCCAGCATCAGCGTGCGGGCTTCCATCTGCGCTTCCACCGACAGCGGCACGTGCACGGCCATCTGGTCGCCGTCGAAGTCGGCGTTGAACGCAGCGCACACCAGCGGGTGCAGCTGGATGGCCTTGCCTTCGATCAGGATCGGCTCGAAGGCCTGGATGCCCAGGCGGTGCAGCGTGGGAGCACGGTTCAGCATGACCGGGTGTTCCTTGATGACTTCCTCAAGGATGTCCCACACCACCGGCGTGCCGGATTCCACTTCCTTCTTCGCCGCCTTGATGGTGGTGGCGATGCCCATGGCTTCCAGGCGCGAGAAGATGAACGGCTTGAACAGCTCCAGGGCCATCAGCTTGGGCAGGCCGCACTGGTGCAGCTTGAGCGTCGGGCCCACGGTAATCACCGAACGGCCCGAGTAGTCCACGCGCTTGCCCAGCAGGTTCTGGCGGAAGCGGCCGCTCTTGCCCTTGATCATGTCGGCCAGCGACTTCAGGGCGCGCTTGTTGGCGCCCGTCATGGCCTTGCCACGGCGGCCGTTGTCCAGCAGGCTGTCCACGGCTTCCTGCAGCATGCGCTTTTCGTTGCGCGCGATGATTTCAGGGGCCTTCAGCTCCAGCAGGCGGCGCAGGCGGCTGTTGCGGTTGATGACGCGGCGGTACAGGTCGTTCAGGTCCGACGTGGCAAAACGCCCGCCGTCCAGCGGCACCAGCGGACGCAAGTCCGGCGGCAGCACAGGCAGCACATCCATCACCATCCACTGGGGCTTGATGCCGGACTTCTTGAAGGCTTCCAGCACCTTCAGGCGCTTGGCGTTCTTCTTGACCTTGACCTCGGAGCCGGTCAGGTCACCGCGCAGCTTCTCGATGGAGTCATCGATGTCGATGCCTTCGAGCAGGTCCTTGATGCCTTCGGCGCCCATCTTGGCGACGAATTCATCGCCGTATTCCTTGCGCTTGGCGTCGTAGTCGTCCTCGGACATGATGCTGAACTTCTTCAGCGGGGTCATGCCGGGATCGGTCACCACATAGGCTTCGAAGTACAGCACGCGCTCGATGTCGCGCAGCGTCATGTCCAGCACCAGGCCCAGGCGCGACGGCAGGGACTTCAGGAACCAGATGTGGGCGCAGGGCGCGGCCAGGTCGATGTGGCCCATGCGCTCGCGGCGCACCTTGGTCTGCGTGACTTCAACGCCGCACTTCTCGCAGATGACGCCGCGGTGCTTCAGGCGCTTGTACTTGCCGCACAGGCATTCGTAGTCCTTGATGGGCCCGAAGATCTTGGCGCAGAACAGGCCGTCACGCTCGGGCTTGAAGGTACGGTAGTTGATGGTTTCGGGCTTCTTCACTTCGCCGAAAGACCAGGAGCGGATCTTTTCGGGCGACGCCATGCCGATGCGGATGGCATCGAAATGCTCGTCGGGCGTGAATTGCTTGAACAGGTCGAGTAGTGATTTCATGAGTTAAATCCTTGTTCTTTCCTGCAATTACGAGCGCTCGAGCTCAATGTCGATGCCGAGCGAGCGGATTTCCTTGACCAGCACGTTGAACGATTCCGGCATGCCGGCCTCGATCGCGTGCTCGCCCTTGACGATGGACTCGTACACCTTGGTACGGCCCTGCACGTCGTCGGACTTCACGGTCAGCATTTCCTGCAGGACGTAGGAAGCGCCGTAGGCTTCCAGCGCCCACACTTCCATTTCGCCGAAACGCTGGCCGCCGAACTGCGCCTTGCCGCCCAGCGGCTGCTGCGTGACCAGCGAGTACGGACCCGTGGAGCGGGCGTGCATCTTGTCGTCCACCAGGTGGTGCAGCTTGAGCACGTGCATGTAGCCGACAGTCGTCGGGCGTTCGAACTGGTCGCCGGTGCGGCCGTCGTACAGGTGCGCCTGCGTGCGCGTGGCCGTCAGGCCCTTGGCGCGGGCCACGTCGTCGGGGAAGGCCAGCTTCAGCATGCCGCGGATTTCCTCTTCCGAGGCGCCGTCAAACACCGGCGTGGCGAAGGGAACACCCTTGGACAGGTTGCTGGCCATTTCCAGCACGTCCTGGTCGGACAGCTTGGCCAGGTCCTCCTTGCGGCCGGAGCCGTTGTACAGCTGGTCCATGAACTTGCGCAGCTCGGCCACCTTGGCCTCCTGCTGCAACATGTCGCCTATGCGCTGGCCAATGCCCTTGGCGGCCCAGCCCAGGTGCACTTCCAGCACCTGGCCGACGTTCATGCGCGACGGCACGCCCAGCGGGTTGAGCACGATGTCGCACGGCGTGCCGTCGGCCATGTAGGGCATGTCCTCGACCGGAACGATCTTGGACACCACGCCCTTGTTGCCGTGGCGGCCGGCCATCTTGTCACCGGGCTGCAGGCGGCGCTTGACGGCCAGGTACACCTTGACCATCTTCAGCACGCCGGCCGGCAGCTCGTCGCCCTGCGTGAGCTTCTTGCGCTTTTCCTCGAAGGCCAGGTCGAAGCTGTGGCGCTGCTGCTCGATGGAGTTCTTGATGGACTCCAGCTGCGAGGCCACGTCGTCGTCCGCCGGGCGGATGTCAAACCAGTGGAACTTCTCGACCGAGGCCAGGTAGGCCTTGTCGATCTTGGTGCCCTTGGCCAGCTTTTGCGGGCCACCGTTGGCGACCTTGCCGTTGAGCAGCTTTTCGATACGGTCGAAGGCGTCAGCCTCGACGATGCGCAGCTGGTCGTTCAGGTCCAGGCGGAAACGCTTGAGCTCGTCGTCAATGATCTGCTGGGCGCGCTTGTCACGGGTGATGCCTTCACGGGTGAAGACCTGCACGTCGATCACGGTGCCCTGGCTGCCCTGGTCCACGCGCAGCGAAGTGTCCTTCACGTCGGAGGCCTTCTCGCCGAAGATGGCGCGCAGCAGCTTTTCTTCCGGCGTCAGCGTGGTTTCACCCTTGGGCGTGACCTTGCCGACCAGCGTGTCGCCAGGCTGCACTTCGGCGCCGACGTAGATGATGCCGGACTCGTCCAGGCGGTTGAGCTGCTGTTCGCTCAGGTTCGGAATGTCGCGCGTGATTTCCTCGGCACCCAGCTTGGTGTCGCGGGCCATCACCACCAGTTCCTCGATGTGGATCGAGGTGTAGCGGTCGTCGGCCACGACGCGTTCGGAGATCAGGATCGAGTCTTCGAAGTTGTAGCCGTTCCAGGGCATGAACGCGACCAGCATGTTCTGGCCCAGAGCCAGCTCGCCCAGGTCGGTGGAAGCGCCGTCGGCAACCACGTCACCCTTGGCGATGATGTCGCCACGCTTGACGATGGGGCGCTGGTGGATGTTGGTGTTCTGGTTGGAACGCTGGTACTTGATCAGGTTGTAGATGTCCACGCCGACTTCGCCGGCTTGCGCCTCGGCGTCGTTCACGCGCACCACGATGCGGGTGGCGTCCACGTAATCGACCACGCCGCCGCGATTGGCGGTGACCACCGTGCCGGAGTCAACCGCGGAAACGCGCTCGATGCCGGTACCCACGAAGGCCTTCTCAGGGCGCAGCACGGGCACGGCCTGGCGCTGCATGTTGGCGCCCATCAGTGCGCGGTTGGCGTCATCGTGCTCCAGGAACGGCACCAGCGAGGCTGCCACCGAGACGATCTGCGCGGGCGACACGTCCATGTACTGGATGCGCTCGGCGCCGCACAGGATGGATTCACCCTTTTCACGCGCGGACACCAGGTCGCCGGTCAGCTTGCCGTCCTTGTCGAGCGTGGCGTTGGCCTGGGCAATGACGTACTTGCCTTCTTCAATGGCGGACAGGTAGTCGATCTCCATCGTGACCTTGCCATCCACCACGCGGCGGTACGGGGTTTCGATGAAACCATATTCGTTCAGGCGGGCGTACAGGGCCAGCGAGTTGATCAGGCCGATGTTCGGGCCTTCCGGCGTCTCGATCGGGCAGACGCGGCCGTAGTGCGTGACGTGCACGTCGCGCACCTCGAAGCCGGCGCGCTCGCGCGTCAGACCGCCCGGGCCCAGGGCCGAGACGCGGCGCTTGTGCGTGATCTCGGACAGCGGGTTGGTCTGGTCCATGAACTGGGACAGCTGGGACGCGCCGAAGAACTCCTTCAGGGCCGCGGAAATCGGCTTGGAGTTGATCAGGTCGTGCGGCATCAGCGGCTCTTGCTCGGCCTGGCCCAGACGCTCCTTCACGGCCTTTTCAATGCGGGCCAGGCCGGTGCGGTACTGGTTCTCGGCCAGCTCGCCCACGCAGCGCACGCGACGGTTGCCCAGGTGGTCGATGTCGTCGACTTCACCGCGGCCGTTACGCAGATCCACCAGAATCTTGACGACGGCGAGGATGTCCTCGTTGGTCAGGACCATGGGGCCGGTGGATTCGTCGCGGCCGATCTTGGCGTTGAACTTCATGCGGCCCACGCGCGACAGGTCGTACGTGTCCGGGTTGTAGAACAGGCGCTGGAACAGGGCCTGCACAGCGTCTTCGGTCGGCGGCTCGCCGGGGCGCATCATGCGGTAGATGGCCACGCGGGCCGCAAACTCGTCCACCGTTTCGTCGATGCGCAGGGTCTGCGACATGTACGCGCCCTGGTCGAGTTCGTTGGTGTAGATGCACTGGATGTCCTGCACACCGGCGGCGCGCAGCTTCTTGAGCAGGGCTTCGGTCAGCTCGTCGTTCGCCTTGGCGATGATTTCACCGGTGTCGGCGTCCACGATGGCGCGGGCCACCACGCGGCCGACCAGGAAGTCTTCGGGCACGCTGATGTGCGTGGTGCCCGACTGCTCCAGCTCGCGCGTGTGGCGGGCGGTGATGCGCTTGTCCTTGGCCACCACGACCTTGCCGGACTTGTCGGTGATGTCGAAACGGGCAACCTCGCCACGCAGGCGCTCGGCCACGAATTCCATCTGCGCGCCGCTGTCCATCAGGCGGAAGTTGTCGTTGACGAAGAAGTTCGCCAGGATGGATTCCGGGTTCAGGCCGATGGCCTTGAGCAGGATCGTGACCGGCATCTTGCGGCGGCGGTCCACGCGGAAGTACAGGATGTCCTTGGGGTCGAATTCAAAGTCGAGCCAGGAACCGCGGTACGGGATGATGCGGGCGCTGAAAAGCAGCTTGCCCGAGCTGTGGGTCTTGCCCTTGTCGTGTTCGAAGAACACGCCGGGCGAGCGGTGCAGCTGCGAAACGATCACGCGCTCGGTACCATTGATGATGAACGAGCCCTTGTCGGTCATCAGGGGCACCTCGCCCATGTAGACCTCCTGCTCCTTCACTTCCTTGACCACCTTGGATTGCGGCGTCGAGGATTCGCGGTCATAGATGATCAGCTGCACCTTGGCACGCACGGCCGAGGCGAAGGTCAGGCCGCGGGTCTGGCACTCGCGAACGTCGAACGCGGGCTTGGCCAGGTTGTACTCAATGAACTTCATCTCCACAAAACCGTTGTGCGAGACGATCGGGAAGGCGGCGTCAAACGCGGCCTGCAAACCCTCGATAGTGCGTTTTTGCGGGGCTGCGTCGGCTTGCAGGAACGCGGTGTACGCGTCTTTCTGCATCTGCAGCAGGTAGGGAACTTCCAGCACGCTGTCGCGGCTGCCGAAGCTTTTGCGGATGCGCTTGCGTTCGGTGTATGAGTAGGCCATGAGATCTCCGGGCTATGAGCTCTTAGCAACTGTCACGCCCCGGCCGGATCGGACGAGGGGCATTCCTGGTGGGTTGGCCACTACCAACCATGGCGGACGGCGATGCATTGCACATCGCCCGAACCAGGGCATCTTCTGCAGTCGGGGTCAGAAGACACTCATAAAGGCTGCGTTTGCCAGCGTTTATGGGTGCGTTCTTCACGCAGCCTTGAAGCACCAAAGGCTGGAGGCCCTTGCGGAGCACTCCAGCCTTGGGCGCGGATCGAATTACTTGAGTTCGACCTTGGCGCCGGCTTCTTCCAGCTTCTTCTTGGCGGCTTCGGCGTCAGCCTTGGCGATGCCTTCCTTGACGGCCTTGGGAGCGCCATCGACCATGTCCTTGGCTTCCTTCAGGCCCAGGCCGGTGATTTCGCGCACGGCCTTGATAACGGAGACCTTGTTCGCGCCGGCTTCGAGCAGCACGACGTTGAATTCGGTCTTCTCTTCAGCGGCCGGGGCTGCACCACCACCGCCACCTGCGGCGGGGGCTGCCATGGCGGCGGCGCTCACGCCAAACTTCTCTTCGATGGCTTTCACCAGGTCGTTGAGTTCCATGACCGTCATGCTGTCCAGCGAGGTCAGAAATGCGTCTTTATCGAATGCCATTTTGATTTCCTAAATAGATTGGTACGTTTGCCGCGCGGTCAGGCCGCGGCGGCCTCGGCTGCCGGTTCGGCAGCGCCTTCGCCACGCTTGGCCGCGAGCGCACCCAGCACAACGGCCGTGCGCGAGATCGGGGACATCAGCAAGCCACACAGCTGGGCCAGCAACACTTCCTTGGAGGGAATGTTGGCCAGCGCCTTCACGCCGTTGACATCCAGCGGCTTGCCACCGTAGGCGCCACCGCGAATAACCAGCTTGTCGTTGGTCTTCGCGAAGTCGGCCACCACCTTGGCGGCAGCCGTTGCGTCCACGGAGAAGCCGTAGATCAGCGGGCCGGTCATCTGGTCGCCAACAACTTCAAACGCGCTGCCAGCGACAGCACGGCGGGCCAGGGTGTTCTTCAGAACACTCAGGTTCACGCCCTTGCTGCGCGCATCGTTGCGCAGTTTGGTCATGTCAGCGACCGTGATGCCGCGGTATTCCGCCATCACCAGCGTTTGAGCTTTAGCGGCGAGGCTGGTCACTTCATCAATGACCGCTTGCTTCTCACTGCGATTCAGACTCAAGGTCTACTCCTTCAAATGCGCCTTCGGGTCGGAGCCCTCGGGCGCGCCTTTAGTTTCAGCGACCAACTGTTTTCAGGAAATCTTTCAATTCCGTCTGCAGCGGGATCGCCATCTGCGTTGGCTGGCGTATTAAGCGCATCACTGCACGCCAACGGTCCTGGATGGCCCGCGGCAGTCTTGCGACCGCCGCGACCCACCACATCGGCCAGCCCTTTCAGGCCGACCAGATTTCATGCTGTCAGGCCTGCAGGGTCTGCGTGTCCACGCGGACACCCACACCCATGGTGGACGAAACAGCCACTTTGCGCAGGTAAACGCCCTTGCTGGACGCCGGCTTGGCCTTGTTCAGGGCCTCGATCAGCGCCGCCAGGTTGCCCTGCAGCTTGTCGTTGTCGAACGAACGGCGGCCAATCGTGCCGTGCACGATACCGGCCTTGTCCACGCGGAACTGCACCTGACCCGCCTTGGCATTCTTGACCGCGGTGGCCACATCGGGCGTCACGGTGCCGACCTTGGGGTTGGGCATCAGACCGCGCGGGCCCAGGATCTGGCCCAGCGTACCGACAATGCGCATGGCGTCCGGCGCGGCGATCACCACGTCGAAGGGCATGTCACCTGCCTTGACCATGGCGGCCAGGTCGTCCATGCCGACGATGTCGGCGCCGGCGGCCTTGGCTTCCTCGGCCTTGGCGCCCTGGGCGAACACGGCCACGCGCTTGGTCTTGCCGGTGCCGTTGGGCATCACGACAGCGCCACGCACCACCTGGTCCGACTTCTTGGCGTCAATGCCCAGCTGCACGGCCACGTCGATGGACTCATCGAACTTGGCGGTAGCGGCTTCCTTGACGATCACCAGCGCGTCGCTCAGGGGGTACAGCTTGTTGCTGTCAACCTTGCCTTGCAGCGCCTTCTGTTTCTTGGTGAGCTTGGTCATTTACACACCCTCCACGGTGATGCCCATGGAACGGGCGGAGCCTGCCAGCGTGCGGATGGCGGCATCGACGCTTGCGGCATTCATGTCCTTGAGCTTGGTCTTGGCGATTTCTTCGAGCTGGGCACGCGTGATCTTGCCGACCTTGTCGCTGTGCGGCTTGGACGAACCCTTGTCCAGCTTGATGGCCTTCTTGATCAGGACCGTCGCGGGCGGCGTCTTGATGATGAAGGTGAAGCTCTTGTCCGCGAACGCGGTGATCACCACCGGCAGCGGCAGACCGGGCTCAACGCCCTGGGTCTGGGCGTTGAACGCCTTGCAGAACTCCATGATGTTCAGGCCGCGCTGGCCCAGTGCCGGGCCGATGGGCGGCGACGGATTGGCTTTGCCTGCAGGAACCTGCAGCTTCACAAAACCGACGATTTTTTTCGCCATGGTTTTTACTCCTTGCGGGTGATAGCGCTCTGGCTCTGGGCCAAAAGCTCCCCGGGGTTAACAGCTCAAAAACAGATTTCGCGCCGAGCCGTAAAGCGCGAAACGGATCAGGTTTTTTCGACCTGGGAAAACTCAAGCTCGACCGGCGTGGCACGACCAAAGATCGTGACGGACACGCGGACCTTGCTTTTCTCGTAGTTGACCTCTTCCACCGTCCCATTGAAGTCGGTGAACGGGCCTTCCTTGACACGCACATATTCGCCCACGACGAACTCGATCTTGTGGCGCGGCTTGTCGGTGCCCTCCTGCATCTGGCTCACGATCTTCTGGACTTCGTCCTCGGAGATCGGTGCCGGGCGATTCTTGGCGCCCCCTACGAAGCCGGTGACCTTGTTGGTGTGCTTGACCAGGTGCCAGGTGTCATCGTCCATGACCATTTCCACCAGCACATAGCCGGGGAAAAAGCGACGCTCGGTGGTGCGCTTCTGGCCGTTCTTGACCTCAACCACTTCTTCGGTGGGCACCAGGATGCGGCCAAACTTGGCCTGCATGCCGGCACGATTGATACGCTCTGTGATGTTGCGTTCAACCGCCTTCTCCATGCCCGAATAGGCGTGGACGACGTACCAGCGCAGATCCGGATTGGCCGGCGCGGCAGGGGTAGCGTCTGCAGCGGAGGTTTCAGCTTCAGTCATTTACTTCTTCCAGCCCAGGATAAGGTCATAGAAAACCCATTCCAGGGTCTTGTCGGTCAACCAGAGGAACAAGGCCATGACCACCACGAAGGCGAACACGTAAGCCGTCATCTGGATGGCTTCCTTGCGGGTGGGCCAGACGACCTTCTTGACTTCGCGCCAGGCATCACGGCCAAAGGCAACAAATTCCTTGCCCGACTCGGACGTGGCGAACACCACCACGGCAGCACCCAAACCCACCAACAGGGCGCCCCACTGGGCGATCTGGCCCTGCTTACCCAAGAGGTAGAAGCCCACGAAGGCCGCAATGACCAGTGCCACGGCCGCGACCAGCTTGGCCTTGTCGGCTCCGGTACTGACAGTTTCAACTTGCGAAGTGGCCATTTTTGGCTTGTTCCTGCTTCAGATTCAACGCGTCCCTTGAAGAGACTAAGCCCGTCACGGCGTGACGGGCTTGGTTTTTGCCACTCAGGTGGCAGGGGCAGTAGGAATCGAACCTACAACCTTCGGTTTTGGAGACCGACGCTCTGCCAATTGAGCTATACCCCTTCAGAGAAATCCCAATACGAACCCTTGCGGCTTCGCGTTACTCCATGATCTTGGCGACGACGCCGGAGCCGACGGTCTTGCCACCTTCGCGGATGGCAAAGCGCAGGCCTTCCT
>JAIUOW010000030.1 GCA_020161775.1 Pseudomonadota bacterium
GGCCTGAATACATTTGAGAAAATCACCAAACAGCCAATTCAGTAAATCGCCTCACACACAGAAATTCGGACACTCCCCACATCGGCCAACAGCGGCGGACGGCTTGAGCCAGCTTCCCCCCGATATTTGACTAGGACGTCAGGCACATACCCCTTTGACACACCTGGAACCGGGATTCGGACTGGTTGAACCTCATAGGAGTGGACTTCGTCATCGAAATCCAGGAGCAGGAGGTAGTCCTTCTCAAGGAGCGATTCGAAAGAATCCATCGTCCGGTTTTTCTGACTGGAGTAGGCTCCAGTCACAAACAGGTAGTTTTTGGGGATTTTCCGTGCAGGCACGGGTTTGTATTGTTACTTGATATGCAAAAATCTCAAAGCTGTCTCGCTAACTTTGGGACTTTGTCTCACTAACTTTGGGTTGAAATGTGCAAGAACATGCTGTTTTGTCTCCCCCACTATGGAATCTTCACACCGCGCGCTGCCGCGAGGAAAACGGTGTCAGCGCCATGCACTGGCTGCGCAGCCAGCGCCTGCTGCAGGCCAGGCTGCTGCGCGACGGCGGGTTGCCGGTGGCCGAGGCGGCACGCCGCTGCGGCTACCGCTCGCCCTCGGCGCTGACGGCGGCCATGCGCCGCGAATCCCTGCTGCATTGACCATCATCGCGCCGCGACGCCAGAGCGTCGTTTCGCGACGATGCGCGGGCGTACAGTGCCTGCCATGCAAGCCTCCGCCAAAGCCAACCTCCATGCCCTGGGCGCCATCGCGCTGTGGGCGGCGCTCGCCTCGCTGGGCGTCACCCTGCGCCATGTGCCCCCGTTTTTGCTGACCGGCATTGCGCTGGTCATCGGCAGCATGCCGGCCTGGCCGCTGGTGGCACGCAACCCGCGGCTGTGGGCCATTGCGCCGTCCACGCTGGCACTGGGCATCTACGGGCTGTTCGGCTACCACTTCCTGCTGTTCATCGCCCTGCGTGTGGCGCCAGCGGTGGAGGCGAATCTCGTCAACTACCTGTGGCCGCTGTTCATCGTGGTGCTGGCGCCGCTGTTCCTGCGCGGCCTGACCCTGCGGCCCGCGCACGTGCTGGCGGCACTCGTGGCTTTCGCAGGCGCCGCCATTGCCATCCTGGGCGCGCAGGACGGCGCCGCAGCCGGCGGCTGGTCCTGGGGCTACCTGCTGGCGCTGGGCGCGGCATTCATCTGGGCCAGCTACTCGCTGCTCACGCAACGGGTAGCGGCATTTCCTACAGCCGCCATCGGGCTGTTCGGCTTGGTGTCAGGCCTGCTGTCGCTGCTGTGCCATGTGCTGCTGGAGCCCGCAGCCACGCTGTCCGCGCGCGACTGGCTGCTGCTGGCCGTCATGGGCCTGGGGCCGCTGGGCGCGGCGTTCTTCCTGTGGGACCGCGCGCTCAAGCTGGGTGATGCCCGCCAGATCGGCATCCTGAGTTACATCACGCCGCTGGCGTCCACCGCGCTGCTGCTGGTGGTGAGCGGGCGCGCCTTCAGCTGGAGCATCGGGCTGGCTGCGGTGATGATCATCGGCGCAGCCGTGCTGGGCACACGCACGCGCTGAGCTGCGGGGCCTGCGCCCCTATGCGCCCAGAGCCTGCCCCGGGTCCTCGGCCTGCAGGATGTTCTGCGCCCAGGGCGCCAGCCGCTGCGTGTCGGCGCGCAGCACTTCCTGCTTGACGGCCAGGATCTGCGCCGGATGCATGGAAAAGCTGCGCAACCCCAGCCCCAGCAGCAGCCGGGTGAGCGCGATGTCGCCGGCCATTTCGCCGCAGACGCTCACGCCCTTGCCTTTGGCGTTGCATTCGGCAATGGTTTCCGCCACCAGGCGCAGCACAGCGGGGTGCAGCGGGTCATACAGGTGCGCCACCGACTCGTCGGCGCGGTCAATCGCCAGCGTGTACTGGATCAGGTCATTGGTGCCGATGGACAGGAAGTCGAAGTACTTCAGGAAGGTCTTGAGCATCAGCGCCGCCGCCGGCACCTCGATCATCGCGCCCAGCTTGATCGGGCCGTAGGCGATGCCCTTGTTGTCCAGCTCGGCACGGGCAAAGTCCACAAGCGCCACCGTGTGCCGGATTTCGCTGGCATGGGCCAGCATGGGGATCAGCATGTTGACCTGGCCATGCGCCGCCGCGCGCAGGATCGCGCGCAGCTGGTTCAGGAACATGCCCGGGTCGGCCAGGCTCCAGCGGATGGCCCGCAGGCCCAGGGCCGGGTTCAGGTGCGCGCTGTCGCGCTCGTTGCCACCCAGCGGCTTGTCGGCGCCCACGTCGATGGTGCGGATGGTGACCGGCAGGCCCTGCATGCCCTCGACCGCGCGCCGGTAGGCCTGGTACTGCTCTTCCTCGCCTGGCAGGTTGCCCTGGCGGCCCATGAACAGGAATTCGCTGCGGAACAGGCCCACGCCGACCGCGCCGGCGTTGACGGCCGCCGGTGCGTCCTCGGGCAGCTCGATGTTGGCCAGCAACTCCACCTTCTGCCCGTCCAGCGTGACGGCGGGCGTGTGCCGCAGCCGGGCCAGCCGGGTGCGCTCCAGCTCGCCCTGGCGCTGCTTGAAGCCGTACTCGGCCAGGATGATGGGCGAGGGGTCCACGATCATGACGCCCGCATCGCCGTCCACGATCAGCCAGTCGTCCTGGCGCACCAGCTGGCTGGCGCCGCGCGCGCCCACCACGGCGGGGATGTCCATGCTGCGCGCCACGATGGCGGTGTGCGAGGTCTTGCCGCCCACGTCCGTCACGAAGCCGGCAAACACGCTCTGCTTGAACTGCATCATGTCCGCAGGCGACAGGTCGTGCGCCACCAGCACCAGCGGCACGTCCAGGCTGTCGTCGTCCAGCAGCAGGTCCTGCTGGCGGGGCGACGACGGGCGCCTGTGGCTGGGCGGCGGGGCCACGGGCGACGCCACGCCCTTCATGTGGCGCAGGATGCGCTCGACCACCTGCTCCAGGTCGGCCTTGCGCTCGCGCAGGTATTCGTCCTCCATCTCGTCAAACTGGCGCGCGATCACCTCCAGTTGCGTCGTCAGCGCCCATTCGGCGTTGTACAGGCGGTCGGTCACCCAGCGTTTGACGCCGCTGATGAGTTCCTCGTCCTGCAGCAGCATCAGGTGGACGTCCAGTAGCGCGGCCAGCTCGTGCGGCGCTTCCTTGGGGCCCATGGTCGCAATGCTTTGCTGCAGGCGGTGGATTTCGTCCACGACGGCATTGCGCCCGGCCCGCACGCGGCCGATCTCTGCATCCACCTGCGACGGCTCGATGAAATAGTGCGCCACGTCCACGCGGCTGGACGCCACCAGCACGGCACGCCCGATGGCGATGCCGCGGGCGACTGCCAGACCGTGGATTGAAAAGGTCATGGACGCGCCTGGCCCGGGTTTACTGCGCACGCCGGGCATCGAGCCCGGCATGCTCGGGAATGAAAATGCTGGTCGATCCCGCTTCGCGGGGCCCTCGCCCTTCGCATTTTCATTCTCCTTCTCCAAATTTGTCGGCGATCAATGCCAGCAGCGCGTCCATGCACTCCTGCTCACGGTCGCCATTCGTCTCCACGGTGACTTCCGAGCCCAGGCCCGCGGCCAGCATCATCACGCCCATGATGCTTTTGGCGTTGACGCGGCGCTCGCCGCGGGTCATCCAGACTTCGCAGGGGTAACTGCCGGCCAGCTTGGTGAGCTTGGCCGAGGCGCGGGCGTGCAGGCCCAGCTTATTGCTGATGGTCGTGTTGGTCTTGATCATGTTTGCGTCTGGCCTGGTTCTGCGGCGCGGTGATGGCCACCTGCATCACGCCCTGGGTTCCGCCCGCCACGGCGCGCGTCACCAGTGCGTCCAGCGATTCATGCCGGTAGCTGACGCTGCGAAGCAGCATGGGCAGGTTCACCCCGGTGATGAGCTTGGACCTGACGCCGTCCACCAGCTTTTGCGCCACGTTGCAGGGCGTCGCGCCAAAGATGTCGGTCAGCACCAGCACGCCCTTGATGTCGGCGCCGCCGCCCAGCTGGGCCAGCATGATGCGCGCCGAGCCCAGCGTCTCGTCGGGCGACACGTTGGGCTGCACGTCCACCGCGCCGACGAACTGCTCGCAATCAGGGAACACATGCAACGCGCACTGGCGCAGGGCATGGGCCAGTGGTGCGTGGGCAATGATGAGAATCTTGTTCATGAAAGCTCAGGGTGCCGGCTGATTATCAGGTCTGGCCAGCATGAAATAACTGTACGACGCCACGCTGAGCGCCAGGAACACGCCCATCGCCGCACGAAAGGCACCCACCGTGCCCAGTCCTGCAGCACCGAAGGCATCCACCAGCAGGCCAATGCCCCACTGCACCACGAATACGCCCGCGAAAATCACGAGGTTGTAGGCCGACAGGGCCCGGCCGGCCAGGGCGGGCGGGAAGGCCATGCCCACCGCGGGCTGGGCCAGCGACACGAAGGTGGAGGCCATGCAGAACAACGCCCATGCGCCGGCGCCTGCCCGGGGGCCCAGCGCAATGATGGACGCCAGCACCACGAAGCTCAGCGGCAGGCCCCAGGCGATCAACCGCTCGGTGGTGTAGCCACGGCGCGCCAGCAGCGGGTTCAACAACCCCCAGCTCCAGAACGTGCACAGCATGGACACATTGACCCAGAACAGGCCTTGGGCCGCATCCAGCGGGTCGTAGCCTGCCACCTTGACCAGCCAGGGCCCCGCCCACAGCGTCTGCACGGCAATCATGCCGCCGTAGCTGAAAAACCCGATGGGCGTCATGCGCCGGAAATACGGGTTGCGCCAGACGGCGGCGTAGCCTGCGTCAGCATCTGGCCGGGCGGCCTGCGGGTTGGCCGGCACGGCGGGCGCGGCCGGCCAGCGCGGCACCTGCCAGGCAATGACAGCCATGGACAGCAGCACCGCCAGCGCCAGCGCCCAGAACAGCGGGCGCCAGCCCGCCAGCGGCACCAGCCACTGCACCGGCAACGTGGACGCCACCATGCCCAGGGACCCTGTCATGAGCATCCATGAATTGGCGCGCAGCTGGGCCGTGGGCTCAAACCACCGGCGAAAGCCAGTCAGGGGCGCCATCAGGCACGCGCTGACGCCCACGCCACACAGCACCCGGGCGGCCAGCAAACCAGAAAAGCTGGTGGCCAGCGAGAACGCCAGGCAACCCGCCACCGCCACCCCCAGAAACGCCAGGATCACTTTCTTGGGTCCATGGCGGTCCAGCCAGGTGCCCAGCGGCAGCTGCGTGGCGGCAAAGCCCAGAAAGTAGCCTCCAGCGAGCAGCCCCAGGTCACGCGCGTGCAGCGCGAATTCCTGCGTCAGCGTGGGCGACAGGGTGGCGGTAATGGCGCGCAGCAGCGCCGAGAAAAAGTAGGCAAAGGCGAAGGCCAGAAAAACCAGCACCGCTGCGCGGCGCGAGAGCAGGCCAGAGTTGTCCATGCTCATGGCAAACGCAGCCCAGCGAAGAAGGTGTCGGCCACGTCCGGGGACATCCTGTCAGCGTAGATCACAGCCTGGTACACCCGCTGGCCCTGCGAAAAATACAGCGCCTGGCTTTGCACCGGCTTGCCGTCCGCGCGCTGGCCGCTGGCGGACACCCGTGTTCCCGCCACACCGCCGGCCACGGCAAAGGCTTGCTGCACCGGCGTGCCCGCGCGCATGTTGGCCAGCGTGGCTGCGCGCCATTGCGCCAGCGCCAGCACGGCCTGGCCGGCATCGGGGGTATCGGCAAACGCCACGGCGAATGTGGCGCCACCCGCGTCGCAACCCAGCATGGTCAGCGGGGTGTCCCGTCCCGCCAGCGGCACCACGCGCGCGCCGCGATCGGGCTTGCACGGCAGCAGCACGGTCAACGCGGTGGGTTCGGCCCGGACTTCCCGCCAGTTCAATTCAGGGGTGCACGCGGCCAGCGCCAGCACGGTGGCCAGAAAAAGAAAACGCATCGGCCACATTATCCGTTTCGCCTGAAAATGCTGCCCATGAACTCACTTGACGGCATCCGCATCCTTGACCTTTCCCGCGTGCTCGCGGGCCCCTGGTGCACCCAGACCCTGGCCGACCTGGGGGCCGACGTGATCAAGATCGAGCGGCCCGGCAATGGCGACGACACCCGCACCTGGGGGCCGCCCTTCCTGAAGGACAGCGACGGCAACGACACGGCCGAGGCTGCCTATTACCTGGGCGCCAACCGCAACAAGCGTTCGGTCACCTGCGATATCGCGCAGCCAGCCGGCCAGGCGCTGGTGCGCGATCTGGTGGTGCATTGCGATGTGTTTGTCGAGAACTTCAAGGTAGGCGACATGGCGCGCTACGGGCTGGACTATGCCTCGCTGCGCACGCTGAACCCGCGCCTGGTGTACTGCAGCGTCACCGGCTTCGGCCAGACCGGGCCCTACCGGGAGCGTGCAGGCTACGACTACGCCGTGCAGGGTATGGGCGGCCTGATGAGCGTGACCGGCGAGCGTGACGACATCGGTGGCGGCCCGCAGAAGGTGGGCGTGGCCGTGGCTGACCTGTTCACCGGCATGTACGCCACCGTGGCCATCCTGGCCGCGCTGCGCCACGCAGAGCGCACCGGCGAAGGCCAACATGTGGACATGGCGCTGCTGGACACCCAGGTGGCCATGCTGGCCAACCTGGGCGCCAACTACCTGGTCAGCGGCAAGGCGCCGGGGCGCGCGGGCAACGCGCACCAGAACATCGTGCCCTACCAGGTGTTTGAGGTGGCCCCCGCGGCCGGCAACACCAGGGACCACCTGATCCTGGCCGTGGGCAATGACGGCCAGTACGCGAAGTTCTGCGCCGTGGCGGGGCGGCCCGACCTCGCCAACGACCCGCGCTACGCCAAGAACCAGGACCGCGTGCGCAACCGGTCCGAGCTGGTGCCGCAGCTGGAGGCCATCATGAAAACCCGCACCAAGGCCGACTGGCTGGCTGCGCTGGAAGCCGCCAAGGTGCCTTGTGGTGCCATCAACAACCTGGCCGAGGTGTTTGCCGACCCGCAGGTGCAGGAACGCGGCATGGTCACGCAATGGGCCCACCCGCTCAAGGACGGGCTGCGCCTGGTGGCCAGCCCCATGAAGCTCAGCGCGACGCCGGTGCGCGCCGATCTGCCACCGCCACTGCTGGGCCAGCATACGCAGCAGGTGCTGCGCGAGGTGCTGAACTACCCCGACGAAAAGCTGTCTGAACTGAAGGAAGGCAAGGTCATCTGATGGCAAATTTCATTCTCGTGCATGGTGCGTGGCACGGCGCATGGTGCTGGCGGCACGTCAGCGATGCCCTGGTGCGCGCCGGCCACCGCGCGCACGCCGTGACGCTGACGGGGCTGGGCGAACGCGCCCACCTGCTGTCCAGCACCATCACGCTGGAGACGCACATCAGCGACGTCATGAACGCCATCGAGGCTGAAGAGATGGACGACGTGGGCCTGGCCGTGCATTCGTATGCCGGCATGCTGGGCACGGCCGTGGCCGACCGGATGGCAGGGCGGCTGAAGCACCTGGTCTATGTGGACGCCGTGGTGCCGCGCCCCGGCGAGAGCTGGAGCAGCACGCATGCGAGCACCACGCGCGAGTCGCGGCTGGCTGCGGCCCAGGCCTCGGCGGAATTCAGTTTTCCGCCGCCGGACCCGGCCATCTTCGGCCTGGCCCAGGCAGACCATGAATGGGTCAAGCGCCGCCAGACACCGCACCCCGGCCACACCTACAGCGCGCCGCTGGCATTTGACGTACAGCGCGTGGCCGCCGTGCCGCGCACCTTCGTCAACTGCACCCAGCCCCCGCTGGCGACCATCGACGCCATCCGCACGCGCGTGGTGGACCCGAAGTTCTGGGACGGCGCCTGGCTGGCCGGCGGCGGTGCGCGCGTGGTGGAGCTCAAGACGGGCCATGACCCCATGGTGAGCGCACCCACGGCGCTGACCCAACTGTTGCTCGATTGCGCCGCGTGAGCCCCATCAACCGCCGCCACTTCAGCCTGGGGCTTGCCGCCTCGGCGGCGGCGACGGGTGCCTGGGCGCGCGACTCGGCGCTGCCGGTGCCTGCGTCGTTGCAGGTGGCGGGGCGCGATGCAGCACAAAAGGGTGAGCCCCTGGTGCTGCTGGTCAGCCTGCCTGGCTGCCCGTATTGCGAGCTGGTGCGCCGCAGCTACCTGCTGCCCATGCGGGCCGAGGGCCTGCACGCCTGGCAAATCAACGTCACGGACCACCTGCAGCCAGTGCGCGATTTCGCCGGCGTACCCAGCAGCGGCGCCGCGCTGGCCCGTCAATGGCAGGCCACATTCACACCCACCGTGCTTTTTTTCGACGCGCGCGGCAACGAGATCGCCAAACGCCTGGTGGGGGTGGCGGTGCCGGACTTCTACGGCGCCTACCTGGACGCCGAGCTGGCCACTGCGCGCGGCAAGCTCACGCCCAGGCGCGGCACCTGAGCGGGCTATTTCAGCGCGCCAAACACCTTTTTCAGCACCGCGCTGCCGGTGCTCACCGGGTCCTGGCGGATCTTCTTTTCCTCTTCGCCGATCATCAGGTACAGCCCGTCCAGCGATTTGCCGGTGACGTACTGCTGGATGTTGGCGTCTTCCTTCTTCAGCAGCCCGAACCCTGCCGCCTTGCCGGCCACACGGTTGTACTTTTCAGCCAGGCCCACTTTTTCGGTGGCCTTCGTCACCACTGGCAGGAATTTGACCGCCAGCGGCTCGCGGGTCTTTTCAGCGAAGAAGGCCGTCACGGAGGTGTCGCCGCCGCCCAGGATACGGCGCGCGTCGTTCACGTTCATGGACTTCACGGCGTTCACAAGCAGGTCGCGGGCCATGGGCACGGCAGCCTCGGCGGCACGGTTCATGGCCGTCACCAGCTCATCGACACGCTTGCCCTGGCCCAGGGATTTCAGGATTTTTGCGGCGTCTTCCAGAAATCCGGGCAAGGGAATCCGAACTTTCGGGTTGCCAAGGAATCCATCAGGCTTGCCCAGCAGGTTCACTGCCGCCAGCGCACCTTTTTCGAGCGCGGTGCGCAGGCCCTGCGAGGCTTCGGTTTCAGTCAGGTCGTTGAGCGTGAGAGCCCTGGCCTGCTGCACGGCGGCCAGTGCCAACAGGCCCAACGTCGTGCTGGCAGCGGAATTAAACTGGCGTCGGTCCATGGTCTAGCCCCTTGAAAATGAAAAAACCTGTTCTCTATGGTGCCGCAGTTGCGGTGGTTCTGGCAATCGCCGGGGCGGTCTTCATGGCGACCGGCAGCACCGCCGCGCCGGAGTCCACGTTTGTGTTGCTGGACGGCTCACGCAAGACCACCGCGGACATGAAAGGCAAGGTCACGCTGGTCAACTTCTGGGCCACGAGCTGCACCACCTGCGTGGCTGAAATGCCCCGGATTGTCTCCACCTACGACAAATACAAGGCGCGCGGCTATGACACCGTGGCCGTGGCCATGAGCTATGACCCGCCCAGCTACGTCGTCAACTACGCCCAGACCCGCAAGCTGCCATTCCAGGTGGCCATCGACAACACCGGCGCCGTGGCCAAGGCCTGGGGCGACGTCCAGCTGACGCCCACCACCTTCATCGTCAACCGGCGTGGCGACATCGTGAAGCGCTATGTGGGCGAGCCGGATTTCGCCGAACTGCACCGCCTGATCGAAAAGCTGCTGGCCGAAGGCTGAGCCCAGCCAGAAACGAAAAAGCCTGCCGGTGGGCGCGCCGGCAGGCTTTTGCGTTAGCGCAGCGGGTTTACTGCGCGCGGTAGGCGTCGTGGCAGGCCTTGCAGGTGCCAGCGGTGGCGCCAAAGGCGGTTTTCACAGCGTCCAGGTTCCCGGTCTTGGCGGCGGCAGCCAGCTTGGTCGATTCCGCGATCAGCTTGTCGGAGGCTTCCTTGAACTTGGCCTGTTCCGTCCAGATCTCGGCCTTGGCCTTGGTCGGGGCACCTTTGTCGGTTCCGGCGCCAAAGCCGGCCCAGGGCAGCTTGGCCATGTTGGCTACGACTTCCGCGTTGTCGGCGGCCACCTTGGCATCAAACGGTACGCGGCCGTTGGCCATGGCACCAACGCGGCCAAAGTGCTGCGCCATCACGAAAAGCGAGCTCTGGCGGTACTTGATGGCGTCTTCCGGCTTGGCGAACTGGGCTGATGCCGGCGCGGCAACCGCCAAGGCGGCGGCGGCCAGGGTGAGCGATGCAATGATTTTCATGTTGGTGCTTCTCCGTGGGTAAAAAAATTGTGATGCCCAGTCGCCTGAGTATGCGCGTGCCCAAAAGTTCATCCGGAACTATTTGCCTCAGGGAATTTACTAACCCGTGGCGCCCAGCATGGGCGCAGCAAAATACAAGCCCATGACGGGCCGGGCACGGCCGCCGCACTTCAACGAGGGATTCAAGATGGCAAACAAGATCCGGGTCTGGGACCTGCCCACGCGTGTGTTTCATTGGGCCCTGGTCGCCTGCGTGCTGGGCCTGGTGGTCACGGGCAAGGTGGGCGGTGCATGGATCGACTGGCACGCGCGCCTGGGCTACGCCGTGCTGGCGCTGTTGCTGTTCCGGCTGGTCTGGGGTTTGGTGGGCGGGCGCTGGTCGCGGTTTGCCTCGTTCATCTACGCGCCGTCCAGCGTCCTCAACTACCTGAAGGGACGCGCCCATCCCGACCACCTGATTGGCCACAACCCGCTGGGCGCGGGGTCGGTGTTTGCAATGCTGCTGGTGCTGCTCGCTCAGGTGGGCAGCGGGCTGGTCAGCGACGATGAGATCTCTTTTACAGGGCCGCTGAACCGTTTTGTGTCCAGCGCCAACGGGCTGCTGGCGACCTGGTACCACAAGCAGGTGGGTCAATGGCTGATGATCGGTCTGGTGGCGCTGCACATCGCGGCCATCCTGTTTTACCTCTGGAAGAAAAAGGACAACCTCATCAAACCGATGCTCAGCGGCGACAAGCCGGGGGTTGCGGTGTCCTCCCGCGACGACGCCACATCCCGCGCGGTGGCCGCGGTTATTTTTGGCATTTGCGCTGCATTTGTGTACTGGCTTGTCACCTTGAAGGCCTGATTCCAAAGAAACATCTCGTAGCATTCGGCCTGGACGTCGTTTTACGGGATTTTTCATGGGCTGGTTGGGTAGGGCCGCGCGGCGCGCGCTGGCCCTGGCGCTGCTGTTGATGGGCGGTTGGGCTGTGGCACAGGTTTGCGCCGTGCCTCAGAACAACGGCGCGAATTTCACGTCGGCTGCGGGCCAGACGGTCAACGGCTATTTCACGCCTGCCAACGGCAGCTACAGCGCCGGCAGCCAGCCCACCATCGCACTGAGCGGCGCCCGCGGCTCCGCCACCTGGGCCACGGGCGATCTGGCGCTCATCATCCAGATGCAGTGCGTGGACATGGACCGCACTGACAGCGACACCTATGGCGACGGCGCAGCGGGCCGGCCGGCGCAGGGGTACCTGGAGACAACGGGCACCTGCAAGGTGGGCCAGTACGAGTATGTCCCGGCGGGCGCCGGTACCTCCGGCACCAGCTTTGTGGCTGGCGCCACCCTGCAGAACACGTATGTCCAGGCCAACCCGACGGCAACCACACCGCGGCGCAGCTTCCAGGTCATCCGCGTGCCACAGTACGGCAACCTGACGCTGGGCGGTACGCTGGCAGGCCTGGCCTGGAACGGTACCAACGGCGGCGTGCTGGCACTGGACGTGGCCAAGACCCTGGCCTTCAACGGGCAGACCATCGACATGGCGGCGCGCGGCTTTCGCGGCGGCGGCGGACGCCAGAGCACGGTCAACAGCAACAACCCCCAGCGCAGCCGCGAAGCGGCGGGGCTGGCCAACGCGTCCAAAGGTGAAGGCATCGCCGGCACGCCGCGCTACCTGTGGGTGGACGACAGCCCGTTCGACCGCGCCACCATCGTCGGCACCTACGTGGACAGCTCCGCGCTGGGCTACGTGGGCTATCCCGGCACCGGCACCACGGCCGACTTCGACTTTGCCCGGGGCGCACCGGGCAACGCGGGCGGCGGCGGCCAGTACTTTGACGGCAACTACCACAACGGCGGCGGCGGTGGCGGCGGTAACGGCGGCGCCGGGGGGCGCGGTGCGTTTGGGTGGCGCTCCGCGGGCTGGGGCACGGTGCTGAGCGACTATTCCAACATCGAGGCGGTCACGGGCCAGCACCTGGCGGCCTTTGGCGCCGGCGCCTTTGGCGGCGCCAGTGCCGCACGGCTGGTGCTGGGCGGTGGCGGCGGCGCGGGTGACGAAAACGGCAACTCCGGCGACACCAACGGCCCGTTGTCGCGTGGACGCACCAGTGGCGCCACGGGCGGCGGCCTGGTGATGATCCGCGCGGGTAACCTGACGGGCAACGGCACGATCGACGTGCGCGGCGGCTCTGCCAACGACCAGCCGCTCAACGACGCGGCCGGTGGTGGCGCGGGTGGGGGTAGCGTGGTCGTGATTTCGCCAAACTGGACCAGCGGTGTGATCACCGTCAACGCCCAGGGCGGGCGCGGGGGGGACTCGTGGCTGGGCGGCGGATCGGCCCACAGCGGCGGCGGGGGCGGCGGCGGCGGTGTGATCGTGCGCACCGGCGCCGTGTCCGGCAATGTGAGCGGCGGCGCCAATGGACAGACCAATACCGGGGATGCGCCACCAGGGGGTGTGGACCATGGCGCGCTGCCAGGCAATTCAGGCGTCAACCTGCTCATCGCGGAATCCGCCGACCCGGTGAGCAACTCGGGCTACAAGTGCCTGCCCCTGACCGACCTGTCGATCACCAAGGCCGCCAGCACCAGCACCCTGTCCATCGGGCAGACCACCCTGTTCACCTTGACCGTGGGCAATGCCGGCCCGCAACAGGCCACCGCCGCTACGGTGATGGATGCGCTGCCCGCCGGGCTGGGCACGCTGAGCTTTGTGAGCGCCACGGGATCCAGCGGCGCCACCACGCTCACGTCGGCCAGCATCAACGGCGCAACCACCTTCACGGGCACGGTGACCATCCCCGTCAACCAGACTCTCACGATCGTGTTGCGCGCGGTCGCCGCAGCCAACGGCGCGCCGGTCAACTACGCGACGGTCAACGCAGCAGCGAACGCCAGCGACACCAACCTGTCCAACAACGTGGGCAGCGCCTCGGTCGTGATCGGCCCCAGCGCCGACCTGGCCTCGACCAAGGTAGCCAGCACGCCATCGCTGGTGGTGGGCCAGACCACGACGTTCACGCTGACCTTCAGCAATGGCGGGCCCAGCGCGGTGACGGGCGCCCGCATCACCGACACACTGCCCACCGGCCTGGGAACGCTGACCTTCGTGTCCGCGACGGCCGCCAGCGGCAGCACGCTGACCAGCCGCACGGTCGCCGGGAGCATCTTCAACGGAACGGCAACGCTGCCCGTGGGCAGCACCCTGAGCGTCGTGTTGCGGGCAGTCGCCGGGGCCATTGGCGCGGTGGTCAACACGGTAACGGTGGCGCCGCCCGCCGGCACCACCGACGTCAACCCGGCCAACAACACATCCACCGCCGTGGTGAACATCGGCCCCCAGGCCGACCTGAGCATCAGCAAGACGGCCACGCCCACGGTCATCCTCGTGGACCAGACCACGTCGTTCACCGTGACGGTGCGCAACCTGGGGCCCAACACGGCCACCGGCGCGACCTTCAATGACACCCTTCCCTCGGGCCTGGCGGGCATCACCATCACCGGTGTCGCCACCGGCGGCGCCGGGGCGACCGTGACCGCCCGGACCTCGGTCTCTGCCCAGGCCAACGCCACCATGACGCTGCCGCCGTTCACCAGCATCACATTCACGCTGCGCGCCATCGCCGGCGGCGTGGGAGAGCAGGTCAACATGGCCTCGGTGACGGCGCCCGCCGGGGTGATCGACCCCGTGCCCGGCAACAACACGGCATCCGCAACCGTGACCATCCCGGTCAGCACCAATCTCAGCGTATCCAAGACCAACACAGTGTCCAGCGTGGTCTCGGGATCAGCCACCGTTTATGGCATCACCGTCATCAACAACGGTCCCAACGCGGCGGACGGCACGGTGCTGACCGACCCTTCGGCCACTGGCCTGGACTGTTCGGGCCTGACATGCACAGCCTTGGGCGGCGCCAGCTGCCCCGCCTCGCCCACCATTGCAGGCCTGCAGGGTGCGGGGTTGCTTTTTCCAACGTTACCGGCGAGCTCGTCGGTGCTGATCCTGCTGACCTGCAGCGTCACCGCGACAGGGCTGTAAACTGCGCAGTCGCCATGCCGATGCCAAAGCCTTGGAAAAGCCCCAGATCCAGTTGATCACGCCCGTGCAAGCCGAACAGCTTGACGCCACCCGCGACATCTTTCGTGAGTACGCGGCCGGCTTGGGCGTGGATTTGTGCTTCCAGTCGTTTGATGCCGAACTCGCCGGATTGCCGGGCGACTATGCACCGCCACGCGGGGCGCTGCTGCTGGCCATGATTGAAGGCCAGGTGGCAGGCTGCGTGGCCCTGCGTCCGCTGGACAACGTGGACTATGCCAACGCAGCAGAAATGAAGCGCCTGTACGTACGCAAGGCGTTCCGCGGCTTTGGATTGGGCCGCCAGCTGGTAGAGGCCATCATGGATGCAGCCCGCCTGGCGGGCTACAACTCCATCCTGCTGGACACGCTGGACGACATGGAAGCCGCCCGCGCGCTGTACGACGAATTGGGGTTCGAGGACATTCCGCCCTACTACCACAACCCCATTCCCGGAGCGCACTACCTGAGGGCCAGCCTTTAAGCCGAGCCCACACGCCGGGGATCAGCCTTTGACCTGGGCCAGCAAGGTGGCCGCGTCGCTGACTTCAAATTTTCCGGGTGCCTCGACATTGAGGCTGGCCACCTTGCCATCCTTGACCAGCATGGAGTAGCGGTTGCTGCGCAGGCCCATGCCGCGGCCCGTGAGGTCCAGCGTCAGGCCCGTGGCCTTGGCAAAGTCGGCACTGCCGTCACCCAGCATGCGCACCTTGCCACCTGTCTTCTGGTCACGCGCCCACGCGCCCATGACAAAGGCGTCATTGACGCTGACACACCAGATTTCATCCACACCGGCGGCCTTGAAAGCCTCGGCATGCTCGACATAACCGGGAACATGCTTGGCAGAGCAGGTCGGGGTGAATGCACCAGGCAACGCGAACAGCGCAATGGTCTTGCCAGCGGATGCCTTGGCCACATCCACGGGATTGGGGCCAATGCTGCAGCCATTGCCTTCCACTTCGGAATACTCCATCAGGGTGGCGGCGGGAAGGGTGTCTCCGACTTTGATCATTCCATGCTCCAGAAAAAGAAAAACGACCCACATTGTGGGCCGTTTTGGCGTGCGGCGGGCAAGCTGCTCGCACAGCCCCCGGAGCATGGAGGATTTAAACCTCTGCGGCCTTCTCGACCAGACGGGTAGCAACCCAGTTCTTGGTCTTGGACAGCGGGCGGCTTTCGGTGATCTCGATCACGTCGCCCGTGTGGTACTCGCTCTTCTCGTCGTGCGCGTGATACTTGCTCGACTTGGCAACGATCTTGCCGTAGAGCTCGTGCTTGACGCGGCGCTCGACCAAGACCGTCACGGTCTTGGCACGCTTGTCGCTAACCACCTTGCCGATCAAGGTGCGCTTGAGGGATTTTTTAGCTTCCGTCATGGTCACTCCTTAGGCTTTCGATGCTTCGGCGGCCTGCTTTTCAGCGAGGATCGTCTTGGCACGGGCGATGTCGCGGCGCGTGATGCGCAACGTGGCGGTGTTGTTCAGTTGTTGCGTGGCTTTTTGCATGCGCAGGCCAAAGTGAGCCTTTTGCAGCTCCTTGACCTCGGTTTGCAGGCCGGCAACGTCCTTCTGGCGCAGTTCAGCAGCTTTCATTTCTTCGTTCTCCTGATTACTGGCCGATCATGCGGCTGACGAACGTGGTGCGCAGCGGCAGCTTGGCGGCGGCCAGCTTGAACGCTTCACGGGCCAGCTCTTCAGGCACGCCGACGATCTCGAACACCACTTTGCCGGGCTGGATTTCGGCCACGTAGTACTCGGGGTTGCCCTTGCCGTTACCCATACGCACTTCTGCAGGCTTGTGGGAAATCGGCTTGTCGGGGAACACGCGGATCCAGATGCGGCCGCCACGCTTGACGTGACGGGAGATCGCACGACGTGCGGCCTCGATCTGGCGGGCCGTCAGACGGCCACGGTCCGTGCACTTCAGGCCAAAGTCACCAAACGCCACCGAGTTGCCCCGGGTAGCGATACCGGTGTTACGGCCCTTTTGCTCTTTGCGGTATTTGCGGCGAGCGGGTTGCAGCATGTTTATTCTCCTTTACCGTCGGCAGCGGGAGCGGCCGGCGCGGCGACTTTGCGAACGCGCTTAACGGTAGTTTTCGGTGCATCAGCACCTGTTGCTTCTGCGGGTTTGTCGCTGCCATCGGCAGGTGCCACGTTGCCGGCACCGGCCGGGCGGCGCGGGCCGCCACGACGGTCACCCGCCGGACGGTCGCCCGGACGTGCATCGCGACGCGGACCGCGCGGACGGCGCTCTTCGTCGGGGCGCGGGGTCTCGGCCACGGGCGCGTCGTTACGGCCCAGCGTGTCACCCTTGTAAACCCAGACCTTCACGCCGATCACGCCGTAGGTCGTCTTGGCTTCGGAGAAACCATAGTCGATGTCAGCGCGCAGGGTGTGCAGCGGCACGCGGCCTTCGCGATACCACTCGGTACGGGCGATTTCAATGCCGTTCAGGCGGCCGGCAGACATGATCTTGATGCCTTGGGCACCCAGACGCATGGCGTTCTGCATGGCACGCTTCATGGCGCGGCGGAACATGATGCGCTTTTCGAGCTGCTGCGTGATGCTGTCGGCGATCAGCTGGGCATCGATTTCGGGCTTGCGCACTTCCTCGATGTTCACCGCGACCGGCACGCCCAGGCGCTTGCCGAGCTCTTTC
Organism: Pseudomonadota bacterium; assembly: GCA_020161775.1. Taxonomy (GTDB): domain Bacteria; phylum Pseudomonadota; class Gammaproteobacteria; order Burkholderiales; family Burkholderiaceae_C; genus RAM1. The sequence continues at coordinate 16,896 of JAIUOW010000030.1, forward strand.
TTGAGCGCTTCGATGTCTTCGCCTTTCTTGCCGATCACCACGCCCGGACGTGCCGAGAAAATGGTGATGCGCGCGCTCTTGGCGGGACGCTCGATCAGTACGCGCGAAACAGCGGCATTCTTGAGCTTGGCTTTCAGGTACTCGCGCACCTTGATGTCTTCGGCCAGCATGCCGGCGAAGTCGCGGTTGCTTGCGTACCAGCGGCTGGCCCAGTTGCGGCTGACCGCCAGGCGGAAGCCGGTAGGATGGATTTTCTGTCCCATGTTTCTTCCAGGCCCTGTTAGTTGCCGACCGTCACGTACACATGGCACGTGGGCTTGCTGATGCGGTTGCCGCGGCCTTTGGCGCGCGCGGTAAAGCGCTTGAGCGTGGCGCCTTGCTCGACGTAGATGGTCTTGACCTTCAGTTCGTCGATGTCGGCACCGTCGTTGTGCTCGGCGTTCGCAATGGCGGACTCCAGCACCTTCTTGATGATCACGGCTGCCTTTTTCTGGGTGAACTCCAGAACGTTCAGCGCTTGATCAACTTTCTTGCCGCGAATCAGATCGGCGACCAGACGGCCCTTGTCGACCGACAGACGGACGCCCCTGAGGACTGCACGTGTTTCCATGGTCATTCCTTACTTCTTCTGGACTTTTTTGTCCGCGGGGTGACCCTTGAAGGTGCGCGTCAGGGCGAATTCGCCCAGCTTGTGGCCCACCATCTGGTCGGTGATGTAAACCGGCACGTGCTGCTTGCCGTTGTGCACGGCGATCGTCAGACCGATGAACTCGGGCAGGATCATGGAGCGGCGCGACCAGGTCTTGATCGGCTTCTTGTCCTTGGTGGTCACGGCCTTGTCGGCCTTGGCTACCAGGTGATGGTCAACAAACGGACCCTTTTTGAGAGAGCGAGTCATTTGTTACCCCTTACTTTTTGCGACGCGACACGATCATGACCTGCGTGCGCTTGTTGTTACGGGTGCGGTAGCCCTTGGTCAGGTTGCCCCACGGGTCTACGGCATGACGGCCCTCGCCGGTACGGCCTTCGCCGCCACCGTGCGGGTGGTCGATCGGGTTCATGGCCACGCCGCGAACCGTCGGGCGGATACCCATCCAGCGCTTCACACCGGCCTTGCCGAGCTGGCGCAGGCTGTGTTCTTCGTTGGCCACTTCGCCGATGGTGGCGCGGCATTCGATGTGGATCTTGCGAACCTCACCGGAGCGCATGCGAACCTGGGCGTAGGTGCCTTCACGGGCCAGCAGCGTGGCCGACGTACCGGCCGAACGCGCGATCTGTGCACCGGCACCGGGCTTGAGCTCGATGCAGTGGATGGTCGAACCCACCGGAATGTTGCGGATCGGCAGCGTGTTGCCGGCGCGGATCGGCGCCTCGGAGCCCGACAGCAGCGACGCGCCAACTTCCAGGCCGCGCGGAGCGATGATGTAGCGGCGCTCGCCGTCGGCGTAGCACACCAGGGCGATGTGGGCCGTGCGGTTCGGGTCGTACTCGATGCGCTCAACCTTGGCGGGGATACCGTCCTTGTTGCGCACGAAGTCCACCACGCGGTAGTGGTGCTTGTGGCCACCGCCCTTGTGGCGGGTGGTGATGTGACCATTGTTGTTGCGGCCCGACTTCTGGTGCTGGAATTCCAGCAACGGAGCATAGGCCTCACCCTTGTACAGGTGGTCACGCGTTACCTTCACCACGGCGCGCTGGCCGGGCGAGGTGGGTTTCATCTTGATGACTGCCATGATGTATGCGCGCTTACGCGGCCTCCCCTGCGAGGTTCAGCTCCTGGCCCGGCTTGAGCATCACGTAGGCCTTGCGAACGTTGTCGCGGCGGCCGTTGGATTTGCCAAAGCGCTTGGCCTTGCCTTTGGTGTTGACCACAGACACGCCCTTGACCTCAACCTTGAACATCAATTCCACAGCGGCCTTGATCTCGGGTTTGGTGGCGTCCTGCAGCACCTTGAACGTCACTGCATTGGACTTGTCGCCAACCATCGTTGCCTTTTCAGACACGATAGGGGCAACGAGGACCTGCATCAGACGGCCTTCGTCGAACTTGCGTTGTTCGGGAGTGGGATTGACGCGGCTCATGCGAACATCTCCTTGAGCTTGTCGATGGCACCCTTGGTGACCAGCACCTTCTTGTAGTGCACCAGCGACAGCGGGTCGGCGTAACGGGGCTCAACGACGAGCACGTTCACCAGGTTGCGCGAGGCCAGGTACAGGTTTTCATCAACCTCTTCAGCGATCACCAGCACCGACTCCAGGTTCATGGCCTTGAAGCGGGCAGCCAGCTGCTTGGTCTTGGGCGAGTCCACCTTCATGGAGTCGACCACGGCCAGGCGGCCTTCGCGGGCCAGCTGCGAGAAGATGGACGCCATGCCGGCGCGGTACATCTTCTTGTTGATCTTCTGGGTGAAGTTTTCGTCCGGCATGTTCGGGAAGATGCGACCGCCCCCGCGCCACAGCGGCGAGGACGTCATACCGGCACGGGCACGGCCCGTTCCCTTTTGCTTGAACGGCTTCTTGGTCGAGTGCTTGACCTGCTCGCGATCCTTCTGGGCGCGGGTGCCCTGGCGGGCATTGGCCTGGAAAGCGACCACGATCTGGTGCACCAGATCTTCGTTGTATTCGCGGCCGAACACGGTCTCGGGGGCGTCGTACTTGGACGCAGCCTGACCTTGCTCGTTCAGGAGTTCAAGTTGCATTACTTCGCTCCCTTGTCAGCAGCTTGCGGCTTGGCCTTGACGGCCGGACGCACGGTCACAAAACCGCCCTTGGAGCCAGGAACGGCACCCTTGATCAGCAGCAGTTGGCGGGCTTCATCGATGCGGATGACATCCAGGTTCTGGGTCGTGACGGTGTCGTCGCCCAGATGACCGGTCATGCGCTTGCCCGGGAACACGCGACCGGGGTCCTGCGCCATACCAATGGAACCAGGCACATTGTGCGAACGGCTGTTACCGTGCGATGCGCGCTGCGAGGCCATGTGGTGACGCTTGATCGTGCCGGCGTAGCCCTTGCCGATGGTCGTGCCCTGCACGTCCACCTTCTGGCCCACTGCGAACAGATCCGCAACCGGCACGGTCGCACCGGCAGCGTACTTGGCTGCGGTGTCGGCGGTCACGCGGAATTCCTGGATGATTTCACCGGCCTGCACGCCCGCCTTGGCGAGGTGACCGGCTTGCGGCTTGGTGACACGCGACGCTTTACGCGCGCCAAACGTCACCTGCAGGGCGACGTAGCCGTCGTTCTCTTGGGTTTTCACCTGGGTCACGCGGTTGTTGGACACATCCACCACCGTGACAGGAACTGCGTCCCCATCATCGGTGAACAGGCGCATCATGCCCACCTTGCGGCCCAGCAACCCGAGGGAGTTGCTCAGACTCATATTTGTTTCTCCGTAACTTCCACCGCAGCCGCTGCAATTGGCTTCTGCGTTTGCTCCGCGCTGGTGCGCGGGTTCGCGAAAGAAGGTTAATAAAACTCCGCCCAAAATGGGCAGAGCCGCAAATTATAACGCGCTCTTGCCATTCCTGGCAAGAGCGCGTTTGCAAGAATACCTGAGGCGGTGTTACTGCAGCTTGATTTCCACGTCCACGCCAGCCGGCAGGTCCAGCTTCATCAGGGCGTCAACCGTCTTGTCGGTCGGGTCAACGATGTCCATCAGACGCTGGTGCGTACGGATTTCAAACTGGTCGCGGCTCGTCTTGTTGACGTGCGGCGAGCGCAGGATGTCAAAACGCTTCATGCGCGTGGGCAGGGGCACGGGGCCCTTGACGATGGCGCCGGTACGCTTGGCGGTATCAACGATCTCGGCAGCGGACTGGTCGATCAGCTTGTAGTCGAATGCCTTCAGGCGGATGCGGATTTTTTGCTTGGTCGACATGCTGCTTACTCCATGATCTTGGCGACGACGCCGGAGCCGACGGTCTTGCCACCTTCGCGGATGGCAAAGCGCAGGCCTTCCT
>JAIUOW010000031.1 GCA_020161775.1 Pseudomonadota bacterium
TCGACATGACGCCTCCAGGGGGTGTGGACTTATCGTAGCGTCGAGGGGCAAAGACGGCAACTTCTGACGCCTAACGTAATTTAGACCGCAAAACCTGCGGAATAAAACGGCGACTGCAGGATAAGCTGGACACAAGAATCACGACAAGTGGTTGCATTCATTGGATTATTGCCCCGCCTGCTGGATATCTCAACAGGTATAAATTTCCACGCCAAACCCGGCAGCCGAACCGCGGCAATTACCCAGCCGTCCACGCTCATTCCACCCCCAACTCCATCTCCAGCAAACACCCAAACTCCACCGCAAAGTTCACCGACACGCGCGCATGCACCGCGCCCTGTTCGTCATAAAAGCTGCGGCGGCCCTGGGTAGCAAACACGCCTTCGTGCCACACGTTGGGGTGCATCAGCAGGCCCTGGCCGCCCTTGAACCAGAAGCATTTGAAGTCCTGCGGCTTCACGTCATCACCGGGCAGGGCCATGGGCACCAGGAAGGGGCCGGGCTCGTTGGGAAAGAACATCTGCCCGCCGTCGGGGTGGTAATTGCAATGCCACAGCAGCAGCCGCGTGGGCGCGCGGCGGTGGGTGGTGTCGGCCTGCTCGGGCAGGGTGTTGTAGCCCAGGATGTAATGGCCGCCCACGGCGTCGTTCTTGCCGTAGAGGATGTCGCCTTCCCATTCGCTGACGAAGATGCCCACCGTGGTGCCGCCTTCGTTGCCGCTGTCCACGTCCACCGGCCGCCAGCCCTGTGACGGCCAACGCACGATTTCCACCTGGTGCTGTTTCGGGTCGTCCACCAGCAGGCCGTAGCCGCGCAGGCTGTCGGCCGTGGCCTCCACCACCGGTATGCGCACGGTGGCCAGGCCTGCGGGCAGGTTGGGGTTGAGGTAGTCGGGCGCGGGGGCGGGTGGGATGAGGTTCAGCATCTGTTTGCCTTGGTCGTGCCGTCAGGCGGGCTGTACGCTCAGCCGCAGGCCTGTGGCAGCCAACACGCTGGAGAGCGTGGCCACGGTCGGGTTGCCGCGTTTGCTGAAGGCGCGGTACAGGCTCTCACGGGACAAGCCCGTCTGCTGCGCAATGGCCGCCATGCCGCCGTGTGCTGCTGCCACATGTCGCATCGCGACCAGAAGCGCCTCGCGATCACCCTCTTCGAGGGCTGCTTCCAGATAGGCTGCGGCTTCCACCGGGTCTTTCAGATCCTCGATGAGCTGGCTTGCATAGTCGTCGGCGCCCAAATCGGTGGCGCGATCAATCGCTTTCTTGCGCATCCTGGTACTCCTTGAAGTAAGCCTTGGCGGTTTGATGCCATGGTAGCTTGAAAGCTACAAATCAAGCGTCTCAAGCCATTTCTGACGGCTCGCGCTGTACCGCAGCGGACAACGCGGCGCGCACTGTGCGCCTACGATGTGCACGATAAAGCCCCTGACAACACCGGAGACACCATGGCCAGCATCGAGACGGACTACCTCATCATCGGCGCGGGCGCTTCGGGCCTGGCGTTTGCCGACACGCTGCTGGACGAGCTGCCCGATGCGCACATCACCATCGTGGACCGGCATGGCAAGCCCGGCGGGCACTGGAATGACGCGTATTCGTTCGTCAGCCTGCACCAGCCGTCGGCGTTCTACGGCGTCAATTCACTGCCGCTGGGCGCCAACCGCAAGGACGCCGTGGGCACCAACCAGGGCTATTACGAGCTGGCCTCGGGCCCCGAGGTGTCGGGCTATTTCAATACCGTGATGAACCAGAAGCTGCTGCCCAGCGGCCGGGTGGCGTACCACCCCATGAGCGACTGGCAAAGTGAGGCGGGCCCGGCGCCCGGTGGCCACATCACGTCCATCCTGTCGGGCGCGCGGACGGCCGTGACGGTGCGGCGCAAGGTGGTCAATGCCGCCTATGTCAGCCCCAGCGTGCCCAGCACCCACACGCCCAAATTCACCGTGGGCGAGGGCGTGCGCCTGGTGCCGCCCAATGCGCTGGTGCAGCTGTGGCAGGCGCGCGGCGACAGGCCCACGCAGTTTGTGATCGTGGGCGCCGGCAAGACGGCCATGGACGTGGGCGTGTGGCTGCTGGGCTGCGGCGCCAGCGCCGACGCCATCCAGTGGGTCATGCCCCGCGATTCATGGCTGATCAACCGGGCCACGACGCAGCCGGGCATGGAGTTCTTCAAGCACAACATTGGCGGCCAGGCCGAGCAGATGGATGCGCTGTCCAAGGCCACATCGGTGCAGGACCTGTTCCTGCGGCTGGAGGCCGCGCAGCAGATGTTCCGCATCTACCCCGACCAGACGCCCACCATGTTTCACTACGCCACCATGTCGCAGGGCGAGGTGGCGCAGCTGCGCCAGATCACGCGCGTGATCCGCATGGGCCACCTGCGGGCCATCGAGCCCACGCAGATGGTGCTGGCCCAGGGCACGGTGCCGGTGGCGCACGGCACGCTGTTCATTGACTGCACGGCCTCCGCGGTGGAGCCGCGGCCCATGCAGCCGATTTTTCAGGGCGGGCAGATCGTGCTGCAGCTGGTGCGCGCGCCGCTGCCCACCTTCAGCGCGGCGCTCACGGCGTATGTGGAGGCGCATTACCCCGATGACGCCGTCAAGAACAACCTGTGCCAGACCGTGCCCTTCCCGAATGGCGTGGAGGGTTACCCGGCGTCGGTGGCGGTCAGCATGGCCAACCAGTTCAAGTGGAGCCAGGACAAGGCGCTGCGCCAGTGGGTCCGCAACAGCCGGCTGGACGGCTTTGGCAAGCTGATTGCCGAGGTGGACCCGGCCGACACCGAGAAGCTCGCCATCCTGGCCCGCTTCAAGCAATGCGCGATGGCCGCCATGGGCAACATGCCGCGGCTGATGGGCGCGGCGGCGCGTCAGCCGGGCTGACCGTCCGGCGGCAGGATCACCACCGCGCCAAAGCCCAGGTGGTGCATGAATTCACGCAGCAGCGTGAGCGTGGCGACAAACGGCGGGTCGGTACGCACGCCGCTGATGGACGCCGGCCGGCCCAGGGCCACGGCGGCCAGCAGGTTGTAAACCCGTTCCACATCGTCCAGCGGCAGCCGCATCTGTGGCGCATCCGCCAGGCCGGCAATGTGGGCGATCTGGCGGATGCCGGCGTCCGCCGTATACAGCGTGGCGCCGGCGGGCAGCTGGCGCGCCAGCGGCATCACTTCGTCTTCCACCGTCATGATGGCCAGCTCCATCTCGCCGGGGGTGGGCGGGTCGTGCCTGAATTCACCGGTGCCTGTGCGCCGGGCACCCAGGGGCAGCGTGAACTGCACGGCGGGCGCGGGGCCGGTGCCCGCGGCGACATGGGTGGTCTCGTCGCCCACGTGCAAGGTCACCACGGCGCCGCCCGCCGCCGCTGCCAGGGCGGCTTGCCAGAGCGTTTGCGGGCCGGATGATGCGGTCATGCCGCCAGCTTACTGCGGTTGGCAGGCCGGCGGGGCGGTTGATACGGCTGTGTCGTTGCGCAGCAGGGTCAGCGGGCCGGCCAATGCCTTGCCCGCGCTGTCGACGAGCGTCAGCGTGACTTGGGTGCTGTCTGCCGTGGCGCCGCTGAACTGCAGGCGCAAGGTGGCGTTCGGCGCGGTGGCGCCGCCGGTCTCGGCGGTGCCGGCCAGGATGGCCAGCCCGGTGGTGTCCACACCCCAGGCGCCGGTGGACACAAAGCGCAGGCAGGGGCCCGCCAGTTCCACGCGCTCGGTGTCCAGCCGCAGGCCGGTCTGCGCGCAGTCTGTGGTGCAGCCGGTGCCCGGCGCGGCCGTGCTGGCGCCGGTGCCGCCACTGAAGCCCAATGTCACGCCGATCGGCCCCGTGCCGGTGCCGCCTGTGCCGGGGCCGCAGCCCGTCATCAGCACGGCGGTGGCCAGACAGGCCAGCCAGCGGGCAGGGCGTTCAAACAGGTTTGTCATCTTGATCGGCGGCATAAAAGTAGCTTCCAAAGCGGGCGCGGTACACGCGCTGGGCGGCGCTGGCGTGGGCCTGGTCATGGTCAAAGCGGGCCTGGGCTTCGCGCATCACGGTGCGAAACGCCTGGCGCCAGGCCTTGGCCGCCGCCGCATGCAGGTGCGCGGCTGATTCAGCCGTCAGCTCGTCCACAAACACGGATTGCTCCAGGTAGTTGTGCTGGCCGTCCAGGTTCAGCGTGGCCGCGGCCAGGTGGTCGTGCGTGTTGTCGCGCAGCAGGGCCACCATTTCGGCAAAGCCCTGGCGTGGCACGAAGCCGGGGGCCAGCAGGCGCACGCGGCGGTCCACATGCTCGGCCATGCCCAGGCGCTCCAGCTCGGCCAGCACCGCGCGCGGGCGGATGTCGCGGCTGACCTCGGACACCAGCGCGTCAAAGCTGGGCGCATCGCCATAGCGGGGCAGCTCGCGCGGGGAGCCTTCGTCGTCCAGGTAGGCCACATCGCCCAGCCAGCGCGCCACCACCTGGCTGGCCAGGCTCAGCGGTTCTTCGTCGGGCGGGGCTTCGGCCGGGGCGCCGTGGCCCAGCGTGCGCACGTCGCGCCGGTGCACGCCCGACAGCAGGCTCACCGCGCTGTCGGTCTGCTTTTGCCCGGTGTGGCGCAGCTCGTCGCGCGCCGCGTCCAGGAACACCTGCTTGAGCGCGGCGGCAAACGCGGGGTAGGCCACGCCATGGCGCAACAGCAGCCGCACCACCGGGCGCAGCAGCCGCAAAACGGCCGCCAGGACGGTGGTGGAGCGTGAGGGCGTGACGGCCATGGATGGGTGGCGATGGTAGCGGATGGGTGGGTGGCCGAGCCTGGGTGTTGATTTGCCAAAATCAAAAACGTGGAATATTATACCGCAAAATTAGCAAGCATCCAGCCAATATCCAGCAAACATCCGAAAGCAACCATGACAAGACATTCCTTTTTGCTGATCCGCCGGTGGGCGGCGCCGTGTGCCGCCGTGTTGATGCTGGCCGGCCTGGCCAGTTGCGGCGGTGGTGGCGGCGCCGGTTCGCCGCCCGCGGCCCCGCCGGCCAGCAGCGCGCTGGTGGCGGCAGCCCCGGGCGATCTCGCCGCGTACTTCAAGGCGCGACAGGGCCCAGGCGGCGCGCAGGGCGGCAATGCGGCCGCCGCCTCAGCCGCATTGCCGCCAGGCGGCACCCAGCCCTGGGCCGGCACGCCTGTGCAGGAGGCCGGCGTGGACGAAGACGACCGCATCAAGACCGACGGCGCCATGGTCTATGCGCTGCATGCGGCCTACACGGTGGACGGGCAGACCACCCCGGCAAGCCTCAGCGCCCGGCGGCGCCAGGCGGACGGCTCGCTGGGCGCGCCCGCCACGGTCACGCTGAACCCCGGCTTCACGCCGGTGGGCATGTACCTGCCCGCCGGGCTGAGCCGCCTGGCGGTGCTGGGCCAGCGCGTGGGCCACGACGTGTGGATTGCGCAGCCGGCGCCCGGCGCCCAGCTGGCGCTGCCTGCCGTCCCGCCGCCGCAGCGAAAGCTGTCGCTGGACCTGTTCAGCACGGCCAGCGGCGGGCGGCCGCAGCCGGTCACGCGCATTGAAATCGACGGCGCGCTGGTGGGCAGCCGCATGATCGGCAGCGTGCTCTATGTGGTCAGCACCTGGACGCCTGACGTGACGCTGGACCCGTTGCCGGGCATCCGCGTGGATGGTTCGGTGGCGCAGCCGCTGGTGGACGAGCGCGACTGCTACCTGCAGCCCGCCAATGCCTCGCCCGGCCTGCAGCTGACCACCATCACCGCGTTCGACCTGTCGGCGCCGGGCATTGCGCGCCGCAGCCGCTGCTTCGTGGGGGGTGTGGAGGCGCTGTATATGTCGGCAGCCCATGTCTACCTGGCCAGTGCGCGCGGTTACTGGGTGGGCGGCGATGCATGGGTGGCTGTCTATCCGCATGACGCGCGCACCGACATCCACAAATTTGCCCTGCAGGGGCTGCAGGTGGATTACCGCGGCTCGGGCGAGGTGCGAGGCCACCTGGGTTGGGACAGCCAGAAAAAGCCCCTGCGCATGAGCGAACACCAGGGCGACCTGCGCGTGCTGACCTTTACCGGGGAAACCGGCTGGGCCGCGCTGCCGGCGGCGTTGGCGCTGCCGCGCCCGGTGGCATCGCCCGCCACGCTCACGGTGCTGCGCGAAAACACCGCCCGGCGCGAGCTGGTGCCGGTGGCCACGCTGCCCAACAGCCGGCGCCCCGCCGCGCTGGGCCATGCGGGTGAGCAGGTGTACGCGGTGCACTTTGCCGGGCCACAGGCCTATGTGGTGACGTTCCGGCGCACCGACCCGCTGTACGTGCTGGACCTGTCCGACCCGGCGGACCCCAAAACCGCTGGCGAGCTGGTCATGCCGGGCTATTCAGACTACCTGTACCCGTTGCCCGGCGGCAAGCTGCTGGGGGTGGGCCGGGACGCCACCCCCGACGGCCGCGTGCTGGGCCTGAAGCTCGTGCTGATGGACGTGGCCAACCCGGCGCAGCCGCGGCTGCTGGCCAGCGAGCTGCTGGGCGAGGCGGGCAGCCTGAGTGCGCTGGACTTCAGCCGCCACGGCATCAACCTGTTCATCCGGGGCGCGCAGGTGCAGGTGGCGCTGCCCGTGCGCGTGAACGAAGCCCGCAGCTTTGCGGCGGCGCCAGCCTGGCAGGGCCTGGCGCGCTACACGGCCGACACCGCCGCTGGCACGCTGGTGGCGCGCACGCCGGTGCAGGCCACGCGCTTTGATGGCTCCGCGGCGGACGGCCCGCGCTACGCGCGCTTTGACCTGGCGGGCGAGCGCAGCGTGCAGATGGACACCGGCGCGTACTACCTGACGGGCGGGGATGTGGTGTACGCGCCGTGAGGCGGTGCCCGGCAGCGATCGGGCGCCGGGGCCACCGTTAAGAAAACACTAAGCCCCGTTGCGGATCATGGCAGCCAAGGAGTTGCCATGACACGTTCTGATTTTTCCGCCATCGCAGTGGCCGGCCTGCTGGCACTGGCAGCGGTTATGCCGGCGCATGCCGCGACCCCGGCCGATCTGCTGGCCGGCTACGCGGCCCAGGCCGGCAAGCCCGCGGCCCCGGCACGGGGCCAGCAGCTTTTCACCACCACCCAGGGGCGCGAGTGGAGCTGCGCCTCATGCCACGCCGCCGTGCCGTCGCAGGCCGGCAAGCATGCGTCCACCGGCAAGACCATCGGCGCGCTGGCACCGGCCTTCAACCCCGAGCGGTTTACCGACCCGGCCAAGGTGGAGAAATGGTTTCGCCGCAACTGCAACGACGTGATGGCGCGCGAATGCACACCGGCCGAAAAGGCCGATGTGCTGGCCTGGCTCATGACCATCAAACCCTGAGGCACCCCCGATGAAAAAGAAACTCATGACCCTGCTGGCGCTGGCCGCCAGCCCGCTGGCCTGGGCCGACAGCGCACCCCGCGTGCCGCTGTTGCCCCAATACCGCCAGGAATGCAGCGCCTGCCACGTGGCCTATCCGCCGGGCATGCTGCCTGCGGCGTCATGGCAGCGCGTGATGGGCAACCTGCAGAACCACTACGGCACGGACGCATCGCTGGACGCGGCGACCATCCAGGCGCTGTCGGGCTGGCTCAAGGCCCATGCCGGCACCTACAAGCGTGTGAGCGCGCCGCCGCCCGAGGACCGCATCACGCGCTCGGCCTGGTTCATCCGCGAGCACGACGAAGTGCCCGCCGCCACGTGGAAGCTGCCCGCCGTGAAAAGCGCGGCCAACTGTGCCGCCTGCCATACGCAGGCTGACCAAGGAGATTTTCGTGAACGCAACATCCGCATCCCCCGCTGACGTGCACACTGGCGCGCCGTCGGCCGCCGCTGCTACCGCTGCCGCTGGTGCCTCGCGCCGCGTCCTGGACGCGCCCACCCGTGTGGTCCATTGGCTCATGGCGCTGTGCTTTGTGGGCGCCTATGTCACCGCCGACGGTGAGCGCTTTCGCATGGTGCACGTGACGCTGGGCTACACGCTGGTGGGCCTGGTGGGCTGGCGCGTGCTGTGGGGCCTGGCGGGGCCCCGGCAGTCGCGCCTGGCGGTCTGGCTGGGCAAGCTGCGCGGCGCCAGCAGCGTGGTGCATGCCATCAAGGCCGGGCGCATGCCCCTGCAAGCCGGGCAGAACGTGCTGCAGGCCGCTGCAGTGCTGGGCCTGCTGGTGGCAGGGGTGCTGGTCACGGCCACGGGCTATGCGCTGTTTGCAGAAATGGCCGGCGGCCGCTGGGAAGACGCGCTGGAAGAAGTGCATGAGTTCCTGGGCAACGGCATGCTGGCGCTGGTGCTGGCCCACCTGGGCCTGGTGCTGGCGGGCAGCGTGCTGCGCCGGCAAAACCAGGCGCTGACCATGATCACCGGTCGCGTCCCGGGCAAAGGCCCCGACGTGGCCCGGCGCAACCTTTTGCCGGTGGGTGCGCTGGTGTTGATCGCCGTCATCTCGTTCTGGGTCTGGCAGTGGCAATCTGTGGCCTGAACCCAACCCCGATGGCTTGAGACATGCGCATCCTCCTGGCTGAAGACGACCCCCTGCTGGGCGACGGCCTGCGTGCGGGCCTGCGCCAACAGGGCTTTCAGGTGGACTGGGTGCGCGATGGGCATGCCGCCGAACGTGAGCTGCGTGCCCAGGCCTATGCCGCGGCCGTGCTCGACCTGGGCCTGCCCTTAAAAGACGGCATGGACGTGCTGGCCAGTGTGCGCCGCGCGGGGCTGGGCTTGCCGGTGCTGGTGCTGACCGCACGCGACGCCGTGCCCGACCGTGTGCTTGGGCTGAACACGGGCGCGGATGACTACGTGGTCAAGCCCATCGATCTGCAGGAACTGGCCGCGCGGCTGCGGGCGCTGGTGCGCCGAGCCCATGGCCAGGCGCAGGAATGCCTGAGCGCGCAGGACGTGGTGCTGGACCCCGCGGCCCACACGGTCACGCAGGCGGGCCGGCCGGTGGTCCTTGCGCAACGCGAATTTGCCATGCTGCAGACGCTGCTGCTGAACGCCGGGCGCGTGCTCTCGCGTGAACAGCTGGAGCAGCACCTTTACAGCTGGGGCCATGAAGTGGAAAGCAACGCGGTGGAGGTGCATATCCACCATCTGCGGCGCAAGCTGGGCGCAGGCCTGATCCAGACCGTGCGTGGTGTGGGCTATGTGCTGCTGCGCGACAAGGTGGCGGCGTGATGCGTCTGCCGTCCTCGCTGCAGGGCCGGTTGCTGACGCTGGTGCTGGGCATGGTCGCGGCGGTGTGGGTGGTGGCCGTCGTGGCCACCTGGATTGATGTGCGCCATGAGCTGGACGAGTTGCTGGACAGCCACCTGGCGCAGGCGGCGGCCCTGCTGGTGGTGCAGCAGGCGCATGGGCTGGATGACGACGAGGCCCAGGACGCACCGCAACTGCACCGCTACGCGACCAAGGTCACGTTCCAGGTGTTTCATGAGGGCGCGCTGGTCCTGCGATCCGCCAATGCGCCGATGCAGCCGATGGTGGCGGCGGGCCAGCGCTTTAGCAGCGGCTTTCATACGGTGCGCCTGGACGGCACGAACTGGCGCGTGTTTGCCGCGCAAGGCGCCAAGCGCGACGTGCAGGTGTATGTGGGCGAGCAGGAAAAGTCCCGCACCGACATCCTGTGGGCGGTGATGCGCAGCACGCTGTGGCCTGTGGTGGTGGCGTTGCCGCTGCTGGCTCTGGGCGTGGCCTGGGCGGTGGTGCGGGGAACGGCGCCGCTGCGTGAGCTGGGCCGCACACTGGCGCGGCGCGAGCCCCAGGCCCTGGACCCCGTGGCGCTCGCGGACGCCCCCAGCGAAATGGCCCCCATGCTGGACGCGCTCAATGGCCTCTTGGGGCGGATCAGCGAATTGATGGCCTCGGAGCGCCGGTTCACGGCCGACGCTGCGCACGAGCTGCGCACCCCCATCGCCGCCATCCGGGCCCAGGCCCAGGTGGCGCTGGCGGAAAGCAATGACGCTCTGCGCGAGCATGCCTTGCAGTCCACGCTGGACGGCTGTGACCGCGCCACCCGGCTGGTGGATCAGCTGCTGACCCTGTCGCGACTGGAATCAGGCGCGGCGCCGCAGCGTCAGCCGGTGGCGCTGGGCGCGCAGCTGCAACAGGTGCTGGCCGGGTGCGCGCCGCAGGCGCTGGGCAAAGGCCAGGCGCTGGCGCTGGACGCGCGCGAGCCCTGCACCGTCATGGGTGACGTGACGCTGCTGGGCGTGCTGGCCCGCAACCTGGTGGACAACGCCATCCGTTACAGCCCGGCGAACGCACGCATCCAGGTGGGTTTGGCAAGGCAGGGCGGCCAGGTGCTGCTGACGGTGGAGGACAGCGGACCGGGCCTGGACGAAGCGCAGGCGGCGCGGCTGGGCGAGCGGTTCTTCCGCGTACTGGGCACGGGCGAAAGCGGCAGCGGCCTGGGGTGGTCCATCGTGCGGCGCATCGCCGCGGCGCACGGGGCCAGCGTGGCAACGGACCGCTCGCCAGCGCTGGGCGGGCTGCGCGTGACCGTCACCTGGCCTGCGGCCTGAAGGTGGCCTGGCGGCGGTGCCGCCGCGTCAGTAATCCAGCCGGAAGCGCGTGCCGCGCAGGTTCAGCACCGCGCTTTTGGCGCCAATGCTTTCCAGCACCAGATCAGGCGCCAGCGTGGCGCCTTCGTTGAGCACCTGGCCGTTGACGATCAGGATGCGCTGCGCCGGGTTGCTGGAATAGACCGAGCCGCTGACCACCAGCTTGGGCACGGTGCGGCGGATGTCCTCGGGCAGGTCGGCCAGCGGCGGCACGGGTGCCACGGCCGCCGCCGAGGCAGCCTCGCGGCGCTGGGCGGGCACGGGCCGGGCGGCAGGCACCACGGCGGGCGGGGCTGGCTGCGCGGCGGGTGGCCGTGCGACGGGCGCTGGCGGCTGCGGCACGGCTCGCACACCCGGCAGTGGCGCGGGTTGGGGGGCGGGTTGGGGGGCAGGCTGGGGGGCGGCCGCGGGGGCCGGTGCAGGTGCTGGGGCCGGCAAAGGTGCGGGCGCCGGTGCCGTCACCTGTGCCGGGGCAGCCTGGGTGTTGTCGGCGTGCCAGTACAGCGCACCCGCAGCCACGGCGGCCGCGCCGCAGGCCAGGCCCACCCACCAGCCCAGCCGGCTGCGCGTGGCAGGCACGGCCGCCAGCGCCACGGGCTGCGCGCCCAGGCCGGGGACCTGGCCGCGCTCGCGCTGCGCGTCAGCGCGTTTCAGGGCGTCAAGGATGTAGGACATGTCAGCGGGGCCCCTTCACGGGCTGCAGGTTGGTAGCGGGCTTGAGCGTCAGCACCGGGCTGGCCAGCGGATCGGGCCCGGCTACCGCGGGCGCCGGGGTGCCGGCGCGGTTCAGCGCCACGCCCAGCCCCGCGCCGGCGCCCAGCAGCAGCACGGCGGCCACCCCGGCCAGCACCAGCTGGCGCTGGCTGCGCCGCGGGGCATCCGGGCCAAACACTTCGGCGGCGGCCTTGTCCACCACGCGCCGGGGCACCGTGGCCAGGCCCTCGGCATAGGCGCCCAGCAGCGCGCGGCCGCACAGCAGGTTGATGCGCCGGGGCACGCCGCGCGCCAGCGCATGGATGCGCTTGAGCGCCGCTGCGTCAAAGGGCAGGGCGCCGGTGTGCCCGGCCACGGACAGCCGGTGCGCGATGTACTGCGCCGTCTCGGCTTCGCTCAAGGCATC
This sequence comes from Pseudomonadota bacterium, assembly GCA_020161775.1. Taxonomy (GTDB): domain Bacteria; phylum Pseudomonadota; class Gammaproteobacteria; order Burkholderiales; family Burkholderiaceae_C; genus RAM1. The sequence goes on from JAIUOW010000031.1 coordinate 11,634, forward strand.
CAGGTGAAACCGTGCGATCACGCGCTGGGCCAGCTGCTCCAGCTCGGGGCGGGCCAGCACGTCGCGCAGCTCGGGCTGGCCGATCAGCACGATCTGCAGCAGTTTGCGCTCGCTGGTCTCCAGGTTGGTCAGCAGGCGCAGCTGCTCCAGCACCTCGGTGTCCAGGTTCTGCGCCTCGTCAATGATCAGCAGGTTGTTCTGCCCCGCCGCATGGGTGCGCAGCAAGAAGGCATTGAGCGGATCGATGAAGTCCTTGGGGCTGGTGGCGCCGGGCGGCACCGCCACATGGAATTCACCGCAAATCGTGCGCAGCAGCTCGATGACGGTGAGCTTGGGGTTGAAGATGTAGGCCACATTGCACAGGGCGGGGATCTGCTCCAGGAAGCAGCGGCACACCGTGGTCTTGCCTGTTCCGATCTCGCCCGACAGCAGCACAAACCCGCCGCCGCCGTTCACGCCATACAGCAGGTGCGCCAGCGCTTCGCGGTGCCGTTCGCTCATGAACAGGTAACGCGGGTCGGGCGCGATGGAAAACGGGTCCTGCGTCAGGCCGAAATGCGGGGCGTACATGGGGCAGAGGATAACGCGTGGCTGTAACGGCGTGCGGGCAAAGTCCTACAGCGGTCCCTGCCTGCTTCCGACCGCCGCGCCGTGCGGTGCGGCAGAAGATGGCTTGTGTGTATCAACAACCCACCCCAAGGAGTACGACATGTCTGCTGAAGAACGCGACGAATACCGGGATGCCAACCGCGACCCGATCACCAACGAACCCGGCGCCCATCCCGTGGGCACCGGTGTGGGCGCTGCCGTGGGCGGCGCCACGGCGGGTGCGGCATTGGGCACCGTGGGTGGCCCCGTGGGTGCTGCCGTGGGCGGCATTGCCGGCGCCGTGGTGGGCGGCCTGGGCGGCAAGGCCGCCGCCGAGGCCGTGAACCCCACCGCCGAGGAGGCCTACTGGCGCGACGCCTACGAGCGCGAGCCCTATTACGAAAAGGGACGCCGTTACGAGGATTACCACCCGGCGTATGCGCTGGGCTGGTCGGCCGCGGGCGTGTACGCCGGCCCGTTTGACGTGGCCGAACCGCGCCTGGTCGAGGAATGGGACAAGGGTCGCACCGACGCGAGCCTGCAGTGGGGCCAGGCCCGGCCCGCCGTGCAGGCCGCTTATGAACGGGCCTCGCGCATCCACCAGGAAGGCGGGCGCGAGAGCGATGTGATCGACGTGCTGAACGACCTGCTGGAGTCCTGCCACGACGGCGAATACGGCTTTCGCAGCAGCGCGGAGCATGCGAAGTCGTCAGACATCCAGACGCTGCTCTTGCGCCATGCCGGCGAGTGCGCTGCGGCTGCGACCGAGCTGGAGCAGCAGATTCGCGCGCGCGGCGGCAAGCCTGACGACGGCGGCACTGTCGCCGGGGCGCTGCACCGTGGCTGGGTGTCGGTGCGCAGTGCCCTGACCCGCAAGGACGATCTGGCGGTGCTGGAAGAATGCGAGCGCGGGGAGGACGCGGCAGTGGCCCGTTACCGCAAGGCGCTCAAGCACGACAGCCTGCCTGCTGACGTACGCGCACTGATCGAGCGCCAGGCCCAGGGCGCCCAGCGCAACCATGACGAAGTGAAAGCCTTGCGCGACGCGATCAAGCGCTGATGGCGGGGCGTCAGCAAAAGGGGGTAGAGCTCCGGTTCCACCCCCTTTTTGTGCGAACGTGCCTCAGGCGGCCTTGCGCAGCTTGGGGTTTTCTTCCACTTCCAGTTGCTGCTGCGACAGCTCCAGAAGCGTGGCTGGCGCCAGGTCGGCGCGCGACTTCGGGCTCAGGGCCGCCACAGCCTTGGTGCGATGCACATGAGCCTCCACGGCCAGGCGTTGCGGGTCGGTGTTCGCGTGGTCTGGGTCAAGGCGGGTGAGGGTGGTTCTCTGCATGGTGCCTCCAGGTAAGGGGGGATGAAGCCCATTATTGAAAGCATGCTTTGCCGCCCCTGTCGGGGCGCCGCGTCTGTTGCTGTCGGATGCGGCCTACCCCGCGTTGGCAGCCTCAATAGCCCACCGTGAACCGCTGGCGCTGGTGGGCCGGCTTTTCCAGCTCGTCGATGAAGGCCACGGCATAGTCCTGCACCGAAATGTGGCTGTTGCCCTGGGCATCGGCCAGCAGCTGGTCCTGCCCCAGGCGGAACTGGCCGGTGCGCTCGCCGGGGGCGATGACCGCGCTGGGGCTGAGCATCGTCCAGTTGAGCGTGGGCTCGGCCTGCAGCAGCACCAGCGCCTGGCGTGCGCCCTCGGCCGTGGGCTTGTATTCGGCCGGGAACTGCGGCGTGTCCAGCAACTGCAGGCCTGGCGCCACATACAGGCTCCCGGCGCCGCCGACCACGAGCAGGCGTGGCACGCCGGCCTGCTTGAGCGCCGCCACGATGGACTTGAAGCCGGCCAGGTAGTAGTCAAACGTGTTGGCCTGTGCATGGCCGCTGAAGGCGCTGAGCACGGCGTCAAAGCCCTTGAGTCGGTTTGCCAGCGCGGCCGTGTCGTTCACGTCCGCTTTCACGACCGTCAGGCCGGAGGTGGCGGCCAGCTTGGCCGGGTGGGTGACCAGGGCGGTCACCTGGTGGCCGCGGGCCAGTGCTTCGGTGCGCAGGGCCGAGCCAATGAAGCCGCTGGCGCCAATCAGTGCGATGTTCATGATGTGTTTCCTTGAGGTTGGTGTGAATCGGTGCCTGTACTGTTCCACGCACGCTTGATTCGATAAAGGCCGCCAGTCAAAATTGATTGTTATGAATATGAAAACAATTGACACAGCTGGCGCGGACCTCAACGCGCTGCGCGTGTTCGCTGCCGTGGCCGACGCCGGGGGCATCACCGCCGGGGCCGAGCTGCTGGGCCTGAGCAAGGCGCGCGTGAGCATCGAGGTCAGCCGGCTGGAGGCGCTGCTGGGCGTGAGCCTGTTCAGCCGCACCACGCGCCGCGTGGCCCTGACCGATGCCGGGCAAGCCCTGTACGGGCAGGCGGTGCCACCGCTGCGCGACCTGCAGGACGCGCTGGCCCGCGCCCAGGCCGGGCAGGGCGCGGCCGTGCTCACCGGCACGCTGCGCATCAGCGCCACGGTGGACCACGCGGCCCAGGCGCTGGCGCCCATCGTGGCGGCGTTTGCCGCGCAGCACCCGCAGCTGCAGATCGACCTGCGCAGCAGCGACCGCGTGGTGGACATCGTGAAGGAGGGCATTGACGTGGCCATCCGCATGGGCTGGCTGCGCGACTCCACCCTGCGCGCCACGCGGCTGGGTGATTTCGAACAGCACCTGGTGGCCGCGCCCGGCTACCTGCGCCAGCACGGCACGCCGAAAAAGCCCGAAGACCTGGCGCAGCACCCATGGATTGCCCTGAGCATGCTGCCCACCCCGCTGACCTGGAAGTTCACCGGCCCCCGCAACCAGCAGCGCACCGTGCGCATGAACAGCCGCCTGCGCTGCGATTCAGCCGCAGCGGCGCGCGCGCTGCTGCAGGCCGGGGCGGGTGTGTCGGTGCTGGACAGCTACAGCGCCAGCCGCGCCGTGCAGGACGGCGCCCTGGTGCGCCTGCTGCCCCAGTGGCAGCTACCCCGTGGCGGCGTCCACGCCGTGTACGCGCCGGGGCGGCATGTGCAGGCGAAGGTGAGGGCGTTTATTGATTTTTATGCGGAGCGGTTGGTCAGCTCGGCATGACATTTACAGTCGCGAAGTCTCTGATCGCTATCCTTCGTTTCGTCGGCAAGGACAGGGGGTAGGGCCGCAGCGGCATGGTTGGCGCGCGAGGGTTCAACCGTCACGTGTTGGTCATTGCGGTCAGTGACATGCCTGCACGCGGGCTCGTTGCTGGTTGATCCATGGGCGAGCCTTTGAAAAGCCCCGTGTACCCAAAGCTCGACGCGATGGGGTGGCGCTTTCGCCACCGATCAAGAGTCCCGGGCGCGAAGCGCGGAAAAACGGGCCCAAGAATCTCAACTCGCTACATGCGTCAAGCCCGAATTACTCAGGCTCGCCCGTTTTGAGCACTGCAGCGGCTCACCCCGAAGGGGGCCGGGGCTCTGGTGGCGAAAGCGCCGCGCCGTCGCGTCGGGCGTGTTGCCGGAGGCAGACAACAAGGGGGCGCCAACGTGGATGCCGGAACGAGTCCGGCATGACAGCCGATCTGCCTAGCCTGCGAATCCGCCATCCGCCAGAAACCGCTGTTCATCCGGCGTCGTGGCGCGTCCCAGCACCGCATTGCGATGCGGAAACCGCCCGAATTTTTCGATGATGTCGCGGTGCACCTGAGCATGGTGCCGTGCGTCGGGGCCGAGCGCGGTGCACAGCGCCAGCGCCTGGTCCTGGTCGGTCAGGTCTTCGGAATGCATGAAGGGCAGGTAGAAGAAGTTGCGCAGGGCTTCATCGGTCTGCTGGTCGTGGCCGGCAGCCAGGGCCGCGCGGGCCACGTCGCGGGCCATTGGGTCGGTGGCAAACATGCGGGCCGTGCCGCGAAATGAATTGCGCGGGAACTGGTCCAGCAGGATCAGCAGGGCCAGGGATCCTTCCGCAGTGGCGGCCCAGGCGGCCAGGTCGCCGCGTGCCGCCGCCTCATGCGCAGCCATGAAGCGCGAACGGAAGTCCGCGTCAAAGGCTTCATCCTTCTTGAACCAGCGTTGCGGCCCGGCGCCGCGCCAGAACTGCACGACATCTGTTGCGGTGGTGACAGGGGTGGGGATGGTGGAGGGTAGGAAGGAAGCCTCTCGGCCTCCCTCCCCCCTAAGAACCGGACGTGCGCCTTTCGACGCATCCGGCTCACGCGCGACCACTGGATCGGTAGCTTCATTGGGCTGCATTGCCCTAGTCTACTTCTCCAGATTAAAGTCCCCGTGCTGGGACCGGCTTGGCTACCTCCAAACCCAGGGCGTGTACCCGCCGGTGACAGACCGGGTGCAGAAGCACCCGGTTGGAAAGAGCATGGCTCCCCCCGTACTCGCGATAGACAATGTGGTGATCGTCCATAGCGCTCGTACTGTCAATGAACTGCTCGCACAAGACGCACTTGCCGCCTTGCTGCATCCACAGCTTCAGGCGCTGGGCGTCCCAGATGTCTTGCAACATCCGGGCCGTCAGCAACCGTTCCGCATAGGCGAACCACTCAGGGTCAAACGGGTTGTATTCCCCTTTGATTTTCTGATGGCGGACAATTTTCGTGTCCGCGAGCCGGTACAGGACCAGCGTCCTCATATCCCCATTCTTCTCAGGCAAGGTCACTGCAAAATCCCGGCGCGAACCGGTCTCTTGCCAGTAATGGGCATAGACCCATTTGCCTGACTTGCGAGGATGCCTGCGCCGCCCCCATCTCATCAACCTCCAGTAAATCAGGTGGTCGAGTCTTGAGAACGTTGCTTTGGCAACCACTCCCTTGTGGTACTCAGCCCAGCCGCGGAGCACTGGGTTGAGTTTTCTGATGAGCAGTTCCAGTGGAACTGACAGCGAACGTCTGATGACCTCACTTACCTTGCTGTAGAACGCTTTCACGTTCTTCCTGTTCGGCTTGATCAGCATCTTCCCGTTGTACTTCCGGAAATTCCACCCTAGGAAGTCGAACCCTTCATCGATGTGCACAATCTTGGTTTTCTCCTCGGACAACTGCAGGCCCCGCTCGCGCAGGAATTCCACAATCCAAGGTTTGACCAGTGTTTCCAAGGTCTCTCGCGAGTCCCCGGTCACCACAAAATCGTCTGCGTATCGAACAAGGTGAACCTTCCGCTGGTCGGCGGCTTTGGACCCGAGTTTCTCAGAGAGAAACCGGTTGAGTCCGCGCTCCAACCCGTTCAGGGTGATGTTCGCCAATGTCGGCGAAATGATCCCGCCTTGCGGCGTTCCCAT
>JAIUOW010000032.1 GCA_020161775.1 Pseudomonadota bacterium
GGTGGAAACTTGGGTGACTTCTTCATGGCTCAATCCTCTCAGAGAAATGAGCCTCCTCAAATCCCGGGGCGGTTCAATCCAATCGTTGGTGTGTCGCTTGGGTCTCATTCTTCACTGGATTTAGTGAGCGTCCTGTCATTGTTGGTTTTCATGCGTACTTGGGGTGCGCATGTATGGTGGGCGTGTGTGTTCCGGGAGTTGCTGCGTATCGAAGAATTTAAATATTTGACTTTTTCTCATTTTTACAAGTTGATATCAATTTTTTGTGTGTCGAGCGGCTAATTCCTGTACCTGTTCCGTATGCAAATATCAACTCCGCCACATCATCCTCCGGCGCATACAAAAACGCCGCCGACACCCCCAGCACCTTCGCCAGGTTCTGCGCCGTCAGGTAGTCCGGCATGTGCACCCCCAGCTCATAGCGGTTGATCCGTGTGCTGGCCACAAATTCGTCGATGCCGGCCTGAATGCCCAGCTGCTTCTGCGACAGGCCCGCCGCCAGCCGGGCCTGCTTGAGCCGGGCTCCCCATTGTTTTGCTGAATTGTCTGTCTTGGTCATCGCAGCCCTGTCTGTGTGGGCTACGAGATTCGTAGTTTTTGTATGATTCAGATACTACGAATTACGTAGTACGTGTTTCATCAACGGGAGGGGAGCCATGCAGTGCACTTACACGCCATACCTGCCGGGGGCGCTGGTCTTCAATGGGTTGGCCTGCCGCGTCAACGGCAACGCTATCAAGAGCGAGGGCCGGGTAACGGTCAGTGAACAGGGGTTGATGTACCTGGCCGCAGGCGGTGCGCCGTTGTGGATAGACAGGGCGCACCTGCTGGGCGTGCAGGGCGGCAAGTTTGGCTTCTTGCCGACGGTGTTGGTCCTGTTGCCGCAGGACAGGGTATTGGAGTTGATCGCCGTCGATGCGTGGCACTTGGGCGTGGCCTTGCGGCGCATCACCCAGGGTTCAGGCGCCGATCAGTTGGCAGCGAAGCAATAGAGCCTGCCCGACCCCCCCGTCCTCACCAGCGCCTCCTGGCTGCACCCGGCCGACTGGTGACTGAAGTTCCAGCTCTTGGCCCAGTTGTCGGGCAGGGGGCCGATGCGGTCGTGGTGGCCCACGATGGCCGATCCGTCGGTGCTGCTGGTCCAGCTCTTGCACGTCGTGTCCGTCTGCGGCGCAAATGCCGTGCCGTCGGCGCGGCTGCCGGTCAGGATGTCGTGCTCGTTGGGCGTGTCGCCGCGGCCTTTCACCACTTCGCCTTTTTCGGTCAGCGCGGTGTCCTTGCTGATCATGTTGCCGTTGTGCAGGTGTTCCACGTCGCGCGCAATCAGCACGCCCTTGGCGTTGTACCAGGGGCCTTTGCCGATGCGGTCGCGCGCGTTCACGCCGTTCACGCCCGGTGCGTTGGCCGACGGAAAGGTGCCCGGCACGCTCAGGTACGCACGCCACGTCTTGCCCCCCGCGCCGGCGGCGGTGGCCAGGCGCTGGCACAGCGCGTCGGCGCCCGCCAGGCCGCCCAGGTCAGCGCCCTTGCCGCTGCCGGTGCTGCTGATGAAGAAGCTCATGGGGCCCGTGCTGGGCAGGCTGGCGCAGGCGCCCAGCAGGGCAGCAGCGGTGGCAGCGGCGGCGGTGGCGGCCAGGGTGCGGATTCGGGGCATGTCTGTCTCCTGTGGGGGTTGTGGTGTGGGCATGCTAACCGTGCCGCCCCGGCGCGCTACCTATCGAACACCCCTAGATGCCACGGCGCACCACGGTCTGGGTGTATTGCACCAGGTGGGCCGTCTGTGGCGGGTCCGATCCGACCACCGGTGCTGAATGCATGGAGCCCAACGCGGTGCCGTCCGCGTCCGCGCCGGTCGTGACCCAGATGGCTTCGCCAGGTTCGTTGCGGGCCGCCAACCGCGTGAACTGCGCCGGCACGCCGTTCAGCAGCAGCGGCGTGCCGGGGGGCAGGGCGCTGAACTCGGCCTCACCAAGCCGGTCTTCCGGCCCGCTATCTGGCATCGCGCCAGTCAGGCTCTTGTCGTCGGGCGGCGCCATTTTGTTGTCGTTGACGTGCAGCGGCGGCGGCGGCGCGGGCGCCAGCGGGTCCAGCGTGGCCCACGAACAGTCCATGCCGTCGCTGGCCAGGTTGGTTTGCACCGCCCATTCATACTGGCCAGGCCCCACTTCGGTCAGCCCGCTCACCTCGCCTTCAAACCAGGCGGCTTCCCAGGCTTGCAGGGGGTTGGTGTGCGGGTCAAAGTTGCTGCGCACGTGCAGCATCAGCATCTGCTGGCCGGGCTCGCCCGGCAGGGGGGTAATGGCCAGCAGCGCCACGGGCAGGCCCACCTCGTCCGCGCTGGGCGCCAGCATCACGGTGTGGCCCACGGCGGCCTGCAGGGCCTGCAACGTGGGGTCACTGACCAGGTGCAGGCGCGGCGGCTGCGCAGGGTCGCACCAGAATTCAATGTCCGTAGGGTGGCGATAGATGACCGAAACGCCATTCGGGTGCGGGTGCATGGCGGCGGTGTCCAGCCCGGCGGGTGGGGGCGGCATCGCCTCAAACAGCACCAGCGATGCGGTGTCGTCCCCCGCGTGGCCCAGAAAGATGCCCTGCACGGCGGCCAGGCCATCGGCAGCCGGCACGTAAATGCGGGTACCCGTCAGCGCCGTGGCGGTGAGCAGCATTTTTTCAACCACCGACAGCGGTGTCAGGGGCAATGCTTCATCGGGGCCACCGATGGCGCCGCCCAGGTAGCCGGTGACGATCTGCACCAGAACGGGCGGCAACGGTGTATCCAGCAGCGCAGGGACTTGCGCCATTTTCCGGGCGATCAGGGCGGCAGTGCTGGTAGCCACCTGGCCGAAAGGGGTGGCGCCCGGGGTTCCCACCAGGTCTTCGGGGGCGTCCATGCCCGGCAGATCGTCCGGGGCTTTCATGACGACGTCCAGCGCGCCGCCTGTGATCTCGAACCGCAGGGTATGCGTTTCACCCGGCGTGGCATGGTGGGCGCCCGTGCCGCTGACCTGTTGCGCCACCGCCAGTACCTCGTCGGGGTTCAGGTCCTGCGGCTCGCCCTGATAGAGCATGACGGTGATGTCCTCGGTGCCGCTGATCCAGATGGGCGCCGCGTTCATCAGCCGCAGCGCGATGGTGCCGGGCGGCTGTGCCGGCTGGCCCTGCAGCAACTGCATGGCTGGTTGTTCGGGCTCTGGCGTGCCTGGCGCCTTGGTGTCCGGCTGGCCGGCGGAGCCGAGGGAGTGGTATGGGGGCAGCGATGTGCCAGAAATCATGCGGGGCTCCTGATGAATGGTGCGTGGCATGCTAGGCGCGGCGTGCAGGCGCGGCATCTATACCAATGGGTCTGGCCCTGGCGGTCTGGGCGGGGCCATGCGGTTTTGTTCAGCTTGCGTTCACCTGCCCTGCGGCAAGATCGCCTCATCCCCACCATGAACAACCCCGGTAGTACGATGGCTGCCATGCCTTTCCAACCCTTTCGCACCCTGCTGCTGGCCGCGCTTACCGCGCTGGCCCTGGCCGGCGTGCCCGCGGCCTGGGCCGACGTGGGGCCTGACCAGGCCGCCGCCGTGGCGTCGCAGGCCACGGGCGGCGGGCGCGTGCTGTCGGTGGACCGTGCGGGGCGGGCCTGGCGGGTCAAGCTGGTCACGGGCCGGGGCGAGGTGCGCGTGGTGATGGTGGACGCGGCCACGGGCCGGCCGATGTAGCGGCGGGGCTGACGCATGCGCCTGCTGCTGGTGGAAGACGACGCCGCCCTGCGCCTGAGCCTGGCGCTGCGGCTGGAGGCCGACGGCTTCCGGGTGGACCAGGCGGTGGACGGTGAAGACGGCCTGTTCCAGGCGCGTGAATACCCGGTGGACCTGGCCATTGTGGACCTGGGCCTGCCCAAGCTCAGCGGCACGGCGCTGGTGCAGCAGCTGCGCGCCGAGGGCAAGACGCTGCCGGTGCTGGTGCTCACGGCCCGCAGCAGCTGGCAAGACAAGGTGGCCGGCCTGGAGGCCGGTGCAGACGACTACCTGACCAAACCCTTTGAATACCCGGAGCTGGCCGCCCGCATCAAGGCGCTGCTGCGCCGCGCCATGAAGGCGGCAACCGACGTGCTGGCGTTTGGGCCGGCTTCATCGCCCCTGGCCATTGACCTGGCCGCCCAGGCGGTCACGCTGGCCGGCGCGCCGCTGGAGCTCACGGCATTTGAGTTCCGCTTGCTGGAGTTTCTGGTGCGCGAACGCGCCCGCGTGGTCAGCAAGCAGGAGCTGGCTGACTATCTGTACCCCCACGACCAGGACCGCGACAGCAATGTGCTGGAGGTGCTGATCGGCCGCCTGCGCCGCAAGCTGGACCCGGCGGGCACACTGCAGCCGATCGAGACGCTGCGCGGGCGGGGCTACCGGTTCACCCTGCAGCCTGCGACGCCCAACGCAGCGCCCTCCGCTGCGCCATGATGGTGCTGTCCATCCGCGCGCGGCTGATCGGTGCCGGGGCCGTGGTGCTGGTGGCCTTCCTGGCGGTGGCCGGTGTGGCCCTGCAGCGTGCCCATGCCGACAGCGTGCGCGCCGCGCATTACGCGCGGCTGCAGTCCACGGTGTATCTGCTGCTGGCCGCGGCCGAGCTGGACGCGCAGGGTGCGCTGGTCATGCCGCCCGATCTGGCCGAGCCGCGCCTGTCGCTGCCGGGCTCGGGCCTGTACGCCAGCGTGCTGCACGTGCCCAGTGGCGTGGCCTGGCAATCGGCTTCGGCCGTGGGCCTGAGCCTGCCGTTTGCGCGCAGCGCGGCGGTGGGCGAATGGCGGTTTGAGGAAGTGCAGGGCGATCGCGGTGCCTACTTGTCGGCCCGCTACGGCGTGCGTTGGGCGGGCGCGGGTGGCAGCGGCGTGCCGCTGGTGCTGGGCGTGCTGGAAAGCCGCGCCACGCTGGACCGCGAATCGCAGGCCTTCAGCCGCACGCTGTGGGGCTGGCTGGCCGGCGCCGGCGTGTTGCTGCTGCTGGCCCAGGGGCTGCTGCTGCGCTGGGGCCTGCAGCCGCTGCGCCGCGTGGCGGGCGAGATCGCCCGGGTGGAAAGCGGCGCGCAGGCCGAGCTGCAAGGCCGTTACCCGGCCGAGCTGGCCGGCCTCACCAGCAACCTCAACACCCTGCTACGGCAGGAGCGCGTGCGCCAGACGCGCTACAAGGAGGCGCTGAGCTTTCTGGCGCACAGCCTGAAGACGCCGCTGGCCGTGCTGCGCAATGCGCTGGGCCAGCCCCCCGGTGCGGCGCAGGATCTGCCCGCCACCGTGGCGCAGCAGGTGGACCGCATGGACCACATCGTGCAGCACCAGCTGGGCCGCGCCATGGCCAGCGGCGCGGCGCGCTTTGTGCCGCCGCTGGCGCTGGCCCCGGTGGCGCAGCGTGTGCGCGATTCGCTGGCCAAGGTGTACGCGGCCAAAGGCGTGCAGATCACGCTGGACGCACCGCCCGGCCTGGCCTGGCGGCTGGACGAGGGCGATGCGTTCGAGCTGCTGGGCAACCTGATGGACAACGCAGTGAAGTGGGCCACGGCCACGGTGGCGGTGCGCCTGTGGCAGGAGGGCACGGCGCTGCGCCTGCGCGTGGACGACGACGGCCCCGGCTTCACGCAGGACACCCAGGCCGTGCTGCAGCTGCATGTGCGCGCCGACGAAAAGGTGCCCGGCCACGGCGTGGGCCTGGCCGTGGTGAATGACCTGGTGGCCAGCCACGGCGGCACGCTGGCGCTGGGGCGCAGCGAGCGGGGCGGGGCGCGCGTGGACGTCACGCTGCCCGGCGTTTGATACGGTTTGTAAAGCCGGCCGCACAGGCGGTTTTGTGCAATCGGTTCAGGAAGCGTTCACGCACCCCGGCGCACCATACGTTTCATGCCAGACCAAGGCATGCAACCCAAGGAGCTGACCATGAAAAGTACCTCTGCCACTGCCCGTACCCTTGCCGCCGCTGCGGTCGTGCTGGGCGGCCTTGCGGCCGCGTCCGCCGCCCATGCGCGCAGCGATGTGCATTTCTCCATCGGCCTGAATGTGCCGGGCGTCTATGTGCAGCCCGCCCCGGTCTACACCCGGCCCGCGCCGGTCTATGTGCAGCCGGCCCCGGTGTATGTGCAGCCTGCACCGGTGTACTACGGCGGCGGCCGCAACGGCGCCTGGGGCGACCGTGACCGCGACGGCGTGCCCAATATCCACGACCGCTACGACAACCGCCGCCACCACGGCCATGGCCGCCCGGGCATGAACCACGGGCACGGCCAGGGCGACGCCGACCGCGACGGGGTGCCCAACCGGTATGACCGGTATCCGGGTAACCCGTACTACCGCTGAGCGGTCAGGCCAGGTGAAGGTCGAACCTGTCCAGGTTCATCACCTTCACCCAGGCGGCGGCGAAGTCCTTCACCAGCCGGGCTTCGCCGTCGGCGCAGCCATACACCTCGGCCAGCGCGCGCAGCTGTGAATTGCTGCCAAACACCAGGTCCACCACCGTGCCGGTCCACTTCACCTGGCCGGTCTTGCGGTCGCGGCCTTCCAGCACGCCACCGCCGCTGGCGGCCTTGCTCCACTGCGTGCCCATGTCCAGCAGGTTGGTGAAGAAGTCATTGCTCAGCGTGCCCGCGCGTTGCGTGAACACGCCGTGCTTTGCGCCGCCCGTGTTGGCGCCCAGCACGCGCAGGCCCCCCACCAGTGCGGTCATCTCGGGCGCGGTCAGCGTCAGCAGCTGGGCCTTGTCCAGCAGCATTTCGGCGGCCACGTCTTCCATGCCGGGCTTGATGTAGTTGCGAAAGCCGTCCGCCAGCGGCTCCATCACGGCAAAGGCCTGCACGTCGGTCTGCTCCTGCGTGGCGTCCGTGCGGCCGGGCGCAAAGGGCACGGTCACGTTGTGGCCGGCCTTTTGCGCGGCGGCTTCCACCGCGGCGCTGCCGGCCAGCACGATCAGGTCGGCCAGCGAGATTTTCTTGCCGCCTGTCTGGGCGGCGTTGAATTCCTGCTGGATGGCTTCCAGCTTGGGCAGCACCTGGGCCAGCGCGGCGGGCTGGTTCACCGCCCAGTCTTTCTGGGGCGCCAGGCGGATGCGCGCGCCGTTGGCGCCGCCGCGCTTGTCGCCGCCGCGGAAGGTGCTGGCCGACGCCCAGGCGGTGCTGACCAGCTGGCTCACCGTCAGGCCGGACGCCAGCACCTTGGCCTTCAGCGCGGCAATGTCCTGCGCCTCGACCAGCGCATGGTCCACCGGCGGTACCGGGTCTTGCCATACCAGCACTTCCTTGGGCACCAGCGAGCCCAGGTAGCGGGCGCGCGGGCCCATGTCGCGGTGGGTCAGCTTGAACCAGGCGCGGGCGAATGCGTCGGCAAATTCGGCCGGGTTCTGGTGGAAGCGGCGCGAGATCTTTTCAAACGCCGGGTCCATGCGCAGAGACAGGTCGGCCGTGGTCATCATGGGCGGGTGCTTCACGCCGGGCCGGTGCGCGTCAGGGATCATGTGCTCGGGCTTGCAGTTCTTGGGCGTCCACTGGTGGGCACCGGCGGGGCTCTTGGTCAGCTCCCATTCGTAGCCGAACAGCATGTCGAAGTAGCCGTTGTCCCATTTCGTCGGGTTGGGCTTCCACGCGCCTTCAATGCCGCTGGTGGTGGTGTGCGCGCCCTTGCCGGATTCAAACTTGTTGGCCCAGCCCAGGCCCTGTTCTTCGATCGTGGCGCCTTCGGGCTCGGGGCCCACCAGCTTGGGGTCGCCTGCGCCGTGGGCCTTGCCAAAGGTGTGGCCACCGGCCACCAGGGCCACGGTTTCCTCGTCGTTCATGGCCATGCGGGCAAAGGTTTCGCGCACGTCGCGCCCGGACGCCACCGGGTCGGGGTTGCCGTTGGGGCCTTCGGGGTTCACGTAGATCAGGCCCATCTGCACGGCGGCCAGGGGGTTGGCCAGCTCGCGCTCGCCGCTGTAGCGCTGGTCGCCCAGCCAGGTGCTCTCGGGGCCCCAGTAGGCGCTTTCGTCGGGTTCCCAGCTGTCGGGGCGGCCACCAGCGAAGCCAAAGGTCTTGAAGCCCATGCTTTCCATGGCCACGGTGCCGGCCAGCACGATCAGGTCGGCCCAGGACAGCCGGGCGCCGTATTTCTGCTTGATGGGCCACAGCAGGCGGCGGGCCTTGTCCAGGTTGCCGTTGTCGGGCCAGCTGTTCAGCGGCGCAAAGCGTTGCTGGCCGGTGCCCGCGCCGCCGCGCCCGTCGTGGATGCGGTAGGTGCCCGCGGCGTGCCAGGTCATGCGCACGAACAGGCCGCCGTAGTGGCCCCAGTCGGCCGGCCACCAGTCCTGGGAATCGGTCATCAGTGCCTTCAGGTCATTGACCACGGCGTCCAGGTCCAGCTTCTTGAATTCTTCAGCGTAGTTGAAGCCGGGGCCCATCGGGTCCGACTTGGTGGAGTTCTGGTGCAGGATGCCCAGGCGCAGCTGGTTGGGCCACCAGCTGGCGTTGGTGGGCGTGCCCGACACGGTGTGCGCGGTGGCGTGGCCCGAGAAAGGGCATTTGGCTTCATTGGTCATGGCTATCTCCTTGAGTTACCCGATAGAGGATGCCCATGACTGTAGGCGCTCCCCGTCGTTTGGGCTATTGGGTTTTACCAATGGCGGCCATAGGCAGGCCGCTTTCGGGTGGTCATGGACAGCCTTTGGGGGTGCGGATAAACACCCATGGTGCGCTTTTTGTGGGTTGGCGGTTTGATGTGGCGCATAAGCCCTGGCCCTTATGCTTGGCGGCTGCGCCGCATGGGCGACGCTTGCCACAGGACCCGCCCCTTGACCCGTCAATCCCTTGGCTACATCGCCCTGGTCGTGCGCGACTACGACGAAGCCATTGCCTTTTATGTGAATACTTTGGGCTTTCGCCTGGTGGAAGACACGTACATCCCCGCGCAGGACAAACGCTGGGTGCTGGTCGCGCCGCCGGGTGCCACAGACAGCCGCCTGCTGTTGGCCCGCGCAGCCAATGACGAACAGGCCACGCGCGTGGGCAACCAGACGGGCGGGCGTGTGGCGTTCTTTTTGCACACGGATGATTTCTGGCGCGACCACGCGCTGTACAGCAGCCGCGGCGTGGTGTTTGTGCGCGAACCCAAGCTTGAACCGTATGGCACGGTGGCGGTGTTTCAGGACCTGTACGGCAATTTGTGGGATCTGCTGCAGCTGCATGTTGCCGGGGATGCCAATGGATGCTGATTCGCTGCTGGTCACGATGCAAATGCCTTACGGCAAATACAAGGGCCGTTTGCTGGCCGACCTGCCCGGCAATTACCTCAACTGGTTTGCCCGTGAAGGGTTTCCGTCAGGGGAGCTGGGCCGCCTGCTGGCGCTGATGCATGAGATAGACCACAACGGGCTTTCGCATCTGCTGCAGCCGTTGCGGGGCGGGGCGCGCCCTTGATTTGCAACCCCACTACCATTGCCCCAAAGGACACCCATGACCATCCAAGCAATTGACGCAGGCCGCTCGGTGGCCCTGTACTGGGATTTTGAAAACCTGCACGCCAGCCTGTGCGAAGACAAAGACCCCGGCGCCTATGCGCGCCCTGACAACCGCTTCAAGCCGCAGGAGCCCCTGGTGGACGTGCAGGCCGTGGTGGACCTGGCTGCGTCGTTCGGGCCGCTGGCCATCAACCGCGCGTATTGCAACTGGCAGTTTTTTGCGCGCTACCGCGACGTGCTGATGCACAACGCCATCGAGCTGCACCAGCTCTTTCCGCCCGGTGGCGCAGCCAAGAATGGCGCCGACATCCGCCTGTGCCTGGACGCCATGGACGACGTGGGGCGCCAGGTGCACATTGGCACCGTGGTGGTGGTCAGCGGCGACAGCGACTTCATGCCGCTGGCGCACAAGCTGCGCGCGGCTGACCGCACGCTGGTCGGCGTGGGCATGCGCGCCGCCACCAACCGGCATTGGGCCAGCAGCTGCCACCACTTTCACTACTACGACACGCTGCCGCCCAGCGCCCTGGCCGAGGTGCCCGCGGCGTCATGAGCAGCGTGCCGCGGCGCATCCTGCCTGTGATCGTGCTGTCGCAGTTTGCCGGCACCTCGCTGTGGTTTGCTGTCAATGCCGTCATGCCCGACCTGCAGCTGGCCTGGGGCTTGCCCGCAGCCTCGGTGGGTACGCTGACGTCGGCCGTGCAGCTGGGCTTCGTGGCCGGCACGCTGGTGTTTGCGCTGCTGATGCTGGCCGACCGGTTTGCGCCGCCGGCCGTGTTCATGGTGTGTTCATTGCTGGGGGCGGCGGCGAATGCGGCCATCGTCTGGGCGGATGGGCATTACCCCTTGCTGCTGGCGCTGCGTTTTGCGGTGGGCTTTTTGCTGGCCGGCATTTACCCCGTGGGCATGAAGATCGCCGCCAGCTGGTACCGCAGCGGCCTGGGCGCGGCGCTGGGCGTGCTGATTGGCGCGCTGGTGCTGGGTACGGCGTTGCCTTACGGGCTGCGCGCGCTGGCGGGCAGTGCGGCGCTGGCTGTGGCGCTTCCCTGGCAGGCGGTGGTGCTGGGCGTATCCGGCCTGGCGGCGTTGGGCGGGTTGGCCACCTGGTGGCTGGTGCCGGTGGCGGCGCAGCCCGCCGCCGGGGCCGTGCGCATCAGCCCGCGTGCGCTGGTGCAGGTGTGGACGGACAGGCGGTTGCGCGCGTCGGTGTTCGGCTATTTCGGCCACATGTGGGAGCTGTATGCCTTCATCGTGCTGGTGCCGCTGATCCTGTCGGTGCAGCTGTCGTCCGTCACGGCCATCAGCGCCGCCGCGTTCTGGGTGATCGGGGCGGGCTTTGCGGGCTGTGTGGGCGGCGGGCTGCTGGTGCGCCGCTGGGGCAGTGCACGGGTGGCCCAGGGGCAGCTGGCCTGCAGTGCGGCGTGCTGCCTGCTGTCGCCCTGGCTGCTGGGGGCGCCGTTCGCATTGTTTATGGTCTGGCTTCTGGTGTGGGGCGCCACGGTGGCCGGCGACTCGCCGCAGTTTTCCGCGCTGACGGCGCAGAACGCGCCGCCCGCCGTGGTGGGCAGCGTGTTGACGTTGACCAACTGCATCGGGTTCCTGATTTCCGTGTTGACCATCCAGCTCTTTGTGGCTGCTGCGCAGGCCTGGCCGCTGGCACAGGTGCTGCCCTGGCTGGCTGTGGGGCCGCTGGCCGGTTTGTGGATGATGCGGCCCTTGCTGATGAAAAGGAGTGTGTGATGAAAGGTCTGTCGTCGCTTGGCGCGCTGGTGTATTCCACCGAATCGGGCCGCATGTGCCCGGCGTGCCGCCAGCCGGTGGCCCAGTGCATATGCAAACAGGCTGCGCGTGCCGTGCCGGTGGGCGACGGCATCGTGCGCGTGCAGCGCGAGACCAAGGGCCGTGGTGGCAAGGCGGTGACGGTCATTCGCGGTGTGCCGCTGGATGCGGACGCGCTGGCGGCGCTGGGCAAGCAGGTCAAGACGGCCTGCGGCTCGGGCGGCACGGTGAAAGACGGCGTGATCGAAGTGCAGGGCGATCATGTGGAGCGCGTGATGGCGCTGCTGGCCGCGCAAGGCCATACCGTCAAACGGTCCGGGGGCTGAGCGCATTTGTATTCAATGGCCGCCGTCCTACATTGCTACAGCGCCGGGAAGATACACTTGCATCCTTGTAACAAGGGCGGTAGCAATCAAGGCGCAGAATAGCGGCCCGGCTTGTATCCAGCAGATTAAACATTCATGCCCAATATCGCATCGATCCTCAAGAGTGAAATTTCCCGTGTGGCGCGCAAGGAACTGCGCGGCGAAACACAAGCACTGAAAAAATCAAACGCGCAATACCGCACACAGATTGCAGAGCTCAAGCGCCGCCTGCAAGCGCTGGAGCAGCAGGTCAAACGCCTGGGCAAGGTGACTGCCAAAGCAGTACCCGCCGCCAGGGAAGAGTCGTCAACGCCCAGCATGCGCTTCAGCGCCAAGGGCTTTGCCGCGCAGCGCCAGCGCCTGGGCCTGTCGGCCGCCGCGCTGGCCAGGATCCTGGGCGTGTCGCAGCTGTCGGTGTACAAGTGGGAAGGCGGCAAGGCCCGCCCTCGCGCCAAACAGCTTGAGGCCATTGCCACGCTGCGCACCATGGGCAAGCGCGAGGCCAATGCGCGGCTGCAAGCCGCCGACGCGCAGGCCTGACCTGACTGACGTGACAGGCGGGCTGCCCGCACCATGAACCCCGCCCTGAACCGCATCGTCACGCAAGTCAGGGCCACGGCATTGCGCCTGTGGCAATGGGCCAGCGCCCACCCCTGGCGCGCGGTGGCGCTGTTGCCGGCGCTGGCCGTGCTGTATGTGCTGGTGCTGATCCCGTTCACGCCCAGCATTGGCGACATCAGCAAGGCGCGCACCGAAAAGCCCGCCACCGTCGTGTCGCTGGACAACAAGGTACTGGCCACCTACCAGCGCATCAACCGCGACTGGGTCAAGCTGCCCGCCATTTCGCCGCCGGTAGTGCAGGCGCTGATCGCCACCGAGGACCACCGCTTCTACGAACACCACGGCATTGACGTGAAGCGCACGCTGGGTGCGGTGGTGCACACGCTCACCGGCGACCGCCAGGGCGGCTCCACCATCACGCAGCAGCTGGCGCGCAACCTGTACCCCGAGCAGATCGGCCGTTCGGTCAGCATCACGCGCAAGCTGCGCGAGGCCATCACCGCGCTGAAGATCGAGGCGGTGTATTCCAAGGACGAGATCCTGGAGTCGTACCTGAACACCGTGCCCTTCCTGTACAACGCGCACGGCATCGAGATGGCCGCGCGCACCTACTTCGACAAGGGCGCTGGCAAGCTGGACGTGCTGGAGGCCGCCACGCTGATCGGCATGCTCAAGGGCACGGCCTACTACAACCCGGTGACGCAGCCCGAGCGCGCCGTGCAGCGGCGCAACACCGTGCTGGCACAGATGGCCAAGCACGGCAAGCTGACCGACAAGCAGCTGGAGGTGCTGAAAAAGCGCCCCCTGAAGCTGGACTTTGAACGCCAGCCCGAGCCGCTGGGCCCGGCGCCCCACCTGTCGCGCCAGCTGCGCCGCTTCCTGATCGACTGGGCCGACCGCAACGGCTACGACATTTTTTCAGACGGCCTGGTGGTGCGCACCACGATTGATTCCCGCCTGCAGGCCATGGCCGTGCAGGCCGTGACGCGCCACGGCGATGCATTGCAGCGCCTGGCGGACGGGCAGTGGGGGCCGCGCGCGGGCTTCGCGCCCAACCGCCCCCTGGTGCAGGAGCTGCTGCGCGAAACGCCGCAGTACAAGGCGGCGCGCGAAGCCGGCCAGACCGAGGCGCAGGCGCTCAAGACCCTGGGCGCCGATGTGGCGCTGATGAAGTCGCTGCGCGAGGAAAAGGCCCGCCTGTCGGCGGGCTTCATGGCACTGGACCCGCGCAACGGCCAGGTGCGGGCCTGGGTGGGCAGCCGCGACTTCATCAAGGACCAGTTTGACCATGTGGCGCAGGCGCGCCGCCAGCCGGGCTCGACCTTCAAGCCGTTTGTGTACGGCGCGGCGTTCGCGCAGGGCATGAGCCCCGGCGAGGTGCTGATGGACGAGCCGGTGGAAATCGCATTGGGCGGCGGCCAGGTCTGGCGGCCCACTGACGGCGGCGAGCCCAGCTACCTGCCCATGACGCTGCGCGACGGCCTGGCCCTGTCGAAGAACACCATTACCGCCCAGGTGGTGCAGCGCGTGGGTGCCCAGCGCGTGGCGGCCCTGGCGCGCGCCATGGGCGTGCGCCAGAGCAAGCTGGAAGAGGTGCTGTCGCTGGCGCTGGGCACCAGCCCGGTGACGCTGCGCGAGATGGTCGCGGCCTACGGCACGCTGGCCAATGGCGGCAACTACATCGAGCCCACGGTGATCCTGCAGGTGGAAGACCGCGACGGCAAGGTGCTGGAGGCCTTTGCGGCGCCAGCACCCGAGCCCGCGCTGCCCCAGCCCGCGGCCGACCGGCTGCTGGACGCGCTGCGCGGCGCGATCGACCGCGGCACGGGCGCGGCCATCCGCGGCCGCTATGGCATCCAGGCCGACGTGGCCGGCAAGACCGGCACCACCCAGGACAACACCGACGGCTGGTTCATCCTGATGCACCCGCACCTGGTGGCGGGCGCGTGGGTGGGCTTCAACGACAGCCGCCTGACCATGAGCGACGGCTACGGCCAGGGTGCGCGCAGCGCGCTGCCCATGGTGGGGGATTTCTTCCAGGCGGCGCTGCGTACACGGGTGCTGGACGGCCAGGTGCGCTTTGCCGCGCCGCAGGAGTCCTTTGCGCCGCCCGAGCCGCCGCCGGGCACGGGCGACCCCAGCGGCTTCAGCAGCGCCAACGGTGGGTCGGCGCCGGGTTTTGCGGGGGGTGTGCCGGCAGAGGCCATGGTGGGAGGTGGCGGGCCCGCGCCCGCGCCCGCGCCGGCGCCAGCGCCTGCCAGCCAGTAGGCCCGGGGGCGTTACCATCGCCCATGCGCAAAACTTATCCCCTTCGTGCCGAGGGCAAGCACCCCGACCGCGTGCTGGACGCCGTCAAGCACGACATCCGCAAATACCTCAAGCGCGAACGCCGCCGTGAATTGCCAGAGGGCACCGACTTCTGGGACTTCGACTGCAAGTTCGGATTGACCGCCGAATCGGCCGCGCCAGCCCATCTGGCCACCGTGATCCCGCAACTGGACGCCGCAGCGCGCGAAGGCGCCACGTCGGTGTATGTCGAAATCCTGGCGCGCGCTGCCAAGCGCAAGCCCCGGCCTGCGGGTGAAGCCGCCCACGACGTGGGCGAAGGCGCGGAAGAGCCCGGCGAAGCCTGAGCGGGCTCAGGTCCCGCCACCACCCGCCGCTGCAGCAGCTGCTGCAGCGCGCAGCTTGTCTTTCTTGCTGGGGCGTTTGCCCTTGATGCCACCGTTGCCGCCGCCCAGGTCCGGTGCGGGCGGCGCGGCCACGTCGGTGGGTTCAAAGCCGTCGATGCGTTCGCGCGGCAGGCTCAAGCCCTGGCGTTTTTCAATGTAAGCGGTCAATAAACCACACCCTACCGCCGAGAGCCTGAACTGCGTACATCTGCAAGCTCCCATCAACCGCAGAA